>DYHH01000006.1 GCA_020724265.1 Melioribacter roseus | reverse complement strand
TCGAACCCCCAACCTGCGGTTTTGGAGACCGCTGCTCTGCCAATTGAGCCACTCTCGTAATTATTTAGTTTCCTTGAAAATTACGTGTTTTCTAACAACCGGATCATATTTCTTAAATTCAACTCTACCAGGGTGATTTCTTTTATTTTTGGTAGTTGTATAACGGTAACCTGTACCGGCAGTACTTTCTAATATTATTCTTTGTCTTATATTTTTGCTCTTTGCCATAATAACTCCGATAAAAAAATTCTTTCAATATGTATAAACAAGTTTAACAAAATTACTTTGAGCTGATGACCGGGATTGAACCGGTGACCTCATCCTTACCAAGGATGTGCTCTACCAACTGAGCTACATCAGCATGCTTATTGAGCGGGAGACGAGACTCGAACCCGCGACCAATCCCGACAAGTCGGGATGACTCTATCCAACTGAGTAAGTAATTAACCCCTAACCCAACCATAATTTAATGAACTCTTACTTCTTGCTGTTTTTATACCTTACCAGCCCTTATATCTTCGATGAATCGCCTAATGTTTTTAAGAGATTTTAAGTATTTTTCTCTTTTCATAGCTTCCGATCTAGAAGCATATTCCTCAGTATGGATTAATCTCCACGGCTGATATCTTTTTGTCCATCTTGCTCGCGGACTATTGTGTAATTCAAGTCTTTCTTCAACATTATTACATTGCCCGATATAACAAACATTATGTTCTATACTCTCAAGTATGTAAACGTAAAATTTCACTTACAACTTAACCAATTAATGAGCCGCAAATAGATTTAGAGCGGGAGACGGGACTCGAACCCGCGACCAACAGCTTGGAAGGCTGTGACTCTAGCCAACTGAGTTACTCCCGCTTAATCTTCACAATTAAAAGAACACAAAAAATCTCATAACGATAGAATTACTATCGAAACGAGGAAAAACTAAATATTTATTTATCTGGAATGACCGGTGAAGTACGATAACAACGGGATTGTGATCTCCTTCAAACAGTCCGAATATTCAAGCCGTGGGGAGGGAGGGAATCGAACCCCCTCAGGCTAAGCCAACGGATTTACAGTCCGCCCCAACTCTCCTACTTTGGCGCCTCCCCAAATACTTCTGTCAAAATTTAAAAAACACGAGCAATAAATATAGAGTGATATTTTTATAAATGCAAGATTTCTTTTTTGTGAATTTATTTGTCCAATTTAGGAATTTTCCAGATGTATACCTGGGGAAACATAAAGGTAATTAATTAGTCAAATGGTATACCGGTCTGATTCGAAATATCACGCAGTTCAGTAATTACAGATTCAATAAGGGGAATGCCATTTTTTAATCTAAATTCTTCGGCTTCTCTTTCAGGATCACCGGGGATTAATGGACCATTTGTTCCGGACTGTGGGTTAGTTGATCTAAAAGTTCTGACATAATCGTCAATTTGAGATTTAAATTCATCTACTTCAATAAAGGCATCAATCTTCATTGCTCCAAAGAAATGACCAATCCCTTTACCGACAGATCGTTTTGGAATTTCCTGCTGCAAAGCAAATGGCGGTGCGAAAGGTCCCCAATTTGCCCCACTTAAAACACAACTTAGAACATCAACCATGACAGCCAAACAATATCCTTTATGCCCTCCTCTTTCACGATTCGAACCTAATGGTAAAAGTGCTCCGCCATCTACCATTTTATTTGGGTCTTCTGTTTCACTTCCATTTGAATCAATTGCCCAACCTTTTGGTATTTGATCATTATTTCTTTTTGCCATTTCAATTTTACCGTATGCTGCCGTGCAAGTTGCCATATCAATGACTATCGGAGGTTCTTCTTTTCCCGGAAACGCAATTGATATAGGATTTGTACCCAGCATTCTTTCCTTACCCCAAAGAGGAGTGACTAATTTAGTCGAATTTGTCATAGCCCAACCAATTAAATTTAGTTTTAATGCTTCCAGCACATAATAACCTGCAATTCCAAAATGATTAGTATTAGAGACGCTTACCCAACCGGTACCAAATTTAATTGCTTTTTCCATTGCTATTTTATTCGATTTTGGACCAACAATTAATCCTAAACCATTATCTCCATCAATTGTTGCAGTAGTTGCAGACTCTCGTATGATCTTTATTTTAGGAGTCGGATTAATTCGTCCAGTCTTTAACATATCAAAGTAAGTATGAAGTCTTGCAACACCATGTGACTCAATCCCGCGTAAATCAGAAGCTCCTAAAACATCCGAGGCTAAAGATGCATCTTCTTCATTTAGACCTAAGTGGATAAATACTTTGGTAACAAAATCTTTTAGATATTCTATTGGATAGGTAGATTTTGTAAACATCTATTATTTCCTTAAACTGATATTTTCCTATTACGAATTGTGATCAAACATTTTTCATTCAATGATTCCACAACTCTCTATCCAAGCTTCTGTATTGAATTGCTTCGCTAATATGTGCTGGTAGGATATTTTCTGAACCTTCAAGATCTGCAATGGTACGACTAACTTTTAAGATTCTATCATAAGCTCTTGCAGATAAACCGAGTTTCGTCATTGCCATTTTAAGCAATTCAGAACTTTGTTCATCAAGTTTACAATACTTCCTTATTTCACGTGTAGGCATATCTGCATTATTGTGAATAGCCGGAGTTTCTTTGAATCTTTGAATCTGTAAATCGCGTGCTCTTACAACTCTTTTTCTTATTTCTGCCGAACTCTCACCTTTTGTGGTTGAAGATAACTCTTTATACTTAACCGCAGGTACTTCGATATGAATATCAATTCTGTCTAACAATGGACCGGAAATCTTGGACATATATTTTTGTATCATCCCTGAATTACAAGTGCACTCACGATTTGGATCGGTATAAAATCCACAAGGGCAAGGATTCATAGCAGCGGCAAGCATAAAATTTGCCGGAAATTCGAGCGACATTTTAGAACGACTAATAGTTACTTTATAATCTTCCATCGGTTGACGCATAACTTCAAGGACATTCTTTTTAAATTCGGGCAATTCATCTAAAAACAGAACTCCGTGATGTGCAAAAGAAACTTCACCGGGTCTTGGAAAGGTCCCACCTCCAATTAATGCTGCATCAGAAACCGTATGATGTGGACTTCGGAAAGGACGTTCGGTAATTAATGCCTCATCTTTACTTAATATTCCGGCTACCGAATGTATCTTTGTTGTTTCAATTGCTTCTTCAAATGTAAGCGGAGGAAGAATTGATGGAAATCTTTTTGCAAGCATTGTTTTACCTGAACCGGGTGGTCCAATCATTAAAATATTATGTCCGCCTGCCGCCGCAACTTCTAAAGCTCGTTTAACGTTTTCTTGTCCTTTTACATCAGAAAAATCTAAATTGTATTCGTTAACTTTTGAAAAAACATCTTCCTTCCTTGTTACAACATGTTGAAAATCTTTTTCATCATTTAAGAAAGAAATTACATCTAAAAGATTTTCCAGACCGTAAACATTTAATCCGTCCACAATTGATGCTTCTTTAACAGAATCTTTTGGTAAGATGAGATTTTTTAGATTAGTATTTTTTGCCTTAACTGCAATTGGCAGTCCTCCTTTAACTTTCCGTAAAGTACCGTCAAGAGAGAGCTCGCCTAAAAGAAGAGTGTCGCCTAATTTATCAAATTGAATATGCTCGGCAGCGGCTAAAATTCCAACAGCAATCGGAAGATCAAAAGCACTTCCCTCTTTTTTTATATCTGCAGGAGCTAAATTAATGGTAAGTTTTTTCAACGGGAATTCGATTCCGCTGTTTCTTATAGCAGCGGTAACTCTTTCTTTACTTTCCTTTACAGCCGAATCCGGTAATCCAACAATTGTTACCCCCGGTAACTGTTTTTCAAGATGAGTTTCAACCTCAACAAGAAAAGCATCAATACCAAATGTGGTACAAGAGAATACTTTAGATAACATATTCTTAAAAATTTAATTGGATGGAGATTAATATAATGATTTTATTGAGAAAAAATTACTTGGCAAGAATCATTTTCATAACTTCAAGTTCATCGCCCGATTTAATTTCACAGAGATATATTCCTGAAGGAAGATTCGATCCGTCAAAATTGAAATGATGTTTACCCATTCCAAGAGGTCCTTGATGAAGAACTGCTATTTCCTTTCCAACTATATCGTAAACAAGAACTGCAAATTCATCGGCTCTTTGTACATCAACTGAAATGGTAGTAATTGGATTAAATGGATTGGGATAATTTTGTTCAAGAGTAAAGTGCTTTGTTCTGCCTCTTCCAACTTTTGCTGCGTCTGAGTAAATAAATGAGTCATCTTCATTAATCTGTTTAACACGGTAGTAAATAATTTGATTATCAGTGTAGTCATAATCGGTAGTACTATATGATGCTTTTCTTTTCTCGGTTACGCGTATTGAGGAAACAAATTCAAACTGCTTTAAATCATACGACTTTTCAACAATAAAACCTTTCGCATGAGCTAAATCGTTTACCTGCCAATTTAATTGATAGCTTTGACCAAAAAGAGAGACTGTTAAGATTGGAGCTTTAGAAAAGATGGGTGCTGATGATCTTACAAGTTTATAATCCCCTGAAATTTTTATTTCTTCACCAAAACTATCATTATCGAAATTGTTTTCATAAATAATAGAAGAACTGTCTGCTGAATACCTATTAAAATTTTTATTTGATAATGCCAATCTTTCGTTATTACCGAAAGACCAAATTTTTAATCTATCAATATATAAGCTGCCTTCACGAGAATTGTTATTGAATTCAATAACAAATTCACTTTGTTTTACAATTGAACGAAGAATCCCTTCATGGAAGAGCAAATTATTTAAATAAAATTTAACCTTCCCCGAATTTGTGTTGAACTTAATTAAGAAATAATTCCAATTTGACCGATCAATAAAAATTTCTTTAAAGAACTCGGCATCGAAAAAATTTGGTGTTGTTAAGTATCCAAAATCCGAAATGGAAATTTTTGTTAATTCATTCTGGTTTTCATCAAAAATATTTATTACTTCTGAGCGATTTCCTTTTGAAAGTGACCAAAACTCAATTAGTGCAGTTGGGGATTCATGACCATCGGACGAAAAATCTAATTTCATTTGTGAACCGGAACGTAATTCGAGAGACTTACCAGCAGCAGAAGATTCTTTATAGATCTTTACATTTTTAATTTGCCCTGATAATCTTTCTTCTTCACTAATATCTTTTTGGGTTGATATGAAATATTGCAGAGTTTCATCCCTGCTCGAAGTTAATTGAAGATTGACTTGAATTATCTTTCCTTCTAAAGATGAAAGATCGCCGGAATCAATTTTGTAAACTTTATCAAGTAAACTCTCAGTATCGGCTCTGTAAAAACGCATCTGCTTCTGAAAATTTTGACTTTTCAGATCAACGGATTTTAATGATCCGCTAGAACTTATATGCAAATAGAGTTCAAGTGAAGTTGTTTCTGACGGTAGGGTTAGTTTTAATGAAACGGTGAAATTCTCCCCTCTCAATACAAATTGAGGTGATGAAATACTATTAATATTTATCCGGTCATTGCCGTAAATATTAATAGATAGAACAAAAGATAAAAACAATATATAAACAACATTTCTCATACTTTCGATTTTATGAACTTCTCAAAAAATTCAATTCTATCTTACTTAAAATTCCTCAAATAGTCTAATCTATCCTGAAGTTCTTCTACCGGCACTAATAATTTATCTTTACCATAAATGGCATCTTGCCGATTAGTGTAAACCAGCTCATAATCTTTACTCATAACAATAGCTTCTTCGGGGCAGACTTCTTCGCAAAATCCGCAAAAAATGCATCTAATCATATTAATTTCAAATTTTTCGGGATATCTTTCTTTTTCACGATCAGTTTCAGCTGCTTGTACTTCAATTGCGAGCGCCGGACAAACACGAGAACATAAACCACAAGCAACACATCTTTCGCCTGTTTCGGGCTCTTCAACTAAAACCGGTCTTCCTCTGTATGATGCAGGAGGATCGAATTTTACTTCAGGGTACTGCATGGTTACACGAGGTCGGAACATATTCTTTAACGTAAGAGCCATTCCTTTGGCAATTTCAGGAATATATAATTTCTCTAATATGTTTAAATCATTTTTTCTTCTTTTAACCGCCATCGTAAAATTCCTTTCTCAGCATTAAATATTGAACAACATAATAAGAACTGCAACCCAAACTACGTTAAACAATGATAAAGGAAACATAACTTTCCATCCCAAAGACATAAGTTGATCGTATCTGAATCGAGGTATACTCCATCTAACCCAAATAAAGAAAAACAATACGGCTCCCATTTTCACAAAAAAGGATCCTATTTGAATAAGAACCGTAAGAGTCTCACCTAAACCTAATTTATCAATATAAGGAACTTGCCAGCCGCCTAAATAAAGTGTGACAATCAGAGCACTCGCTATAATCATATTTGCATATTCCGCCAGGAAAAAGGAGGCGAATTTCATACTACTATATTCTGTATGGTAACCGCCTACAAGTTCGGGTTCAGCTTCCGGTAAATCAAACGGTAAACGATTTGTTTCGGCAAAAGCGGATATTGCAAATGTAATGAATCCAATCGGTTGTAAAACTGCATTCCACATCCAACCGTATTGAGATTCAACTATTGTAATTGGGCTAAGAGAACCTGCTACCAAAACAACACCGGCAATAGAAAATCCCATAGAAACTTCATAAGAAATCATTTGAGCAGAAGATCTAATTCCGCCAATCAACGAATATTTACTACCTGAAGACCATCCAGCTAAAGTAATTCCGTAAACTCCTAAAGATGTTAAAGCGAGAACATAAAGTATTCCTATATTAACATCTGCAACAGCTAAAGGTATATCATATCCGAAAAGAGTAACATTTGGTCCGATTGGAATAACAGCATAAGTAGAAAACGCGATAACAAGAGTTATAAAAGGGGCTAAGGTGTGAATAGATTTATTGGATGCAGAAGGAATAATATCTTCTTTTAAAAGAAGTTTACCAACATCTGCAAACGGCTGCAGTGCCCCTCTCCAACCTACTCTGTTAGGTCCAATACGATTTTGGGTCCAGGCACTAATTTTTCTTTCAAAATATACAAGATAAGAGACCGTTAAGAGCAATACACTAATAATTATTGCAATTCTTATCATTGTTATTATTGTAATTTCAAGAAGCGTCATATTTATTCCAATGTTATATTAAACCGTTTCTTTAACTTTTATAAAGGAATCTAGTTGAGTTCCCTTTTCCCCGATAATATCATAATCCAATCCGGAAAACTCTTTATTCGATTTGACCAAATCATCAAAAACATCTTCCGCTGTTTGATAATTGATCTTACCTCCTAACTTCTGCGAAAGCATGGAAATTAGTTTCCAACTTGGTTGAGCATCAACTCTATGACCACTCGCCCATGAATCATATTTTGTTCCGAATTTATCAAGTCTGCTCATCGACATTCCATCAAGTGAGCGTTCCATATTTTGGGTTACAACAGCCGGTCTTATTCTTTGAAGTCTTCCTTCAAAATTAATAAAAGTTCCATTCTTTTCTGCATAAGCCGCAGCCGGTAAAACAATATCAGCCAATTCCGTTGTTTCATTTTCATTTACTGAAAGAACTATTAACAATTCTAATTTTTTCAGTGCATTTTTATAATCATCCGAAATTGCGGCTGGATTATCTTCCATAACAAAAAGTGCTTTTATATTTCCTTTTTTAATTTCCGAAAATATTTCATGAATATTCAATCCGCTATTGCCCGGTTTAATACCTGTAGATTTCGCACCTAATGTATTGGGAGTTTTATCCGGCTTAATTAAAATGTCATCTTGATTGGTTTCATCAACATATCTAATAAAATCAATGTTGTTTGCCGAAAAACTTTCTTTTGCAAATTTTGCAAGAGAAAAATTATCTTCACAAGTTGCGAAGGCAGAGCCTAAAAATGCAATCTGACTTGCTTTGTATTTCTGAATAGCTTGAGCAGTTTTCGATATTCCTTCCTCAACTGATACTTTTGTGATAACCTCATTCTCACGAATCAAGGCACCATCTATTCTATTTCGGGCATTAACAAATTTGAAAGTATTGAGTCGTCCCCAATCACACATCCAGTATTCATTAACTTCAAGATTTTCTCGTGGTGTTAAGCGAAGTATTTCATTGTTACGAACCCACATTTCAATATTGCAGCCACGTGAACAACCGGGACAGATTGTTTTTGTTTCCGACATATCCCAAACACGTGCTTTGAATCTGAAATCTCTACTTGTCAAAGCACCGACCGGACAAATATCAACCGTGTTAAGTGTATATGGATTATCGAATTCTTCACCGGGGAAAGTTTTTATTGTAACTCTATCTCCCCTTTGAACAAAAGTAAGTTGAGTTGCTTTAGCTATCTCATCAGAAAAACGGATACAGCGTGAGCATGATATGCAGCGGTCACCGTCGAACATAATTCTTGGACCTAATGCTACGCGTTTTTCTTTTCTATTTTTCATTTCATCGAATCTACTTTCACCGTAACCATGGTCAAATGCATATTCTTGTAATTTACATTCTCCTGCTTCGTCGCAAATCGGGCAATCCAAAGGATGATTAATAAGCAAAAATTCCATTACGGCATTTCTTGCTTGCAAAGTTTTTTCGGATTGAGTGTGCACTACCATGCCTTCGGCTGCAAGTGTAGAACATGCAATTACAAGTTTCGGCATTTTTTCTAATTCCACTAAACATACCCGGCAGTTGCCGGAGACCGATAAACTTGGATGCCAACAATAATGTGGAATTTCAATCCCGTTATCTTTAGCTGCTTCAATTACAGTTTGACCTTGTTTAAAATCAATTTCTCGTCCATTAATTGTAAGCTTTGGCATTTATTTTCCTTTTTATTTTATGCTGCAGAATAAAGTAAAATATTTTTAGAACTAATAATTACTTTATTCATAGTATTTTCTTTCAAAAGTTCGTTTGAAATTTCCAGTATATCACCGGTTGTAACACTATCAATTTCTTTTATGCTTTGGCTAAGTGGTTTTACTTTGTTAAAATATATCATCGAATTTGCGAGTCTTATCATCCTATTAGTCGTACTTTCCAAACTCATATAAATACTTCCTTTTAAGTACTCTTTAGCTTTACTCAATTCTTTTTTGCTGATTTTTCTACTACGTAATTTTTTGAATTCATTATCAATTATATCAACTGCTTTATTTATCATCTTATCGCTTGTAGAAAGATATACTCCAAAAGTAGAAATATCAAAAAACGAATTTAAGAAACTATTGACCTGATAAGCAATTCCGTTTTTTTCGCGGATTGATTGAAACAAGCGAGAACTGCTGCCTTCACCTAAAATGTGAGATAACAAACTGACCTTTATTCTATTCTTATTATCATAACCAAATGCCGGTTTTCCCATAATAAAATGAGATTGTTGTATATCTTTGAAAACATACAAATCTTCTGTTTGATTGAGTTTTAATTTGTTTCTAATACGATTCGATTTACCAAGATCTTTTACAAAATACTTTTTAGTAAACTCAACCAATTCTTGGTGATTAACCGCACCTGAGGCTACAATAAAAAGATTATCGAAGGTATAATTATCTTTTAGATAACAAAAAAGATCTTCCCGTTTGAATGAAAGAATATTTTTGGTTGTTCCAATAATCGGTTTACTTAAATCATTCCCGTTAAATAGCATTGATTCAAATTTGTCGAAAATCAATTCTTCGGGATTATCTTCGATATCATTTAATTCGTCAACAACAACACCGGCTTCTTTTTTTATTTCTTGGTTTTTAAAAGCCGGGTACTGAATCATATCTGCAAGAACTTCAAAAGTTTTTTCTATATGCCGGGATAATCCCCTACCGTAATAACAAGTATGTTCTTTTGAAGTAAATGCATTTAAGTAACCGCCTAAAGATTCAATCTCATCGGCAATCTGAGATGCACTGCGATTTTTTGTTCCTTTAAAGAGCATGTGTTCAATAAAATGACTTATACCGTTATTATCTTCATTTTCATCGCGAGTGCCGACATTAAACCAAAAGCCCAATGAAAAGGATTTAACATAAGGAAGAGTTTCACTTATTACTTTTATTCCGTTAGGAAGAATTGTTATTTGATGGTTGTGCAAAATAAACGGTTTTTTTTATTCTAAATTAGGTTTCAAATATAGATAATTGAGTCTCTGTTATCAAGCTAACCAAAAAGCGCTCAGGGAATGAAAGATTAAAGAATCGGCTTCCCCCAAAAATTATATTATCTTCGGGATAGTCAAAAAAATTAGCCGTTTTAATTATCTTACTTTTTTCCAAACATTTTTTTTTGAATCAATAAGATTATAGTAAAACTTTGATACAACACTTTTTGAAAAGATGACATCTTTTATATATAATTCCAAGAGAAATTTTCGGAGCATTAATGTCTACCGCAAATGATGCAAATAAGTTTTCCACCCTGCCTGTTTTCTTTACAGCAATTTCGACTATCCTTGGTGCAATTCTATTTTTACGTTTCGGTTTTGCAGTTGGCACGCTTGGCTTTTTCGGAGTTGCTCTTATTATAATATTGGGACATCTTGTAACTATTCCGACTGCTTTAGCAATTTCCGAAATTGCAACTAATAGGCGGGTTGAGGGAGGCGGTGAATATTTTATTATATCAAGATCATTCGGTTTAAATATTGGTGCTACTATTGGAATTGCCCTCTACCTTTCGCAAGCTATTAGTGTTGCATTCTATATTATTGCTTTTACAGAAGCCTTTTCTCCCATATTCGATTGGGTCAAAAATCAATTTGGACTTGATCTGCCGAGACAAGTTATTAGTATCCCAAGCATGATTATTCTTGGTCTGGTTATAATTAAGAAAGGTGCAAATTTAGGAATAAAAGCACTCTACTTTGTGGTAGGTATTTTAGCTATATCGCTGTTAGCATTTTTTCTTGGTTCAACAAGCTATGCTTCTACACAAAACTTCAGTATTTGGGAAAGATCTTTTAGAAATTCTCAAGATTTCTTTATTGTATTTGCAATAATATTTCCAGCATTCACAGGCATGACTGCCGGTGTTGGATTGTCAGGTGATTTAAAAGATCCCAAAAAATCAATTCCACTAGGAACAATTACGGCAACTTTTCTTGGGATGATAATTTATTTCTTTATCATTTGGAAACTTTCCGGTTCGGCTAGCCCGGAAGATTTAGTAAACAATCAATTGGTTATGTCTGATATTGCTCTATACGGTTGGATATTGATCCCGGTTGGATTAGCTGCATCAACTTTATCAAGCGCGCTTGGATCAATATTAGTTGCACCAAGAACATTACAAGCAATCGGCATGGATCAATCATTCCCTATTCGTTCTCTTAATTGGATTGTTTCAAGAAGTAAAGCTTCCACACAAGAACCGACAAATGCAACCATAATTACTTTTGTTATTGCTCTTGTTTTTGTCAGTCTCGGTGACGTTGATGCGGTAGCTTCAATTATATCAATGTTTTTTATGGTAACATACGGTTCAATCTGTTTGATTTCATTTTTACATCATTTCGGTTCCGATCCTTCGTATAGACCAACATTTCGTTCGCGATGGTATTTTTCTTTGGTTGGTTTTATCCTATGTGTTTGGTTAATGTTCCAGATGAGTCCTACTTATGCTTTTCTTTCAATTACTCTTATGATACTTATGTATGTTGGAATTAATGCTTATCACAAAGACCGAATAGGATTAGAGTCAATATTTCTCGGTGCAATTTTTCAATTGAGTAGAAATCTGCAAGTCTATTTACAAAAATCCAAGAAGTTACGCGAAACATGGCGACCCTCTGCAATTTGTATTTCTAAAGCTTCCTTTGAACGAGACAAAGCTTTTGAGTTGTTAAGCTGGATTTCTTATAAACACGGCTTCGGTACTTATCTTCATCTTATTGATGGATATTATTCAAGAAAAGCAAATCAAGAAGCCGTAAGGATTCAAAGTGATTTGATAAAACGTGTTAGAAAGATTGGCGGTAATATGATAGTTGATACAATAATATCGCCGTCATATACTTCAGCAATTGCTCAAGCTTTGCAGTTACCAAGCGCTTCGGGAATGGAAAGCAATATGATAATTTTCGACTTTGATAAAAAAAATCCAAGCGAACTTAATCAAATAACAGATAATATTGCATTAACTCAAGCAGGTGATTATGATGTTTGTGTTCTCGGATGTTCGCATAAAACATTACGTCACGAAAACGGTATCAATATTTGGATAAGAGGTTTAAATGACGAGAATGCCAACTTAATGATCTTATTGAGCTATATAATTTTAGGGCATCCCGATTGGCATAAAAGTTTCATAAAAATTTATAGTTTCTGCAACGAAGGCGAAATTCAAAAAACAAAAGATCAACTAAATGATATAGTTCTTTCGGGAAGACTTCCAATAACGGAAAAAAATATTGAAGTGATAGAGAAAAAAGAAGGTATAAGTTTGCAATCACTTGTAAATGAAAAATCCAAAGACGCAGCGCTAACTATTATCGGTTTCCGTGAAGAAAGATTAAAACACGAAGGTGCAGAAATTTTCTTAGGGTATGATCAAATTGGTGATATACTTTTTGTCGATGCGATAAGTAAAAAAGTGATTGAGTAGTAAATGTAAAGCGACCATCCTTGGTCGCTTGGTTTGAGCTTGGCTTGGCACTATTTAAACTTTATTTGGATTTACAAAAAGTTCTTTATAAGCGACGAGAGAGCGTCGCTTTAAAATTTGTATTTTGAGCGACGAAGGATCGTCGCTCTACACATCACACTTTTATTTTAACAACAATTTTATGCACTTCTTCTTTCTCACCAACTTTTAAACCAGGTTTATGTGCATCATCAGGGAAAAAAATTGCAAATTCTCCATCGTTAATTTGAACATAATCACCTTCACCGCTTAATAGTTCGTAATCCTTTTCTTCATCATAATCTTCGAGCTCATCAAGATAATCAATCAAAACAAAACCGATATTTTCGGAACCGTCGATAATATACTGCAAGTCGATATACTTTCTGTGAGCTTCCCATTTTTTTTCATGTTCACCAACCGTAGTGTACTTTTGCGGGAGTGCAAATATTTCATCGCCGTCAATTTCAATTTTTTCTAACGGAAGATTTTCAAGATCGGTATTTTTTAAGAATTCAAAAGCAGTCTTAAATTTTTCGCCGAGTCCGTAATACAAACTGCAGTTTTCAATTGAATCGAATATCATTTTCTTTTTCCTTTTTTTTAAAAGAAACCCCGGGATTTTCCATATTAATTTATAATCTAAAACTTCTCTACCAAACTACAACTTGACAAATCCCGGGGTTTTCATAGCAATTTATTTATCAAAAACTTCTTTATACTTTTTATAAAACTCAACAATATTTTTGTAAGCTTTTTCAAGAACTTCATCTTGAGGTAAGAAAACAACGCGCATGTGATTTGTTCCGTGGACTTGCCCAAAACCCGTTCCCGGAACAACAACAACCCCGGTTTCTTTAATTAACTCGGCAACAAAATGATTATCGTTTTGTTTGTTCAATTCAATTTTCGGGAAAGCATAAAATGCGCCTTCAGGTTTAACACAAGAAATTCCTTCAACCGAATTAAGCATTTCATAAGTCATATCTCTTCTTCTATGAAGTTTTTCCATTGCAACTGTTAAATGAGATTGATCACCTTCAAGCGCAGGTTTTATTCCGTATTGTTCGGGATGGTTTGCAGATAGTCTTGCACGAAGCATTTTATTAATCGCTTCAATATAATCTTTCAACATTTCTTTTTGACCGCTTACAACTCCCCAACCAATTCTAAATCCAGGCACCATATAATTTTTCGATAATCCGCCGAAAGTTACAACCGGTGCATTGTGATTTATAGATGCAATCGATAAATGTTTTTGTCCGTCGAATAAAAGCTTATCATAAATTTCATCCGCAAAGATTACAAGATTTTTTTCTATTGCGAGATCAATAAGTTGTTTTAATGTTTCGGGACTGTTATTCGACCCGGTTGGATTATTCGGATTAATTATAATTATGCCTTTTGTCTTATCATTAATTTTACTTCTGATATCATCGATATCCGGCTGCCAGCCGTTTGATTCATTTAAGTAATATGGGTTCTCATAAGCTTGAAGTTTACTTGCAATTGCAGTATACAACGGATAACCCGGTGTCGGAGTTAAAATATTTTCACCTTGGTTAACAAGCGCGGTTACCGCAAGTTCGATTGCTTCACTTGCACCGGTCGTTACAAAAACATCGTGAACATTTTTAATTCCCTTCCGCCCGGCTTCTTTTTCTATTGCTTCTACTGCTTCTTTTATTCCGGATGAAGGTGAATAACCGTTTTTGTTTCTCAGCATTGCATTATAAGTTGCATCTACCATGTGACGAGGTGGTTCAAAATCATATAAATTCGGATCACCGATATTCAAGTACAACATCTCTTTGCCGGTTTTAGCGACTTCATTTGCCAATACAATAATATCTCTAACTGCATAAGTTATTTTTTCTGTTCTTACTGCCGGTTTGATTACGAAATTTGACATTACTTTTCCCTTATAATTAACACAAAATTGTCTTGTGAAAATTATCCCTTATAGAATTGTTTAGCAAGTTAAAAGGTAGTTCTAAAATGTGTAGTGGACGAATATTTTCGTCCACTACAAAATATTTGGTATGTCAAACTATTTTAGAAGTGCGAGTTTGCGTGTTTGAATATTATTGCCATAAGTAAGAGAATAGAAATAAATTCCGCTTGGTAAATTGCTCGCATCAAATTGAATTTGATAACTTCCCGCAGATTTTTCTTCATTTAACAAAATTGCAACTTCTTGTCCAAGCAAGTTATAAACAGTCAACTTCGCTTGAAGAGACAACTCATGATTTGTTCCTACGCCGGGAAGTGTAAAATTTATTGTTGTTACCGGGTTAAAGGGGTTCGGATAATTTTGTTCAAGTGAAAATTCGTAAACTATTTTATCGTCATCCACACTTGTAACGCCCGAAAGATCAACTTCAACTGTTTTGGAATATGCATACGTTCCATCGTTATCAATTTGTTTCAAACGGTAGAAAAGTTTATCTGCGTTTGGTAAATCTTCATCTATATAAGAATAATATTTGGGCGAGTTTGTTGTACCATGTCCATAAACTAAACCAATTCTTTCCCATTCTTGATATTCGCTACTTGATACTTGATACTGTCTCTCAATATCGAAACCAAAATTATTTACTTCCGTTGCAGTCTCCCAATTTAATTGGACTGAGTTGTTTGCATATTCAGCTGAGAATGATGTTAGTTCTACAGGGAGTGGGACTGATGCAATTTCATTTGTCCAAAGAAAGTTATCTAAAAAAATATTTGCAACATTGGACGCACTATTGATACCATAAAACATCCATGAATCAATATTTGCATCATCGGGAAGATTTGATTTCGATAAATCATCACCGACCTGGTTTCCGTTAATCCACAAATCGAAAGTATTTACAGCAACTGATTGCGGTGTGTTATATGTATAGTTAGCCGATTCTGTAGAATTGTTTCCATATATCTCAATAGTATAATCAGTACCTTGCGCAAAAGGAGTTCCAGAAATTCCACTAGAAGACCAACTGCCATTATTATTATATTCAAATGTAATTGCTCCTTCAGCTCCAAAAGTCCATTTTAATCCAGTGAAAGTTTGAGCTGTAGCAAATCCACTATTATCAGAATATCTCACACCATCACCAATAAAAAAATACCATTCTCCAGCACTAGCACCAGAATTTGTTCCATCTGAAGCTCCAAGTCTAAGAAGGAATTTAATAGTGAAAGATTTTCCAGCTGTGTAATCATAAATTGAGAACTTATTCACTGAACTACCTGTAGATGCAACTACCCGTAAATATGTGTCCGAACCAAAAGTTATATCTTGGTTTTCTAAATTAAAACTACCTCCCTGATTATTACTCACTCTAACTCGAGCAGTTCCCCCATTTTCACTTGGGGCCGGGAGGAATTCAGTGGAAGCACTATTATTTGTGGAATAGGTTCCAGTCGCAGTTCCAAAATCATAAGACCATGGTTGTGCTTGTAAACCGATAAAAGCAAAAATGAATAACATTGTTAGAAAAGTTAACCTCATAACAATACCTTTATTTTTTCAAATGTAATTGTTATTAAAATACAAATCACAAAAAATTAAAACAAGTTTTAGTTGCTGTATTAATATTAATTTAATATACGTAATAGAATACACGGCAGACAGCGGCTTAATTAAAACAATTATAACCAAAGAGAAGTTGAGTTTTTTCACTTCTAAAATCAAAAATCGTTAATCGTTATTCCTACTTCGCTTTGATTTAAGAACAGTAGAACAACGAAGGATGATTTGCGAAGTTTTCAATTATTAAAAAATAACCGTCCACAAAACATAATCTATTATAAGAATCATAGCAGAGCTTAACACAAATGAACGGATTGTAGAGTTGCCTACTCCTTCTGCTCCGCCTTCAGTTGCGAAGCCAATATGACAGCCGAGAAGTGAGGTAATTCCGCCGAAGAAAATTCCTTTAACAATTCCAAAAAAGAAATCGCCGATTTCAAAAAATCTTCTCGCGGAATCAAAGAAAACACTGTAAGAAACATCGAGGAAATAATTAGATATTATAAAAGCACCAATAACTGCAATGGTATTTGCAAAAACAATTAATACAGGCATCATTAAAATTGCTGCAAAGAATCTTGGTACTGCGAGATATCTAACCGGGGAAATTCCCATAGTTTTTAATGCGTCGATTTGTTCGGTAACTTTCATCGAACCGAGTTCGGCAGCAATTGATGCACCGACTCTGCCGGCTATTACAATTGCAGTTAACACCGGACCGAGTTCTGTAATAATCGCTCGGGTTGTAGCCGTCCCAAGAAATGAAAGCGGTGCGACTCCTTTTAATTGATATGCCGCCTGCCAAGCAGCAACCGCACCGGTGAATACCGCAATTATTAGTACTAACGGGAGTGAGTTTACACCTATATGCTCCATTTGAACGAGCAAGTGTCTTCGGTGCTTAACTAAGCTTGGGGTAAATTTTATAATGCCGAGGAAGAGTAATGTTATCTCACCAAGTTCTTGAAAAAAATCTAATGTTCTTTTCCCTAATGAACTTAACATATTACCAATTGCCGTCAACTTAATTATTACTCCTTTATTTTTGGCATCAAATTACTGCTCAGTAATCTGTACTATGAAGAAAATAAAAATCAAAAATAAGAAATACATTTACAAAATATGTCTAACTTTTATCGTGATTAGCATTTATAGTTTATCTGCGTTTATTATAGATTCATCAAATCCGTTAAACAAGGGTTAAAAAAATTCGATAATATTAATAAACCGTTATTTTACAAGTAAATTTTGATGAAGCAATTTAAAACTAATTTTCCAGATAATAACCGGATAGTAGACGCTTTTTCCCATTGTCAATATCTTATAATTTATTATATTTCAGAGAGTAGAAAGAAATTTCATTCTGAGAAAAAGAGAGTTTTAGCATTGTATATAGATTTTTTACTTCTGATTATTATTTCAAACTTGGTAATTATAAAAATAATTACCAATTCATATCTAAAGTGCCCGGTTGAGCCCTCCACCGGGCATTTTTATTTTAAATTTCTTCTTAAAACCCCAATAAAAAATGGTGATTACTATGGAAAATATTATTTATGAAATTGCCGAGCGTGAAAACCTTGTAGAAATTCCCGAAAAGTTAATTTTTGGTAGAACATTTACAGATCATGTTTTTGAGATGGATTATGATGAAGCGCTCGGCGGCTGGCATTCCCCTACAATTAAAAAAAGAACTAAACTTGAATTGAGTCCTGCAGCAATGGTATTGCATTATGGTCAATCAATTTTTGAAGGTCTCAAAGCTTACAAACATAATGATGGAAGGATTGCTTTATTCAGACCCGAAAAAAATATTGAACGACTAAATAATTCTGCAGAACGGATGTGTATTCCTAAAGTTGATCCAAAACTTGTATTAGATGCGATGCTTGAATTAGTAAAGTTAGAACAAAATTGGATACCGACGCTTCCCGGACATGCTCTTTATATTCGTCCGGTTGTATTTGCAACAGATCCTTTTCTCGGTGTTAAACCTGCTTCCAATTTTAAGTTAGTAATTTTACTTAGCCCGGTTGGTCCATATTATCCCGAAGGTTTTAAACCCGTGCCGATTCTTGCGACAGATCAGTATGTTCGTGCGGTTAGAAAAGGTGTTGGCGATTGTAAAACTGCCGGTAATTACGCAGCAAGTTTAGCTGCTCAACGTGAAGCAATAAAACAAGGCTATACACAAGTTTTGTGGTTGGATGCAATTCATCTAAAATTTCTTGAAGAAGTCGGTACTATGAATATTTTCGTTAAATTCAAAAATGAGATTGCAACCCCTAATCTTACAGGGTCTATTTTACCCGGTGTAACAAGGCTATCGGTATTACAGATATTACGCGATTGGGGTATGAATGTGAATGAAAGAATGATAGGAATTGATGAAATTGTTACCAGGTATGAAAACGGTAGTCTTGAAGAAATGTTTGGGACCGGAACCGCTGCGGTTATTTCATGCGTGGGGAGATTAAAATACAAAGATAAAATACTAAAAATGTGCGAAGATGTTGGTGGCGATTTTAGCAAAAAGCTATATGATGAAATTACAGGTATTCAGTACGGTAGAATAGAAGACAGATACAATTGGTTGACATATATTGACTAAAATAATTTAGTAACAACTTGAATATAACAAGGTAAAAGCTCGTCTATTGGCGAGCTTTTTTAATTTCTAAGAAAAAATCTTTACCCGGGAAAAATTATTTTAAAAATATCTTGACAAGTGCGCATTTGTACACTATATTTGTAGTGAACAAAGGAACACTATAATGAAACTTAAGCTTACTGATCGTCAGCAGGAAATTCTAACCTTTATTCAACAATATTTGGACCTCAACGGATATCCTCCAACTTTGAGAGAAATAGGTAAAAAATTCGATATTTCCTCAACATTTGGTGTAAAACGGCATTTAGATGCTCTTGTTAAAAAGGGTTACCTTAATGTTGAATCACACCAAAGTCGGGCTCTTTCAATTGTAGATTCGATTACAAATAAATTTGAAAAATTCTCTGAAAGAATATTCGAAATACCAATTGTAGGTCGTGTTGCAGCCGGTTATCCAATTTTTGCAGAAGAAAATATTGAAGGTAATTTAGTAATTGATCCTTCATTTGTGGACAAAAAATCCAATTGTTTTGCCTTAAAAGTTCGTGGTGACAGTATGATAAATGCTGGAATTTTTGAAGGTGATACTGTTATTGTTAATCCACAATCAAATATTCAAAACGGTGAAATTATTATTGCTCTTATCGGTGATGAAGCCACATTAAAGAGATTTGAACAAAAAGACAACAAAATACATCTAATACCGGAAAACGATAATTACCAAACTATCATATTAAACAAAAGAGAAGATTTTTCGATAGTAGGTAAAGTAGTTGGAGTTTTCCGGCAATATAATTAGCTGAGGAAAAAATGAAATCAGAAATATTTGCAAATGCCATATTAAAAAGAAAAAGAGTAAGATTTATTTACCATCTCGATGAAATCATTTTGGAACCTTATTATATATCAAAAAGTAGAAATGGGAAAAAGGTCATCTACGGAAGACCAAATAATTCAAGTGAAGTAAAGAAATTTGAATATGACAAGATTTACAACATTAAGATTCTTGAACTGAAAAAATTTTCACCAATTATTCCGATTTTATCTGCATAGAGTGAATTAAAATGAAATCGAAAATAACAACACAACATAGGGTAGATCAGCTTATCCATCATTTTTGGAAAAACGGCTTCTTAACATTGAGTAGACGATATGGAAAATATTTACCCGAACCAAGACCCGTTGGAAATTACCAGGTTGATGCTGTAGGTAAGTATAAAAGGAAAATGGTTTTTGGAATTATTCTACGTGAAGAAGAATTGAATGACCCCAAAATAATTTCTAAACTGGATTTTTTAGCTTCTCAACATTCTAAAAGTTCTACAAAAAAAATAAGTTTATTTGTTGGTGTACCTTCTTCTTACCTAAATAAAGCAAAGATGATTGTTAAATCTTTACCTGAACAATCTCAAAAAAATATTAAACTCATTGCACTTAATGACGAGTAAGCATTCTGAATAACTGCTTCTTCATAAAGTATTGTAAATACTTCACTTTCTTGACATTCTAACCTTCTGAAACTATTTTACTTGGTCTAAATAAAATTTAAAAGTACATTGGCAGCAACACTCTCAGAACAAGATAAAACCCGATTCGATCAACTGAAAAAAATTGGCGAGATACCAAAACACATTGCTATAATTATGGATGGAAACGGTAGATGGGCAAAAAAAAGAAATCTGCCGCGAGTTGCAGGGCATAAAGAAGGCGTTGAATCCGTTAGGTATATGGTTGAGGCTTGTGCGCATTTGGGTGTTGAAGTTCTTACCCTTTATACTTTCTCAACGGAAAATTGGAATAGACCAAAGGATGAAGTATCCACACTTATGCGACTTATTGTTAAAAGTCTTCAAAACGAAACCGATGAATTAAATAAAAACAACATTAAGTTAACCGTCATAGGTGATATTGATTCACTCCCTACAATAGTTCAAAAAGAATTAGAACAAGCTATAAATAAAACAAAGAATAATTCCCGATTAACCCTAAACTTAGCACTCAGTTATAGTGGACGCTGGGAACTTTTAGAAGCAGTAAAGACTATAATCCGGGAGTTTGAAGAAGGTAAGATTAAAAAATCGGATATAAACGAAGAATTAATTTCTGAACACTTAACTACGAAAAACTTTCCCGATCCGGATTTAATGATTCGTAGCGGGGGTGAATACCGTATAAGTAATTTTTTGCTTTGGCAGTTGGCATATTCCGAACTTTATGTTTCAGATGTACTTTGGCCTGACTTCCGGACGATTGAACTTTATGAAGCAATAAAAGATTTTCAAAAAAGAGAAAGAAGATTCGGTCTTGTTAGTGAACAAGTTTCCCATTAGTTAAAAGATATTGATAATGCAAAAAAATTCTCGTAACACAACACTCAAGTACGGTTTATTATTTTTTTTAATTTTCACTACTATTTCTTTTGCGCAATTCCAAAAAGCAAACTATAAGATTCTCGGAATTTCTGTTGAAGGAAGTGAGTCTGCTGATCCTCAAACAATAATAGCCAACTCCGGTTTAAAAATTGGTGATGAAATTGAAATACCCGGCGATCAAACCGTAAACGCTATCTCACGCCTATGGTCTCTAAATATTTTTGAAGATATCCGAATTGAAATAGAGAAAAAAATTGACGACGGAGTTTTTCTTATTATTAAAGTAAAAGAATTTCCGCGTGTCGAGAAAGTCATGACCTCCGGTAATGATGAACTTGATGAAGATGATATTCTTGAAGTCGGTGATTTTATTCGAGGACAAATCCTAAGAACTCAGGAAGTATATAATCGAATTTCCAAAATAAAAAAGTTATATGAGGAAAAAGGATATTTAAATGCAAGAATAACTCCTCATTTTTTCACATTTGTCAGAGCAGACACTGTCAAAAAAGAGATAATTGCAACTTGGAGAAATGAAAAAGATTTTTCGTGGGAGGTAACTACTAAATATGACTATAACCCGAACATTCCTACCCGAATTATTGAAAGAGTGGTGAACAGAAAAGTTTTGGTTTATGAAATTGATGAAGGTGATAAAGTAGTCGTAAGAAAAATTTCCTTTGTTGGCAATAAATCATTTGATGACGGTGATCTTAGAGGTGCCTTTGATAATACTTCGGAAGCAAGATGGTGGAAGTTCTGGACAAGCTCTACTCTAAAACGCGAAGAACTTGATAAAGATAAAGTCTTGTTGAAAGAATTTTATCATAAAAATGGTTTTAGAGATTTTGAAATTTTAAGCGATACACTTATTTACAGCAATAACAATAAAGATGTTGAAATAAAAATTACAGTCTATGAAGGACCTCAATACAAGGTTAGAAATATTTATTGGAGCGGTAATACAGTTTATCCGGATACGGTTTTAACTGAGAGATTGAATTTTCGAAAAGGCGATATCTATAATCTTGAAAAGTTTACACAAAACTTAAGATTCAACGAAAACCAGACGGATGTAACAGCAATTTATCAAGACAACGGCTACCTTGGATTTAATCTTCAAACAAGAGAGCAAAAAGTTGCCGAAGATTCTCTGGATATATATATAAACATTCAGGAAGGAAATCGATTCAGAGTTGGTCAAGTTCAAATTCAAGGGAATTCAAAAACTAAAGATAAAGTTATTAGGAGAGAATTATACACAGTACCTGGTGACTATTTCAGCCGCAACGGAATCTTCAGAAGCATACAGCAATTAGCCAATCTTCAATACTTCAATGTAGAAAAGCTATATACAGAAGGTGTTGATTATCGCCCCGCAAATGACAGCACGGTTAATTTGGTTTATCAGGTTGAGGAAAAATCAAGTGATTATTTGAATGCTTCGGTAGGTTACAGCGGTAGTTTCGGGTTTTCCGGTGCTATAGGTATTACGCTAACAAATTTCTCTATTACCGAACCATTTCAACTTGGCGGAGGACAGATTTTAAATTTTAGCTGGCAATTTGGTGTCGGTAATTTTTATAGAACCTTCGCACTCGGTTTTACTGAACCGTGGTTTATGGATTCACCTACTCTTGTAGGGTTTGATTTATTTGATACAAGGCAGCGTTATATTTATGATTTAAGACAATCCGGAATAACTTTTAAACTCGGTAGAAGATTAACCTGGCCTGATAACTTCTTTTATGTACAAGGAAGATTTAAATTCCAGTACAACGATATTATTGAAGGAAGAGGATTTTACACCGAAGGATTATCACGGCAATATTCGGTTGGAGCAACTATTTCTCGAAGTGATATAGATAACCCGATTTTTCCTTCGCGTGGAACTAAATTCTCGTTAAGCGGAGAGCTTAACGGTGGACCGTTACTTCCGGGTGAAGTTGATTACTACAAATTTGAATTCAATTTCGATTGGTATAAACGATTATTTAATTCTAACAGACTTTCGTTTTATACATCGGTCAGTCTCGGTTATATGGATGAGTTAAGAGCCGGAACACCGATTAATCCATTCGAATATTATTTTATGGGTGGTAACGGTTTAATTATTGCCACTACTCCTTTAAGAGGTTATGATGATCGTTCCGTCGGACCAAAAAATCCTAACGATATAAATGAAATTATCGGTGGCAGAGTAATGACTAAATATACTACAGAAATTAGAGCCGCAATTACATTAGAACCAATACCGCTTTACTTTTTAGTATTTGCTGAAGCAGGAAATGTTTATTTTGATATACCAAGCACGGACTTTTTTGACTTAAAAAGATCAGTAGGTGTCGGTGCAAGAATATTGATCAATCCGATTGGTTTAATTGGATTTGATTTCGGTTACGGATTTGACAGACCTTCTGTTGACGGACAAGATCCGCAATGGCAGTTCCATTTTCAATTTGGAAGAGGATTTTAATTAATAATAATTATGAGGTAAAAGTGAAAAAGCTATTTTTATTTGTATCAATTCTTCTATTTTTAACTGTTGCTGTTTCTGCTCAAAGTTCGGCTGTTAAAATTGGTTACGTTGATTCACAGGTAATCTTAAATCAATTTCCTCCGGCAATAAAAGCACAGAGTGATTTAGATGCCCTTATACAAAGCTGGAATAAACAAATTGACAGTATGACCGTTGCACTTCAGCAAGCATATCAATCATATCAACAACAAGCTGAAACTATGACAGCGGATGCAAGAGCACAAAAAGAACAAGAAATTGTTTTACAGCAGCAAAGACTTGATCAATTTAGACAGCAAAAATATAGTCAGCAATCAGGTGAACTTTACGCAAAACAGGAACAAATGCTCGGTCCGATTAAGGAAAGAGTTTTTGACGCAATCGATAAAGTTGCTAAAGAAGAGGGTATGAATTTTGTCTTTGATAAAGCCGGTGATGTTGTTCTTCTTTATGCAGATCAGGAATTTGATATAACTTTCAAAGTTCTTGATAACCTTAAACGAGGAAGATAATTTAGGTAATTAAATATTATGAAAAAATTACTTTTTGTTTTATTAATTCTATTAACCGTTTTATCTGTTAATGCACAGTTAAAAATCGGTTACGTAGATTCCAATACCATTTTAACTCAACTTCCTGATGCCGCCGATGCACAAGCAAAACTTGATGCACTTATTGCCGAGTGGCAGGAAGAATTGAAGAAAATGGAAAACGAATGGAAAACGAAATACGATGATTACGAAAAACGTAAGCTAATCATGAGTGATCAAAAAAGAGTTGAAACCGAAAGAGAATTAGTTGCTCTTGAAAATAAAATCTCTACCTATAGGCAGCAAAAATTCGGACCAACCGGTGAACTCTTTAAGAAACAAACAGAATTGATGGAGCCTGTTCAGAACAAAGTTTTTAACGTTATTCAAGATGTTGCCGTAGAGCTTGATCTGGATTTTGTTTTTGATAAAAGTGGTGATATTATTTTCTTGTACACAAAACAAGAACACGATATTACCCCATTAGTTCTTGAAATGTTGGAAATAGAAAAATAAATTCCCATATGAAAATTAAAGTTAGGGATGCCGCCGACCTAGTCGGCGGAATTATTTCGGGTAACCCCGATGCCGTGTTTAATAACGTGGCAAAAATTGAAGAAGCCGTTGAAGGTGATTTAACTTTCCTTTACCATCCTTCTTACAGTAAATATCTGGATTCTACCAAAGCCAAGGTCATCTTAATTAAAAATGAATTCGAGTTAAAAAGGGATGACCTTACTTATATAATTACCGATAATCCCCTCGCATCACTTCAAAAAATTTTGGAAAAATATTTTACTACAAAAATTGATTTAGAGGGAATTCATTCTTCTGCCGTAATTGATCCGTCTGTTATACTCGGTGAAAATGTTGCAGTAGGAGCTAATGTTTCTATTTCAAAAGGATGTAAAATTGGTAACAATACAAAGATTTTGCAAAATACTGTAATAATGGAAAATGTAATTATCGGCAAAAACACTTTGCTTTATCCTAATGTTACGGTGCGAGAAGATTGTATAATCGGGGATAATGTTATTATTCACTCAAGTACAGTTATTGGTTCGGATGGATTTGGATTTACACCGGATGAAAAAGGAGTTTATCATAAAATTCCTCAGATAGGTAATGTAATTATTGAAGATGACGTTGAACTTGGTTCAAATGTATCTGTTGATCGAGCATCTCTCGGCTCGACAATTATCAGAAGAGGAGTTAAAATTGATAACCTCGTTCAAGTTGCACACAATGTTATTATTGGAGAAAACACAGTAATATCCGCACAAACCGGTATATCCGGAAGCACAAAGGTTGGTAAAAATTGTATGTTCGGAGGGCAGGTCGGAATTGTCGGGCATATAGAGATAGCCGATGGTACTCTAATTGGTGCACAATCAGGAGTTGCAAAAGCAATTACAAAAAGCGGTAAATATTTTGGTTCCCCTGCAAGAGAAATCGGGTTAACAATGAGATTGGAAGCTCACTTAAAAAATCTGCCCAAATATGTTGAGCGAATTCAAAATTTAGAAAAGAAAATTGAAGAACTTGAAAAGCAAAATCAAAAGGTAAAATAATGCTTGAACTACAAAGAACTATAAAAAAACCCATTTCAATTTCCGGAGATGGTTTACATACAGGAACAAAATCAACATTAACATTTAAACCAGCACCGGAAAACTACGGTATTAAGTTTATCAGAACCGATTTAGGAGGAAATCCGGAAATTCCTGCTAATGCAGATTATGTTGTTGATATCTCAAGAGGAACAACTATTGGTTTGGGCGATGCCAAAGTTCATACTATAGAGCATGTTTTAGCCGCAATCGTCGGTTTGCAAATAGACAATGTAAAAATAGAGATTGACGGAATTGAACCACCGGTTGGCGACGGCAGTTCTATGCCATTTGTTGAAAAACTTTTAGAAGCCGGCTTTGCTACTCAAGATGAACCGAAAGATTATTTAATTATTGATGAAACTGTTCTCCATCACGATGAAGATAACCAAATTGATATTGTTGCACTTCCTTTAGACGGCTATAGAATAACTGTTATGGTTGATTATTTTAATCCTGCTCTGGGAAGCCAACATACCGGTTTGTTTGATCTCGAAAATGAATTCGTAACCGAGTTTGCACCGGCCCGTACATTTTGTTTTCTCAGCGAAGTTGAACAACTTGCAGATGCCGGTTTAATTAAAGGCGGAAATCTTGATAACGCAGTTGTTATTGTTGATCACGATATTGATCAAAAAGGCATTGACCGTATAATGGAGAAAGTTGGTTTCAAAGATAAAGTAGAAATTGGGCCAACCGGATTTTTAAATGATAAATCCCTTCGCTTTAAAAATGAACCGGTGCGCCATAAATTGTTAGATATGATCGGTGATCTTGCTTTAATTGGGGTTCCAATAAGAGCACAAATATTAGCCGCAAGACCGGGACACAAAGCAAATGTGGAGTTCGCAAAAAAAATAAGAAAATTATATCAACAGAAAAAATTAGTTAGAAAATATCAGTTTAAGAAAACCGAAGGAGTTGTTCTTGATGTTAATGCAATTCAGAGAATACTCCCCCATCGCTACCCTTTTCTTCTTGTTGATAAAATTGTTGAGTTAGAACTTGATAAAAAGGTTGTCGGAATAAAATCGGTAACTATTAACGAACCGTTTTTTCAAGGACACTTTCCGGGTCAACCGGTAATGCCCGGAGTTCTACTAATTGAAGCGATGGCTCAAACCGGGGGGATTCTTTTACTGAACTGTGTTAAAAATCCGGAAGATCACCTCGTATATTTTTCTGCTATCAATAATGCTAAATTTAGAAAGCCAGTAGTACCCGGCGATCAGTTACGAATTGAAGTCGATCTGGTAAATAGAAAGAAAAATTATTTCCAAATAAAAGGTACGGTCTTTGTCGAAAACAGTTTAGCTGCCGAAGCGGAAATGATGGCTGCTATTGTTGATAAAGAACCTCAAAACAGTGAAGAATTATAACGGTATTTATATGACTACAATTCATAATACAGCCATTGTTAGCCCGAAAGCGAAAATTGGTAAGGATATAAAAATTGATCCTCATGCAATAATCCATGATGATGTTGAAATTGGAGATAACTGCTATATAGGACCGTATGTTGTTATATATGACGGTGCAAGAATCGGGAACAACGTAATTATTCATCAATCTGCTTCTGTTTCTAATGTTCCACAAGACTTAAAATTCGGTAATGAAAAAACATATTTCTATATCGGGGATAACACAACCATTCGAGAATTTGTTACGCTTCATAGAGGAACAGGTGAAGGTGGTTTATCAAGAATCGGAGAAAATTGTTTAATAATGGCATATGTTCATGTTCCGCACGATTGTATAATCGGGAATAATGTTATAATAGCAAATACAGTGCAGATTGCCGGTCATGTTGAGATTGATGATTGGGTTATAATCGGCGGTATAACCGCAATTCATCAATTTTGTAAAATTGGTAAACATTCCATGATTGGCGCAGGTTTTAAAGTTACCCAGGATGTTCCCCCATTTATTATTGCAGGGCGCGAACCTCTTCGATATATGGGTTTGAATGTTGTCGGATTAAGACGACGCGGGTTTAGTAACAACGATATTTCTTCTTTAAAAAATGCATTTGACTTATTTTACAACTCAGGTCTTAATTTTTCGCAAGCTAAAGAAAAGATAAAAGAAACATACGGAAATATTCCTGTTGTAAAAGAATTATTGGATTTCTTCGCACGAAGTAACAGAGGTATAATCCGAAAATGACCTTCCGTTTTATCGACCACGGTGCTAATACAGGTAAGTTTAATATGTCTTTCGATTTGCGGCTTGCAGTTAATTGTAAAGAAGATGAAATATATTTTCGCTTATATCAATGGAACCCATACACTCTTTCACTTGGCGCAAATCAGAGTATTGATGAAGTCGACATTGAAAGAGCAAAAAAAGATAATATTGATGTAGTTCATAGACCAACCGGTGGTAGAGCAATTCTTCATTCTGAAGAATTGACTTATTCAGTTGTATTTCCCCTTTCATTTGGTTTTTCACCAAAAGAAATTTATCAATCCGTCTCCGAAGCTTTAATAAACGGGTTACTTATTTACGACAGACGTTTAGATCAAACAATGCTTGAATCTTTGCAGCCGAATTTTCCCGAAATATTAAAAAGTAAATCAGGTGGTGTATGTTTTGCATCGACCGCTAAAAACGAAGTGAAATTTTCGGGCAAAAAATTAATCGGCAGCGCACAGAAAAAAATGAAACATGTTGTACTTCAACACGGATCAATTTTATGTGGAGTTAAGCACAAAGAATTAATAAAATATCTTAAACTTACCGAGACCAGCAAATCGGAAATCATTCAAGAAATGAATCAAAAGACAACCGAAATTGAAACCATCCTAAATGAAAAAGTGGATTATAAAAGATTACGAAAATGTTTAACTTTAGGTTTTGAAAAGCATTTTAATATTAAATTCGATAACGTTGCTGTTGCAGAATCGGTTTAAAATTTATTCACAACTTCTTTCGTATATGTATAGAATAATTTTATTACTTATCGTGATGTTCACACTATCTTTATCAGCACAAGATGAATTTCGAAGATATCTTGATAATGTTGAAGTACTTGATATTTCCGGGGACGGAAGTAATATATGGTTCGCAACTAACGGGGGTGGTTTATACAAATACTCTATAATGCAGGATGAATGGGAAAATTATAATTCCAATAACGGTTTGGAAAATGATTTTATTTATTGCGTTACTTCAAACCCAAGATATGTATTTGCAGGTTCTATCGACGGACTTTTTGTTTTAGACCAAAGAACAAATCGCTGGATAAAAAGAAAATTTAGTAAAGGCGGTCAATTGAGTAATTGGATTCGTTCTATTCAATATGATGCAGAGCAAAACGTCGTGTGGATCGGAAGGTTTCTCTACTTAACTAAGTTTGATATTAACTCGAGAAGATTTATCGACTACGATTTGACAATTAATAAAGATCGAAAAAGCAACACAATAAAATCAATTGCTTTAGACGGTGACAGTCTTGTTTGGTTTGGTACCGAAAACGGTCTTCATAAATACAACAAGTTCTTAGATATGGCAGAACCAAATGCACTATCTTATTATGATAACAAATTGAATTATTTCCAGGGCGAAGGAGATAATATTTCTGTTGCCGATATTCTTTTTGAGCGAAATTATATCTGGATCGGATTAGATCAATTTATTACACCGGATAATCCGAATTATAATCTTGGTGGTTTATACAGATATGATAGAAGAAACGAATGGCTGAAATATGATATGTTCAGCGGTTTGGATGGCGACGGCGTTTTTTCATTAGAATTAACCGGTAATTATATTTGGGCTTCTATTTACGAATTTTCTATTTCCAATAAAGAACAGTATGGCAGAGGTGTTGCTTTAATAAATCGAATAACAGGTGAAGTATCGATGTTGAACGATGAAAGAATTCCCAATAAAGTTTTAGCTATGTACTTCGACGGGAAAAGTATGTGGCTTGGTTCATCAGAAGGGGTTGTAAGAATTGATTTGTTCAATCAACTTGCTCAATGGGGAGATCTAAAATAAATGACTTTTTCTAAATCGCGCTTGAACCAAATATCGAAAAGTTTCCGGGGCAAAAAGATTGCCGTAATTGGCGATATGATGCTCGACTGTTATTTTTGGGGAGATGTCAAAAGAATTTCTCCCGAAGCACCGGTGCCGGTAGTCGAAATCGACGATGAATTCTTTCGTTTCGGAGGTGCGGCAAATGTTGCACTAAATATTCATACACTCGGTGGAATCCCTTTCCCTCTTGGAATTATTGGAAATGATAATGACGGTAGAATTTTTTCCGATTTGATTAATCAAAACGGTATCGATTTTTCCGGCTTTATTGTAGATGAATCAAGACCCACAACAACTAAATCAAGAGTTATTGCCGGCAACCAGCATATTGTTAGAATTGATAAGGAAAGCAAACAATATATAAATAAAAAAATAGAAACCGAGTTACTTAACAAACTTGAGGATGAAATTAATTCTTTGGATGCAATAATTCTTCAAGATTATAACAAAGGAGTACTCACACCCAAATTAATTGAGAAAATTATTCGTCTTGGAAAGAAGAAAGATGTAATTATCACAGTTGACCCTAAGTTTAACAACTTTTTCAAATATGAAAACGTGACCGTTTTCAAACCAAACCGGAAAGAAACCGAAGATGTGTTCGGAATTAAAATGGTTGAAGACGAAGATATATCCAAAGCCGGTTTTAAGTTATTAGATAAACTTAATGCCTCTTATGTACTACTTACACTTGGCGAAAAAGGAATTGCATTGTTTGCCAAAGCAAAGAACGGAGAAAAAAGAATTCCTACTAAAGCAAGAAAAGTAGCCGATGTTTCCGGTGCCGGCGATACTGTTATTTCTACATTAACTATTGCTTTATCAGCCGGTGCTGAAATTGAAGAAGCTGCGTATCTTGCTAATTATGCCGGCGGACTTGTATGTGAAGAGGTTGGAATTATACCGATTACTAAATCAAAACTTTTTGATACGATTTTGGAAGAAATGTGATGAAAACATTTTACGACAGGGAAGAAATTCTTAAGATACGAAATCAATTAAAGCAGCAGAATAAGAAAGTAGTTTTCACTAACGGATGTTTTGATATTCTGCATCCCGGGCACATAGATTACTTGAACAAAGCCAAAGAATGCGGTGATGTTTTGATTGTTGCGCTAAACTCCGACGAATCCGTAAATAGAATCAAAGGTGAAAAGAGACCCATTCTAAATTTGCATGAAAGAGCTTTTATAATTGGGAACTTAAAAGCTGTTGATTATGTAACGTATTTTGAAGATGATACTCCGCAGAATATCATTTCGGAATTGATTCCGGATTATTTAGTTAAAGGTGAAGATTGGAATATCGATGATATCGTTGGTAGAGAGATCGTTGAAGCTAACGGCGGCGAAGTAAAAAGAATTAAATTTATAACTAACCGATCAACAACAGATATAATTAACATAATAGTTGAGAGATACAAGTAAAGTTGAAAAAAAAACGGAAGCAAATAAAGAGATCTTTGTTTCACAAGATCGTAAACGTTTTTATATCCATAGCAATTCTTTTTATTGTGTTAATTGTTTTGCTCCTTGGTATTAGTCAAACATCTACCTTTAGAGATTTCCTTCGTACAAAAATTACCGACATTGCAAGCTCTTCACTAAATGGCAACCTTCATATAGAGAAAATAGATGGAACAATTTTAACATCATTATCCATTAAAGAAATATCGCTTACAGATTCTAATAATTCGACAATATTTTATTCAGGCAATATCGAAATTAAGTTAGACCCATTTCAACTTCTAACAAAGAAAATTCTTATTAGAGATATCATAGTGAAAGATGCTCAACTTTCACTTCTGCAAAATGAAAAAGGAATATGGAATATTGAAACACTCGGTACTCCTTCGGAAGAAGATGAAGAGGAACCGGATGAAGAGTCAAGCTTTCCATTTATTATTCAAGTGAATAATCTTGATCTTAATAACATGCGGTTTATAGTTCAAACATATGAGAACCGCGGTAATAATAATGTCTATAGACATATTGATTTCGATGATTTGTTAATCGATCAGTTCAATCTTTCTGCGAAAGCCATAATTGATTTATCTAATAATAATTATTCGCTCAATCTTAATAGACTATCGTTTAATCCTAATGTTGAGTTGTTCACATTGAAGGAGTTTTCCGGAATTTTTGTTTATCAAAATAAAGATGCTGTTATTCGTAACTTTAAACTTACTTCTGATGATTCGAATATCAGGCTTAATGCAAAAGTAAGCCAAGTTGATTTCTTTGATGATTTCTCATTAGAAAAACTTCAATCTTCGCCGGTTGATATAAATTTCGAGTTAGATCCTTTCGTATTCGATGATCTTTCTTCATTTATCCCGGTAACTGATTTACTGGGTCATAAAGTTGAATTAAATCTAAAAGCAAGCGGACCATACGGGAATTTATATGTTGAACAGCTTGATCTCAAAACGAATAATACATCGATAAATGTAATAGGTAATGTCAAAAATCTTCACATTCCCGATGAATTGTTTCTCGATGTAAATATTATTAATTCTTTTCTAAGTTATGATGATGCAAGTAATTTACTTCCCGGAATCGACTTGCCGAAATTCGGTAAATTATCTTTATCAAATTTTAATACAGCATTTAAAGGAACACCAACAAATTTTACGGCAGATATAAGGTCAAAGGTTAATGAAGGTACCATTGAAGGCAAGACAAAACTAAATCTTGATGCCGAACCGATGGAATATGATGTCAAATTGCAAACAACTAAATTGAACCTTGCCCCAATTATCGGTGATGCAACTTCGCTTAACATGATAATTGATATTATCGGTTCAGGCGTATCTCCTGAAGAACTAAATTCAAGAATCGATCTAAAAGTAAATCAATCATCTTATGCTGATTATAAATTAGACCAAGTAAAATTATATAGTAATTCGGGGAATAAGATTGTAGAATTATCGGTTGATGGTTTCTTAAATAACTCGGCATTGGCAACCTCCGGCTTTTTTAACTTTACCGAAGAAGGGAAACCGAAATATGATTTTGAAGGAAAGATTGAGAATCTAAATTTGACTGAAATAATAAATAACGAAGAATATGATTCCGACCTGAATTTTTACTTCGATGTCAACGGGCACTATTTCAACTTAGATTCACTGTATGGAATGCTTAACTTACGTTTAGATTCATCACGCTATGTATCCAAAATAATTAATGACGCTCGTCTTTCATTACAAGTTGTTAAAAATGAATCCAACCGTAATATTTATCTAAACTCTGATTTTGTTGACTTTACGATAGTAGGTGATTTTTCACTTGAAAATGCTGTCGAAATTCTTGCTTACGAAGCTAAAACAATCGGACAGATTACTTCTGATAAGATTGACGAATTTAACCCTTTATATAAAGCAGATTCTACAATAGTTTACCAAGATATTCCTGCAGATATAATATCTAAAGAACTTGATTTCGAGTTCTCTTTTACTTTCAAGGATTTTGAATTGATTGCTGTCTTATTAGGTGAAGAAAAACTTGATATAGCCGGTTCCGGACGAGGTTCGATAAGTAATAAAAAGGAAAGTTTTACAATAGAAACCGACTTAATAATAGATTACTTCCTAAGTGCCGGCGAAGATGTTTTTTATATTTCCGACTTACATGCCGATTTTAAATTAACTAGGGACAACACCTCTGCAAAATTTGATGATTTGTTTGGGGCTATTTCACTTAATTGTGATAGAATTTATGCAGGAGGCGATATTGAAAAAATTCAAACTGACATTGTGTTCAATCAAAGCAGGATGTTTTTCAACGTTGAATCGATTATTGACAAAAAAATTGGTTTGAGAACCGACGGTCGTTTTATAATGTCTCCCAGAGAACAAGATATTACACTTGAAGGACTCACAATTAACTACAATAATATGAAATGGGAAAACATTCGACCTATCAACTTACTATTGAAACCCGGAGAATCATTAGATATTCAAGATTTTTCGTTATACAATGATCCGGCGGCTTTATTTGTTAATGGTATTGTATATAATGACGGACGACAAAATCTACAATTCAATTTGAAGGATGTTGACGGTCTTCTGCTCAGCAAATTAGCATTTGAAAGTACCGAAAAAATATTAGATGCTACTTTGAATGTAACCGGCTATGCTAACGGAACTTTTTCAAAACCTATTCTTGATATTGAAATTAACCTGGATGATATTTCTTACGGTAATGTTGAATTAGGCAATTTAATCGGAAACCTGAACTATTCTGATAAAAACATAACGATTAATTCAGCATTTACAGATACAACAAGAAATATTGAAAAACCAAAACTAACAATTGATGGTAATATTCCTATCGATCTCAATTATCAGCTTGCAGGAGAACGTTTTTCGGAAAACGATTTGATGAGTTTAAAAATTTATTCGAAAGATTTTGATTTAGCCGCTTTAGGAAATGTTCTTCCTGTTATTAAAAACCAGAAAGGATTTCTAACAGCCGATATTGATGTGAAAGGAACGATTAATAATCCTAGATTAAACGGAAAGTTTGAATTAAGCGACACCGAATTTACAACAACACTTAATAATCTTGATTACCGGGTTAATTGCATGGTTAATTTTGACGGTGAAGATTTTGAAATTGAACAGTTTACTATTGCCAACGCCGGTGGAACAGCAAATTCCGGAACCATGAAAATTAACGGTTCAGGTTTATTAGACGGTTTTATTCCTGAAAGTGCAAAACTTTTAATCAACGGTGACCTTGCTATATTAGGTCAGCGTTCAAGAAGTGTACAACCTTTGCTTTACGGCGATCTGTTTATTGAAACAGACGGAGATTGGGTTTTTAATTACAAAAAATCCGGCTCATATTTTTTTGGTAATGTGAATCTTGTTAATACAAGACTAACTTTTGTAACTGAGGCAGCCGGTTACGATGCCAGCACACAATATCAATATACATTCATTGTAGATACAACAAAGGTTGATAGGATAAGATTACAATTAGAAGAGATAATTGCTTCCGACAAAAAAAGAAATAACGGTACTAAAAGTTCTGAAATGAAATTTGATTATGAATTAAATATATCTACAAAGAACATTGCTGAATTGGAAATTATTTTAGCACAAGCATTCAACCAGACCTTATCGGTAGAGGCTTTGGGAAGCTTAAAATATGAGAGTATTGGAGGAAGAACTTTAGCACAAGGGTCATTCCAATTGCTCGATGGTTCGAAACTTGAGTTCTTTAAAACTTTTGAAGCAGATGGTTCGCTAAGATTTGAAACAGATATAACAGATCCATACCTTGATATTGTTGCAACTTATAGAAGCGACTACACCCCGCCCAACAGCACTACTAGCGAAGAAGTTGCTGTAAAACTTAAATTACAAGGTCCGGTTAGCGAACTAGGAACAAACTTAGCAAACCAACCCGAGAATATTTCCGTTTATGTCGGTTCACGAAACATTGAAAACAATATTCCTGATGAACGATACGATGCATCTGACGCCGTTTCATTTATTCTAGTTAATCAATTCAAAGCTGATCTTAGTGCCGAGAACAGACAAGATGTTGCTAACCAAACAATCGGGCTTGGTACTGCTACATCATTACTTGGACCTATTTTAACAGGTTTCGTAAATTCTGCCGTAGGAGATGTTGTCAACAATATTCAACTAAGCCAAGCCGGTGAGTTTACTAAATTTGCCGTATCAGGTCGTTTTTCCAAATTCAGATATAGTTTCGGTGGTACAACCGAAGTATTTCAAAATATTAATAAAGCAAATCTTAGACTCGATTATTTATTTAACCCTAGTTTTCTTATAAGGTTGGAAAGAAAAGACCCAATCGTTAGATCTTTTGGTATTGATGATAAAATAACCGAGCTTGGATTAAAATATAGGTTTGAATTCTAATGAAAAAAGAAATTAAAGCATACTTTACAAAACATCCTTCAACAAAAATCAAACCGCGGGAATTAGCTAAGAAATTAAATGCCCGCGAAGAACATCTTTACGAAAAGATGAAAGTTGTCTTATTCGGTTTATATAAAGAAAAATTTTTAGACCGAGAAGGCAAACGTTATTTTCTCTATTCGGATAATAAACAGAAAAATTTTACCGGCATTGTTCAAATAATTGACGAAGGTAAATATGGTTTTGTTGTTCTAAATAACTCAAATATTAAAGACGTATTTGTTGCTGAAAGAAATTTAGGAACAGCATTAAACGGTGATCATGTGGAAGTTGAATTATTTGATAAACATAGCGGTAAAAACAGAGAAGGAAGGATTGTTAAAGTTATTGAAAGAAAATATAAAGAAGTAGTCGGAAAACTTATTAAATCAAATTCGACTTCTTTTGTAATTCCGGATCAACCGGATTTCCATAGAGATATATACATCGCTAAAAATAATTTGAAAGGCGCTAAAAACGGCGACAAAGTTTTGGTTGGTGATATAGTTTGGAATGATCGTTCAACAAATCCCGAAGGTGTTATAAAGGATAAGTTCGGAAAAGCCGGAAGTTATGAAGCCGAACTAATGAATGTCGCAAGAGAGTTTAATCTTAATTATAAATTTCCACCTAAAGTAATATCCCAAGCAAATAAAACAAGCGCCGATATAAACCAAGAAGAAATAAAAAACAGACTTGATCTTCGTAAAAAAGTATTATTTACAATTGATCCTGAAGATGCTAAAGATTACGATGATGCAGTTTCAGTAGAAGAATTAAAAAATGGAAATCTGTCTATCGGTATTCATATTGCAGATGTAGCTCATTATGTTGAAGAAGGTTCACCGATATACAAAGAAGCATATAAAAGAGCTAATAGTGTTTATCTTGTCGGTTCTGTTATTCCAATGCTTCCGGAAAAACTATCGAATAATATATGTTCTCTTGTCCCTAATGAAGACCGGCTAACCTTTAGTGTTATTGTTGAGATGACAAAGCGTGCTAAAATTGTAGGGTATAAAATTTCCAAATCTATTATCAACAGCAAACGCAGATTTACTTATAATGAAGTTCAGGAAATACTTGAAAATAAATCCGGTGATTTTTTTGATGAATTAAACTTGCTGAATCAAATCGCTGTCAAACTTCGTGATAAAAGAATGAAAGTAGGAAGCATAAACTTTCATACTCCCGAGGTGAATTTTACACTCGATGATAAAGGTGTTCCAATAGATATTAGAATTAAAGAAGTAAAAGACAGTCACAAACTTGTTGAAGAATTTATGCTGCTTGCAAATCAAATTGTTGCTAAACATATGAGCGGCAGTAAAAAAGTTGTATCGCCAATGGTTTATAGAGTACATGATCTGCCTGACGAAGAAAAGTTAAAAGAATTTGCAAGCTTTGTAAAATCATTGGGATATTCTTTTAATCCCGGAGCAGCTAATAATTCCAAAGAATTCCAGAGACTTTTATCAGAAGTTGAAGGCAAAGAAGATGACGCGTTAATTAATGAAGTTGCAATTAGATCGATGGCTAAAGCTGTATATTCTTCTGATAATATCGGTCATTACGGATTAGGATTCAAATACTATACTCATTTCACTTCTCCGATTAGACGATTCCCGGATTTAATTGTACATAAACTTCTATTTAATAACTTAAGTGGTAATCAACCGGGTTATAATAAGAATCAACTGGAAAATATGTGTGAACATTGTTCGGCACAAGAAAGAAATGCAATTAATGCCGAACGTCTTTCAATCAAATTAAAACAAATAGAATATTTGAAAAATAAAATTGATGAAGAATTTACAGCGGTAATATCCGGTATTACAAATTTTGGAATTTTTGTTGAACTAAGAGAAACTTTATCGGAAGGACTTATTCGTCTTCGCGATATTAAAGATGATTACTATTTGTTTGATGAAAAACAATACGCAATTGTTGGTTCGGAAACAGGTAAACGTTATCGTTTAGGTGATAAGATCGAAGTCAAACTTATCCGGGTCGATGAATCAAAAAGAGAGATAGATTTTACTCTTTTGAATTAAGAAAAATCTTATAATCTTTAACTCTCAAAAAGGAAAAGTATGAGAAATGTAAAAAATATATTAGTGATATTTCTTTTATTCACTATAAATCTTCTTGCACAATTTGGTCAGAACAAAGTGCAATATAAAGAATTTGAGTGGTTCTTCATTCAGAGTAAGCATTTTGATATTTACTTCACTTCGGAAGGGAAAAAAATTGCTGAGTTTACGGCAAAAGCAGCCGAAGATGCTATCGAATCAATCCAGAAGAATTTTGATTACCTAGTTAATAACAGAATTACACTTATTATATACAATTCGCATAACGATTTTCAAGAAACCAATACTACAGGTTCTTACTTAGGACAAGGTGTCGGAGGATTTACAGAACCTTTTAAAAATAGAGTCGTTTTCCCTTTTGAAGGTTCTTACAAAAAATTTAGGCATGTAATACATCACGAATTGGTTCATGCAGTTATGCAAGATATGCTCTACGGAGGAAGTCTTCAAAATATCATTGCAAAAAATATAACACTTCAACTCCCACACTGGTACCACGAGGGAATGGCAGAGTATCAAGCAAGTGGTTGGGAAACTAATACCGATATGTTTATTCGTGATGCAATTATGAATGAAAATCTACCTGATATTAATCGGTTAAGTGGTTATTGGGGTTATCGAGGGGGGCAATCTGTTATAGCATATATTGCCCGAATTTATGGCCCGGAAAAAATCGGAGAAATCCTTCACAAGTCTCAAACAACAGGAAGTTTGCAAGAAGGACTTAAAGCATCTATCGGCTTGGATTTCGAAGAGTTAAATGAAAGATGGAAAAACTATTTTAAGAAACAATATTGGCCTGAAATTGCCGATAGAAAAAATCCCGATGAATTTGCAAAAAGATTAACGGACCACAAAAAAGACGGCGGTTTTTACTATGCAAGTCCGGCACTATCTCCTCAGGGCGACAAAATTGTATTAATATCCGACCGGGATATTTATTTAGATATTTATCTTATGGATGCAAATACAGGTGAAATAACTAAGAAGATTATCAAAAGCGGTCGAACACAAAATTTCGAAGAACTTAATATCCTTTTCCCTTCACTCAGTTGGGCACCGGATAATCGCAGAATTGCCTTTTCATTAAAGAGCAGCGGTTGGGATAGAATATACACTTTCGATACTGTTGAAGAAGAAATGGTTGAAATTCCGGTTGCAATGAATGGCATTGAATCAGTAAGCTGGTCACCAGATGGCACTAAAATCGCATTTGTTGGTGTTAATACATTTCAGTCAGATATTTTTATTTATGATTTAAACACACAAGAACTTGTAAATCTTACAAATGATATCTTCTCTGATTCCGAACCAAATTGGTCGGTTGATGGAAATTACGTTTTCTTCTCTTCCGATAGAGGACAATTTACTGATCAAACAGTGGTTCCAGAAAATTTTGATATCTATTACCATAATTATAAACAGCTCGATCTATATTCGGTCAACATAGACAATTATAAAATTACCCGGTTAACTAATTGGGAATACAGTGATGAAACATCTGCAATAAATTCCCCCGACGGTAAAGAAATTTTATTTCTTTCCGACAAAAACGGTATAACAAATATTTTCAAAAAACGAATTGTACTTTATGATACCGATACCGTATCGACTGTTGCCGATCTCCCTGCACATCCTCTTACTAACTCCTTGAACGGAATAAATCTTATTTCTACTTCCTCAGATAAAAAGAAGCTGGTTTTGAATTCTCTTTATAAAAGCGGTTATAATATTTTTATGTTGAATAATCCCTTTGAAATGAAACCCGTTGAAGAACTTCAGTATACTAATTATATGAAGGAATTAATTAAATCCGATAGTAGAAGTTTCGACCCTTTTGTAACACCTCGATTAATTGCAACCGAATCACAAATTGAAGAACAAGAAAACAACTTATTAACTAAAGGAAAAGACAGCACAAAAATAATTACCGGACAATATGTGAAAGATGATTCAACAAGCGGGGAAATTGTTGATTATTCTCGATTTGTTTTTGGTGAATCTGTTACCGGAATAGATACTTCTTCTGGTAAAGTAGATAGACAAGCTATGTTTTCCGAACGCTTGGATGAGGATGGCAATTACTTGATGAATAAATATAAAGTAGATTTCTCTCCCGATTTAATTTATGCTAATGCAGGTTACAGCACGCTTTACGGAGTTTTAGGAACTACAGTTTTAACTTTTAGTGATGTTCTTGGTAATCATCGAATAATTGGAATCACTAGTTTACAAATTGATTTGAAAAATAGTGATTACGGACTTGCCTATTACTATTTACCCAAAAGAATAAACTACGGTATTGAAGGATTTCATACAGCAAGGTTTGTCTATCTTTCCAGACCTGGGGGTGCAGATCTATTTAGATTTAGAAATTTTGGCGGAATTATTTCAGCAAGTTACCCATTGAGTAGATTTTATAGGGTTGATGGAAGTTTGGGTGTTTTTTCCACTTCATCTGAAAATTTAGATGATTTTACCGAACCATCAAAAAATCGCACTTTCATTGTTCCATCATTCAGCTTTGTCCATGACAATGTTTTATACGGCTACACTTCTCCTATTGAAGGAACAAGATATAAACTTACTCTTTTCGGTAACCCGGGATTCACGGATGCCAATAGAAGTTTTTATTCAGTGCTTTGGGACTACAGAACTTATTTAAGATTTTGGTTTGATAACCACTTTGCAATACGATTATCCGGAGGATATTCCGGTGGAGCAAATCCACAAAGATTTTTCATAGGTGGTACGGATAATTGGATTAATAGAGAATTTGCTACCGGGGAAGTTCCCATAGAAGACCCCGAAGATTTCGCATTTTTTACACCGGGCTTACCTCTGCGCGGTTATAATTATGCCGAACAAATTGGTACAAAATACTCTTTACTAAATCTTGAACTGAGAATGCCCTTAATCAGATATTTATTAACAGGTCCGCTTCCGTTGTTTTTTCAAAATATTTTAGGAACTGCTTTTATCGATGTCGGTTCTGCATGGAATGATAATAATAACCTCCAACTATTTACGAAAAATGAAGACGGAAATACTGTTACCAAGGATTTGCTAATCGGCACAGGCGTTGGTTTTAGAATGTATTTTATTTTCCTTTGGAGAATGGATATTGCTTGGAAATATAATATTGATTCTTTTTCAGAACCAAGATATTATTTCTCTATTGGTGTAGATTTTTAGTTGCGGCAGAGTAGTTTAACTCTGCCCGTCTTTTTTACTATTTGAAGACTCGGTTTTTGTTTCCTTCTTTACTTCAGTTTTCTCTTTTTTACTATCTTTGCTGCTGTTTTTATAATCAGTTTGATAAAAACCGGTCCCTTTGAATATCGGGCCTAATCCCCCGCTAATTAACCTCTTTAATTGACCCCCGCATTTTTCACATTCGTATTTTGGCGAGTCGGTAATTTTTTGAAGATACTCAAATAAATTACCGCAAGATAGACAGCGATACTCATAAGTAGGCATTTAAAATCTCCGTAAATTTTGGAGGGTAAAAATATATCTTTGAAGCCAAAAAATAAAATACTATTTTGTTTAAGAATTTTTTCAAAAAATCTTATAGCCTTCTATGAAGATAAAAACAATCTTCCTTTTAATTGTCACTACGTTTTTTCTTTCATCCTGTCTTAACTACAAACAAATAACTACAATAAAAACCGACGGCAGCGGAGAAATGTTCATTCATTATTGGCTAAAATGGGAGGATAAACGGGACTCAGTCTTATTGAATAAACTACATATTTTTAATAAAGACAGTATAAATAGTGAATTTGCCTCGAATCACATTATGCTGAAAAGAATAGAGACATTCGTAAATTATAAAGATTCAACAATCCATGCTCAAGTCCAATTCGAATTTAATAACTTCGATTCACTTAAATTTACAAAAGCTTTTAAGGGAGCAAACTTTGATCTTATTGATGGACCCGGAGGAACAAAAATATTCTCGCAATTTATTCCTCCGTTTGCAACCGGATTCGGTTTCAAAGGTGATGACTCCATGATTTCCCTTGTTTATTATTTACCGGGTGATATTTTAGATCATAACGCTAATTCGAAATCAAGGAATAAACTCACTTGGGAATATTCGCTTTCCGAGATAGGAACGGGGAAAAAAATCACCGCTTCTTTTCGTCCATTTAGATTAAAAGAAACACCCGATTGGGTCTATTACTCTACTTTAACTGTCATACTTATTGTGTTGTTTTATTTATTTAAAAAGAGAAAATAATCCATAAGAATTGAGATAAGTTATTGTAATACCATTATTTGACATACCTAAGGTATTTAACTATATTTGAAATCTGTATATTTTAGAATACGATGAGGAAATTGTGGATTCAACTCCACTCATTTTTTCCGGCAGCTCAAACCCTGAACTAGCACAAAAAATTGTCGACTATCTCGGATTACCTCTCGGCACTTTAGAGTTAAAACGGTTTAGCGACGGTGAAATTTGGGCTAAGTATAAAGAAAATATTCGTGGTAGAGATGTATTTGTTGTTCAGTCAACTCAACCGCCTGCAGAAAATTTAATGGAGTTGTTAATACTTATTGATGCGGCTAGCAGAGCATCCGCAAAAAGAGTAACTGCGGTTCTTCCATATTTTGGTTATGCTAGGCAAGACAGAAAGGATCAGCCGCGAGTTGCAATAACTGCAAAACTCGTAGCTAACCTTTTAACCGTAGCAGGTGCTAATAGAATAATTACAATGGATCTTCACGCAGCTCAGATCCAAGGTTTCTTTGACATCCCGTTTGATCACTTGTATGCATCACCCATTTTTACAAGTGTATTCAAAGATATTAGTGACGATCTTTTAATGGTTTCACCCGATATGGGTGGTATTAAGTTAGCACGCTCTTATGCTAGAAGGTTAAATACACACATTGTTGTTCTGGATAAAAGACGTCCGGAACACAATTTATCTGAAGTTATGCATGTCATTGGTGATGTTGAAGGTAAAAACGTTCTTCTCGTTGATGATTTGATTGATACAGGCGGAACGTTCGTTTCGGCAATTGAAGCACTTAAAAAGCATGGAGCAAAAAAAGTTTACGGTACTATTACACATCCATTGCTTTCGGGTGATGCAGTTAAAAGAATTGAAGACTCTGAATTGGAAACTCTTTATGTGAGTGATACAATTCCTTTAAAAGAATCTGTTAATTCGACAAAAATTGTGGTAAGAACCGTTTCTGAATTATTTGCTGAAGCAATAATTAGATCATACAGAAACGAATCTATTAGTACTCTATTTGAAATAGATAAAAGTTAAGAAAGTTATTACACGGAGATAAAGTAAAATGGCTGAAGTTACATTAAAAGCAAAAATGAGAGAGGTTTCTACAAAAGGAACCTTGAATCAACAAAGAAAGAATGGTAAAGTTCCCGGCGTATTTTATATAAAAGGGAATGTTGGAATTCCAATTCTTGTTGAAGAAAATGATATTAATCCACTTGTGTTTACATCCGAAAGTCATCTCATTCAATTAAAAATTGATGGTCATAAGGAAGAAATGCACGAGGCAATTCTTAAAGAAATTCAATTTGACCCGGTAACAGATAAAGTAGTTCATTTTGATTTGAGAGGAATTACTAGAGGTGAAGTTCTTGAATTAGAAATACCGCTTATGCTTAGAGGTACGGCTCAAGGAGTTAAGGATGGTGGAATTCTTCAACAAGTGTTGCATAAACTGCATATTGAGTGTTTACCACGTCACATCCCCGAACATCTCGAATTTGATGTTACTAATTTGAAATTCGGACAAACAATAACAGTTGCAGATCTCAGTTTTGAGGATATAAAAATATTGAACCCGGAAAAATCTGTAGTGCTTTCAATTGTTGCACCTAAGATTCTTGAAGAAGAACATGTTGAAGAGGAAGTTGAAAGTGATGAACCTGCTGAACCGGAAGTAATCAAAAAAGGTAAAGCTGAAGAAGAAACCAACGAGTAAAGTTTATTGCATGTTGTATTAGGCATTGGAAATCCCGGCGCTAAATATGTTAATACGAAACATAACGCCGGGTTTATCATTATAGACAGGTTTGTTGAAAAACATAAACTTGTCTATAAAGCATCACAAAGTGATTACCACTTTGCTGAGGGCAATCTTAACAAGAATGATTTCATTATTATAAGACCGACTACTTATGTTAATAATTCCGGTCTTGCAGCATTAGATGTTCTTGAAAAACTTGAAATACCTTTAAATCAATTTTTGGTTGTAGTTGACGATATAAATCTGGAACTAGGAAAATTGAGAATTCGTAAAAGCGGCGGCACCGGCGGTCATAATGGTCTTGAATCTATTGTTTATCATCTTCTATCTGATGAATTTCCAAGATTGAGGTTTGGTATTGGTGCTGATTTTGATAAAGGTTACCAAGCTGACTATGTGTTAAGTAAATTTTCATTTGATGAACTTAATAACTTAAAATTAAATTTTGACTTTGCTGTAGAGTTAATTGAAAATTTTATTAGCGGTGGTCTAAAAAGTATGACGGATCACTTTAGTAAATATTCGATAAATTTTAATAAAGAAAATCCCCCACACGAAAGAGAGGAAAACTAGGAGAAAAATATGGACTCGTTAATTTACGTAATTCCTGTCCTTGGACTATTAGCACTTCTCTACTCATATACAAAAAATTCATGGATAAATAAGCAGCCTGTTGGCACCGAGAAGATGGTTGAAATTTCCAATTACATCAAAGAAGGTGCAATTGCATTTTTAAGAACAGAATATAAAATCCTTGCAATCTTTGTTGTTTATGTTGCCATATTATTAGGCTATGCAAATTTCGGACGTGATGACTCGTCCTGGTTAATTTCCTTATCATTTATAGTTGGAGCTCTTTCTTCAGCTCTTGCTGGATTTCTCGGAATGATTGCCGCAACCAAAGCAAATGTTAGAACAACAAATGCTGCTAGAACTGGTTTAGGTCCAGCACTAAACATTGCTTTCTCAGGCGGTTCTATTATGGGAATGAATGTAGTTGGTTTGGGCGTACTTGGTTTAAGTGTTCTTTTTATTATTTATAGTAATCTTGATTGGGATTTAGGTAAAGTAATAAACGTTCTCTCCGGGTTTTCATTAGGAGCATCTTCTATTGCACTTTTTGCAAGGGTTGGTGGTGGTATTTATACAAAAGCCGCAGATGTTGGTGCTGACTTAGCAGGAAAAGTTTATGAAGGTATTCCAGAAGATGATCCTCGCAATCCTGCTACTATTGCCGATAATGTTGGCGATAATGTTGGCGATGTTGCAGGAATGGGTGCCGACCTTTTCGAGTCATACGTTGGTGCAATAATAGGAACAATGGTTCTCGGTGCATTATTTGCATCACCGGAAGTTCCGGAACTTGGATTAGAAGCCGTGCTGCTTCCCCTCTTTTTAGCAGGAGCAGGTATTGTACTTTCTATTGTAGGTACTTTCTTCGTAAAAGTAAAAGAAGGTGGTAATCCTCAAAAGGCATTAAATATTGGTGAGTTTGGTGCATCAGGTTTGATGGTAATTGCTTCATATTTTATTATTAATGCCCTTCTTCCCTCTTCTTGGGAATTCGGAGGATTTACATATACTAGTAATGGAATTTTCTTTGCTACATTAATTGGTTTGTTTGCCGGAACTTCAATAGGGTTGATAACTGAATATTATACAGGAACCGATAAAAATCCTGTCAAACGAATTGCCAATCAATCAATTACCGGTTCTGCAACAAATATAATTTCAGGTATTGGTGTTGGGATGAGATCCACAGCATTACCAATTATTATAATTGCTGCTGGAATTGTTATCTCATTCGAATTAGCAAATCTATATGGAATTGCTATAGCTGCATTAGGTATGTTATCGGTAACCGGAATACAACTCGCAGTAGATGCTTACGGACCAATTTCCGATAATGCGGGTGGAATTGCTGAAATGGCAGAATTACCAAAAGAAGTTCGTGAAAGAACAGATAAACTTGATGCAGTCGGTAACACTACTGCTGCAATCGGTAAAGGATTTGCAATTGGTTCGGCGGCATTAACAGCCTTAGCACTTTTCTCAGCATATATGCAGCAGGCGGAAATCTTGATTATTGATATTTCAAAACCTGTAATTATGGGTGGCTTATTGATTGGGGCAATGCTTCCGTTTTTATTTTCGGCAATGGCGATGGATGCTGTTGGACGTGCAGCAAAAGAAATGATTATTGAAGTTGGACGACAATTTCGAGAAATAAAAGGCTTGCGTGAAGGTACTGCAAAAGCCGAATATTCTCGCTGTGTTGAAATTTCTACAAAAGCCGCAATACGTGAAATGATCTTACCGGGCTTGATGGCAGTAAGCGTTCCTGTTATTGTCGGTTTCTTTAGTAAAGAAATGTTAGCAGGTTTATTAGCCGGTGTAACTGCCAGTGGAGTATTAATGGCGATATTTCAATCAAATGCAGGTGGTGCTTGGGATAATGCCAAAAAGTTAATTGAAAGCGGAATTGAAATAGACGGTTTTAAGTATACTAAAGGTTCGGATGCTCATAAAGCTGCAGTTGTGGGCGATACAGTTGGTGATCCTTTCAAAGATACATCCGGTCCTTCTTTGAATATATTAATTAAACTAATGTCGGTGGTTTCACTAGTTATTGCACCGTTAATAAAATAATACTATATTTGCCGACATATTTTTTATAACCCTGTTCTCCATTAATTATGGAGGACCAAAAGTCCATAGGGAGGTGAATAGATGACAAAACGACATTATGAAAGTGTTGTAATTCTAAATGCCGCATTAGAAGATGAGCAAATCGAAACAACTCTCACAAGAATTCAAGAAACTCTCAAAACAAATGGTGCTGAAATTTCAGACATCGAACGTTGGGGAAGAAAACGTTTAGCTTATCCAATTCAAAAATCGAAAAGCGGGTATTATGCAATTTTCCGTTTTGAATCTCCAACAGAAACAATAAAAGAGTTAGAAAGAATTTATCGTCTTGATGAAACTATTGTAAGATACCTTACAATTATGTTGGGCAAAGAAGATCTCAAATACATCGCTCAAATGAAAGAACGTGCTTCTCAACAGGAAGCTGAACAAGTAGATAACGCAGTTAGTGAAGATAAACAAACATCAGACTAGTTGGAGGTAAGTAATGGCTGATTTGAAAATGCCTGAATTAAACAGTGTGGTTGTAGCTGGAAACTTAACAAAAGACCCGGTTTTTAGAGAAACGACAAATGGTACACCGGTTGTAAATTTTCACATTGCTGTTAACAGAAGATACAAAGACAGCACAAACCAATGGCAAGAAGATGTTTGCTATGTTGGGGTTGTTGCTTGGAATAAATTAGCAGATAGCTGTCGTGAAAGACTATTTAAAGGAAGTGCCGTTTTAGTTGACGGTGAACTTCAAAGTAGAACCTTCAAAACTGATGAAGGTAAAAACAGAACAATAGTTGAAATAAAAGCAAAACGAATTCAATTTTTGAATAAATTCAACAAACAAAATGGTGATGAAGATTATAGCTCCACTTCCGATGATGAAGATTCTAACTATGAGGACAATTCTTTTGATAAGTTTTTGACTGATGAAGAATCTGATTTGATGAATGACAGCGACAAAAATTAAATTCATTGAAGGAAAAGTTAAATGAAAGTAAAAAAAGTAAAACGCGTAATCGATGATTACATTGATTACAAAGACTCAAAACAACTTCAGAAATTTATTACTGATCAGGGGAAAATTATTCCTCGCAGAATAACTGGTTTAAGTGCAAAACAACATCGTGAATTAGTACGGGCTATTAAAAGAGCTCGTCAAGTTGCTATATTGCCTTACGTTTCTGAAGCTGTTAAGTAATTGAGGAGAATCTAATGAAAGTAATTTTAAGAAAGAATTACGAAAAGTTGGGTGAAATTGGTGACTTGGTTGAAGTAAAAAACGGCTTTGCGCGCAACTTCTTGATCCCAAGACAAATTGCTTATATTGCAACACCCGGCAATATCAAAGCCTTTGAAGAAGAAAAAAAATTAATTCTTAAGAAAGAATCCAAAGAATTAGAAGAAGCTCAAAAGATTGCATCTGAACTTGAAAACATTTCTATTTCCATACCGGTAAAAGTTGGAGAAGAAGATAAAATTTTCGGTTCTGTTACAACTCAAATGATTGCGGATTCTTTAAACGAAAAAGGATTTCAAATAGATAAAAGAAAAATTGAAATCACGGAACCTATTAAAGCTCTGGGGATTTACAGCGTTAATGTAAAACTCCACCCGAAGGTTAATTCTACTGTTAAAACCTGGGTTGTTAGAGAGTAAATATTAGTAACAATTTTTAACCCGGCTTCTGCCGGGTTAATTATTTATAAAACAATCATTTAGAGAAATTCCATTTGTCAATTTAAATTGATTTTTAGGGGTTAACTGTCTATATTGGTTGTCTTAATTTAAATCAGATTATTCACTTAAATTAAAGGTTTATTGATAGGATGAAAGAATTTAGATTCAGAATTATTCTCATATTAGGTGCTGTAGCTTTAAGTCTCTATCTGCTTTATCCAACTTACGCCGATTCTCAGAATACCAAACTCATTAATTCTAAATTAGAACAATTTAGAGACAGTTTAAGAACTACAAACCCGGAACTTTCTGAAGACCGTTTTGAACGTTTGGTCAGCATGAGAGAAGATGAAATTTTTGCCAGCAATCCTGATTTTAGAGATGCACGCGAAAAAAGGATTAAGCTTGGTTTGGACTTGCAAGGCGGCATGTATCTAGTAATGGAAGTTAATACCGCTAAGCTTTTAGAAAAACTTGCGAAAGATCCGGATCAAAAGTTTCTTGAAATCTTAAATGAAGCTGAACAGCAAGCAAAAATTGAAGAAGTAAATGTTGTTTCGATACTTGCACAAAAACTTCAACAGAATAACATTCGCCTTAGCAGGTACTTTGGTTCAATCCGTCAAGATGACTCGGAAATAATAAGTTCACTCGAAGATCAAGAGTCTGATGCTGTAACAAGAGCGATAGAAATTATTAGAAATCGTGTTGATCAGTATGGTGTTTCCGAACCAAGTATACAAAGACAAGGTGCAAGAAGAATTATTGTCGAACTTCCCGGTATTTCTAAGGAAGAGGATGCTAAAAGATTATTACAAGGAAGTGCTTTGCTCGAATTCAAAATTGTCAGAGACGCTGATTTCACAATACAAGTGATGAATGCAGTTGACAATAAATTGGCAGAATTATTGAAATCTCCTTCCGATACAGTCAATGTAGGTGATACTACTGCTGTAGAAGATATGACGGAAGAACAATTCGCCCGCGAGCATCCTTTCTTCTCCATCGCTATGATTAATCCTCAAAGCCCATTTGCCGATGCATTTGTTCGTCAAAGTGACAGGCCGAAATTGGAATCATATTTAGTTAGACCAGAAATTCAAAATGTAATTCCTGATAATGTGCAGTTTGTCTTCTGGGCTAAACCAGAAGCTACACAAGATGGCGAAGAAATTTACAGGATGATATTAGTTAATAAAAAAGCAGAGTTGACCGGTGGAGTTATTGTTGATGCACAATCAAATATTGACCCGCAGACTTCAGCACCGATTGTAAATATGCAAATGAACTCTGAAGGCGCAAGAGAATGGGCAAGAATTACCGGGGCAAATATTGATAAAAGATGCGCTATTATCTTAGATGGTGTTGTTTATTCTGCTCCTACTATTAGGAACAAAATACCAAGCGGAAATTCGGTAATAGAAGGTATCGGCGATTTAACAGAAGCTAAACTTTTAGAAATTGTTCTAAAAGCAGGCGCACTTCCAGCACCGGTAGATATAATTGAAGAAAGAACCGTCGGTCCTTCACTAGGACAGGATTCCATTAACCAAGGTTTCAATTCGACATTAATCGGACTTTTTTTAGTAGCAATCTTCATGATATTTTATTACTCAAAGACAGGAGTAATAGCTGATATAGCATTATTCTTTACTGTTTTGTTCATAATGGGAATACTTGCCGGATTTAGTGCTACATTAACACTTCCCGGTATTGCCGGTATCATATTGACAATTGGTATGGCGGTTGATGCTAACGTAATTATTTATGAAAGAATTAGAGAAGAATTATCAACCGGAAAAACTATCCGTGCCGCAATTCAAAGCGGTTATTCTAATTCGTATTCTGCAATATTCGATTCAAATATAACAACATTTTTTACCGGAGTTATCTTATATCAATTTGGAAGCGGACCGGTACAAGGTTTTGCTTTAACTCTTATGATAGGTATAGCTTGTTCTTTATTTGCCGCACTTGTTGTTACAAGAGTTGTTTTAGATATGATGGCGGCTAAAGGTATGAAAGTTAATATTGGTTAAAAGTTTTTATTTAGGAGAATTTTAATACATGCGAATTTTTCAAAACACAAATTTTGATTTTCTTGGTAAAAGAAAGATTGCTTACATTTTCTCTGGTTTGTTTTTATCAATTGGTTTATTGAGCCTACTTTTTAGAGGTATTGAATTCGGTATTGATTTCAAAGGCGGATCAGAAATAGCACTTGAATTTGAAAAACCAATTCAAATTAGTGAGATTAGAGATTATTTGAGTGATTTGGGTCTTGGCAACGTTGAAGTAAAAACTTTTGGAGGCGAAACCGGTATACTTGTTCGTTCTGAATTACAAGAAATTCCGAATGAACTTTTTCCAAAAGTTATAGAAACACTTGAGCAAATAATTAATAAAAATTTCCCTGACATTAATTTCAATTTAGTTGATTCTACAAGAGCTTCGGTTACTTATCAAATTAATGATAAAGATAAGTTGGAATCAATAATTAGAACTTTGTTCCAAAACGGATTTCAAGCTACAAAGTTCAGCCAAGAAGAAGATAATGATAAATTTATTGTTAGAGTCGGAATTTCAGACTGGATTCAGGAAAATCTTCTTGCAAATATGCCCGATAATAAATTTCAGGTTTTAAAAGAAGATAATGTAGGACCAAAAATCGGTAAAGAATTAAAACGCGATGCAGTAGTTGCTGTATTACTCGCATTGGTAGTCATTCTTGTTTATCTTGGATTCCGCTTTAAATTTGTTTTTGCTCTCGGTGCTGTTGCTGCATTATTCCACGACGTCTTAATTACACTAGGTGTTTTCTCTATTCTATATAATGTTATCCCTGGACTTAACCTCGAAATTTCTATTAGTGTTGTTGCAGCCTTTTTGACTTTAGTCGGATATTCAATTAATGATACAGTGATTGTATTTGATAGAATTCGTGAAAACATCAAAATACACAAAACTGCCCCGTTAGAAGACAATATAAACAAAGCTATTAATAAAACTATTCCTCGTACAGTTATTACAAGTTTAACAACATTAGTAGTTGTTACCGTTTTATTGTTTTTCGGAGGCGAGGTACTTCGTGCGTTTGCCTTTACTTTATTCTTTGGTATACTCATAGGAACTTATTCTTCTGTCTTTGTTGCTAGCCCGTTTGTATTAGAGTATGCGAAGAGAATTAAGAAAGGGATTCAGTTTTAGTTTGATTGTTGGTAAAAGATTTAAAATAAAACCCGAACTTAAAAAAGAGTTCGGGTTTTTTGTTTTAAAGTGATCTAAGAAAAATTAATTTGATGATTGTTGAAAGAGATGAACATCTCTTTGAGGAAACGGAATCGAAATTCCTTCAGCATCAAACGCCTTTTTAACATTTTCAGTCATGTCAAAAAAGAATCCCCAATAATTCTCTTTTCTAACCCATGGTCTAACTCTAATATTAACACTGCTGTCTCCAAGTGACCCGACAACAATCTGCGGGGTGGGATCTTTCAATACTCTGTCGTCTTTGCTTAATAATTTCAATATTACTTCTTTTGCTTTGTCAATATCATCATTGTATCCTATACCAAATTCCATATCGACTCTTCTTGTTTCTTCTGCAGAGTAATTTGTGATTATCCCTCCAATAATACTCGAGTTAGGAACAAAAATAACTTTGTTATCGGGGGATTTCAACTTAGTCGCAAAAAGTTTAATCTCATTAACAGTGCCTGCAGTCCCACCGGCTTCTATATAATCTCCAATACCAAATGGCTTATTAATCAATATCATAACTCCTGAAGCAAAGTTAGATAGAGAGTCTTTAAGAGCAAAACCAATTGCAAGACCGGCGGCACCAACCACTGCAATAAATGATGTTGTTTGAACTCCAAGTTCACCTAATGCCATTAGCACTACAAGAGTTAGAAGTAATCCATAGAAAAGATTTCCGAGAAAACTAACTATTGCGGCATCAAGGTTACTTTTTCTCAATAACTTCTGTAAAAGGTTTCTCATAAATTTAGCTGCATATTTACCGATTATTAATATTGCTATCGCGGCAACGATACTTAAGGTATATGCTTCAGCCCATCTTGTTGCGGTATTAATAATATTATCCAAATTTGCATCTCCTTTTTTGTTAGAATGTTAGTCTTGCAAAGATAAAAATAAATGAGATATTATGAAGGGAAGTTGTATTGTAATGTACGCTGTATCAATTGTATTTTACAACAACTAAAGTGATGTCGTCATTCTGAGGACTCTTTGTTCGGAATTTCTCAACTGATTGAATAGTTGAATTAAGAATTGCTTCGGAAGATTTGCTTGAGTTTTCAATAAGTAACTTTTCTAATCGTAAATCACCATACATCTCGTCATGTTCATTCATCGCTTCGGTGATACCATCGGAAAAGAAAATATAATTGTGCTCGTGTTTTAAGTCTATTGCAATTTCGACTAAAGAAGAATCGAAGATATCACCTTTTTCCAATCCTACACCAATCCCTTTCGATTGATGATAAGTAAAACTATTAATATTCATTTCAATCAAAGGTGTATGACCTGCCCGGCAATAGTAAAGCTTTTTTTTCTCCAAATCAAAAAGCCCAACAGCAACCGTAATAAAAGAGTTTCTCTCAATACTTTCATAAATAGATTTATTTATTTTAGATAGAACTTCTTTCGGTGAGGTGTTATCGTTACAATATAAGCGAATCATAGTCTGAAGTTTCGACATATAGAACGAAGCCGCCAAACCTTTACCCGAAACATCACCGATAATTACATAGAGTTTACTTTCAGATACTTTGATAAAATCATAGTAATCACCACCAACGTGCATTGCTGGAATCATACAGCCCGCAATTTGTAATGATTTTATTTTTGGAATAGTTTTAGGCAGTAGACTTTCTTGAATTTTTCTCGCATTCTCCAAATCATGTTCTAATTTCATTTTTTCTACTTCGGACTCATATAGCCTTGCATTTTCCAAAGCAACGGAAACTTGATTTGCAGCAGCGTTAAGCAATTCTAAATCTTTTCCCGCAAATCTTGCACCGGAATATTTCAAACCAAACAGCATTAAACCAATTATTCTTGATTTCACTATTAATGGAACAATCGTATAAATTGATTCTTTAGTCAATTCTTCCGCAATAGCGGGTAATAATGTTTTAAACTCCTCATGCTCAATAATATTAGTTTTATTCAAACTTTCTTTTGAACTAATTGATTCATTCAACAAAGAATTGTTACTAATGAATTCCACCGGTAATGCATAAATACCGTAACTTCTTACAAGTGAAAATTTATTATTCCCGTTTGAACTAAGATAGAAAGCATACTTCCTAACTTTTAATGAGTCAATAAAAATTTCCTGTGTGTAGTTCAGAATATTTTCCATTCCAACCACCATAGGTATTTCACTGCTGAATTGAATTAAAATCTTTTGTGCGGCAAATTGTTCCGGGTAGAATTTACGTGTTATATATTCTTGGAATTTGTCTTTGGTACTCTGAAATAACAGAGCAAAGATTACAAAAATAATTCCTGCAATAATTCCTTGATATTCGGTTGAAATGGCAGTGCTGATTCCAAGCCCGAGTATATAAATTACTAAGAAATAAGAAGCCGCAAGCGATACCGTTAAGAAGCCATAAAAGATTGCATTCTTAATAACATCGCTAACTTCCATCAACGAATACTTAAAGATAGAATAACCGAAAGAAAGCGGAAGTACGGCAACAAATAATATAGGCAGGAAAAACTCCGGGTTGTTGAAGATCGTCTCGGCTAATTCATTTGCCAAAGTGCTTGTATATATTATTGCTAAAACTGCTAATGAATAGGAAACCACGATTACAAATATTGGTCTCTTCTCTTTTTTACCTTTTAGTTTTGTGTAAGAATAAATAAGTGAAACCAATCCTGTCATTACCGAGATGATAAATAGACTACCTAGAGTCATATCAACATAACGGCGGATAAAAAACATATGACTACCTAAAATTCCGAATAAATTGAGAATGGATATTATAATCACTAAAGAGAAAATAATTCTCGGTAGCCAATGCAAACTTTTTTTCACAAAATTCTTATTAAGTACCGGAAGCGGTTTAGGAAACATCCAAAAGAACGATATGATATAAAAAGGCAAAAAAGAAGCGGCATAAATCACAACTAATGTAATAATATTAATCAACCAGTCAAATTCATAAAGAGGGTTGGAGTTGAAGTTGTCGCTCAACAAACTCGATGTTGCAAAAAATGTTAGAAAGATTCCGATCTTATAAAATAATGATTGTAGCTTGCCTTCCGGGTTAGATTGAATAGCAATGAAACCAACAATTAACCAAATAATTGAAGTTAGAATATAGGACAGCGAACCAAAGTTGATTAATTTTTTAATTTGAACATATTCTTCAAATTCAACTCCATCTCTTTCATAGAGATAATAGGCGGAGTCACCCGCAGCAATTTGATTTAAAAGATATTGAGCTGAACCTGTGTTCTTGATCTCAACTCCATTAATTGCTAATAGTCTGTCGCCATCGCGAATCCCCGCTTCCCACGTAACACCGTCTTTCTTAACTAACTCAAAAAATACCCCGACATTATCTTTATCAATTCTTTTCTGTATCCATAAACATTCATCGTTAGATTGCGGAATAATCTCGAGTGTAAAATAAAGGTTGAAAATGCCAAGAATAAGCAAAGCATAAAAGAATGGTGTTCTCAACTTCGTTCGATATTTTGCAAAGAATGTGCTTATGTTCAACCTAACAATTTTTTATAACTAAACAAGTAATATCATCCGACTGCTCTGCACCCCCGGTAAAATTATTGACATCATCGATAATTTCATCGAGTGTGTTCTGAGCAGAAATTGGTTCTAAATTTTTTACTAATTCTTCAAGACGTTCATCTGTATATTCTTCTAGATTTTTGTTCATAGCTTCTGTAATACCATCTGTAAACAAAATCAGCAAATCATCTTTTTGGAGTTTAACAGTTTCCGATTCATAAGGAATTACTGTTTCCATAACACCCAGTATCATTCCACCTTTTTTAAGTTTTGTTATTTCACCTTTTCTAATAAGTAAAGGAGGATTATGCCCTGCATTTACAAAAGTCAATACGTTATTCGAATCATCAATAATACCCCAAAAGAAAGTAATAAAACTTCCCATTGTAGTATTGCCGGAGACCAAATCATTTATCAGATTAGTCGCTTCGGCTAAAGGAAAGTTCTGTTTAACAACTGCTTGCAAGAAAGCTTGTAAATTAGCCATAAGAAGTGCAGCTTGAACGCCTTTACCGGAAACATCAGCAATTGCAAAAAGTAATCTGTTTTCATCCAGCTTAATAAGGTCATAATAATCTCCGCCGACTTGCTTTGCCGATTTATTGATATTAGCGATTTCAAAATTTTTCATTTGCGGAATTTTGTTCGGTAGAAGATTCTGCTGAATATTTCTGGCCAATTCTAGATCTTTTTCCAACTTTTGTTTTTCTATTGCTTCTTGAAAGAGATTTGCGTTTTCTATAGAAATAATTGCTAAACTGCCAACCGAGGAAATGAATTCAATATCGGTTTCAGAATATTTTAATCCGCTTCTCCTCTCACCAAGCAAAATTAACCCTTTTGTTGACCCTTTTATCTGCATCGGTATTATTAATGACACGCCAAGCTCGAAGAGTTTAGAATATTTATTTATGATTTGATCAGTTTGCAGAACCTGTTTTAATTCGGCAGGCATACAATCTTTTAATGCAGGTTCAAGTTTCTCATGTTGGAATTTATTTTCAAGAAATTCTAACTTAACATCATCACAAATAACAACAGCATATTTAGAGACCATTAGCTGCCCGATTATTGAAAAGACTAAAAGTTTTCCGATCATATCTTTTTCTAAAATTCCGCTGAACTCTTTACTTAAATCAAAAAGAGATCGTAGTTGATTAACTTTTCCGTCGAGTTCCCGGTTAAGAAGTTTTAGCTTTTCAACGGATCTTGCATTTTCAATTGCGGTAGCTGCAATATTTAAAATCGTTTTGAGAAAATTTATATCATCATCAGAATAATTCGAACCGTCAATTCTTTCGCCAAGGATAAGTAAACCGATTTCTCCATCAGATGAAATGATTTTTTGAGTTAAAGCCAACCTGTTCTTTTTAAGAAAAGCCTGAAATTCTTTATTACTTCCGTAATCCGAGAACTTAACAACCGGGAATGAATTTAGTGATTCTTGCGTAAGTCCTTTCGAAGAACTTACATTTAATAAATTATCTACACCTCTTATTAAAATACAACCGCGTGTAGCGTGAAATTTACCAAGACATGTTAATAACAGATTATTAAAAGCAAATTGTATATCGAGACTGGAATTGATTACATTGCTGAAATCAACTAACGCCGAGAGATTTCTTAAGGCTGAATTTTGATCTTTGGTTTGCATTTATTTATGCGAGATATTTAACTAAAACAACTTGATTCTGATTACCGGAAAGAGTAAGGTATTGCACTTCATCCATTAATTTTTTCATTAAGAACATTCCCAAACCACCAACTTTCTTTTGTTTATGGTATTCTTTTAAATTTGGTTCAGGAATTAAATTCGGATCAAACTTATCACCGCTGTCTGTAATTCTTATAGTAAGTTTAGAATCATTAAACTGGGTAAGTATTTTTATTTCTCTGTCGGGAGAAAATTTATAAGCATGTTTGATTACATTGGTACAAGCTTCATCCACAGCAAGTGAAATTTTACTTACAATTTCTTTAGAGAAACCACTTTCTCTTGCAATATTTTCAACAAATTCTCTAATAATTGCAAGATTATTCGTAGTACTTTTTACGGTAAGTTCTTTGTTAATATTATTTGTTTTGGATGTCACTTTGAAATAGATTCTTTAAATTTTTCTATCGCTTCATTTTCATTTTTATAAAATTCATAAAGCATCGGAAAACCGAGCAGGTCAAAAATATTGTAAACTCCATCCTGCATATTTGAAAACTTTATGTCGCCTTTATTTTCCCTCATAGTTTCGACATAAGCCATAAAGACACCGAGTCCGGCACTGCTGATGTAAGAAAGATCATTAAAATTGACAACAACCTTATACTTACTACCATCAATCAACTGATTGAAAGCGTTTTCGAGTTGGGGGGCTGTGTGTGCATCAAGATACCCTTTAACATCAATAACGCTTACAGACCCAACCCCTCTGACATTGACGTTGAAATCTGCCATTAATTCTCCCCGACTATTTTATTGTTAGAAATCCATTTCATAATTAAAAGTGTGATATCGTCGTTTTGCATATTATCTTTTGAAAATGTTGTAAGATTTGCCATAACTTTATTAGAAATTTCGTCCGTTGATAAATAAGAATTTTCTATTAATATATTTTCAAAACGCTCATAGCCAAAATCTTCCAAATGCGCATTTTGACTTTCAGGAATACCGTCTGTATAAAGAGTTAAAATATCGTTATTCTTTAGTTGAATTTCCATTTGTTTTAATGTATCAGAAAACTTTTCCGAATTGTCTAAACCTAATCCCATACCCATTGGTGTAAATCTCTCTGCCCTGCCTTCGGAAATTAAAATTAACGGAGTATGACCGCATCTTACAAAATTGAATTTACCGCTTTTTAGATTTAGTACTCCGTAAATTGCGGTAACAAAATTTTTAGAATCCAGACTCTCACTTAAGATTGCATTTACTTTTACTAATAGATCATGAGGATCAAAGATAACACTTGATAACGATTTGAAAACTCCTTTAACTTCTGCCATAATAAATGCTGCAGAAATTCCTTTACCCGAAACATCAGCCATTACTACACCTAGTTGATCATCATCAAGTTCGAAGAAATCGTAATAATCACCTCCTACTTCAAATGCCGGAATAAACATTGCTGAAATATCAACATTTTTATACTTAGGAGTTTCTGAAGGAAGAATTTTATATTGAACTTCACGAGCAACATCCAATTCTTTTTCCAATCTTTCTTTTTCAATAGATTCTTCAATTAACATCGCATTTTCCATTGCAACAGAGGCATAATCGGAGAATGCTTCAATGGCTTTTTTATCATCATCGTCAAACGGAAAATCTTTTTGTCGTGCGGCAAATAAAAATCCTTTTTGTTTTTCATGAATCTTTAACGGAGCAATAACTATCCAACTGAAATTAAATTTTCGCAGATCATTTTTCAGAGAAACCTCTGTCATATCCCGGTTCAATGTTATTAGCGATTCTGTCTCGTCATTTAGACTTTCCAATATTTTTAGACTAAGTTCATCCGCTTCCACATATCCGATATTATTGATGGAAACTAAATCATATTCTTCTTTATCAATAACAACAAGCCAAGCTGAATCCGAATTACAAACCTTTGTTGTTACTTGCGTAATTGTATTTGCAAGTTCCTTGAAATCCAATACTTGTGTTACAAGTTTAGTAAGATCACGAAACGAGGTTACTTCTTCGGCTTTACGGTCAAATGCTTCGGCTGTCGGAAGATGAAATAATGTTGTAAAGAAAATAACTCCAAAGTAAATTGTACCGTAGATCATCATTAAACTTAACACTGAATGAAATCCGGGTGATAAATCAACCAAAATTTTAGTAAGTATATTTTCGTCTAATGAAAAACTAAAATTAAATCCGAAGAGAATTCCTAGAACAACACTTAAAATCAGCAAATAAATTTTCTGCCGCTTTGTTAGAAATGCAATCCAGGCAACTCTAAGCGAATTAATTGATATTAAAATCAATGCGACAATATAAAATGCGTTTTTGGGGTAATCGAATTCCTGGTCAATCTTTATTAAAAGGTTTGAGAAAAAAAGAAACACAAAAAATACGATCATCGTATTGAAGTATGTTTTGGGATCTCTTTTCTGCCTGAGAAAAAACAGTTCTCTAAAAGACGAGAATATATAAGCTGCTGCAATAAAACATATAAAAGAAATAATTAAAGAAAAGATCGACGTAATAAAATTTTGATGTGGAGTAAAAGTTTTTAGGTCAAATATTATTGTTGACATTGCAACAAAGAAAAAGAACAATGCTGCAAGAATTCCTACATTCAACACTAATTGTAACGGTGAGCTCAGTTTTGTATGAACAAAATCAATCAGGTAAAGCAGCCAAAAATACAAAGTAAAGAAAACAATAAATTCATTTGCAAAATGATATAAAAAAGAATCAGATGAACTAAAAAGTATCTTGAAGATAAAAAGTAGAATTGAAAAACCAATTGAATATTCCAACTTTCGAGATTTTGCAATATTTGGAGAGAACAAATTCATAAGTTAATTATTGATTTTTCCTTTTCTTCAATTCCTCTAACTTTTTTATTCTTTCTTTATTTAATTTTTTTGAATCGGCTTTTTTATTTACCATTTCATTAACCAAAGAATCAATTTCAACAGCGAAATTTTCCCAATCTTGTTCACTTCCCTCAAATTGCAACGCGGATTCTAAAGATTTAGTAACAATGTCATTAATATTATCAAAATTAAATTCGAAGAATAACTCTTCATTCAATTCTTTACCCGATGCCCTAAGCTGAAAATTAAATGAATCTCTTAAGGAATCGATATCAAAACTAAATGATATTTTGCTTAATTCTGCCCTAATTGCACTTAAAGAATTTCTAAGCGAATCCATCGCCGCTCTATTAAAATTAATGTTATCAAATTCCTGCGAAGGAAGTTTAAAAGAATAACCAAACTGGTTTTCAAATTCTTTTCTCGTAACAATTGGTGGAGGCGGTGGTAATTTACTATCCGGAACTCTCTCTTTCATTGTGATATTTATTTCGGGAAATCTTTTATCATTTTTTATCCATTCATCATCAAGGGAATCGAGTCTCCTCAAAACCGCTAAATCAAATTCCAAATACGAAGTAAATGCAGTATCGGGAGCAATGATTACAAATTGTCTTGAAGTATCTTTCCTGATTTCCTCGACTAGATCATAAGAGCTATGAGAATCCAAAAAAACTAAATCACCTCCGAGCAGAGAACTTAATTGCGGTTTGTTAGCATCTTTAGCAAAAGCTGCAATATCTGTCAATACGGCTTTCTGCAAATCGGTAATACGGGAATTTATTGCTAAAGTATTTGCCCCGTCAGTAAATATTGCTTCTGATAATTCTCCGCGGTATGAATTCAGAATAGAATCAAGTTTGTTTTTTTGATTCGCATCAAGCATCATGAACTTAACGAAATTTTCATAGTTTTCCGTACCGGCTTTATAAGAAGACGGTATTACTTCATAATATGTTTCCTGATCAACTTCGGAAATTTTTAGAAGCTTATTCTCTTTTTTATCGATTGGAAGAGTCTGATAAAGTGCAAAGTTAAATACATCTTCGTTTGTAATTTCGGTACCGAAGAGCAAAGGTTTGAGATTCTTTGTATAGAGAGCAAATAAATCGTCTTTGCTTTTAGTAACAATTTCACCAAAAGCACCCCGATTGTCTTTAAAGTAAAACATCAGTGTTATAGTAAGTACCGCTAAAAAAATACCGGGTAAATATTTTTTTATATTTTGTCGTGTTAATAAAGGTGAAGCCATGCAGCCCCCCGCCTCAAGAAATCAATTCATCCTGGTAAGGTTCTAAAATAAATTTTAAACTTTCTCTGGCTCTAAAAATTCTTGATTTTACAGTACCTACTTCGCATTCAAGTTGATCTGCTATTTCTTTATAGCTTAAGCCGTCCATATCTCTTAAGATTAACGGGATTCTCAATTTTTCAGGTAATTTTTCAATTCCCTTTCGAATAAGTCCGGGCAAATCCGGGTTATCAGAATGCCCTTTTATACCGGGTTCGTATGTACTATCTTTTATTGGAACAAAAATACTGCGAACACGTTTTTTTCTAAGATAGTCACGACACTTATTAACCGTAATTCTATAAAGCCAAGTTGTAAATTTGGATTCAAACCTAAAATCACCAATTTTATGGAAAACGTTTATGAATACATCTTGAGAAATATCATCCACATTATCAGCATCACCAAGAGTCAGAAAAACAAGGTTCCTAACTTTTTCTTTGTGTCTTAAAACTAACTTGGTAAAAGCATCTTCATTACCATCAATAAAATCTTTGATCAACTGAAAATCTTCATTTTGATCATCGTTAAATTGATTGGCATTTTCGTGATTCAAATCTGACATTTTAGACGATGGTTACCCTTTTATGTTCCGACAAAGCTTAATTGTCTTTCCAAAGAATTCTGTTTATTTATAAGAAAATAATCTTTCTTTTTATAAGCAGAATGAATAACTTAGCTGTTAATATAAATATTTATGAAGAATAAATTTAGGTATAAATTTCAAAATTATTATATTATTTCCCATGTTTTAAAAGAATTTAACAATCAGGAGAACCTATGAAAATTAAAGTTTCCGAAAAATATGGAGCCGTAGTTGTTGAATTAAAAGGCAACGTAATGGGTGGACCAGAAGCCCAAGAATTCAGCGACATGCTGCACAAGTTTCTCGATGAAGGTAAGAAAAATGTTGTTATTGACCTTGCCGGGGTTAAATTTATGAACAGTTCCGGTCTTGGTATGTTGATTAGCGGGTTTACTACTATTAAAAACGGTGGAGGTGCTCTTAAACTTGCTAATGCAACGGAAAAGATCAACAGTTTACTTGTTATAACAAAACTTATCACGATTTTTGAGAATTTCGATTCTGTTGACGAAGCTGTAAAAAGTTTCTAATCTTCCAATAAAAAAATTATTTAACTCCGAATACTACATTCGGAGTTTTTTTTGTACACTAACCCGAGGAGTTTATGGAAGTAACTATTCTCGTTGGAAGCCAATGGGGTGACGAGGGCAAAGGTAAAATTGTCGATATTTTGAGTGAAAAGTATGACATTGTTGTACGTTACCAAGGTGGAGCCAACGCCGGGCACACTATAAAAATTGATGATAAACAATTTATTCTCCATCTGATTCCATCAGGGATTTTGAGAAGGGATGTTATTTGTGTTATTGGTAGTGGTGTTGTTATTGATCCTCAAGCTCTTTTAGATGAAATAAAATTTTTGGAGAATAATAACATATCAATTAAGGATAGATTATTTATCAGCCATAATGCTCATCTAATAATGCCTTATCACAAATTATTAGATTCGATTAGTGAAAAAGGTGATAGAAAAATCGGAACAACCGGAAGAGGAATTGGTCCTTGCTACATTGATAAATATGCTCGTAAAGGAATTAAGATTGTTGATTTATTAAACAAACCGCATCTTGAAAAATTGATACGTCAAAATATTGAAGAGAAAAATGCGATCTTAACAAAAGTTTATAATGAAAACGAACTTGATGTTGATCAAATAATAAAAGAGTACCTGGAATTTGACAAAGTAATTGATCCATACATAAAAGATGTACCTATGTATTTAAACCAAGCAACTTTAGAAAATAAAAATATTTTGATGGAAGGTGCACAAGGTACTTTACTTGACGTTGATTTCGGAACTTATCCGTATGTTACATCTTCCAATCCAACCTCTGGTGGCGGATGTACAGGAACCGGAATTCCTCCTACAAAAGTATCCTCGGTTTTCGGAATTGTAAAAGCGTATACGACACGAGTCGGATTAGGACCGTTCCCAACCGAGCTTGACGAAGAAAATGGTGAAATTTTAAGACAAGCCGGGGCAGAGTTTGGGGCGACCACAGGTAGACCACGTCGTTGCGGCTGGTTTGATTCTTTTATGATGAAATATTCCAGAATGATTAACGGTATCGAAAGAGTTGCTATCACTAAACTTGATGTTCTTAGTTATCTTGACGAGATAAAAGTTTGCACAGCATATCATGTTGATGGAAAAAAATTAACCTCTTTTCCAACAGATATTGCTCAAATGGAAAGAGTTACCCCGGTTTATGAAACTTTACCCGGTTGGAAAACAGATATTTCGAATGCAAGAAGTTATTCGGAACTGCCTAGTGAAGCTCAACAATACCTATCTTTTATATCTGAACAATGCGGTTTTGAAATTGCCATTATTTCGGTTGGTCCAGGCAGGGCAGAGACAATTATTTTATAATATTCACACACTTAGTTTCGGGTTACCAAAATGAAAATGTCCGGCGGACCGGCATCTTTCAATATTAAAATCATTCTCCTTATCCTTGGAATTGCCATAGCCGGGGGCACTCTTTTCTTTACACATGATTTAGTACAGAGACTTCAAGAAAGGGAAAGACAAATTGCAGAACTTTATGCGAAAAGTCTTGAATATATTGCTGACCCAAACGTTAACAGCTTCGATATAACTTTCATTTTTGAAAACATTGTCAAAAGAATTGACTTTCCGTTAATACTAACCGATGCTGACGATAATGTTATTTTTCAAGGTTTTGATGTTGGTGTACGAAATTTAGAGATTGACACATCATTAACCGAAGACGAACTTCAAGAATTTTTGCAAGAAAAAGTTGAAGAATTGAAAAAACAACACGCTCCTATTGAAGTTACATTCGATGGCACTTCTGTTTGGAGAAAAATCTATTACGGAGATTCCGAATTAGTAAGAAGTCTTATTCTATTTCCTTACCTACAAATTTCCTTTGCAATATTTTTTATTCTTATTGCATACTTTAGCTTCAGTTACATGAAGAAAACCGAGCAAAGCAATATTTGGGTTGGAATGGCGAAGGAAACCGCTCATCAACTCGGGACACCGATTTCAAGCTTGATGGGGTGGGCTGAAATGTTAAAACTTTACCACAATAATCCCGACAAAGTAATTGACACAGCAGACGAAATTGAAAATGATTTATCCAGACTTAACAAAGTAACTCAAAGATTTTCAAAAATTGGTTCTAAACCGGAATTGAAAGAGGAAAACCTTTTTGAACTTCTTACAAGAATAATAAATTATTTTAACAGAAGACTCCCCTCTTCCTCACAAAACTTAAAAATGATTATTAATGGTCCTGAGGATTTATCAGTTAAAATTAATTCTGAGCTTTTTGAATGGGTAATTGAAAATTTAGTTAAAAACGCATTAGACGCAATTGAACATAAACAAGGAGAAATAATTTTCCGTTATTATATAGAAGGTAATTTTGTTCATTTAGAAGTAAGCGATAATGGAAAGGGAATCGAATATAAACGCCGTAAAGATATTTTTAGACCTGGTTACAGCACAAAACGGCGGGGCTGGGGTTTAGGCTTAAGCCTTACTAAACGCATTATAGAAAACTACCATCACGGAAAAATTTTCGTAAAAGAATCCGTGATTGGTAAAGGAACAACATTTAAGATTTTATTACAAAAATAATTTACAAGAAATTGTTTTCTTACCATTAAGAAAACCTTGTCTCAATTCCGCAATAAAAAAAGAAAAAAGCTACTTATATCCTCTTAAACGCATTTTTACTTTTGGTATGTTAATTGTGTTTATAAAAGAAATCATGTTGTACCCTCCTTTAATGATCAATTCAGCTGCTGTGGTTGCGCCCTCGACCACAGCAGCTTGCCTCTAAGCTACAATACCATTAAGTTTTGACCTAAATTTTGAAACGATTTCGTAAAACCAATTGTTATTATTGTAAAAAAGATAAGGAATCCAATGAACAATACCCTTACACTTATTGTTGACCAAATTATAAATGAAACTCACGATGCTATTAGTATCTTACTTCATGAAAAAGATAACAGAGATTTATCATTTCAACCCGGGCAATTTCTAACTTTTATTTTCGATGCAGACGGAATTGAAACCCGTCGAGGTTATTCGATTTGGACAACACCGGATGAACTTCCTCAGGTAGGTGTTGCAATAAAAAAATTTAAGGACGGCGTAACTGCAAAGTATCTGCTTAATAATCTAAAAGTTGGAGACAGTATTACATCACTTCCGCCGCTCGGTAATTTTACAGTTGCTCCGGAAATAAAAAATGAAAGAACATTTGTAATGTTCGGAGCCGGTAGTGGTATTACTCCGCTTATGTCGCATCTTCAAACAATACTCAAATATGAACCGGAATCAAAGGTGATACTATTTTACGGTAATCACGATGAAGATTCGATCATATTTTATGATAAGTTAAACTCACTTCAAAAAGAATATTCGGATAGATTTTTTATAGAACATTCTTTAAGTAAACCAAAGAATGATTGGAAAGGTTTGCGCGGAAGAATTGATCGGAACAAAACAATAGAGTTACTTGAGAAATATAAAACTCAATTTATCGGGCAAGTTGAATATTATCTCTGCGGTCCAGAAGAAATGATGCAGACAGTTATGAATGTTCTTAAAGTAAAAAATGTTGATCGAAAAAATATTCATAGAGAGATCTATACTACCAAAGTTCTGGATGAAACAGATGAGATTGAAGAAAAAGAAAGAGAAGTTACAATCATATTGAATGGTGAACGCCATAAAGTTTTAGTAATGCCCGGTGAGACAATTCTTGAAAAAGCACTGGCACAAGGATTGGAGATTCCAAATTCCTGTCAGTTTGGAAACTGTAGTACTTGTAAAGCAAAACTTCTATCCGGTAAGTTGAAACTTGTTGAGCAAACTGCGCTAACGGAAGAAGATATTAAACAAGGGTTTTGTCTTACTTGTGTGGGTTACCCGGCAAGCGATAATGTTGTTATCTTGTATGAAGATTTGTTTTAAAAAGTATTTTTAGAATATATTAATCTATAACATTGCCGGCTAAAATTGTTTTTTCGACCTTCACTTCTTTGATTCGATCGGTCGGGATTTCATAAATATTTTCGCTAAGTACAATAAAGTCGGCAAGTTTTCCAATTTCAATTGAACCCTTTATATCTTCTTCAAACGATGCATAGGCAGCATCAATTGTATATGCTTTTATTGCTTCTTCAACGGAAATTTTTTCATTTGGTATCCATCCATTTGGATTTGCTCCGTCTTTAGTAGTTCTATTAACAGCAATATCAATTCCGTGGATTACGTTAAGTGGAGTAACAGTCCAATCACTTCCGAGACAAACTCTAATACCATTATTGAGTAAAGTTTTTAAAGCGTGAGTTCCTTTCAATCTTTCATTGCCAATTTTATTTTCGGTCCATACTCCGTCATCGTATAATTGCGAGGGTTGCATAGAAGCAATTACGTTTAGTTTTTTCATTCTTTGAATATCTTTTTCTTTGATATGCTGAACATGTTCAATTCTGAACCTTCTATCCCATCCCAAATTAATTTTTACAATTTCCTCAAAGACATCAAGTACTTCCGAAATTGCTCTATCACCAATTGCATGGACGACAAGTTGCAGTTTATTTTTATCTGCGAGCAAAGCCCACTCTTTGAATTTTCCGTTTATCAAATAATCTGTCGGTAATCCATAATTATCTGGTTCATCTTCATAAGGTTCAAAAAACCAAGCAGTGTTTGAACCTAAAGTACCATCGGCAAACGCTTTTATGCTTCCGGCTTTCAGCCAATTATTATTCGTCTTATTGAAAAAATCTTTGCTAAGTAATTCTTCTAATTGTGTAATTAAAAATACTGCATTAATTCTTGTTTTTAGTTCCTTAATCTTATAAGCTTCTAAATACATATTAAAGAATTTTTCTTCTGTAATATCATGTATAGAAGTTATACCATTTTTTAAAGCTTCATTCTGTGCGGCTTTCAACGCTTCAAAGTATTGTTTATCAGTTGGCTTTGGAATATGTTTAGTTACAATATCCATAGCTGTATCTTTTAAAATACCGGTTGGATTTCCGTTCTTATCTTTTACAATTTTTCCGCCATCCGGGTCAGGTGTGTCCTTTGTAATTCCTGCTATTTTTAAAGCTTCAGAATTAACTAAAGCAGTATGAATATCAACTCGAGTCAAGAAAACCGGTTTATCTGGCACTATATCATCCAGCCATTCCTTAGTTGGCAAAGTTTTTTCATCAAATTGAAGATGATTCCAATTACCGCCTAAAATCCATTTTGTATTATTCTTTTGGGAATAATTCTTAACCATTTCCCGGAACTTAGATTTATATTTAACTTCACCTAAATCCAATTGTGTTAAGCTTATCCCGCCAACCATAAAATGAACATGGGTATCAATAAACCCGGGAAGAACCAGCTTGTTTTCAAAATCATATTTTGCACAATTATTTCCGGCAAAATCTAAAGCGTCTTTATTAGACCCTACAAAAATTATCTTATCATTTTCGGTTACAATAGCTTCAGTAATTTTTTGATTTTCACATTGCGTGTAGATTTTACCGTTTAACCAGAGTTTCTTCATAGAATTGTTATCCTATTAAATTGATACCTATTATGAACAAATTTAGTAAATAAATAGTTACTTCGAGAAATATTCATCCTTTTTTCATAAAATTGCATGTTCAATCGAATTATGGAGATTAAATGGCAAAAAAGAAAAGACCTTCGTGGGACCAATATTTTTTGAAAGTCGCAATGTTAGTTTCGGAACGAGCAACATGTCCGCGAATGCATTGCGGTTGTGTTTTAGTTCGTGATAAAAGAATTTTGGCAACCGGTTATAACGGTTCAATTCCAGGTGGAAAACACTGCGAAGATGTTGGCTGTTGGATAGTTGATAATCATTGTATCAGAACAATTCATGCAGAAATGAACGCATTACTTCAATGTTCTGTTCATGGTGTGTCGACAAAAGGTTCAATTGCTTATGTAACAAATATGCCTTGTACAAACTGTGCCAAAGCACTAATCGGTGCCGGTGTTAAAGAGGTTGTGATATTCTCTGATTATCACGATACACAAGCAGAAGAATTTTTTAGAATGGGAAAGGTGAAATTAAGAAGAATAAAAATGCCCGATTCTGAAATTGATTACGACTTGAAATCTTTTTCATCGGCAAAGAAAAGCAAAAAAAGATAGAATTCGATTTATAAGAAATTGAGAGCCTAAAACATTATATTTGAATAATTTAGAAATTTACTCCAATGCGATTAACAAAAGAAAATCTTAAAAAATATTATCGCCACGAAAATTTTATCAACAGAGATTTAAGCTGGGTAGAATTTAACCGTCGTGTATTAGAAGAAGCTCTCAATCCGGATTTGCCTCTTTTAGATAAGATAAAATTTATATCGATCTTCTTTTCAAACCTCGACGAATTTTACATGATTCGCGTTGCCGGAATTAAAGATCAAATTGTTGCAAAAATTAGTGAACCAACCATTGATGGGTTAACCCCGGTTGAAGAGATAAAATATATTGAAAAAGAAGTCCGTCCAATGATCAATACAATATATGAACTTTGGAAAAATCAGATTGTACCGGAGTTAAAAGAAAATAATGTTCATATAATGAGCATTGACAAGCTAAGCAAAGAAGAACAAAAATATTTATCAGAATATTTTAATAAAGAAATCTATCCGGTATTAACACCCCTTGCTTTCGATCCGGGTCGACCTTTCCCTTATATATCAAACTTAAGCTTAAGCTTTGCCGTATTAATAAGGATGAGTAACGGTGTTAAACATTTTGCCAGAGTAAAAGTGCCGGGAATTTTACCACGACTAATAAAAATTGACGATATAATTAAACCAGTTAAGAAAGGTACCAACGGGCAATTCAGCATAAAGTATGTTTGGCTTGATGATCTGATAAAAAAGAATATTCAAACATTATTCCCCGGTTTGGAAATTCTTGAAGTTCAACGATTTAGAATTACACGCGATACCGATATGGAAATTCAAGAAGATGAAGCTGATGATTTACTTGAAGTAATTGAAGAAAATATAAGACAAAGAAGATTCGGTTCTGTAGTAAGATTGGAAGTAGAAAAAGACATGCCTGAGTTTATGTTGCAAACGTTAATTGAAAATTTGGAAATTACTAACGATGACCTTCATATAATCGACGGTCCTCTTGGTTTAAGCAAAGTTATGATGTTATATGACTTGCCACTGCATCATCTTAAAGAAAAACCGTTTCATCCTGCAATTCCGGCTAAGTTTGAAGAAAAGGATGAGAATATTTTCACAATTCTTTCTAAGGGAGATACTTATCTTCATCACCCATATGATTCCTTTACACCAGTTGTTGATTTTGTTAAGCAAGCATCAAAAGATCCGGATGTTCTTGCAATTAAACAGACCTTGTACCGTGTAGGAGCTAACTCACCCATTGTAAAATATTTAATTGAAGCTGCAGAAAGAGGAAAACAAGTGGCAGTTTTAGTCGAATTGAAAGCAAGGTTTGATGAAGAAAATAACATATTCTGGGCACGTGAACTTGAAAAAGCCGGGGTACATGTTGTTTATGGTTTAGTTGGACTTAAAACTCATTGTAAAATGACAATGGTTGTGCGCAAAGAACTTGAAGGCGTAAAACGTTATGTTCATTTAGGAACCGGCAACTACAATCCCTCAACTGCAAAATTATATACCGATATCGGGCTCTTTACAACCGATCCCGAAATTTGTGCCGATGTATCCGAAGTATTTAATTTTCTCACCGGTTATTCCGAACAAAGAAAATATAGGCATCTTTTTGTATCTCCGATTAACACACGACAAAGTTTTCTTAAATTGATTGAAAGAGAAATTGATAACGTTGCAAGCGGAAATGAAGGCAGATTAATTTTCAAAATGAACTCACTTGTCGATCCAATGTTGATTGCCTCATTGTACGAAGCTTCGAAACGAGGAGTAAAAATTGATTTAATATTGAGAGGCATCTGCTGTTTAATTCCACAAGTTCCGGGTTTAAGCGACAATATTAGAGTTACAAGCATTGTAGGAAGATTCTTAGAACATAGTCGGGCATTCTATTTCTTTAACAATGGAAAAGAAGAAATTTATCTTAGTAGTGCAGATTTAATGCCTCGAAATCTTGACAGAAGAGTCGAAGTTACTTTCCCGGTTTATGATGAAAAGATTAAGAAAGAAATTATTGAGAAACTTCTTTATGCTGGGATAAAAGACAACCAAAAAGCAAGAGTAATGCTTCCAAATGGTAAATATGTATTTAATAGACCTGTTTTAATTGAAGAGAAAATAAATCTGCAAGAATTTTTAATGAATAATGCAAGCGGCAAAATTCACAAAATAGTTAGACGAGAAAAGGTAAAATAACCCTACCATCAATCAAGTCTTTCAACTTCGTCTTATAATTAACTACTGTGATATCATCCATCAAATTGATTGTAAAATTTGTTAAAATGATATCTCTATACCCGCGTAAAATCTTTGTGGTAACTGTGGACCATACACATATGCAGGATCACGCCCGGAGCCCGTACCAATGTCATTTTGATAAGAATCAAACAAATTTTTCACACCAAGATTAAGTTTACCACCAAAATAATCAAATAATGGAATCTTGTAACTTACACCAAGATCGAGTTCCCAAAAAGTTTCTTTTGTTTCAACAATAACTTCCTTTGCTTCATTTGGTACAAACATACTTCCGGTAAACTTTATAGCGCTAAAGAGATTCACTCTATTTGAAGGATCATATGATAACCTGAAATAACCAAATGAATTTGGAGTCCTTAAAAATTTATCTGAAAATTGACCTTCAAATATCTCTTGTTGTGAATCATATTTACCCTCTTTATATGTAAAGCCTCCCCTTATTTCTATTTTGGCGATCGGTTTAAATCCAAAATCTATTTCTATTCCTTTAACTTGAGCACTCCCGGAATTAATTCTTTCCCAAACAATTAAATCCTCATTTTCATCACCCGAAGGAACGAGAGCAAATGCATTATTCAGATTGGTAAAGAATCCGGTAACACCAATCAGCAAAGCAATATCATTGATTATGAAACCTTTATATTCAAAACCAAGAGTTACAGATCGGCTATTTTCATGGGTCAAATTTTCGGAGTTTCTGATCACCCTTTGAGTCCCGGATAGCGATTCGATGTGTAGATCTTCGTCAAATGTCTGTGGTGGTTTAAAACCTGCCGTATACGATGATCGTAAATTTAAGCCTTCACTCAACTCATACTTTAGATTTAGACGAGGACTTATTATAGGATCAAAAACTTCCGAATGCTTATCGATTCTTGCTCCTAAAACAATATTCAAGTGGTTATTGAAAAGCGACATATCATTTTGTAAATAAATTCCGGTATTAGTATATAACTTATCAATATGAAACTCTTCAATCTTGATTGATCGATCGATTAATTTGTTAGAAGTATAGTCTGCTCCCCCGGTGATTTTATGATTCCCCAATAAAAAATTAACTCTACCGCCGAAATTTTGTGTAAAATCCTCGGCATTACCGTATTGTTCAGCTGCTGCTATTTTTTCACTCTGAGATATAACACCATCACCATCCAAATCAGTAAGACCGCCATAATATGAATCGCGAGTGAGAGAACTAAAAGAATAAAATAAATTGTACTCTATTTTATTAGTAAGATTGTGCTGCCATTTTACTTTTCCTCCCCATTTAAGATGGTTGAGCCATTCTGTGATATCTGCTTCATGCTGGGGTAAATGAAAATTATTGCCGCCTCTTCTCTCTTCATGAATTCGATAAAGGGAAAAGTTAATGTGATTTCTTATTGAAGGTTTGAAGAACCAATTAAAACCTATAGTCTCATTACTTAATTTTCCCAGCTCACTGAAGCCGTCATTATTTCTATCATAAGGTTCTCTAACTCTTGCGGAGCCGAAGACAAAAGCACCGGTTTTTCCATCATTCGAAATTAATTCGGCAAGCAGACTTATTTGATTATCAAAACTTCCCCCCAAGTTTTGTCCGTAATAATTGAGTCTAGCTTGATTAAGCTGTGGTCTTTGCGTAATTATATTGATTGTCCCGGCAACCGCTCCACCTCCGTACAGTGCAGATCCTCCTCCTTTTACAATTTCGAGTTGAGCAATCATTTCCTGTGGATATTGTTCAAGTGCATAAACTCCGGCAAGAGAACTTACAACTGGATCACCATCAATTAATATTTGAGAATATTTTCCGTCAAACCCTAATATTCTTACTTGGGTGAAGTTGCAGTTCTGGCAGTTATTTTCGAGTCGTACACCCGTTTGTAAACCTATTGCTTCGGCAAGATTCATTGATTTTGACTGTTCAATTAACTTCCGCGGTACAACTTCAATTTTAACCGGTGAATCTTCGTATAAGTACTGAGTTGTTGTACCTGTAACTACAATTGAGCCGGTCTCATAAAATGTTTCTCTCAATTGTATTTCAACATATAAATTCTGGTTTTCTTTTATCTCAATCTTTTGCCGCTGTGTTTCATAACCAACCATAGATACTATCAGCAAATATGAACCAATTGTAATATTGGTGATTTCAAAATTTCCTTTTTCATCCGATGCCGAACCAAATAGAGTATTTTCTAAATATACATTTGCTCCTGTAAGAGCAATATTCTCTCCATTAATAATTCTTCCACTTATTACACCAGTTTCGTTACTTACTTCTGATGCAGGTGAAGAAAGTGTTTGAGCAAATAACACATTGAGCAAACAAACGAAATATAATGGGAGCATAAGTCTTATTATCATTTAAAGTTATTCCTTTCATAAACTATTCTATAAAATATTTTTAAGCCACAAGTAACCAGATTTGTGTAACAAAAAAGCAGACAACCAGCCCTATTGCAATTGGTAGGAAGGCAGAAACAACAGTCCACTTCCAACTATGTGTTTCTTTATATATAGTGTATAGAGTTGTAGAACATGGGTTATGCAGCAGACTAAATAACATTAACGAAATGCCTGTTAAAGCACTCCACCCCCCGCTGAAAAGAATTTCTGCAGTATCTGCTGTTGAATCAAGTTCAAACATAACACCTGCGCCTGAACCAACTCCAACAATATTTACTGTCGTTACAGTAAGCATTAAGATCGTGGGAATTACAATTTCATTCGCCGGAATTGCTATTATGTATGCCAACAGTATAATTCCGTTCAGACCAAATAAAAGTGCAAATGGGTTAGACCAATTAATAAAATGTTCGGCAATACTATATTCCCCTATATCAACATTAGAAACTAACCAAATAACTAATCCGGCAGGTATTGCAAAAATAATTGCACGCCATAAAACAAAAATTGTTCTGTCAATTAATGAAGTATACAATGTTTGCAAAATTCTCGGTGGTCTATAAGGAGGTAACTCTAGGCTAAAAGCAGAAGCTTCTCCTTTCAATACTGTATTCGATAAACCCCAAGAAACAACTAAGCTAAACAAAACGCCGAGCAGAGCAATACCAACAACTGCACCGGCAGATACAACCCCGGCTAAATGCGCAGGAACCGCACCACCGATAAAAATTGTTGCAATTAATATTTGAGTGGGCCACCTACCGTTGCAAAGTGAAAAATTATTCGTAATAATTGCTATTAATCGTTCGCGCGGACTGTCAATTATTCTTGTTGCAATAACACCTGCAGCATTACAACCAAAACCCATACTCATTGTTAATGCTTGTTTACCATGTGCACCGACTCTTCGGTAAAGATTATCCATATTGAATGCGACACGCGGAAGATATCCGAAGTCTTCAAGTAATGTAAATAATGGAAAGAAGATTGCCATTGGCGGAAGCATTACTGCAATAACCCAAGCCATAGCAAGGTAAGCACCATCTATTAATAATCCATTTATCCATACCGGCATACCAATATTTTGTGCTAATAATTTTAGTTCGGGATGAATGGTATCAACAAGTAATGATGCAAGTAACCCTGAAGGTATATTTGATCCTTCTATTGTTATCCAAAATACAATAGCCAGAAGTAAAAACATTATTGGAAATCCTGTTAGGCGACTTGTAACTAATCTATCAAGCCACTGATCAAAATGGAATTTCTTACTCTCTTCTTTTTGAATGATTACTTTTGCAGCAATTGCACCTGCTTCATTATAAACCGATTCAATAATATGATCATGAAAATTTTCCCCTAGTTCCCATCTCAAATCATCTGCATCTTTTATTATGTATTCTTTGTTACTCATAATTGCATTTCCTTTCATGCAACATGCTGAGGTTGAGTTTTACTAACACTATATATTTTACCGAGCTCTCCGGTTTTTACTGCATCAATTATTGATTGGTCACCTTCAAGTAATCTCATTGCAACCCATCTCGCATTCGGAAGAGACGGATATTCCGATAGTATTTTTTGCATAACATTTTCAACAGCTTTTGAAACCTTTTTTGAAATTGTTTTCATACGGTATGGTTTGCATACATATTTGCCAGAAGCTACTTCGTGAATCATTTTTAATAATTCGTCCATTCCCTGTTTTTGTCTTGCGGCAGCTGGAACAACCGGTATTCCAAGTTCGCGTGAAAGTGTACGGTGATCAATTTCAATATTATGACGCTCGGCTTCGTCAATTAAATTAAGACAAAGAACTGCGCGCTCGGTAATTTCCAAAACCTGCAGAACAAGATTTAAATTTCTTTCGAGTCTTGTTGCATCGACAACAATTACCGTAACATCAGGTTTACCGAAAAGAATAAAATCACGTGCAATTTCTTCGTCCGTACTTGTTGATAAAAGTGAATAAGTCCCCGGTAAATCAACTACTTTGTATTTTGTGTTATTATATCGGTAAGCACCTTCTGCTCTTGTTACGGTTTTACCGGGCCAATTCCCTGTGTGTTGTCTTAACCCGGTAAGATTATTAAAAACCGTACTCTTACCTGTATTTGGATTTCCTGTCAATGCAATAACGTAATCTATACCTTCCATGTTGATACCAAGCTTTGTAAGGTTATCAACATTATGAATTGGGCACGTTTCACAATTTTGTATATTAGACATTACTTAATCCTTTCCCCGATATAAAAATTTGAGCTGCTTGAGCTTTTCGCAGTGCGACAATAGCTCCTCTTACTTCATAAGCAACCGGATCTTTTCCTGCACTTTCCATCACATATTTTATTTTTGTTCCTTTTACAATTCCTAAATCCATCAACCTTCTTCGCTGCTGACCTCTGCACGCTTTCGATATTCCAACAACTACCGCTTCTTCACCAGGTTTTAAGAATATTAACGTAGGTGTATTCTCACTTATCTCATCACTTTTCTGTTCAGGCAACACAGTCAAGTTTGATGCGATCAAAGGAGAAAGAATTATTTCTTCTCCTTCAGTAATAAATTTTATTTTATTCTTTGAAACTTCTGTCATTCTTACTTGCATACCTGAATGAATACCGCTTGCAACAATTTGTGAATAGACCGACTGCGGTTCATCTTCTATATGAACTATTCTGCCAAGTTCACCAACAGATAATTTTGAAAGAGGAATGCCTCTTTTCTCTTTTATTTCTCCTTTAGAAGTCGGTATAGGATCACCATGAGGATCAATTACGGGATTACCAATTTGTGCCGCAAGTTCATTTGCTTGATCATCTGTTAAAATATGTTCAGCTTCTTCGGCACTGCTATGCCATTCTGTTTCACCGACGCTTGTACGGTCAGCCAAATATCTTTCCCACAACCGATGTATTCTTATAATACGAAGGGCGTAAGATCTGCCGCTTTCAGAAAGAGAAACTTTATTACTCTTAACATCAACTAATCCCATGTCTTCCAGCTTTGAAATAACTTTAGCTGCTTTATCGGTTGAAATATTCAGATTACCTGCAATGCTGTTAATATCACTTGCCGATTTATTATACTCGCAATCGTAAATATGTTTAAGTGAATCTTCAATCAGGACTCTTGTTGAATCGCGCTTACTTTTTTTAAAAAAATTTAATAAACCTTTTCGTGGGTGTAATAAAAGTAAAACAAAAAGAACTATTACAACACCTATTATTAACAAACTTAAAGGTTCCATCTAATTAATCCTCTCAACAAAAATATTCGAAGCAACCATTTCACTTAATGAATGCTTTTCAGAATCAACTTTTATTATTACCGAATTATCGAACGCAAGTTTTTCAATAACTTCAATTTCTTTGGACAAGGACATTCCGATCTTTGTTAAGTAAATCATCATTTCATTATTTGCATCGTTAACTCTACTTACTTTGTACTTTATTCCGGTAATTGTATTCTTCAACTCAATTAAATCCGGAGTTTTGGGAATTGATCCGTTTTTCTGGGGAATCGGATAACCATGCGGATCGAATTTCGGGTATCCTAAATAATGATCAATTTTATCAATAAGGTAATCGGAAGTAGAATGCTCCAAATTTTCAGCTTCATCATGCACTTCGCTCCATGAAAGATCAAGGACTTTCATCAAAAACAATTCCCACAACCTATGTCTGCGGATAACTCTTAATGCAATTTTTTTACCTTCGCCTGTCAATTCCATACCCTTATATTTAGCATATGTAATCAATCCATCTTCCGAGAGCTTTTTAGCCATCTCACTAATTGCAGCATTGGAAATATCCAGTTTTTCGGCTAAAGCAGAGGTGGTAGCTCCCGAACCAACTTCATTTACACGACTGTAAACTGCTTTTAGATAATTTTCTTTTGATATTGTAGGCATATTTTTATTTATTTGTTTGAGTCAAATTTAGGTATACCTAAACTTTTTTTCAAGTAAATAAAATATTTTTTTATAGATTGCTTGGAGAGATTTAAATTCATCAGACCAGACTGTAATGTCTTAGAAAATGTATTCTTATTTTCTTAAGTTTGTAATTAAAATTTTTCACGAAAGGAGTTTTTTGATGTCTGATTTAATGAAGGGTGATGTGTTAGATGCACTTAGTAAAGTAATACATCCTGAAGACAAAAAAGATTTGGTTAGTTCAGGTAAAATAAAAGATATAGTTATTAGCAATAATGATATTCAAATAATTTTGAATGTTTCCTCGCCGGCACACCACATAAAAAGTAAAATAGAATCATCTATCAGCGAAACATTAAAAAAAGAGTTGAGTGAGGTTGGTAGTATAACCGTTAATTTTCAACCGATGGTAACACCAATTGGAACAACTCAACAAAAAGAACAGATTTTGGATAAAGTAAAATACACAATCGCTGTTGCCAGCGGTAAAGGTGGTGTTGGTAAAAGTACTGTCGCTGTTAATCTTGCCGTTGCTCTTGGTAAATTAGGCTATAAAGTAGGGTTGCTTGATGCCGATATTTACGGACCAAGTATTCCGTTGATGCTTGGTATAAATGAAAAGCCGAAAATCTACCAGGATACAAAATCAGCCAAAATGCTTCCGTTGGAAAATTACGGAATTAAAGTTATGTCAATAGGATTTTTGCTTGATGATAACGCTCCAGTAATTTGGCGTGGACCTATGGCAAGCGGTGCAGTCAAACAATTTATGACTGATGTTAAATGGGATGAATTAGATTTCCTAATTTTTGATTTACCTCCCGGTACGGGAGATATACAATTAACATTAGTTCAAACTATTCCTCTTTCAGGCTCGGTTATAGTTACAACACCGCAGGAAGTTTCTCTTATTGACGCTCGTAAAGGTGTAAAAATGTTTGAAAGAGTGAATGTTCCGGTGTTTGGAATAGTAGAAAATATGAGCTATTTTATTGCACCTGATACCGGTAAAAAATATGATATATTTGGATACGGCGGGGGTGAAAAATTAGCAAATGAATCGGATGTAAATTTTCTTGGCGGTATTCCAATTGATCCAAGAATTAGAGAGGGCGGAGATAAAGGCGTGCCAATTGTTTTTGATTTACCCGATTCCGAACATTCAAAATCAATTTTAGCAATTGCAGAAAATTTAGTTAAAGAGGCTGAGAAACTAGGTTCCGGCGGAAAGCCGAAAATAGAAATCTCGTTGTAAAAGGTCAATTAAAGGAGTTCATGATGGATAAGACTCTGCATAATAGAGTTCAGAATGCGCTTGAGACAATCCGTCCTTATCTTAAAGCTGACGGCGGTGATGTTGAACTTGTGCAAATTACGGACGAGGGTATTGTTGAAGTTAAATTAACCGGGGCTTGCACAAATTGTCCAATGTCTTCAATGACATTGCGTGCCGGTGTTGAACGAGCTTTGATTAGAGAAGTACCCGGAATAAGACGTGTTGAAGCCGTTAGTTAATTAATAGAGGACATTTATGAGAAGAAAAGTCGTTGCAGGAAACTGGAAGATGAACATGAATCTTTCAGGAACAATTGAACTTATATCCGCAATCAAGAATGAATTAAACAAATCAGATAGTAAAACAGAAGTTATTGTCTGCCCCCCATTCACATCACTTGAGACAGCCGTTACTGTTCTAAAAGGTACTTCAATTAAAGTTGGTGCCCAAAATATGCATTACGAGAGTGACGGAGCATTTACCGGTGAAATTTCTGCAGATATGTTAAAAAGTGTCGGTTGTGAATATGTTATTCTCGGTCATTCTGAAAGAAGAACAATTTTTGGGGAAACCGATGATATAATAAATATGAAAGTAAAAAAAGCTCTAAGTTCAGGATTGAAACCGATTTTTTGTGTGGGTGAAACACTTGAAGAAAGAGAAAGCAACCTAACAGAAAAAGTAGTAGAAAGCCAAGTGAAGAATGGATTATCCGGTATTTCGGAACATGAATTATCTGATCTCATAATAGCATACGAACCGGTTTGGGCAATTGGAACGGGAAAAACTGCAAGCCCGGAACAAGCTCAAGAAGTTCATAAATTCATAAGAAACCTTATTTCTAAGCTCTATTCTGATAATTTATCCGAAAATCTCGTGATTCAGTACGGTGGCAGTGTTAAACCTGATAATGCTGTAGAGCTTTTTTCACAACCCGATATTGACGGGGGTTTAATAGGCGGAGCTTCACTAAAAACCGATTCATTTGTTTCGATAGTAAATTCATAAAAAAATGCGTTTATTGAAAGATAAACGCATTTTTCGTCAATTCTCCTAAAATATATTTGATTGCTAACCCCTCCTTTTTTTAGTATATTTAGTGTCTTTATTAACTTATTCCTAGTCAATTTGCAAATGGTAAAATTTCAACGTTTTTTTACGTTAATTACATTCCTTTTGGTAGTATCAAATATTCAGGCTCAAATAAAAATCAAGGAACTTCCTTCTTATGATTTGACCCAGCTCGACCCTCTTTTTTTTGATACTAACGAAACAAGAACTCTGCTAAGTCTAAAAAATGACTGGGTTTTATTTTCTCCCGATGCTCCTGATAAAAAAGTAAAAGTTTCGGTTCCATCTACGTTCACAGGTGAAGAAAGATTGACTTATGAAAGGATGATTTTTTTATCTGCAGAGAAAATTAATAGCAAAAGTCTGACTTTAAATTTTCTTGGTATAAATAACACAGCCGATATTTTGCTGAACGATTTAGTAATTTACAAACATCCGGGGGGTACTCAACCATTTAAAATTAACCTGCCGGATGACATCTTATTACCAAACACCGATAATAAATTAACGGTTAATGTTCAGTTTGCATTTGATGATTTTAACACAATACCGGTTTTACAGAGATTTTTATTCCCTAATTCAACCGGTGGTATTACCGGAGATGTTTTCATTACCGAAACAAATAAAATTTTTATAAGTGATTTAAGAATTCAATCGGTTATTACACCCGGACTTTCATCCGCAACTTTATCTATTAGAAGTTACATCCAAAACAATAAGAAAAAACCTATTCAGAATAAAAATATAATTCAATCAACTTATAAAATTATTTACAAGTTGATAAGCCCAACCGGTACTCAAGTTATATCCAAAGATTTGACCAAAGTTGAAAATAACGAGGTAACGGAATCAATTGATGAAATAATAATTTCTGCTCCGCTACTTTGGACTCCCGAAAATCCGCGTTCATACCAGCTCGATATTGAATTAATGAAAAATGATTCTTTGATTGACAGAACGTCAAAAATTGTTTCGCTTTATAAAACCGAATTAGACGATAATAGAATTGCAATTAACGACAATGAATTTGTTATAAAAGGCACTACTTACTTTTTTTCTGAAAATGAATCCGGTGGTTTGATCAGCTTCAATAAGCTTAAGAAAGATTTAAGATTAATAAAAGAAACAGGATTTAATACGGTAAGATTTGCAAAAGTACTGCCTCCCGCCTATGCATTAAATATTTGTGAAGAGTTGGGACTGTTTGCTTTGGTTGAAATACCGCTTAACTCAATCCCTGATCAAATCTTGGCAAACGAAGATTTTTCTTTGCGCGTAACAGATTACCTCAATTTAATAGTTGATCAATTTTCTAGTTATTCTTCGGTTATTGGATTCGGATTAGGCGGCGGTTATATTGGTGAAAGCCCAAAACAAAATGAGTTTCTTGAGAGGCAAGCTAAATTACTTGATGGAAAAACAAATCGAATTGTTTATGCATCTTTTTTAAATCTTCCCCCTAAAAAAAATGAAGCGATTGATTTATACGGCATCGAGTTATTCAGTGCAACCGAATTACGTTTAACACAATTAAGTAATACATTACAAAATTTTGAAGGTGCTGTTTTCATTTCCGAATCATCGTATCCTTCTTTTAGAGGAAATTCAAACGGTTATCTCAACAACAATTCTTATGAAGCTGCGGCAAAATACTTCAGCGATATAATTGATTTTAGTGAAAAGAATAAATTAATCGGATTTGTAATAAACTCATTTTTTGATTTCAAAGGTCCTTTTAAATCTTTTTACACAGGTTACAATGAAGAGAATAAATATGTAATCGGTTTATTACCCGATAACGAAACTACAGATAGAATATCGTATAAAGTTGTTAAATCAAAATTGACGAACGCAGATAAAATTACAATTCCAATAGGCACGGCTTCAGATGATTCACCGATTCTTTTTGTAATAATTGGATTGGTTCTCTCTGTGTTTATGGCTTTGTTGATTAATTCAAAAAGAAAATTCAGAGAAGATGCAACACGTGCATTGATCAGACCATATAATTTTTTTGCTGATATAAGAGATCACAGACTTCTCTCCGGGATACAAACAAATTTATTGATGTTCATACTTGCCGGTTCATTAGCACTACTTGTAATAAATATTCTTTACTACTTACGAACAAATATTCTTTTAGAGAAAATTTTACTTTCATTCGGTTCAGAAAGCTTAATAAATTGGATTATTTATTTATCATGGCATCCGCTTAATGGTTTCTTAATTCTTTTCGGAATTTCAGTTGTATCAATTTTTATTCTCACATTTGTCATCAAATTATTTTCATTTTTACTAAAGAATAAAGTTTACTTCTCCAGTATTTATTACTCGGTAATTTGGGCATTATTGCCGGCATCTCTTTTACTTCCATTGGAATTAGTTCTTTACAGAGTACTCAGTGCAGACTTGATAAACCTGTACCTATACATTTTCGTTGTGTTATATTTATTATGGTTAGGTCAACGATTATTAAAAGGTATTCATGTAATTTTTGATGTTCGTCCCTTCACTGTACACTTTTATGGTTGGGTAGTTTTATTATTTTCACTCGGAGGCATTTTGCTTTATTTTCAAATTGCCAATTCTACAATTTATCATATTATAAGAGCAGTAACGGAATATAAATTTCTTTAAGAGGGTATTTTGTATTTATCTAAACTAGAATTATTCGGTTTCAAGTCGTTTGCTAATAAAACTCCAATTCACTTAACAAAGGGAATTACCGGAATAGTTGGACCAAACGGATGCGGGAAAACCAATATAGTTGATGCCTTGAGATGGTGTCTTGGTGAACAAAAATCGAGTACTCTTCGAAGTGATAAAATGGAGAACGTTATATTCAACGGAACACGAAATAAAAAACCGATGGGTATGGCTGAAGTATCACTTACTCTTATTAACGATAAAGGAATTTTACCAACCGAATATTCCGAAGTTACAATCACAAGAAGAATATTTCGTTCAGGAGAAAGCGAATATCTTCTAAACAAAAATATATGCCGGCTTAAAGATATCACAAATCTGTTTATGGATACCGGGATGGGCACAAACGCCTATTCAGTTATTGAATTAAAAATGGTTGAAACAATTCTTAGCAACAAAGCCGAAGAACGCAGAAGAATGTTTGAAGAAGCCGCCGGTGTTAACAAATATAAATTACGAAGAAGACTTGCTCTCAAAAAATTAGACGAAGTGAAATCCGATCTCACCCGTGTGAATGATATTGTTTCCGAGGTTGAAAAAACAGTACGTTCTTTGGAACGGCAAGCTAAAAGAGCTGATAAGTATAATCAAATTCAATCCGTACTGCGTGAGAAAGAAGTTGATTTGGCGGAACGGGAGTGGGCTTTGTATACTAGAAATAAAAACAACGCTCTCGAAAAAATATCTACACTGAATGAACGTAAAGGAGTAGTTGATTCCGAAATAAGAAGAATTGAAAACGAACTTCTAAAATTCAGATCACAAATTGAAGAAATTGAAAAAAGATTACGCGATAAACGTTATCAAATCAGGCAGCAAAATGATAAGATTCACGAATCACAAAAAATAATTTCCGTTGCTGAAGAAAGATTAAACTCTCATGAAAGTAATCTTCTTCGTTACCATGAAGAATTAGAAGACTACAAAGAGCAGTTTCATACTGCAGAGTCACAAATTGAATCAAGCCGAACTAAATTAAGTGAACTAGATGTTGAAATAGAAAAGAAAAAAGAAGAACTGCAAAAATTTGCATCTGAAATTGAATTAAAAAGAGAACGACTCGAATCTCGGAGAAATGTACTAAGTGACAAAAGAGATGAAGTTCTAAATAAATTCCGGGATCTAACGGCTAAAGAAAATCAACTGGCTAATTTTAATGAAGCGCGTTCAAATATTGATCGCTCAATTCAGAAGTTGAATGAAAAAATTCAATCGATAACAAATAACATTGCTAAGACAGTTGGATTTTTAGAAGAGCTTCAAAATGAAAAAGACGTTGCAGAGAATAAATTAAAAGCTTCTGAAAAAGAGTACTCGGAAAAACAAACCCAAAAAGAAAAACTCGAAAAAGAATTGAATGATCTCCGCTCGAATGAGGCTGAGATAAAATCGGCGATTCATATTCTTCGCGATAAAATTGATTTTATAAACACACTCATCACTAACCTCGAAGGAATCTCGCAAGGATCAAAAGTCCTTTTGGAAAGCGAGGGATGGACGGAAAGAGAAAAACAAATTTTTGCCGATGTTGGAACAACAGAAGAAAATTTCAAATATGCACTTGAAGCAGCACTGAAACCTGTGTTGAACAATTTACTTCTTGAAAGTACAGCAGAACTGCAAAGTGCCGTAGAATATTTAAAGAAAAATGATCTTGGCAAAGCATCGTTTTTCGTTCTCGAAAATATTAGAACTCAACAAAATGGTTTGATAGGGCAGCTTAAAAACTTTTCTCTAAAGAGAAAAAGAAAACAGCTCTCAAGAGAAGTGGGATTTGTTGACTGGGCAGCCAACCAGGTTAAAACAGACGATAAATGGAAACCATATTTTAATAAAGTATTAGCTGATTCCGTAATTGTAAAAGATTTGGAATCTGCAGTAAGATTAAGTAAGAAATACAATCATTTCAGTTTTACAACATTAGACGGTGATCAAGTTCAACTTGACGGAATTATTTATGCCGGTTCACTGCCAAAGATTGACGATTCTATTTTTGGTCGTAAACAAATGCTGGAAGAGCTTAAAAAAGAATTTCCAAAATTAGAAACAGAACTGCAGAATGTTCACAAGCAAATTACACAAAAGGAAAATGAAATTTCTGCAATCAATCTTAAATCATTTTCGGAACGTGGAAAGTTTTTACTGAATGATATTTCCAATATAGAAAAACAAATTGCACAACTTGAATTTGAAAATAAAAAAGCTTCGGAAGAAATAGATAAATCTCAAGATGAAATTCAAGAACTCGTTGGTAAATCGAATAGGTTAGATAATGAAATTAATGACTTGAATCAGCAATTAAATGAAAAACGTGAAGAAAAGAAAAAAGAAGATCTTCATCTAAAAGATTTGGAGGCGGAAGTTGCAACTTTAGATCATGAATATCGTTCCGCATTAGATATGCAGAATTCACACAAAGTTGAGCTGGAAAGACTACTCGGTCAGAAAGATAATACCCAAAATTCATTAAACAGATCGGAAGAAAACAAAACTAACGCAGAAACAAATATTTCGAAACGTGAAAATGATATTTCCAACACATCTGAAGAAATTGAAATCATAAAAGAAAACATTTCTGCTAAAAATGAAGAGCTCGCGGAAATTGAAAAAGTCCGGGAAAGTTTAATCACAGAAGAAAGAGGGATCGAATCCGAACTCCAAACAGTTAAGTCGGAATCAATAGAATTGGAAAGCGGACTTTCAGAATTGCGAAAAGAAAGAGAAAATATTTCGGATTCAATTCATGAATCGGATCTGCAAGTTAGCGAGATAAAACTACGCATGGAAAATCTTCTTCAAGATATACAAGAAGATTATGCGATGGATATAGAATTGAAAGAATTTGATGATCTTGACTCGTTCGATTTCAAAGAACGACGTTCAGAAGTTCACGAACTTAAAGATAGAAAAAAAGGACTTGGACCAATTAATCTTCTTGCCTATTCGGAATTTGAAGAAGAAAACGAACGGTTGGAATTTCTTTTAAAACAACGGGATGATTTAGTTGATTCGGAAAAGGATCTGATAAGTTCAATTAAAGAAATTAATCAAACTGCTCAAGACCTTTTTATTACTACTTTTGAGCAAATTCGTGCATCATTTCAAAAAATATTTAGAACGCTTTTTGATCCAGGTGATGAAGCTGACCTTATTTTAGAACAGGATTCCGATCCTCTTGAAGCAAAAATTGAAATCATAGCAAAACCAAAAGGTAAGCGTCCAACTTCAATCGAACTACTTTCCGGCGGTGAGAAAACTTTAACTGCGACTGCATTATTGTTTGCTATTTATCTTGTTAAACCTTCACCGTTCTGTGTCCTTGATGAAGTTGATGCTCCGCTTGATGACGCAAACATCGACAGATTTACAAGATTGATAAAAGAATTCAGTAATAATACTCAATTTATTATAGTAACCCATAACAAACGTACCATGGAATCAGCCGAAAATATGTACGGTGTTACTATGCAGGAAGAAGGAATTTCAAAATTAGTTGGTGTACAATTTCAGGAAGATTTACCGGTTAATTAAAATTTGTGAAGGAAAAAGTATTTAAAATATTCGTCGATTTTGATGGGACTATCACGCAAAAAGATATCGGCGAAGAAATGTTCTTAAAATTTGGTGATGCCGTAGAAGCGGTTCGGATTATTGAAAGATGGATCAATAACGAAATCACATCGGTTGATACTTGGCAATTACTTTGTGCTACCGTAAAAAATTTCGATGAAAAAGAATTTGATCTTTTCTTAAACGAAATCAAAATCGATCCGACTTTCATAAAATTTGTTGATTACTGTAAGTCAAACAATTTTGAGATGCTGATATTAAGTGACGGACTTGATTATTACATTAACAAAGTGCTTGAACGTGAAGGATTACTGCATATAAAATCCTACACTAACAAACTAACTTTTGAAGGTAATAGTCTTATTCCTCAATTCCCTTATACAGATGAAGAATGTAAGCAATGCGCAAACTGTAAACGTAATCATGTTATTAACAACAGTTCCGATGATGATTACACGGTGTACATCGGTGATGGTTATTCTGATGCTTGTCCGGTACAATACTGTGATTTTATATTTGCAAAAAAATCACTGTTGAAATTTTGTGAATCAAATAGAATTTCATTTTCACCGTTTGAAAATTTTGATGATGTAATAAAAAAGTTGGATGTACTTAAATCAAGAAAAAGATTAAAACATCGCCACCAGGCGGAATTAAAAAGAAGAGAAGTTTATTTACAAGGATAATTAATGAGTCGGTTTTCTAAAAAGATTTTTACTTATAGAAGTTATACACCAATACCTTTTCTGGTTGTGATGTTGATCTATCAAGAAGCAACATTGGAAAGTCTTATTATTGGTTTTGTTGTCTCATTAATTGGAGAAGCATTCAGACTTTGGGGAGTTAGCGTTGCGGGCAGCGAAACAAGGACGACCGGAGCGGTAGGCGGAACATTTCTTGTTGTAACCGGTGCTTTTGCTTATGTACGTAATCCTCTTTACTTAGGAAATATTTTACTCTATTTGGGAATTGGAATTATGTCAATGGCATTATTCCCCTATTTGCAAATTGTGGCTTTAGCATTCTTTTATTTTCAATATAGAATAATTATAGCACAAGAAGAAGAGTACTTGGTTAAAACTTTCGGCTCACAATATGATGATTATAAAAAAAATGTACCGCGATTAATACCGAGATTTACAGCTTATAAAAATCCGGGTGTTGAACAACCCGAATACAATATTAAGAAAGGTTTAATTTCCGAAACTCGTAGTCTACAGGCATTCGTATTAGTTACCGTAATATTAGTTGTTTTATTTTTTCTGGAAACAAATTGAATAAAAAAATTATGATTATAGCGGGAGAAGTATCGGGTGATATGCACGGTTCGGCTCTTATAAAATCAATAAAAGAATTGGAACCAAACGCTAATATCTGCGGTATTGGCGGTAATCTCATGCAGTCAGCCGGCATGACGTTGATTTATCATATAAAGGATATGGCGTTTCTTGGTTTTGTTGAAATAATTAAACACCTCCCTTTCATTAAACGAGTTCAGAAAGATCTATTGAAACGAATTAAAAATGAAAATATAAAAGAAGTTGTTTTAATTGATTACCCCGGCTTTAACTTAAATATTGCCCCTAAAATCAAAAAAATGGGTGTAAAAGTTTATTACTACATTTCACCTCAAATTTGGGCTTGGGGACAAGGACGTGTAAAAAAAATTAAAAAGTACATCGACAAGATGATTGTTCTTTTCCCTTTTGAAAAAGAATTTTATGAAAAATTTAATGTAGAAGTAGAATATGTGGGTCACCCTTTAATCGAAAGGATTCAAGAATATAATTTCTTAACAAAGGAAGAACTCTTAAAAAAACTTAATCTGAAGCAATCAAAAGAAATTTTATTGGTAATGCCCGGAAGCAGGGATCAAGAAGTTAAAAGAATTTTTCCTGAAGTTATTAAAGCAGCAAAACTAATTGCCGATAAATACAAAATGAATATTGTAGTTGCTTGTTCCGAAAATATAAATGAATCATTACTGAAAGATATAGCCGGGAATATGGAATTTACAATTAGTCACGGCAACAATTATGATTTAATAAACCATGCAAAATTTGGAATAATAAAATCGGGAACGTCAACTCTGGAAAGCGGATTGATGAAACTACCAAGCATTGTTGTTTATAAAACTGCCGGTCTTACTTACAGAATTGGAAAGGCATTGGCGAAAATTAATAATATTGCTATGGCAAATATTATAATAGGTGAGACGGTATTCCCGGAATTAATCCAATCCGATGTAAATAAAGAAAAAATTTTCGCTGAAGCGGACAAAATTTTGAGCGATGAAAGTCTTTATATTAAGATAAAGGGAAAACTATCGTTAATAAAAGAAAAACTCGGTAGTCCCGGTGCATCAAAAAGAGCAGCAGAAATAATAGTTGCCGGTTATAATGGAATTTAAAGAAATCAAAAAAAGTATTTTAAATTTTCTCGGACTCACTGTTCTTACATTTATTGTAAACCTGGTTATAAAAACTTACCGCATCAAAATATACAATGATGATGAGGTAAATAAATTAGACAAAAGCGGTGAAAATTTTATTTCGGCTTTCTGGCATGGCAGAATGTTAATCCCTTGGTATGTAAATAGAAAATATAAAATTGCCGCATTGGTCAGTAAAAGCAAGGATGGTGAAATTTTAACCAGGTTATTGAAAAATTGGAACTATAACGTTGTTCGCGGTTCGAGTCATATCGGAGGCAAAGAAGCTCTGAATATTATGGAAAAAACAATTGATGAAGGTTACTCTTTTGCAATTACACCCGATGGACCAACCGGACCACCGTACAAAATGAAAGCCGGTGCAGTTGTGTTAGCCCATCGAAAATCGATTCCGTTATTACTTCTGGGAACTGCATCAAATAGAAATTTTGTTTTTAATAGCTGGGATAAATTTCAAGTTCCGAAACCTTTTAGTAAAGTTTCGGTTGTATACTCGGAACCGATTTATGTAAGAGAAGATTCTTCGCGGGAAGAAATAAACAAATTAATTGAAGAATGCGAAATTAAATTAACAGGACTTCAGAAAGAAGCAGAAAAGTTTGTTAGGAACAACAATTAAAATATTGATTTCACCCTTTGTAGTTGTTTATTCGTTTGCAATAAAAACGAGAAATTTGTTCTTTGATAAAGGCTGGTTAAAATCGCACGAAGTAAATGCAAAAGTAATTTCAGTTGGTAACCTTGTAATGGGTGGTGCGGGTAAAACACCGACCGTAATTTATATTACCAACAAACTTAAAGAAATGAATAAAAAAGTTGGAATTCTAAGCCGTGGTTATAAAAGAAATACAAAAGGCTACCAACTTATTTATGATGGAAAGAATTTCTTGAAATCAGTTAATGAAAGTGGCGATGAAATTTATTTTGCTGCAGATGAATGCGGCGTTCCTGCTGCTGTTTCAGAAAAACGAGTTGAAGGAGCTCAGCGGTTAATTAACAAATTTGATCTCGATTGTTTAGTTCTTGATGATGCATTCCAACATAGATGGATTAAGCGTGATTTGAACATTCTGATTTTTGAACAGAAATTTTTAATTGTTGCCGGTAGAATGGAACAGAAACTGCTCCCGGTTGGTAGTATGCGAGAACCTTTTTCTGCATCGCAAAGAGCAGATGCTATAATTGTTAACCGTAAATTTTCTGCAAAAGAAGAAATCCCTTCAAAAATTCTTAAACATTTTGAAGGAAAGAAAATCTTTCATGCGTATTATAAAGCAACCGGTTTTTACGATGTAAAAGATCACAAGTTCTATGAAATTGATGAATTCAAAGGTCAAAAAAGTTTGGTCGTTTGCGGAATTGCCAGACCGTTTTCATTTTATAATGTTCTTAAAAAAAATGGCATTGACGTTACAAACAGAATGAATTTCATTGATCATAAATCCTATGATTTGAAAGAGATTCAATCTATAAGAAAAGCTTTTTACGATACTAATTCATATTCTGTTATTACAACTCAAAAAGATGCGGTTAAACTAAATACATTTAGTAACGAGTTTGACGATATTGATATTTACTACCTCAAAATTGAATTGGTAATTGAGGAAGAAAAAGAAATTAGCGAAATGCTAAATAATACATTCGAAAAGAAAAAATCTATTAAAAGTAAGGAGGATTATTAATGGCTGCAAAACGAACTCCTAAGTATGTCTACTTTTTCGGAGGTAAGCGTGCTGAAGGTAAAGCTGATATGAAAAACTTGCTTGGTGGTAAAGGTGCCAACCTTGCAGAAATGGTTAATATTGGTTTACCGGTTCCTGCCGGTTTTACAATTACAACCGAAGTTTGTACTTATTATTATAACAACAAAAAGAAGTATCCAAAAGAGTTAAAAGACCAGGTTCTAAAATCTCTTGTAAAAGTTGAAAAAGAAATGGGGGCTAAATTCGGTGACAAAGAAAACCCGTTATTAGTTTCTGTTCGTTCAGGTTCGCGTGCTTCAATGCCCGGAATGATGGACACTATTCTTAATCTTGGTCTCAACGATGTTACTGTTGAAGCATTAAGTAAGAAAACCAACAATCCTCGCTTTGCTTATGATTCATACAGAAGATTCGTTCAAATGTACGGCGATGTTGTACTAGGATTAAGACCTGAAGATAAGCACGATCATGATCCTTTTGAAGTAATCTTAGATAGAAAGAAAAAGCAAGCCGGAGTTGAAAAAGATAACGAACTTTCAACCGAACAACTGAAAGAATTGGTTGCAGAATATAAAGCTGCAATCAAAGAGAAAAAAGGATTTGACTTCCCTTCCGACCCTATGGAGCAATTGTGGGGCGCTATAGGCGCTGTGTTTGCATCATGGCAAAATGAAAGAGCAATTGTTTACAGAAGACTTAATAATATTCCTGCCGATTGGGGAACTGCGGTAAACGTTCAATCAATGGTATTTGGAAATATGGGTGAAGACTCGGGTACAGGTGTAGCTTTTACTCGTGACCCCGCATCAGGTGAAAATAAATTCTACGGTGAATATTTATTTAATGCTCAGGGCGAAGATGTGGTTTCCGGTGTTAGAACTCCCGAACCAATTGAAAATCTAAAGAAAGATGATCCGAGAGTTTATAAACAATTGGATAACTTCAGACTAAAATTAGAAAAGCATTACAAAGAAATGCTCGATATTGAGTTTACAATTCAACAAGGTAAACTCTGGATGCTGCAATGTCGTGTTGGTAAGAGAACCGGTTTTGCCGCAATTAAAATTGCCGTTGACATGGTTCGCCAAAAACTTATTAGCAAAGAAGATGCATTAATGAGAATTGATCCAAGTCAATTAAATCAATTACTTCGCCCAATCTTCGATCTGAAAGAAAAACAAATTGCAATTGATAACGGTAGATTACTGGCTAAAGGGTTAAACGCCGGTCCGGGTGCTGCTTCCGGTAAAATTGCATTCTCAGCTCACGATGCAGAAATCATGGCTGCAAAAGGCGATAAAGTAATTCTTGTTAGAGTTGAAACCTCACCTGAAGATATTAAAGGAATGGATGCTTCTGATGGTATTTTAACTGCACGCGGCGGTATGACTTCGCACGCAGCTTTAGTTGCTCGTCAAATGGGTAAGGTCTGTGTTGCCGGCTGCGGTACCCTTAATATCGATTACAAAGCCGGTATAATGAAAGTTGAAGGAACCAATCATATTCTCAAAGAAGGTGATTATATTTCAATCGACGGAACAACCGGTGAAGTTATTGAAGGTGAATTAACCACTAAACCTTCGGAAGTAATTCAAGTTCTTATTACAAAAGAAATGGATGCAAAAAATTCAGATGTTTACAGAACATATGCTGATTTAATGAAATGGGCTGATCAAGTTAGAACTATGAATGTAAGAACAAATGCTGACCAACCCGATCAATCAGCAAATGCTATTGCTTTCGGTGCCGAAGGTATTGGTCTTTGCAGAACAGAACACATGTTCTTTGGTGAAAACAGAATCTTAGCAGTTCGTGAAATGATTCTATCCGATACCGAGGAAGGAAGACGCAAAGCAATAAATAAACTCCTTCCTTACCAAAGAGAAGATTTTGAGGGTATATTCAGGGTAATGAAAGGCAGACCGGTAACCGTTAGAACATTAGATCCGCCTCTACATGAATTCTTACCTCATGCGGAAAAAGAAGTTGCTGAAACTGCGAACGCACTTGGTGTTTCACCACAAAAAGTAAAAGAGAAAATTGAAACATTGCATGAATTCAATCCGATGCTTGGATTTAGAGGCTGCCGTTTAGGAATCAGCTACCCGGAAATTACCGAAATGCAAGCAAGAGCAATTTTCGAAGCAGCAGTTAATGTGGCTAAAGAAGGTATCAAAGTTAATCCTGAAATTATGATTCCATTAGTTAGTCATGTTAATGAGTTGAAACTTCAGGAACAAATTGTAAGAAGCGTTGCTAAAGAAGTCTTTGCAGAAAAAGGTAAAAAAGTAAATTACTTAGTTGGAACAATGATTGAATTACCAAGAGCGTCTGTTACCGCTGATCAAATTGCCGAAGTTGCCGAGTTCTTTAGTTTCGGAACTAATGATTTGACTCAAACAACTTTTGGCTTATCTCGAGATGACTCCGGTAAATTCTTACCAAAATATGTTGAGCAGGACATTCTTCCTAAAGACCCGTTTGAAAGCATAGACTTTGACGGTGTAGGTGCTTTAGTGAAAATGGGTACCGATAAAGGAAGAAGTACCAATAAAAATCTTAAAGTAGGTATTTGCGGTGAACATGGTGGTGACCCTGATTCTGTTGAATTTTGTCACAGAGTTGGAATGAATTATGTAAGTTGTTCACCATTCCGTGTTCCAATAGCTCGTTTAGCTGCTGCAAGAGCCGCTTTAAGAGATAAAAGTAAAACAAAAAAAATCAGTAAAAAAACAAGTAAGAAGAAATAAACAATACTGGGGAGGGGTTCGCCTCTCCCTTAGTTTAACAGTATTTATTTAGTTATATAGAGGAGAATAAATGAAGCTATCAGATTTTAAGTACAACATGCCAAAAACTGCTATTGCAAAGCATCCCGAAAAGAAAAGGGATAAGGCAAAACTGATGGTTCTTAATAGAAAGACTCAAGAGATTGAGCACAAATCTTTCAAAGATGTTGTTGACTATATGTCCAAAGGTGATGTTCTTGTTGTCAATGAAACTAAAGTAATGCAGGCTCGCCTCTACGGAAAAAAGGAACGTACGAATGCGAAAATTGAAGTATTCGTTTTACGTGAATTGAATAGAGAAGAAAATATTTGGGATGTTATTGTTGACCCTGCAAGAAAAGTAAGAATCGGCAATAGAATTTATTTCAACGATAATCTTTGGTGCGAAGTTATTGATAATACAACTTCACGCGGTAGAACAGTTAGGTTTAATGATGATGCCGGTGATATCTATAAAGCAATTGAAAAAATCGGTCAAACTCCCCTTCCACCATACATCAAGAGAGATGTTGAACCGGCAGATCGAGAGAATTATCAAACAATATTTGCTAAGGAAGATGGTTCCGTTGCTGCTCCTACTGCAGGGTTACACTTTACTCCGGAACTAATTAAAAAGATCAAGAAAAAAGGGATTAAAGTAGTAACTGTAATTCTTCATATCGGGCTTGGAACATTTAGACCGGTAGAAGTAGAAGATTTGACAAAACATAGAATGGATTCCGAATATTTTGAAATTCCCGAAGAAACTGCAGAAGAAATTAATAAAGTACTGGAAAGCAAAAAAAATATTTTCGTAGTAGGTACTAGTACAGCACGTGCTGTTGAAAGCAGTGTTACTGCAGAAGGTTTCTGCAAACCGAATTTCGGTTGGACTGATAAATTTATCTTCCCGCCTTATGATTTTAAGATTACCAAGAAGTTAATAACCAACTTTCATCAACCTGAATCTACTTTATTGATGCTTTCAGCGGCTTTTGCCGGTTACGATTTTATTATGAAAAGCTATAAAAAAGCACTTAAAGATGGATATAGATTCCTCAGTTATGGGGATGCAATGTTGATAATATAATGAGTAAAGTAATTGCTATAATACCTGCCGGTGGTGCCGGCTTAAGAATCGGCGGTGAAATTCCTAAACAATATATGGTCTTTCGCGGAAAGGAATTAATTGCATATACTCTTGATATTTTTGAAAGAAATAAAAATGTTGATGAAATAATTATCTCGGCTCAACCAAATTATTATGAATTACTTCAAAGAATAAAATCGAAATACAATTACAAAAAAATTAAAAGAATAGTTGAAGGGGGCAAAGAAAGACAATATTCCGTCTACAATGCCCTCACAGCGGCGGAAGCAGATGAAGATGATTTAATATTAGTACATGATGCGGCTCGCCCTTTACTTCCTCAAATTATTCTCGATAATGTTATTATGACGGCAAAGGAGAAAGGAAATGCCGTTGTTGCAATAAAAGCTAAAGATACTCTTGTAAAGGGTTTAGAAACGATTATTAATTATATTAGCCGGGAAAATATTAGTTATGTGCAGACTCCGCAGATTTTTTCATATAAAACATTATTAACTGCAATGCAGAAAGCTGATGATGTACTTTTTGTAGGAACTGATGAATCAATGATTGTTACTCGTATTGGAGAAAAGGTTAATTTGGTCGAAGGATCAAGCTTAAACTTTAAAGTTACTACCGAATCTGATGTTGAGTTACTGCATCATATATTGGAAAGTGAGTATAAGTTTTGAGATTGCAAAATCAAATTCATTTATATAACTTTGTCTTTATATCTGGGATATTGAGATGTTAAATCTAATTATAATAGTAATTTTAGCTTACCTTGTCGGTTCAATACCTACAAGCATATTAATTGCTCGTGGTGTAAAAGGAATTGATATACGTCAACATGGTAGCGGAAATGCAGGAGGCACAAATGTTTTCCGTGTGCTTGGATGGAAATATGGTGTTCTTACAATAATTTTAGATGCATTGAAAGGTGCTGTTGCGGTTATTCTCATCGCACGTCTTTATCTTGGGAACTTCCCTTTCCCGAATGCAACTCCTTTTGATGATTTTACTCTTGTTCAGATTATTGCAGGTTTAGTTGCTGTTGTTGGTCATATTTGGACCATCTTTGCCGGTTTCAAAGGCGGTAAAGGAATTGCAACATCACTTGGTTTTTTAATAGCAATTATTACAGTAGATATGTTTATTGCTTTGGGGGTATTCTTTCTTGTAGTCACCGTATCACGATATGTTTCGCTCGGCTCAATTTTAGCTGCTATCTCTGTTCCTCTTATTTTAATAATTCGTGAAAATATATTTCACGTAGAAATTTCAGGATATCACACTATACTTCCTTTCGCAATATTATTAGCATTATTAGTAATCTATACTCATCGTGCAAATGTTGGTAGATTATTAAACGGGAGTGAAAGCAGAATTACTCTTTTCAATAAGAAAAAATCTAAGTAATGCGAATATCGGTATTAGGTGCAGGCGGATGGGGTACTGCCCTATCAATTGTGTTACACAACAATGGTCATGATGTAACCCTTTGGGAATACAAAAAGGCTTATGCAAAAAGTTTAAGTAAAACCCGGTTCAATAAAATTTACCTACCCGGAATTAAAATCCCCAAAGAAATAGAAGTTACTCACTCATTAGAAGACGCAGTTGAAAATATGCATATGATTATATTGGCTGTACCTTCTCAATTTGTAAGAAGTGTTTTGCAAAAAATGAAAAAGGTAGATTTCACCGATACAATTCTCGTGAGTGTAGCAAAAGGTATTGAAACAGAAACACTTCTAACTGTTTCATTAATTATCAAAGATGTATTAAAAAATATTCGCGATGAAAATATAGGAGTACTTTCCGGACCCAGCCATGCCGAGGAAGTTGCTAAAAAAATCCCTACTGCGGTAGTCGCTGCATCAAAGAGTATTAATACAGCGGAACAAATCCAAGCAGCTTTCATGACTTCTTATTTTAGAGTATATTCATCAACTGATATTATTGGCGTTGAATTAGGCGGCGCTTTAAAAAATGTAATAGCTATCGGTGCCGGTATAGTTGATGGAGCTAAGTTTGGTGACAACACCAAAGCAGCTATTATGACAAGAGGCGTTGCGGAAATTTCAAGACTTGGTATTGAACTTGGTGCAAGACCGGAAACTTTCTCCGGGCTTTCGGGTATTGGTGATGTGATTGTAACTTGTATGAGCCGACACAGCCGAAATCGATATGTCGGCGAACAAATCGGTAAAGGGAAAAAACTCAAAGACATTCTAAAATCGATGAACATGGTTGCCGAAGGGGTAGTTACTGCAAAATCCGCTCGTGATTTAGCCATTCAAGCAAAAGTAGATACTCCGATTATAGAAGCTGTCTATAAAACTTTGCATGAAAATCGAGATCCTCAGAAAATGACTTATGAGTTGATGACTCGCGATATGAAATCCGAACATTGATCTCTCCTTCCATATCTTTATCAAATCAATTATATTTTAGTTACCTTTATAACAAATCTATACATGAAAAGAGATCTTTCAACATCGGTTCAGTATATCAAGTCTGTTGGTCCTAAACGTGCACAAGCATTCAGCAAAATTGGAATTATCAACGTTGAAGATCTATTGCATTATTTCCCCACTAAACATTTAGATAGAACTACGATTCTAAACTCGGCAAAAGTTGCTCAACACGTTATGAATGGATATGAAGGTGAAGTTACAATAATAGGCAAAGTTGTTGAAAGTGAATTAATACGTTACGGCAAGAAGAAGATATTTAAAGTCAAAATGAAAGACAACGCCGGTTTTTTTGAATGTGTATGGTTTCAGGGAATTAAATTTTTTAAAGATATTTTCAGTACTAATGATATTTATGCCGTATCGGCTAAGCCGGTAATGACTAGATATGGTAACCTTCAACTTATTCATCCCGATTTTGATAAAATATCAGCAATTGAATCCGAAGAATTTTTAAATACCGGGAAGATCATACCTTTCTATAGAATTTCCAAAGAACTTAAATCAACTAATCTGGGTGATATTAGTTTAAGAAAAATTATTACAACTGTTGTGGAAGAATACGCCGATTTAATTTCTGAAACTCTTCCGCAAGACATTATCGTTAAAAATAATCTGATTCCAAAGAATACTGCTATAAAAGATTATCATTTCCCTGTTGATAATAATTCTCTCGAAAAAGCAAAACAAAGATTTAAATATGAGGAGTTGTTTTTTTTAGAATGCCTTATCGCATTGAAAAAAGTAAGAATGAAAATTAAAAAGGACGGGATAAAATTTAACATTCATCCTGAACCGATAAAAAGTTTTATAAAAAATCTTCCTTTCCAATTAACACAAGCCCAATTAAAAGTCTTATCCGAAATTAGAAAAGATATGGAAAGCAACGAACCAATGAATAGATTGCTGCAAGGTGATGTTGGAAGCGGTAAAACCATAGTTGCTTTAATTGCTATGTTAATTGCAGTAAGTAATGGATATCAAGCAGTTTTAATGGCGCCAACTGAAATTTTAGCAGATCAGCATTTTAAAAATATTCATTCACTTTTGGAAAGTACTGATTTTAAAATTGCTTTACTGTTAGGGGGACAAACTAACAAAACACGTAAAACAATATTAAATGGTATAGCAGAAAATAAAATCAATATAATTGTCGGAACGCATGCGTTACTTGAAGAGAATGTAGAAATTCCGCATATGGGATTTGTAGTAATTGATGAACAACATCGATTCGGTGTCGCTCAACGCTCTAAATTGATTGAGAAAGTAATATCTCCTGATGTTTTGATAATGACTGCAACTCCAATTCCCCGGACTGTTTCAATGACGGTTTATGGTGATCTTGATGTATCGGTAATTAATGAAATGCCTAAGAACCGGAAAAAGATTACGACCGTTATAAGAAGCGAAAATAATCTTCCCGAAATATTTTCTTTCATAAAAGAAAGAGTTAAAAATGGTGAACAAGCTTTTATAGTATACCCGTTAGTTGAAGAATCTGAAAAAATTGATCTAAAGGATGTTACTAGTGAATTTGAAATTATAAAAAACACATACCTTGACGATACTCGAGTAAATTTAATTCATGGAAGAATGAACTGGCAGGAAAAAGAAACTATTATGGAAGATTTTTCCAAAAATAAATTTGATGTTTTATTTTCTACCACAGTAATTGAAGTTGGAATCGATATACCGAATGCAACTATAATAGTAATTAATGAAGCATTTCGATTTGGTCTTTCTCAGTTACATCAGCTGAGAGGCAGAGTTGGAAGAAGCGACAAGCAATCATTCTGTATTTTGGTTACTCGAGACGAATTAATTCGAAAAACGAAACGTAAAAATTTTTCCTTGGAATATCTTTCACCCGCAGAAATAGAAAGATATAAATCTCAGATTAGACTAAATGCAATGGTAGAACATAATGATGGTTTTAAATTATCGGAGATAGATTTTAAACTTCGTGGTCCTGGAAATATTTTCGGAATAGAACAAAGCGGTTTTCCACAACTAAAACATGCAGACATAATAAATGATACGGATATTCTTATTGCTGCAAAGAATGATGCCTTCAATATAATACTTAATGATCCCAATCTTTCTTCAAGTGAAAACCAAATTATAAAACGTCAACTCAAAAAAAATTACTATACTTCCTTAAAGTTTTCTCACATCGCATAAATTTTTCTAAAAAATTATTTTTTAAAAAAGTTTTTCACAAAAAAAATTTTCATTATGTTGTTGCATATGATTGTTAAACTTTTATATTGCTACTAACTTTTTAAGGAATTTTTATTCCTTACTATGATAAAAAAGTTTACTGTTGCACTTACATATAATGTCAAACCGGAAGTCCCAACAAAAGTTTCTAACAACTCAACCCAAAGTTATCTTCAATCCGAAAGTTTGCTTGATAAATATGCCGAATGGGATACTTATGAAACGATTTACGCTATACGAGATGCTTTAGCTGTGCATCATAACGTAATTATGATTGAAGCAAACGAAGATGCTTATGAAAAGTTTAGAAATCTTAGACCAGATATTGTGTTCAATGTTGCCGAAGGTGCACACGGAATAAGCAGGGAAGCACAAATCCCGGCAATACTGGATATGCTTCAAATTCCTTATACCGGTTCTGATCCTTTAACTCTTAGTTTATGTTTAGATAAATCACGTACCAAAGAAGTACTAACCTACTACGGAATACCAAACTCAAAGTTTGTTGTTTCACACGGCGAAAACGGTTTTGCCGGTAAGGAACTTAACTTCCCTCTTATTTTAAAGCCGATCGGCGAAGGATCTAGCAAAGGAATTTTTAATTCGTCCTTTGTAAACGATTATGAAACTTTTACAAAAACTTTAATTGAAAATGTTGAAAAATACAATCAACCCTTTATTGTAGAAGAATATTTACCGGGAAGAGAATTTACAGTTGCAGTTTTAGGTAACGGAAATGAAACTCGTACTTTGCCAATTGTTGAAGTGAATTTTTCGGAACTACCTAAAGACATGATTCCAATTTATTCATACGAAGCAAAATGGATATTAGATACAAGAGATAATCCTTTAGATATTTTTTCCTGTCCAGCGCAAATTGATACCGAATTGTATAACAAGATTAATGAAATAGTTCTAAAAACTTATTCGGTTCTAAATTGCAAAGACTGGAGTAGAATTGATGTTCGATTAGATGCAAATGGAGAACCAAATATTATTGAAGTAAATCCGTTGCCGGGTGTGTTGCCAAACCCGGATGATAATTCATGCTATCCGAAAGCTGCAAGAGCTGCCGGTATGGATTACACACAGATGGTAAATGAAGTTTTACAAGTGGCATTAAAAAGAAACGGACTCGCATGATGTTTGATAAAAATATTTTAGTCTGTTATAACGAACCTAAATCTATCTACGAAAATTATCTGGGGAAAGAATCTGCAAGCCCCCAAAAAATTGATCTTTCGGAAAAAGGATTTGTTGAGCAGATTGATAATATCATCGAAAGTCTTTCCGAGAATTTTATGAATGTAAGAGGATATCCTGTTAATAAAAATATTAAATCATTCTTTGTAGAACTGCGAGCAAATAAACCAGATGCAGTACTTAACTTAATAGAGTCGGTTGAAGGTAATTCTCATTTTGAAAGTTACTGTGCAGGAATTTTTGAAATGATGAATATAACATACACCGGCAACAATGGATTGACTTTAGGTAATTGTTTATTCAAGCAGCGCACAAAACGTATTTTAATCGGTTCAGGTATTCCTACACCGAAATTTATTGTTGCTTATTACAAATCAAAAGAGCCATTGGATATTTCGGAATTGAAGTTTCCATTAATTGTAAAATTGTTAAGTGAAGATGCAAGTATTGGAATTTCCGAAGATTCTGTTGTTCACAACGGAAATGATCTGGAAGAAAGAATGAATTACCTTTTCAGAAATTTCAAGCAAGATATTATTTTTGAAGAGTTTATTAATGGTCGTGAACTGAACGTATCAATTCTTGGCAATGATGTTTTACCGATATCCGAAATTACTTTTAAAGGGTTATCAAGAAAGTTACCCAAAATTATCACTTATGAAGCTAAATGGTCACCTGAGAGTGAATATTACAAACATACTCTTCCTATTTGTCCGGCAAAATTATCCAAAGAAGTTTCTGCAAAAGTAAGCAGTATGGCGCTTGAAGCATTTAGTGCCATGGGATGTAGAGATTATGCTCGTGTTGATATTCGTTTAGCAAAAAATAATCATCCTTATGTAATTGAAGTGAATCCGAATCCTGACATTTCACCGGATTCGGGTTTTGTTCGTTCAGCTTCAGCGGCAGGTATAGATTATAATGAACTAATTAATAAGCTCATTCACTTTGCATTAAATAGAGCAAGTTAGATGATAAGAAGACTTGAACAAAGAGACAGATCGGATTTAATAGAAGTAATCAACGGCATCGATATTTTTAAACCTGATGAAAAAGTTACTGCAATAGAATTAATTGAAGAAACTCTTGAGAATAAACAAAAAGATGAGTATAGTTACAACATTTTTATTTACGAGTTTGACAACAAAGCCATCGGTTATCATTGTGTTGGCAAAAGATACATGACAGAGGGTACATTTGATTTATATTGGATTGTCACTAATGCAAAGTTTCAAGGCAAAGGTATCGGGAAAGAATTATTAAAACATGCTGAAAAATTTATTAAAGAAGAAAAAGGTTACTTGGTTTTAGCTGAAACATCATCACAACCAAGTTATGAAGCAACAAGAAAATTTTATCTTAAAAACAATTACGAAGTTCTAGCTGAAATAAAAAATTTTTACAAGGTTAACGATAACCTAATCATATTTGGTAAATACTTAACAAAATAAAGGAAAAATCAATGGAACTATGGCAACAAATGATACGCGACAGCGTGCATTCCGTTGATCAGCTCGTCGAGAAATTTAATATTGATAAAAAAGTCGCTGAAGATCTCGATGAATTTTTTCAAGCTAGAATTAACCCATATTACCTAAGCTTAATCCGTTATCCCGGTGATCCGATTTGGCTTCAATGTGTTCCCGACGGAATTGAACTTGATGATATGGACGGCTTCGAAGACCCTCTGAATGAGGATGCAATGAGCCCGGTTCCGAATATTACTCATAGGTATCCGGATAGATGTCTTTTTCTTGTTACAAGTCAATGCGGTATGTATTGCAGATTTTGTACACGTAAAAGAAAAGTTGGCGACTCCGGAAAAATTTCTATGAAGGAATTGGAATCAGCTTTTAATTATATAGAGCAGCACACGGAAATTCGTGACGTAATACTCTCCGGCGGAGATCCTCTTATGTTGACAGATACAATGCTGGAAAAAATATTACAGCGTTTAAGATCAATTCCTCATGTTGAAATAATCCGCCTCGGTACCAAAATGCCCTGTGTTCTTCCGCAAAGAATCACACCTAAATTATGCGAGATGATAAAGAAGTATCACCCTATATATGTAAATACTCATTTTAATCATCCTTGGGAGATAACCAAAGAAAGCACACAGGCTTGTACAATGCTCGCTAATGCCGGATGCCCGGTTCAAAACCAGGCTGTATTGATGAAAGGTGTTAATGATAATGCCGAAATTCTTATGGAGTTGTTCCAAAAACTTCTTAAGATACGCGTTAAACCTTATTACCTTTTTATGGCTGATGAGACTAAAGGGGCAAGTCACTTCCGGACTTCTATTCAAACCGGTTTGGATATTATTAACAAGTTACGCGGGTATACCAGCGGACTTGCAATTCCTCATTTTGTTATTGATGCTCCCGGGGGCGGTGGTAAGATTCCTTTAATACCAAATTATGTTCTACATCAAGATGAAGATCGAATTGTACTTCGTAACTATAAAAATGAAGTATATGTTTATAGAGAAATTAAGGAACACAAAACGAAAATAAAGAACAGTGAAATTAAAATAGAAGTAGGAAAAAATAACGGAAATGGTAAAACAAAAGCTCCGAAAAAGTTTAAGAAGATTGAAGAGCTGCAAACTGTTGAGATAACTGCTTCTAAAAATTAGTATTTAATTAAAATAGAAAACCTTCACGTGATTTTTTGTGAAGGTTTTTTATTTTAAAATATTTTCAAAATCTTTTTCAAGTGAATCATTAGGTGATTCTATAATACGCCCAAGTTCTTTCCCTTCTTTAAAAAAGATAAAAGTAGGAACCAAGTAAACATCAAGTCCGTCAACTTCATCATCTAAACCCACTTTGGCTTTATCTACACAAATTAAATCTACATGGTTTTTATCAAAATTTAGTGCATCCAAGATTTTATAAAAACGAGGGACTTCCCTTCTGCTATCGCTACACCAGGTTCCCATAACAATTTTAACATATACATCCTCTACCTCTATCATTATATCACGTAAGGCATTCTCGTTTATTGTGTAGGAATTATATTCCTCATTAAACCAATCAACAAAATTTGAATCAAGGAAGACGGAACGGTCGAATCTACCAAGCGGCATGTATTTACCGGACGCTTCGTCAATTACAATAATGCCTTCTTGTGAAAAAAGAGATGACGCAAATATAAAAAGTAGAAACAATAATCCGGATAGATTAATTTTTCTTCGTTGAATTATTTTTTCTAACATCCAACCCCCACATAAGTTTATTTCTTAAGATTTCGAAATAACTTATTCTGTTTGAATGAACCAATCGAACAGGTATATCGCTTTTGAATATTTCAATTGTTGCGGGAGACTGGTAATAATAAACCCGCTGACCATCGCAATTAACTTGTACATTCTCGTAGGCGGAGTGTACCTCTATCTCAATTTTTTGATCACTTGAAATTACTAATGGACGCATCGTTAAAGTGTGCGGGGAGATAGGACATATAGTAATAACATCAGCTTTAGGGTTTACAATCGGTCCCCCCGTAGAGAGTGAATAGCCTGTTGAACCGGTTGGTGTTGCAACAATAATTCCATCGGCAACAAAAGTTGCAACATAATCATTATCTACTTTTACAGTCAACTCAATCATCTTCTGCCATCTACCTTTATCAATAACCAAATCATTTATAGCGTAAAATTCTTCTTCTTTCTTTAGAGAATTGAATCCTTTTAGCGCAATTCTCTCTTCAATAACAAACTTATTCTCTTTTAACTCTTTAACCAGTTCGGGAATTTCTTTCATTTCATATTCGGCTAAGAATCCCAATTTACCAAGATTCAATCCTAAGATAGGAGCCTTAGAACCGCGAAGTTCGTATGCGATATGCAGCATTGTACCGTCACCACCGAAAGAAACGATCACATCGGAAAGTTCGCCTAAATCTTTTATACTTTTAAAGTTGGCACTACCCTTATAACGCAGTTTATCTTTATGCTTAATTAGATTACTGCTGAACATATAATTGATGTTGTTTTCTTCAAGTAACTGCAGGAAATAATTAACTATCTCAAATATGTTCGGTTTTTCGATGTTGGGTATAATTCCAATCAACATATATCTTATCTTCCTTATTTAATTCCCATAATTTACAATACTTTGTAAAAACATAGGCAGAAGAAAACACGGACAGAACAAACCCGTGCAAACCGTCGAGAAAACCAAGTTGTAAAAAATACATTTTAATAAATTTAAATGGCGGTCGCATCAGAATGTCGAAAATCGTGGCAATACGACCTTTACTTTTCATATCCTCTGCGGCAAGTGACGTATAATTATTAAATTTTTCAAAGTAATGCTTAATAGTAGGGTCGGTGTAATGATTTAGATCATAATTTAAAGTACCGATTTCACCATCGATAATTAACCCTTCGTGAACTTTGCTTTCATCAAAACTGCCGTAAATTTTTTTGAAAAGTCGAGTCACATAATCAGGATACCACCCACTGTGCTTAATCCATTTGTCTAAGAAGAAGGCTCGGCGTGCTACTTTATAAGCATTATATTCTGGTTCTGTTTCTTTCAACGCAATCAGTTCATTGCAGAGTTTGTCTGTTATCTCTTCATCGGCATCTATCCAAAACACCCAGTTAAAAGTAGTTAGGGCAAGTGCTTCTTTTTTAGTTTCAGCAAATCCTTTCCATTCAACAATTTTACAAATAACTTTATCGTAGGATGAAGCAACTTCGAAAGTCTTATCGGTAGACATTTTATCTACAAGTACAATAATTTCATCAATACAATTAAGTTGACTTTCAATACATCTTACAATGTTTTTCTCTTCATTCTTTGCTATGACAATCGAGGATATTTTTTCAATCTTACTCATCTATGTGCCTAAATTTCTACCTGAAATAATCTGCCAAACAGTTTCAATAATTATCTGAACATCAAGTTTTAGCGACCAGTTTTCAATATACCAGTTATCAAAATCAATTCTTTTTTTTGTGCGGATTTTATTTTCTTCAAAATCGAAGACATCCCCGCGTAAGCCGTGAACTTGCGCCCAACCCGTAATTCCGGGTTTAACTCTATGGCGTAATTTAATTTCTTCAACCATCTCACTATAAACTTCATTATAAACAATAGCATGAGGGCGTGGTCCAACTATTGACATATCTCCTTTAATTACATTAATGAATTGTGGTAATTCATCTAAACTAAACTTCCTTAAAAATCTGCCTATTGTAGTAATCCTTATACTATCATCAACCAAATTGTTTTTTTCACTTTCATAGAGATCTCTCATTGTACGAAATTTATAACAAAGAAATCTTTTCCCGTTCTTCCCAATTCTTTCTTGATTGAATAGTATTCTTCCTTTGGAAGTAGTTTTGATAATAATTGCTATCAATAAATATACAATCCAAAGAACTGCTACCAAAGCAATCAAACCGAAAGCTAAGTCAAATAACCTTTTAATAGCCCGCCATTGAAATTGTTCTAATCTATTATGCCGAAAATTCAACACGGGAAAATTTCCCAGGAAGTTAATCTCGAGATTGGAATTTGATAATGCTTTAATCTGTGGTAATAAAGTTAATTTAACAGCATTTTTATCGCATAACCTCTGAACTTTGGTTAAATAATCGGTATCATCTAATGAAGAGGCATAAAGTACATCATTAATATTTCTTTCGGTAAGTATTTTATCTAATTCATTTAATGAGCCGAGACATTCATCGGAATAAAAATCTCTATCATCTATAAAGCCGATAAACTTAAAACCAAACTCAGGACGAAATGTTATTTCTTCTTTAAACTCCTTAGATAAATCATTCAATCCAACAATCAACAAGTTTCTTAAATTTTTACCGCGGCTTCTTTGCTTATCAATAATTTTCCAAAGAATATATTCCTTAAGATAAATCAGAGTTAATAAAATCAATCCGTAAAAAAGCACAAAATTTCTTGTAAAAAGGTTCTCTTTAACAAAAAACAAGAACATTATTGTAAACAGTACTTGCACGGTTAAAATTCTTGCAAGAATCATTAATTGATCGGAAAAGGATCTGTTGCTGAATTCAGGGTATGCATTTACAATGTTTGCAACTACAAACCATAAAATGTTTTGTAATAAAAGCAAAATAAAAAGCAATTGGTTGGAATATAATTCTTCAATGGGCTGTGCAATTATTGCCGCGAGTATAAAAGAAACATTCAGAAAGATGAAATCAAATACTTTCTGTAAAGTAAGCAACGATTTCTGATCGATAATCATCTTATATTAATGATTTTTGTTGATTATATTTTTCTGTTACGTATTCTTTAATCCGTTTTTCAAAAACATCTCTTGAAAATTGTTGTGCGTGAGAATGGATATATTCCGGATCAAAATTATCAATTTCTCTTTCGAATTTATTTAATGCGGCAATTATTGAATCTGCCGTTTGATCAGGAAATAATATTCCGGTTTTACCTTGAATAACAGTCTCATTTGCACCTCCTAAACCATAAGCAATAACCGGAGTACCCGCAGCTTGAGCCTCAACTATTGTAATACCGAAATCTTCTTCGGCAGCATAGATAAATGCTTTAGCATTCTGCATATATTTCTTCAATTCATCATCACTCTGAAATCCTAATAATTCAATATTCTTCTCTGCAAGTTTTTTAATCTTTTCCTCGTCCGGACCGCTTCCGATAACAATTAGCTTTTTATCCGGCATTTTTGTAAACGCTTCAACAACTACATCTACTTTTTTATATGGAACAAACCGTGCAACAATTAAATAATAATCATCCTTTTGTTTATTCAGTTGAAATTTATCCACATCAACCGGGGGATAAATTACATCTGCGTCTCTACTGTAAACTTTATTAATTCGCTTCGCTATGTAGTTTGAGTTGGCTATAAAATGATCAACTCTTTGAGATGAAATGTAATCCCACATTCTAATTTTATGAAGAAAATACTTGGCAACGGCTCCTTTTATTCCCTTATGAAGACCGCTTTCATAAATATATTGATGATACAAATCCCACGCATACCGCATAGGTGTATGACAGTAACAAATATGAAGTTGCTTACTATTTGTCAAAACACCTTTTGCAACCGAATGCGAACTTGAAATAACAACATCATACTTGGAAATATCCAGTTGTTCGATAGCTAAAGGAAATAACGGCAGGTAAGTTCTATAAGATGTTCTTGATTTCGGTAATCTTTGTATAAAGCTTGTTTTAGCTTTTTTACCTTTTAAGATTTTTTGCCTATCCGATTCATCTAAAAAATCAATTAAGGCAAATACATCACTTTCAGGATAAATATTATTGAAAGATTCAACACATTTTTCAGAGCCCATAAAATCTACAAACCATTCATGTACAATAGCTGTTCTCAACTTAGATATAATTCCTCAATTTGAGTTATCATTTTTTTTATACTAAAATTTTCTTCTACTTTTTTAATAGCGCCTGATGATACTTTTTCCCACAAGTCTTTACTGACTGCAAGCTCGGATAATATTTTTGCTGCTTCACTTAGATTATCTGAGTCAAACAAAAATCCATCTTTATAATTTTCAATAATGTCTCTGTTCCCTACAACATTTGTTGCAATTACCGGTAATCCAACTGCCATTGCTTCCAAAAGGCTAATAGGAAGACCTTCCCATCTTGAAGTTGAAATATAACAAAAGCCATCGACTAATTTATTTCGTGCATCAGGATCGGGTCCGGCAAGATTAATTATTTTGTCGAAGTTTTCTTCAGAAATTAACTTTTTAATTTTACTGAAATCTTCGCCATCTCCGTAAATTTGAAATTCAAAATCATCGACGATCGAAAGGTTTTTTAGCAGTTTACATATATCAACAATCATCTCGGTATTTTTTTGATAATTAAAGCGGGTGAACGAAATAACTTTTTTAGGTTTCTGTAAAAAGTTGAGCTGAATTACTTTTTCTTTTGGAATAATTACCCCGTTTGGAATTACAACTATTTTCTGTTCTTGGCAAAAACCTGCTTGAACAATTTTATTCTTTTCACCTACCGAAACTGCAATAATTTTATAAGTGAAAATTGATAAAACTCTTTCTAAACTTATATAAAGATATTTTTGAATTTTATTGTAATTACCAATATGGAATCCGTGAAGTGTGTGAATAGCTTTTCTGCCGGTTAATAAAGATAGAAGTCTCCCATAAATTCCTGCTCCCTTTCCGTGTGAGTGGATAATCGAAACATTATTACTTCTAACGAAATGAAACAATTTGAACAATGCCTTGATCTCAAACTTTCGGAAAGGTATCTCTAAACAGTTTGATTCTCCTACGGCATTTTTGAATTTCAAAAAATATGGTTTATTATTTGGAGCGGCGATAAAGTGTTTAACGCTTTCAAAATCACCAGTAATTAATCTAAAAACGTGTTCGGGTCCACCACCAATATCAGCGCGGACAGTAATATGTAATACGTTTGTTTTATTTATCATGAGTCTTAAAGATTACGAGTTACAATTCCCTTAATCAATTTCTTATTTAGATATACAAAAAGTGTAACAGCACCAAATAAATTTATAGTTTGATACAATATTCCCTCAGTGTAATATAAAAATAGACCCATTGCCAAGAAGATTATTGCAATAAATAGTTGAAGCGAAAATATTGTTTCATAGGCAATAAATCGTTTCAAAATTACTACACGAATAAACCAAAGAATTAAAAAAGAACACAATGTTGTTATTGCAGCAGCCCAGATTCCGTAAATGGGAATTAACAATAAGTTTGCAGTAACGTTAATAATTCCTGCAATTAACGAGGTAAATAGAGCACCTAATGTATTTTTCTCAATTTGATAAAATAGCCCGTAAAAAGCTGCGAACGCGGAGAACATTGCACCAATTAATAATGGCGGCACAAATAAATAAGATGAAATAAATTTTTCATCGATGAAAAGTTCAATTGCAATTTTAGAAACAGGCATTAAAAGAATTACACCGGTAAACTGTACTTTCATATATTCGGAAAATATCTTTCTATATTCTTTACTACTTCCGGTTTGCTTCGACTGAAGAATTGCAAATTCCTGCCAAACCAAATAAAAGATATGATTTATGAAAGTTAACAAGGCGGCAAATTTGTTCGCTACACTGTAAATTCCTACATCAGCCGGACTTTGAAGATAACCGAGTATTAACCTATCGGATAAGTTCATTATCCACCATAACATTGCGTCAAATAAAAGTGGATAAGAATAAACAAGCAGCTTGCTTAGTAGCGAGCTACTAAATGATTTGCGATAGATATATGAATATACTTTTGTTTGAAATAATAAATAAAAAGAAGAAACAAGACTGCCTCCGAAATATGCTATTAATAATCCATCTGTTTTAAAATCAAAGATAACCAACAAAACTAAGCTGAGTGCAGCAATTGTTAATGTATTTACTATCCCGGAAAGAGCAAATACCTTTTGCAGTTGTATTCCTCTCGCTATTCTCTGTAAAAAGAAATTAACAAAGTAAAAATTAAAGTATAAAATCAACCAAGTAGAGTGAGGAATACTAACAAATCTTGTTATTGCAGCAAAGAAGATATTCAGGAAAATCAAATTAATTGACAAGAAATAAAATGAAGTAGATATAACCTGGTTGCGCTCTTCTTTATCATCTGTATCCAACAAAAATCTTAGAACACCTTCAAACAATTGAACCGCAACAATCGGCACAAATAACATTACAATAGTATTAAGAATATCAAACAATCCGTATTCTTCTTGTGAGAGATAAAACGTAAACAAAGGTAAGAGCAGAAGTGTAATAATCTTTGAGCTTAGATTACCGAAAAAATAAAAGAGCAAACCTTTTTTAAAAAATTCTTTAGTCACGATTGTACTTAATTTAATTTTGCTCGTTCAAAAATCTGTTCAACAGTTTCCATAGAAATAGGTTTATCATTCCAGAAATCAGCATCAATTAAATAACTTTGAATATAAGCAGCCAGCATCTGTTCATCGAAATTTTGATAAAAAGATTTACCGAGACAAGTAATTTTCTTATTCAATATTTTTGCTTGTAACCCGACTGTAGAATTAATTGTTATTACCTCCTTAGCGTTTTGAATCAATTCAATTGTATTGTTATTAACAAAAGCAAAACCAAGTTTTTCTTTTAATTTATTTACTTTTTTTATAAAACCAAACTCAACTTCTCCGGGGTGAGGCTTTACAAGTAATTTTAGACCTTTCTCATTAGCCAATTGATTAGCTGTTTCAAGCGCTTCAAGATTACCAACTTTACTATTTAAAATCAGTTGTGCATCTTTATTAACCTGCATCGGGAAAAATACATAATTGGTTTTAAGTATATCAATTTCATCGAAATTTAGTTTTATAAAATCTCTTAAGTATTTCCCGATTAATTTTTCTTTAGTTAATATAGGTTCCGTTTTCAAGAAATTTTTAATTGAGAACCCTATAAGATCAAAAACGTTTTTTGAATACTCTACATTAACGGCAGATTTACTTTGAGGAACGGAATGTTGTTTTAGACTTTCTTGGATGTAATTATTCTTCCAGTTATTAAATGAAGATAAATCATACGGAAGAGAAAGCAAAACTGTTGAATCAACAGCTAAAAAAGAACGTGCATTCGTCCCCTTGGGATCAACAAAAATTTTATTAGGGAAATTACCTAATTCAAAAAACAGCGTCTTAATATTATTCCTACTTGCAAATTCAGATGCCGTATTTTCAATCAAACGAACACCGCCCCACATAAAGATATAATCATAATCGAACTTTGCATAGCAAGTTTCCAATTTCTTCCAAACTACATTAGCAATATTAACAGCTAATTTTTTATCTATAAAATTAGCGGCAACCTCAAATGAGTTTTCAACTTCAATCTCATTTGAAGTTGCTACATCTTTTTCAAACGGTTCAATTATGAGATCATCTTCTCCGGCTTCTCTAATAATTGAGTATTTATTTGTAAGAAAATGCATCTCATATTGGAATTGCTTCAATACATTTTGAAGCCTTCGGAAAAAATGAAAATGATTATTAAATGTGGTAATAACAAGAATTTTCTTCATATAACCAGTGCGGAATGTTTTGACAGGTAAATATAAGTTTTATTGGTGAGAAAGGTAATAAATGAAAAGGCTGATTAACAATTGAAGACAATTAATGTCAATTAATTAATCAGCCTCAAAAAAAGAAATTAGTTATGTGCTACCCAACTTCCTCCAAGAACAAGAACTCTGGAATCGCCCCAAGTTTTTATTCTAAGTACAAATCCATCGCGTGAAACTGCTGTTGCCTGCACATCCACTCTTGCATTTGTGTTTTTATCAAACTCCATCTTATTTAAACCAACAGTTACATTAGGAATAGTTTCAAAAGGTTTGTTGAATCTTACTTCCAAAGTGAAGATTCTGTCACCGCTATTCTTATCTAAAGAATAACCTTTTGTGTTGGTATTAACATCAAAAACACCGCTTTCAATTTGTTGAGCAAATAAGCCCAATGAAAGTATCAAAAACAGAGCTGCAAATAATGTTTTTTTCATGTGTATCCTCCTTTAATGATGGTAGTAAAATAAATTTTCTTTATGCCTTAATATACTTTGAAAAATTCAAATGTCAAATCAACACAAGAGAATTGTGATTTTAGTTCTGCTTAAAAAACCTCATTAAGATAGAAAAAATACGAAAATAAAGAAATAAGAAATGCAAATAACAGCGAAATGATCGGTGAATAAAGAAATACACCGGTTAATCCTGAAAGCAAAACAGCAATAAAGCCAAATATGGCGGCAAATTTTTCCGGTTCTATTGTTATCATTCTTTTGGGTTTGAAAATTACCCAGTTAGCCTTAGCAAAAACAGTATAAATTAAAAATAATAATAGAATTAGAGCAAAAATTCCGCTTTCCAAATATGTTTGAACAAAATCGTTATGCCAGCTTCCAACTTTTTTATCGGCTAATTTCTCTTTATGAGGGAAAATATCGTGAAATGTTCTTGGTCCAAAACCAAATAATGGATGCTCCAAAGCTAGATCAAAAAATCCTTCATATAAAATATCTCTGTCTGAAAGGGTTGTTGGGTCTGCAACTCGCTTTTGTGATTCTTCACTATTTAACTGAAGAGCGGCAAAAGTAATTACAAAAGCGACAAAAAATGTTATACTTAACTTTCCGATAGTAACTTTTCTGAAGAAAATAATAATTAATCCGAGTAATATTGCTATTGCAATATCCGCTCTTCCCATCGCTAAAATTATACCGGAAATAATTAGACTAGTTTCTGCTATCCATAAAATTAATTTCTCACGTGATTTGAAATATGAATGAAACGAAAGTATAAACATCAGCACAACAACCAAATATGTAGAGAAGGTAGCATAGCCGGAACCGAACGATTGTGCACGATGAACTTTTCCTAATGAAAAAAGTATAATGCCAATTAATGCAACTATCGCACCGCTGTGAATAAATATTTCAATTAAACGAATTATATAATTGCGGGAAAATGTTTTTATATAAAATGATAGTGCTACCAAAGTTGTGTAGAAAAGTAATTCTTTTTGAACAGCAACTATACTTGAATCAAAATGCTTTGAAAATATTATTGAGATAATTCGAACAAAACCGAATGCTAAAACTATTAATACCGGAATATTGATTCCTTTTGATTTATTCTTTTCGAATAACCAACCAAAGAATAATAAAGCTGCAAAAAGCTGTAGCAAGGCTAGCGATATAAGAAATGTCGCAACAAATCCGGCGGCAATAAAAAAAATATATTTTTGATTAAAACGGGACTGAATAATATCCATACTGTAATTCTCTATCTAAACTGCAGTTCATATAATTTTTTATATATACCTTTAGTATCTGCAATTAGCTCGTCATGCTTCCCATCTTGAACAATCTTACCATTGTCCAGAACAAGAATTCTATTAGCGTTTCTTATTGTACTTAATCTGTGTGCAATTACAAAAGTTGTACGCTGGTACATTAATCTATCAATTGCTTCTTGAACAAGGATTTCCGATTCGTTATCTAAAGCAGAAGTAGCTTCGTCAAAAATCATAATCGGTGGGTTTTTTAGTAATGCCCTTGCAATCGAAATTCTCTGCCGCTGCCCGCCAGAAAGTTTTGTTCCGCGTTCACCTATAATTGTATTATAAGATTTCGGAAGATGCAGAATAAAATCATGAGCATTGGCGGCTTTTGCTGCTTCTATCACATCGTCTAAGTTGTATTCTTCCAACCCATAAGCAATATTACTAACTACCGATTCATTAAAAAGAACAGTTTCTTGTGTAACAATACCCATTAATTTTCGGAGATCTTCTAATTTAATTTTTCTAATGTCAATTCCGTCAATTCTAATTTCACCCCAAATGGGATCGTAGAAACGTGGGATCAAATCAACCAAAGTTGTCTTGCCTGAACCACTGCTGCCTATAAGTGCAATGATTTCTCCTTTATTCACTTTAAAGTTTATATCTCTAACAACCTCTTCATCGGAATCTTCATAACGATAACTAACGTTGACGAATTCGATTGATTGATTAAAATCGGGTTTGCTCGCAGCATCGGGAGCATTTCTAATGTTCGGTTCTGTATCCAGAATATCAAAAACTCGATCTGCAGCGGCACTTGATTCTTGTATTCTGTTGTTTACACTGCTTAATTCTTTAACCGGCGGCATTAATTGAAAAATTGCAAAAAGAAAAGTAAGAAACTCACTTGCTCGTAATGATTGATCAACAAGAACAAGCTGTCCACCATAGAATATAATTGCAACACCGACTATTACACTCAAGAATTCCGTAATTGGAGCAGCAGCGTTTCTTACACGAACCATTCTTAAACTCAACTTGAAAAAATTCTTTGTTTCCTTTCTGAATTTTTTATTCTCGTAATTCTCCATTCCGAATGCTTTAACAATCTTTACACCGGATATGGTTTCTTGAAGTAAGTTTGTAATATCCGCCATCTTGCTTTGAAGTATGCCGCTTTGTTTTCTTAATTTCAATCCTATCCAGGAAATGATTCCTAATGAAATCGGTAAAACAACCAAAGAGAAAAGAGTTAGATGAAAACTAATCGACATTGCAATTCCTAAAAAAACAAGAATTGTCAACGGTTCACGAACAAGATTCAAGAATACGGCAGAAACACTTGATTGAACTATATTTACATCATTTGTTATTTTGGAAATGAGATTACCGGTTTTTTCATTCTTGAAAAAGCTCATCGGCAATTTATGGAGATGCTCATAGGCTTGATTACGCATATCTTTAATTACACCTTGCTCAACATAAGCAAGGAAATATGCCTGCAGATAACCGAATAAATTTTTCCCCATAAAAGCAAAAAGTAAAAGTCCGCAAATTCTTAATAATGAGTCAACATACGAACCGCTGAAAATAAAATCTTGAAATGCAACCGACACATCGTTAATTAACTGCGAAAACCATCCGGGTAGGATTTCAGCCGAGACCGGGTCTGTTGTTGTTTGTTCAACCTTTCCTCCGGCAGAATCTTGAAACAATGTATCAAGCAAAGGAATTGCAAGGTAAATTGATGCTCCATTCAACAAGGCATATAAAATTGTAGCACCTACAGACAACAACAAATGATGCCAGTAAGATTTAACATAACTTAATATTCTTAAATATGTTCTCATTAAAAAATCTTATTTGCTTGTGGAATATTATTTATACCGCAACCGCCGGCAACTTTAATTTCCGAATAGATCTTATCTTTTCTGTATCGGTAGATAATTATACGGGAATTTTCTTTATATCCATCGTCAAAGATTAATAAATTACCCACTATAATGAAATTCTTTTCACCCGGACCGGAAAATTGTCTTACCAACTTCATTTCGCGTAAATTAACAACCAATAAATCTGTGGAATCTAAGTTTGAATGAACAACAATAAATAAAAAATCATTTGTCGAATTCCAATCATTCTCCTTTATTTCGCCATAAAGTTCCGAGATAAAAATTTTAGTTCCGTTTAGTTCATCAATAATATTTAAGACTAAAGAACTATCCGTTTTAAAGGGAGATAATTTATACCGGAGATCATAAGATACCGGATTGATATTGGAAAATTTTGGAACCGGAATACCATCTTTTACAAGTTCAAAAATTCTTTCGGATGTATTAATCAAATCTCCTTCCACATTATAGTTAAATTGCCTTTGATAAATGGTTGATGTCAGCATCGAATCTAATGTTGAATATAGTGTAATAAAAGTTGAATCTTCCCAGTTTCCTGTAATATTCATAATGTTGCCGAAAGAATTGATATTCTTTATATGTTCTTGCTCACGAATAAAGAAGAATAGTTTTGTATCCATTATTAACGGGAAACTTCCTCTAATGCCTTTGTGAAGCGCTGTTGTGAAAAAGAATTTATTTCTGTCTTCTGAGCGGAATAATTCTAAAATGCCATGCCCCCATTTACTCCATACTAACTGCGGTTTTGGTAATAGCAATTCTGTTTTAAAAAGTGCAGCTCTTTCTAAATCCTCACCGATAAAGTACAGGTCATAATAATCGTGAGTAAAAATTGTATCTTCATAAATAACTTCGAAGTTATCTATAATTGCATCGGCAAATAATTCAAACCCTCTGTCGGAAGCAGTTCTAAAATTTTGGAACATCCCGATAATTATGGACTTATCTTCATAACTTATTAAAGTATCCGTAATACTAGAGGAAAGTATTTCAAATTTGTAATCACGTTCTTCTTCACTTATATAGTTAGTTATAACGGAGAATTTATTATCAATCGTTTTTTTTGAACGGAAGAGCGAACATGAAGTGAATAAAGCAATCACAAGTAATATGGAAATAAAATTTCTCATCCTCTTGGGTGAAAGTCCCTATGAATTTGTTTTATATATTCACGATCTATGTGAGTATAAATTTGGGTAGTAGAAATATCCGAATGCCCAAGCATTTCTTGAACCGATCGGAGATTTGCTCCCCCTTCCAGCAAATGAGTAGCAAACGAATGCCTAAATGTATGCGGATGTACCTCTTTATCAATACCGGCTTCATTTGTGTACCTGTCCACAATTTTCCAAACACCCATTCTTGAAAGCTTGGAGCCTCTTGTATTCAAGTATATATGGTTTTTACTATGAATTTTCCTTTCCAAAAGGGGTCTTGATCGAATCATATATTCATTTAACCAATATATTGCGCTTGAACCAACCGGTACAATTCTCTGTTTCGAACCCTTCCCGAAAACTCGAATAACTTCATCACCAAGAAATAGATCGGAAATTTTTAAATCAATTAATTCCGAAACTCGAAGTCCGGATGAATATAATAATTCCAAAATAGATTTATCACGCAGACCCAATTTTTCATCGACGTTCGGTTTATCTAAAATCATTTCGATTTCATTAAAAGAGAGTACGGCAGGTAATTTACGAACAATTTTTGCGGAACTAACACGATCGGTTGGATCTTTTTCAATATAATTGTTTACCGATAAAAAAGAAAAAAAACCGCGCAGTGTTGATAAATATCTTGATGCAGAACTTGCAGTAAGTCCTTCACTTTTTAATTGCTGCATAAATTGACTGATGATTTTATGATCGGCTTCCGATAAATCCGTTACTTTTTTTTCTTCCAAGAAGTTAAGGAAACGAAAAAGATCCGATTTATATGATTTGACGGAATTCTCCGAAAGATTTTTTTCTAGCAAAAGAAGTGTTAAATATTCATCAATAAATTCTCGCATTTGTTATTCATTCTCTTCCATTTCATCTTGCTTCGGATATCGAATTCGTTTATGATGCTGACCAACTAAAATGGAAGCAAATGCTTCTTTTATTTTCTTAATATCTTTTAAAGTTATAGGAGCTTCGTCTAACTGACCGTCTTCAATCCGCTGTTTAATTAGATTATTAATTATATTTTCAATTTTTTTCGGGTCGGATTCGGTCATAGATCTTATTGCCGATTCGCAAGCATCAGCCAGCATTAATAAAGCTGTTTCTTTTGAATTGGGCTTGGGACCTGGATATCTGAAGTCTTCTTCTTTGACATTTTCTTCACCGATTTCTTTTTTAGCTTTTTCATAAAAGAAAGAAACCAACATTGTACCATGGTGCATTGGAATAAAGTTTATTATATCTTGCGGTATGTTATTTTCTTTAGCAAGTTCAATACCCTTCTTCACATGATCAATTATAAGTTGTGCACTTTTCTGAGGATTTAATTTTTCATGAACACTTCTATCATCCAATTGGTTCTCTACAAAAGAAGCCGGGTCAAAAGATTTACCAATATCGTGATAATAAGCTCCGACTCTTGATAAAATCGGGTTTGCACCAATCTCTATTGCTGCGGTTTCCACAAGAGAACCGATTGTCATCGAATGAGTAAAAGTTCCCGGAGCTTTTGTAGCAAGTTGTTTTAATAACGGTGAATTGAAATCGGTTAATTCTAATAAAGTCAAATCGGTGGTAATTTTGAATATTCTCTCAAAGAAAATTATTAATCCGTAAGTTAATACCGGACTTATTAATGCATTTGAAGCAGCAAAACCTGAATGAATAAGTATTTGATCAATCGGTGAAAATCTTTCTAATCCAAATGCCAATATGGAAATTACATAACCTGTTAAAATAAATAGAAAAGATCTGAAGATTTGAGAGCGATTTTTAATATCACGAACAGTATATGCGGCTAAACCTCCGGCAACAATATTCATAACTGCAAAAGCATAATCATTTCCTCTTAAACCACCGGCAATAAGCGCAATCACCACAGTACCATAGAAGCCAACTCTTGAATCGAAAATAATGGTAAGCAGCATCGAGCCAACAGGAACTAAAATTAGATATTCTATAGGTACTTGAACTACAATTTGTTGAACCAAATATGCAAAGCTGCTTATTATTAGAATTATAATCGCAATTAATAGAACTTTTACATTATCGTGATAAATCTTCTTTCTGAATAAATAGATATAAATAGAAAACAAAAGCAAAATGATTACTATATGCAAAAACTTTCCGATGTTTTGAGTCAAGTTCCCCCAAAATCCGGTTGATTCACCTTTGGCAATTTTATAAGAATCGATTTTTAATTTTGTATCTGCCGTCACCCTATCGTGTTTTGCAACTATTCTTTCGTTTTCATTTACAATGCCTACATTACGAGAGACTTTGTTTTTTGCTCTTTCCACTGCTTCTTCGGTAATAGACTGGCTATAGATAATATTAGGTTTTAAAAAATGATATGTATATTCTTCTACAGCCTGGGCTAATTCGTTTGTAACTGTCAAATTGTTTCGAATGAATAATTGTAAAAAGTTTTTCGCAGATTCATCATCGAGGTAATTTCTTTTAGGTACATCCCTTTCAAATTTACCGTCTCTTATTGTGATCGTATCTTTTTTAATATCAATTAATGGTTCACTTACAAACCCTCTTCTATAAACCCGTTCAACGATTTGCTCAGAGGTTCTAAAAATAGTCTGTAACCTAATTCTGTTTTGACTTCCAATTAAATTTTCTTGTCTTTTTAAATTAAGCAAACGTCTAAAGCCATCGTCTGATAGAAATGTTGGGTTATAAAACTGCGGACTTTCTTCTTTTAAAATATTTTCGAAAAGTACTTCTAAATAGGAACTATACGATTTAATGGAATCTAACTGCTTTGTTTCGGTAGTTTTTTCTAATACGAAGATCGGATAAACTTTATCCACTGCTTGTTGAACTTCTCTTCTATAAACCTCCGGGTCTTTCAACACTTCAAAAGTTGTTGAAGCAATTAGATCGTCTTGAATCCAAATTGAACCAACCGAGACTTCAAATTCTAACGACTCCCCTCTTGGGAACATCATTACTATTAAAATAATAGAGATAAGCACGATAAGAATTCTAATCCGTAGGCTGTGCCTTATTTTTGTTTTGGTTTTTTCTTCAATCATTCTAATTTCTCTTTGCTCTTAATACCATTTCCAAAAACTCAGCAGTACCGTCATCATGAAAGGTTCTTGATAAAATATGATCGGCTAACCTTTTAATCTCCGGGACAGCATTACCCATTGCAATTTTAAGCGCTTTGGTTTCAAAAAGACTACGATCATTAAACCAATCACCGATGACAGCTGTTTCAGTCATTTTTACTTTTAAATATTTCGTTAGTTTCTTCAATCCCTTACCCTTACTGCCACCGCTTTTTCTAACTTCAAGATAATAAACTCCGCCGTGTGAATGTGATTTATAAAATGATGTCATTAAACCAAAACTATAAGGGAATTGGAGTTTCCTGTTAACATGTTTCATGGAATCTTTGTAATCTCCGGCAATAACAATCTCCAAAGTATTATCAATATAATTTTCGTATGAATTAACTTCCTGATACTTTGCACCATATTTATCGAGCAATGTGTGAACCCCGGAATTTTGTTCATCATAATAAATAGCCCGGTCATGGCAAAGAGCAACTTTCAGCAAATAATTATCTGCAAGTTCAATTGCCTTTCGGACATATTTTCCCGGAAGTGGAGATTCGTCTATTATTTTTTCTTCGGGATGACTTTTTATCAGCGTCCCATCTAATGAAATAATAGGGGTTTTCAAATCAAGAGTTTCGGCATGATGTATAAGTGCACTGTGTTGCCTTCCGGAAGCAAAAGAGAATCTCATACCCTGCTTTTTTAATTCTTTTACATACTTAATCGTTTCTTCGCCGATTTGATCATTTTGATTTACTAACGTCCCGTCAACATCAAAAACAATCAATTTTAGTTTTTTAAGAAGATTTTTATCAATCAAAATTATACCTAAAATTTAATGTATGTTCCATAATCAACATATTTATGTAAACTAAAATACTGTAAATAAATGAAATAGTTAAATGAAGAATTGTCATATTAAATATGAAAGAATACGAAGATTTTACAACAAGTTCTGGTGTTATATTAGCTTTTATTTCTAACAAAAAACGATAAAAAATATCCTGTTGAAATAGTAATGGTAACTCCGATAAATGTAAACCATGTCCATGCAACCAAATCAAATGTAATGACCAAAATCATTCCAAGAATTCCTACTATAAAGGAAATAATTGCGAATCTCTGATTTACTTTTTTATTGATAATTCCAAGCAAAAAGGTTCCAAGTAATCCGCCGTAAGTAAAAGACGCAATAGATAATGCAAGTTCAACAACCGATTGAGACGTGTTCATAAAAAACATTGCCGCTCCAATCAATAAAATTGACCAAAGTATGGTCATCAATCTCGAGGAAAATAAATTCTTTTTTTCATCCACACCGGAGAAATACTTTGGCAATAAATCAAACACAACAGAAGATGAAAGAGAGCTGATTGATCCCGCAAGTGTAGACATTGCCGCTGCAAATAAACCGGCAATTATTATCCCGGTCACTCCAACCGGTAAATTTTCTATAATAAATTTGGGAAATAATTCATCGGATCGGATTTCCATTTGACCGTAGTAAACAAAAAGAGCAATACCAATAAATAAAAACAAAGCAAACTGAATAAAGACGGCAATACCGCTTGCAATTACTGCTTTGCGAGCTGCTTTAAGATTTTTTGTAACAAGTAATCTTTGCACTATTAATTGATCTGTTCCGTGAGAAGCCATAGATAAAAAAGTTCCACCTATTATTCCACCGATTAAAGAATACGGTTCACTAAAAAGCAATTTCGGATCTTGTAAAAAATCAATATTGAGGAAATTAAATTTATGAGTGAAATCACCGTTGAAAATTGTACTGAATCCACCGGGAATGAAAACATCAATTAAAAACCAAAGTGAAATGATCGCACCGCCAATGTATACACTCATCTGTGCAACATCAACCCAAATTACACCCTTTACACCACCAGTAACGGTGTACAAAAGAGTAATGACTGCAATAATCAATATTGCTACAGGGTAATCAATTCCCAATAATATTTTTAGCGGAATAGCTGTCGCGAAAAGTCTTACCCCGTCAGCAAGCAATCTTGTAAACAAGAAAACAACCGAAGCAAATGAACGTGTTTCTGTACCGAATCTTTTACCTAGGAATGCATAAGCTGTTGAGAGTTCACCTTTAAAATATTGCGGAAGTAAAACAACAGCAACAATTATTCTTCCCACAATAAATCCAAATGCTAACTGAAGAAAGTTTAAATTAGTAATGTATGCCAACCCGGGAATTGAGATAAATGTAAGTGTACTTGTCTCGGCAGCAACAATGGAAAAGGTTACAGCCCACCAAGGGACCTTGTCGGCACCGAGAAAGTAATCTTTAGTAGATTTTTGTTTACCGCCTGAAAAGTAACCTATTAATGCAATGACAATCAGATAAATACAAATAATTATAAAATCGACAGTTCGATTCAATAAAGCTACCTATTCGCTTTTGAGATCTTCAATTGCTTGATCAACAGTTTCAAAAATTGGAAGGATTCTATCTAATTGAGAAATCTCAATAAGACTTTTCACATTTTTGGTAGGAGAAGCGATCCTTATACTCCCTTCGTTCGATTGCAGAATTCGGTAGGCAAGTAAAATTGCACTTAAACCCGAGCTGTCGCAATAATCAACCTCGGATAAGTCGAAAATCAGTTTACTAATTTCATCTGTATGAAGAAGAATAGTTAATTCACCTTTAACAAGACCGGCAATCTGTGCATCAAATCTTTTTTCATTTAGTTTGAAGATGGATACGTCGTCAATTCTTTTTAATTCGAAGTTAAAATTTTCGCTCATAGCTGCTTATTTTCCTAATAAATGATATGTGTAAATAATTAGAACATTTGAACAGAATTTAAGAAATTTCTATAAGAAATTTCAGCATTATTTTGATTATTTGCTATCTGTAAGTTGTACAAATCGTCTGCTTTTGATTTTTTGAATCCTACCGTAATTTTGCTTGCGGGAATATTAGCCAGAATCCCTAGAAATAAATTATTTTCTCTGCATAAATCAAATACAGCATCGAATTTCATATTCGACAATTCTTTGGCGAACTCTTTTCTCGGCAAACCGAGTTTTGTCTTAGATTCATCGTTGAAAACAATAACATCATAAGGAAATTCTTCACGGGCAACATGCTGTAATCTATCATGAACTAAAAGAATAACTTTTTTTTCGTTTAGTCTAAAGTATGCAGGAATATCCATGGATTTAAGAATGTCTTCAGCAGTTTGGGGAAGCACTATAAGAATAGTTTTTGCTTCTGTTATAACACCTTTAAAATTTTGAGAGATCGATTTATTACCGAAATATTTTCTCTTGGCAATAAACAGAGTTAATTTGTTTTTAAGTGAGCTCATTATTTTGCAGACTCAATAAATGAAAGAAATTCATCTTCGGTAAGAATTTTTATACCCAACTTCTCAGCTTTTTCCAATTTGGATCCTGCGTTTTCACCAACAACTAAATACGATGTGTTTTTACTTACACTGCCGGTAACTTTACCTCCCTTTTGCTGAATCATTTCTTTAGCTTCATCACGTGTAAATTTTTCTAAAGTACCGGTTAATACAAATGTAAGATCTTTTAGTGCTTCGGATGTTTCACCGGTTGATTCTACGGCAAATTTTAATCCGGCTTTTCTTAATCTGTTTACAATTTCCAAATTATCCGATGTTGCAAAAAATTTTTTGATACTCACACTTATTGAAGGTCCAATTTCGTGAATGTTTTCTATATCTTCTTCGGAGGCTTTTAACAGATTATCAATATTTTTAAAATGACGGGCTAATTTCTGCGCTGCACCGGCGCCTACAAATCTAATACCTAATGCGAATAGAACTTTCTCAAATGGTCTATTCTTACTTTCTTCAATTGCCGATATCAAATTGTTTATACTTAACTCGCCAAATCGCTCTAAAGCAATGAGCTCGTTTTTATGTTTATGAAGATCATAAATATCAGCGTATGATTTTAAAAAGTTAAATTCAACAAATTGGTCAATTATTGCTTTTCCAAGTCCCTCAATATCCATTGCTCCGCGAGATGCAAAGTGTTCTATCTTACCCTTTACCTGTGCCGGGCATGTATTATTCTCACAATAAATTGCAACTTCACCATCCGGACGAATCAGCTTTGAATTACAAACCGGGCAATTTTGAGGAGGAACAATCTTAACAGAGTCTTTACCTCTTTTCTCTGTAATTACTTGTACAACTTTGGGGATAACGTCTCCTCCCTTTTCAATTATTACATAATCCCCTTCACGAATATCTTTTCTTTCAATCTCTTCAATATTATGAAGAGTTGCACGGCTAATTGTTGAACCGGCTAAGAAAACGGGTTCTAAATCAGCGACCGGTGTAAGTGTTCCGGTTCTTCCTACCTGCCAAAATATTTTATTTAATGTAGTTTCAGCTTGTTTAGCTCTAAACTTATAAGCAACAGCCCAACGTGGTGATTTGGCAATACTTCCAAGATTACGCTGGTATTTAACCGAATTCACTTTTACAACAACGCCATCAATTTCGTAAGGAAGTTCTTCTCTTTTTTCTTCCCATACTTTGCAGAATTCCAAAACTTCATTGATATTCTTACATATTTTATAATTTGGATTCACTTTCAATCCAAGCTGTTTTATCAATTCCAAACTTTCTGATTGAGTTTCGATTTGGTTGTTTTCGGAAAATAAAAAATAAATAAACAGATCAAGCGGGCGCTGTGCAACAAGTTTCGGATCCTGTAATTTCAGTGTTCCTGCGGTTGAATTTCTCGGATTTGCAAAAGTTTTTTCACCTTTTTCTTCCCGGTCTTTATTAAATTTTTTGAACGCATCAAGCTCCATAAAAATTTCGCCGCGGACTTCAATTTTCGATAGATCATACTTAGAATTTTTTATTCGGTTGAGCCTAAGCGGAACCGAGCGAATTGTTTTAACATTGTTGGTAATTTCTTCACCAACGGTGCCATCACCTCTTGTTGCCGCAGTAACCAAATTGTAATTCTCATACCTAATTGAAACCGAAACTCCGTCAATTTTTAATTCTGCTATATATTCAACTTCATTAATATTACCGATACCTTCTCGCACGCGTCTGTCAAAATCAAATAATTCATCTTCACTGTAAGTATTGGATAAACTGAGCATGGGAATCTTGTGTTGAACAGGTTTGAATACCTTAGTTAAATCTGAACCGACGCGTTGTGTTGGTGAATCCGGGGTTATTAATTCGGGATACTCGCTCTCTAGATTCTCAAGTTCCTTATAAAGTTTATCGTACTGTTCGTCCGGAATTTTCGGTTCTGTTAATATGTAGTAATTATAGTCATGGAAACGAATTTCTTCGCGTAATTCTTCAATGCGTTTTTCAATGTTAGAACTCATAGAATTATTAATTAGATGTGTTAATCAAACCGTCCCTATTGACAGAAAATAATTTACGTTCTCCCTTTTTACCTGAAAAATCTAATGGTACTCCATTCAATTCAATTGAAATACCACCGGCGTTGCCAACAATAATATCAAATTTATGAGCAGCTTTAACTAATAATGAAGAATTATTATATAACATAAATTCTTTATCTATTTTTTCATCAATGGTAATATTTATCCAGCATGTATCAACAGCTTTAAAACTAAGCGCAAGTGAATCTACTATTGATACAGGACTTTCAGGAATATTTTTTTCATTTATCGAATATCTTTGTCTCTGCTCTTCAAGAACTTCTTCAAATGGTTTTTCAACAACAAATTCGGGTTCTGAATTTTTAATAAAAAGAAAATAGGATATAACAATTAGAATAAATATTATTACTGCTGATGCAGATATTAAAATTTTATTTTTATTAAAATTATTCGTCGACTTTGTCTGTTGCTGAGGGATATCATCTGAGAATTCCTTTTTAATTTTCTCCGGCTCTTCCCTTGTTTTCAAATCATTTACTGATGTGGTTTCTTTAACCGCAGTTTTACCACTTTTAACCGAATCATATTTTTCAAGAGTCTCTTTTGGTTCTAATCCGCAATGCACCGCATATTCTTTGATAAAAGCACGCACATAAACTTCCGGTAAAATACCAAAATTTCCTTCTTCGATTGCTTTCAAAAACTTAATATCAATACGAGTTTTTGATGCAATATGCTGAAGGGTAATTTCAGCTTTTTCCCGTGCGTCTTTTAGTTCTTCTCCAAAATTTTTCAATTCTTCAGTCGGCATCTATTTTACTCTTTTAATTTTTGCAGCAAATGACCCATCGATAAGATGCAGATTTGTATAGGTTTGAACAAAACCTTTTTCGTGGCATACATCATTACTAAACATAGTATTCGCGGGAACAAGTTCAAAATCGGGATTTTTCATTAAGAATTCATTTATAATTTCAAGGTTCTCTTCCGGTTCAATTGAGCATGTACTGTAAACAATAAAACCCCCGACTTTAACTTGCTTTGCACCGTTTTCCAATAATTCTTTTTGAGTTACATTTAATTTACGAATATCACCAATATCTCGCTTCCATTTTATATCCGGTTTCTTTCGCAATGTACCTAAACCCGTACATGGTGCGTCAATTAATATTCGGTCAAATTTTTGTTCGTCATTAAATTCTCTTGAATCCGCAACCACTAATTTTACATTTTTAACTTTCATTCTTTCTAAATTCTTTTCGAGAATGTTCAACCGACTTTCAAATTGGTCAATTGCAACAATTTCACCTTCGTTATTCATCAATTCGGCTAGATGAGCAGTCTTACCACCCGGTGCTGCACAAAAATCTAAAACCCTCATTCCCGGTTTGGGATCAAGTAATATAGGAGGAAAACCTGTGCTTTCATCTTGAACACTGAAATATCCTTTTGCAAAGTATTCCCACGCAGTAATATTTGTCAAATTTGCTAAGCGAATGAAATTAGGAAGATAGGTTGTATCCGAGTATTCAAGACTCACACTATCTAATAACTTTTTTAACTGTTCCTTCGTTGTAACGAGATTATTAACACGTAAGGTTAAATCCGGTTTATTATTATTCGCAATCAATAATTCTTCCGTGAACTCTCTTCCAAATGATTTAAGCCAACGTTTTATTAGCCAGGACGGATGAGAATAAAAAGCCGATAGGTAATTAGTTTCTTCTTCGGTCGGATCAGGATATCTAATATTATTTTTACTTCTAATTATGTTTCGCAGCACTGCATTAGTAAGATCTGCCGGTTTTTGTCCTTGAATTTTTTTTACAAATTCAACTGCTTCATTAACAGCGGCATATTCGGGAATTTTCTCAAGAAATAAAATTTGATAAAGAGCAACCCGCATTGCATTTTTAACGTTAGGTATACATTTGGAAAATTGACCTTTATAAAATCCGTTTAGAATCCAGTCAATTCTGCCAAGCCAACGGATAACGCCGTGAACAATTTCAAAAAGTAAAGCTTTATCAACACCGGATAGTTCGGAATTCTTAATTTCTATATCGAGTAATTTATCTAAATATGCGTCTGTTCTATCAACACGATTAAGAATTTTTACAGCTAATCCTCTAACACCTGAATAAATTTCTGGTCCTTTATATACAATTTCTTGTTCCATAGGCGATAATGATTCCTCTTAAGAATGGAATACAGTTTTTTTAAAATAGTAAAAATAATAGATTAATATCGGGTGAAGTAATAATCAAAATATATTTAAAACAAAAAAAGGGCTGTAACAGAAGTTACAACCCTTAGTTAGTAGTTTAAAACATTATTCTTTTTTTCGACCGTATTTTCTATTGAATTTCTCAACTCTACCGGCAGAATCAAGAATTTTTTGTTTACCGGTAAAGAAAGGATGTGAAGCACTTGAAATTTCCATCTTAACTAACGGATATTCTTTCCCGTCTTCCCATACAATCGTATCTTTTGTATCAACGGTTGATTTTGTTAGAAATGCATAGTCCACCGACATATCTTTAAAAACAACCGGTCTGTAATTAGGATGAATTCCTTTTTTCATTTTTTCCCTAGACTAAATTTTAAGAACTGTAAATATATTCAATCAGTGATATAAATACAACTAATCTTTCTCTGTTTTTTGAGCTTTTTTCAAAGAATCCAGCTTTGTTTTGTGTAATTCTATAGATTCTTTGCTTGCCCGTTCTTTAATAAAAAATCCATCAAAATTTGTAGGATGTGAGTCCCCGCTAACTAACTGACCGCGTTGAACTCTGTTTTGCTGAACTCTATTTCCGGTAACATACGAATCGAGGTCTACTGCACTATTATCATCAAAAGGAAGATCTACTGTCTCAACCGTTACTGCATCAGAAGGTTCAACAACAACACGAACTATATTAGACGGAGGTACTTCGGCAATATCAGGTTGAGTAAGAACTTTTTCTGCAGAATAACTTGTAAGCATTTCAGGCTGCGAAAGAACTATTGTATCTGTTTTTGCAGCAGAATAATTCGTTCTAATTTCAGGCGGAGTTAAAAAAGGATTTTCCAGGTTGACATTAGATTCGGTAAAAAAGAAAAAGAAAATCATTATAGAAAACGTAACCGCGGCAGCCGGTGCTAAGGCACGGTTAAAATTAAATTTTCGCTCAGGTACCGATAATTCAAAATTCCTGTTTCGGATTTTTACCATTAAGTTAAATTCAAAGTTATCTTCGGCTTTAACCTTAGGTAAATTTTTGAGATCGGATATTATGTGAGCAAATTTTTGTTCTTCGTTAGAATGGTAACTGTTAATTCCCATAGGCTTACTCTTTATAGATATTTTTTAATAGTTTTTGAAGTTGAGTTCTTCCCCTGTTTATTCTTGATTTAACTGTCCCTATTGAAAGACCAGTTATATCGGCAATTTCTTCGTAAGTAAATTCTTCAATGTCTCGTAAAATAACTACTTCACGGTAGACCGGTTTCACCCTTAAAAGAGCGTTTTGAATAATGTGGCTTTTTATATTGCTGTCAGCAAGTCTATCTGGTTCAAAAAACGATTTATCTTCAATTTGAATTTTCTTGCTTTCGTCATCATCAATATTGTTATCCAGCGAAAATATTTTTCTTCGTTTTCTTCGCTTCAACTCATTTTTTGCCAGGTTACCGGCAATTGTGTATATCCATGTCGAAAATTTGGCAAAAGACTTATAAGAGTCTTTGTTCAAATAAAATTTAATCATCGTGTCTTGAACAATATCAGTGCTAGAATCGCGGTCACCAACAAACCTAAAAACAAAATTGGTAAGCGGGTCTTTGAACCTCTTCACCAAAATTTCATAAGCTTCAAGAGTTTCGTTATCCTGGAACTCTTTAATTAATTCTTCGTCAGTTAATTCAGTAAGCTTTTTAGTCAACGGTTTTTATACCTTAATCCATGAATAAATGTTTCAAATAAATTAGTCTAATTTCCTTCTCTTTTCAATTTTTGTTTAAGAAAAAAATTTAGTCAGAAATCATCTCACTAATTAAAATTGATAAGACGGTTTTATGATCAGTGGAAGTAGTTTTTATAGTAATATCGGCATTCAGAAGAGCTCCGGAGGCTTTTAATAATCTATTTTCATTTTTAAAGATATTCTTACTTACAGAATTCTTAAAATAAAAATAATTTACGTCAGCCCTCTTAGCCGCTTCGGCTAAATCAATACCTTTTTTTGATAATTCCATCCATTGTGCGTTAAATAAACAGTAATTGTTCAACATCGAAATTAACTGTCCAATTTCGGTGCCGTTTTCAATCAAATTATAAGCTATTTCAAGTGCTTTTGATTTATTTCCACTGCCGATTGCATCAAGTAGATTAAACGTTGTAAATTTCCGAGTACTTGATGCCAAATCAGTTATAATATCAAAAGTTATTTCTTTTCCTTCACCTAAATTATCATAAAATTTCTGCATCTGCATCTCAAGGAGAGATTTTTCTTCACCAACAATTTCAGTTAAAGCTAATGCATTTTCGTAGGAAAGATTAGTTTTATTCTTTTTTGCATGCTTTACCAACCAATCGGCAAGCTCATGTTGCTTTAATTTGACTGCCTCAAACATATATTTTTTATTATGAAGAGAGGCATATGGTTCTATTTTAGTAGCATTAACCTTTCCGGGTTGTGTTATAATTAAATAAAGATATTCCGGGGGCGAGTTAATAATTTCAGTAAATTTTTTCTTATCGTCTATATTAGAAAAGTCTTTTAATACAACGAGTTTTTTACTTCCCCCCAAAGGAAAAGAAAGTAAAAGATCAATAATTTGTTGAGCCGAGGTTTTTTTCTCGGCAGAAATAATCTCTTTATCGAAATCTGAACCAATCATAGGCTCAATTGCTTCAATTAATAATTTTACTGCACCGTCAATTGCATATGTATCTTCACCGCACATAAATATAACAGGCGGAAGTTTTTCTCCCTTTATTAGCTCTGGTAATTCATATAAAGATCTGTGCTTAACCTTAGCCATTTTTTCTCTTTTGATTTTCTTTTCTTATAGCTATTGATAGAAAAAACAAAAAGCCGCCCCAAACTAAAGTTGTAATGAATAACATAGTAATAATAGAAATTAGATCCATTAATCTAACCACTTTTGAAGAACAATTCGTTTATTAAAAATATAAAATACGGCTAAAAACAGCCCCCATTGAAGTAAACAGGTACCGGCATTTTCAGCATGAAACGGATTCCACCATTCCGGGTCCCATGTTACCGATGATATCAGCCACCAAAATAATAACACAATAGCCTGTAGCGGAATTAAATATTTTATTGAAAAATTAAACCACTTCCCGATTTTAATATCGCTTCCTGCTGCATTAATTATTTCCGTTCTGAACTTATCTACACCATATTTGTTAATCGAAAAGGCAATAAATGCTCCGCTAATAATTAGTCCGACACCCCATACCCAATCTTGATTAATAAAGAAATCAGTATCCATCGCAGACGGAATTCCCAGTAAAAACCCGGCTCCGGCAACTAGTTTAACAGCTTTTTTTCTTGCAATTCCATAATCGATTAATACTCGGGTTGTCAATTCAATTAGTGAAATTAAAGAAGAAAGTGCAGCAAATGATAAAGCTAAGAAAAACATTACTGCAAATGTTGTATTAACGCCAACACTCCCGGATATTTTTGAAAATAATAAAGGAAGATAAATAAATGTAAGCCCGGTATTTGCCGGTCCCGATTCGGAAATTTGATTCATAGCATCAACTGAACTAAGTGCAAAAACAGTAGAAAATATTGTAACGCCTGCAATAAGAGAAATTGAATTGTTACCGAATCCAATTAATGCGGCATTTAATGGAATATCTTCCCGCTTCTTCATATATGTTGCATAAACAAGAATAAGACCCCATCCTGCTCCAGTATCCCAAGCATTTTGAGTAAGTGCATTCAACCAAACTTTGTAGTCTAACAAAAATTCCATTTGCGGAGTAAAGAAATACTTAATTCCTTCAATTGCATTTGGAAGCGTTACTGCTCTGAAAAACAAAACAAATAGTATTATCACAAGCGAGGAGACTAATACTTTATTAACTTTTTCAACTCCGTTTACAATACCTCTATAAATCACTAATGAACCGATACCGATTGCAACTGCATGAAATAATATCGGCAGGTTGCTTGCTGAAAATTGATTCCAGTATTCAAGATGATTTTGTGTTTCAAAAAGATTGCCGGTAATTGCAGAGGAGAAATAATAAAGACACCAACCGGTTACCACCGAATAGTAAAACATAATTGCAGTTGATACAAGAGCGATGAAAGCTCCCATCCATCCAAAATTTTTACCGGCGGTTTTTGAAATTGCACCAACGGGACTTAGTCGTGTAGATTTACCGATTGCAAACTCTGCAATAATTAAAGGGATTGACCAAAATAGAAGAAAAACAACCCATGGAATTAAAAATGATCCCCCTCCATTTTGAGCAACAATACGTGAGAAACGCCAGATATTACCTGTACCTACGGCAATACCCAGCGTTGCAACTATTAATCCCCAGCGAGATGTAAAAAACTCTTGCTGTTTCATTCAGCTAGTTGGTTTTAGCTCTTCTTTCGATTGTAACTTTTTCCATTACAACAGGATCAACCGGGCGATTATATGGTGGTTCTGTCGGAACTTTCCCGATTTTAGCTACTACGTCCATTCCTTCGATGACTTTTCCGAAAACGGTATGTTTATCATCAAGATGCGGGGTTGGTGCCAGCGTAATAAAAAATTGACTTGTGTTGGTATGAGGACCACGATTCGCCATAGATAAAATACCTGCAGAATTATGTCTTAATGCCGGTAAAAATTCATCAGCATAAGGTTTCCCGTCATAAATACTTTTACCTCCAGAACCTGTACCTGTCGGATCGCCGCCTTGAATTACAAATCCGTCAATTACTCTATGAAAAGTAACACCGTCATAAAAATTTTCTTCTGCTAATGTTACAAAATTTGTAACAGTAATTGGTGTTTCATTCGCGTAAAGTTCTAATTCGAATGTACCTAAATTAGTTTCAACAACTGCAACAAGCATTGAATCGGGAGAGATTGATACATAATTATATTTTTCTTCACTCATTTGATTCTCTTCGTTTATTTTTGATTGAGGTTGTTCTTGAACATCTTGTTCTGCACAACTTGTAATTGAAAATATGATAAAAAATAGAATTACCAAGTTTAGTTTTTTCATGCTGCCTCCTATGGATTTATTATTTCACCATTTATTAACAATAAAATTATTATACCGATAACAATTCTATAAAAAACAAAAACTAATGTAGAATTCTTTCGTAAAAATCGAAGTAAAAATTCTATTGTAAGATAGCCGCTAATTGCCGAGAAGATTGTTGCGACGATTAAATCAATCATTCCGGAAGAGTCAATATATTTCAGTGCTTCATATAATTGCAAAAGACCGCTGCCAAGAATTGCCGGGACACTTAATAAAAACGAAAATCTTGCTGCTGTTTCTCTTTTGAATCCGAGAAAAATTCCGGCGGTTATTGTTGTCCCCGATCTTGATGAACCCGGAATCAGCGCAAGTGCCTGTGCAAAACCGACAATCAACCCATCGTACCATTTTAAGTCTTTTAATTCTTTTTTGAACTTACCGATTTTTTCAGCAAAACCAAGTATTATTCCTAGTGCAATTAAACTTATTGCTATTACATATAAATTTTTTGTAAATGCCCCTTCTATAAAATCTTTGAATCCTAAGCCAATTACAATAACCGGTATTGAACCAATTATGATCAACCAGCCGAGTTTGGAATCAAAACTTTGTTCAGAAAATTTTCGTGGTTTTATAAGATTAAATTTTAGGAAATCCTTTGTGATATTTATAAGATCTTTCCAGAAATATGTCAGGATTGCAATGAGTGTACCGATTTGAATTACTGCTATAAATGCAGTCCAACGTTCAGGATATTCTTCAGAAATTAATCCCATTAATTTACCGGCAACTGTTAAATGACCGGTACTGCTGATAGGAAGGAATTCTGTAAGTCCTTGAATTATACCGAGAAAAATTGCTTCTATAATAGACATTCTTTTACCTTATTAAATATGAAACACCGATTTTAACTCCGAATGAAAGAGTATTAAAATTCACTTCTTCTTTGAGCCCCGGTGCTTCAAGTTTTCCACTATCATTTGTTGCTTCTCCGATAATATCGTAGCGGATATCGGCACCGAAGTAAGCATAAAAGTTTCCGCTTAATAATGTATGAGCCTGTGCTTTAAGCAAAAGCCCGAAACCATTTGCTGTATAATTTGTTACTGCGGTTGAGGTTGGAAGTTCTTCATCAACAGAAATAATCCTGTAACCGACACCACCGCCCAATTTAAATTTATAACCTTCTCCCTGTATAACATAATAACCAAGCAAGCTTGGACTATGTGCTAAATAAGAAATATCATATTTCCCTATTCCCCCAAAAGAAGTATTGAAAGAATATATTTTAGTTTCATATTCAATTCCGATATCAAAAGTAGGGTTTATTGAATAATCGGATTCAAAGAAAAATGTTACTGCACTTGAATATTCACCTGGTCCATCATTCCCTTGAGTATAAGTGTTAATATAATCTTTTAATGACGGAGTTGATTGAAATGAAATACCCATTCCGGTCATAAAATCAAATTGTGAATATGTTGCAAGTGTTGTTAATAAAAATATTACGATAAAAATTTTCTTATTCATCAGTTATCCTTTGAATTAGTAAGAACACTTATAAACGTTTCTTTCTTTAAACCTTTCTTTGCTTGTTGAGCATTAATAAAGTATAAGAAAAATATTGTTGAAAGAATAAAAACAAAATATGAAATAAGGTGAGTCAATATAGCATAAGCCGCACTAATCTCCTGATTGAAACCGAATAATTGTGTAAGTACCAAAATATTTATTGCATGGTATGAACCGGTTCCTCCCGGAGTCGGTATAACTATACCAAATGCACTTATCGTCATAAGAATCCACGCCATTGCAAATGTGGTAATCTGAATTTCATTCATATGAAGCATATAAAAAGCTACATACGATGCATAACCATACGCAAGCATTATTAAAACGGATAGAGAAAAAGTATAAACATAACTTTGAGTTGTCCTTAAAGCAGCAAAACCTTCGGTAAGTGTATGAAAAGCATTTGCAGTTTTCTCGGCAGCACTTATTGAAATTTTTCCTACAAACTTTACAATTGCGTTATAAAATCTTTGTTTTAATTTAACCGTCAAGTAAATAACAATTATTAATAAAATGATTCCGACACTTCCAAAAATAAGAGCTGAACTAAGCCATGTAATTTCAGTATACAAATCTCCCGAATAAATCATAACACTGATTATTACCGCGATGCCAAGAGCGATAATATCAATTATTCTTTCAACTATAATTGTGCCTAACATCGATGTTCTTGATATTCCTTCCCACCTGGCAAGAAAAAGTCCACGGTAAAGTTCTCCGAGACGGGGAACTACACAGTTGACCCCATAACCGATCATTGTTGCACCAAGTGAATTTGTAATCGAAAGATCTTCCTTAACCGATCTTGCCATTACTTTCCATCTTACGGCACGTAGAAAATGCGAAAGAGCAAACACAAATAAAAACAATATTAAATACGGAATGGAAACTTCAGAGATAAGATGGAAAGCTTCAGACAAATCGACATCTTTAAATGCAAAATATAGAAAAAAGCCGGTCAGCAAAAATGGAATGATATAACCGGTTATTTTTCTAACGGTATGTTTGTCAGATTTAACGGAGGTCAATTACTCGTGTTCCTTCGGGAATTTCAAATGTAAAAAGTTTGTCATCTATTTTTTGATTCAGCTTTGTGTTTTCGAGAGCAACTTTGTAATTGTTATTCATCAAATCATATAATTCAATTTGTTGAATTAAATTATTCGTATTAATAACTAATCGTATTTCTTTGAACTCTAAATCGGTTGTTTGGGGTTTTAATATTATTGTATTACTACCATCTTCATTTTCATAAGTGCTTACAGTACATTGCTTCGGGTATTCGTAAAGATAATCTCTTATTGAAAATGAATTAAGATCATCATCCGAAGAGCTTATAACAACTTGATTATTTTGTGGGGTGAATGTCCAGGTGGATTCGCCATCACTAACAATTATTCTCGATTTGACTTCAATTCTAAATTTATTATCTGCTTTATAGAAAAACTTACCGCGGTTAATGTTCCCATCACCTGTACTTTGAATAAAATCCGAAGTAAAATCATTTATTGTATTGTATTTTTCCTGAACTTTATAAAGAAGAGTTCGACTATTATCAGTCTGAGGGAAAATCAATAACATATATATTAGCACAAAAAGTTTTATCGAGACTATCATATCGACCTTAAAATCATTTCCAATTGTTCTTCATTTTCAACTAAAACTTCGCGAGCTTTGCTGCCTTCGGAAGGACCCACAACACCAACTTGTTCAAGTTGATCTACAATTCTTGCCGCACGTGCATAACCCAATTTTAATCTTCTTTGTAGTAGAGAAACGGAACCCTGCTGATGCCTAACAATTAAACGAGCGGCTTCATCAAACATATCATCTAAGTCGGTAATAAAACTTGCATTGGATTTATTTTTCTTCTCAAACATTGAAGGCAGTAAAAATCTTTTACTGTAGCCTTCCTGCACATAAATAAATTTGGTTATTTCTTCAATTTCATCCGAGGTAATAAAAGCATTTTGAATACGAATCGGTTTAGGCATTCCTCCGGGTAAAAACAACATATCACCTCTTCCGAGCAATTGTTCGGCTCCGTTCATATCAAGTATTGTTCTTGAATCGATTTTTGTAGCAACTTGATATGCGATACGAGCACTAAAGTTAGCTTTAATAACTCCCGTAATTACGTTAACCGAAGGTCTTTGTGTAGCAACAATTAAATGAATACCGACTGCTCTTGCAAGCTGGGCAAGTCTTGCTATCGGTTCTTCAACCTCTTTACCCGATGTCATCATTAGATCTGCTAACTCGTCGATCACAACAATTATATACGGCATTTTATAATGCTTCATAGAATCGGAATCTTTTGGTTTGCGTTTCGGGTCTGTTACTCTTGCGTTGTAATCAACAATATTTCGAACTCCTATCTTAGCAAGTTTGTCATATCGTTTCTCCATTTCAAATTCAACAGCTTTAAGAACAAGTAAAGCATTTTGCGGATTGGTTATAATTTCTTCTTCAATATCGGGTGAAACGGCTAAGTAATGCCTGTTAAGTCTTTTATAAAAAGACAGTTCAATTTTTTTCGGATCGATAATAACAAATTTTATTTCGGATGGATGTTTGGCATAAATTAAACTTGTTAATATCATATTGATGCCGACACTCTTTCCTGATCCGGTTGAGCCGGCAATAAGCAAATGCGGCATTGTTGCTAAATCGGTGATATACACATCACCGGAAATTGTTTTTCCTAATGCGAGGGGAAGTTCTGCTTTGCTTTCTTTGATCTTAGCAATTACAGAACGAGCTTTAACAATTTGCGACTGAGCATTTGGGATTTCAACACCGATGGCGCTTTTACCGGGAATAGGTGCAATTATTCTTATACCTCTTGCTGCAAGCGCTAATGCAATATCATGCTCTAAACTTACAATTCTACTTATTTTAACTCCCGGTGCAGGAACAATTTCATATAAAGTTACAACCGGTCCCGGCGTAACAGAAATATCTTCAATTGCTATATCGAACAAAGCTAATTTCTCTTTAAGTAATTCGGCATTGTGCTTTAATTCTTCTTCGGATATTTGAACCTCTGTTTCTTTTGGTGTTTCAAGATGATTTAATTTCGGTGGGTCATAGTTAATTTCTTCTTCCCATTGTTCGGGAAGTTTCTCTTCTTCCATCTTATCAATAACCGGATCATACTCCTCTGATTTTTCCATTTCGGATTTGGGCTTGTCTTCCTTCACTACATAAGGATCTTCTACCTTTGATTCTTCTTCTATGATTCCTTCCGGTTCATCTTTTTGAAGGATGCGGATTTTTGTTTCCGGTGTTTCAACAACATCTTCCATTTCGATTTTACCCGGTGTAAATCCTGCTTCAATCTCATCAGGCTTTTGTCTTAACTTTTTAATTTTCTCTAAATTACTCTCAGTCTCTACTTCATCTAAAGGTTTATTGATACGTACGCTTTCTTTAGCTTCGGGTATTTCTTTCTTCTCAAATATTTCATCCCACAATTTTTTGAAGAATTCAAAAATTGGTGTGAACTTAATGTCAAAAGAAATAATAAGCGTAATAATTGTTGCCGTAATTAAAAATATAAGTCCGCCTAAACCCCCTAATAAATTTCCGAGTAAGTTACCGAAGAAATCACCTATTTTACCGGAGAATTCTCCGCTCTCTTGAAGCAGATTAAATTCAGGTACATTGCGAATTAAACCAAAGAAAGCCGAAAAGATTAATCCGATAACAATAAAAAAGTTGGAAAGATAAAGTGCTGTTTTGGCTTCGTCATTTCTAAGAATTGTATAACCCCAAATAAACATTATTACAGGGAAGATAACGGAAGCAAAACCGATTGTAGAATGAATTAAAAAATAAGAAATATGAGCACCTACTATTCCAATCCAATTATTAATTGAGATTATTCTATTAGCTTTTTCGCCATGAATATTAAAGAGATTTAAATCATCTTTGCCTAATAACACAGTTGTGTCATTAGAAGAATAAGATAAAATGCTCAAAAATATCAGCATTGCTAAAACAGAAAGAACCAATCCAAATAGTTTTTTCTTTTTCTCTACGGAAATAATAAAATAATTATTACCGTTTTGCTTTTTACTCTGTTTAGGTTTGCGTTTTGCCATTTGGTTTTTAAGCCGGCTGCTCGTTTACAAATTTTTTAATGACACCATCTTTGTACGAAGGAATAATATCACTCTTTGAAAGTTTTGCACAAAAAGAAATATCTTCCTTAAATCCATTATCAATCAATTTTCTTCCGTGTTCCGATTCGGAAAACATTTTTGTAATACTTTTTCCGAATGATTTATTAAGGGCTATACTTGCTCTTGCAGAATCGGTAAGTTCAATTTCTTCTTTAAGTTTTAAAATTTCCGAAATCAGTTTACCGGCACAAACAGTATCTTCTAAACTAAATCTACCGTTATCCCCGGCACAAAGAATTTCAAAATCTTTATTCATCTTAACGATATAATCAGCAACAGCATTCAAATTATAAAATGAACATGTAATTAAATTCTCTGAGAATTTAGCTCTAACAATTGCCTTAGAACCATTAGTTGTATAAAGTATTATTGATTTACCATCAACAACATCTTTAACATATTCTAAGGGTGAATTACCGAGATTAAAGCCATCGATTTTTTTTGTATTTCTTTCACCGCCAAGAAGTCTATGACCGCCAAAAGCGTCGCCGGAGATCTTCATAGCAAATTCAATCGTTCCAACCGGAATTATTTCTTTAGCTCCGTTATCAAGAGCGGCAGAAATAACGGTAGTTGCACGAAGTACATCGATTACAACGGTATTTTTACCTGCAAAGTACATTTCCTCCGCATTCAGCGGGGAAATCAAGACATTAATTTTCATACTTATTTCACCACAAATGGTAGTTTAACAATTACAGCCGGTATTTCTTTTTCCCTTATCATAAAATTAACTGTATTACCTTCTAAAGCATAATCCTTTTGAACATAACCAAGAGCAATCGGTTTATTTAAAATCGGGCTTACCGTACCGCTTGTTACATTGCCAATTTTATTTCCGTTTAATGTTATTTCATAACCGTGTCGTGGGAAAGCCTTCTCATCAGTGGTAATAGGAACGAGTTTTCTTTTTATTCCTTCTTCTTTCACTTTAAGCAGAGCATCACGACCAATAAATTCACCTTTTTTTAACTTTGTGATCCAACCCAAACCTGCCTCAAGCGGATTTGTTGATTGATCGATATCGTTTCCGTAAAGACAATATCCCATTTCTAAACGAAGCGAATCACGAGCACCTAAACCGGTTGGTTTAATATCGAATTCTTCGCCGGCTTCAAAAACGGTATTCCAAACTTTTTCCGCAATGGATTCATCACCTTTGAAATAAAGCTCGTAGCCTAATTCACCCGTATAGCCGGTTCTTGAAAGTATCATTTCCACATCTGCTACTTTAGTTTTAAGAAAGTGATAATATTCAAGATTCTCAATTGGTTCGGAAGTGATTTTTTGAATAACTTTCATTGCTTGTGGACCTTGAACCGCAAGCAGGGAATACTCGTCGCTTTCATCAAACAATTCAACATCGAACTTATTATTTTTTTTCATCCACTGAAAATCTTTATCCTTGTTGGACGCATTAACAACGAGTAAATATTCTTCATCGGATATTTTATAAACTAAAAGATCATCAACAATTCCACCGTCTTCATAACACATTGCTGAATATTGAACTCTACCGTCAACTAATTTACCGGCATCGTTGGTAGTAATATGTTGAACAAACTGTAATGCTTCTTTGCCTCTGACAAATACTTCTCCCATATGCGAAACATCAAAAACACCGACAGTAGTTCTTACAGTTTTGTGTTCATCGATAATCGACGAATACTGAACCGGCATTTGATAACCGGCAAAGTCAACTATTTTTGCTCCGAATTTTTTGTGTACTTCATAAAACTTTGTTTTTTTCATATCAATACCCATGATTGACAAAATTTGATTTTCGTGATCTATTGATTAAGTTTTTTCCAATCACTTAAGAATTTTTCCAAACCTAAATCCGTTAAAGGATGATTAAATAATTTATCAATTACGGCAAAAGGCATAGTTGCCACATGCGCTCCCATTCTTGCAGCTTCTACTAAATGTAAAGGATGACGAATACTTGCAACCAAAACTTGCGTAGGGTAACCGTAATTTTCATAAATCTGAATAATATCATAAATGAGATCCATTCCTTCATGGCTTATATCATCAAGTCTTCCTACAAAGGGACTAATATAAGTTGCACCCGCCTTTGCAGCCAACAAAGCTTGTGAAGGTGAGAAACACAAAGTAACATTTGTTTTAATTCCATCTTCGGAAAGAGTTTTTACTGCTTTTAATCCTTCTCTAATCAAAGGTACTTTTATAACAATATTCTTATGAATTTTTGAAAGCTCGTTTGCTTCTTTAATAATACCGTCATAATCTGTCGAAACAACTTCCGCACTAATTGGACCATCAACAATCTTAACAATCTCTTCAAGAAGTTCAATAAAGTTTCTTCCCTCTTTTGCAACAAGAGAAGGATTAGTAGTAACACCGTCTAAAATACCTAAACTTGCAGCTTCTCTAATCTCATTGATGTTAGCAGTATCGATAAAAAATTTCATCTTGTTTTCCTTTTTTTATTTTACATTCTCGGTAATTTCTTTTTCTGATAAGGCAGAAATAAACTGATATTCCTGAGGACTCATTTTATTATCCTCGACAAGCTTTAATTTTATAAAATATTTAGACTGCAGCTTAAATAGAGTTGAGAATAATCCTTCTTTTAGTTTTACGCCAAGTGAAGGATGAACTTTTAAGATCAGTTTTTTCTCTTTACCGCTATTTTTGTATTTCTTAATCCAATCTTCAATTTCATGAATCATGTGAGATTTCTTCGTCAACAACCCTGTACCAAGACAATAAGGACAAACTTCGTTAACCGACTGCATAATATTTTCACGGACTCTTTGACGTGTAATTTGCATCAATCCGAAATCCGTCATCGGAAGCATAGCAATTCTTGCGCGATCTTTTTTGAATTCCTTTCTAAGTTCATCGTATATTTTTTTTCGATTTTTATCATCTTCAAGATCAATAAAATCCACAACTATAAGTCCGCCAATATCTCTAAGTCTAAGCTGTCTAACAATTTCGCGGGCAGCTTCAAGATCTGTTTTAAGTGAATTTAATTCCTGTTCTTTTTTAGCCGCATACCTTCCCGAGTTAACGTCAATAACAATCATCGCTTCGGTATGTTCAATAACAATATGACCGCCGCTTGGAAGCTGAACTTTTCTTCCGAGCAACTGTTTTATTTGCTCTTCTATTTTAAATACTTCAAATATTGGTTGCGATTCTTTATAGTAAACAACTTTTTCAACAAGTTCGGGCTGAATAAACTGAACATAATCTCTTATCTCTTTAAATATTTTCTTTGAGTCAATGAAAACCCTATTAACATCTTCGGTAAACAGATCCCGTATTACGCTTCTTGTAGTAGAGACATCATTGTAAAGCATTTTAGGAGGTTTACTGCTCTTTGCTTCATCTTCAATTGTTTTCCAGGTTTTTACTAAATACTTCAGATCACTTGCAAGATGTTTTTCCGATTGATCTTTTGCGGCAGTTCTGATTATCAGTCCGCAATTATCGGGAAGAATTTCTCGAGCGATTCTTCTAAGCCGTTTCCTTTCTTTGTAATCACTTATTTTTTTTGAAACTCCGATTTTAGTATCAAACGGAAGTAATACACAAAAACGTCCCGGCAAACTTAGTGATGAAGAAACTCTCACCCCTTTATCCTTAACAGGTTCCTTTATAATTTGAATAAGAATATCTTGCCCTTTATGAAGCTTATGGGTTGACTGCTCAGGCTTGTTTTGCGGTTTTTGATGCGGAGATTCATCATCATCTTCATCATCGATTTCTTTATCATCTTCATCATCCAAAACAGATTGAAGCGCTTCGAGTCTGTCTCCAATATCTGAAAAATGAAGAAAAGCATCATGCTTTAGTCCGATATCAATAAAGGCAGCTCGTATTCCCGGAAGTACTCTTGCAATTTTACCAAGGTAAATATTGCCGACCATCCTCTGCTTTTCCGGGTTCTCAACAAAAAAGTCAACTAAATTACCGTCTTCGGTAATAGCAACTCTTGTTTGAGAAGAAGAGGAGTTAATTATAATTTCTTTTCTCATTTATTTTTATTAAACCTCAGCCGAAGGACTCTGAAAAAACCGGCTCTTGCACAAGCCAAAAGAGCACCTTCATTTTAAATTTTTGTTGAATAATTTTTAGATCCTCATCGGGATAATTTTGTAACTTAATTTTATCGTTGTGTTCATTAATAATGTCAATTATACCGTTTGCAGAATTACATGCCATTAATTTTTCAACAAGCTTTGTAATTCCATTAAAATCTCTATAATACCAAATAACGTTTTTTTTCATGAAGTTTAAGGCCCTGAATTCACCGTATTCTCTGATCAATTTATTACAATGTTCAATAGCTGTTTCTGTGATAAGGTCAATACCGGGTGGTCCCGGATCAAAGTTGTTATCTGATATAGAATTGTATCTTGAAAAAATAAAAGGATTGCCAAGTGCTCCTCTTGCAATCATCACAGAATCTACACCGGTTTGTTCTTTCATTTTAACCACGTCTTCCGGAGTGAAAACCGAGCCATTACCGACAACCGGTATTTTAATTTTACTTTTTACTTTTGCCAGCCATTCCCAGTCTGCATCCGTATCGTACTTATCTTTTTTTGTTCTTGCATGAACAATAATGAACGATGCACCGTTATCTTCGGCAGCTTTAGCATTTTCAAAAATATTAATTGATTTATCACTTCCCCCTAATCTCAGTTTAGCCGAGATATGAATTTCTCCTGCTGCTTTTTTCATACTTGAAATAATTTTACCGATTAGCTGCGGAGAATCTAATAAACATGCACCCATTTTATGTTTAGTAACATTTTCAACGGGGCAGCCGCAATTTATATCTATTACATCAGGATTGTATTTAGCAATTTCTTTTACAGCAGATCCGATTAGTTCCGGATCACTACCAAGAAGTTGCACACCGATGGGTTTTTCATTTTTGTTGAATGCAAGGTATCGAAGTGTCTCAAAATCATTTTCAAGCACTCCTTTAGCGCTAACCATCTGAGTGAAGGTTAAACCGGCTCCAAATTTTTTTGCGATTTCACGGAAGGAGTAGTCCGTTACGTCAGCCATCGGAGCAAGGAGCAATCTTTTGGATAAATCAAGTTGACCTATTTGCATCTTTTCAATTTACGTATAATTAAAACAAAAAATGCTGAATACATGATTCAGCATTTACTTGCTTATTTAGACTCTTCTTCGTTCTTTTCAGTCAACAAAGCTTTACGCGATAAACTGAATTTTCCGTTTTCTACTTTTATCAACTTAACTTTGATCAATTCGCCTTCTTTGATAACCGAGTCAACTTTGTCAACGCGTTTAGTATCTAGTTGAGAAATGTGTAATAATCCTTGAATATTAGGCAAAAATTCAACAAATGCACCGTAATCTTGTATTTTGATCACCTTAGCATCATACACTTTACCTATTTCAGGTTCTTGAGTCAACTTCTTAATATATTCTCTTGCCTCTTCAGCTTTTTGTTTATCTTGACCTGCAATATTAACAGTTCCGTCTTCATCAATTGCAATATCAACTGAATATTCTCTTTGTATCGCTTGAATAACTTTTCCACCGGGTCCAATTACAGAACCTATTTTTTCAGGTTTAATTTTAGTAAACAATAAAGTTGGAGCAAATTGAGAAATTCCGGCTCGCGGTTCTGAAATTACTTCCTTCATCTTATCAAGTATATGCAATCTGCCATCTTTAGCTTGATGAAGAGCTTTTTCCATAATTTCAAAAGATATACCCTGAATTTTAATATCCATTTGAATAGCGGTAATACCTATATTCGAACCGGCAACTTTGAAGTCCATATCGCCTAAATGATCTTCATTACCTAAAATATCCGAAAGCACAGAATACTTTTCGCCTTCTTTTACTAAACCCATAGCGATACCCGCAATCATAGTTTTAATCGGAACTCCGCCGTCCATCATAGCCAAAGTACCTGAACAAACAGTAGCCATTGAAGACGAACCGTTTGATTCGAGAATATCCGAATTAAGACGAATTATATATGGGAAAACCTCTTCGTTAGGAATAATAAATTTGAGTGCACGTTCTGCGAGGTTTCCATGACCAATTTCACGTCTTCCTACACCACCAAAGCGTCCGACTTCGCCCACACAAAACGGTGGGAAATTGTAATGAAGTAAAAATCTTTTTTTGTATTCTTCTTGTAACCCGTCGATAATTTGTTCATCACCTTTGGTACCCAGGGTTAATGTCATCAAACTTTGGGTTTCGCCGCGAGTAAACAATGCAGATCCGTGAGTACGCGGAAGTAATCCGAGATCGATCCAAATTTGTCGGATTTCGGTTAAACTTCTTCCATCAAGACGAGGTTGATTTTCAAGAATACGTTTGCGCATCAACTCTTTCTCGATGTCGTGTAATATCTGCTTGATATCTTTTTCATGTTCGGGATATTTTTCTGCTAGAGCTTGGAGAACCGATTCGTTCAACTCTTTATTTTTAGTAGATCTCTCTTCCTTTGCAAGAGACATACTTACAATTTCAGAATATTTATCATAAGCAAGTTCTTTTACATCTTGTTCCAAACCTTCGGTGTATAATTTTTCAACAACGGTCATTTTTTCTATTCCGCAAGCATTTCTTAGTTCATTCTGAACTTGAACTATTTTTTTGATTTCTTCATGAGCAAATCTCAGTGCTTTTAGAAAATCTTCTTCAGAGATTTCTTTTGCTTCACCTTCCACCATCATAATTGAATCTTCAGTGCCGGCAACAGTAAGTTCGATATCGCTAGCTTCAACTTGCTTCATTGTCGGGTTAACAATTAATTCACCGTCAATACGCCCAACCCTTACCTCTCCAATAGGTTCAAGAAAGGGAATTCTAGATATATGAAGCGCGGCAGAAGCACCTACGGCGGCTAAAACATCGGAATCATTTTCTCCGTCAAAAGAATAAACACTTGCTATAATTTGTGTTTCATTTTTAAATTCTTTCGGGAAAAGAGGTCTGATAGGTCTATCAATTAATCTTGAACTTAAGACTTCTTTTTCGGTAGGTCTACCTTCTCTTTTAAAGAAACCACCGGGAAATTTACCGGCTGCGAAAGCTTTTTCTCTATATTCAACCGAAAGAGGGAAAAAATCAATGTCTTCTTTAGCTTCACTTGATGCAACTGCAGTTACCAATACCATAGTATCACCGTAACGCACCATTACAGCGCCGTCAGCTTGTTTTGCCAATCTACCGGTTTCGAGGATAAGTTTCTTCCCCCCAATTTCAACTTCTTTACGTATAATATCCATTATAATCCTTATTTTCTGATATTGAGTTCTTTAATGACTGCTCTATATCTGTTAATATCTTTTTTGGCAAGATAATCGAGTAATCTTCTTCTTTTACCAACCATTTTCATCAAACCTCTTCTTGATGAATGGTCTTTAGAATGTTTTCCGAAGTGATCTGTAAGTTCATTAATTCTTTGGGTAAGAATTGCAACCTGAACCTCGGCTGTTCCACTGTCGTTTTCACTTTTGCCAAATTTTTTAATTAGTTCTAACTTTTGTTCTTTTGTTAAAGACATTTGTAACTCCTATAAATTAATTAATAATGTAATCCCAGTATTTTGAAATCGATTTTTCCTCATTCATAACCAGGATCAATTAGTTATTTCTACAGCTAAAATTTTTGCTGCTGCCTTTTTATCTAATTCAATTTGTGAAATCAATTCATCTTTAGACGCAAACTTTTTTTCATGTCGAATTTTCTTGATAAAATTTATTTTTAGAATTTCACCATAAATAATTCTATTAAAATTAAACAGATGTACTTCCGGTACAAGCTCCGTAGTATCTGCAAATGTAGGTCGATAACCAATATTCATAACACCATGAAGGTCTTCGCCGTTCAAATCACAACCGACTGCATAAACACCGGTTTGAGGAATAAGTTTATCGGAATTTCTCATTCCCAAATTTGCAGTTGGAAACCCAAGAATTCTTCCTCTTTTTGCCCCGGCAACCACCTCACCCTGCATTGTATAACTTCTACCAAGAAAAGTATTTGCCCGTTCGATATCACCCTCTATCAAAGCTTGCCTGATAATTGTACTGCTTACAATTTCGTTGTTTAGTTTAACCGCATCGACTGATGTAACATCAAAACCATATTTTTCGCCAAGCTTACGGAGTGCATCGGCATTACCACCTCTGTCTTTTCCGAATTTATGATCGTGCCCAACTACAACATGTTTTGCATCAAATCTATCAACTATGAAATTCTTAACAAATTCTTCAGAAGTCTGCTCCGAAAATTTCTCCGTGAAGTTAATTAGATAAAAATTTTCTGTACCGAGTTGTTTTAAAATTTCTTGTTTCTCATCAAGCGTAGTAAGAATTTTTATATCATCGTTTTTCGCAATTACTTTTCTCGGATGCGGATCAAAAGAAACAACGGTGCTTTGTAAGTTCTTTTGCTTTGCAATATTTGAAAGAACACTTAAAATATTTTGATGACCAATATGAAGTCCGTCAAAAGTACCGATAGTAACGCAAGTGTTTTTTAATTTTTGTTTATCATTTTTATCAGAAAGAATTTTCATTCCTCGTCAACCGAAATAGAATTAAAAACTTTTTCAAATTCTTTAATTGTAAATGCAGATTCAACATCAAACTGCCCGATTGCTTCTCTTCTTAATTTTTTCAGATAACCACCGGTTCCTAATTTTTTCCCAAAATCATCAGCAATAACTCTTATATATGTCCCTTTGGAGCAAGTTATTCTAAAGTAAACATCCGGTTCAATATATTTTTCAATAGTAAAATCAAAAATATCAACTTCCCGCGGATTGCGTTCTACTTCTATTCCTTTGCGAGCATATTTATAAAGTGCTTTACCTTTATGCTTCAATGCAGAATACATTGGCGGAAGCTGCAGAATTTTTCCGAGAAATAAATTACGGGTTTCGTTCAAGATTTCAAGATTTACAAAATCAGTTTGCTTCACTTCGGATAATTCCGTTTCCAAATCCATAGACGGCGAAGTTTTTCCAAGTGAAATAATTCCGGAGTAAACTTTCTTTAGATCCTGAAATTTGCTTATCTCTTTAGTCTTCTTACCCGTACAAAGAATAAGTAACCCGGTAGCTTTTGGGTCTAAGGTTCCGGCATGACCTATTTTCTTTATCCCGGTAATTTTTCTCAGTTTGTGTACAATACTAAAAGAACTAATTCCTTCATCTTTATCAATAAGTATTACTTCACCGTTGGTAAAATCAAAAGTCGATAAATCATTCGTCGCTTTGCTTATCATCATCGTGCAATTTTTTGAATAAATCTTCCATCTTTTCAACGTAGTCTAATGTATCGTCAATAAAAAAATTAAGTTCCGGCGTATGACGTAATTTAATTTTTTGAGCAAGCTGTCCTCTAATAAACCCTTTCAACTCAGTAACTTTTTCAAGAATTGCTTCTCTGTTCTCTTTCTCGAAAACCGAGATATAAACTTTTGCGACTCTAATATCCGGCGAGACCGCAACATTAGTAATTGTTACCAAACCAAATTGGGGGTCTTGAAGTTTATGAAGAAAAATCAAACTCAGTTCTTCTTTAATTAGATGCTCAATTTTTTCTTTTCTTATGGACATTATGATTCAAGTTTCTTCTTAGTCTCTATAAATTTGTAACCTTCAATTATATCGCCAACCTTAATGTCATTAAAGTTTGCTATGTTTAATCCGCATTCATAGCCTGCGTCAACCTCTTTAACATCGTCTTTGAATCTTTTTAACGAAGCAAGTTCACCGGTGTAAATAACAACACCGTCACGGAACAATCTAATTTTATTATTACGAGTAATCTTCCCGTCCTGAACATAGCAACCTGCGATTGTTCCAACTTTAGGTACTTTAAAGATTTCTCTCACTTCAATGGTTGCAACATTTTCTTCGGAAATAACCGGTGAGAGCATACCTTCGAGTGCGGATTTAACTTCGTTAATTGCATCATATATCACGTTGTATAATCTTATATCAACTTTTTCTTGTTCAGCAAGTTTTCTTGCGGCTATGTGCGGTCTAACGTGAAAACCAACAATAATTGCGTTAGATGCGGCAGCAAGCAAGACGTCGCCTTCAGATATTGCACCTACTCCTTTATGAATAACACTTACCGCAACTTCCTTGTTTGAAAGTTTCATTAACGAATCAGCTAAAGCTTCAACCGAACCGTCAACATCACCTTTAACAACTATAGGAAGCTCCTTAAATCCACCTTGACTAATTTGATTAGCAATTTCATCAAGTGTAAGATGTTTAATTTGTCTATGGCTTTGTTCGCGTTTAAGCTGTTGTCTCTTTAAACCGATTTCTCTTGCATCGCGCTCACTATTTACAACAGCGAATATATCACCGGCTTGCGGCGCACTGTCAAATCCAAGAACCAGAGCAGGGGTTGAAGGAGAGGCTTCAGTAATTTTATTATTTCTTTCATCAAACATGGCACGAACACGACCATAAGTATTACCTGCAACAAAAGGATCACCGATTTTCATAGTTCCTTTTTGTATTAGAACCGTAGCGGTAACTCCTCTTCCTTTATCAAGCTGAGATTCTATAACCGTTCCGCGTGCTTTCCTGTTTGGATTCGCTTTTAATTCAAGCACTTCGGCTTCAAGAAGAATTTTCTCTAAAAGTTCATCAATATTAATGCCTGATTTTGCTGAAATTTGAACACATTGATACTTTCCTCCCCAGTCTTCAACTAAAATATTTCTATCGGCTAATTGCTGTTTTATCTTATCGGGATTAGCACCGGGCTTATCAATTTTGTTAATTGCAATTACAATCGGTACTCCGGCAGCTTGCGCATGGTTAATTGCTTCAACTGTCTGGGGCATTACTGCATCATCAGCAGCAACAATAAGAACAACTATATCAGTAACTTTTGCACCTCGTGCACGCATAGCAGTAAATGCTTCATGACCGGGTGTATCAAGAAAGCTGATATATCTTCCATCATCTAATTGCACTCTATAAGCACCTATATGCTGAGTGATACCACCGGATTCTCCGGCAACAACATTGGATTTTCTAATGTGGTCAAGCAAAGAGGTTTTTCCGTGGTCAACATGTCCCATAATTGTAACTACAGGCGGTCTGAATTCTAAAGAATCTTCCGGGTCATCTTCCTCTTCAATATGCTCTGCTTTATATTCATCTTCGAACTTAACGCTAAAATCAAACTCATCGGCTACTAGAGTAATAGTTTCCTCATCAAGTCTTTGATTTATAGAAACCATCAATCCCATTTCAATACATTTTTGGATTACATCGCTGACCTGAACCTTCATTAAATTAGCAAGTTCACTTACCGAAATGTACTCAGTTACATGAAGAATTGATTTTTCAATTTCTTGTTGTTCCAGTCTTTTTACTTCTTCTTCTTCTCTTTCTTTTTTCTTTTTCTTTTTGAAACTAGCACGAGAAGCGCCGACTGTTTCATCCATACTAAGGAGAGTTCTTTTTATAGCAGCTTCAACTTCCTCCACATCAACATCAAATTTTTTTGCTTTTTTCTTTTTCTTACCTTTTTTTGCTACATCAGATTCATCTTCAATTTCACGTTTTTTAGCTTTTAACTTTTTCTTTTTTCGTTTACCGGCTTGTTTTTCTTCGCCTGCAATTTCTTCAGGAGTTTTTGGTTTCTCAGGTTTCTTTTCTTCTTTTACTTGCTCAACAGGTTCAGGTTTTGGTTTAGGTTCTTCAACTTTCTCTTTTTTCCCGGTCTTTTTCTTTTTGCGCTTATCTTCTAATTCAATTTTACCAACAACAGTTAGACCCTTTTTCTTTTTTACGAGTTCTTTTTCAGAATCAGTTTGAAATGGTTCGGGAACTGTTTCTTTAACTTCTTCGGATGCTGGAAGTTCTTCAACTTCTATTACTTCTTCGGCAGATTCTTTAACTTTAGATTCTTCTTTTGTGGCTTCCTCTTTAATTGATTCTGCTTCAACATCTTCAGTTTTTTCTTTAGCACTTAGTTCAGCTTCGGCTGGAGTTTGTTTTTCATCAACACGTTCGCCGCGTTTTTTCTGAAACTCGGAAATTTTTCTATAATGTTTCTCAGCAGATTCAATATCCTTACGGAATTTATCGTTTATATCGCTGATCATTTCATCGGTAAGAAGCGACATATGAGATTTTACATCATATCCCTTCTGTTTTAGAAATTCAACAATCGTATCGGTTGCTAAATTATACTCTGAAGCAAATTTGTAAATTCTAAGTTTCTTAGTTTTTTCTGCCATAAAAGATCACCCGGGAATTAGTCCAATTGACTAATTATTCTTCTTCTTCAAATTGATTTTTAAGTATTTCTAAAATTGCATTTGCTGTTTCTTCGGTAATACCCTTAATTTCTTTTAGCTTATCGGCTCCGGCTGTAAGAACTTCTACCGCCGTATCATATCTATTGTTAATTAATAGGTCAACAACCGTATCCCCTAATTCTTCACGAAGTTCAACAAGTTCAATATCACCTTCATATTCTTCAAACGGTTTTTCTTCTCTAATTACTTCTATATCATAACCTGTTAATTTCATTGCGAGTCTTATATTTACACCACTGCGTCCAACAATAAGAGAAACTTGGTCGCTATCTGCGGTAACAACGCATTTATTTTCTTCTTCATCCAATTCAATTGATTTGAGTTTTGCAGGTGAAAGTGCTCGTTGAATATAAATTACCGGATCATCGGAATAATTGATTACGTCAATATTTTCGTTGTTTAATTCACGAACGATTGCATGAATACGAACTCCTTTCATACCAACACAAGCACCAACGGCATCAATTCTTTGATCTTGAGATTCAACCGCAACTTTAGCTCTTTCACCGGGTTCACGTGCGATTCCCTTTATCTCAATAACTCCGTCATATATTTCCGGAATTTCAATTTCAAATAATCTTCTCAAGAAAGTATTGTCTGCTCTTGAAACAATAATTACAGGTCCGTTCGGAGTTTTCTTAACTTCTTTGATCACGGCACGTATTGTATCACCTTTGCGGTATTTTTCTCTCGGTATTTGTTCATAGCGCGGGAGTAAAAGTTCATTTTTATTATGATTAACAAGAACATCATTTCGTCTTACTTGGTAAATATCGCCAACAACAATATCGCCAATCATTTCGCTGTATTCGTTATGAATCAATTCTTTTTCAATTTCGCGAATTCTTTGATTCAAACTTTGTCTTGCTAAGTTGATTAACCTTCTTCCAAATGCTGCAAGAGGAATTTTCTCTACATAATCATCACCGGCTTCTAAATCGTCTTCATTTCCTTTTTCGTTAACTTCATCTATACTAATCTCCAGATTCGGATCTTCAACTTCGTCAACAATAGTTCTTTCAAGAAAAATTTCTATATCTCCCTTATCCATATTAACAACCACGTCATAATTTGCATCGGGCCCGAATTTTTTCTTAACAAGCAGCCCAAAAATTTCTTCAATGATGCCGGCAAGAACATCTCTATCTACACTTTTTTCTCTTGCCATCGCGGCAAAGGATTCAACTATCTCAGTATTCATTTTTTATCTGCCTCCGTGATCAAAAACTAATTTGTACTTTTGCTTCTATTATTTTATTGAATGGAATTAATATTTCTTCTTTACCGAAATGGAACAGCAAATTTTCATCCATTATTTGAATAAGTTTGCCTTTTTGTTGTTTCACTTCTTCATCAACTTCGTATTTAATTAAAAAATCTCTATTTAGATGTTTTGTGTATTGTTTTAAAAATTTAAGGGGACGATCAACACCGGGTGAAGAAACATCAAGTCGATAATTCGATATTTCATCATCAACAGTGTCGAAAAATTCATGAATTACCCGGCTTATTTCCGCACAGTTTTCTGTTGTAACACCGGCTTCATTATCGACAAAAATTTCAAAAACTAATTGTCTTTTATCGCCACGAATTATTAATTCTATGAAGAAAAACCCGAGGGATTCAACAATTTTCTTTATTTCGGATTCTATGTGTTTTTTATTAATACTCATAAAACAAAAATCGCCCACAAAGGGGCGAATTAAGAATATTAAATTTAGCATTAAAATTAGGAATTATCAAGGTAATTCCAGTATAAATATTACTTCAAAAGCAGCATTTTAAGGGTTTGTGAACTTAGACCACATTCTAATCGATAAGGATAAAGTCCTGATGAAATGCTCGATTTTACGTCAAAATTGACATTATACTTACCCGGACATTGAATTTCACTTACAAATATTTTAAGCACTCGCCCCAATGCATCAAATATTTTCAAAGTAACTAAACATATTTCGGCAATTTCGTGTTCGATGCTTGTAGTCGGATTAAACTGGTTTGAATGTTGAAGTAGTTGTATCATTTTCTAATCTCAGCTAACAAAATCCCCGCAGCAACCGAAACATTAAGTGATTGGATTTTGCCTTTCATCGGAATGTGAACAAGAAAGTCACAGTTTTTTACTACAAGATCTCGAATCCCTTTTTCTTCGTTACCCATTATTAATGCGACAGGCATTTTGTAATCAATGGTTGTATAATCTTGCGATGTATCGGAGAGTGTAGATCCAATAATCCAAAATCCATTGTCTTTCAAAAATTTTATTTCTTGGACTAGATTTGTAACCTTGGCAATTTTCAAATGGTTTATGGCACCGGCGGAAGTTTTTTCAACGGTTTCTGTTATGGGTGCACTTTGGTGAGTTGTTATTAAAACTCCGTCAACGCCAAAACATTCTGCGCTTCTTAAAATCGCACCGAGATTCTGCGGATCTTGAATTGAATCTAGTAATAGTATTAATGGATATTGTTTTTGTTTTAATACTGATATGATTTCTTCAACGGACGAGAAATTAAATTCGAGAATATTAGCAATTACTCCTTGTGTATTATTCCCTTTTTCTAGCTGTTGAAATTTATGTGTTGGTAGTTCTGCAATTTTAATTTTATTTTTTTTTGCTTCGGACTTAAGTTCACTGAAGAAATTTCCCTTCGCACCGAATGGTATTAATATCTGTTCAATTACTTGTCCGGATTTTATTGCTTCGAGAACCGGTTTTCTTCCGTAGATTCTTTTCATCTATTATTCAATTATTATTCTATTACCTTTTTCATCGACAATGTAGTTTCCAGATTCATCAGTGAGGTAGGAGTGAGATAATGAAGTTGATTTCAATATTTCTAATGCATCCTCAGACAACTTAATTTCCGAGTAGGTCTGTAAAACTTCCAAAGCCCAATTTCGCAACGCTTCTGTTTTTTGATTTGGAGTTTGATTCAGTACTGACACGGCAATTTCAATATACTTTGCTTTAACTTCCCTATCGCTTAATGCCTTTTCTATATTGTGACCAATAATAAATAGAATAATAGGTATAATGATTAATGATAGTACTTGGATAATAATTAAGGATTTATCCCAAAAATCTCTTTTATTGATCATCATGTTCAATCCTATAAATATTCATAAAAAATTTATGGATTAGTACGAGAAGCAACAAAGTAATATTTCTCTATTACCCAAAACTAAACTCATCTTCAGCGACTTCAAACTTGCAGAAGAGTCTGTTGTTTTTCTTTTTCGGTTTATACTCTTTAAGAAGTTTTATTTCTTTTGTAAATATGTTGAAATTATAATCAGCACAATTGATTGCACCGTCTTGCTTAACAACTTTAACCGTATAATCACCTATTAAATCCTCAAAAGGAATTTCCGTTCTTGCCGGCTGAATTTGCGGTGCTCTATTTGTTAATGCTTTCAATCCCTTTAACATAATTAGAATTTCTCTTTTATCTTTTATGGTTTCAAGAGAAACTTCATATGCAAAACTTGTAAATTCGGCAACGGTTTCAATTGCAAAGACGGAATATTGTTTTTTTGTAATCTCATCAAATCCGAAGAATGTTTTGCAATAGTATTCTAATTTATCGGGTTTCTTTTCAGGAATAGCATTCAGTGCACTATCAATTTTTTTCTTCCGAGATTTAGGAATTTTGGGAATATCTTTCGGCTTTTTGAGTGGCATCAATTGCCTTTTATAAGATTCATAATTTGTTCAATACCGGTTATCGGAAGTGTTTCTTCATTTCCGTTTTCCATATTTTTTAATCTAATCAAATCTTTTTCAAATTCTTCACCGCCAATAAATACAACATACTTTGCATTCATTTTATTTGCTTCTCTCATTTGAGCTTTTACACTTCTTCCGGCATAATCCAATTCGATAGTTAATCCTTTCCTTCTGAAAAGAAGAGCTAATTCATAAACTTTTTGAGAAACTTCTTTATCAAGTGAAACAAAATAAGCATCGATGGATTCGGGTGATAAATTCAAACAATTTTCATTTTCACACGCAAGGAGAATTCTTTCCATACCGGCGGCAAAACCGACTCCGGGTGTCGCTTTCCCCCCAAGTTCTTCAATTAGATTATCATATCTTCCGCCGCCGAGTAATGCCGACTGCGCACCGACACTTCCGCTTACTACTTCAAATGTAGTATGTGTATAATAATCTAAACCTCTTACCAACTTCGGTTCAATTTCAAAGGATATTCCGGAAGCCAATAAAATCTGTTTTACTTTTTCAAAATGTTCGAGACTTTCTTCATCCAAATGATCAATAAGCATAGGTGCATTTTCGACTACTTTGATATCACGTTCATCTTTGCTGTCAAGAACTCTTAGAATATTTGTTTCAAATCTCTTCTTGCTTTCATCGGAAAGCTGATCAAGTTTATCCGAAAAATATTCGCGTAAAATCTTTTTATACTTTTCTCTTGACTTCGGAACACCAAGTGAGTTTATTTTTATAGTTAATTCTTTCAGTCCAAGATTTCGAAGAATATCATACGACATAATTATCATTTCAGCATCCAAAGCGGGATCGGTACTTCCAATTGCTTCAGCACCGAATTGATGAAACTGTCTGAATCTTCCGGCTTGCGGTCTTTCTTGACGAAACATCGGGGAGATATAAAATAATTTGTTAAGAACTTGTTGTTTACCTAAAGAATGTTCGAGAAATGCTCTCACAACACAAGCGGTCATTTCCGGTTTAAGAGTAACACTCGTATCGCTTCTATCGATAAATGTGTACATCTCTTTACTAACTATATCGGTTTCTTCACCTATACCTCTTGCAAAAAGTGTAGTTTCTTCAAAGATAGGAGTCCTAATTTCTTTATAACCAAACTTTGAAAATTCAGTGCGGACTAATTCTTCGAGATAGCGCCATTTGGAAATATCTGCGGGAAGAATATCTTTTGTACCTGTTACAGCTTTTATCATAACATTATTTTAAAATTGTGTGAAAAACTGAATTTATGTTAAATCAAAATATTTTTTTTCTTCTTCATGAAAAATTGAATAGACTTCATCCGGAGATTGAGCTTTTAATAATGATTCTCTGAAATAGTCTTTATTCATCATACGCGAAATTCGGCTTAATAATTTGATATGGGCTCCCACTAAATTCTGCTGACCGACTAAAACAAAAATAAGATTAACAGGTTCTCCGTCTAAAGCCTTATATTCAATTGGATGAGAAGATTTGCCAAAGGCTGCAACAATACCTTTAACAGCATCGGATTTAGCATGAGGAATTGCAAAACCTTTACCAACGCCTGTTGACATAATTTTTTCCCGGCTGAGAATAGATTTTTTAACCTCTTCTATGTCTGTTATATCAGGATCATCAACAAAAAGATCGATCAATTCTTCAATCACTTTTTCTTTCTCGGTTGATGTGATTTCCACCTTAATTCTGGAAGTAGTAAGTATTTCGCAAATCTTCATTTTATCATCAGAATATTAGTTTTTGAGAAGTTAATTTAAGAAACGGCATTTGTTATATCAATTTATGAAATGAAAAATAAAAAATTGCATTCTATTATCCTATTTCACTTGTTTAGCTAATCGATAACCTTTAATTTGGTTGACACCAATTTTTTGTATTAATGAAAACGAGGATGGAATATGGATATTGAAAACAAAACCGTATTAGTATTAGGCGGATACGGACTGGTTGGTAATGCAATCGTCAGGAAAATTTATCCTGAAAAACCTAAAAAAATTATTGTAACTTCATTGTTTAAGCATGAAGCGGAAGAAGAATGTAAAAGACTATATGAAGAATTCCCCGAAGCTAAAAAGGGTTATTTTGAGCCCTGGTGGGGAAATATTTTTGTAAGAAATGAATTCAAAGATGAAGACCGATTTGCAATTCTTTCCGACAAGCAAAAAAGAAGAGTTTTGATGGCAGATATAATGGAAGAATTAACAGATGAAGTTCTTCACAGCTCTTCAATTTACCAATTGCTTAGTAAGTACAAACCCGAAATTATAATTGATTCTATAAACTCTGCAACCGGGATAGCTTACCAAGATATTTACACAACTTATCATCACATTAAAAAAGTTATTGATTCAAATCCATCTGTTGAGCAGCTTGCAGAAGAAACAGAAAAACTTTTGTGTACGGTTTACATCCCACAATTGATTAGGCATATTCAAATACTTTACAACTCAATGCAAGAAATGGGAACAAAGATTTACGTTAAGATAGGTACCAGCGGGACCGGTGGTATGGGTCTGAATATTCCCTACACTCATAGCGAAGAAAAACCGTCTCGTGTTCTCTTAAGTAAATCATCAGTTGCCGGTGCACATACTCTATTATTATTTTTAATGGGAAGAACACCCGGCGGTACAATCACGAAAGAAATTAAACCGACTGCGGCAATTGCCTGGAAGAGAATAACATACGGCGAAATCAAAAAGAAAGGAAAACCAATCGAAATAATTGAAGTTGATCCTACTGAAGCAATCCCGCTTAAAGATAGATTGGTATTGAAACATGATAACAAATTCAAATCAACCGGAGAAATATTAAAATCTGTTTTTATAGATACAGGCGAAAACGGAACATTCTCACGCGGTGAATTTGAAACTATTACCGCTCAAGGACAAATGGAATATGTTACACCTGAAGAAATTGCAGTAGATGCCATATACGAAATACGTGGTGGAAACACCGGGCACGATATTATCAACGCACTTGATAATGCTACTTTAGCTCCGACTTACAGAGCCGGGTTCATGCAGCATGCAGCAGTTGATAAACTTGACGAACTCGAAAAAGAATACGGTTCCGATAGTGTTGCTTTTGAATTACTTGGACCACCGCGACTTTCAAAATTACTACATGAAATTAACCTTCTGAGAAAAATCGGCGGCGGTATGAAATCTATTATTGAAAATACTCCCGAAAAATTATCCGAAAAATGTCATCAATACATACTTGAAAATAGAAAACTGAGAAACGAAATTGTTTCTATCGGTATTCCAATTTTATTGCCTGACGGTAAATCACTATTAAGAGGTAATGATATTAAGATTCCTCCTTTCAGAGGTGAGAATGAACTTCTACTTAATGATGAAAACATAGATAAGTGGGCATTCGATGGATGGGTTGATCTTCGTGAAAAAAATATGAGTGTTTGGATAGAACGTTTGAAAGCAATTATTAAAGAAGCCGAATCAATTAATCCGGATGATACCAGTTCAATGCATGTAAGAACTAAAAAGTACTGGAATAACTTTGAGAAAATTGATATCGGTAAGGTTGTCGGCTGGATCTTCATTAAAGAAGAAAAAGGCGAAAGGATGAAAGCTTAGTTATATTGTTTAATTGCTGCATGGCTAAATTGTTGTTAAAGTGTTTAACAAAACAATTAGACAATTAAACCATGCGGCAATTTTTTTTATTAGTAATTATATTTATTTCTATTTTTGGTTAGCATCTCGATTTTTATCAACCCAGTAAGCCCAAAGTACAAACAGCCATTGTAAATTTCCTGCCCAAGCAATTACTTCTTCATTTGGTGGTGTTGAGCCGAATACATTCATAATGTAAATCAAAATTAGAAAAATTATTAATCCCCAAAACCCGTATTCGCCTTTCTTATTTTTAGCTTGTGTGATTTTCAGATAAAGAAATATACCCACGGCAAAAATTACTGTTTCAAAAAGAAGAGTGAAAATCAACGAATTCCACAATCCTAAACCGACTTTCAAATCAAGTCCCGGGGCAATCGGTAAATCCGGAGCATGTGTAAGAAAATCAAGTACCCAATGACTAACAACAAGTGCTCCCAACAAAATTCCGGTTTTGAGATTTTTCTTAATTAAATAATAAACTCCACCAACAACAATAGCCCAAAACAAAACACCAACTAAACTGTGAGTAAAGGGATAATAAACAAAATCCAAAGGTGTAAAAACAGTATTGCCCGGATCAATTATAACCTGTTCAATACCGAGTAATAAAAAAATAGGCCATAATAGATCAATAAATTGTGAAGCAAAAAAGAGTGTGCCAAGTGAAGGTTTCTGATCAACTTTTTTTGCTGCAAGCCCAACACCAAAATGTCCAATAAACATTCTGTGTTCCTCCTAAAATTTAAGGGACAAAATTAATAAAGAAATAGGACAAATTGTATTATTACATAGCTAAAATGTTCTCAATACAATAATAATAAGAAAGGTTAATTCATTACTGGTTGGTTGTGTGTTTTACTAATCGGTATTTATTATACATCAAAATCTGCAGAAAAATCTCCACGTTCTCTTCATCCCCCATTCTCCCTCTCTCCTCTTCTGCATTTAATAAATACGAGCATTTACAAATAACAGCTACCAAGTTTCGCCAATAAATTGATCTTTTGCTTTCAGTAGATAATTATTATTTCGGTAAGTAACATTAACAACAACGTCAACAAGAATTTGAGTTTGCCATTTCGGTCCGTCTCTTGCAACTTTTATTAATCTGCGTGGCGGATTTTGGAAAGAAGGATAATCTTCATTATGAAGAAAAGTACGCCAGATTTCGTTTCCTTTCATAACATATATTGCGTCGGCATCAATTTCTGTTGAAATATCCGTACTATCTGTTGTTCCAATATAAGCGATTGCAATAAGCGGTTTACCGTCGGGAGGACTAATTGGCATAAAATCGCGCCACATATATGTAGATAGAAAAATATTTTGTCCGGCAACACTTAATGTTTCCGGTGCGGCAAGCAATGTCTCTAATGGAATTTCTTTCGGCACCTCAACCGGATTTGAATCATCTTTACAACTAATAAAAAAAAGAGAAAGTATAAAAGAAATTACAATTATTCTCATTCTCTCAACTCAACATTTATCTGATTAGCGGATACATATAAATAAATCCGCCGAAAATAAACAACACAAAAAAGAGTATCGAAAGTTTATTCTTAAAACCAAAAAAGACAACCTGCATAAATGCTCTCAAAAACCAAAACAATGATATGCTCGTAAGAATTGTATGACCTACTCTTGTTATTAATAAATCATAAGTGTGAGTAAATGAAAGAAAAGAAAAAATAAAAAAGATAAACGTAAGACTCAGATTAAGAATCTGCATAATTGCGCGGTTGACAAATCGAATATCTTTCAAATCTTTCTGCCAATTAAAAATGCGCCAAAAAGATAAATGAAAAACCGCAAATACTAAATTGAAGATACCGCCTATATATAAAGCTGTTTCACCACTCATAATAATTATTTTAATACATGCGTAATCTAAAAATTAATATTCTTTATAAAAATTCCAATACCGGCAATATCGGTTTCGAACAGCCAATCTTTGAAAAGAGTTGAATTGTAATATTCAATTGAAATATGTTCCGAAATGAATTGAAGAATTTCGTTGTCAAAATTTGCATTTAAGTATTTCGAAAGTCCGGTTGTACTTACAGTAACTCCACTCGTTTTTCTTAAAGGATAATAACCTCTTCCGTCAAATCTTCCAATAGAGAAAGTAACAGTTTCTAAAATACGGAATATATGAGCTTTACGAACAACAACTTTATCATCACCTTTTAATCCGATGACATGTTTCCCGAAACTAATATCACCCATCCAATCTTGGTATTCTGTTTTATAGTTATTTGATTCGTCTCTTGTTATAAGAATATCTTCAGCCTCGGCAATAAAATAATAATCAAGCAAATTGAATTTTAGATTATCACTAACTAAATCGAAACCGAGATTAATGTTGTAGCCAAGACGAGCAGTTCTTGGAATTGGGTCACTTTGTGCTTGATCAAAATAAATTATTTCATCGCCGATATTAGTTAGCGAATAACCGAGTGAAAGATTAGTCTTGGGTTTTATACTCCAATTATCTTTTACATTAAACATCACATCATCGTAAAACAATTTAGAAATTGGAGCTGTGATTAAAAAACCGTAATCGAATGCGTTATCCTCGACAGTACCTCTCCCCGGCTCAGATTCCGCAGGAGAGTCGCCTAATACACTTTTAAATGATTTGGTTGTTACTCCTGCACTGAATTTTAAATAGAATTCATAACTCACCCCAATACTAAAACTTGAAAATTCATCATAGCTATCGAAAGAAGAAATTGGATCAGGCGATTCCGGACTCGATCTGTAAAATGTACCGTAATCAGCTCTATTTTTAATATACCCGATTCCGATTGATAAAGGAATGTTGAGTAACGATTTTTCAAAATTGTAACCCAAACTCATTCCGAAAGTATTGAATTTCAAATTATCCCAGCCAAGCCAATTAACTTTTGATGGAAGAAAGAGTGTTGTGAAATTAAATTCTTTAGAAGTTTCTCCAAGCACTGCGGGATTGAGATAAAATCCCATCGGATCAATCGGAGGAACTGCAACACCGACTTGTGCCGCTCCGGTAAACTGCGGCGATTGCTGTAAAACTAAAAACGGTACTGCTGCTTCGCCTTGTGCAAAACTCATGTTGAGCAAAATTATAAATGAAAAGAAGACTACCTTAATAATATTTTTCATTGTTATTCCTATATGTATTTATTAATCACACAGTTCAATTGCAACATTGCTTAAATGATATTCATACCTCTCGATTCTTGATTTTACATTCTGTGGTTCAACCGTATTTTCGCAACATCCAACACCGTGGTCATTATAAGTAAAATTAATTCTACGCTCATTTCTTTTTGTTGGATCAATATTAAACGCATTACTGAAAATTGGTTCATGCCCGGCAATAATTATAGCAGTTTTTATAGAATCGAATTCAAAATCATTGTCGGCAACAAGCAAATAAAAACCTATTGAATCGGTCAAAGCAGTATTACTATTCCAACTTTCATGGCAGAAAGCTCTAATAAAATTATTGTTTGTTTGTTGCGATTTTCCATAAAGTGTAATTGCAAAATTCGATTTATTGCTTAAAGAATCACATACAATTTCTCCGGAAACAATAAACCTGTGATATGGAGGCGGGGTCGGAGATGTGCTGTAATTGAAAACCATCAAGCTGAAGAAAAGTATTATTAGAAGCCGCTTGAACTTTTTCATCTGAGTAATAGCATTTTTTTAGTTGCCGAATAATTTCCGCTCGTTAATCTATAGAAATAAACTCCGCTCGGCAGATTGCTCGCATCGAATGTTACTTCGTGAGTGCCGGGTTGCATTTGTTTGTTTAATAATGTTTGTATTTCACGACCGAGGATGTCGTAAATCCGGAGAAGGACTAACCCCTCCCTCTCTCCCTCCCCTTGGTAAGGGGAGGGACGGGGTGGGGTTCCCACTGTAAACTTTATTGTTGTGCTTGGGTTAAAAGGGTTTGGATAATTTTGATGTAATGAGAACTCATAAAGTAATTCTTCGTTTTCATCAACCGAAGTTAAAGTTCCCCAAACTTTGCCGTTAATTTCTGCACCGATTAAAACTGTTGTACTTAAACTGATTTCACCAATTGATTTATAAAAAAGTCCGAGATGTTTTCTAAAACCGATTTCTTCAGACAGTAAATCATCTCTTGTTAATTCAATAAATGAACTATCCGGACCAAGACTTTCGTCATAAAAAACTTGATAAGGTTTTCCTAAACTATCACAATACCACCATACTAATGTATCATTTGGTATATAATTCAGATTATATATTGGGTTATCTATCTTTCCGCATTGCCAATCCATGTATCTGATAATTTCGTTTGTCGTTGAATCAAATCTTTCATAATAAATATTGCCCCACTCTTTAATAACAAAATAGTTCTTACCGTTTTCCATCAAAGTATCGCCTATGACTTCTTTACTGAAGTAAGTTATTGTCGGCTCTGTTCCAACTTCATAGAGTGAATTTTTATATAACCATTTATTCCCTATTTGTAACGGATAAAATTGAGCAGGTGATTGCTGTGTGAATATTCTATCATAAAGTATATTCCGATTATAATCTACATACCTAAACAGACCGGTGTTTTCAAAAAGTGTTTTGTATTCGGCTAATTTCATTCCATTTAATTGCCATGTTTCAGTGTATGTATCATTTAATAAACTACTTATAACCACTTCGATGTCGTACTGAATTTTAATGCTATCAATCTCTACTTTGTTCTCACTATCATAACTAATTATTATTTGACCACCTAAAAACATTGGCGCATAAAAGGTAGTCGTATCTTTCAGATGTGAAACATCGAATGAATTCCATCCTGGTCTGAAATATCCTACCAAAGTTTGAATGCCGTCTTTATCCGGCAATCCAAAAATGTACGGATCAATTGTCCATGAATATTGAATATTGCTATAAGGAGGGAAAATCAATTCTTCGACAGTTGGCAAGCATGTTCCCCACTCGTAAGAATCGATATCGTTTAAAATAAATTCTGCTTGACAAGATTTGTAGTTACTTGCATAAAATGTAACGGTTGAATCAGAGTTATTTTCAAGGGTGCAGATTATTCGAATCTTTTCACCGTATGAATACTCCGGACTATCTGTATGAATAGTGAGATTTAATTGAGCAGCAATCTGCAGTGAGAATAATAAAATGAAAAAGAAGTATTTCATTGATTCCCCCTCATTAATTAATTTAAACTACTGAAACTTTCTCAGTTTAACAATGGAAAAATATCCAATTAATTGTGCATTCTTTTCTTAAAAAGAGGACATTAAATCCATTTCATTTTTATAAATAATTCTTATTTTGACAATCTAATGACAACGAAAGCGCTAATACTTGTAATAATTTCTATGTTTTTAATTTCATGTAGAAATGGAGTTGATCATGATAGAATACCAGTCGAAAAGATTGTCAACAGCAATATAGAACGAACTTGGGATTATAATCCTATTGTTGGATGGCAAACCAAGTCAAACCTTGATTCCGGCATGGTTAAAGTTGTAGTTGATTCTTTAGTTAAATTATTATCCGAACATCGAGCAATTACAAATGATTTTACAAGTTTCTTAATTGTTGAAGATACATATCTGATTTATGAAAAATATTTTGGCAACGGAAGTCAAGATAAATTGCACAGTATCAAGTCAGTTACAAAAAGTATAACGTCTTTATTAATTGCAAAAGCGATTGAACTTGAATTGATTGACACCGTTGATCAAAAAATTTCCGATTTCTTTCCGGAGTATTTTGATAATGTTAACGACTCACTTAAAGAGAAAATTACAATCAAGCATTTGTTAACAATGTCCGCCGGATTTAAATGGAATAACTTCGGCGGAAAGTATCGTTCCGGTTGGGATTTATACAATGGTAATCGAAATGAATATTTGATTACTCAAACAGTAATAGAAAGTAATCCGGGAGAAATATTTAATTATAATTCCGGCTTGTCGCACATGCTTTCTGGTATAATAACAAAAAAAAGCGGAATGTCGACAGAACAATTTGCAGAAAAATATTTATTCGATTCACTCGGTATTACAAATTATAAGTGGACAAAAGATAGAAAAGGTTATAATCTCGGTAACTCCGAATTATTTTTAACTTCACTCGATATGGCAAAGATAGGATTACTTGTTTTGAAAAATGGCTTCTGGTATGATAAACAACTTATTGATCCTGCATATATAAATGAAATGTTATACCCTCATATAAAAACAGCAGGAATCGGTGAAAAGTATAGTGAGTATTACGGTTATCAATGGTGGGTAAAAAATTATAGAGATGTAATTATAAATTTTGGTGCGGGATATGGCGGTCAGTATATTTTTGTAATTCCCAAGTTTGATCTTGTTCTTGTTTTTACAACTAATTGGCAGAAGAGTAATTCATCTTTTAAGCCTTTGGAATTGATTGAACGATTGGTTGATTTGATGATTGAGTGAATGGAAATACACTATCCGCTAAATTCGTTAATCCGTTTCTCTAATCAACAATTTTTCTCGGGATGTTTACGGGTAATCTTGTTAGAGTTTCATAATTAACTTGAGCGCTTAATTCGCTAAAAGATGCGACCGAAAGTTCAAGTTCGCCTTGTTTACCGATTATTACAACTTCATCACCTTTTTTAACATTCGAACAACCGGTTACATCAATCGTCATTAAATTCATATTGACCATTCCGATAACACTTACGCGCTGCCCGTTAACTAATACTCGTCCAATATTACTTAGCCCGCGTGAAAAACCATGTGAATAGCCGATTGGTATATTTGCTATTTTCATTTCATGTTGTGCAAGATATGTTGTTCCGTAACCAATGAACTCACCGGTTTTAACTTTCTTTACATTCATTACTTTGGATTTCCATGATAGTATTCTTTTCAACGGCTGTCTCGGCTCACCATATTTACTTATGTAATGAATATATGTTTCACGAGTAGGCCAATAACCGTATTGAAGAATTCCAAGCCGTACCATATCCATTTGAGTTTTGGGATAAGTAATTGTTGCTGCCGATCCGGCTGAATGATATCGTTTTGGCCTTATTCCTTCCTTTTCAATTGCGATACGAATTCGATTAAACTTTTTTAATTGATTTTGGATTCGTAAATAGTTGGCAATACTTTCGGCACCTGCATAATGCGTACACATTCCTTCAAATGTAATATGCTCTTGATTTTCTTTTATGAGTTTAATCGCTGTCTTTAAATCGCTGTTATCAAACCCGGTTCTGTTCATCCCGGTTTCAACTTCAAGATGAATTTTTGCTTTCTTATTAATTTTTTTTGCAGCGATCAAGGCTGATTCCAACCTGTCCATTTCGAAAACATAGAATTCGATTTCATTTTCAATTGCCCAATGCAAGTCTTCGTTGTCAATGTTTCCCATTATCATAATGTCGGAACAATCATCGCAGACTTTCTTAACTAAGTTGGCTTCATCGGCACTAAATACTGAGAAATGATCAACTCCCGCTTCTTCGGCAATAGGGACAAACTTTTCGATCGTATGTCCGTATGCATTTCCCTTAACAACCGAAGAGAATTTAACGCCGTCATTCAGATATTCGTTGATGAATTTTACATTTTGTTTTAACGCAGATTTACTAATTTCTATTTGCGATGTTTCCAACATTTAATCTTCCAAAACATTTTTAACTATTGAATAAAACATTTTTGTACCGGTTAAAATTATTTCATCCGGGAAATCATAATCGGGATTATGTAGCTGAGGTTGATCAACGCCGGAACCTAAACCAAATAACGCACCTTTATACTTTTGTGTGAAGTGTCCAAAATCTTCCGACCATCGAAAAGGATTTTTAATTTCTTCAATAGGTAGATAATTTTCCTCAGCTGATTTTTGAATAACTTCAACACAAAATTTATCATTTACCGTCGATGGAAATTCTTCTACGTATTCAATCTTATACTTCAAATTATTTTGTAAACTGACTTCATCAATAATTTTCTCTGCTTTCTTTTGAAGTTCATTCATATCTTCATTTTTATATGAGCGAAGCGTAGCCATCAATTCGGCATAACCGGGTGTTGTACCGAAAGCACGTTCACCAATTTTTGCATGAATGATGGTAACTAAAGTAAACTCGTCAAACTTATTTTTTTGAGGAAGCTCAACTAATCTTTGAATTAATTCGGAAACTGCTAATGATGGAGTAACTCCTTTTTCCGGTTCGGCTGCATGCGAAGTTTTACCGAATAATTTTATTATCAATCCTTTCGATGCTGAAGCAAATTCATTTTCTTTAATAATTATTTTATTTTTTTCAAATCCCGGTAAGTTGTGAAGTGCAAAAACATAATCGGGATTTATATTCTTAAATTTTTCGTCGCTCAAAATTTGCTCTGCACCTTCACCGGTTTCTTCTGCCGGTTGATAAAGAAGAACAACTTTACCTTTATCAATTTTGTTTTCGCTTAATAATGGAATCAATCCGCTGACAATTGCCATGTGTCCGTCATGACCGCATTTATGCGAGACTCCTTCGACTTGAGATTTGTAATCAAATTCATTTTCTTCTTCGATTGGAAGCGCATCTAATTCGCATCTTATTAAAACTGTACTACCTTCTTGATTGCTATTAAAAATAACAGCCAAGCCATTTCCGCCGATATCTGTTATAATTTCATCCGGTTTATATTTTTCTGCATACGCTAGAATTCTTTCGGCGGTTTTCTTTTCTTTATTAGATAACTCAGGATACTTATGAAGTTCTTTACGAAGTGAAATCAACTCATGTTCAATTTCTTCCCATTTCATTTCGAGTTTTCCTTTGTAATAAAATTGTTTGACGGAAAGATAATTGAAAGAAGAATAAATACTATTAATGATGCGGTTATTCCGAAAATATTAGCATCAAGATCTAACGGTAATTTCACTGAGGTGATAATTAAAGTAATTGTTGTTCCGCCACCGAGAAGCATTGCCCAGAATGCCGCGATTGAACTGCTTCGTTTCCAATAAAACGCGCCGATAACCGGAACGAATAAACCGGAAACCATGAATGCATAAGAATATAACATTAACTCCAACACGTTTTGCATATTCGTTGCAAGAAGTAAAGCAAATACTCCAAGAATCAGTGTCATAAACTGTGATGTTCGTAAAAACTTTTTGTGATTTCCGCTAATGTTAAAAAATCTATCGAGTATATCCGTTACAAAATTACCTGATGCAGCCATCAAACAACTATCTGCTGTTGACATAATTGCCGAGAAATAAGCCGACATCATTAATCCCATCAATCCAACCGGTAGTATAGTTCTTAACAACATTGGTAATCCCATTTCGGGATCAAGATCTTGGATTGCTTCATAACCGAGATAATCAAACATACCTTGATCAGCGGCAACTCTTGCAAACAGACCAAGCATGACTCCCATAAATGCCATTAACGGATATTCAAACACACCGGCAATATACCATGCTTTCTTTGCTGTCTTCTCATCCGGACAGGAAAAAATTCTTTGGTATAATGTCATTCCAACAAACCAAATTGGAATTATCGTTACTGCCCATTTAACCAACTCCTGCCAGCTAACATTTGTAAGGGTTAACATTTCCGATCTTACCGTTGATGAAATTTCTTCGTACCCTCCAACTGCAAAATAACCGAGAGGAATCCCGATTAAAACTAATCCCGCCATCAAAATTATCCACTGCACTGTGTCGGTATAAATAACAGCTTTTATTCCTCCGAGAACTGTATAAACAACTACAATGGTTCCCATAATTATTAAAGCAGTATTCATTTCTAAATTAACAAATGAAGCAGAGGCAAGTTTAGCACCGGCAAGAATTTGAGACGCTGTAAATCCGATATAACCGATACCGGAAATTAACCCGGCTGCAATTGCAACTTTTTTACTGTAAAAACTTTCGAAGATTTGCGGGAATGTATAAAGCGTTTTGAAGTTTTCCAACTTGCTTACTTTTGGTATTAAGAATACGGCGCTAAGCCAAGCACCGATTAATCCGGTGAACAACATCCAACTTCCTGAAAGACCCATAACAAAACCGAGTCCGCCGAGCCCGATTGAAAATCCCCCTCCTACATCGGTTGCAACAACGGAAAGTCCGATATGAAGACTTCCCATTTTTCTACCGCCGACGTAATAATCATCGGCACTTTTATTTTTCTTAAGAAAATAAAAACCAATACCGAGGACGGCAATCATGTAAATAATAAAAACTGATAGGTCAATCCAATGCATGAATAAGAGTATTTGTTAAAGAACTTTTTTGGTCATGTACTTCGAATTTGTGAGTCTGGCAACAGCCATATAATTCGGATTAAAATGAAGCTGATCTCCTACTTTATATTGACCGTTTCGAATTCCGATATCATAAACAGTCATATCGGAAGTAGTACCGACAAAATTAATTTTATCATCTTTCGGAATTAAATTTCTATAATCTACATCGAGTTCGCCAAAATCCGCAATTGCACGATATGATTCATCGTATTCTATCTTATTGTAATCAGCCGTTTCACCGATTGCAGCATCGCCAATTTTCCCATCTGGTACTACTTCTTTTTTTTCGAGTTCAACAATATCTGCGGAAAAAGTAAAAGCATTTGTGGAAAGATTTCTAAATTTTTTTCCATCGTAAGGAGAAATTCCGAGAAAAGCTGCTTCACCTATTCTAAAATGAGAAACCCCTTTCGGGATTTTATTCATTGAAACAAGAGGTAAAGTAATAGAACTTCCGCTTGATACAATCTCCAACTTCACTTTGAATGTAGTTTCGATAAGCTGCTTATATAAACTCAACTGAATCAATTTATCGTAAGTTGGTTCAACACCGTACATACATCCTAAATTTGTACCGATACCGATTACATTAATGTTTTCCATCTCAAAAATCTTTTCATAAAAATCTAAAATCTGATCGCGTACAACACCTTCACGTAGTTCACCCATTTCAATCATTACAATTACACGATGGATTTTACCTTGTTTGCGTGCTTCAATGTCTAACTGCTTAATAGTTTCGAAAGATGAGTTAAGAGAAATGTCTGCATATTGAATAACATTTTTTGCTTGGTTAACTGCCGGAGGTTTGATGTAAACGGTAACAATATCAGGCTTGATCTCTTTTATTGCACGCAGATTAGAAATTCTCGAATCGCCTACGGAATGAACTTGTTTAATAACAGGATCTGTGAGAATTTTTTCGAGGATTGGTTTGTAACCGTTTAAAATTTTTGTTACAAGTGTCCACTCAATTCCTCTCGGTTTAAGAAAATCATTGAGTTTTTTAATGTTGCCAATAATTCGTTCCGGATGAATATGCAGTGTAGCCATTTTGTTATCCTATTTTTTGAATCGCATTTCGGCATACTTTGTTGTGAATCCAATCCGCTCATACAATCTTTTTGCTGGATTTTCATATTCAACGTGCAGTTTAACATCACCCGGACAATCTGCAATTGCTCTTTCAACAATTTGTTTTCCGAAACCTTTTCCTCTGTAGGAAGCATCAACAGCTACATATACTAAAATATGTTCAGGTATATAGCCCGACATTCCGGTGTTATTGATTATAAGAGTTCCTACTAATTTATTTTCATAATAAGCAGCGAGCAGAAATCCGCCGAGTTTTCCGTCTTTACCAAATGCAAAATCAATACATTTATTAATAGCATCTTTAGAATCACCGAATTGGTCTAAATGATCGAACAGAAAATCAACAAATTCTTCTCTGCTTAAATTTTCATCAAAATCGGATTCGTTAACCAGTTTTTTAATTACTAACATTTTTTAACCTTATTTTTTTGAACAAAACAATCCCTCCTCCAAAACTCTGGAAACCAACCATATTAAATACAATTAGCAATTAAGACTAGAATTAAGAAGGACTCTATTTATGTGGATTTTGTATCATTTGTCTTCAAAAATAACATAAAATGAGGAAAGACCCAAATTATTGCGTTTTTAGGTCATTTAAGAGAATTTATTTGTTCCAAACCACTTAAACTATTCGTGATTTGTTAGGATTTCCTTTAATATCTTTGAAGCAGGACGAGAAAGGAGAAGGATTATCAAGATTAGAAAGGCTACTATAAACAATCCGTTCATAACGCCTCCTATTAATTTTATAAAGCAAAATCTTAATAAACTTAATAAAAGTTAATCAATTAAATGTGATAGAAAGCACAATTTCTAAAAATGTTTATTTATCGATTATAAAGGAAAAGTCCGGTGGTCAGCCGGACTTTCTATCACCTATAGTTTTGGGAAGGGGTCTTATAGGATAATTTTTAATTTAGTGCAGCAATCGCAAAATCTACATCTCTAATAGCGGTTTGTTCGTCACCAATTAAATATGCTGAATAAAGATGTTTTGCCATTTTACGTACTTTATCACAATCATTAAAATCAACAGTACGCTTAACCATATAAACTCCTCGTGCATCACCAATTTTTACAAGAGCGAGAGCAGCTGCCAACCTGGCACCATCGCACTTATCTTCGCGCAAAATTTTCATTAAAGGAATAACTGCTTTAGAGGATTTGATTTCTCCAAGGAAATAAGCTGAACTTACTTTAAGTCCCTGGTTTGTTGAACCAACACCAACTAAGTAATTTTCTTCAATTATGTCGGTTGGTATTGCATTTGAACCGGCGAATACGCTCGTCATAAGAATTACAAGTAAGGTAAGAACAAAGAACATCTTTTTATTTTTCATTTCTCCCCCCAGAGATTGATCTTTGAATTTGTGTTTCTATATTAGACTTATAAACTCCTTTTTTGTTGTACTCAACTTCCTTAATTCAAATATTAAGACGGTAAGGATCGGAGAAAGTTTCATGATATTTAGTACTATATTATAGGTAGAAATTTATCTCTTATCCGCTTATCATTTCCTTTGCCTTATTAACAAAAATTTCATTTATTCGATAATAAGACGTTAATTTACAAGGTAAGATTTATGAAAAAGTTTACAATTTCCGTTGAAAAAGTTCATCAATCTACGGTTAAGAACTTTGAGGAATTATCACTATTTCATTACGAATGCCATAATTACAGAATCAAGCTTGAACGACTAAACCCTACAGTTTGGGCTTTGAAATGCAAGCGCTGCAAAAGAGAAATAATTGTAAAAGATAACGCATTTGGAAATATCCCTATCATGCAAACTGCAGTTGATGGCAAGGAAAGATTATTCAATCATGAGTTAGCAAAAGAAACCGTAAGAATTAAGGAATAGTCACTATGCAATTCTGAACCATTTCCCGATGGTTTCTTGTAACATTTTGTACCCACGGCAAGAATCGAACTTGCGACCTGCGGTTTAGGAAACCGTTG
>DYHH01000056.1 GCA_020724265.1 Melioribacter roseus | reverse complement strand
TCCTCCTTTTATTTAGAGAACTCAATTTAATTACTTATTTAAACATACGTTCTTGTGCATAAGCTGTCCGTCCCGAACTGCAGACTGGATTAAAACGCAATGCCAATAATTTATAGCCGTGCTTAAATTATCTCGAAAGCACGACGGACGAAACATTAATTGACATAAAATAGCTAAATAACTATGACTACGAAAAACAACAATCAAAAGAACAGCACCAAAGCCGAGCAGAATGAAGCGGTCGGCTTGATGGGTTTGTTATATAAGACATTTATTTTATTATTTTCTCAGCTATGGTTTATATTCTTCTATCTCTAAATTCTTTATAATTTTATAATGCTTTACATTTCCGGTAAGAAGTTGTAACCCATTTGAAATAGCGGTTGACGCAATAAGTGCATCTGCTAAAACAAGTGAATCACTTAAATAATGCTGTTCAACCAAAAACATTGCCTTTGCTGAAATATCTTCGTTAATGAAAAGTATTCTTGCATTCCACTTTCTTAGTGCACTACGAAGCGTTGTTAACTCACGTTTATTTCTCATTCCTTGTACTAATTCCATATAAGTTACAACTGAGATAAAGAATCCATTTAGTTTTTCTATAGTTTCTTTTGATTTTTTATTACCGCGCAGATACCAAATAAGAACATCCGTATCAATCATTTTCATTGATATCTTCCCTTTCTTAGTTCACGGACATACTTATTAACATCCTTGATGTCTTTTCGATCTTTCCACATTCCAAATAGCTCATCTGCTTTTTCAACGGTTTGTTTAGTCTTTTTAAATGGAACTAATTTAGCATAAGGTTTACCACGATAAGTTATTACAACTTCTTCTCCTCTTGAGACAGAATCCAGAAGTTCTTTTGTATGAAATCTTAATTCTTTTGCTGTCGAATACATCTTTTACTCCTTATCTATAGTTTATACTACTTAATATAAACTTAGAATTTGCAAAAGACAATATAATTTTTAGAGCATATAACGGCGTGTTATGTTAAATATCCAGTAACGCCGAGTTCTCGTTTTTATTTTT
>DYHH01000044.1 GCA_020724265.1 Melioribacter roseus | reverse complement strand
TTACAGTGGATAATGATTTATGGAGCAATACTCTGGATAAGTGGTGAATTCTTACTGATGGGGGGTTTTGCTCTGACTTATCCATTTCTTTATGATGGTTTGTTAAACTTATTCAGACACAAGCAATGGTTTTATGAGGGTGAAGAAGGGTTTGGTAAATCATTTACGATACCGAAGAAAATTAAAATACTTTTATTTGGTTTGGGTTTAATAATCTTAACTGAAGTCATTATATGCTGAAAACGGATAAAATAACGACCTTACTCTGGAAGAAGATAAGAGAACTGCAACAGCAGGTTAACGAACCAGCCGATGCAGTCTGGGGAAATATTACTGGAACTTTATCAAATCAGACCGATTTGCAAAATGCCTTAAATGGTAAGGCGAATACTTCGCATTCTCATAGTATTTCAAATGTTACAAATTTACAATCGACATTAGATAACAAAGAAACAAAATTTCAGGTAATTGAGATTCGTTCAGATGGATATAGTGTGCCTTATAAGAATACTAATGCAATATTATTTATTGATTTAAGGGGAGTATATGACCCCCCAAATAATGTTATATTCCAGGCATCGGGAGAAAGCACTGATACAGATACCTGTATTTGCTTTATGAAGATATTGGGAATCGAACCAGGAATCACGCTTACTGTGCAATTTGAATTTCCTTTGGACGAAGAGACAAAATCATTATCTCTTACATCATCTGATAATAAAAAATCTTACACATTCATTTATTACAAGGGTTATTGGCGGATTATATCCACATTTAATGGCACATTGTAACTAACAATCAAACTATGGAAGGTTATAAAATTTGGAAAACAATATTCACTATATAACATTTCAAGAACTAATTGCAGTAATTGGAGGTTTATTAACAATAACTGGAATGGTTCTTGGAGTAATTATGGCAATAATGAAAAACTCAATCAATACGAAAGTGTTTAGTATGCTGAATAATAGTGAAGCAAAAATGCAGAATAAGATTTCCAGCCAGGAAGAAGATTTGAAAGAAGTTAAAGAAAACTATCTCGATAGATTCGAGAGAATAAATAAATTGTTAATGGAAATGAATGTGAAACTGTCTGAAATTAAAACCTCCATTAACTATATAACAGAAGAACAAAATCGTATAAGAAGAAAACAGGGCGACTAATTAACTTAATTTATCAAATAATAAAAGGAGATACAAAAATGAAACCTTTTTGGACATCAAAAACATTCTGGACAATGCTATTGGGATTAGCTGTTTATATTGTAAATGAACAGTTCGGATTGCTTGTCCCTGAATCAGTAATTGTCGGAGTGATGGCTGTTCTCGGTATTATTTTCAGGTGGGGTTCAACAGAAAAACTTACAGTAAAATGAAAATAATCTTTTTTGCTATGATGAGCATTCTCTTTGCAGGATGCTCATCTGTAAAAATAGTTGAGAGACAAGTTGAAGTTCCTGTTTATATAGACAGACAAGATACTTTACTTCTTAAAGACAGCGTCTCTGTTATTGATACATTCTGGTATTCAGATATAACTGATTCGCTTAAAGGTGTCATCGGAAGTCTTAAGGTATGGTATAATAAAAAGCTTGCAGAACTTAAACTAAAGTATCCAGATACAGTTACAGTGACAGTAACTGATACTTTAAGGATAGAAAGAGAAAAGCCAATAGCAATAATCAGCGGGCTACTTCCTGCTTGGGCAGAGATTATTCTTATAGCTGTTGGAATTATTTTATTATGGTTAACAACTAAAAAGGTAAAACTATGATAGACCAAAGAGATTTAACATATTTAACTGAAAGATTTCACTTACTTCGCATTAAACATTTTTCCCCAAAAGAAATATTAAAAGGGTGGGATGTTCCCGATGAGTTTTTATCCAACATCTTACCAACAGTAGCGATTTTAGACCAGGTCAGAGAATATTTTGGAATTCCATTTTATCCTGATTCTACTTATCGAAGTGAAAGTTATAACAAAGCGGTAAAAGGAAAGCGGAAATCTTTACATTTAGTCTTTAATGCAATTGATTTCACAATAGAAGACCATAGAAAATTAAAAATGATATTCAGATTTTTATGTGACTTAGACAGTACTCCACAGAAATATCCTGCAATAAGTCACTATAATCTGTTGCCCAAGCCCAAAGGTAATTTTGGGTTGGGATTATATCCGACATTCATACATCTTGATACAAGAAGTACTTTAGGTAGAAGGTCACCAGCGAGGTGGTAATCTATTCTAATAAGAATAAAACATCAGAATCAGCTACTTCTTTAATTGTCTTTATTTCAATTTTATTTGAGGGAAAGATTTTGCTTAATTTAAGCTGAATCTTTTCCTCATTTTCTGCTACTATATAATAACTGCGGTATGTTTTTGTGGGTAAGTCTTTATATCCTATCTCAGCTTCAAAATCTACTTTATAAAGGTTTAATCTTCTTTGCATAATCTCCTCAATTAAAAATTTAATAAATAAAAATAAAGGGGAAGTGGGACTCCTCATTCCTTGCGGTAAGCAAAAGAAAGAAAATTTTTCATTCTTTTTTCTTCTGGTTTACTTGCTTTTTATGGTGCTAATCTGATTACGCCATAAATTATTTTCTCTTTTGCTGAGGGCAATCTTCCCCTAAAATCTTTTAATTAATCATAATTAAAATCAAATTCAAGCATACGAATTTCTTGAATAGAATATCCTTTATCTTTAATTTCTTTTTCTACTGCTTGGAAGGTAGAAAACTCATCAGACTTATGCTTAGCTATAATTTTTCTAACTTCTTGAGCAGGTGCATCGGTTACAAAGTAAATATTTTCTTGGTCATCCCTTGTATTGTAGAATAATCTGAAGAATACAGTATTATTAAGTTCAATCATTTTATTTCTCCTAAAATTTTAATTATTATTCCCGAGTTTCATTATATCATCTAATTTTTCAGCCAACTTGTCTCTTAATGCTTCTGCCTGAGTATATCTTTTGTTGCCATATAAATCTATCATATACCCTATTTCCCTTATTAGTCTTATTAGTAGTTCGTTACCATTAACGACATATTCCTGCTTATTACCAGCATTATCGGTATAACTAAGTATGATTTCCATTTTCATTTCTCCTTTTGTTATTAAAATTCTAATTCCGCAATCTCCAAGATTCTTATACTGTAACCCCCATCTATGATATATTGGATTAACTGTTCAACAGTATAATTATCTTTCTCACGAATCTCAGAGATAATCTGGATAAGATGAGGTAAGGAAATATTAGTGATAAAAATTGGGGAAAACTCTGCTTCATCTCCATTCCGCCAGTGCAGTCTGAATGTTGTCATACCTATAGTCATTTTATTTCTCCTTTTTCTTTTGCTTTAAGTTTAATTTATCTTTCTTCTTTGTTATAATTAGCTTGCCTTCATTACATTGAGGACATCTAATCATCTGCTGTAGTTTTCTCATATAAAATCTTGTTATAACTATTTCTTTGCATATCGGACAGTTCCACTCTACTAAAGGTAGAATGGAATCTTTTATAAATCTTACCATAGTAAAACTCCTGCTAATATAAAACTTATAAGTATGAGTGAGTAAATTATTACTAAGAACAGTTTAATGCTATCACGCATGCTTTATTATCCTTTCGTAATTTTTATAAAAATTGTAGTTTAGTTTATACCTAAAAATCGTTTCTAACAAAAAGAAATCGTTGCTATGACAATTTTATTAGTTAGGTATATATTTATATCAACTCGATAAAAATTTTTAATAGTGGTTATTTCTTTTCGTTTGTGTGTACAAAAAATATTCCTGCCTATCTATTAGTTTCCTCTGTTAGCCAATCGAACACACGGTCTCCAAGTTTTTTTCGAACCGTTTCCTGTTCACGAAACAACTGCAATGAAAAAGTAATAAACATTCCTGAAAGAACTACTAAAAGAAATAATGCTATTGAGATAATAAGTTCCATTGGTAACTCCTTTTGAATTATTCAAAAAATATTTTATGTGCTTCGATAAATTTGCTTTCATTAAAGGGTGAAATAAATACTTGAATACGAGGATTGGAGGGGTCAAAGAATATCCTGCTTGTTGTTAAACAAGTAATAATTCTACAATTGTCATCATCAAATAATTGATATAAGGAATGGTCAAACTTCCTTTTCCCTGTATCTAAAAAATTACCTGCTCTTCCCGAAAGTAAATCTTGCGGAGCTTCAATAAGATTAGTTAAATCAACCTTACCTTTTGACTCCCCAATTACATCATTCCGACTTCTCCATATCCAGAATGCTACAAAATAAGAACCTGCTAATGGTAATGAAATCTCAGGGTGTTCACGCTTCAAAAGATTTTTGATTGCCATTAAAGTACCAATCGAATTCTTGACCCACTCTTTATATCTTTCAGTATAATATACAAGATTATACGGTAAAGGTATTTTAATCTGGCGTTTCTTATCCCATCTAAAAGATTGATGTTTTGCCGCATTCTTTTTTATAGGACATTCACCAGGAATAGTAAACTGAATAGTTCCAAAATCATTTTTCATCATCAACAGACTCCGCAAGCTTCCGTAAATCTAAAGTAGCTATGTAAGTAATTTCTCGTGAATGCTCTTCATCTTCATTAAACAGTTCTTGTTGGTCTGTTACAGGTCTCATAACCTTTGTATCGGCAACCTTCATTTTGCCAAAGCCAATAGTATTCCCTTTACCATCGTATATTCTTAATTCTTTATGTGGCTGTGAACCATCGTCCCAGTGGACAATTCTTATGATAACGTCCATCATATTTTTTCTCCTTAAAATAAAGTTAATTTAGCTGATTTAATTTTAGCTTCTGCTACTTTATAAAATTCAGGATTAAGTTCAAAAGCAATCCAGTCTATGTTCATTTCTTCACAAGCACGGGGAATTGAACCCTGTCCTGCGAATGTATCAAGAACAACAATGGGAACAGGTGGCTTAAATAAAGTTAAAACCCATTTGCATAAAGCTAAAGGTTTAGCTGTAGGATGTGGGTTTTTACTTTTAGTAGCCCATTTATCTTTGCCTTCAGGAGTATATAATCCTTCCGTCGCTTTACGATTTTCTACTACCTGAAATCCATCAAGCCCTTCCTCTTTCTCGGACTTAGAAGCTTTTGGTTCGTAATAATATAAGTCATCAAACTCACTTGAAGCATACGGTATCTTAAGTTCTTCTTCATTAAACTCTACTACTGTCATAACTTCTTGTAAATTATTAAAATCTATAGACTTTCCTCGATGGCTTCGCATAAAAGGAGCAACTCGTTTATCTACAAGAAGTTGCGGAGTGAACCTCTCAAGCTTATTATTTTTACTGGGTTTAACTCGAGTATCTTTAATATTAAAAATACTTGGATGAATATCGGTAGCATGTTTTTTCTCTAAAGCAAAAATGTCATCTATAACCGAAATCTTTGGTTCTTTCCAAAAAACAAGTATCTCTTCAAGAATCTGTTTTAAGCAAGCTTGCCCATATTTATATCCATCATACTTTATAGCAAGTTCACTTGTAGCAACAGTAATATCACGAACAAGCTTCGGACGAGAGCTACGCTCTTCATCTTTCATATACTTGCCACCACGCATATCAGTTAGTACTTCACGCTGTTTGAGAGCTATCTCAGGATTATTCCAGTTATATACTCCAGTTCCCGCAGAAATATATTGTTTATCTTCGCCAACTTTTTTTCTTTCTACTTTAAGTTTTTTATCTATCATCAAGGCAACATCAGTTGCTTTGGGGAAATTGCTGATAAAAAGCCAATATAATTTCTGTGTTGGCATAAATCCTGCTTTTCTTGCATAGTAACTCCACAAATCTGACTGTCTATCAATGTTATGCATTATAACAAACCCGCCATACTTAAGAATGCGATATGCTTCTTCGAAATATTTTTGCCACCATTTACCATCCATTGCTTCCCATTTGTTCATAAAGTCTTGCCCTTTACCTTTAAAATAATAATGTCCTGTTACACTATCAATCTGGTAACGGCTATTCATATTATATGGCGGGTCTGTGTAAATTAAGTTTATGGAAGCGGGAGGTAATCCCGCCATTCCTTTTAAGCAATCAATATTTATAAGTTTCCTAACTTCCATTTCATCATCCTCCTCCTCTTCATCTTCTTCATCATCTTCATCATCCCACTCGTATTCCTCTTCTTCTTCATTGTCATCTTCGGGTTCTGCCGATAATATTCCATAGTTTTAGAAATGCTGAAATCTTCTTTAGTTTTATCTTCTGGAATAATGTCCGCAGGTTCATCATCATGAGTTTCTCTGATAAGTTTTTCTTCTTCATCAATTTCATATTTTTCTTCGATAGGTTCTTCTTCATCATCCTCCTCCTCTTCATCTTCTTCATCATCCCACTCGTATTCCTCTTCTTCTTCATTGTCATCTTCGGGTTCTGCCGAATCAACATTAAAAAGCAATTCATTAGCACGATTTTCTATATAAGAAACAGATTTTTCAAGATCGTTGATTCGCTCATGAAATTCTTCTAAGCTGTCAATCAAAGAAGTCAAGCTGCTTTGGACTGAAAACTGAAGTTCTGTTAGTCTCAGTTTTAACTTTTTGTTCTTCTCTAATAGAGTCTCGAACTTTTCCCTGTTGTTCATTGTGTTCTCCTTTTATTTGATTGTTATTATGTTGTTTAAGTTGTTTAATTTCTTCAGGAAAATATTTCCTAAAGTTATTAAGTTCTAAAATTCTTTTG
>DYHH01000029.1 GCA_020724265.1 Melioribacter roseus | reverse complement strand
TTTCTTTACAATAAGTTAGACCTTCCTGTGGTCATTTGATACTATTTGATTAAAACCATCTTTTTCGTTTGTAAAAATGAACCAGCTTCCAGTTTATAAAAGTATACTCCACTAGCAAATTCACTTGCATTGAAGGAAATTGAGTGCTTTCCGGCTGATAGTTCTTTGTTTACCAGAGAAGTGACCCTTCTACCAAGTATATCGTATATATCAAGTTTCACATTAATCCTTGCCGGAATTGAAAAAATTATTTTTGTAGCAGGATTAAATGGATTTGGAAAATTTTGCTCCAAAACAAATTGAAGAGGAATTTCACTTCTAGTACCATTTTCAATTCCGGTAATGATATCATTTAAATTAAACAGGTAGGTTCCAACTTTTTCTTGTGTAATATCTGAAAGTGCCTCAATAATTATATACTTTTTTGATTGCTTGACGAGGTAGTATGTTAAGAAAGTATCATTAAAATATTCGCTTAAATCAAAACTGTATAATTGGTTATCGGAGAATTGGTAATAATGAACGGTAAAATCATCCTCCATCCATGCAAAACCATTATCATCTACTGCAAACTCCGTAGAACTTGGATTAAATCCGTTATCGTTGAGATACAAACCATTCAATGTATTGCGAATTGTTTTGGTCGAATCGTCTTTCCATAACATTATTTTTGTGACTCCGACTGTATTCTCCCACCATACGACTTGGTTATGCATTAGCCCAATAGAATATGGATCCAGACCGCCGTTTTCTCCAATAGTTTTTAATTCATTTTTGGTAAAATCATACATTTGAATTCTTCTCATAACAAAACCATCATCAACTTCAGACCAAATCACCTTATCATCGGAACATTTAAGATTCTGGACTCTATAACCAGAAGGTACTGAGTAAAATGAATTTAATGTATTATCCTTGTGTCTGTAAAGTTCTAAATGATCGCCGGTAATATTACTAGTAGTTAATGCTACAAAACTACTTGTAGCAGATTTAATTAATTCAACTCTTGTATCAGTATTTGTAAGATTTAATATGTTTGTAAGATTTTGACCATCATAGTCGATCGTCCAAATACCTTCAGTAAAATTATCATCATTAATATAACCCGCGAAGAATATTTGATCGTGTTCAATGGCAGGATAGCCATTTATAACAATATCACTTGGTATTTCAGCAAAACCAAAACTGTAGGCATATTGTTTGATAAATCCATTATCATCTTCTGTTATCAAGAAAAAATTTCCAAAATTCCTTGCCAAGTAAATTGACAAACTATGATAGTATTTTTAGTAAGTGATATTCCTACCGAGATATCCAACCTTTGAAGAGTAAACTCAGTTTTAAAATTTCCTTCATTATCAGATACTTCTTTCCTCGTCCTGTACAAATAATATCCGTCTTTAAATTGCCCGTAATTAAATTCCCCGCTATCCGATAGTTTAACTAGTTCACCTTTATAATTAATATCTAATGTAAATTCAGTTTCTGTTGTATCGGTATTAACGACTAGAATGAAGATTGAATCATTTTTTGCACTTTCGTTAATTGAAAATGAAATTTTGTTTCCCTGTTTTGCAGGAACGAATTTTTCAATAGTATTCCCGGATTTTGTTGCAATAACTAAATTTACATTTACCTCAGGTTTGTCAATCGTTAGGTCTATTTCTATTTCATTAAAACTACTTGAAAATGCTACGGGCTGGAGTTTATAATAGTACGTACCGTGTCTTAAGCTTCTCTCTCTTATATTTTTAGTGGTGGTAAAAATTGTTCTATTAGCTCTTATATTAGGATAGTCACTTCCTTCTTCGTAATCATAGGGTGGGAAAGTTTTATATAAATTGCTAATAGAAAAATTTATAAATTCGTCTTTAAAATTAGAACCCTCTTCAACTAATACATCATTAATTGCATCAAAACTTCTATCAGCTTTTTGACTATCGTAATCAATACTCTTTTCCCAAATTTTTCTAATGGTTGACCAACCATCCAGATGTTCGGAAATGTATTTCAAAAAAATAAAACTGCCGTACCAGCGATTTTTAAACTCGGCTTCTGTTGCATCCAATGGATAATGAGGAAAGGCAAACCAATTTGGTAAATAGATATAATTCTGATTTATGTAATCATATACTTCGTCTTCAATCCATGTTGCAGTTGCTTCAGACAACCAAGTTTTTTCATAATAATCATATCCATTTGTAATGGCATGGTTAAATTCATGCGCAGCAGTAACCCGAATATTATCTAATTCTGGTAAATTGTTAAACATACTATAGTCATTCCTCATAGCCATGTAACTTGAGGCTGCATGCTTTTCAATTTCTGGCGAGTTCGGATTATCGCCAACTATGGAATCTCCAGCGCAATATCCATAGGTTCCTGTCTGAAGCTTGAAAACGTAAATATCAAATTTTGCGTTAGTGCCAACTCTGCCGCTATCGGATGGTGGTTCATTGAACCCAATTATACCTATCTCAGTTTGATAAACAAATTCAAATATAGTCATCATGTTATCTATATAATCGGGGATTCCATTTACATTATTGTCAATAGGATTGACGGCGTTTGTATCACCTGCTGCCACAGAGTAGTGAAATTGAAAATGTTCACTTTCGGTTATTGCATGGAGAAACGCAGGTGACTTAAAATTTCCTCTTTCATTAAATCCATAATTTTGGAATATATTCTTTGTGTCCTCGTTCAAATCTTCCCACTTGATAGCTATCTCTTTGAGTAACGAGGTTGAGAGTATTGCTGATGATAAAGATTTGTATTCATTTTTCATTTTGGATGTTTCAAAGAGAGAGTATGCAATATTTCGTGCCCACTCATCGATTCCAATAACTCCACTCTCATAATCTTTAGAAACCTGCGAGATTACATTGTTTGTAATTTGGGACTGGGGAAAATCCTGCAAGTAATTTGGGTGAGATATGATTTCAGCAGAGAGGAGATATATCAATAAAAGATAATTTAGTATTTCCAATTTCATAGGCATGTTGGTTTCCTTTATTTGTATTTTTAGTGACAATCGAATTTCGGTTGTCGTATCCTATTTTGAATATAAAGAAAAATAATTAAAGTTTTTCAGAAAATTGGCTTGTCTGCTTTTACTCCACAATTATCAGAATTTTCAAAACCGAGAAAATTTTCTCAATTTAAGTTAAGAATTCAGTCCATAATTGCCCTATTTTCACTAAATACCTTCCAAATTTGGCTCGATTTTTTCTTCATTTCTCTTTTTGTAAAATGAGATATTATCGCTGATTATTGATAAGTTTATTAGATTAACAAAAAGAAAAGTTTATAACGGAGCTTTATAATGTCTGAAGAAAAATTGAAACCGGAACTTCCAAAAGAATTAGATTTGAAAAAGGATTTTGAATCGACTTCCTATGAACAGTGGCGTGATGTTGTTGAAAAAGATTTGAAAGGTGTTCCTTTTGATAAAAAGTTAATAACAAAAACTTACGAAGGAATTGATCTTCAACCAATTTATACAAGAAAAGATTTAGAAGATTTGGAATTTGTTAATGAATTACCCGGAGAAGGAAATTTTGTACGAGGTAAATCTGTATCGGGTTATAGTAAAAACGGTTGGGAAATTTGTCAAGATATTCCTTATCCACTTGCAGAAGAATTTAACAAAGCACTTAAGAATGATTTGTCACGCGGACAAAATTCTATTTCTCTTCCTCTTGATGAAGCAACAAAATTAGGACTTGACGCTGACTATGCAGAAGTTGGACAAGTCGGTAAAAACGGTGTCTCAATTTCAGCACTTAATAGTTTTAGAAAATCATTTAACGAAATTGATATCACTAAATATCCTATTCACATCAATACCGGATTTTCTTCTTTACCGTTTATTTCAATCTTTGCAGCTTATCTTAACGAACAAAAAATTGACACAAAACATATCAACGGAAGCATAACTTCTGATCCGATTTCATATTTAGTAGAGAACGGTTCTCTTCCGGTCTCCTTCGATTTTTTAATTGATGAAATGAAACTAACAACCGAATGGGCAAATGAAAAAATACCGAACTTCAAAACTATCGGTGTAAGTGGATTAGTTTATCACAATGCGGGTGCAAGTGCAGTCCAAGAACTCGCATACACACTTGCCGCTGCAGCAGAATACATGAAAAACCTTTCCGATAAAGGCATGGATGTAAACCTAATTGCAAAACAAATGAGATTTGCATTTGGTGTCGGCTCTTTCTTTTTTATGGAAGTTGCAAAATTTAGAGCTGCTAAAATTCTGTGGTCTAAAATTACCGAAGCATTCGGCGTTAATGAAGAAAATCGAAAGATGACTATACACGCTAGAACTGGTTTATTCACTCAGACAAAGTTTGATCCGTATGTAAATATGCTTCGAACTACAACCGAAGCTTTCTCTGCGGTAGTAGGCGGAATTGATTCGCTTCATTCAAATACATTTGATGAATTGTTCGGTATGCCTGATCAGTTCTCAAGAAGAATCGCTCGCAATACACAAACAATTTTAGATGAAGAATCACACTTAACTAACTTGATTGATCCGGCAGGAGGTTCATTCTTTGTCGAAAAATTAACAGACGAAATCGCAAAAGCTGCATGGAAAGAATTCCAAAAGATTGATGAAAAAGGCGGACTTATAAAAGCACTTGAAGAAAACTATGTTCAAGACGAAATTGAAAAAGTATGGGCATCAAGGAAGAAAGATATTTCGAAACGTAAATCTGTAATTGTCGGTACTAACATGTACGCCAACTTAAAGGAAGAAATTAAAAGAAAGAATGAACCTGATTATAAAGCAATTCATAAAAAACGTTCGGAGTATTTGCAAAAACTCAGAACTTCGGTTGATTCAAACAAACACACAAGCATTTTGGAAAAACTACAAAATCTCGTAGATGAATCTTCCGAGAATGCGATTGATACAGGTGCCGAAGCAATTTTAGAAGGAGCTACAATCGGTGAAATTTCTAAGGCAAGCAGAGCAAATGCAGGGGAAGGAATAATTATTCAAAAACTTGAGAAGCGCAGAGCTTCAGAGTTTTTTGAATCACTCCGAGATAAATCCGATGAAATAAAAGACAAACGAGGAAGCAGACCAAAAGTATTTCTTGCTACAATGGGACCGCTTAAACAATACAAAGGTCGTGCTGATTTCTCACAAGGATTTTTTGAAATAGCTGGATTTGAAATTGAATATCCAAAAGGTTTTAATTCAACAGACGATGGTGTAAATGCTGCAAATAAATCAAATGCTGATGTTGTTGTTGTCTGCTCTACTGATGAAACTTATCCCGCGCTTGTTCCACAGATAGTTAAAGGAATTAAAGAAAATAAAAAAGAAGTAACTGTTGTTCTTGCCGGTTATCCAAAAGAACAAATTGAAGAACATAAAAAATCGGGAGTGGATGAATTTATCTATCTCGGTTGTGATGCGTTTGAATTATTAAATAAACTTTTGAATAAAATTAAGTAAACACTTTGCGCCTTGGCGACTTAGCGGCGAATCAATGAAAAGCAACCGCAAAGACGCAGAGACGCTAAGAAATACAGAGGATTTGAAAATGAAACCTAATTTTGCAGAAATAAAATTAGACTTGAAGAGTAAAAAAACTTCTTACGAAGAGTGGAAAGAAAAATTTAAAACCGAAACCGGTAAAGAAGTTGATGATTTCATTTGGGAAACAATGGAGAAGATCAACGTAAAACCTCTTTACACAAAAGATGATATTAAAAATTGTGAACATATTGATTACATGTCGGGTATCCCTCCGTTTCTTCGAGGACCTTACGCTTCCATGTATGTTATGCGTCCATGGACGGTTCGACAGTATGCCGGTTTTTCAACTGCAGAAGAAAGTAATGCATTCTACAGAAGAAATTTAGCTCAAGGTCAACGCGGACTTTCAGTAGCATTTGATTTAGCAACTCACCGAGGCTACGATTCCGACCATGAGCGAGTAACCGGCGATGTAGGCAAAGCAGGTGTTGCAATCGATTCTGTTGAAGATATGAAAATTTTATTCGATCAAATTCCGCTCGATAAAATGTCGGTTTCGATGACGATGAACGGAGCGGTTCTCCCTGTACTTGCATTCTTTATTGTTGCAGCTGAAGAGCAAGGTGTCAAACACGAAGAACTTACCGGAACAATTCAAAATGATATTTTAAAAGAGTACATGGTTCGCAACACATATATATACCCGCCTGAAATGTCGATGAAAATTATTGCGGATATTTTTAAGTATGCTTCTAAAGAAATGCCGAAGTTTAACAGTATTTCAATTTCCGGTTATCATATGCAGGAAGCCGGCGCTACGGCTGATTTGGAAATGGCTTACACTTTAGCTGACGGATTAGAATACATGCGTACAGGTGTTAAAGCCGGATTGGATATAGATGAATTTGCACCGCGACTTTCATTCTTCTGGGCACAAGGAATGAACTACTTTATGGAAATTGCAAAGATGCGTGCGGCACGTCTAATTTGGGCAAAACTTGTTAAGCAGTTCAATCCAAAAAATCCTAAATCAATGTCGCTTAGAACACATTCTCAAACTTCCGGCTGGAGTTTAGCTGAACAAGATCCGTTTAACAATGTGGTTAGAACTTGTATGGAAGCCATGGCTGCGGCACTTGGACATACTCAATCATTGCACACAAATTCACTCGATGAAGCGATTGCACTGCCGACAGATTTCTCGGCGAGAATTGCACGTAACACACAACTTTATTTACAAGATGAAACAAACATCACAAAAGTAATCGATCCTTGGGCAGGTTCTTATTATGTTGAAGCATTGACAGATGCACTTCTCAAAAAAGGTTGGGAACACATTCACGAAGTTGAATCTTACGGTGGAATGACTAAAGCAATCGAAGCAGGAATTCCCAAAATGCGAATCGAAGAAGCTGCGGCAAGAAGACAAGCAAGAATTGATTCCGGAAGAGAAACTATTGTCGGAGTTAATAAATATAGATTAGAAAAAGAAGATCCGATTGAAATTTTAGAAGTCGATAATACAGCTGTTAGAAACTCACAAATTAGAAGACTGGAAAAAATTAAATCGCAAAGAAACGAATCCGATGTGCGAATTGCACTTGAAGCAATTACAAAATGTTCTGAAACAGGTGACGGAAATTTATTAGATTTATCAGTTAAAGCAGCAAGAGTTAGAGCAACACTTGGAGAAATCTCCGATGCAATTGAAAAAGTAAGCGGAAGATACCAGGCAGTTACACGGACAATTTCCGGTGTTTACAGAAGTGAGTACAGCGATGAACAAGGTGGAACAGTGGAAAAAGTAAGAAAAATGACTGACGAATTTGCCGAACACGAAGGTCGTCGACCGAGAATTATGGTTGCTAAAATGGGTCAAGACGGACACGATCGAGGTGCAAAAGTTGTCGCAACCGCGTACGCCGATATGGGATTTGATGTTGACGTCGGTCCACTTTTCCAAACTCCTGCAGAAACTGCAAAGCAAGCAGTTGAAAATGATGTGCATGCAATTGGTGTAAGTTCACTTGCGGCGGGACATAAAACTCTCGTTCCGCAATTAATTGAAGAACTTAAAAAACTTGGTCGTGAAGATATTATTGTTATCGTCGGTGGCGTAATTCCTTCACAAGACTATGATTTCTTGTATGAAGCGGGAGCTGCTTTGATCTTCGGTCCGGGCACACAAATTCCCGAAGCAGGAATAAAAATTATGGAAGAGATAAATAGGCGGTTTGGGTGATTTAAAACGGCTGAAACCGTTAAGCGACTTTTTACTTTCGTTTTCTTGCTCTCTTCCAACGGATAAATCCGTTGGTTAATGGGATGGATTGTTATATTATTAACCCACAGATTCATCTGTGGGACTTAGCAAAATCAAAAGTACACCATAACCGATTTATCGGTTTTAATACTTTAATCTAGCCAACCTATAATAAGATAAATAGCACAATAATTTGCCTATTAGTAGAAAGAGATGAAAACAATACCTACATTATTATCAGATAGATTAACTTTGCGCCCGTTCAATTTGAATGATACCAAAGATGTTCAAAGACTTGCAGGTGATAAAAAAATTGCTGAAACAACATTAGATATACCTCATCCATACCCGGATGGTGCAGCGGAAAATTGGATTTCAACTCATCTAAAAGAATACGAAGAAAATAAAAGTATAATTTGGCAATTACTATAAAAGATTCGGGTGAACTTGTCGGAGCGATTGATTTTAAGCTTCGGCCGGAATTTAACAAATCTGAATTCGGATTCTGGATCGGTGTTCCTTTCTGGAATAAAGGTTATGCAAGTGAGGCTCTATCGGTTATTTTGAAATTCGGTTTCGAGGAATTAAAACTGAATAAAATTTTTGCTCATCATATGATAACCAATCCGGCATCCGGAAATGTTATGATGAAAAACGGATTAATAGAAGAAGGATATCTTAGAGAGGATATTGTTAAAAATGGTGAGTATATTGATGTGAAAATTTATAGTATATTAAGAAGTGAGTATGAGAAATTGAAGAAATAAATTGTTGCCAATAATCCTTGCCTAACTCGGGCAAGAAAGATGTAAAATATATTTCTATGAGCAAAAAAAACAATACATATAAACCCGATTGGACACCCGAAAATGCCGGAGATGAATTTGCTGTTAGAATTGTTAAAGGAATTCAGTCAAGCGGTAAAAAATCCGAATCAACGAATTTGAAAATGAATAACTTTCTTTCAGTTGAGGAATACGTTGACGGAGTCTTAAAAGGTGATCGAATAAAACTTGCCCGGGCAATTACATTAGTTGAAAGCAACTCACCTAAACATCATCAACTTTCTCAAGAAGTATTACAAAAACTTTTACCCAATTCCGGTAACTCGTTAAGAATTGGAATAACAGGAACTCCCGGTGCGGGTAAAAGTACTTTAATAGAATCACTCGGAATGTATTTATTAAAAGAAGGACATAAAGTTGCTGTATTAACCGTAGATCCTTCAAGCAGTATATCAAAGGGTAGTATACTTGGTGATAAAACACGAATGGAAAAATTGGCAAAAGAAGAAAACTGTTTCATCCGTCCTTCTCCTTCCGGTGGAACATTGGGTGGTGTTGCCCGCAAAACTCGTGAAACAATTACACTTTGTGAAGCTGCCGGTTACGATGTTATTTTGATCGAAACTGTTGGTGTTGGACAAAGTGAAATAACAGTCCGCTCAATGGTTGACTTCTTCTTACTTGTTTTAATTCCCGGCGGCGGAGATGAACTGCAAGGAATTAAAAAGGGAGTAATTGAATTAACAGATGCCGTATTGATTAACAAAGCTGATGGTAAAAATGAGCAATTAGCAAAACTATCAAAATCAGAATACGCAAATGCACTTCATTACATTCAACATGCAACAAAAGGCTGGCAGACAAAAGCTTTAACTTGTTCTGCATTAACTGGTAAAGGCATCCCGGAAATTTGGGAAATGATTAAGGAGTTTGAAAAAGTTACAAAATCATCAGGTGTTTTTATTCAAAGGAGAAAAGAGCAATCCTTAGAATGGGTTTTGAGATTAATTGAAGATGGACTGCGTGATTCTTTTTTCAATAACACAAAAATTAAAAGAGAATTCAAGTACATTAAGGAGCAAGTATTGAATTCCGAATTACCGCCGACAACAGCCGCGGAAAAATTATTAAAAATTTTTCGAGATAATAATTAGATTATTTCGAAATCGATAATCCGAATTTTTTATCACTACCTTGAATGTGTTTAACAAGCCAATCTTTTAGAAAACTTATAAGTGAAATTGTAACGGCAACCGATCCGGATTTATATTTTTCATAAAATGTTTCAACCTCTTTCACAAAACTATTGTGTTCGGCAATGTGTGTTTCGAGATGTGCGTAATTATGCTTACGCATGATGTTTTCTTCATTCTTGAAATGTGTTTTGGTATATGTAATCAATTCATTTAGAATATTTCCAAGAACTGCAGAACCCTTGCCTTCCCGCATTGCTGCATGTAGTTTATTCGTGGTTTCAACAAGTTTTTTATGTTCAGAATCGATTGTTAAGTTTTTTACAGAAAGGTCATCACTCCATTCAATGAAAGCCATAAATTACTCCAAATTATTTATTGTATATGCTATAATCGAATGAATTTTAGGAAAGTTTATAGAAACTCTTATTCCAAATCAATATTAATTTCACATCCCAGCGTGGAGATATCACTTAAGAATTTTTGCGGTTCGACATAATTGGCTTGAAAGTGAAGTCCTGGCTTAGTGTTTGATCCTTCTAAGTATTGCAGTAAAAATGCAAATGCGGGAACAGCAGTTAAGAAATATCCGTCTTCATGAGATACTTCAATTTTCATTTTCTGATTTTTACCATCTCTACTTCCCTCTGCAATTAATTGAAGTATAACTTTGTAAGGTGGTTTAGAAAATTTCCGGATACTCCACTTAAAAAGCTTTGCAATCGAATTTAACCTTTGCATAGAAAAATTTTTAACTGCTATCATCATTATTGGAGTCACAATATAATCAGTAAACCAATTAAATCCGGAAACATAAAATCCCATCTCGATAAGCGAAGGATATTTATTAGGCAATTCTTTTAATTCTTCCATCATCATAGAAATACAAGGTCTTTTTCCGAATGGTTTACCGAAATCAAAGTATTTGTAGTCTTTATAACTAAGTTTTTTCCACTCATTATTTACATAGGCGGTTGAATCATATTCCTTAAATTCATAAATGAATTCCTTAATTGTATCCGGTGAAGAAAGTTCAAACTTCCAATCCATATTCAGCAGACTGCCTACATTTGCCGAGTGAATTTTATCAAATTGTTCGGCGGCGTATCGAATTAAAGCAGCCGGTAAACCGGGATGAAAACCGCCGTCAGTTATTATACATTGATTATTTTCAAAAAATTGTTTTGAAGCTGCTTTTAAAGGATTTAACTTTTGCGGAGATGACATTAATACATCCAAATAATCTTTCTTTGTGTAAAGCAATGCTTCAACAATATTTTTTGTGAATTGAATTGTACTTGCGGAGTTAATGATAAAATCGGATTTATAAAAAGCGTTTATCAGCGAATCGGTTTTTGATGCATCAACAATTGCAGTTTCAATCCTCGACGCATTATACTTAATCGAAAGTTTATCTTTAGAATTTCTTGCTTTTAATTCATCTCTTCCGGCAATAATAATTGATGAATTAGTATTTGATAAAATTAAATCACAAAGAAATTTGCCGACATTACCATAACCGCCAAGTAAAAGGATTTTCATTACTCTATCTCTTGAGAAAACAATATATTTATGCGTTTTAATTTACATAGTGCTGAAATAAGAAACACAAATAATTCTTTTGAACTTTGCAGAAAGAGTTTCGTCTAAAATGTTGATTTTCAAAATGATGGGGAGCAAATGCGGTCATTTCTAATTTTTGTTGTTTTTGTAGTTTCGATAACTGCTCAGTTAAATAACTCCAACAAGGTTTTACGACTAAAAAAAACTGATCAACAAATTATAATTGACGGTAAAATTGATGATGTCTGGTCTCAAGCTGATTCGGTTACCGATTTTGTTCAATACGCTCCGTACAACAACGAGAAACCTACGCAAAAGACCGTTGCAAAAGTTTTAACTACTGATGAGGCATTGTATTGTTTGTTTATCTGCTACGATAATTATGACGAAATTCAAATCGAAACAGGAGTACTTGATGATTTTGCCGGCGACGGTGTTTCTTTTATGATTGATACTTTCGGAGATAGAAGAACCGCTTATAAATTTATTGTATACGCTTCCGGCGTTCGGGGCGATACAAGGTTACTTGATGATGCACGTAACCGCGATTACAGTTGGGACGGAATCTGGTTTGGCGATGCCGAAGTTTATGATTGGGGCTGGGTTGCAGAAATGGAAATTCCTTACAAATCAATTCAATACAATGACAAGTTAACCGAGTGGGGTCTCGATTTTGACAGATGGCGTTCAATAAATAACGAAGATACTTATTGGATAGCTTATGAAGAAAATGAGGGACAAAGAATTTCCAAATGGGGCAGCTTAGTTTTTAATGACTTTACTCCTACTCAACATGGATTGAATTTGGAAATTTATCCTGTCGGTATTAGTAAAATAAATTATAAAGGAAACGATGAATATGATATAACAGCAGATGCGGGATTAGACATTTCTTATAATCCCTCGCCCGAATTAAAATTTCAGTTTACGGCAAATCCCGACTTTGCTCAGATTGAAGCTGATCCATACGATTTTAATATTTCGCGTTACGAATCTTATTTTGACGAACGTCGGCAATTCTTTACCGAAGGAAGTGAGGTTTTTAATGCATCCGGAAGAGATAGAAATTCAGGATTCTATAGACCTATTGAATTATTTTATTCCAGACGAATAGGAAAAAAATTACCCGATGGAAAAGAAGTTCCTTTATCATTCGGAACCCGTGCATTCGGGAGATTAGGTGATTGGGAGTACGGCGGGTTTGTAGCCCGAACAGAACAAACTGATTATTTTTTAGGAAACCAAAAACAAACTGAACCGACTTCATACTTTGCTTCAGTCAGATTGAAAAAACAAATTTTAGATAACTCTTCGATCGGTGTCTTGTACGTTGGAAAGTTTAACGAATACAATAACTACGGCGTACTTGATATTGACGGTGCATTTAGAGGAAGCAACTGGCAGCTTTCCTATCAATTAGCAAGATCTATTAAAGGCAGCGAAGGCGATTATGCATTTTCTGTTGGCTTCACAAACTTTGCTGACTCTTGGATTAATATGTTTAGAAGTAGATACATCGGTAATGATTTTGATGTACAGGAAATTGGATTTGTACCTTGGCAAGGAACCATGGAAACTGTAGGGCTAACAGGTCCACGATGGTGGTGGGATACCGGATATCTAAAATCCATTATGATTTATGGCGGTGGTGGTATCAATTGGGAAAAAGCTGACGAATATACTGATTATATTGCGATCTTGGGTTATAATATGCAATTCAGAGATAATTGGGGATTCGAAATTAATTTAGACGCCGGTAAATCCAAAGATAATAATGTTGAATATTCTTCATATAGTGCAAACTTAAGTTCTTGGTTTAATATATCACCTAAATGGAACGGAAATTTGTGGGGAGGATATTCTCATACATATAACTTCAGCAGAGATTGGCTTGCATTTTATTCTTGGATTGGAACTTCATTTAGTTACAAACTCATGAGCCAATTAACTATCGGAACATCTTATAATATGTTTGTTGAAGGAAATCCGGACGGTAATGTTGAGGATATCACATTTAACACTCGCCCATACTTGAATATAAAACCAGTGAATGATCTCAAAATAAGAATCTACTTTGACAATGTGTTTGTCCGTTCAACAGATAAATTCGAACAGTTTATTATCGGTTTTCTTTTATCCTACAATTTCTCACCCAAAAGTTGGATTCATTTTGCGTATAACGAAGTTCAAGATAGAAGTCCTGAATTTGATTTAACTGGAACAATTCTTCCCAACAGAATGCATACCGTTAACCGAGCCGGAGTATTAAAGGTAAGTTATCTTTATTATTTTTAATTTAAAAAACTACTTTTACTATTTCTTTTGATTCCGGAATTCATCACATTTCAGTATGTATAACTATAAATTCATAGAGCACACTGCCGATATTGCGGTTGAACTAACCGCATCTACAATTGAAGAATTATTTCTCTGCGCGGTTGATGCATGGAATAAAGCAATGCTTGACGCCGAAATTTTATACGATGACGAAAAAATTAAATTAGATTTTGAAGCTGAATCACTCGAAGAATTACTTGTAAATTTTTTAAGCGAAATAAATTATCTCTTCCTTTCAAAAAAATGGTTTTGTACTTCTGCTGAAGATATAAAACTTGTTCATACCGATAAATACAAATTAACTGCTCGTCTCGCCGGATTAACTGTAGACAATTCAAAAATCGATTTTAAAGAAGAAATAAAAGCTATCACTTATCATCAATTGGAGATCAAAAAAGTAAACAACATATATACCACTCGAATTGTCTTTGACATTTAATACTTTCCTCTTATAATTAAGCTGTACAAGTAAAAGGTGTAATTATGCTAATAAGCGGATACGAAATAAAAAAGATCACCGACTATCTTTGGGAAATACCAAGACAAGGAAAGATGCTTGTGCCCGGAAGGATTTATACTTCAAAAAATATGCTTGAAGGAACATTGCAAAACGATGAAGCGCTCAAGCAAGTTGTTAATGTCGCTCATCTTCCGGGAATTCAAAAATATAGTCTTGCTATGCCTGATATTCATTGGGGTTACGGTTTTCCGATCGGAGGTGTCGCTGCAACCGATATCAACGATGGTGTTATTTCTCCCGGCGGTGTCGGTTATGATATTAACTGCGGTGTTCGCTTAGCAAGAACCTCTCTTGAGTATGATAAAGTTAAATCAAAAATTGATGATCTTGTTAAACAGTTTTTTAGAGATGTACCAACCGGTGTCGGTGCAAGCGGTGCAATTAAAAAATTACCATCGAAGGAAATCAAAAATATTTTAATAAACGGAAGCCAATGGGCAGTTGAACATGGTTTTGGTGATTCGAATGATATCGAATACACGGAAGAAAAAGGAAAACTTATTGATGCAGATCCGGATGCAGTTTCTGAAAGAGCAATTGAACGCGGACAAGATCAAGCCGGAACTCTCGGTTCGGGTAATCACTTTCTTGAAATTGATGTGGTTGATGAAATTTACGATGAAAAAGCTGCAGAAGTTTTCGGAATTTTCAAGGGACAGATTTTAATATTAATTCATACAGGTTCTCGCGGATTGGGCTATCAAGTTTGTGATGATTACTTAAAAGTACTTGTTAAAGCAGAGAAGAAATTCAATTTCAATTTACCCGATAAACAGCTTGCATGCGCACCGATTAAATCGAAAGAAGGACAAGATTATCTTCACGCAATGAGATGTGCAGCAAACTTTGCTTGGAACAATAGACAAATCATAATGCATCTCGCGAAGAAAAGTTTATTAAAAACACTTAACATTTCCGAAAGTGAACTCGACTTCAAACTTATCTACGATGTTTGTCACAACATTGCTAAAATTGAAAAACACAAAATAGATGAAGAAGAAAAAAAAGTTTGTGTTCACAGAAAAGGTGCAACAAGAGCTTTTCCACCCGGAAGTGAGTTCATTCCAAACAGATATAAAGATGTAGGTCAACCCGTTTTAGTCCCGGGAGATATGGGGCGATATTCATTTATACTTTCGGGAACCGAGAAAGCAATGGAAAAAACTTTCGGAAGTTCATGTCATGGTGCCGGTAGAGTTCAAAGCAGAACACAAGCAAAAAAAGCCGCTAAAGGAAGAGACTTAATTAAAGAATTACATGATAAAGGAATTTCGATTCAAGCTAAAGGTTACGGAACAATTGCCGAAGAAATGCCGCATGCTTATAAAGATGTTTTTGATGTTGTTGATATTATGCATAATTCAGGTATAAGCAATAAAGTTGCGAAGATAAAACCGGTGGGTGTTATCAAAGGTTAACTTTAAATATTACATCCCTCGGAAAGATTCCATCTTTATTAATAATCAAAGGATATTTTGTCTGTAATAAATTTGTGACAGTTCTTTTATTCCTTTCTTAGTTCAACATTCACAAAGTTTTTATTATTTTGTTCACTCAAATTCTTGGAGATGTTATGCACATTACGATAAACGGTTTATCAGTTCACGACCTTGGCAATAGCGAAAAACAAACTGTGATATTAATTCACGGATTCCCTTTTGACTACACAATGTGGAACAGTCAAGTCCGTGCGCTTCAAAATGATTATAATATCATTACATACGATATAAGAGGATTAGGTAAAAGTTATGTAGGCGATGGTCAATACACTATTGAATTTTTTGTCGATGATTTATTTTGGTTAATGCATGAACTTGATTTAGGTAAACTCGGGAAGCCGGTTCTTTGCGGACTTTCAATGGGCGGCTACATTGCTTTACGTGCTGCCGAAAGGGATCAATCAAGATTTAATGGATTGATTCTTCTTGATACAAAATCTGATGCTGATGATGATGCGGGAAAACTAAAGCGTTCAGAAGGAATAAATAAAATAAATACCGATGGATTGGATAAGTTTGTAGATGACTTGATTCCAAATTTATTTGCCGATGAATCTCTTGAAAACATGAAAGCAACTGTTGAATATATTTCAAACATTTGCAAAAGCAACAATCCTATTGGAGTAAAAGGATCATTGCTTGCAATGGCTGCAAGAACTAGTACTACAAAATTTTTAAAGAAGATTGAAATACCAACACTCGTTATGGGTGGTTCGTTTGATAAACTAACACCACCACCTGTAATGCGTGAAATGGCTGATAAGATTAAAGATTCCGAATATGCAATTGTTCCAAGAGCCGGACATTTATCCCCGATCGAAAATCCATCTTATGTTAATGATATGATTTGCGGATTTTTAAAAAGAAGGATTGTTGGAAAGAAGTAAGAATGAAATATTATATTATCTTTTATGGAATTGTTTATTAGTTTGAAGGAAAAATTTGACATGACTCATCTAAATAGAATAAAATCCGATCCGAAGAAAATGGGTGGAGTACCGATTATTAGAGATCTCCGTATTCCGGTTGCTACTATTTTACAACATCTAGCCGAAGGAAAAACAGAGAAGGAAATTCTTGCAATTTATCCTGACATGCAGAAGGAAGATATACAAGCATGTTTGGAATATGCGAGTTACATTACTAAAACACGTGAAATTCCACTTTCACTATAATGCATTTTTTATTAGATAATAATCTCTCTCCGAAATTAATAGAATTACTTTCTGAATTTAATCATCAAGCAACTCATGTTTATGATCTTGGTCTTTCAAGGGCAAGCGATAAAGAGATTTTCCAATACGCTAAAGAAAACAGTATGATTATAATTTCGGCTGATACTGATTTTGGTTATATTTTATCAGAATGGAATTCAACCAAGCCATCTATAATTTTAGCCAGATATATTTCATTAACCCCAGAAATTTTTATTAAATACTTGGAAAGAATATTACAAGATTTTGAGGAAGAGCTAATTACTGGTTCTTTAATTGTGATTCAGCCGGACAAAGTTAGAATAAGATCGCTTCCATTCTATCAATAAAATCTCACTTGATAATCAACAAACTTACCATCCACATAATTAAACTTAGCACTGAAAAATTTATCTTGGAAAAGCCATGGGATAAATATTTTATCACCTTCCCAAAGATTTATCTCCGATAATTTATCGTTATCAATCCATTCAAGTTCACCTTCTGGTGAATTAATTAATTTACCATCAAATTCATCAATTACAAATAGAAACACATGCCAATCATCTTTCCCGTCAAATAAAGGAAAAGTTATAAATCCTTTCATGTAAAGATTCTTTACAGTCAGTCCGGCTTCTTCTTTTATTTCTCTTATTGCACAATCTTCGGGAGATTCACCAATTTCAAATTTACCGCCTAAACCATTCCACTTCCCTTCGTGATAATCGTTTTCTTTTTTATTACGGTAGAGCATTAATGTTCTTTTATCTTTTTGTACGTAACATAATGTTGCTAACTTCATTCATTCTCCATCATCATAAATTATTTGACAAACCGGCAACCTTCGAGGTCACAATGCATTTGACCTCGAAGGTTACGGCAGTTATTACCAAGCCAGGTACTCGTTTTTCAAAAGGTAATTTTTCACATAGTCTTCAACACCTTTTTCAAGTGACGTGATCTGTTTTGAGTAACCAACTTTTTCCAACTTATCATTTTCAGCTTCGGTAAAATTTTGATACTTGCCGAGTAAATGCTGAGGCATGTCAATGTACTCGATGTTTACCGGTTTACCGATTGAATTAAATACTGAGGTCACCAAATCATTCCATGTTCTGGCTTTGCCTGTACCAATATTATAAATTCCGTTTGCTTCATTATTTTCGAGAAAGAATAATGTCATATCCACAGCATCCTTCACATAAATAAAATCACGCATCTGACCGCCGTCAGTATATTTGGGATCGGTTGATTTAAATAACTTTACTTTTCCCGTATCACTAATTTGTTCAAATGATTTATGAACAACACTTCGCATATCACCTTTATGAAATTCGTTCGGTCCGTATACGTTAAAATATTTTAGTCCGACAATTCTGTCTAAAACTTTATTCTGTTTAGCCCAAAGATCAAACATTTGTTTTGAATAGCCGTACATGTTCAGCGGTCTTAATTTTTCCAACTCATCTTCATTATCGTCATAACCGAATTCACCGCTTCCGTAAGTGGCTGCGGAAGATGCATAAATAAATCGTATATCTCTTTCAAGGGCATACTTCGCAAGTTCGACTGTATAAACAAAATTATTATGTAATAGATAATCTGCATCTTTTTCAGTTGTAGAAGAACATGCACCGAGATGAATAATTGCTTCCGGTTCAAAAGGAACTTCATTGTCTAAAACCATATCAAGAAAATCAGCTTTGTGATATATGTCCGCAAATGAAAGTCCGTTCAAGTTTTTCCACTTTTCGCCGTCTCCCAATTCATCAACTATTACAATATCATGTCTACCAACTTGATTAAGTTTCCATACAGTTGCACTTCCTATAAAACCGGCACCGCCTGTTACAATTATCATAGTTATGCTCACTCCTATCAATTTATATTGAAAGCTAATTTAACTATATTGGGCTTCATCTTCAAAGAAAGGTTATACTATAGATATGCTAATTGATCAATTAATAAATATACTTAATGAAAGAATCATGGTAATTGACGGAGCAATGGGAACCATGATTCAAAGATATAAATTAACCGATTCCGATTACCGAGGTGAAAAATTTAAAGATCACTCAAATGAGTTAAAGGGCAATAATGATATTCTTTCATTAACTCAACCACAAGTAATTAAAGAAATCCATAAACAATATCTTGAAGCCGGTGCCGATATAATTGAGACTAATACATTTAACGGCACTTCAATTTCTCAAGCAGATTATAAAACTGAACATATTGCTTATGAAATAAATAAAGCTGCTGCTGAAATTGCTAAATCTGCTGTTGATGAAGTAATGAAAAAAGATCCGAGTAAACCTCGATTTGTTGCCGGTGCAATCGGTCCAATGAATAAAGCACTATCGCTTTCTCCGGATGTTAATGATCCCGGTTTCCGGGCAGTAACTTTTGATGAAGTTTATGAATCATATAAAGAAGCTGTTAAAGGTCTGCTTGATGGTGGTGCGGATATATTGTTAGTCGAAACAATATTCGATACGTTAAATGCTAAAGCCGCACTTGTTGCAATTCAAGATTTGCTGGAAGAAAGAAATCAAGAAATACCCATTATGATTTCAGGTACAATTGTTGACCAAAGCGGAAGAACTTTATCGGGACAAACAACCGAAGCCTTTTGGATTTCAATTTCACATGTAAAAAATTTGTTAAGTGTCGGACTCAATTGTTCACTCGGTCCGAAACAAATGCGCCCTTTTATACAAGAGTTATCCAAAATTGCCAATTGTTATATTTCAATTTATCCGAATGCCGGTTTACCAAATGAATTTGGTGAGTATGACGAATCACCCGAAGCGATGAAAAAAGTGTTGGATGAATTTGCAGAAGCCGGTTTTTATAATATTGTCGGCGGATGCTGCGGAACAACACCCGATCATATTAAAGTATTCGCAGAAATGGCTGTTCAACATAAACCTCGTCAAATTCCAAAAGTCGAACCATATTTAAGATTAAGCGGATTAGAACCATTAGTTTTGAGACCAGATTCAAATTTCATTAACATCGGCGAAAGAACAAATGTAACAGGTTCAAAAAAGTTTGCGCGTTTAATAAAAGAAGATAATTATGAAGAGGCGTTATCCGTTGCGCGTCACCAAGTTGAAGGAGGTGCTCAAGTATTAGATATAAACATGGATGAAGGAATGATCGATTCAGAAAAAGCCATGGTCAAATTTTTAAATTTACTTTCATCCGAACCCGAAATTGCTAAACTTCCTATAATGCTGGATTCTTCAAAGTGGTCTGTTATTGAAGCAGGATTAAAATGTTTACAAGGTAAAGGTATAGTTAATTCAATCAGTTTGAAAGAAGGTGAAGAAGAATTTATAAATCATGCTAAAAAGGTGATGCATTATGGTGCGGCTGTGATAGTTATGGCATTTGATGAAGACGGACAAGCGGATACTTTTGAGCGTAAAATTAATATATGCAAACGAGCTTATAAAATTTTGACCGAGCAAGTTGGGTTTCCTCCTCAGGATATAATCTTTGATCCAAACATATTTGCTATTGCAACGGGAATAGAAGAACACAACGAATATGCAATAAATTATATAGAAGCGACAAGATGGATAAAGAAAAATCTTCCTCTCGCCAAAGTATCCGGCGGTGTCAGCAACGTATCTTTTTCTTTCAGAGGAAATGATACGGTAAGAGAAGCTATTCATTCAGCATTCTTATACCATGCCATTGAAGCCGGTATGGATATGGGCATCGTCAATGCCGGTCAACTTGAAGTATATGAAGAAATTCCAAAAGAGCTTTTAGAAAGAGTTGAAGATGTTTTACTTAATAGAAGAACTGATGCAACCGAACGATTGACTGAATTTGCAGAAAATGTAAAACAAAAAGATAAATCAGAAATTCAGTCTGCCGAATGGCGAAATACTTCGGTTGAAGAAAGACTTAAGCATTCTTTAGTAAAAGGCATTACAGATTTTATAGAAGCAGACACAGAAGAAGCTAGACAAAAATATCCATCAGCACTTCAAGTAATTGAAGGACCATTGATGGACGGAATGAATATAGTCGGTGATCTTTTTGGTTCGGGAAAAATGTTTTTACCACAGGTTGTAAAAAGTGCTCGGGTTATGAAAAAATCTGTCGCTTTCTTAATTCCATTTATCGAAGCAGAGAAAAAGAAATCCGGCAACATCAGAAATAACGGAACCGTTCTTCTTGCAACAGTAAAAGGCGATGTTCACGATATCGGGAAAAATATTGTCGGTGTCGTACTCGGATGCAATAATTATGATGTGATTGATCTCGGAGTAATGGTTCCATCGGATAAAATTCTTTCAACAGCAGTTGAAAAAAATGTTGATATAATCGGCTTAAGTGGATTGATTACTCCATCACTTGATGAAATGGTTCACGTGGCAAAAGAAATGGAAAGAATGAACATAAAATTACCATTGTTAATCGGAGGAGCAACAACATCAAGAATTCATACCGCTGTAAAAGTTGAACCTAGTTATAGCGGACCAACAATTCATGTACTTGATGCTTCAAGAAGTGTTAGTGTAGTTGGAAATCTTCTAAACGAAAAAGTTGCCGATGAATTTATAACCGCTATCCGTAATGAATATGTCGAATTGAGAGAAAATCATAAACGCAAACAAAGTGAGAAAAAATTAATCTCAATCGAAGAAGCGCGTAAGAATAAACCAACTTATACTTTTGAATCGATTTCAAAACCAAATCAACTTGGTGTTAAAGTTTTACATGACTACTCACTTTCAGAGATTAGAAATTATATAGATTGGACACCTTTCTTCCTAACTTGGGAATTAAAAGGAAGGTACCCTGCAATATTCGATAATAAAAATTACGGAATCGAAGCTAAAAAACTTTTTGATGATGCAAACACATTACTTTATAAAATCATCGAGCAAAAATTATTGAAAGCAAACGCAGTTTGCGGAATCTTCCCCGCAAATTCTGTTGACGATGATATAGAGGTTTATGTTGATGAATCAAGGAAAGGATTGCTTGCCTCATTTCACACACTTAGACAACAGTTGTTAAAAACTACAAACTTACCAAACGTTGCACTATCTGATTTTATTGCCCCAAAGGAATCTGGGATAAATGATTACATTGGTGCGTTTGCCGTAACTGCCGGAATTGGCGCAGATGAACTGGTAAAAAGTTATGAATCAAGTCATGATGATTATAATAGTATTCTAGTAAAAGCAATTGCCGATAGACTTGCCGAAGCTTTCGCAGAATTACTTCACAAAAAAGTTAGAACAGAAATTTGGGGTTACTCTGTCGAAGAAAAATTATCTAATGAGGAATTAATAGCAGAAAAATATGCTGGTATTCGTCCGGCACCGGGTTACCCGGCTCAACCGGATCACACAGAAAAACTCACCTTGTTCAAGTTATTAAATGTGAAAAAATCAACAGGAATAAATCTTACAGAAAGCTTGGCAATGCATCCGGCTGCTTCTGTTTGCGGTTTATATTTTGCTCACCCCGAATCAAAATATTTTAATGTCGGGAAATTAGCTGAAGACCAAGTTAGAGATTATGCAAAACGGAAAGGTATGAGTACCAAAGAAGTTGAAAAATGGTTAAGTTCTATATTAAATTACCAATAATGAATTCATTTTTATCAGCAAAGGAGTTACATGAAAAAATTATCTTCAATATTTCTCTTGTTATTTACACTCATCTTTTTATTAAGCTGCGGAAAAGATAAATGGGATGGATATGAGTTATATGAAAATGATGAATATGGTTTTTCAATTTATTACCCGGAAGATTGGAGTTATAGAGAAGGTTTTGGCAAAGACAGCGAACAAATAACCGGTTCTATTGTTGTATTCCAATCACCAAGTGAGGGTAAAATGGACCTGTTTAGAGAAAATGTAAATATCTTTCTTGAAACTTTACCGGATTCCGTTGATAACGTTGATGCTTATTTACAATATTCAAAAAGTTATCTGCCGACTCAGTTGGCTAATATGAATATAAAGGAGGAAGGTAAGCAAGTAATCAACGGTGTCGAATCCAGATGGATAATTTTCGGTTATACCAGCAGGTTAAAGGATTTAGCTTCTATGGGATATATATTTTATAGGGACGGGATGGGTTTTGTAATTAACTCTACCTCAATGCCAGAAGATTTTATGAAATTCAGAAGAACTTTTGAAAAGATTTCTACATCAATACATTTTAAATAAATATGAACTACATCTCGGAATGGTTAACCGATCATTTTGGAATTACAGTCGAAGTTCAAGAAAAACTTCTGCTTACTGTTGTTGCTGTTCTTATATTAATTATTACACGCAAGATAATTTTACACTTTGTTTCAAAAAATGTTGAGGATATAAAACTCCAATATAAGTGGAGAAAAACATTAACCTATCTTGTATCATTCATTTCTCTTTTAATAATAATAAGAATCTGGTTTCACGGCTTCGATTCCTTCGCAACATTCTTTGGTCTTCTCTCTGCCGGATTTGTAATTGCTCTAAAAGACCCGATATTAAATTTTGTCGGTTGGGGATTTATTCTTCTTCGCAAACCCTTTGAAGTAGGTGATCGTATTGAAATCAATAACGTTGCCGGTGATGTTATTGATATCAGAATTTTTCAATTCACATTAATGGAAATCGGCAACTGGGTTGATTCCGACCAAAGCACAGGTAGAATGATTCACATCCCTAATGGGAAAGTCTTTACGGAATATCAAGCAAATTACAGTACCGGGTTTAATTATATCTGGAATGAAATTGCAGTTATGGTTACATTCGAAAGTAATTGGAAGAAAGCAAAAGAAATTCTGCTGGATATTGTTAACAAACGTACTGAAAATCTCACAACCGAAGTCCGGAATCAAATAAAAGAAACTTCCCGTAAGTTCATGGTGTTTTATAGTGTATTAACTCCCACTGTATATACATCAATGAAAGAAAACGGTGTGAAGTTAACAATGAGATATTTATGTGATGTTAGGAAAAGAAGAACAACCGAACAAAATATTTGGGAAGATGTTTTAACAGAAATCGCAAAACATAACGACATTCAATACGCTTACCCGACTACACGGTTTTATGATAATACAACAGAAAGCAAACAAGCAACTAAAACTAAAGGATAATTATGCAAGTTAATATTTCTCAAGAAGATCTGAATATTTGGGCAGACTACCTTCTCAACTATTCGCTTGACGGAATATCCCCTGACGATGTTGTAATGATTAAGGGCGAACATATCTGCTGGCCTCTTATTTCGGTTTTACAGGATAAAATTTTTAGAGCCGGCGCAATTGCCGATGTTAACTTAGTTACACCTGATAATGATAGAGGTAGAGTTTGGGGTGCATCTATTGCCAAGCACGGAACGGTTAAACAAATTGAACGTGTGCCGGATTGGTTGACCGAACGATACAATAATATGACTAAGTATATTGAAATTCTTGGTGCTGAGAATCCAAAACTTTTTGAAGGTTTACCGGAATTAAATGCTAAAGCAATAATGCGAGCTGATGAACCATATAAAAATATTCGGCTCGGCAAACCCTGGGTTCTGACACTATTCCCTACTCAAGGCTTTGCGGATTTAGAGGGAATGACTTTAGATGATTATGCCAATGTAATTGTTTCCGCTTCAACTGTTGACCCGAGAATGTTGGAGGAAGTCGAAGAAGATATCTATCAAAAAATGAAGTCGAGTAAAGAGATTACTATTATTACCGAGCATCCGCATAATGGCAATGAATTAGTATTAAAAATGAATATCTCAAAAAGAAATATTGTTAAATGTACCGGTAAAAGAAACTTTCCCGATGGAGAGGTTTTTACAAGTCCAAATGCCAACAGTGTTGAAGGAGAAATTTTTGTTGACTTACCTGTTTTTCAAGGGGGTACAACTATTCAAGGTATTTATCTGAAATTTCAGAGTGGAAATATTGTTGAATATTCTGCTGATAAAGGACACGATGCATTAGCCAAAATAATTGAAACAGATGAAGGTTCTCATCGGCTGGGTGAAGTTGCATTAGGTATGAATAACGGAATTAAAAAAGTTCTTAAACATCCCTTGTTTGTAGAGAAAGTCGGTGGAACACTTCACATTGCAATCGGTGCAAGTTATCCCGAATGTTTTACCGATGAACCGAATTCAATTGAAGGGAAAAACGAAATTGATGAATTTCTAAAAAAAGGAATTATGAATAAATCAGCACAGCATGTTGATATTGTAACTGACTTCAGACCTGGTGGAGTTGGACGTGCCGTTTTTCTTGATAATACTCAATTAAGTATTCAAAATGATATCTGGGTAATAAGTTAATACGGAGTTTTATGAAAATAAATGTCTCATCTGAAATAGGCGAACTTCAAGGTGTGATTATTCATACACCGGGACAGGAAGTTGAGAACATGACTCCCCTTAACGCTGAACGAGCACTTTACAGCGATATTCTTAATCTTGCAGTTGCCAAAAAAGAATACAAACAATTCAAATCTGTTTTGAATCGATTTACAAAAGTTTACGAAATTTCCGACCTGCTGAAAAGTATTTTGAAGATTGAAGAAGCTAAAGATTACATTCTCGATAAAATTTGCTCCAATGAAAACGTTGATTGTCTGCATGATTATCTTTTAACTCTAAGCCCGAAAGAATTATCCAGACAATTAATAGAAGGTGTTCCGATTACAAAAGATACGCTTACAAAATTTCTAAGCAAAGAAAGATATGCATTGCCTCCTCTACATAATTTTTTCTTTACACGTGATGCATCTATTTCAATTGGAGAAAAAGTTTTTATTGCAAAAATGAGCAGCCCGGTTCGCGAACGAGAAGCCATTATTATGGAAGCACTTTTTAATTATCATCCTGATTTTAATACAGAAACAATTAACCCTGTTAAACAGCATAATTATTCACCTTTAATTTCTTATGAAGGCGGTGATATTCTAAATATAAATGAAGAAGTTATTTGTATTGGCTTAAGTACACGTACAACTTCACATGGAATTGATTTTTTAATTGACGAATTCAAAAAGTTGAAAAAACCAAAACACATTATTGTTCAAGAACTTCCTTCAACTTTAGAATCTTTTATTCACCTTGATATGGTATTTACAATGCTTGACAAAGATACTTGCCTAAGTTATGATCCCGTTGTTTTCAATCAGCATAATTTTGTTACGGTTCACATAAAAGTTGATAACGGAAAAGTTGTTTGGATAAAAGAAGAAAAGAACATACCGGACGCATTAAGAAAATTAAAAATCGACCTAAATTCAATTTCATGCGGCGGTAATTCCGATGATTGGATTCAAGAACGGGAACAATGGCACAGCGGTGCTAACTTTTTCGCTTTATCCCCCGGCAAAGTATTAGGTTACGGAAGAAATAATTATACAATAGAAGCGTTGAACAATTACGGTTACGAAGTTGTTAAATCAGATGATCTTTCTAAATATGATATAAATAAACTGAAAAAATGTGTCATTACAATTGAAGGAGCCGAATTGGCGCGCGGAGGCGGTGGATGCCGTTGTATGACAATGCCCTTAAGTAGAAAAGAAATTAAGTGGTAAAATAAAATTAGGATTCTATATGAAAGCTCTTTTTACATTATTAGTATTGCTGTTAACATTAAATGCCCAAACATTTTATGGAGAAAATCCTCTTGCTCATACTTACAGTATTGTTGCAAGGGATACAATTACCGGGGAGATGGGAGTGGCAGTTCAATCTCATTGGTTCTCGGTTGGAACTATTGTATCATGGGCTGAAGCAGGAGTTGGGGCTATTGCTACTCAATCATTTGTTAATGTTTCTTTCGGACCAAACGGTTTGGCTCTACTTAGAGATGGATATAATGCACAACAAGTTTTGGATAAATTGATTGAAGAAGATGAAGGAAGGGATTACCGGCAATTAGCAATTATTGATGCCGAAGGAAATGTAGCAACATATTCGGGTAAAAAATGTACTCCCGAAGCCGGCCATCTTCAGGGAAATCAATTTTCTGTTCAAGCAAATATGATGAAGTATGATACGGTATGGAAAGTAATGAAAGAGGCATTCGAAAATTCAAAAGGCAGTTTAGCCGAAAGATTATTATTAACTCTCGAAGCTGCGGAAGAAGCCGGTGGCGATATTAGAGGCAAACAATCCGCATCATTATTGGTTGTTAAAGCCGAATCCACAGGAAAAGTTTGGGAAGACAGGTTAGTTGATTTGCATGTTGAAGACCATCCCGAACCTTTAATAGAATTAAGAAGATTATACAACGTACATCAAGCTTATGAACATATGAACAAGGGCGATTTGGCAATTGAGCACGGTGATATGGAATTAGCAATGAAAGAATATTCTAAAGCAGAAGAATTATTTCCCGAAAATCTTGAAATGAAATTTTGGCGTGCCGTTACATTAACAAATATCGGTGAACTTGAATCGGCTCTGCCTATATTTATAGAAGTTTTCAGTAAAGACAATAACTGGAAAATCCTTACTCCAAGATTACTGGTTAACGAATTGCTGAATGTAAGCGAAGAAGAACTTCAACGAATTTTATCTTTTGGTGATTAGAGTTAATATTGAAACTCTACTCATTATAATAGGCACAAAAAAAACCTCGAAGGTAACTTGCTTTTCCCTTCGAGGTTACTGGGTATTACAAAATTAAGCAGCCTTGAAGGATATAGAACTCTTAAGAACTGATCTTACCTTCAAGGTTTGAAAGTATAGAAAAACCTCGAAGGTAACTTGCATTTTCCTTCGAGGTTGCCAAGGCTAATAGAATGAACAATAAATACTCAATTTTCGAAACCGAATTAACAATAAGACCTGATGATATCGATATGAATAATCATGTGCATAATTCAAAGTACTTGGATTATGTTCTTGCTGCAAGATATGATCAAATGCGGAAAGATTATAAAGTTACAATGGAAGATTTTTTAGAACGCGGATTTACATGGGTTGTTTCACAGGTTAAAATAAATTATAAACGCGCATTAATTCTTACCGATAAAATAATTGTTAGAACTCAAGTTGAAGATTTTAACCGTTCACAAAGTATTGTCAATTTTGAAATTGTAAAAAAAGAAAACGGTAAAGTCGCTGCCGAAGGACAGTTTATTTATACTATGATTAACATTGAAACCGGCAGACCAGCCAAAATCCCGGAAGATTACATCGCCAAATACACTGTGTAGATAGTGTGTCCAAAAAGTAATTATTCAATAAAATTATTTTTAAAAATTAGCGTCATTCGCGGATAATATAAATAAAACATTACTTTTTGGTCACGCTTTCTGAAGCAAATTCGTTTTACTTATCAAGGAAGATTTGATTAACTCGTCCGCCTCTCGCGTGATCAAATCTCTACTTAATATTACTGCAAATACTATCCGGTGTGTCCCGGTAATAAATATAAGTCGGAAAATCTACATCGGTAATATTAAATTTTTTATTCGCTCTCTCCCAAAAATCTGTATCATCGGCATATTTCAAATCACGGAAACCTTCTAATTCAAAAAAGACTTCACGCTTGCCGAAAAAGGTTCCGCCCACTTTACATTCTGAGATATGAATTTCTTTTGATAAATCATTTTTATCTTTTACATACGGGTGACCGATAATTTCTAATCCGCCTTGTATTAAATCTATTTGAGGATTGTTAATCATAAAATCATAACGCAATTGCAGATGCTCCGGTTTGTATTCATCATCACTTCCGAGAAAAGTTATAAACCTGCCGATTGATGCTTGTATCCCCGTATTAAAAGTAAGCGGCGGTTTTTTGTTGGAGTGTTTCATGTATCTAAAACGAAGATCCGTTTCCAGATATTCATTAACTACTTGAAAAGTATTGTCCGAGCTTCCGTCATCAACAACAATACATTCCCAATTGTGCAAAGTTTGTTTTAAAATAGAATCCAATGCACGGGGAAGAAGTTTCTCCCGGTTGTATGTCGGTACAATTACAGAAACTGATGGTGTAAAGTTTTTGTAAAGCTGCATAAGATTAACTAAATATTTTTATACTGTGGCAATATACAAAAAGGGAGAATGTAATTTTTGGAAAGACATCCCCGGGATTTTCTTAAATAAATAAGAAAACAAAAATCTTGGTTAATAATTTTTTATCTGACAAATCCCGGGGATTTTTACTTCAGAAACCTTCGAGGTAAGAGTTTGCTGCTTAAGTTCTTTTTCCTCGAAGGTTGCTTTGGTTAACAAGCAACGTTGAATATTTGTAACCGCAGACTTCACGTCTGCGGTGATAACCCCTCGATATAGCAAAAAGAATCTTGTGGTTTATAGATTACGCGTTATGTATTCACGCAGACAAATGTCTGCGGTTACTTTTTTATCAGATTAGTTGGTGTAGAGTCTTCATTAATGAAGACTCTACGGAGATACTATTTTATCAGCAACATCTTGCGACTTAATCTTACTTGCTTAGATTCCAAAACGTAAAAGTACACTCCCGTACTTAAGCTCTTATTCTCAAATACATACTCATAACTTCCAGCTTCTTTTTCGCCTTGGAAGAGTACCTCTATTTCTTGCCCGAGTAAGTTATAAATAGAAAGTTTTACTTCACTTCTTTCCGGCAGACTGAATTTTATTGTTGTACTTGGGTTAAATGGATTTGGATAGTTTTGTTCTAATTTATATTCACTTGGCAGCTCTTCTTCTTTTATTGAGTTTGGATTGTCTTTTATTGCGATTAGATTATCAACAACTGGGATACCACCAAAGCCATAAGAAAGACCTATGTAAAGTGTTCCATCCTCAGTTATCACAGCAGGTGCATCAGAAAATTGTCCGAATAATGGAATTTTCCATAGCAATTCACCTTCGCTACTTATTGCATAGAAAAAATTTCCAAGTGTAGAACCAGCAAATACTGTCCCTTCGTCATCACAAATTAATGAATGAATAAATCCTTCAATCGGATGAATATAACTACTATCAATCTCAACTTCGAAAACCCAGCGAGGATTTCCATCATAATCAATTGATGCTAGTCCGTTATAAATTGGGTATATAATATTTCCATATTTATCCATAGTGGGACTTCCTTGGTTGTCACTTTCATAAAAATTAGATTTCCAAATTGTACTACCATCTTCATCTAAACAGATTATACCACGATATTTGGTTGAATCCTCTAACTCTTTACCCATAACGTAAATCTTACCACTGTTATCTACAAGGAAGGAATCTCCTACTAAATCGGCAAACTTCTTTTTCCAAATTGTTTCTCCTTCAAGGTCAATTGCTAGTAAGTAATCAGTATAAATATCATCTTTATAAAAATTGTTGAACAAATAAAATCTATCCCCTGAAGGTGAAAAAACAGTAGGTGAACTAAAATAAGGCTCAATAAATTTTTTGAATTTTACAGTTCCTTCCGGTGTAAAACAAAAAAGTGAGTCAATGTTACCTGCATAAATATTACCTTCTTTATCCGAGATTAAATTTCGGGAAAAAAATCTATTTTCCGAATTATAATTCCATTTTAATGTCCCGTCAGGATTAAGAGCATAGAAGTGCGTATTTTGAGAAGCAAAATAAATTGTCCCATCTTTTGATATCAATGGTGCTGTATCAGTTGCAAGGAAAGTTGGAGTTGGGTATCTCCAAAATTCTTCACCTTCTGAATCGATACAATAAAAGTTATTCTCAGTAGCTGAAAAAGGAGCTGTTCTTGAACCAAAGTATAATCTTCCGTTTTCATCTAGCACTGGACCATTTACGATACCTGTTGGATAGGTTTTTTTCCAAATGATATTCGGAGTTTTTGGGCCTACATTTATAGAACGCTTTGTTCCTTGCACATCTCCTCGCAATACAGGCCATGGTGAATCTGCTAGTGATGACCACGGTATTTTTTCTTGTGTTTGTGAAAAGGATACAATATTTAATAACATTATAAGTAGTAAAAATGATTTAATATTTTTCATAGTTTAATTCCTCGCTAAAACACGGCATTTCGAAAAAGATATGCCGTGTTCTTAGAATTATTTCATGATTAGGTCATTTGATACTATTTGATTAACAATAACTTTTTAGTGTTGGTATATTTACCAGCAGCGATAGTATAAAAATAAATACCGCTTGGCAGATTTTCAGCATTAAAATCTGTGCTATAGACACCTGCTATTTTTACCTCGTTTACTAGCTCGGCAACCTCTTCACCTAATGTGTTATACACTTTTAATGTAACATGTTCATCACTTGGAATTGAATATGAAATTGTTGTTGTTGGATTAAATGGGTTTGGATAGTTTTGATTAAGCGAAAAAACAATCTCTTTTGAATCTTCCCCGGTTTTCGGAATAGCTATATTAATACTTTTTGTAGGGGTAAAAACTGATTCTCTACTTCCGTTTATCGCTGTCATTTTATAATATACAGTCCACATTGAGCCTAAGTCAAAACTATAATCAACGTAGGACGTCGTATATTTTCCAACAGTAGCAAACTTGTGAAAAGAAGTAGTTGGATTACCAATAGGACCATAAGCCCTGTAGAGAGCATATCCTGTTCTATATGTATCCTCCATCGGTGTATGACTCCAAGTAAGCATTGGGTGATTATTAGCTGAACCTACATTGAAGGATTCTGGAGGGAATGGTTCTAACTCTGTGGGGATTAAATAAACATTATCACGCATATTCCATATAGTTTCGCTTGTAACAATTTCTTTGTTATATCGATCATAATAAATTTTTTTATCTGTAGCATCATAATAAAACGTTACATCTGGAGTACTAATCTGCTCACCTAAATGGCCAGTTCTCAAATCAAAAAACATAACTGCGTCTGTTGGTGTACCATTTTCATAGATTGTAATTCTATATTTACCAAGACCTAAAAGTGGTGAGTTCCCTTGGTCATCGTAAGCATAGTCAACGCCAAAATAACCATCTGCTTTATTAGTTGACCCTTCACTTAAACCTCCAGGATATTTTGCTGTTAATGGATGATGATCTTCCCATCCAGGTCCCCAATCTCTGCTTACAACATCCCAACACTCCACATAAGGTTCACTAATTAGTTCAGCATATAATTTTATTTCATGTCTATTTGTATTATTAATTACCCAGATAAAGAACTCTTCATAATTAGTTAATGTTGTTTGTGCATACCCCCCCATAAAAGAATAAATAGTAATAATACTAAGTACTTTTTCATCTTCTGTCTCCTAAATTATTATTATTGTAATTGTTAGTCTCGAAACAAACGCAAGATGCGAGAATGTGATTTTATTGTCAAGCTAATTCGTTAAAGGATTAACTGTCTGCTTATCATAGTTTGCTAATTTCCACTATTGAGGTTAGGTGGTGGACTTTCCAAAAAATTAATTTGGCTGTACAAAAGTAAAGTTTTTGTATAACTGCATCGTTGTTTGTCCTAATTTGATTATTTTTAATATACAAAAACAGCGGGAAAGAAAATCCTAACATCTAAATGCTAATTTCTAAACAATATCAAAATCCTAAATTGGAATTTTCAAAACGGTAAATTCTCCCCCGTTTCCGATTTTGAATTTTAGGTATTATAATTTGTTTAGAATTTAGGGATTAGGATTTCGAATTTTCACAAGGTTTTATCGAGTTCTAAAATAAATGAGAAGAAATATTAGATGAAAATATTAGTTGTAAACTGGCGCTGTCCTAAAAACCCGGAGATGGGCGGAGCCGAAGTTCACATGCACGAAATTTTTAAGAGAGTGGCTGCAAAAGGACATAATGTAACCATTGTTGCACATAATTTTCAGGGAGCCGAGAAAAGAGAGATACTTGAAGGTGTTGAAATAATACGAACCGGAAATAAGTTTTTATTCAATCACCAGTTTAAAAGATTTTATAGAAGAAATTTAATAAAAGAAAAATATGATTTAATAGTTGACGATATTTCGAAAATTCCTCTTGGAATTCCAGCATATATTAATAAACCGGTTGTCGGCATCATCCATCACATACACGGGAAATCCCTTTATAAAGAGCTTCCGAAACTGATGGCAAACTATATAATCCGTGCAGAAAAAATGATACCGAAAGTTTATAGAAACACTCCAATATTTACTGTTTCCGAAAGCACGAAGAAAGAATTAATTGAACTTGGACAACCGGAAAATAAAATAGATATTCTTTACAACGCTATAAATCATGATTTGTTTGACAACATTAAGATTAACAAATATGAAGAACCGACTATCTGTTATATCGGCAGAATAAAAAAGTATAAAAACTTGGAAGCCGTTATTGATGCTCTACCGGGTGTGATTGGAAATATTCCCAATTTAAAATTTAAAATCGGTGGTTCGGGTGATCATCTTCCAAAATTGCAAAAATATGTCGAAGCAAAAGGATTATCGGCTAATGTAGATTTTCTCGGCTACTTAAAGGAAAAAGAAAAAGCCGAAGAAATGGCAAAATCATGGTTGTTCGTAACGATGGCATTAAAAGAAGGTTGGGGAATTACGGTAATTGAAGCCAACGCCGCCGGTACCCCGGTTATTGGTTCGGATGTTCCGGGACTGCGTGATTCAATTAAAGATAATGTTACCGGCAAACTTGTTGAATTAGATAATACACAGCAGCTTCAAAATGTCCTGATTGAATTAATAGACAACAAAGAGAAACTTCAAGAAATGTCACTCGAAGCAAAAAAATGGGCTTCTAATTTTACATGGGATAATTCTGCAGATCATTTCCTTAAAAAAGTTTTTCAATGGTACCCTGCTTTAGAACAGGTCTAATTCCTGGAGTTTCCCCGAAATTTAAATGAGTACTCTACTAAGTTGTTTAGTTTATTCAAATTTAGCAATTAGCAAATGGTAAAATTAACTACATGTAGTTTAACAATATTTTATTTATTCGCGCATTATCGGCATACACTTTTGCCTTTGGATGGAACGAATAAAAACACAGCACATAAAACGAGTCCCTTTTTTAGCCGCGAATACGCTAATTAGCGGCTTACGTTTTTTTGCCGTGGATATGCGAATTATAAAATGTCGATTTAACTGTTCTTAGAATTTGGGAGTAACTCCTATCTAATTCGGATAATTTTTACCGGTTATTTTTTATATATTGTCCAACTCTAAATTATAGATTTTGCAATGAGTTACAGAGATCAAAAAAAATATTTTGAAACTTTGAAAAGATATGAACGTAAGTTCGATTCGAAGGAAAAACAAAGTTACGATATGTTGTTAAAGCGTCATAAAGATGATGAAGACCTTGATAAAGCTTCTATGGAATTTTTAAAAGAATTGATTGAAAAGTATCACGCCAACAGACCAAAACCAAATATTGATGATCTTTTCAAAAAAACTGATTCTTAACTTATCTGTTATAAATGTTTACTACGGGTAATAAATGATAGAATGGAACGATTACTGGGCATCTTACTCTACTTCAAAAGCTGAATTATGGATGATAGGCGAAAGGGATGTTGTATTAAATAAATACCTCGATCTTATAGATAAACCTGTAAAAAAAGTATTGGAAGTCGGCTGCGGTTTCGGATCTAATATAAAATTACTGAAATCAAAGCGAAGCGATGTTGAAGTTTACACATTAGACAACAGCGAAACAGCAATCGAGAAAATTAAAGAGACAATTCCAAATTCGTATTTGGGCGATTGCAGGGAAACTCCTTTTGAAGATAATCAATTCGATTTAGTTTACAGCGCCGGTTTGATGGAACATTTTGAAGACGAAATCCCTTTTATAAATGAAATGAAACGTATTGTAAATACACCGGGGTATTTAGTTACATTTGTTCCGGCAAAAATTTCTCTTTGGCAATTATACCAATTTCTGCATTTCGGTAATTGGCAGCATGGATATGAAAAAGCTTACTCTTATTCCGGTCTAAAAAAATTATTCGAAGAGAATAAATTTAAAATTAATGAGATATCCGGTATAGACCCTTTTAGCATCAACGGATTCTTAATGAAATTATTGAACAAATCATTTGACCCGTTGTTTAAAAGGTCTTTTGTCAAAAGCGGTTATACCGAGCTTAGCATAGTTACTCAAAAATAAATTTTGTTATGATATTTAATTGAGGGATTAATGGATTTTAACAAACTACACAAAATAATTGCAACAGTTGTTTTTTTTATTGCATTGATCGTATTTATTTCAACTGCACAGGTTTCGGTTTCATTTTGGGATTGCGGTGAGTTCATTGCTTCCGCAGTTTTATTACAGGTACCCCATCCTCCCGGTACACCATTCTTTTTAATTCTTGGAAGACTATTTTCCGTGATTCCATTTGCGGAAGATTTAGCATTCAGGGTAAATATGCTCTCTGTCGTATCCTCAGCATTTACTGTTCTATTTGCTTACCTAATTATAGTTAAATTAATACATATCTTTAAAAAGAATGAAGAAAAAGGACTATTAGACAAATTAGGAACATACCTTGCCGCTGCAACCGGTGCACTTTCGCTTGCCTTTGCAGATACTTTCTGGTTCAACGCTGTTGAAGCTGAAGTTTATGCTTTATCAACATTTTTTATCGGAATAGTTACCTGGTTGATAATGGTATGGAATGAAAAAGCCGATGAAGAAGATAACAGTAAGTATCTTATTCTGATAGCTTACCTAATTGGTCTTTCAAGCGGTGTACACTTACTTGCTGTTCTGGCTAGTGTCTCAATAGTTATGGTGGTTATTTTCCGCAAGTTTGTGGATGATTTTGAAAACCTAAAGAAGACCGGTATTTTGCTTGCAATTCACGGTGGTATAATATTATTACTTTTGATGGCACTTTGGGCTGGGCAGACCCACTCATCGCCGGTTGGTTATGAAGAAGCTGCTGATTTTGATTGGCGTGTTTTGATGATTGCCGGGACTGTCAGCTTGGTTTTTGTATTATTTTTTAGAAAGAAAATCTTCTCAAAAAATTCTTTTTACCTTCCGATGCTTATAGGCAGTGTTGTTTTATTATCAATCTATCCCGGCATTGTAAAATATATTCCGAACCTCATAGCTACTATTGGTAAGAATAATTTGGTATTAGATATTGCAATCATAATTTCGATTTTCGGAATTACTGGTTATATAATCTACTATTCAAGAAAAAATAATAAACATACATTAAATTTATTAGCAAAGTGTTTTCTGTTCGCATTCATCGGATTTTCAAGTTACTCAATGATTATTATACGATCAAATCAAGACACGCCGATTAATTTAAATAGCCCGAAAACTTTTTCCGAATTAGTGTCATACTTAAATCGTGAACAATACGGAGATGCACCGTTATTCCAAAGAAGATATTCAATGGAACCTCAGCATCAAGCAATTTACAGGAATTACAACTCCGACCTAGACTTCTTCTGGAATTATCAAATGGATCATATGTTCAACAGGTATTTGCTCTGGAACTATGCCGGACGCTCATCGACAATTCAGGATGACGGTGTTGATTGGTCGAAATTACTAGGAATTCCGTTTTTCTTAGGTCTGTTTGGTATATTCTATCATTTCAGAAGAGATTGGAAAATGGCTAGCGTATTTTTAGTCTTGTTTCTTATGCTGGGTTATATAATGTCTATCTATTTTAATATGCAGCAACCTCAACCGCGCGAAAGGGATTATTTTTATGCCGGTGCATTATTTGTCTTTTCTATTTGGATTGGTTTAGGAGTGAGAGGTACTCTCGATTTTATTAATGAAAAGTTTGTAAACACAAAGTTTCTCAAACCAGTTCTTAGTTTGGTTATGATAATAGCGTTTGTTGCTGTTCCGGTTAATATGTTGTCTAAGAATTATTTTTCAAATGACCGTTCAAAAAATTATCTGCCGTGGGATTATGCATACAACTTGCTACAAAGTGTTGCCCCTAACGGAATACTTTTTACTAACGGTGATAATGATACCTTCCCGCTTTGGTATTTACAGGATGTTGAAGGAGTTAGACAGGATGTTAGAGTTGTAAATTTAAGTCTGCTTAATACACCTTGGTATATTTTACAAATGAAAAATACCGAGCCGCACGGAGCTCAAAAAATTAAAATGAGCTATTCCGATGAGCAAATAAATAGAATAGGTCCGGCAAGATGGGAAACAAGAACAATGTCTATTGATGTCCCGCCGGAAGTAATTGAGCAGTTCAATGTTACCGACACTTCCATAATAAATTCGGGTAAACTTACATGGCGAATGAGTCACGCAGCTCAATATGGTGATATTACTGCAGTAAGAATTCAAGATTTAATTGCCTTGGATATTATTCGTTCTAATGTTTGGGATAGACCAATTTATTTTGCGGCAACGGTTAGTGATGATAGTAAAATCGGAATACTCGATTATCTTCAGATGGAGGGAATGGCTTATAGATTAATACCTGATAAAAAGGAGACCTCAATAACAAACGTCAACCCGGAAATAATTGAGCAGCAATTATTCAATATCCCCGAAGGTTATAGTAAAACATATCAACCGGGTTTTAAATTCCGCGGAATGGATGACCCCTCGGTATTCTTGAATGATGGTGAAATACGAATGATGCAGAATTACCGCAACTCGTTTATTAAACTGGCTCTTTACTATTTATACGAAACTCGGGAAAACGAAATGGTTATTCGAACATTAGACAAGATGGAAGAAAGACTCCCCCGTCATGTACTTCCGATAGATTATAGAATTTTGTTTGATGTTGCAAATATATATTACGAAGCCGAAGATTTTGAAAAGTATGTTGAAATTTCATCAGAAGTTCAGGAAATAACCGAACAAAAATTGAAAGAAAATCCAACTGATTTTCAAAGCTCTTATAACCCTTATAGATTATTACTGGATATCTATGAGAGAACCGGGCAATATGGTAAGGCTGTTGAACTTGTTGATCAAATTGAATCATATTTACCCGGTGATCCGTCGGTTCAATCTTTAAGAAGAAAATTTGAACGATTGAGCAAGTCGATGGAAGATATTGAAATAGATAAAAATGTTCCTGTTCCCGAAATTGTTCAATAATTATTTTTAATTATTTTAAAGAAGAAAGCGCTCCAAAGTAGAGCGCTTTTTTTTGAATTTATTGTGATAATCAATCAGTAATTAACGACCAATATTTTCAACTCGTTTGACTTGTTCACTTCATTAATTGCAGACTCAATTTCGAAAGGGTCTGAAGGTGAAGTAATATGAGTTACAAATTGATCATAACCGGCAAGAATTCTTAATAAAAGTTTTTTATCAATTTTTTGTCCGCCGGTTGCCGCGGCTGATTTATTATTAAAGATAACAATCTTAATCGGCAGTTGTCTGTTAACAGCTTCCATCAAACCAAGTTGACCTGCGGAAAGAAAACCGAAATCACCTGTAAGTGCCCAAACATTTTTATTCCCCGCCATATAAGCCCCGATTGCCAATGGAATGCTTCCGCCGATATATGTAACAATATCAATAGCATCATAAGGAGGAAAGGCAAATGAACTTGAAATGCTTGTATCACCGGTTGTTATATCCCGCTTAACTGATTTGAATATTTCGAAAAAAGGAATGTATTTCTCAGCGGATTCAATATACTTATCAGGTAAATTGTCTGGTATCATCGGAAGAACAGGTTTCTTAATTACACTTCTGTCTCCGTCAAATATTTTTGCAGCAAAAACTTTGTATTGATAATCCGATAAAAACGGATGAACAACATGATGATACACATCTCTTTTAAAGACAAAGTTTCTTGCAAGTTTTGTTCTTCTTTCATATTCGAAATTATCTTCAATTGAGGCAGCATCGACAATAAGTGCATGTGGAAGGAATGTACGTTCCGATTCACGATAAGCACTTACAACATCTTCATAAATTAATTCTGGTTTTGCTACACGATGAGGAATCCCGGTTCCTTTAAGCAACGGTTCAATTTCTAAAATGTTATCGGAACTCTTGCCTGTTTTATCATCAAAAATAATCGAGACAAAACCGGCGGTAATGTCGGTATATAGTGCGTCGGTAAGTGAATTCATTGCTTTTGCAATGCCCTGAGATTTGCCGAGAAAGGCTGAACGCTTTCCGCAAATTGCTGCGGAATGTGCTATTGTAAATGCAACTTCTTCATGAAATGAAGGTGGGTGTTGTTTAAGAGACATTGCATTAAATTCACTATAAACTTGACTACCGCCTAAACCGGGCACGTTAGTTACAACCGAAACTCCCAAATCAATAAAAGCTTGCGATATAATTTCCGATACTTTAGCTGACATTTTATTCTCAATCAATTTGTTTTCTCTACAAGTGATTTAAAATCATTGCCGGTCGGATTTTGGAAAATCCTTAAATCAAATTGCGGAACAACTGCAAAAATATGATCAAAAATATCTGATTGAATATCTTCATATTCTGCCCATTTTGTTGTGGTGGCAAACACATAAATTTCAATTGGTAATCCTTCCGGTCCAGGTGGAAGGTGCCGAACTAAAAAAGTCAATCCCTTATGCACATCCTCTCTTTGTAAAAGATATTCTTTAAGATAAGCACGAAACGTTCCAACATTTGTTAATCTTCGCCCGTTAATTAATTGTGAAGTATCGATTTTTTTCTCTTCGTTAAATTTTGCAATTTCGGTTTTCTTTTTTTCGAGATAGTTCTTAATCAGTTGAAATTTACCGAAACGTTCAAGCATTTCATCATTACAAAAAGCAATAGAATTTTGATCGATATAAATTGATCGTTTAATTCTTCTTCCGCCGCTTAACTGCATACCGCGCCAGTTTTTAAAGCTGTCTTCGATAAGTTTGTAGGTAGGAATTACCGTAATAGTTTTATCCCAATTCTGAACTTTTATTGTATGAAGTGCAATATCGATTACGTCACCATCCGCTCCGAACTTAGGAACTTCAATCCAATCACCAACTTTCATTAAATCATAAGATGAGATTTGAACACTTGCTACAAATGAAAGTATAGTATCTCGAAACACTAATAACAGTACGGCAGTTAAAGCTCCTAAACCACCGAGTATTGCCCAAGGTGATTGACCTGTTAATGCGGTGATAATTAAAATTCCTCCGAATATAAACATTATTATTTTTACAACTTGTATGTATCCTTTAATCGGGCGTTCTTTATATTTCTCAATTTTTTCATAGATTTCTACAATTCCGTTCAGCAAAGCGCTTAGAGTAAGTAAAATGAAAATAATGATAAGCACAGCGGAGAATCTTTCAATAAATCCCGCGAAGGTTGGTGATAGGTAAGAAAAATTCATTATAACCAGAAACGGGGCAATTAAAGAAATTCTTCTAAGCATTTTATTGCTTAAAAGTATATCATCCCATTCGGTTTTAGTACGTTGAACAAATCCTCTTATAACGCGCATCAAAACTGTTTTTGTAATTAGGTAAACTATGTAGGAAAGAATTAATACACCTAATAGTGCCACATTTTCTTTAAGAAACGGATACTGATCTAACCAATTCTGGATATCTTCAAAAAATTTCATAGTAAACTCATTTATTTATGGAAATCATAGATGTAATTTATAAAAATAGTCTCTTTCTGTCTTTCATTTTATAAACAAATGAAGAATATTTTTTAATTTTGCTTTCCATTTGGAGAATATTTTGAATTTTCGTTCAGAGAGTGAATCTAATTTTAAAGCTTATCTTGCATGGATAACAATTTGTGTTATTTGGGGAACAACCTATCTTGCAATTAAAATAGGTGTAACCGATTTACCCCCGTTCTTGTTTGCCGGTTTCCGTTGGATAATTGCAGGCCCACTTTTTCTTCTAATTCTTGTTTTACGTAAATATAAACTCCCGTCTTTTTCCGATATAAAACACCTTGCAGTTGTTGGAACTTTGTTGCTCGGTTTCGGAAACGGGTTAGTTGTTGTTGGCGAACAATGGCTGCCAAGCGGGTTAACTTCTTTACTTATAACTACTCTCCCGTTTTGGATTGTCGGACTTGAGTCTTTTGTGCCTAAAGGACCCAAATTAAACAGCACAATTATTTTAGGATTATTATTCGGTTTAATTGGTGTGGCAATTATTTTCAGTGAGAACTTAACCGACATATGGAAAACAGATTATTTCCCGGGTGTGGTTAGCTTATTAATTGCAATGTTTGCATGGGGCAGCGGAACTGTTTATTCTAAATACAACAAGGTCACCGTTCATCCAATTATGGGTGCTGCGGTTCAAATGATTATTGCGGGCATTCTGCAATTATCTTTGGGCTTTTCTCTTGGGGAATGGAAAAGTTTTAATTTTACGGCAGAAAGCTTATATGCATTCGGTTATTTAACATTTGTTGCATCAATTTTTGGTTACGGTTCTTATATGTATGCAATATCTAGACTCCCGATATCGTTTGTATCAACTTATACATATATCAATCCGGTAATTGCTTTGACTTTGGGATGGATAGTGTTGAATGAAACAATTAATTTAGAAATAATTATCGGTATGATAGTAATTTTTATCGGGGTTACATTAGTAAAAAGGGGAGCTAATTAACTCCCCTTTTATTTCAACCAATCCACAATTCGCTAGTAGCTAATTTTTTCTCTCTCTTCACAAATTGATTCGGATTTTTAATTTGCGAAGAAGGTACCTGGGGTTTTAATTTTGAATCTGTTGAAGGTCTTGTATTTTGATTCAATTTCTTAACCCAATTCTCATAACTTATCATCGAACTAAGCCTAATATTTTCCATAATTGTCCTCCCCTTCTCAATTTGCCTCAATTATTTGTAAACAATTATTCAATTAATGTCAATACCATTTTTCATGAATTAAATCGGATATTGGAATTGAAATTCTTTTTATATTCAGTGCAGATACTTAAATTCTTTGAATATTTTTTTCTAAGCCCACAATTATTTATTACCACATAGAATATGGATTTGTTCCAATCTACTTTATTTTGATATTTCTAAAAATGAAACGAGGCGGCTAAAGAGAGATTAAAAATAATTTTTGTTAGATAATTTTAGAATTGAGATTTTTCTTCCGGGGTTAGAGTTGTATTAATAAACTTTTCTTTTACCGGTCTATAAACCGTATAAAGAATTAATACCAGGATGGCAACAAGTAAATACGTTTGCGAACCTGTCAATAAAAAGAATATCAGGTTTGTAACATTAGCAAAATCAAGTATAACGATTATTATTAAGCTAAGATATCTGTACTTAGTTAATTTCTGGTTAATACTGAGCTTAATATCGATTTGGTTTCTTGCAGTGAAAATATATTTAGCGAAAAGAATACAAGTTGTGTTTATAATAAGAAGTATAATAGGCAGATATTCGTAATCGAAAAAATCAAACTCAATAATTTGCATATCGTGAAGAATATAGAAAAATAGGGCAAGCAATAATTGAAATGCGAACAAAATAATAAATATTAGTTCAAGTAATTTGAATGTTTTTGTTATACTATTCATTTCTCTTAATCAATTTCTACAAGCAGTAAAACTTCATTAATTTCAACAAATTTAAAGACAACCTCTAGAATTTGCTTCCCGCTTTTAAATTCAATAGTTGCATGAAGCAGTTCTTTCCCCTCTTCCGCTATTTTATCGGTTGAAGTAATTTCATAAGAATCGCTGATATCTACATATGCTTTTATTTTCTTAGCAATTCTCTCTGCCTGCTGAAGTTCGTCATTAATTTTTGCATTTAGCTTTGTAGATAAATTGCGTGTTACATCCGAACCGGTATAGGCAATCAAATCACATACCTTATTAAAGTCTCTTTGCTTACTTACTGAAAATAAATTTTCTATAGATTCAGTTAGTCTTTCGTCAACACTTTGCGCAAATATTGAAATTGAAAAAACAATTATCCCTAAAAGAATTTTATTCATAACAACCTCCCGGACAATTAATCAACCTAATACATAAAATGTTTAATTTGCTCACCTTTGTTTCCAATATCACTCATAGCTTCAATACCGATTTGAAGGTGAAGGTCAACAAACTTTTTAGTAACTAATTTATCGGATTCACCGGTTTTAATGCCTTCAGCCATCATCGGCAAATCGGAAACAAGCAGAAGCGCACCTCGTGCTATTTGGTTCTTGTAACCTGCAATAAACAAAGTTGCCGTTTCCATATCAATACCGATAGCCCCTAAAGTTCGAAGATACTTTTTGAAATTTTTATCCCATTCCCAAAGTCTTCGGTTCGTTGTATATATAACCCCTGTTCTGTATTCAAGTTTCCTATTAATAATTATATTTGAAACAAATTTGTGCAGCTTAAATGAAGGAAGAGCCGGAACTTCCGGCGGCATATAATCGTTTGAAGTACCTTCACCTCTTATTGCAGCAATAGGAAGTATAAAATGTCCAAGTTCTGTTGAACGTTTCAACCCGCCGCATTTGCCTAAGAACAGAACACCTTTTGGATTTCTTGCAATTAGTAAATCCATTATTGTTGCTGCATTTGCCGATCCTATTCCAAAATTGATTATTGAAAGCCCTTTGTTGTTTGTTGCTGTCTGCATCGGTTTATTAAGACCATTAACTTCGCATTTAAATAATTCCGCAAACTTAGTTACATAATCATGAAAATTAGTAAGTAGCATATAATCACCGAACTCGTCAATTTCCGTTCCGGTATATCGTGGCAGCCAATTTTTTGCAATATCAAGTTTAGTTTTCATTTTATTGTTTTTTTAATGTGAAAAAATTATTAATAAACAAAACAGCTTTAGCAAATATAAATCCGAATACTGAGCCGATTAATGCTCCGCCGATGATATCCGACGGATAATGAACACCAACATAAACACGCGATAAGGCAAGTAACACAGCAATTATGTAAAATGCCCATTTATATTTCGGGAATAAAATCGAAAAGAAAACCGCAACCGCAAAATTATTAACTGCATGCGATGACGGGAAAGAAAACGAGCCTGTACATCCTGCTAATATATTTACATCGGGTAGTTCATTACAAGGTCTTATTCTTCCCACTAAATTCTTTACAAAGAACGAACTGAATTGATCCGTTGCTGTAATTAATAAAATTACAAATCCGGCGGAAATACGTTCTAATTTCTTTCCTTTAATAATCAGTAACAGAATTAAAATGACATAAGTTATATACCAGTGTTTAACATCTGTTATAAAAGGAAAAAATTTATCAAAAAGTGTGTTTGATAAAGTGTGATTAAAGAAATAAAAAACGGCAATATCTATTTGATACAAAAAGTCAATCATATATATCACAAAAATTAATTTAATTATTATTAAGTTACGCTATACGAATTACTTATTCCAATATATTTAACGAAACACTTTATTAATAACAATAAAATTTGTTAATTTACTTTTCGATTAAAACTGTGTGGTTCAAAATTGTCTGAAATAAAAATCACTTCCGAAAAAGCATATAAATACCGGTATTTTCGAGAAGAAAGCAACCGAATGTTGTTGGCTCCGTTTAGAGCGCTTGCAAAATTTACCGCTGTTGCCGGTCTTTTTGCACTAATATTCGAAGTAAGATACTTTTCCGAACATTCGATTGAAGTTTATCTATCGCGACTGGGGGCTATTCTTGTCGCTTTCATTTTGCTGTTAATTTCAAACAGCAAGTTCGGGAAAAATCATCCGGTTGGTTTAGTACATATTCTTCTTTTAACTATTATTGCTTCATTCGGAATAATAATCTATTTAATCCCCGATACGGTTGTATTTAATTCTCACATCATAAGCTTAATAATTTTTACGGCTGCTTTGTTTTTAAGTTGGGAAGTAACAAACCAAATTATTGTTGCAATCTATTACAATGTTGTTTTTGCCTCTTCAATTTTAATGACCGATAGAGCAGTTTATGCACTGCCGAATATGTTCGAGTCTGTCTTACTTGTTTTATTTATAAGTGCAATGGCAGTTGCGGCAAGTTCAATCAACTATCGTTTAAGAAGAGATGCTGTATTTAAAACGTTTGAAGTTGCTGCATCTGAAAAAAGATTCAGAAATATATTTGAAAACTCGGCAGAAGGAATTTACCAAGCCTCCTTGGACGGAAGGTTTATAATTGCTAACCCGGCTTTGGTAAAAATGCTCGGCTTTAAAACTTTGGAAGAAGCCAAATCAATAGATATTGAAAAAGACATTTATAAAAGCCCCGCCGATAGGCAAACATTATTGAAGCTTTTGAGCAAACAAGGTAAAGTTAAGAACTACCGCTTAGTTCTTAAAAGAAAAGACGGAACACATATAGTAGTTAAAGGTAATATAAGATTAATTACCGATGACGACGAAAATCCTCTTTATCTTGAAGGGAGTTTGCAGGACATAACTCAGCAAGTTCAAGCCGAATACGAAAGACAAAAAGCTCTTGATGCTCTTAAGATGGAAAAAATAAAAGCCGATCAAGCAGCAACTAAAGCAATTGAAGAAAGTAATTTTAAGACCCGTTTCCTTGCTAATATGAGTCACGAAATTCGAACACCGATGAATTCTATATTAGGTTATCTTGATCTTATCGAAAACAATTTATATGAAGACAAAGAAGAATTAACCACCTTTGCTAGAAGCGGAAGACTATCAGCTCATTCGCTGTTAGAAACAATTAATAATATTCTTGATCTTTCAAAGATTGAAGCCGGAAAGATGGAACTTGACGAAGTTGAGTTCAGCATTAAGAAAGAAATGGACAAAGCAATTTCCATAATTAGTCAGACTGCGAAAGATAAGAACATAAAAGTCAGTGAAGAATTTGATAATTCCATTCCCCCCACATTATTCGGTGATGCTGCACGTTTCAGACAAATTCTGTTAAATCTTCTAGCTAATGCAGTTAAATATACCGAACGGGGTCAGATTGATATTATTGTTCAGATGATTGAAGAAAAGGACAATGTTGTTGTAATTAAGACAACAATTAAAGATACCGGGCCCGGAATTTCTAAAGATAATCTTAAAATGTTGTTTAGACCGTTTTCACAAGTACATAGTCTGCGTTCTAATAAACAAGGAACCGGTCTGGGACTCGTAATTTGTAAAGAGTTCTCAAACTTAATGGGCGGTGATATTAATGTTCAAAGTGAACTAGGAGTAGGAACAACTTTTGAATTTACCGTAAAGCTTGGTACTAAACCGAGTATTGTTGAACAAAAATTAGATTACGATAAGATTGCAACCGGCGAAAGAGAAAACGGTTTTGATGAAGAACCTGTTGAAGAAATTGACGAAAAGAAAGAATTCAAAAAAGCTATCGATCAAGCGACGACTTATGTAGATAGTAATAAAAAACGAATTCTATTAGTTGAAGACAACCCGATAAGCCAAAATGTTGAAGTAAAACTTCTTAAAAGTGTTGGGTATGAAGTTGACGCTGTGTCATCAGGTGAAGAAGCTATTAAATCAGTTTCAACCGGAAGATATGATGTTGTTTTAATGGATATTGAAATGCCGGGTATGGACGGACTTACTGCAACTCAAAAAATTAGACAGTTGGAAAGTGAATCGAAGAAAATTCCGGTTATTGCAGTAACAGCTCATTCAAGTATGAAAGATCGAGAAAAATGTCTCGCTGCGGGTCTTAACGACTACATAGCAAAACCAATCTCTATCAACTTCCTCAAAATGACAATCGATCAGTGGATTAGTAACTACCGTTAAATTTCAATCGTAACTGCAAACATTTGTCTGTGTGCATATTTAGCTCGTAGTTTATAATTTCTCAGATTCTTTTAGCAATATCGAAAGGTTACCACCGCAGACGTGAAGTCTGCGGCTACAAATTAAACCTTGGAGGTCGCATGATTTAGACCTCCAAGGTTATCGGCAACCATAGCAACCTTCGAGGAAAAAGAACTTAAGCAACAATCTCTTACCTCGAAGGTTTCTTAAAATCCCGGGGATTTCATTTAAGAACCATAGATTTCAATACGTGTATGAGCAAAAATTAATAGCAAATTTAGTGTATAAAAACAAATCATATAACAAGTCCAAAAAACAACACCTAAAAATAAGATATACTAAAGAAATTAACTTGACTGTAATTTAATTTTATTGCATCTTGCATTTGTCTCGAGACAGACAATTACAACATTAAGAATTAAGGAGATGCAAGATAAAAAAGTACTTAGTATTATTACTATTTATTCTTTTATGGGGGGGGGTAATTTCTCTGCGGTAAAAGCTCAATCGATTCCATTGGAAGCAGGAGAATTAATATTTTATATTACTGATAATCCACTGAATTTCGATATCACCATCTCTCTTGAATTAGTCCCAAATACACTTTGCTGGGATGCCCATCCTTACCCTAATCTTGATTTGCATAATTTAACTACTTCCTATAATGGTTCTTATCAAACAACTAATTTCCGAGTTTATTGGTCATCGGTTTGGGCAAATCCATCGGGGGCGCATGTTTACGCGCTGGGACAGTATAAAGTTTCTGCAAAAATTGGCGCTAACGAAAGAAAATATTTTTATCTTGATTATCGAACATCAACATTACCAGAAAATTTTCAGGGTGATTTAAAACTGGACTATAGTGTTGATGATAATAAATTCTATATAAGATATACCCAAAATGAAGTACCCCTTGATGCAAAAATATGGGTATTGCAACCTGGGACCGGTTATAGCAGCCAAGAACTTGAACCACTTCAACCCGATAATTATAATTTAAGTACATATAATAGTCATCCGAAAGTAACATGGAGTCATTCTGCCAGCCCATATGATTTTGTTACTGGATATGCCATTTATAGAAGTACATCAGATTTTGGACCTTTTTCAAAAGTTGCTACAACAAGTGCCGGTGCTACTAGTTGGGTTGACTGGGAGTTTGCTTCTGGAAATATGTTAACAATATATTATAAAATGGTTGCAGTTAATGGCAATCGTGAATCCAAGTTTACCCAAACGGCATCGATGAAAGTGAATCCTGCAAAGGAAGGAAGTCAAGATAAAAATGACTTAAACTATACTTTATCTCAAAACTACCCAAACCCATTCAATCCAACAACAACAATATCATATTCGCTACCAAGTGATGAACATGTAACTCTGAAAGTATTTAATACTTTAGGTGAAGAAGTTGCAGAGTTAGTAAATGAGATCAAAACAGCAGGCATTTACAGTACGGATTTTAATGCTGAAAATCTGCCAAGCGGAATCTATATTTATATAATTAATGCAGGTAAATATACCGATTCAAGAAAACTTTTATTAATAAAATAAAATTTATGTAATGGGCATGCAGGTAATACTGCGTGCCCAGATAAATATTGGAGTTGTATAATGAAAAAAATATTTATGATGATTTTTATGTTCTTCGTAATAAACACATGCTTCTCCCAAACCCAAGAAAAAATCCCCTGGCCTTCATTAGCAGATTCGCCCTGGCCGATTTTAAGAGGAGATGCACAAGGTACAGGCAGATCGGAATTTGTTGGGCCCAAAACTGCTAATGTTATATGGCGCAAAGACATACCGTTAGGTGTTTTGTATGGTCCAGTAATTGGATATAATGATATGCTTTATGTTGGAACACGTGCAGCCACTTTTGATAGTTCAAATGCTTTTTATTCAGTAACACCCAATGGGGAAATATATTGGAAATATAGTACCGGACATTTTGGACCTACAAATCTCGGGCCTACAGTTGGTTATGATAGTACGGTATATTTTGGTTCTGCAGCCGGGTACTCATTATATGCTTTACGATATGACGGTACGTTAAAATGGAAAAAACCAATTATTTCAGGATTTCAACATAATATATCGATTAGTAAGAGCGGAAAAATATTTTATGCCGAAAAAGATACCCTGCATATAATAAATTCTTCTAATGGGGTTACAATTTCCAAGCATTATTATGAAGGGATAGTTGATCATTCAATATCGTTTTCTCCAACGGGTGATGTTTTATATGTAAATACAGGAATAATAAACCAAACTGACATTTATAATTATCTAAATGCAATAGATACACTTGGAAATTTAATTTGGAAAAATAAGTTTAATAATTTACCGCTCTCAATGCCTTTAGTTGATAATGGAGGTAATATATATGTTTTTGGGCGTGATACTCTTAATAATTATGCATTGTTTAGTTTTTACTCTGATGGTTCTCATCGGTGGAGTTTTCCTGTTAGAGCTCATTTTAGCTTTTCAGCACCAACAATAGATTTTGAAGGGAATATTATATTTTATTCTTTGGAATATGATTATGACCTCGGGAAAGATATTAGTGTAATATATTCATTAGATTATTATGGCAACCTTACTTGGAAATATGTAATAGACCCGGAATTTTCATGGCCAGAGACCCTAATAGATCACGGCTTTGTTAGTGATGCTGAAGGGAAAATTTATTTTGGTTCAACTAGAGGTAAATATTTCTACTGCTTGGACAAGAATGGTGAATTGCTTTGGAGATTTGATTTGGAAGGTTATGAATATGATTCTTGTCCCGCTATAGGTTCAGATGGGACGCTATACATTGGGACACACCTCCAATCCTTGTCAGCAAATAATCAAAAAAATCTAATCGCAATAAAAGACAACCCAAACTCAATAAAAGAAGACGAACTACCAAGCAAATATAAATTAGAACAAAATTATCCAAATCCATTTAACCCGAGTACAACAATAAAATTCAGTCTCCCGGTAAGAAGCGAAGTAAAACTTTCTATTTATAACTTACTCGGACAGGAGATAGAGCTACTCTTCCAAGGCGAAAAAGAAGCGGGAAGTTATGAGTATGTGTTTGAGAATAAGAGCTTAAGTACCGGAGTATACATCTATGTTTTGGAATCTCAACAAGTAAGATTAAGCCGCAAGATGATGCTGATAAAATAGTGCCAAATGACCCCTCAGGATATTAAATTTACCAAAAAAGCCTGAG
>DYHH01000028.1:16520-51144 GCA_020724265.1 Melioribacter roseus | reverse complement strand
ATTTATTAATTAAATATACTCTCCTATGGTCATTTGACCTAAACTATAAATAAAACGAGGAATATTATGAAAAAAATAATCTTTATAATCTGGCTATTAAGTTTATCTTATTCTCAACTTGCATCCAAAATAGAGCGGGTCTTATAACAGAACTCTACTTTAGCAGCTATATTTACTGATCATTACGCAAACATTTTGTTAGTTTATATAAAGGATATTATTATGAAGTTAAAAGTATATATCTCGATAGTTTTGTTTTTGGCAGTATCTGTTTCTTATTCACAAGATAATTTACATATAATAAAATATTATAACTCTACCGATTCAATTGATGTCGATCCATATTCTTTCTTCCCGATGCAAGTAGGCAATTTCTGGCAATATGCATTTCTTAATCAAATTGTTAAAGAGGAACTAGTAACTGGAGATTCGTTACTAGAAAATAACCACAAGCTATATTGGATCAACGATTTCCCAACGTATGTGATTGATAAAAACTATACTGTTTTTGATTGGCATCCATCTGGTGAAATCATTTATATGCATTGCCTTTTTAAACTTGATTCTGATTTAGGTGAAGAATGGTTTGTGTGGAAAACTGAACAAGATACAACACGTGGAATTATACGAAAAGTTGAATCAATCTTCGAGGCTGAGTATTTAGGGATTACTACAATTTTTAAGGAAATTGTTGAATATGCTAGAGATGGTGATAACGGTGATTACCTGCGTCATAAATTTTTACTGGGTGCAGGGTTAGGAGTAGTCCAAAAAAGAAATGATAGTATGGTAGAACCTCCTGAATACTTATTGTCAGCAATTATTGATGGAGATACCTTAGGAACAATAGTCGGGGTTGAGAATGATTATGATGATTATCTTCCAAGTTCAACAAAATTGTTTCAAAACTACCCGAACCCGTTTAATCCTTCAACTACTATTGCATATACAGTACCGGAAGGAGATTACATAACTCTGGAAGTGTTCAATATTCTTGGAGAAAAAATTAATACAGTAGTAAACGGCTATCAACAACCTGGAAAATATTCAATAAATTTTAATGCCGAAAACCTAGCAAGCGGAACATATATTTACAGAATTACTGCTGGTGATTTTGTAGATAGTAAAAAATTAATTTTGCTGAAGTAATGTATTTGTTCAAAATTTAACTAAGGGCACATTCAAGTGCCCTTTCCTTATAAATTCTATTCAGAACCTCTCATAAACTTCGGTTCTTCAAGTGAAAGCATTAGTGAGATTCTATGAGTATCGGGTAATCTTTCGGTTTCTGATTGGCTCATTCTTGCAAAAGAATAATCAATATAGATTTTCGGTAACTTTATCCCGGCACCGATTGTAAATTGTTTTACATCGTTATAACCCGCACGAAACGAAAACAAATTATCATAAGTATATTCCAACCCGAAATGAGAATCAAAACTAACAGGACCGACATTAAAATAAGAAGCAAACTCTCTTCCTTCAAATCTTATATCAAGATCAAGCACCGGCATAAATCTTCCGCCTAAAATATGAAAAGCATAAGCTGCGCCTACTTTTGCAGTCGGGGAGATTAATTCATTTCTGCCTGTACTCCATGCGACTAAAGTAGTTGTAACATCTTGAACTGTAGCGCCCAAGTACAAGTTTTCATAAGGCATATAGACTGCGCCAATATCAAACCCGACACCGGTTGCACTGAACTCGGCTAAATCTCTTCTAATTACTTTAACATTTGCACCCCAGTAAAAATTTTCAGAATGTCTTTTAGCAAAAGTTAGATAGAATGCCCAATCGGTATTATTAAATTCGGAAATTTTTGAATAATCGAGTTGATCGGTATTAATATCTAAAATTCCATCACCGTTGGAATCCCAAAGCGCATCGCGAGTATCAGGAATTCCGTCAACACCGAGTCGAATAACACTTAAACCGAAACTCATATCTTTTCCGTATGGAATAGCAACGGCAGCGTAATTATAATTAACAAGATCGCCGAAGTGTTCTTCGTGCATTAAAGCAATTTGCGGGTAATCAATTCTTGCAAGTCCGGCAGGATTCCAGTACCCGGAGGTAACATCGTTTACGATGGCAGTATGTGCTCCTCCCATACCTAATGCACGTCCGCCGACACCAATAGCTAAAAACTCGCCGGCATATTTACCGATAACTGTTTGTGCATTTAATGAAGTGAAAAGTGAAAAGGCAAACGTGAAAAGGAGCAATATTCTTTTAGACATAAGTTTCCTTAAATATCTTTTAATTTGAAACGAAATTTGGGAAAAAGAGACTTAAAATCAAGGGAAAAACTTAAACCTCGATTTAAAACACTAAACTACTTCTTCTCCGTCTGCTTAGCTACTGAGTTAATTGCTGCTTGAATTTTTTCCTGATCTCCGAGATAATAATTTTTAACCGGTTTTAAGTTTTCATCCAATTCATAAACCAAAGGAACACCGGTTGGAATATTAAGACCAACAATTTCTTCTTCGGAAATATTATCAAGATATTTTACAAGTGCGCGTAAACTATTACCATGTGCCACTACCACAACTTTTTTACCGGATTTAATCATCGGTGCGATTGTTTCATGCCAGTAAGGTAAAAATCTATCGATGGTTAATTTTAAGCTTTCGGTCAGCGGCAATTCATCTTTGGATAAATCAGCATAACGCGGATCTTTCCCGGGGTAACGATCATCGGTTTCTTCAAGTGCCGGAGGCGGTGTATCGAAACTTCTACGCCATTCCATAACCTTTTCCATCCCGTATTTTTCTGCAGTTTCGGCTTTGTTTAAACCTTGTAATGCGCCGTAATGTCTTTCATTCAATCTCCAGTTTTTAACGACGGGTATCCAATCCAAATCCATTTCATCTAAAACAATGTTTAATGTTTTGATAGCTCTCTTTAATACAGAAGTGTAAGCAATATCAAAAGTGTATCCTTCTTCTTTTAGAATTTTTCCACCATCAATTGCTTCCTGAATTCCTTTTTCTGAAAGATCAACATCAGTCCAACCGGTAAAAAGATTTAACTTATTCCAAACACTTTCGCCGTGTCGTATTAAAACTACTTTGTACATTTTATCTCCTATATGTGATTAGTTCGTTCAAACATACAAAAATAACTTTGAGTAAAGCGGAAATCAAATTAGAAAGAAATAATTCGTAAACAGGTTTACTTCTTACAAACAAATTGATATTTTTCTCATCAAATGAATGAAAACTTGATATATCACTTTTTTACGGATGATGATTTTCTCCGAATCTCCGAAGTAATTAAAGATGCAGAGAAAACCACTGCTGGTGAAATTCGTATTGCAATAAAGGACGATATTCCTTTTTTCGGTAAACCGGAGGCAAAAAAACTCGCCGAAGAAGAATTTTTTAAATTGGGTATGAATAACACCCGTGATAACACCGGTATTTTAATTTATGTCAATTTACTGCTGAGAAAATTTTATATTCTTGCCGATTCCGGTATAAACGAAAAAGTTGAACAAAGTGTGTGGGATAATATTCGTAATGAAATTCAAAACGAATTTAAGTTAGGGCACTACACCGATGGATTAATTTATGGAATTTATGAAGTCGGCAAAGTACTTTCGGAACATTTCCCGGTTAAACCTGATGATGTAAATGAATTGACAAACAAAGTTGAATTCTAACCAGTATCAAGTATCAAGAATCAAGTATCAAGAATTTTAGCCCACAATAATTTTTATCGAATTGAATCTTTTTTTCATTTTAATTGTTAATCCTGTATGAAATCGACAAGAAGAAAATTTATAAAGAAAAGTCTATTTGCCACTTTGGGATCGTATCTGCTGCCAGGATTTTTATTAAAGAATGAAACCGAAGCTTCCAATTTAATCCCGCTTAATTTTAAACCCGATCCGAATAAATGGTCTAATAATGAAGTCACTGTTTCCTGGATCGGTCACTCTACTATGTTGATAAATTTTTTCGGGAAATGGATATTGACTGATCCGGTATTGAAAGATAGAGTTGGAGTTTATTTTTTCGGTTCAAGTATCGGTCCATCAAGAATGACCCCTCCGGCATTAGCATTTGAAGAAATTCCAAAACCGGATATAATTTTACTTTCTCATGCACATATGGATCACATGGATTATCCAACACTTTCGGATTTTGCGAATAAATATCCCGGCGAAATTGACGTAATAACTGCATACCTTACAAAAGATGTAATTGAAAATCTTCCTTGGAAATCATTATCTGTAATGGATTGGAACGACAAACTAAGTCTTAACGGTATAGATTTCACAGCATTGGAAGTAGAACATTTTGGTTGGAGATTTCCATGGGAGAAAGATCGTTCCCGCGGTTTTATGAAAGATGGCAGAAGCTATAATGCTTATCTTATTAAACAAAACGGTAGATCGATTTTATTCGGTGGAGATATGCGTATGCATAATAAACTGGGAATTATAAAAGACGAAAAAGTAGATATAGCGTTGATGCCTATCGGTGCTTACGATCCTTGGTTAATTAGTCACTGCACCCCCGAACAAGCTTTGGAAATGTCGGATAATATTAATGCAAAATACTTCATCCCGATGCACACCAAAACATTTCAACAAGGTAAAGAACCATTTAATGAACCGATCGATCGAATGTTGGCTGCCGCGCCAAAATATAAAACAAAAATTGCCATCGATGAAATCGGTCAAACCTTCAGACTTAAGAGTTAACTAAAATATTATCAATCTTTTTTAATTCTTCTTCACTAAAATCAAGTTTATCTTGAACCTTTATCAATTCTAAAACTTGTTCAACTTTGCTTGCCCCGATTAAAGCGGATGTAACAACCGGATGACGGAGCACCCACGCGATTGCCATTTGAGCAAGTGATTGACCGCGATGCAAAGCTATCTCGTTCAGTTGCTTTACTTTATTTATTTGCGAATTAACTTCATCTTGTTTTAAGAATCCCCATTCTTTACCTGCTCTTGAATCTTCGGGAATCCCATATAAATATTTATTAGTTAACAATCCTTGTGCGAGCGGTGAAAAAACAATCGCTCCAATACCTTCACTATCCAAAGTGTTAATCAAATCCCACTCAATCCATCTTTCAAACATGCTGTATTTGGGTTGATGAATTAACAATGGCGTTCCCAGTTCTCTCATAATTCTAACCGCTTCTGCTGTTCTATCGGCAGGATAATTAGAAATACCGGCATAAAGTGCTTTACCGCTTCTTACAATTTGATCAAGTGCCGTCATAGATTCTTCTAATGGAGTTTCATAATCCGGTCTATGATGATAAAATATATCAACATATTCCAAACTCATTCTTTTTAATGATTGATCACAGCTTGCTATAAGATATTTTCGTGAACCGAAGTCCCCGTAAGGTCCAGGCCACATATCATAACCGGCTTTGCTGGATATAATTAATTCATCACGATATGGTTTCAGGTCGCTCTTTAATACTTTGCCAAAATTTTCTTCGGCGGAACCGTAAGGCGGACCATAATTATTCGCTAAATCAAAATGAGTAATCCCGTTATCAAATGCGGTTAATAATATTTTTCTTCCGTTTTCAAAATCATCAACATCCCCGAAGTTATGCCATAAACCAAGTGAAATAATCGGAAGTTTAATTCCACTTCTTCCGCATCTTCTGTATTGAATTTTTTCATAGCGGTTTTCGTTTGCTTTGTAATTCATAATCCACCCTTACTTAACAAATTTTCTAAATTTAATTCCTTCCAATTGCTGAAAAAGTATTCCACCTATTATAAAGACTAATCCAATTATTGAAGAGATTCTAATTATCTCTCCAAGTATTAATGCAATAAATATTAAAGAAATAAACGGTGAAAGGTAAGCAAGAGTTGAAGTTTTTGCTTTATTTGTACTTAACTGCAAACCTTTCATCCATAAAAAGAAAGTGATTCCCATTTCAAACAAACCGATGTAAACGGCGCCAAACAAGTAATCGATGGATGAAATATGAAACGATTCGAATAAGAGCACAAACAAAAATGTAAATACAGAACCGAATAAGAAAGAAGCAAAAAGTTTGATGGAATTTTTTCTTTTATCAATTAAACTCATCGTCCAAAATCCGGCCCAAATTAATGAACTTCCCACGGCAAGAATAACACCGAGCAGATTATGAAAAGATAGCCCGAATAAATCTCCTCGTGTTGCTATTACAATTACTCCAAAAAAAGCAGAAACTAATCCTATTATTGTTCGTAGACTTAATTTTTGTCCGAGAAAGATTACCGAGAAAACAGAAATCATAATAGGCCATGTATAATTCAGCGGCTGTGCTTCCTGTGCCGGTAATAGTGAATATGCCTGAAACAAAACAAGATAATATAGAAAAGGATTGAAAAGACCCAAAACAAAATTTTTAAGCAGACCGTCTCCCTTAAAAATCCTAATAACATCTTCCTTTGATTCACGAAATGCAAAAAAGAATAAAACTACCGCACTTGTTATCGAAGAATAAAAAAGAAGTTGTGCGTAATTCAATCCCTCCAACGTAAGTTTGAAAGCAGTTGCAACGGTTGACCATAACAACACGGCACCAAGGGCATAAAGAATCGATAAAGTTTCTGTTTTTATTTTTGTCATAGTAATCTGTTATTTTAGCTAACACAAATTATAAGTAAATTTGTCGAAAATCCGAATACACTAAGAAAAATGTTTATAAAAATTTTATTTACAACTTTTGTTTTCATTTTACTTTCCTGTGAAAGTGCTATCGATATTTCGATAGTTTACTACAAGCAAGGCAATGAATTATATGACAAACAAAAGTTCGCAGAAGCAATTGATAAATATACCGAAGCGATCCAAATTAATTCTAAAGATCAAAATTATTATTTCAACCGGGGAAGCGCTTATTATCAAATTGAAAAATATGAAATGTCTGTTAATGATTATTCCAAAGTTCTTGAAATATTTCCACAGAATGCCGTAGCTATCAAAAGCAGGGGTTCGGCATATTTTAGAATGAACAATACTTCCGCAGCTATAGATGATTTTTCAAAGGCAATCGAAATAAATCCATTCGATACTGAAGCACTCAATAATAGAGCTTACGTAAGGACTTCTTTAAAGGATTTTCTTTCTGCTCTTGATGATTATAACAATGCAATTAAAATTGATTCTCTAAATTCGATATTATATTATAACCGGGGTGCTGTATTAGATAGTTTAACCCAATACCAATCCGCAGTTGATAACTATACCTTTGCGTTAAATATAAACTCGGATAACCCGCAAAATTATTTGGCAAGGGGATTATCATACTTGAGATTAAATAAAAGAGATAATGCATGCAATGATTTTAAGGCGGCATCTTTACTTGATTCAAATTATGCAGTTTACTTAAAACAATTTTGTAATTGATCTATGGATAGTTATGGAAATTTTTGAAACACCCGGATTAACAATTGTAGAACTAATTCAGTTTATGCTGGCTCCGGCAGTAATGATAAGTGCTTGCGGTTTACTTCTTCTCGGCATTAATAACAAATATTCTATTGTAGTAAATAGAATTAGACTATTAAATGAAGAAAGAAGAAGGACTACAAAAAAGATCGGCGGTGAAAATTATGAAATCGAGGATAACGTTCGTCTTGAAAGTATAATTAAACAACTCGGTTTATTATTATACAGGGTGAAACTTGTCCGTAATGCCGTATTATCTTATACAATCGCCGTAGCACTCTTTGTCTTATCTTCCTTATTAATTGGTTTGGCATTTTTTACAAAAAATGTCGATTTCGATTTTATAATTCTTACATCTTTTTTGCTTGGGATGATAGCCGTATTTGCGGGTATATGTTTTACAATGTGGGAAACTGCTCGCGGTTATCAAATTGTAAAGTACGAAGTGGAAGTTGATGAATAATAAACCGGAAAATATTGACCTTCTCAATCCCAAGAATATGATTCTTCTGTATGCAAGAGGAGCTTTCCCGATGGCTGAAAAATCCGGAAAGATAAATTGGTACATGCCCGAAGTCCGCACCATTATTCCATTAGATTCTTATAACATTCCTCGATCATTAAAACGGTTTATGGAAAAGACACATTTCACTTTTACATTCGATAATGAAACAATGGAAGTGGTTAGAAATTGCGCAGCAAGAGATGAAACTTGGATAAACGAAAAACTTATTAATGCATACAAAGGAATTATGGATTTGGGACATCTGCATTCAGTTGAGGTCTATGACAAGAATAATTTAGTTGGAGGATTATATGGTGTGACTTTCCGGGGTGCATTTTTCGGTGAATCGATGTTTTCAAAAAAACCGCAAGCTTCAAAAGCAGCATTGGTTAAACTTTTAGAGCGGCTTAATAAAAAAGGATACAAAGTTTTGGATGTTCAATATTTCACTGAACATCTCGCAATGTTTGGTGCTGCTGAAATTTCATTCGAAGATTATTTGGAACTTTTAAAAAAAGCATATCAGTGGGAAATCTCGTTTTAATCTCAGAACTTTTTAATATTCTCTCCGTCAAACACCATGCAAAATCATTATATTTACAAATAAAAAAAGTGAGTTTATCTATGAAAAAAGTTGTGCTTCTATTCCTCTTATCCTTAATGATAACATCATTAACCAAAGGACAGACTATTGGCGGGAGCTTTATGCTTGGTTTCCCTCAAGGCGAATTTAAAGAAAATGTTGACCGGTTGGGATACGGATTTCAAGTGCATGGTACTATTTGGGCACCGAGTAAAATGAGACCTTTTACGGTAGGTATTAACATCGGTTATCTTGTTTACGGTGAAGAATCTTTTAAAAGAAGATTCAGCTTAACTAATCCCGATGTTTATGTGGATGTTAACCGAACAAACAGTTTGGCAAATTTTCATTTATTATTTCAGGTATCTCCATTCACCGGAACAGTTAGACCGTATATTGAAGGATTATTCGGAGGAGCTTATTTATTTACCTCGACAAATATTGAAAGCGAGTGGAATAATGAAGAGATAGCCCGTTCAACTAACTTTGATGATTATACATGGAGTTACGGAGGAAGTGCTGGTTTACTTATTAAAATTGCCGAGGGATTAGGCGATGTTGGAGTTTTGTATCTTGATCTAAAAGCAAGATATATGTTCGGAACAGAAGCAGAATATCTTGCCGAAGGTTCGATTACCGTTGATCAAAATAAAGGAACGGTGCATTATGATGTTTTACGTTCAAAAACAGATTTGCTGACAATACATCTGGGTGTTACCGCATATTTCTGATTTGACTTTTTCCTGAAGTTACTTTAACTATATATACGTTAAACAAAACATGAGGGAGATATGATTAGTAAAATAAGAGAATATTTAGGCAAAGACGCCGATGATCTTCTTAACTATAAAGCAAAATTTCCGAATGATAATTTACATTTACCCGGTCCCGATTTTGTAGATAGAATTTTTGTCCAATCAGACCGCTCACCAAATGTTTTAAAAAATTTGAATTGGATTTTTAATACAGGAAGATTAGCCGGTACCGGTTATCTTTCGATACTGCCGGTTGATCAGGGAATTGAACATTCTGCAGGAGCCTCGTTTGCCCCAAATCCCGAATTCTTTGACCCGGAAAATATAGTGAAACTTGCTATTGAAGGAGGATGTAATGCAGTAGCATCCACACTTGGTGTGTTGGGAATGACTTCCAGGAAATATGCACATAAAATTCCATTCATTGTAAAGTTAAATCACAATGAACTATTAACTTATCCTAACAAGTATGACCAGATAATGTTTGCTAACGTTGATCAAGCCTTTGATATGGGCGCTGCTGCAGTGGGGGCAACAATATATTTCGGTTCGGAAGAAAGTGCACGACAAATTATTGAAGTAAGTGAAGCTTTTCAATATGCACACGAACTTGGTATGGTAACAATACTTTGGTGCTACTTACGTAACTCCGACTTCAAAACGGATAAAGATTATCACACTGCTGCAGATTTAACGGGACAAGCAAATCATCTCGGTGTTACTATTGAAGCAGATATTATCAAACAAAAATTACCGGATTGTAACGGCGGTTATAATGCAATTAAATTCGGCAAAACACATAAAAAAGTTTATAATGATTTAACATCCGATCATCCTATTGACCTTACTCGCTACCAAGTAATTAATAATTATATGGGAAGAGCCGGATTAATAAACAGTGGCGGTGCTTCAGGTGAAAACGATTTTGCCGAAGCAGCTAAAACAGCCGTTATTAATAAACGAGCCGGAGGCATGGGTCTAATTTCCGGCAGAAAAGCTTTCCAGCGCCCGATGGATGAGGGTATTAAGTTACTTAATACTATTCAAGACGTTTATCTGTGTAAAGATGTAACGGTTGCATAAAAATAAAAGGGGCTGTAAAAAATTTCTTTTTCTACAGCCTCCAAATAAACAACTTCTTCAATTATTATTCTTATGCTGCACCGGCTGCTAAATGTTCATCCTCCAACTCTTCTTTTGCATTGAATACATGTTTGTCCTTCGCAGCTCTTTCTTCCAATATTTTTTTGAGTTCATCTTTGTAGAAAAATTTCTTTTTACCAAACGCAGGCTTAAGATGATTAAGCCAAGTTGCATCTTCATTATACTTGGCAAAGAAAGGTCTTTTAACCCATTCCGGATTACGTGCTTGTAAGAATGTTAAGACAAAAACTTTTTCGCCGTTTATTTCTGATATCCCTTCAATTGAAACTTTACCGGGGAGTGCCGACATTGATGGACCTCTGACTGTTCTTCCAAGACCTGATACATTTTTGAATGCATCTCTAAAGATTTTATATGCTTGGTATAACGGGATTTCAAAATAATTTTTAGCCCCGGTATCTCTTTCTACGAACATATAGTAAGGAATTATTCCTTGACTAACTTGGTCTTTCCACATTCGTTTCCAAATAGCCGGATCATCATTTACGTGCTTTACAATTGGTGATTGAGATCTAATTACAGCACCGGTATTTTGTATTCTTTTTACAGCTTCTCTAGCAACAGGTGTTGTAAGTTCAACCCAATGATTGTAATGCCCCATAATTGCTACATGCTTACCCGCTTTTACAAGCTTTTCAAAAAGTTTTAATACACCATCCGCCTCATCATCAGTAACGAACTTATAAGGCCAATAAGCGACCGATTTTGTACCTATTCTAATATTTCTTATATGTTCAAATTCCGGTTTGAGAAATGGCGTTAAAAATACTTCCAGTTTTTTTAGAGTCATTACCATTGGATCACCGCCGGTGAAGAGAACATTAGAAATTTCTTTATGCTGTTTTAGATATTTTTGAAAACGATTTGATTCATCAGTAGCAAATTTTAAATCCGTCATCCCAACAAATTGTGCCCATCTGAAACAGAAAGTACAATAAGCATGACATGTTTGACCGGCTGACGGAAAAACTAACGCTGTTTCTCTATACTTGTGCTGAACACCTCTTACCGGTTCGTCATCTTCTTCGAGCACCGGAACGTTTGCCGTCATTTGTCCTGCAGGGTGAGGGTTTAACTCAAATCGAATTTTATTAGCGGTTTTGTTTAATTCTTCACGCGGTGCTTTTCTGTGAATAAGTTCTGCCATTCTATTAAACTGATTCTCTTCAAGCATACCTTTTTGAGGAAATGTAAGTTGATAAATAGGATCATTGGGGATATTATCCCAATCGATCAATTCTTCAACTAAATAATTATTGGTTCTAAAAGGTAAAACGTGAGAAACAACTTTTGTAGCAAAGAGATCGTCCTTGGGTATTTTTTTAAATTGAGGTATCTTTGAAAGATCACGAATTCCGTAAAATCTCATTTGTTTCTTTTCAATCATCTTAACCACCTTGTTCTATTTCAAAAAACTGAAAATGCTCCCCCCGGTAAAAAATCCATAAAATAAGAGAATATTTAGTAATTCTTATTTAATAATAGTGAGTACTATGATTTGCTCTATTGTGCCGAGCAACAAAATAAAAAAAAATCTGAAGATATCAAGATTTGATTTAACTGCTAAAAATAAAAAAAGCGGTAATTAGCCGCTTTAGTTAAGCTCTGTTACTTTGCTTACATCCGAAAGCTTAACAAATTTTTCTTGAAATTTGTAATTCCCGCTGTCGGTTTTTACTGTTTTAATGTATTTAACAGTAACAAAAGCAGCTTTAGCTTTAGCTTTTGATTTATCGGCAAATGATTGTTGTTTAGCCATTATACTCTCCGTTAATTTAGCTTACAAAGGTAAAAAATATTTTTTTTAAATGAAATTAGATTTGTCTTTTAGAGCGCAGCAACCTTGAAGGAAAAAGAAACATAATAAGTAACACTTACCTTCAAGGTTTGCTCAATCCGTAGAACTTAATTTATAATTTAAAATTCTTTGAAACTTCTTCGGAAATTTCAGAGGATACTAAAATTCTACCGCATGATTCACATGAATAAATTCTTTTACTTTGTTTAATTTCAAGTTGTCTTTGCGGTGGAACAACATTATGGCATCCTGTGCAGGCTGCTCTATTAATCGTAGCAATCGCTTTGCCTTTTAATGCTTTGCGAATTCTCATGTAAGTATTATAATCAGGCTTTTTTACATTATTGACTGCTTTATCTCTTCTATCGATTAACCTTGCTTCTTCTTTCTCATTAGCCTTAATTATTTGCTTTAATTCTTCCTCTTTTTCTTTTAACTCTTCCTGTAACTTTTCAAGTTCGGGATTAAGTTCATCAATTTCCATTTTTAATTGCTCAATCAAGTCTTCCAAGGCAATGTTCTCAACTTCCAATCTTTCAATTTCCTGTTCGGTATGATCTATTTCTTTTGTAAGCGCATCATACTCTTTATTATTTCTAACTTGATAAAGCTGAGACTTGAATTTCTTAAGACTTTCTTTCAAATCAGCAATGTCGTTATCGTTTTGTTTCCTTTTTTTGAGCGATTCTTCCTTTTGTTTTAATTTTTCATCGGATTGATCTTTGATTGTTTGCATTTGCCCTTTAAGATCATTGACGGCGGCTGGAAGATCACCGCGTAATTCTTCCAATTCATCCAATTGATCGTCAATCAATTGTAATTGGTAAAGTGACATTAATCTGTTAATCAACGTTTTACTCCTTATTTTATATAAAAACTTACCGGGTTAGTTGTACCCGTATATTTATAAACTTTTACATTGCTGTTATTATCTTTAAGATATTTTTGTAATTTTTTTTGAACAAAGTTAAGTGAGTGAATTTCGGTTTCGTAATGCCCGGCATCAACAAGAAGAATTTTTCCTTCGGCATCCTGGAATGTATGATATTTAACATCGGCAGTTATGAACGCATCTGCACCATATGAAATTGCAGTACTTACCAAATCGGAACCGCTCCCTCCGCAAACCGCAACTTTTTTAATTAGCCTGGATTTACCTTTTGTATATCTCAGATTAGCGGCTTTTAACTTCTTGTTAACATGTTCTAAAAACTCATTTTGCTCCATACCCTTCTCAAGTTCGCCGATTGCACCTATTCCATAATTAGCATTCTTGTTCTTTAAAGGATATATATCATATGCTACTTCTTCATAAGGATGAGCTTTTATCATCTCATTAATCAGGTTTTTCAATTTCCATTGATCTACCAAAACTTCTAATCTTGTTTCCGCAGCTTGTTCAAATTTTCCTTTCATGCCAACAGCAGGGTTAGTTTCTTCCGAACCTTTAAATGTTCCAATTCCTTCTAAGCGATAACTGCAATTAGAGTACTCCCCGATTATTCCGCCCCCTGCTTCAAAGATCGCAGTGGAGACCTTATCAACATTATCTGTTGGAACAAATACAACAACTTTAACCTGGTTACTTTCCTGGTTAAGAAGGAATGATATGTTTTTTAGTTTAAGAATCTTGGCGAGTTCAAAACTTACGCCGTCTTTAATAAAATCAAGATTTGTATGTGCGGAATAAATATTAATGTTTTTTTGAATGGCTAATTTAATCAGTTCTGCTTTGGGATTGTTTTTGAAATCTAATTTTTTTATCGGGTTAAAAATGAAGGGGTGGTGAGTGAAAATAAAGTTACAATTCTTTTTAAGAGCTTGGTTAATTACTTCTTTGTTGAGGTCAAGGGCTAATAAAACATTTTTGATTTTATCCCTTGTATCCCCGACTTGAAGTCCGACGTTGTCTTTCTCCCACGCCGCTCCCGGGGGCGCCCAGCTTTCGACATATTTTATAAGATCTTCGGCAATCATAAATAAAAAAAATGCACTCCTAATTTTGGGGGAGTGCATTTTTAGTTAAAACTTTCTTTCTCTTTGGTATTTTGGGAATTTTCTATTCGCCTTTTTCGTAATATGTTTCCTAACAATCATAAATGTGAAGTGAAATATAACATAAATTGACTAATTATTCAATTTCCTTAATCTTCTACAATTTTGGGGTCAATCCAGTTTCCATCTTCTTTAATTAATTCTATCAGTTCATTAACTGCATTTTCCGAGGGAACACTTTTCTTAATCACATTTTGACCTCGATACAGAGTAATTTTACCAACTCCGGAACCTACATAACCGTAATCTGCATCAGCCATTTCACCGGGACCGTTAACTATGCATCCCATAATTCCAATCTTAACTCCTTTTAGGTGTTCTGTTCTTTTTCTTATTTGATTTGTAACAATTACAAGATCAAAAAGAGTTCTTCCGCAAGAAGGGCAAGCAATATATTCTGTTTTTGAAATTCTTGCTCGTGATGCTTGTAAAATTCCAAATGAAATTCTGTTTATTGATTCTTTAATATGCGATTCGGTATTAACGTTTTCTGCTTCAATCCAAACACCGTCTCCAAAACCATCAATTAATAATCCGCCAAAATCCGTCGCACTATAAAGTCTGAATTTGTCTTCGTTCAATTCGGTATATTTTCTTTTTATTATAACCGGATTTTCAATTTGAGAATTCATTAGTTCAAAAAATACCCGTCGCTGTTCAGCCATTCCGTGTTTGTTATCTGTTGTAAGAATAATTACAACAGTTTTATCATTCGCAACCAATTTGAAGTTAGGAGAACCAAGATCATCAATTGAAAACTGAACGAAATTTAAAATGCCCGATTTGATTTCACTTTCTACAAAATCAGATAAAGTAAAAAATGGGAATGCTCTATTATCGTTTGAAAGTTCATGCCAAACCACATAATTATATACGGTCTTAAGATTATTTGGTTGATCGAAAGGTAATTTATTATTTCCCAAGTAAAGCAAATCACTGGCAATATCCGATGTATTCCACTTGTCAAGTTTTGCCGAATAATTATAGCCGATGAGTTTCAAATCTGTATAATCTTTAATTTCAGTTGAAGAATAATCTGCAAATACAACCGGAGGATTATCACCACCTATTCCGTTTACTTCAAAACTTTTTCGCTTAGAAAATTCGTACGGACTTTTCGGAATACTATCAACCGGAATAATCGGCTTATGATTTTCACGGTTGTAATACCTATCGGCAAGATCTTTAGCTACGGGTGCTTCGGCTTCGGGCTCTTCTGTTAACGAAACTCTGATAGTATCACCGAGTCCGTCTTCCAACAATGTACCAATACCAACAGCAGATTTGATTCGAGCGTCTTCACCATCGCCGGCTTCGGTTACACCTAAGTGCAATGGATAATTCATTCCCTCTTCATTCATCTTTTGAACAAGTAAACGATAAGCTTGAACCATAACTTGTGTGTTGCTTGCCTTCATTGATAAAACAATATTATGGTAATCCATCTCTTCACAAATTCTTACAAATTCTAATGCAGATTCAACCATACCTAAAGGTGTATCGCCATATCTTCCCATAATTCTATCTGATAAAGAACCATGATTTGTACCGATACGCATTGCTGTTCCGTATTCTTTGCAAATCTTCACAAGAGGTGTAAATTTTTTCCTTATTCTTTCGAGTTCAGTATTATATGCATCGTCTGTATATTCAATTGTTTCGAATTTTTTCTTGTCAGCATAGTTACCCGGATTTACTCTAACTTTCTCAACAATCCTTGCAGCAAGTTCGGCGGCGTTTGGAGTGAAGTGAATATCCGCAATTAAAGGAACATCATAACCTCTTAGCCGTAATTCTTTTTTAATGTTTTCAAGATTTTGCGCATCTTTTAAACTTGGGGCTGTAATTCGAACGTATTCACACCCGGCATTAACCATTCGTATTGTTTGTTCAACTGTCGCAATCGTATCCATTGTATTGGTGGTGGTCATACTTTGAATACGAATCGGGTTATTACCACCGAGCGGTATACCGCCTATGTTTACTTCACGCGTTTTATAACGAGAGTATTTAGTTAAACTATTACAATAGTTTTTTATTTTTTCAATCTTATTCATACTAATTATCTAAACACTGGATGTGTAAAAAAGGTTCGCAATTATTTTAACCTTTCTGCGATTGTTTGAGCAAACTGCTGTGAAGCAGATGCATTTTGAGCAGTAATTATATTTTTTTGAAACTTCACCGGGATATTGACAAAAACAGCTCCGTCTATTTCAAGTTCCTTTTTATCATTCAAATAGCAAGTTGCTTCTTTCTCAATTAATAAACCGGCTCGGGCTAAAATAACCGGTGCACTGCAAATAGCCGCTATTAATTTATTGGAGCGGTTAAAATTATTTACAAGATTATGTATTTGAGGATTACCCCAGTAATTTCTTATGCCTCTGCCTCCGATTATAACAACGGCACTAAAATTACTTTCACGCATATTATAAAATGAAATATCAGGTCTAACTTTTAATCCTTTACTTCCAACACATAAAGAGTGAGCATCCGAAGCAATAAACAGTTTAAAACTTTCTTGCTCCAAAATTGTTTTAACAACCAGGTATTCATCTTCATTAAAATCTTTATTTGCCAGAATCAGCAGTATACTTTTCTCAATCAATCTTGTTCTCTTTTTAATGTATTTCAAAATACAAATATAACATAAGCACTTCAATGAAAGAAAAAGAAGTAATAGCCTTATTTAGGAAAAAATCTTTTGCTATTTTAGAGTCGATAAAAACAAGTTACCTATGCGTATACCCGATTCAAAAATAGAAGAAATCCGTAACTCCTCCGATATAGTTGATTTAGTATCGGCTTATGTTCAATTAAAAAAGCGTGGAAAAAATTTCTTCGGAATTTGTCCTTTTCACCAGGAAAAAACCCCTTCTTTTGCCGTGAATGAAGAAAAACAGATATATCATTGTTTCGGCTGCGGTGCCGGCGGTGATGTTTTCAAGTTCTTAATGGAATACAAAAGCATTTCCTTTATTGAAGCTGTTCAGGAAATGGCGGAACATCTGGGAATTAAAATAGAGTATGACCAAAACATTTCTTCCGAAGCACAGAATGAACAAGAAACTTATTACGATATAAATCTTCAAGCAGCAAAATATTTTTCCGAAAATTTACTTAAAAACCTCGGCGGTGCGTATGCACGAGATTATCTGTCCGGAAGAAATATAACAGATAAAACAATGCGGATTTTCGGAATTGGTTTCGCACTCCCCGGCTGGGATAATTTTGTAAAGTTTGCCAAAGAAAACAATATTGACTTAAATAATGCAATGACTTTGGGATTAGTAGATAAAAAAGATAACGGTGAATTTTACGATAAATTCCGCAATAGAATTATATTCCCAATCTTTTCCACAAACGGAAGAATTATTGCATTCGGAGGAAGAATTCTTGACGATAAAGAACAAGCCGCAAAATACTTAAACTCACCCGAATCAATTATTTATTATAAGAAACGCTCTCTCTACGGATTGTATCATGCAAAAGATGAAATAAGAAAACTTAACAAAGTCATTCTTGTTGAAGGTTATATGGACGTTATCGCGTTATTCCAAGGCGGCGTAAAAAACGTAGTTGCTTCTTCCGGGACATCATTAACTGAAGAGCAGGTTCAACTTTTGTCACGTTTTTCTAAAAATGTTGTTCTTTTATTTGATGCAGATGCCGCGGGAATGAAAGCTTCATTAAGAAGTATTGAACTTCTGCTTAAACAGGATTTTGAAGTTAAAATAGCTACACTGCCGAAAGGTGAAGACCCGGATTCATTTATTAACAAACACGGAAGGGATGAATTCGAAGAACAAATTTCAAAAGCAGAAAATTTTCTTGAATATCAAACAACACAATTTAAAGAAGCGGGTTTGTTTGATGATCCGACAAAACATGCAGAAGCAATCCGTGAAATGGTAAAATCCGCAGCTCTTGTTGTTGATGAATTAAAAAGAAATTTGTTAATAAAAACAATTGCTAAAAAATTCGGTCTTCGTGAAAAATTAATTGAATCGGAGTTAATTAAATATCTCGACCAGGTTAAAACTCAGCAAAAGAAAACTGATAACGTTCGCGGAAGGAAAAATGGTAATGGTCAATTATCGGCAACAAAAGAAAACACACAAGAAAGAGAGTTGATAAAATTACTCTTTTCCGGTAACCGGAATATCATGGAAAAAATCATCAATTTTATTCAACCGGATGAATTTGTTAATCCAATTTATAAGAGATTAGCCGAGATTATTTTCGATTGTTATGATCACGGAATTATTTCTCCCGCATCAATAATAGAAAAAATTGAAGATGAAAATCTAAAAAGATTCACCCTTGGTTTTACAATTTCCGAAGAAACTATTAGTAAACGGTGGGATGGTTTTTTTATGAACGGAGATTCCCAAACAAATCTCACAAAATATGTTGATGATATTTTAAGAAAATACAAACTGCAAAAGATTGATGAGCAAATAAAAATCATCAACAAACAAATACCCGAAACAACCAATGAAGCTGAAGTGATTGAGCTGATGAAAGAAATCAAAGAACTTCAGTTAGAAAAGAAAGTTTTGCTAAACGACAAGCAAAATGAAAATGAATAGCAATCCCCTTCTATATGAAATAAACACACGCGTTTGGATAAAAAGATTCGGTAGGAATAAAAAACTTCACGAAATACCATCAAGCTATTGGCAAGAACTAAAGTCTTTCGGATTTGATTATATATGGCTAATGGGCATTTGGCAGACAAATAAAACCTCTGTTGATAAATACTGTTTTGAAGATGGTCTTATAAAAGAATACACTGCCGCTTTACCCGGTTGGCAAAAAGAAGACATTATCGGGTCACCGTATTCAATAGAAGATTATACTGTAACTCAATTCTTAGGAGGTGAAAATAGTCTTCTCAAATTAAGAAAGAAATTGCATTCAATTGGTTTGAAATTAATTCTTGATTTTATTCCTAATCATTTTAATGCAGAAACCATATTATTAATAACAAATCCCGAAATCTTTTTACAAGGTACTGAAGAAAATTTAACGACAGATCCGAAAACATTTTTCAAAAGCGGGGAAAGAATATTTGCTCACGGAAAAGATCCGTTTTTTGATGCTTGGCAGGATACTGTTCAAGTAAATTACTTTTCACCCGGTGCAAGAGAATTTATGTTTAATCAACTTAAAAAAGTTTCTCAACTATGCGACGGTGTGAGGTGCGATATGGCTATGCTTATTAACAATTCGGGTTTTACCGAGACATGGGGTAAATATTTTACCGGGGACAAAGCATCATTTCCCACAACAGAATTTTGGAGTGATGTTATTCCCAAGATAAAATCTGATAATAAAGAATTTATTTTTATTGCTGAAGTCTATTGGGACAAAGAATTCGAAATGCAGCAAATGGGATTTGATTATACATACGATAAAAAATTACTCGACAGATTAAAAACCGAAGATGTAACGAATATAAGAAATCACCTGCTCGCCGATCTAAATTTTCAAAAGAAGCTAATACGTTTTATTGAAAACCATGACGAACAAAGAAGTCTAAAAGTTTTTAATGAAGATAAAGTCAAAGCTGCCATTTTAATGTTATTTACATTACCCGGAATGAAATTGATTTTTGACGGTCAATTAGAAGGCAAATTAACAAAATTGCCGGTTCAATTAGGTCGCGAACCCGAAGAAACTGTAAATGAAAAAATTAAGAATTTCTACACGGCAATGTTAAGTATATCTCAGACTGAAGCTATACAAAAAGGAAATTGGCAGTTACTTCAGACATTGCCTGCATGGGAAGGAAATTTGACCAGCAAAAATATACTCGCCTGGTTATGGAATAAAGATAACCAAACTGTTCTGGTTGTCGTAAATTATTCCCATCAATCTTCGCAGTGTAGAGTTAAGTTCGATACAAAGAATTATTCCGGCAACTTTATTATTCGTGATATACTAAATGCTGTTGAGTACAACAGATCTTCGGAAGAAATCAATAGCGATGGGTTATATATTGACTTAAAACCTTATTGCAGTCATATTTTTTTATATTGATTTAATAAGGTAAACAACCTTGAAGAATAAAAAATTCTAAGAATTTCTTATACCATCAAGGTTGTTAAATCGGGTTAAAACGTAAAAGTAATTCCAAACTTAAAAGTCTCGTACGTTAACGGAGCTTCTGTTTCAAAAGGCCAATTCATATCTTTTTGTTTAAGCAGATGAAAAGCATACGCATAACCGTTCTGTAATAAAAAACTTATTATTGGTGCAGCAACCGGAGTTGAGTCGAGAATTTCGTTTATAAAATAGGTTAAAGCTCCTTGTCCGGCTTTTTGTATTATATAACTTCCGGCATGTTTCCAGAAAAGATGTCTTGGAAAAATAACAGATGCTTCATATCCTGCATTAATAGACACAGTGTTCATTAATTCAAACCTAATTCCCCCTTCGTCGATAGTTCCAAACCGAAAAGTCTCATTATATCTTTCAATTATTTCGAAATCATTTATTATTTCCGATGCTAAAGATTCAATTCCTAAAATAGGATCAATCTTTTCAGATGTTTCTAATCGAGACCAAACAAATCCGTCTTGGTGGTAAGGCAATACCGAAAAACTATCTCCGTAATAACCAAGAGTATGTCTATTTGCAAAACCAAATCGCCAAATTTCGGTTTCAAACTCCAGCGGGTCAGAATCGGGGGATTTCAATTCGGGCGATAACATTGAACCAAACACAAATGTTTCTTTTCTATCATCTATATTATCATAGAATAGATCGCTGTCTTTCAGGTAACCAAGCTTAATTTCAGTCAACCCGATTTTTGCAAAGTCTTGATAGAACTTATCATGCTTTGGATTTCCAAATCCGTAATTCACTTCGATGAAAGGTCTATCATAACTAAACTCGAAGCGCCAATCATTCCAATCATCCCATGCAGCCCCGTAATTATATTTAGTTTGTGAGCTGATAGATAAACAAAAAATAAATCCGAAAATTAGAATTGATATTCGATTTTTATTGAACATAATTATCCCTCAATTTTTACTCTTTAGACGGATTAGATATGAGAAATGTTACAACTAATTTTGCAGCGAGGGACTTAATTTAACCAAGGTTTCAAGCAGTACTTCATTTTGAACAGGTTTTGTTAAAAATGCATCAACACCGGCTTGGTAAGCATTTTCTTTGTCTTTTTGAAAGGCGTGTGCAGAAAGCGCAACGATAGGAATATTTTTATACTTTTCATTTTGTCTAAGTTCTTTCGTCAGTTGAAGACCGTCTTTCTTGCCGCGCAGAGAAATATCCATCAAAATAATATCGAATTTAGATTTTTCAATTAATGCATAAAAAGTATCCGCGGAATCGCAAATATCCAAATCAAATTTTCTTTTTAGAAAAATCTCTAAGAACTTTTGATTTTCATAATCGTCTTCAACAACTAAAAGTCGTGGTTTCATTAAATTCGATTCTCCAATCGTAGACACTTGCTTAACTTAAAGCGAAATATAAAATTAAGAAACTTATTATACAACCTATTCCTTTTTTTAGTGATTTAAGGTACACCAGCCTATCTTTCTACCAGAAAAAGTAAGGGGGAATTAGTAGAATTAATCCGACAATAATAAAAATAACTTGTAGTTTAATCATCCATCTTGCCCAAATATTCCATGGGATATCAGCCAGCGTAAGAACACCCATTGTTATTGCCGAAGTAGGAATAATCATATTGGTAAAACCGTCTCCGAATTGAAAAGCTAAGACCGCCGTCTGGCGAGATACACCGACAAGGTCTCCAAGAGGTGCCATAATCGGCATTGTTAATGCTGCCTGTCCGCTCCCCGAAGGAACAAATAAATTTATTAATGATTGTATGACAAACATAGCTTGACTTGAAATTACAGGATGAAGCGCTTCAATCGGGTCGGATAAGCCGTATAATATAGTACCGATAATTTTACCTTCGGTTGCAATAATTAATATCCCTCTTGCTAAAGCAATTATAATTGCAGTAGCCATTAAGTCTTTTGCTCCTTGCAAAAAGGAATCCGTAATTTCATTTACGGTAAGTCTGCCTACAATACCAACAACAATACCTGTAGCAAAAAATACAGCACTAATTTCAGCAATATACCATCCGTAAACAATCACTCCGAAAACCAGCACAATCAATCCTGCTAAGAAAATAAACAATACCCATTTATGTTTGGAATCAATTCCTTTAAAATTTTCTAATTCTGAAACATGTAAATTCTCTCGTTTTCTTTGATCCATTTTGTAAGTAAGGCTTAACTCGGGTTTTATTTTAATTCTATCGGCATACTTCATTACAAAATAGATTGCAATGGCTGTAAGAATAATCCAAACAATAATTCTATATTCTATTCCCGAAAGCGGCGGTAACTCGGCAATTCCCTGCGCAATTCCTAAAGTAAATGGATTTATAAATGCTCCTGCAAAACCTGCACCTGCACCAACAAATGGGATTGCAACACCTGTAATTGAATCATACCCAAGCATTAATGCCATCGGGACAAAAATTAAAATAAAAGGAATAACTTCTTCGCCCATTCCGAAAACAGAACCGCCGAGTGAGAAGATAATCATAAAAATAGGTATAAGTAGTTTTCTAATTAGAGCAGAATTTGAATGAGCTTTTGCAATCGCTTTTATACCGGCATCAACAGCTTCTGTTTTAGCAAATATTCCGAAAGCGCCTCCTACAATTAATACAAACCCGATTATTAATGCTGCATCAATAAATCCTTTAATCGGAGCTGTCAACACATCAAAAATCCCTTGCGGGTTGGGTTCAACATGATGATACGAACCGCTAACGACAATTTCTCTGCCGTTTTTGACAGTAGTTTCAAATTCGCCTGCAGGTACAATCCATGTTGATATTGCCGCAACTATAACTAAAGAAAAAATTATAAGAAAAGTATTGGGGGCTTTAAGTTTTGATAGGTTCATAATTTACTTGGGTTTATTATGTAAATGTATTACAACAAAACGAAATCATATTAAGAAAAAGCAAAGTTAGAGAGGTTGTTTATAAGAAGCAAACAATAAGAGTAGACTATTCTCTCTTTTATAAACTAAAAATAAAACTTATTTTATAAGCACAACAAATTTCGATTAGTAGTGACTAAGCAGCTAATAAAAATTCTTTTAACTTTTATATTGATAAATTTTCTTTGGTCATGTAGTTCGGTACCGAAATTTACAAGTAAAGACCCGCGGATTAATAAACCGAAAGAAACAAAACCTGTCCGCTATTCAAATACCGATGATGAACACGAATATAATGAATTTCATAATGAAGCAATATTAGAAGTACAGACCGGTATTGCCTCTTATTATGGAGATGATTTTCACGGGAATATTACTGCAAACGGTGAAATTTATGATATGTATGGAATTTCCGCCGCTCATCCAACATATCCATCCGGTACAATTGTTAAGGTAACAAATCTTACAAACAACAAATCACAAATTTTAAGAATAAACGATCACATGCCGCAGCATCCCGAAAGAATAATCGACCTCTCTTACGGTGCAGCAAGAAAACTTGATATGATTGAAGATGGGTTAGCAGAAGTTAAGGTTGAAGTTCTGAAATGGGGTGATGGTGAGTATAAAAAGTAATAATAGAATTGACGGTTCAATAGTAGGGACAACTCATGAGTTGTCCCTACAAAACAGCTTTATCTAACAAACTTCCACCAATAGAAATATTTATTTTCAAGATCTGCTTCGGAAGGCATCGGGAAGAATTTAATTTCTTCACCTTTTACAAACCAGAATCCGTGACGTAAGAATTTATAAGATATTTCTCTTAACAAACTTCCCAGACTAATTGTCTTGGTAAATTTATCGGGATTGTTTTTCAAATCCATTACACAATCAAAAAATCTGTAAGGATTTACGCCCGGCAAATCAATTTGAAGAATATCTTTGTTCTTATTTTTTTCAAAGAATTGTTCAATATTGAAATCAATCTGAGTAAAGCACATATTTGGTGCGCCTTTTGAAATAGTTTCTGAAGTGATAAACTTACCAAACTCACGTTGATCTTTATTTGATGCAACCAAATTTTCAAGCGGACAAACTTCTTGATAAATTCTAATTAAACCGGGTTGATTAACAGCAGTATATTCCGCCGGTTCAATCGGAAGTACGCTTCCGTTGTTTGTAACCAAAAATAATTTCTTAATTGCCGAAAGCTCTACGTGTTCCAATACGCCGTATGATTTAATAAATTTTGTTTTCTTAGGGGAACCATCTTCGTGGGGGACTGTTAAATCAAGGTATTTATCAATATCGAAATAAGGATGTCTATAATTAATATCGACTTCGGCAAAGATTACCTTACCGCTGTAATGTTTAGCGCTGCCGGTTGTATAATGTTTTCCAAATTGATCAGGTTCAAGCTGTGAAGCAACCAATGCGTTTATCGGGAAAACTATCATATACAAATGTTTTTGATATTCGGGCATTTAATTCTCCATCTAAATGTTTTTTAAGCAGTTAAAACTATTAAATAGTGGTTTCAAGAGCAAATAAATGAACGTTAGGTAAATCTTTTTTCTGAATCTTTGTCGTATTTTTGACATCATATCAAAACTAACTACTATATAATTGAAAGAACTTATTATGAATATAAATTATAAGAAAATAGCAAAATTTACTCTGCCGGTTTTTGTCGGCGCTTTACTCGGTTATGCTTATTATTATTTTATCGGATGCAATACTGGCAGTTGTCCGATTACCAGCAATCCATATACAACAACAGCATATGGTGCATTGATCGGAGCAATTTGGTCTTTTCCTACAAAGAAAAAATCAAAAAAAGAAGATGAATGAAATAACAAAAGATATCGAAATTGAAGACCTAGTTAGAGTTCTTCCGAAAGCGGTAAGTTATTTAAGTGATAAAGGAATTAGATGTTTGCGGTGCGGTGAACCGATATGGGGTTCTCTTGAAGAAGCAGCAAAAGAAAAAGGTTTCGATGACGAGAAAATCGAAGAGTTTGTAAAAGATCTGAACGAACTAAAAGTAAATTGAATTGTGAAACCAATTTATCATTTACTATTTTTGTTCTAAAAATTGAGATAACATGAGTAAACAACAAGAAGAAAAACGCGTTTTAGGTTTAACAAAAAAACAAAGAAGCCATCTTTATACTGCTTTATTTGTAATAGCATTTTTAATCTTCTTTTTTGTTAACAATAATTTTGACGACCCTGTGCCGGGTCCTTATCCCCCAAACTATAAAGCAAAAGTCGATCCATCAAGCAGAGAATCCGCTCCCGAATTTCAGTTGGCTTCTGTTACCGGAGAAATAATAAGTTTGTCAGATTATAAAGAAAAAATTGTTGTGCTTGATTTTTGGGCAACATGGTGTGCCCCCTGCCGTAAAGCAATACCCGATTTGATTGAGTTAAAAAATGAATATCCGTCCGATAAGTTTGAGATAATCGGCATTTCACTTGATACCGATACAAAAGACGATGTTAAACCGTTTGTTGAGCAATTCAAAATTAACTATCCTATTGTCTACGGAGAGTTTAACACTGCCAGACAATACGGTAATATTCAATCAATTCCGACTTCATTTGTGCTTGATAAAGAAGGAAGAATTTACAGTTCTTATATTGGCTATGTTAATAAGGATATATACAAAAAAGATATTGAAAAACTATTAGAGGAGTAAATGAAAAAATCAATAAAAGTATTTTCGTTCTTGTTATTTATTACAGTATTTACTTTAGGATGCAACAATAATGAAGCATCCGCCGAAATGTATGGAGAAGAATTAACTTTATCTGAATTACAGGGTAAAGTTATTTTAATAGATTTCTGGGCTACATGGTGCCCCCCTTGCCGAAAGGGCGTACCGGATTTAGTCGAACTTCAGAATGAATATGATCAACTTGTTGTGATTGGTATTTCACTCGATGCAATTTCTCGTGGTGGGGCTACCGAAAAAGATGTTGTTCCCTTTATGAAAGAATTCGGAATTAATTATCCCGTTGTAAAAGGTGATATGAATGTAACGCAGCAATACGGTGGAATTCAGTCAATCCCTACGTCATTTGTTATTGATAGACGCGGATTCGTTGTTTCACGTCACATTGGATTGGTTTCAAAAGAGGTTTATAGACAAGATATTGAAAAAGCACTCGCGGGTAATTATAACAGAGAAGAATATATTAAAGCCCCCGATTTTTCTTTACCGACAATTAAATAATTTAGCGTAGGGACAGCTCATGAGTTGTCCCTACACGTATAAAATGAAAAAAATATATTTAATCATAATATCAATAACTCTTCTGCTTCTATTAACTGCACAAACAGGTTCCAATGATGAATTGAAAAAACATTTCCGTGAGATTTCAATGTTGTTCATGGAAGACTTAAAATCCGTACTGATGAAAAATTTATCAGAAGGCGGACCACTACAAGCGATAACCGTCTGCTCAGATACAGCGCAGGAATTAACGAATATTATCGGTAAAAAAAATAATGTCGATTTAAAGCGAGTAACTTTCAAACCCCGGAACCCGATAGACACTACAGATGCATTTGAAACAAAAGTTCTTTCCCGCTGGCATGAACTTATGAGCGAAGGAAATTTCGATAAAGAAACCGAATATTTTGAAATCGTTGAAATAGAAGACAAACCTTATGCGAGATATATGAAACCGATATTCATTCAAGGACCATGTTTAACCTGCCACGGCGGCGAAAATATGATTAGCAGTGAAGTGAAAAATTTACTGAAAGAAAAATATCCGGATGACAAAGCTACCGGTTATAAACCCGGTGACTTACGCGCTGCTATTTCGATTTTACAATTCATTGAATAGTATCAAGAAAAGAAACAAAATTGTAATCGCAGGCTTCACGTCTGCGTCTAATAAATAATATTGATATTGATTTTCCTCCCTAAAAGCAGACAGTTATTTAAGCACTACTTTCCTTAAATTTACTAATGTTAGTTTCTACCAACTCACCCATGATCAAGATCTTCTACCTCCAGAAATAAAATTGGCTTGATTCTTTGTGTATATTAGTATAATATACAACAGTTATGAAGAGAATTTTTGATAAATGTGATAGTTTTCAATGGGATGAAGGAAATTCAGTAAAAAACTGGATTAAGCATAATGTTAATGTAAGAGAATGTGAACAAGTATTTTTCAACAAACCAATTATAATTATGGATTCAATGCAGAAAGAATCAAAGGAAAAACGATGGTATTTACTTGGAAGAACTGATGAGAATAAAGAATTATTTGTTGTTTTTACAATAAGAAGAAAACAAATCCGAATAATATCGGCAAGAAATATGAGCAAAAAAGAAAGAGCAATATACCATGAAGAAGTTAAAAAACATTCCCAAATTCAAAAGTGAAAGTGAAGAAAGAGAATTCTGGTTAAAGAACGAATCCTCTGAATTTATTGATTGGCAAAAAGCTAAACCGATAACTTTTCCTAATCTTAAGCCTTCTACAAAAACCATATCTCTAAGGTTACCGGAATCAATGTTAGATGACTTAAAATCTCTTGCTAATAAAAGAGATGTGCCATATCAATCATTTATTAAGGTAATTCTAAAAGAGCGAATAGACAGGGAAATTAGTCTAAATTCTTGAAGAATATAAATTTAGTTACGATTACAACAGTAAATCCCCGGGATTTGTCGATTTAAAAATTTTTCTTTAGCATTGATTACTTATTCTTTTCTGGAAAATCCCGGGGATTCATTCGTTCGTTAAATCAATATCTCTTCAATTGCGGATTGTATATCCTCTACCGGTACAATTTTAATTTTAGTTTTCTTCTTAACCGATTTCATATTTGCTTTTGGAATAATTATAGTACTAAAGCCGAGTTTTTCCGCTTCGGAAATTCTTTTTTCTATATTGCTAACACCGCGAACTTCGCCTCCCAACCCTATTTCTCCAACAGCGACTAAACTTTCTTTAGCTTTTTCTTCTTTAAGATTTGATGCAATTGCAGCACATACCGCCAGATCAATTGCGGGTTCTTCTATTCTAATTCCGCCAGCCATATTTAGAAAAACATTTGCAGTGGAAACTCTTAAGTGTGCACGCTTTTCTAAAACAGCAAGTAAAATCGATAATCTTCTGTAATCAAACCCAGTTGCAACACGCTGCGGGTTGCCGTAATTTGACGGAGTAACTAAAGCCTGAACTTCAAGTAAAACCGGGCGGGTTCCTTCCATACTTGCGGTTACAACCGAACCGCTTACTATCTTATCTCTATCACCTAAAAATATTTCGCTTGGATTTGCAACTTCCGATAAACCGTCGCCGTGCATTTCGAAAATTCCGATTTCGTTTGTACTGCCGAATCTATTTTTTTGTGCTCGCAATATTCTATATGAATGATTTCTTTCTCCTTCAAATTGTAATACTGTATCAACTATATGTTCAAGAACTTTCGGTCCGGCAATGAATCCTTCTTTTGTTACATGACCTACAATAATTACAGCACAACCGTTAACCTTTGCAAGCTGCATCAACGCAGACGTACATTCTCTGATTTGTGTAACAGTTCCGGGTGCATTGTCAAAATCTGGATTGTAAATTGTTTGAATAGAATCAATAATTACAACTGCCGGGTTTTCATTTTTTATTTGATCCGTAATAAACTCTAAATTTGTTTCGGGGTAGACTAAAATATTTTCGTTATTTACTTTTAATCTTTTTGCACGAATGTTGATTTGACGGAATGATTCTTCACCGGTTACGTATAAAATTTTCGTTTTAATTTTTCCGGCTGCATGCATAACCAAAGTCGATTTGCCAACACCCGGATCACCGGCTAAAAGTATTACGGAGCCAGGCATTAATCCTTCGCCTAAAACTCTATCAAATTCTTTAATACCTGTTTGAATTCTATCTTCGGTTTGTGGTACGTCATCAGTTAATTTCAACGGCACTGATTCGCTCTTCTTTTTTGAACCGCCGCTTTTCTTTGTTTCGAAGATTTCTTCGATAAAGGAATTCCAGCTTTCGCAATTCGGACATTTTCCAATCCATCTTAATGATTCATATCCGCATTCACTGCAAACATATTTTGTTTTTGTCTTGCTCATTAAAAACCTGTTCTTTGAATAAATCCTTTTATAACCGGGTCGTTACTATTTAAAACTTCATCCGGGGTTCCGTTAAAATAAATTTTCCCTTCATGCATCATTGCAATTCTTGCCGCAACATTTTTAACGCTGAACATATCATGTGTAACAACAATAGAAGTAACATTAAGTTTATCTGCAAGTTCTTTAATTAACTCATCAATGGAGTCAGACATAACAGGATCGAGCCCGGTTGTAGGTTCATCGTATAATATATAACTCGGATCGTGTATTAATGCTCTCGCAAGTCCGACACGCTTTCTCATTCCGCCTGATAGTTCAGCCGGCTTCACCTTTTGAATACCGGGTAAACCGACTAATGCTAATTTTTCTTCAACTTTCTTATCAATTTCTTCTTTGGAAAAACCGTAGTCATTTTCAACTAAAGAAAGTGATACATTTTCTTCAACGTTAAGAGAATCAAAAAGTGCCGCTCCCTGAAAAAGAAAACCGAACTTTCTTCTTATTTCCGTCAGTTGATTTTCATTTAGCTCAGAAATATTCTGACCTTCAATTTTAACATAACCGGAATCGGGCACAAGCAGACCGACGATATGTTTGAGCAACACACTTTTACCGCATCCGCTTCTACCGATAATTGCGAACGTCTGTCCGGGTTCAATTGTAAGATTTACTCCTCGTAATACTTTGTTATCGTCAAACGATTTATATAACTCAGCTATCTCTATCATAGAAGTAAATATATGAAAGAATGATATGTTATTCGATGAGAATTATTATCAATGAAAGCTGAAATTTATTCTAAAGTATGGTGCTAAATACATGCATTAACAATTTATTCGACAACTTTATTAATCATTATATTTCTATCTTCTAATCCACTCATCACATAATTATAAACTGTTTCGTTCTGCCCAAGCACTTCCGGCGGGAATATACCTTTCTCATTAAACTTGTTATTAACCAATAACCGGACACACATTGCAGCCATAAACCCCGTTGTGCGTGCCATTGAGTGAGTATTTGTTAAATCATCAAATTCATCTATCATCTCATAGATAACTTTTTTGTATTTACTATTTACCTCTCCTTCCATAATTATCTTCAAAAGAGTTATATCTTTATCTGTCTCGGTAAACTTAATAACCTTTGAGAGCAATGCTGTTGAAAAATCAAATGGAGTAATTTCTTGTCCGTTTATTTCAACAATCTCTTTGCTAAAAAATGACGCATCTCTAAGCAGCTTCATTTTCTCTGTATGCCCTTTATATCTAACTGTATATTCACTCATATTTTCTGCATTGATTGTCTTTAATAATGTCCGCAAACCGTCACTGTTAAAAGCTTCAAAGGGTTCATAATTCTCTAATGAAATTTCTTTAATTTCGGAAAGAGCATCAGTAGTAATTATCTTGTTATTTACAATTGCACGAGCCGGTCTCAAATATTCTTCTATTAAATCACTTATAGAAAAGACTGCTTTATAATCAAATAATCCGTCTCTTTCCTTCGGTAATCCGCCCACGTATATTTCAATATTATTTATCTCTTCAAATTCCTTAAGAGAATTTCCGAGAATTAAATTACTAATGCCCGGGGAGACCCCGCAGTCAACCAATGCGGTTACATTATTTTTAATTGCCAATTGATGAAGTGAAAAAGGATCCTCTTCATAAAAAGCAATATCAACCACATTTGTCCCTGTACCGATAATATATTGCAAAGTTTTAAACCCGATAGAACCGGGAACGGCATTTATAACTAAATCAAAATCAATTAATAAATTTTCTAATGCGCTTTTCTTGGTTGTATCGAACCAAATTGCAGTGATTGATTTGCTGTTCAGTTTGTTCAGATTGTCTTTATTAATATCAGCTGCGGTAAGTTTAATATCACTATCATTTTTAAGATCAACAGCAATTGCTCGACCAACAAGTCCGCAGCCAAGTAATAATACTTTCATTTTTATACCTAAACCGAGTCAAAGATTTCTTTATTCAAATCTAATAATATTGTTTTACTTCTTTTAAAAATGGTTTCATTAAATAAATGTTTGCCGCTAATCTTCCTAAAACATATGAAGTGGTTGCCGCAATAACACCGATCCAATTTAGCCAATTTATTGTAACGAGTAAAATTAAAATAATACTGCTTACTTCGGTAATGGTTGCAATTGTAATCGGCTTTGTATGTTTGGCGTTAACAAGCACCGACCTTTGAAATGAGATTAAAAATGTTAAACCCGGCATTAGAATCATTATCATTAAAGGCATCATGGAAAAATCGGCAAGGTCTTTTGTTAGACCGGCAACTTCTTCAAACCATAAATGCGATAAAGGAGTAAAAGCAACCAAAGCAAGTGTAAACACAACTGATAACCCTCCTGCCGTAGCAAAGTTTCTCAACATTTTATAATTATGAGATTTGCTTATAGTATCTAACAAAGCAATTCCCACCTCTTGAAAAGAAAGTCCGATTCCACGAAATATAAAAATGAATCCGTTAAGAACAGGAAGAACTGCTAATGATTCGAGTGCCATTCTGCTTTGTCCGAGAAAAAAAGTAACCATTGGATGAACCCCGAGAGCAATAATTGAAGTTAATGCAAGCGGGTAATAAAACTCCCATATTTCTTTGAATGATAGGTCTGTACTTTTATCGAACTCATGAATTCTATAATCAACTAATATTTTGCGAGCCATTAGTTTGCTGGACAAACCTTCCATGATAACACCGGCTGAAAGAGCGCTTGCGCCAACAATTACACCATCGAAATTAAAAAAGGAATACAGCACTAAAGCGGTAATACTCATTGCAACAAGTCTTATAATTGTGCCGTAAGCAACTTTTCTTGTTTGGTTGGAGTTGATGAGTATTCCTTGATAAAATCTTCTGTAACCGATAGAACCGGGCCAAGGGATTAACAATATCATAGCTATGTAGGTTAAGTCTGCTACCTCATTTGGAAGTGCAATAAGATCAATAGAAAGAAAATCAAAAATTGAAGGAATTAAAATAAGTAGCATTACGCCTGTTAACGAAAAGTTAAGTATGTAACTAAACTTGCGAAGTTTTAAGTAGGATTTGTAGTCTTTAACAAGAGCAGTTGAAGCACTCATCATCATAATAACGGGTGATTCAATTAATAGTGCAAAAGAAAAAGCAACACCATAAGCAGCAAGATTAAACTTCGGTTCCGCCATTCTTGCAATAATTGCGGTAAGAATAGGATTCTCAATTGACATCATAAGCCAGGTAGCGGCAAGAGGTAACCAGAAATATAAGATTTGTTTATATGTTAACTTTTCGGATGACATTTATATCAATAAAAATAAGAGAATTTGGGATTAATATTGCGAGTTAATTTTATCTGTTTTCCTCATTTTGGTTATATTAAATAAACAATCAAAAAAAATTATGCGAGTGTGAACGTGAGTTTTTCAAATCTTATCAAAACTATAGTTCTAATAGTTTTGTTAACCACTTCGTTAATTGCCCAGAACCATCCTGTATTTTCTGAAATTATGTTTTATCCAAGCGGTGATGGTAACAAAAATGAATATGTAGAACTTTTTAATCCGACAAATCAAGCAATTGATTTGAGTGATTATCGTATAAAGGTTGCTACTTTCGCAATCAAATCTATTATTGCATACAATGCCGGTTCAACAGTACTTCAGCCAAACCAATTTGCTGTCGTTATTGAAGGAGATTATGATCCTGTTACTGGTCCATATAATTTTCCACCCGAAGCATTAATCGTGACAATAAACAGCACAACTTTCGGACCCATGGCAAATACTTCTGATAGACCGGTGTATTTATTAAATAGCGGTGGTGATACGCTTTCTGTCTATATATACTCTGCTAATAATGCAGTAGGTTATTCAGATGAAAAAATTATACTTAATACGGACAACTCTTCATCGAATTGGGCTAATTCATTAGTGTTTGATGGTACTCCGGGATATAAAAATTCCGTTTCTCCAAAAGAAAAGGATATGGCTGTTACTGAAATTTCTGTTTTGCCGGATCCAATTATAGAAAATGTAAATTTAACTTCATCTGTTAAGGCAGTTAACCTCGGTACATTATTAGCCGATACATTCGAACTGTCGTTATATATTGATGTAAATTTTGATTCGACACCGCAACCGGGAGAATTAGTAGATTCATACACAATAAATAATCTTGCAAGCGGTGATTCTATTATTCAAAATTTTGATATTGGATCATTTCCTGAAGGTCAGCACCGCTTAATTGCTGTTGTAGTTTTGGCTGGAGACGAAGCTTCTTTTAATGATACATTGATTTATAATTTTACCGTTCTTCCTCCACCTCCACCGTTCAACGCAGTTATTATAAATGAAATTATGTATGCGCCGTCAACCGGTGAACCCGAGTGGGTCGAGATTTATAATAATTCTAATCAGACTTACAACTTAGCCAATTGGAGGTTTGCCGATTTTGCCGGCTCAGCTGTTATTACCGTCGACCCAGTTACTATTGATCCTGGTGAGTTTATAATATTATCTAAAAATGCAAATATTGAAGACTTCTTTGATATTGACGCCACAATTATTGTTATGAATCTTCCTATTCTAAATAATGATTGGGATAGAACCGTTTTAATGGATAATAATTCATTTGTAATTGACTCTTTAACGTATCAAAACTCATGGGGTGGCACCGGTGGAAGATCACTTGAAAGAATTGATTACGATTCACCAAGTCATGATCCTAATAATTGGGGAACTGCAGTTACTCCTAATAGAGCAACTCCCGGTAAGATAAATTCTATTTCGCCTAAAGATTTTGATCTCGCTCTTACTGACATCACTATCACTCCTTCTCCTCCTATTGAGGGAGTTACACTTACTGCTCAAGTTAAAGTAAATAATCCGGGATACAATAACGCAAACACTTACTCTATTAGTTTATATAATGACATAAACTTTGACGCAACTCCACAACCCGGGGAATTAATTAACACCGTTAACTTGAACAACCTTGCAAGCGGTGATTCTGTTATTCAGAATTTTAACTTAGGTAGTTTTTCTCAAGGAGATTTACAATTAATCGGTGTTGTTAATTTCGGTTTAGATGAAGATGATAGTAATAATGAATTAGTAAAAGAATTTGTAATTCTTCCTCCACCTCCACCGTTCAACGCAGTTATTATAAATGAAATTATGTATGC
>DYHH01000028.1:0-16420 GCA_020724265.1 Melioribacter roseus | reverse complement strand
AAAACTCATGGGGTGGCACCGGTGGAAGATCACTTGAAAGAATTGATTACGATTCTCTAAGTCATAATCCGAACAATTGGGGAACTTCAACAAGTCCGAATATAGCCACACCCGGTGCTATTAATTCCCTTACGCCAAAAGATCACGATCTTGCGATTACAGAAATTAGTATTTCACCAAGTCCACCGATTGAAAACAAAGTTCTTACAGCAAATTTGATTATAGAAAATTTAGGAAGATTAAACGCACTTTCTTTTACAGTTAATCTCTACAATGACACAAACTTTGACGGGATACCACAGCAAAACGAGTTGATAGAATCGCAAGAATATTTAAATCTTGCAAGCGGAAATTCTTTCGTTGAATCAATTGAATTGGGTTCATTCCCGTCAATGAATCTGCAATTAATCGGAGAAGTAATCTATAACGAAGATGAAGACCTTTCAAACAATAGATTAATTCTTGAGTTTGTAGTATATCCCCCGCCACCCGGTTATAATGATATTGTAATAAACGAAATTATGTATGCCCCGTTAACAGGTTCGGGCGAACCTGAGTGGGTTGAAATCTATAACCGCTCTGAAAATACTTACTTACTTACTAACTGGAAATTTTCAGACGCAAGTGGCTCTGCCACTATTACAAATGAATTCATTACTATCGATCCGTTGGAATATATTGTTTTGGCAAAGGATTCCTCTATTCTGAATTTTTATAATATTAATGCCAAGATTATTGTAATGAATTTACCTGTTCTTAATAACACGGGAGATGATGTAATACTTTTAAATGAATATTCAATTGTGATAGACTCATTGAGATACAGTAGTTCTTGGGGTGGATCTAACGGTAAATCTCTGGAAAGAATTGATGTCTTTGGAGAAAGCACATCGCAAAATAATTGGGCACAATCAATAAGTTCGGCAGGAGCAACACCGGGTCAAGAGAACTCTGTTGTCCCCCGAGAATTTGATTTAGCTGTAACTCACTTTAATTCCGTTAATTCATTTTTACTATTGGACGAACCCTCTGTTTTTGATGTGCGGGTTAAAAATAATGGATTAAGTAATATAAGCGGAGGAGAGCTGAATATTTATTTCGATATAAATAATGATTCTTTATTCACGGAAGAAGAACTTATAGAGAGTTTTACAGGATTAACCATTGAAGCCGGTCAAGAAATCACCGAGCAGTTATCATATATTTTTAATTCAGTTGGAACTGTTGGTTTACTGGCGGCAGTTAATCATCCAAGTGATAATTATCAACCTAATGATTCGGTTTATTTATATAAAGAGGTAGTTAAACCACATGTAAATAGAGGCGAAATAGTTATCAATGAGTTTATGTATGCTCCAACTGCTCCTTATCCGGAATGGATAGAGTTACATAACACTTCATCCACCGCATTTCAACTAAGAGATTTTCAGATTGCTGACTTAAATGATACGGTTGTGATAAGCACCCAAAATATTTTGCTTCCCGCAAATTCATACATTGTAATTGCGCGTGACAGCATTATCACAATGCTATATGATATCCCTTCGCAAGTTATAATAAGATCATTCCCGGTATTAAATAATTCCGGTGATAGAATTATGCTGCTTGATAACTTCGATAGAGTTATTGATTCCTTAAATTATACATCTCAGTGGGGAGGAACAAACGGTCGTTCTTTAGAAAGAATTAACCCTTTTGGAAGTTCAACAGAAGCATCTAATTGGATAACATCTACAGATCCAAGTAACGGCACTCCCGGAAAAATAAACTCCGTTGCACCGAAAGATTATGATGTGGCTATTAAAGAGTTTTATAGTGATCCCGAACAACCGGTAGCCGGAGAAACAGTAATGCTTTTTGTTGATTTAATTAATGACGGACTTAATACAGCGACTTTTGATCTTAAACTTTTCGAGTCAAATTCATCGAGTGAAATAGGTAACTTCTTGGAAGTAATTAATATTGAGAATTTAACCCCGGGAGAAACTCGTACAGTTAAATTTAACTACCAGATCGATGCATTTATTGATGATAAATTTTTTATCGCTGAAGCGGATTATCCGGATGACCAGGATATTTCAAATAATTTTTCTCTCTTATTTATCTCTTCAACTGTTGCACCACTTTCTTTAGTAATAAATGAAATAATGTATGCGCCTGAAGGTGATGAGCCAGAATGGATCGAACTTTACAATAATTCCGATAATGCTATTAATCTTAAAGACTGGTTGGTCTCAGATGTTCTTGCAACTCCTTCAGTTACAACAATTACTAGGGAAAATGTATACATTGATCCCGGAAAATTTGTGGTTCTATCTAAAGACTCCGGGATTTATAACTTTTATCCTAACTTAAAAGAAGGGGTTATACTTGTTAATTTTGCCATCCTTAACAATACCGAAGATGGTGTTGTAATTTATGACCGATTCGGTAATACAATAGATTCTGTTTTTTATAACAATCAATTTTCAAGAAAAGCAGGTAATTCAATTGAACGTTTGGATTATGATGGACCTTCTACTTCACCTTCAAATTGGAATTATTCTATTGCTTCCGAAAGAGGAACTCCCGGATTTATTAACAGTCGTGTTCCAAAAAATTATGACCTGGTTTTGGAAGATATTTTCTTAACACCTGAATTTCCTGAACTGGGCGAACAAATTACTATCTCAATGTACATTAAAAATGCAGGTTTACTTGATGTTTCGGATTATTTTGTAATATTTGAAGCTGACTTCGGTGTTTATGAAGAATTTCAAGGACAGTTTATTCAATCCGGAGAAACTGATTTAATTACGGTTTCTTCATATTACCAAATGCAGGAAAGTTTTACTGCAACTGCTACAATAAACTTTATGCTGGATGAAAATCTCGCAAACAATTCATTAACAAAAACATTTTATTCGGGTTATTCAACAGCTTCCGTGTTAATCAACGAAGTGCTTTATGCACCATCTAGTGCCGGCACTGAATGGGTTGAACTAATAAATACATCAACGAGCGATATTAATCTTAAAGGTTGGAGAATAGCTGAAGGTAGTACATATAATTCTCCCCGTTTAATTACGAATGAAGATATAATTGTAAAACCGGGTGAGTATATAATAATTGCAGATGATACATCAGGAGGTAAGTTTAGTGAACAACACGGGGTACATATTTTTCAATTAGATTTTGGAATACTTAATACTACCGAAGATATAATTACTATTTTCGATTTTCGAGGAGCTTTAATCGACAGCTTGAAATACTTCTCTTCGTGGGGCGCTACTACAGGAATTTCGTTGGAAAGACTTTCGCTTGATTCACCGACAAATGATAGATGGAATTGGCTGCCTTCAATTACGTTGGGAGGTTCAACCCCCGGTACAATAAATTCTACAATTAATATTAAACAACTCGAAGAAGATCAAAAAGTTGTTATTAACGAAATTATGTTTAACCCGGAAACCGATAATTCAGAATTTATAGAATTCTTTAATACATCCGATGAATATATTGAAATAGCTAATTGGGTAGTTGAGGATGCTGCAAAGAACAGAACTAATCTTACCAGAACAAGTTTTGTTATTAGTCCCAAATCATATTTAGTAGTTGCCGCCGATTCATCTATACTTTTTAATTATCCCGAACTTAGCGGTTATAACCAATTGATAATTGCAAATAGAAATCTCAGCTTAAATAATTCTGATGACTTAGTTTTATTAACAGACGCATTCGGTGAAACCATAGATTCGGTTCATTACTACAATGATTGGCATAATTCAAGATTGGTAACGACTCGTAACAAAAGTCTTGAACGAATAAATCCGTTCATTAGCGGGAATGATAACAACAACTGGTCAACCTCTACCGATGCGATCGGTGCTACACCCGCCAAAGAGAATTCTATCTATATAGAAAATAAATCTTCTAACAAAGCAATTTTTGTAACTCCAAATCCGTTTTCGCCTGACGGTGACGGATACGAGGATTTTACAATTATTAATTATAAATTGCCGCGGGATGTTAGCTCTATACAAATCAAAGTGTTCGACAGCAAGGGGAGAAAGGTAAGAACTATTAATGAAGTTAATTTATTTGGAAATGACGGTTCAATTATTTTTGACGGATATAACGATGAACGGCAACCATTGAAAATGGGGATTTATATTTTGTTGATAGAAGCAGTAAACAGCTTTTCTGGCACGATTGATACATTTAAAGAAGTTGTTGTAGTTGCAAGAAAATTATAAGAAGTTATTCTTGTCAATTTTTGTTGTATAGTTTAATTTGGTAAATATTAAAAATTTTCTTAGAGGGAAATATGGAAAATAATTTCAAAGATGAACTGAATATTCTTAACGATGTATATTCCGAACTGATTGATGCAATTGAGAACAAGCCGGAAATTGAAGATTATGAGAAATCGAGAATCTATACCGAGAATTTAATTTCACACCTAAACAAATGGGTTATTGATGTTAAGAATGTTAGAAATTTGCTTGAGAAAAGAGAACCTGTTAAAGATATAACCGCAGACAATAGACCGGCATAAAAATGAATCCGATAAACGAAAGAATCCAAAAGTTTATTTCACTAAAGAATATTGCCGTCGCCGGAGTTTCAAGAAAACCCGCGACCGAAACGGGAAACATCATTTACAAAAAGTTTAAAGACAATGGATATAATGTTTTTGCGGTTAATCCCAATGCCGTTGAAATTGAAGGTGATAAATGTTATCCGAATTTAAAATCAATTCCTTCGCCGGTTGACGGTGTTTTCATCAATACGTCTCCTTCGGTTACGATGAGTGTTTTGAAAGATTGCAAAGAAGCCGGAATCAAATATGCGTGGATCCATAGTTCAATCGGTAACGGAAGTTATAATAGTGAAGCTGAGAAATACTGTAATGAAAACGGCATTGAATTAATTCCTCGCGGATGCCCGATGATGTATGTCGGCAAAGTTGATTTTCCCCATAAATGTTTGAAGGGTGTTCTAAAACTTACCGGTAAAATTCCGTTCGGTTTATAATTTATCAAGAGAAAATAATTATTTATGCTTTCAATTTGGAAACCATATCTAGGCTTTAAGAAAAATCGCATTAATTTAATTTTCACATTGGTTATCTTAATTCCCGTTTTAATTTTTCTTCCAAAGTATCTTACACATATTGAAACTCGCTTGGGATTTTCATTCACTGACCCTTTGCTTAACCTATTTCAACCGGTTGATCTTACTTGGTGGACGTTCATTATTATTTATGCCGGTTTAATTGCTGCAGTTATTCATCTCGGCTATTTTCCCAAATATTTATTACTTGCATTAAAAGTATATACTCTCACATCAATTTTCAGAATAGTCGGAATGTATCTTCTTCCGCTTGAAGCACCGGTAAACATAATTCCTTTGAACGATCCATTCGTTCAATTCTGGGGAACAGGTGAAATATTAACTAAAGACTTATTTTTTTCCGGGCATACTTCAACAATGTTTATTTTTTTTCTGACTGCTCAAAATAAGATATTGAAAAATTTGTTTCTGGCTGCAACTATTGCAATAGCTTTTTGTGTGATTTTTCAGCATGTTCATTATACTATTGATGTATTTGCCGCACCTTTTTTTGCTTATTCATCTTTAAAAATTGCAGAACAGATCGAAAAAAAATTTAATTGGTAGTTAGGTTGTTATGGAATTTTTCAATACTTATTTTTGTTTAGCTTTTAAGAAAAGAAGAAATTGAAGGAATTATTATGATAACAGATGCAGTTTATTATCATTATTTGAGTGCATTGCTAGAGGGCAAAAAAGCAGAATGTGTCAAAATAATTGCGAACCTCCTCGAAAAAAACGAAGATGTAAAAGAGATTTATACCAAGCTATTTCAAAAGTCGATGTACCGAATTGGTTATCTTTGGGAACATAATAGAGCATCTGTTGCTAATGAACATAGAGCAACTAAAATTACCGAAAGTCTTCTCAACCTTGTATACCCTAAAATTTTGGATGTGGAAAAATCTAGTAAGAAAGTAATTATCACCTGTATTGATAAAGAGTTCCACGAATTGGGTGCGCGAATGGTTTCGGATTATTTCGAGTTGATGGGCTGGAATTCGGTCTTTCTTGGTGCAAATACTCCTCAAAATGAAATTCTAAATATTATTAAAGAAGAAAAACCGGACCTCGTTGGAATCTCAAATAATTTTTACATTAATGTTGCACGTTTATTGAAATTGTTGGAAAAAATTAAAGAAGAATTTCCTATACAAAAAGTAATTGTCGGTGGGCAAGCTTTAAATGGTAATTCAAACATTTCTCTGAATAAATTTAAAGGTGTTACTTTTATTCATGATTTGGATGAATTGGAAGATTATATTCGCAAACATAGTTAATACCTCTTTCTATCTTCATTAAATAAATTCATATTATTATCTTTCCTTACAATTTTTTGAAGGAAAGATCATGAAAAATATCTCCAAATTAATGACACTGCTTTCATTAATTTTTTTACTTAGTTGTTCTACCCCAATTTCCTCCGACATTCAGGATATAATCCCTTTTATAAAACTTTATTCCGGCGAAACTGATACTGTTTTGGTAAGCGACTTGTTTTATTCCGAAAACTATAATCTAAAATTTGATGAACACGACTATATTGAAATTACTTATCTGGAAGAATCTAGATCATTGATTTTAACTGCCGGTATAGACTTTGCCGGATTTACCTCTCTTAGTTTTGAATTGGAAGGAAGAAATTACTCAATACCTGTTGTAGTAGAAAAATTGCAGTTTCATACCTTTAAATTTACTCCGCAAAAAAAATATAATACAATTACTCTGTTCGGAAATTTTAATCAGTGGAATAGAAACAATTTACCCATGACAGATGATGATAACAAAGGGATATACAAAATAACTCTACCTTTTCAAGCGGGAAGCTATGAGTATAAATTTTATGCTGACGGAGAAGAGTTTCTTGATCCGTCTAATCCTAATAAAATACCAAACGGAATCGGCGGCGTAAATTCCTTATTAAAAATTGATCCGCTTTACACGGATGATATTTATCTTCATCAGAAATACTTTGATGAAAATAATAATTCTTATCACTTCTTGTTCGAAAACAAAAATCGTTCTGTTGATATAACAAATGAAAATGTTGTGGCACTTATTAATAATACCGTAGTTGATCCTTCTTCTATTACTGTCGAGAATAATTCGGTTGTAATTAGACTAAATGAAACCGAAGGCGATAATCTTTTAAGAGTCGGTGTTACTTATAACGGACAAATTTCCAATATTCAATACGTTCATTCATATAACGGAAGTCCAATTGATAATGATTATTGGACTTGGTACGACGGCATTATCTATTCGTTAATGATTGACAGATTTTACGATGGTGATCCTTCTTTAAATAATCCGGTTCAACATGATTCTCTTCACGAAAAAGCAAATTATATGGGTGGAGACTTACAAGGTATAATTAATAAAATTCACGAGGGTTATTTTGATTCGCTAAGTGTAAATGTAATTTGGATTTCGCCTGTATACGATAATCCGAATGAAGCATTTAAAGAATACCCTGCACCGCATAGATATTACAGTGGTTATCATGGTTATTGGCCTATCCATCACCTCAACGTTGAAGAAAAATTCGGAACAATGAATAAATTGAAAGAACTGATAAAAACAGCTCATTCAAAAAATATAAAAGTACTTCTCGATTTTGTTTCCAACCATGTTCATGAATATCATCCGTTTTATAAAAATCATCCCGAATGGTTTGGAAAACTTGAGTTACCGGACGGACGATTGAATTTAAGATTCTGGGATGAATATAGATTAACTACATGGTTCGAACCTTATTTACCTTCGTTTGATTATATCGGTTCGCAAGAAGCATTGGATGTTATGACTGAGAATGCTGTATGGTGGCTTAAGTTAACCGGTGCAGACGGTTTCCGGCATGATGCTGTTAAACATGTTCCCAATGAATTCTGGAGAGAACTTACAAGAAAAATCAAAAAAGAAATCTCGGTTCCGGAAGACAAATATGTTTATCAAATCGGTGAGACTTTTGGTGATTATGATTTAGTTAGTTCTTATGTAAACAACGGTCAATTAAGTTCGCAGTTCAATTTTGAGCTATACAATTCTGCTCAAGCAGCATTTATTGATCCTAATCTTTCTTTTAAAATTTTAGATGATGAAATAAAGAAAACATCCGAAGTCTACGGTACTATTCATTATATGGGAAACATAATGGACAGTCATGATAAAAACAGATATATGGCATATGCCGACGGCGATTTGAAACTCGAGCAATGGAGTGCAATTGAAGAAGGATGGAATAATCCTCCTCAAGTTGATGATCCCAAAAGTTACGACAAAATGAAATTATATATGGCATACATGAATTCAATTCCCGGTTTGCCGGTAATTTATTACGGTAGTGAATTCGGTATGACCGGCGCCTCCGATCCCGATAATAGAAGAATGATGAGATTCGGCGATGAACTTAATGAATACGAAAAACAAACTCTGAAAGATGTAAGAGAAATTGTTACGTTAAGAAAAGAACATCCGGCATTGCGTTACGGCGATTATTACAATTTAATTGCCGACAAAAATACTTTTGCCTACATCCGCTCTTATATGAATGAACGAATACTTGTGGTGATAAATAAAAATGAAGACCCGCAAAATGTTGAGTTGAGTATACCGGCAGTATATAATGCAAATGAATTAGTAAACTTAACTTCGGATGAAGTTATTGAGATAAGTAATTCTGTTGGTAATTTTAATATGATGGGAATTAGTTGGAAGATGTTTTTAATTAAGTAAGAAGAAATTGTAGGGACAACTCATGAGTTGTCCCTACCACAATCAATTCTATGATTTCACCAAATATAATTGTTCCTGTCTCGGTGTAATAAACTCACAACCGTCTTTTGTAATTACAACTTCCTCTTCAATTGTTGCAATTCCGTACCCGTCGATTGTTAAACGAGGTTCGATTGTAAATACTTGATTTTCTTCAAGAGGTAAATACGGCAGGTTACCATAACGCTCCCAGCGTGGCGAAAGCAGTGCTCCGCCGTCATGCGCAACTCTTCCCAGTTGATGACCGAGTGCATGGGGATACTCTTCATATCCGCTGTTTACAATATAACCTCTTGCAATATCATCAATTTCGCAGCCTTGTTTACCGGGTTTAATTGCAGCAGCAGACTGTGTAATCGAATCTTTAATTACATCAAAGCCGCGTTGAACAACATCGGGTGCTTTAACTTCTCCCGGTTTTAAAACATACCAAGTTCTTTGTATATCCGAACAATAACCTTTATACTTTATACCGAAGTCCATATTTATTACATGACCGGGTTCAATTTTTTTATCTGTTGGTCCGGCATGTGCACCGGCGGTATCTGGACCTGTAAATACGGACGGACAATAATCTTTATCCCATGCTAATCCAAATCCTTTTTCTTCAACAATTTTATGAACAAATTGTGCAACTTCTTTTTCACTTATCCCGGGTTTTAAGTATTCCGTAACTTGATCGAATATTTTAAGTGTTTCTGTAATAGCTTCTTTCATAATTTGAATTTCTTTATCGGATTTCCTTCCGCGCAAAGCAGCAACAATTTCTTCCGATGAAATTAATCTTTCTTTATAAGGTGTCTTATCAAGGTGCTCCATCAATTCAAGATACATGCCGTGCGTTAATCCGTCTGCTAAAGTAGAATTTCTTGAAAAGTTAATAGCAATTTTGTTCGGTTTGAATTCATCAAGAACTTCGAGCAGTTTATCTTTAACATGTTTAAGATACCCTTCAATTCTTTGGAATGTTCCGACAAGTTTCATGTTGGCAATTTCAAGCGAGCCAACAATTGCAATAGTTTGACCTGCTTTTGTAATAATAAATGCACTCTGCCAAGTACAATTTGTACCGACCAGCATATCCATCATAGGATCATTAATATTACCGGATTCGCGCACAAATATCATCCACATTTCAATATCTTTTTCTTTTAATATTTCTACTGCCTGTTTTTGTTTTTCTAGAATCATTTCTTTGTTCATAATTTATTCCTGAGTTTATGATTTTATATTATGGAAAAATTCCTAATGCCAAATAACTTTCCGCAATTTTATTTATAGCGGAAATATAACTAGCAGTTCTCAATGTTTCGACTCTTTTAGATCTTTTCATTATAGCTCTTATTTCGTGGTATGCTGTAACCATAGTTTCTTCCAAACCTGAATTAACAAGATCAATTTCACTTGGTCCGTTAATGAGTGTTTTCTTTTGTGATTCGTTTAAACTCTTCCCGCTTAGTTCTTCCATTGTATTTACAAGTGTTCTGTATGTTGCTTCTTCATATCTTTTTTCCATTCGTCCGAACCGAACGTGTGAGAGGTTCTTAAGCCATTCAAAATAAGAAACCGTTACACCGCCTGCGTTTGCATATAAATCCGGAATTATAAGTACATTTTTTTTCAGTAAGATTTCTTCCGCCTCAGGTGTTAACGGTCCATTTGCTGCTTCAACAATAATTTTTGCTTTTATTTTATTTGCATTGTCAGCATGAATCTGGTTTTCTAATGCGGCAGGGATTAAGATGTCACAATTAAGCTCCAAAGCTTTTTCGGTCGGTTTTATATTTTTGGCTCCTTTAAAGTTTAAAATTGTGTTTCTGTTTTTACGATGTTGAAATACAGAATCAACATCAAGCCCATTTTTATTATAAATTGCACCCTCGTATTCTGCAATTCCGACTATAAGTGCGCCGGAATTCTGCAGGAATTTTGCTGCATGATAGCCGACATTTCCCAATCCTTGAACAATTACTTTCTTTCCATCAAGACCGGTTGTAAGCCCTATTTTTTTCATATCTTCGGCGATACTAACCACTTCTCTTGCTGCAAAAAACACACCTCGCCCGGTAGCTTCCGTTCTCCCCCTCACACCTCCTTGGCTAATTGGTTTACCTGTTACACATCCTGCCGCATCAATTTGCTCGGGATGAAATTGCTGATAAGTATCGGCTATCCATGCCATTTCACGCGCGCCTGTTCCGTAATCGGGTGCTGGAACATCAATCGCAGGTCCGATAAAATTTTTCTTAATTAATTCCGCAGTATATCTTCTTGTAATTCTTTCAAGTTGTGCTTCCGAGTATTTCTTCGGATCAATTCTAATTCCTCCTTTAGCACCACCAAAAGGAACATCTACAACTGCACATTTGAAGGTCATTAAAGCTGCAAGTGCCATTACTTCATCTTGGTTTACCGATAGACTATACCTGATACCCCCTTTTACAGGTAGCTTATGATGGCTGTGTTCGGCTCTGAAAGCTTCAATAACTTCATAATTTTTCCCTGTTGTTCTTATTGGAAAAATGATTCGATATACCGAGTTTGTTTCACGAATCTGATTTAATAGTCCTTTGGGATATTTTGTCAGCATACCGGCTTTATCAAAAAAGCCAAGTACGTTTTTATAAAAACTTGTGTGGTCGGAATTCTTAATGGCAGTGTTCATTTTCCTTCCTCCGTATATTTTTGAAAATCTACAACAGCTAAATTTAACTTAACTATTCCTAATCAGCGAAGCAAGATTTTCTCAGGCACACTTCTATTATAATTATTTCATAATCAAACACCAATTAAGAATTCATTTAATAGCCTTTGGTATTTATAACCAAACAAAAAAGATAGGTGCTTTCATCATAGTAACTTTTTTTTTTAGGAAGGATAATAGAAGAAGTGATAAAATATTTATTTTTATCTATTGAATAAAAGCTGTCCCTAATAAATAAGGGACAGCTTGATTGAAAAGAAATTAAATTTTCTTTAAATAAACTTTACCACCAATTGTTTTTACTTTCACTTTATTTTTACCCGAACCGGTTATGCCGGTGCCTAAAAGTTTTTTTGAATCACTGTTGAGATCATCGGTATCAACAACTTTTTCGGTCAAATCAAAGTCGCTGATAATTTCAACTTTGTTTCGTCGATTTTCATTAAAAACAATTTCGATTTCTATATCCATGTCAAGATCAGCAGGTACGTAAATTTTCATATCGCCGCCCATAGATGAGAGTTTAATATCACGTTTCCCGTCGGTACCTACTACTTTTACTTCAACATCACCGCCCATTGTTGACGCATCTACCCAACCGGCTATTTCTTTAATAACTATATCACCACCCATTGTATTTGCCTTAACATACTCTGCAGCTTGATTGACTGTGATATCACCACCCATTGTTCTAAGAGATGCTCCGTTCATTGCTTCATCAACATTAATTTCGCCCCCCATTGTTTTAATCCAAACTTCTTTTCCAATTGAGGATTTGCTTCCTTTAACATTTCGTTGAACAACATTTCCTCCCATTGAAGAAGCATCTACATCACCTACAACGTTTTCAACTAAAACCTTTCCTCCCATTGTACTTACTTTGCCGTTGACTTCGGAATCAGACAACTCAACCGAACCGCCCATTGTACTAAAAGAGATATCGCCTTTAAGATTTTTTAATGTAAGACTACCTCCCATTGTAGTACCTTTTAGATCTCCCTCTACATTTTTTACTTCAAGTTTTCCTCCCATAGTTTCAAGCTTTACGTTGAATTTTTCCGGCACTTTTATCTTGACTTCTCCATTTGTCGATCTGCTATGTCTTTGTGTTTTATAATCTGCTTTAATAAGAACTCCATAAGAAGTTTTTGACATGTTGATTTCGATATCATCGGCATCTCGACCGCTAATCTCGGCGTCAAGATCAACAATGTTTTTATTCCATCCTTCAATTATAATATCCGAGCCGGCTTTAATTTCAACAACAAGCTTTTGACCAGGTTCAACTTCGATCTCTTTTTTAAGAGTAGGATATGCAAACAAAGTTACAGCGAATAAAAATATTAAAACGAATTTTGAGTATTTCATTTTTCCCCCCAATAGTTTAGTTATTTCTTTTTTATTTGAATTTCACCGGATGTGGTTTTAAGATAGATTTTATTGCCTCCCCCGTTAATCACAAAATTTCCCAATACTTTTCCGTGCCGTTCAATAACATCACCTGAAAAATCCGAGATAATAGATCTGCCGGATTCTCTTCTGATGCCCGGTATAAAAGCTTCTGCTTCAATTTCCGTTTTTGTATTGGATGGCAATGTTAATACAATATTTCCTGCATTTGTGCGTAATTCCGATGTTTGATTGCCGGAAGGGATAAAGTCAACATAAATATCTCCTGCAGAAGTTTTTGCAATTATATTACCTGTAATTTGATTTAGCTCAATTAAACCTGCGCCTGTGTTTGCTTCAACTTTACCGTTTGCTTTCCCGATATAAATATTTCCCCCTGATGTTTTCGCTTTTACACTATTTTCTCCTCTTTCTAATCTAATATTTCCACCGAAAGTTGTAAGCTCAACATCACCAACGGATTCTTTAACATTAATATCGCCGCCAAAGGTCGTTATTTTTCTAACATCCTTAACCTTATTGAAACGAATGTCACCCCCCATAGTTTTAACATCCGAGGCGGAACCGTTAATATTTTCACCTCTTAAATCACCGCCTTGAGATGAAATTAATGCACTGCCGGCAATATTTTTAAATGTTATATCTCCCCCCATAGTTTCTAATTTTGCATCACCTTTAATATCGGAAACAGAGATATCTCCCCCCATTGTTTTTAAGCTGACATCTCCGTTTATATCATTGTAAATATCAATATCGCCGCCAAAAGTTGTAACATTAATATTAATATCGGAAGGAACACTTAAATAGTAATCAGCACTTTTCCCTCCCCAGCCCCATCTGCTTTTGTATTTAATAGACACATAATTCCCGGTTGATTTTAATTCGAGCCTGTCATCATCGTCGCTTAATCCGTCCACTTTTAATTGAACTTCATTTTTGTTCCAAGTTTCAATTTGTATATCACCTTGGCTTAGTTCCACCTCAAGAGTTCCACCTTTATTAATAGGAAGAGTTCTGGTAATAACATCTTTTTGTGCAAACACCGTTATAGTTGATGCCGCCAGAAAGAATACGAGTATTATAATTGACTTTTTCATTTTAATATTCTCCTTGTATTAAGGAAGCGGCTTTTAATCTTATTGATCTATTCTCGCCGTTTGATAATTCGTTTTCAATTAAGTTTTTAATTTCATCATCTATCGATTTACCTTGCAGTTTAAGTTCTGCAAGTGCGTTTATTGCAGCCACTTTAAGTCCTGGATTACTATCATTGGCAAGTACGTATAAATAAGCCTCTCTAATTTCGTTATCATAATTAAACTTCATCAGTGCAATTAGAGCTTCTCTTCTAACACCGGCATTCTCATCGGTTTTAAGTGCTGTAATCAGTGCAGATTTAATTTTCGGGTCATACAGTGTTTCTTGAGAAGACTGCAAAGCAAGTGTATTAACTGTTCTTATTCTTACTCCGGGATTATCGGAATTAACTAAAGCCGCAGCAAGCAGTCTTTGCATGTTGGGATCGTTAAGACTACTTTTATAAGTAATTGGTTTAATAGCATCAAATCTAATTTCTATTTCGCCTTCATCGCTAAAAGGATTTTGAAACCGAATGTTCGAGATATTTATTTCGTTTCTATCGATAGCGTCCAAATCAATTTCATTTTCAGCTAACTTTTGAATTGGCGGCGCAGTGGTTGAACTAAAGATTATATATCCGAGAAAAAATCCTACAAGTAATGTAGTTGCCATCGCGTATACTGCTTTATAGTTCGAAAGAAATATGAAATCAAAAAATGATTTCTTATCCGTTGAAGTTTTCTGAGAAGTTTGTTCAGCTTCAATTGTGTTGAATAGTTCTTTTCTTAAGTTCTCTAGTTTCTTTTCATCTATACTTTTTGGTTTTGAGTTTTGAATTACCGAATAAAATTTTTGATACGAATCGAATTCTCGTTTGTATTCATCTGATTCAAGAATTTTATTTTCAATCAATTCTCTTTTCTCTTGATCAAGTTCGTCAAGAAAATAGAGTTCAAGTAATTCCCTAAACTTTTCAATTTTCATATTACACCTCTATCACGTGCTTTAATTGTTCTTTCATTTTACCGGATGCATTAAATAAATACCTTTTTACCGTTCCTTCGGTGCACTGCATCATTTCGGCAATTTCTTTTATTTTATATCCGTCAAAATATTTCATTGTAAAAGCTAATTTTTGCTGAGCCGGCAGTTTCTCTAGGGCTTCATTTATATATTGTTGATTTTCATTAAGCTCTGTTTCTTTTGCTACCGATGAATCCGATTCAATTAAATCGCTTCTTGTTCTTATGTCGTCTTCATCATTTCCAATTTGTTCATCGAGTGATTGATGACTATATCGTTCTTTTCTTGTTTTAAATGAGATACAAACATTAGTAGTTATTCTAAAAAGCCAAGTTGAAAATTCACTTTTGAATTGGAAATTTTTTAATCCCCTAAAAACTCTAAGAAAAACTTCCTGGTAAATATCCTGCGCATCGTCTTCGCTATTTCTAAATGACATTGCAATATTTAATACCTGGCGATCGTAACGATATACCAATTGTTCAAAAGCCAATTGATCTCCTTTTTGTGCTTGTTTAATTAGTTGAATTTCGTCTTGCATAATCCTCGTCTCTCAGAAGTTAGACTTCAATTAGCCGGAAAGGTTGTATGGGAATGTTAGAAAATTACAAAATTTTTGTTGAGTGAAGTGAGCCGTCTTTATAATTTTTTATAAAAGACACTTTATCAAAATTCGGATATTATTTTACCAAATTCTCAGGCATCTTTACCGCAATTACTTCACCTTGTACACAAAGCTGATCTTCCGCAAATAAATCTATATCTACAATAACTTTTTTCCCTTTTACCTCTCTAATTCTGCCGCGAAGAACAAGTTCAGGCCCGAGCGGGGTAGGCTTTAAATAATTCACTTTTAATGATGCCGTCACAAAACGGAGCGGCGGATCTGTATCCATTTCACGCCCTTCATGTTTGTACATTGCTGCCGCTGCTGAACCGGTTCCGTGACAATCAATCAACGATGCAAGCAACCCACCATAAACATATCCCGGTATTGCTGTATGATATTCTTCGGGCGTGAACTTAGTAACCGTTTCTTCACCTTCCCAGTAAGTTTTTATTTGATGTCCTTTTTCGTTCAGCTTTCCGCAGCCGTAACAATGGGCTACATCATCGGGGTAATAGTCTTGAAATGAGAGTTGTTTCATGATTTATCAACTTTTTATTTATTAATGAATTGAAGAAAAATTAGGAAATTTATTGCAGATAAAAAAATCCCCGGGATTAGGTTCCTCCGGGGATTTTTAATTTAGTGTAAATTACTTCTAAAAACCGGACACTATTTACTATAGTGCCATTTGTCCCCTGAGGTTTTTTTATTGATTTGTTTCTTTC
>DYHH01000027.1 GCA_020724265.1 Melioribacter roseus | reverse complement strand
TTTACTTCGCTTTGTCCTAAAACCGGTCAACCGGATTTTGCTACAATTATTTTAGAGTATATTCCGGATGAACTTTGTATCGAGTTAAAGTCGTATAAATTTTATTTGCAATCTTTCCGCAACGACGGAATTTATTTTGAAGCGGTAACAAATCAAATACTTGACGATTTAGTCGGAGTCTGCAAACCGCGTTACATGAAAGTTATTGCAGAGTTTAATTCACGAGGTGGAATATCTTCCGTAATTGAAGTTGAATACATTAAAGAAAATTAATTTTTATAACAATGGCTCTATGCTGAAACAACTTGATATAGTGATAAAACAAAAATCATTTCCATTAACGCAAAGTTTAATAGCCGGTGAGACATATCATTTTCAGCAGAATCCTTATCTATCATACGATAGACTTCATACGATATTAATCTACCAACACCTCGCAATGATATCAGTTTAATTTGTAATCACTACTTAAATAAATTGATATCATTAATAAATCAAACGGAGAAATAAAATGGCTAAAAAAATAATTAAGAAAAGCTGGGCTGAACCTTTCAAAATTAAGGTTGTTGAGCCGATTAAAATGACTACAAGAGAATACAGAGAAAAAGCTGCCAAAGAAGCCGGTTATAATACATTCCTTCTCAAATCGGAAGATGTTTATATTGATCTTCTTACCGACAGCGGCACAAACGCTATGAGCGACAGGCAGTGGGCTGGCATGATGATCGGCGATGAAGCGTATGCCGGAAGTAAAAATTTCTATTACTTATGGGATAATGTTAAAAAATATTACGGGCACCCTTATTTTGTTCCTACACATCAAGGACGAGCAGCCGAGCATATGCTTTCAAAAATTATGATTACTCCCGGTCAATATGTGCCGGGTAATATGTATTTCACAACTACAAGGCTTCACCAGGAATTAGCCGGTGCAACTTTTGTCGATGTAATTATTGATGAAGCACATGATCCTTACAACGAACATCCTTTTAAAGGAAATATTGACTTAAAGAAATTAGATAAACTTGTTAAAGAAGTCGGTGCAAAAAACATTGCATATATAAGTATGGCTGGACCAGTAAATATGGCTGGCGGTCAACCTTTCTCAATGAAAAACTTAAGAGAAGTTTATGACTTTGCGAAGAAACATAAAATTAGACTTTGGTTTGATGCTACGCGTGCAACAGAAAACGCATATTTTATTAAGATGAGAGAAAAAGGTTATCAAAACAAAACTGTTGCCGATATTCTTAAAGAAATGTGTTCTTACTTTGAAGGTTTGTGGGTAAGTGCCAAAAAAGATTTAATGGTAAACATAGGCGGTTTCCTTGCAACCAAAAATAAGAAGATATATGAAGCTGCAAGAAATATGGTTGTTGTTTATGAAGGACTTCATACTTACGGCGGTTTGGCAGGAAGAGATATGGAAGCGATGGCTATTGGTATTGAAGAAATGGTTGATTTCGATAATATTAGAGCACGTATCGGCCAAGTTGAATATTTCGGTAAACAGCTTGAGAAATATAAAATTCCTTTTGTTAAACCGATCGGCGGACATGCAATATTTTTAGATGCAAAAAAAATCTTAAGCCACATGAAACAAGATGATTTTCCTGCACAAACGTTAGCTGCAGAAATTTTTATTGATTCGGGTGTAAGAGGAATGGAACGAGGCATTGTTTCTTCGGGGCGTGATCCTAAAACAGGTAAACATCGTTATCCGAAATTGGAATTAGTTCGTTTAACTTTCCCGAGAAGAGTTTATACACAAGCTCATATTGATGTTGCGGTTGAATCAGTTGCATCGGTTTTCGAAGATAGAAAGAAAATAAAAGGCTTAAAAATGGTTTACGAGCCTGAATATTTACGATTCTTCCAAGGTAGATTTGAACGACTCTAAAGATTATTTTTGAAGGGTTAATTAGTAAATATATATAGGGAACACATAACTTGTGTTCCCGTTTTTTATATGATTTTAGGTGATTATTTATAAACCTAGTTTAAGATGACAAAAAAACTTGAAATAAAAAAACATTTCAACGAGGAGAAACAAAAACTCTTCAACGACAAAACTTTGCTTAAGGATTCTTTCAAGTTTTGTGTCCGTTACAGTTTGCTTGTTGAAGAATATATTAGGAGAATTCTACACAACTTTAAAATTGAATTCGCAATAGCATCCGCCGGAAGTTTCAGCAGAAGGGAACTCTCACCTCATTCCGACATTGACCTAATGTTTATCTGCCGCAAAGTTGACGGAAACGAAGCCATAATTAATAAATGTGTTACCGATTTATGGGATTGCGGAATTGAAGTGTCGCACACAGTGCGGGACTTCGATGATATTATGAAATTCCTTAACGAAGATCTTCATGCATTTACACAATTTTTTGAAACAAGAATTATTTTAGGCAACGATGATGTTTATCTTGATTGGAATAATCTTATTACTTCAGTATTAACTAAAGATGATAAAATAAATTTAATAAAAGAATTTTTTGCAGATACAAAACTTCGTCATGCGAAATACGGCGAATCGTCAAAAGTGCTTGAGCCGAATATAAAATTTACGGCAGGAGGTTTACGGGATCTTCAAGCTGCCGAATGGATGTATTCGTTCAAGAATGATTTGATACTCTCCAATCAAAATGAAATAACTCAGACAGAAGCTTTTATCGAATCGTTAAAACAGACGAAAAGCATCAATAACAAAATTGCCAACAGATTATTAAATAGTTATAAATTTATACTCTCCGTTAGAAATCATCTTCATATTATTTCACCAAATAAATCAGATAGATTGGAATTTTCTTCACAAGAAAAAATAGCAAACTTACTTGAGTTTCCGCCGGATGCATGGCAGAATTTTATGAAAGAATATTTTATTAGTTCCAGCATCTTAAAACTCTTTTCAAGAACAATGATGAAAAAATTTGATGAGGAAATTTCAAATCCTATTTCCGATTTTCTTTCCATCAAAATTGATGATGATTTTATAATGAAAGGGAATAGATTATCGCTTTCCGATCCGAATTCCGAAGTAGATCTTTCCAAAGTATTGAGAGTTTTTTATTACCGGGCAGTAAGAGATGCGGTCTTTGATGAGAATCTGCGATCAAAAATTATCGAGCTTTCACTTCAATCCGATGAGGAAATTAAACCGGAAAATACCAGTTCTACTTTTTTTAGAGAGTTACTGCGCCTTCCAAAGAATGTAGGGAAAACCATTAGCACAATGAATGAACTCGGTGTGTTGACTGCTTTCCTCTCCGAATTAAGAGATTTAGTCGGTTTCTTTCAACCCGGTGTTTATCATTGTTATACTGCAGATGAACACACAATAATTGCTCTGGCAAACCTGGAAAAATTAAAAGATGAGGAATCGAAACTAAGCAAAATATTTTACGATATCGAAAGGCGTGATCTTCTTTATTTAGGCGTACTTTTCCACGATATTGCAAAACCGATAAGTGTTTCGGGACATGAAATTATCGGTGCCGAGATTGCTTCTTCCATAATGGAACGACTCGGTTATGAACAGGATGAAATAAATTTAGTTCGATTTCTTGTCCGTCATCATTTAACTATGGAGCAGGTTGCCTTTAGAAGAAATTTGAACGATCCGATTACTCTTGACCAATTTGCAGCAAATGTACCTTCGGTTGAAGCATTGGAAATGCTATACCTATTAACATTTGCGGATCTTTCGGCAGTCAGCCCGGTAGTATGGACTCAGTGGAAAAGTGATTTGCTTTTTGAACTTTACCGCAAAACAAAAATCATGTTGGAAGACAGAGTCTCCGGTGAACAATTAATCTACGCAGATACTTTAGAAACAATAAACGGTAAAGTGAAAGAAGCAGATGAATCATTACGCCAGCACTTAGAGGCTTTTGATGACTTGACTTACTTGCAGCAATTTTCCGATGAAGAAATTAATGCACACGCCGAAGAAATAGCAAACGGTGAAGATACATCTGTTTTTTTCAAAGAAGAAGATACATACACAAGTATAACGGTAATTACCGAAGATAATGAATCCGTTCTTGCCCGTCTCTGCGGAGCTATGTCTATTAATGATCTTAATATTCATGATGCACGAATCTTTACACGTAAAGACGGACTGATAATCGATAATTTTAATGTGACAGATTTCAGAACACATAAAAAAATTGAACCGGAACGTTACGAGAAAATTAAAAATGATATAATTGCTTCGATTAACAACCAGCTATCTATTAACAAAGAATTCAAAAGAGTAAAATCAAAATGGTGGAGGATAGAGGATAAGTTATTCAGCAGAAAAGGAACGGTAAAAGTTCTCTTTGAAAAACATCAGAAGTATACCATAATCGATATCTTTTCTCCGGATAGACTTGGTCTGCTTTATCAAATAACTAGAAAATTATCCGAACTTGGTTTGAGTATCTATTTTGCAAAAATCTCGACAAAGGGGGATGATGTTGTTGACTCATTTTATGTCCTCACGCAAACCGGTAAAAAAATCTCTCCGAATAATTTTGAATTAATTAAAAAGGAATTAACCGAAACTATAGAACAAATGCTTTAGGTGATGAATTGAATTTTATGAACAGAACGAACCCGATTGGTATATTTGATTCCGGTATAGGCGGATTGACAGTTGTAAAAGAATTAGAACAAATCTTACCTAATGAGAATCTTGTTTATTTCGGTGATACTGCACGCGTTCCATACGGCAGCAAATCAAATGAAGCGGTAATTGAATATTCGAAGCAAGACGCAAAATTTTTACTGAATAAAAATGTTAAGATGATTGTTGTTGCATGCAATACGGCTTCATCGGTTGCTTTGAATGATTTAAGAAAAAGTTTTGATATTCCGATAGTTGGAATGATTGAACCGGGTGTTAAAGCAGCTATAAATAAAACTAAGAATGGTAAAATCGGTGTTATTGGAACACATGCAACAATTAATAACAAAGCATATTCGAAAGAACTTTTAAAGCAGAATAAAAAATTAAAAGTATTTGAAAAAGCATGTCCGCTATTTGTACCGTTAGCTGAAGAAGGAATGATAGATCACCCGGCTACAAAACTTATTGCAGAAGAATATTTGTCCGAATTAAAAAAGAAAAAAGTTGATACGTTAATTTTAGGATGCACGCATTATCCTATATTATCAAAAGTAATTCAAGAAGTGATGGGGAATGATGTAGTTTTAATTGATTCAGGAAAAGCTGCTTCTTCAATTGTTGAGAATTATCTGCAAGGAAGAGGTTTAAGAAATGAATCGCATCAGATTGGAAAAAGAGAATATTATGTCAGCGATCTTCCGCAAAAGTTTAAAACTATCGCCAATACATTCTTAGGTAAGCCTATCAACGATTTACGGAAGATTGATTTGGAAGATCTTTTCTGAAATCGTAATCTCTAAATTCGAAATCCTAAACTCTAAACAAAACCCAAATACTAAATCATAAATTCAAAACAAGAGAAAAAATAGAAAAGGTTTTTTTTTGTGATATTGAATTTTGTGCATATAATTTATTTAGACAGCTAGCTAACAGGCTAAACAAATTCCAATATTAAAATCATAATTTCAAAATTGGGTGATTTCTGTAATGCTTTTATAGTTTTGTGCTTCAAGCTTTGTGCTTAGTATTTGTTTAGTATTTCGAATTTAGGATTTAGGATTTGTTCAAGTACATCATAACACCGCTAATTGATTTTGCATCAACTAATTCACCGCTGTTAATTTTATTTTTTACTTCATCGATAGTTAATTCAATTATCTGCATTCCTTCTTCACCTTCTTCTCGTGCATGTTTACCGGGAGTTAGATTTTCTGCAAGATAGATATGAAGTATTTCATTACAAAAACCGGGAGTTGTATAAATATGTCCGAGTTTAGTAATCTTACCTGCAGTGTATCCCGTTTCTTCGGTTAACTCACGGGTAGCACAAGTTTGTGGATCTTCGCCCGGATCAAGTTTGCCGGCAGGCAGTTCCAGCACCCATTCTTGAAAAGGATATCGGAATTGACGAACAAAAATAATTTTGCCGGCATCCGTAACAGGTAAGACAACTGCTCCACCCGGATGGAGCACTACTTCTCTTCTTCCGTTATTACCTGATGAATCATATTCTATTTCATCTAATTTTATATCAAAGACTTTTCCTTTAAAAAGGATTTCACTCTTTTTTATTTTAAAGTTATTCATTTATAATTCCCTCTTATAGATTATTTATAACAAGATTGATCAGCATAAATAATTTTTGATGTATCAAATCCTTTTTGTTCGGCGGTTGTTAATAAACTGTCGATTATATCCTGATCAAGTTGTGGAGTTCTGGCAAGTATCCATAAATATTTTCTGCTAGGGGAACCTACAAGTACATATTGATAATCTTCTTCGAGTTCAAGTATCCAATAATCACCTTTGAAAGGCCAAAAGAACTGCACTTTAAGTTTTGCGTTATTACTACCTTCAACAACGAATGCTTTGCCCTTTGCTTGATCAAGTTTACCGTCTGCACTTTCTTTATTACAGCTATTTATCACTCGTATTGTTTCTTCGTCAATTAGAGAATATTCTGCTGTTGTACAAAAACATCCTTCTTCAAACCTGTTGGGAAGAAGAGCAATCTCGTACCACTTACCAAGATATCTTTGTATATCAACTGATTCAACAGTCTCAAGTGGAGGATAATTACCTCCGCAGCTAAAAAGAAAAATACCTGCCGTAAGGATGGAGAGATATCTGATTAGTTTTTCCATAAAATCCTTTTTACCACTAAGAACTTTTAATGCACATCCTATTATCATATGAAATTTTATTTAGCTTCTCTTTGTGCATCTTAGTGTACTTTGTGGTGAATAAAAATTAATTATAATACGGAATAAGTTCACTTCCCATGTACTTCAGCACTGCTGTAATTACACCTAAATCATCAAGATAGCCGATAAGTGGAGCAATATCCGGGATAGTATCAATCGGCGATATAAAATAAATCAATGCACCTACAACAATTGATTTTCTGTACCATGCAACAGAAGGATCAATCATATAATTAAAAAGTGCTTTAATATCTTTGGCAAAAGAAATTTTTCTACCGATCCGCTCAACTTTTTCCCACAGTCTTTCTTCAACATATTCTTTACCGTTATCAACTTTTACTTCGCTGTCATATTGACTTTTAAATTCATCTCTAATTTCTTCATCCGATAAATTATCAAGATCGAACATATCATCTTTTTCATTCATATTTATTTCTCCGTTTTATAGTTTTCAAACCAATCGTAAAGAGTATTCCACCATAAACGAGCATTACGCGGTTTAGCAACAAAGTGAGTTTCATCAGGAAAATATAAAAATTTACTTTCTACTTCCAAACGCTGTAAAGTTGTAAAGAATTGAAAAGCCTGAGCTTCGGGAACACGGAAATCATAAGCACCGTGGACAACTAAAGTCGGAGTTTTGAAATTTTCTGCATACATGTGCGGTGACCATAATTGATATAATTCACGGTTTTGCCAAGGTGTACCACCGAATTCCCATTCAGGGAACCAAAGTTCTTCAGTTGAGCCCCACATACTTTCCAAATTATAAACTCCGGCATGACAAACGAGAGCATTAAAACGATCAGTATGACCGGCAATCCAAGCAATCATATAACCGCCGTAAGAAGCCCCGGCTGCGAATGTATTTCCGGCATCAATGAAGTTAAAATTATCGACTGCATAATCGTATGCGTTCATCAGATCAACATAAACTTTCCCGCCCCAATCTTGTGAGATTTCATCGGTGAATTTTTGTCCGTAACCGGTACTGCCTCTTGGATTAGGTGCAACAACAACATAACCGGGAGATGCAAACATCTGCATATTCCATCTAAAGTGAAAATCATCCGACCAATTACCTTGAGGACCTCCGTGAACTAAGAATATCATCGGATATTTTTTATCCGGATCAAAGAACGGCGGCTTAACTAATATCGATTGAACTTGAGCACCTTCTGCTCCTTCACTCCAAAATGTTTCCATTTCACCGAATTCGATGTATGAAAGAACTTCATTATTTACATAAGTAATTTGTTGAAAATTGCTTCCGTCGGCATCGGTTGAAAATATTTCATACGGCAAATTATTTCTTTGTTGTTTGAAAAATAATTTTGATCCATTATATGATAAAGTAATACTCGAATTGCTATGCGATTCATTTATAAGTTCTAATTCTTTCGTTTCAATATCGATTCTATATATAGAGTTGTAAACTTTATTCGCAGAATCAAAGTAAATTGATTTTGAATCATTTGCCCAAACTATTTTCCCGATTGATAGATCAATATGTTCGCTTATATCGTTTAACGTTCCGGTTTCACGATCATATAGAACCAAAGTTTGTTTGTCGGCTTCAAATCCTGCACGAGCCATTGAACGAAATGCAATATATTTACCGTCGGGTGAATATACAGGTTGATTGTCGTTTCCTTCACTTACTGAAATCTTTTTAATTTCGGGAGCTTTGCCTTTTTGCAAATTTTCTAACGTTACAATAAACACATCGTTGTTTGTATTAATAGCTTGTTTACCGGTTGCATTCATAACAAAAACAGCTTCTTTTCCGTCAGGTGAAATTGCATAATCTTGAATGCTTCCCAAAGCTATTGTCGGTATATCGGTATCTATTCCTAAAGTTAAATCGAAATATTCATTTCTATTTAAGTCCATCAAAAACAAATGAGAACGTTTTGGTCCTCGCCAATCATTCCAATGACGAAACAATAGATCATCAAAAATTTCAGCTTCGTAACCTCTGTTAGCCCGTTCTTCATCTTTTTGTTTGTTACAGTCTTGTGTCTCGCATTCGGTCCAAACTGAAGAAGTAAAAAGAAATTTTGAACCATCACTTGCCCAAACAATTCCGCTTGCACCGGTGTAAATATCGGTTAATTGTTTTTCATTACTTCCGTCAATATCTGCAAACCATAATTGCCCTCCGCGTTGAAACGAAAGTCTGCCATCCGGAGAAAATTTTGGAGATGATTCATTTACCTCAGAATTTTTGAAAGGACGTAAATTATTTCCATCTGCATCAATTAAATAGATGTCTGTATTGCCTTTATTAATTTCGAAACTGTAAGAAGTATGATCGAAAGCAATGGTTTTACCATCAGGCGAAATATCGAATGAACCGATTCTCTTCATTGCCCATAAATCATCGATGGAAATTGGTTGTTTATCTTGTGCGTTTAATTGCAGAAATGAAAAAATCGATATAAAAAGAATTAGAAATAGTTTTTGCATTATTACCTCGTAAATTTCGATTAGTTTTATTTTTAAAGATAGGTTAAGAGGGTAATATTTACAATTCAAAAACCAATTAAATGAAATATGATTTTTTACTAATCAGCATATTTTTGAGTGATATCTCCCTCCTTGCTAAACCCCCCTTTATTTGATAATTTTCAATTTCTTTTAAATAAACTTATGGATTTTATGCGTTATCCTTTTACCGAAATTGAAACTAAATGGCAGAAATATTGGGAAGAGAACAAAGTTTACAAAACTAATCTTACCGATACCGAAAAGAAACTCTACACTCTTGTGATGTTTATTTATCCGTCCGGTTCTAAACTTCATATCGGGCATTGGTATAATTACGGACCAACAGATTCCTGGGCGCGTTTCAAAACATTACAAGGTTACAATGTTTTTGAACCTATGGGATACGATGCGTTTGGTTTACCGGCGGAAAATTATGCAATTAAAACCGGTGTGCATCCTCAAGATTCAACTTTGGAAAACATTAATGATATCCACGAACAACTAAAACGAATGGGTTGTATGTATGATTGGGATGCTGAGTTAATGACATGTGTCCCGGAATATTACAAGTGGAATCAATGGTTGTTTTTGCAGCTTTATAAAAAAGGACTTGCCTATAGAAAAAATGCACCGGTAAATTGGTGTCCCTCCTGCAATACCGTTTTGGCGAACGAGCAAGTTCAACAGGATGGAACTTGCGAAAGATGCGGCACCGAAGTTCAAAAGAAAAATCTTACTCAGTGGTTCTTCAAAATAACCGATTATGCGGAAGAATTATTAAGCGGTCTAAATAAAATCGATTGGCCTGAAAAAACAAAATTGATGCAAACTAATTGGATTGGCAAGAGCACGGGTACGGAAGTCGATTTTAAAATTGACGGACATGATGATAAAATTAGTGTCTTTACAACAAGACCTGATACTTTGTTCGGTGTTACCTATGTTGTTCTCGCTCCCGAAAGTGAACTCGTTGAAAAAATTACAACCGATGAATACAAAGAAAAAGTAAACGAATATATCAAGTCAATTCAAAGTTTGACCGATATTGAAAGAACTTCTACAGTAAAAGAAAAAACCGGTGTGCCGACCGGTGCATTCGCAATTAATCCGGTGAATGATGAAAAAATTCCAATTTGGGTTGCCGATTATGTGCTTGCAAGTTACGGAACAGGTTGTGTGATGGCAGTACCCGGACATGATGAACGCGATTTTGAATTTGCAAAGAAATTTGATCTTCCTATTCGTAAAGTTATTCTTAAACCCGGCACAGATGAAAATGATGAACTGGTCGAAGCATACACAGAGCCGGGAATGATGATAAATTCAGGTAAATATACCGGAAGAGATTCTATAGATGGTAAAAAACAAATTACACAGGATTTGGAAAGCGAAAATGTTGGCAGAGCAAAAGTAAATTACAAGTTACGCGATTGGCTTATTTCCAGACAAAGATATTGGGGTACACCGATTCCAATTGTATATTGTGATAATTGCGGTGAAGTACCTGTTCCCGAGGATCATCTTCCTATCGAATTACCATATAATGTTGAATTTAATCCCGATGGCGGTTCTCCTCTTGCAAAGAACGAAGATTTTGTAAATACTACTTGTCCTAAATGCGGAAGTCCAGCTAAGCGGGATGTTGATACAATGGATACATTCGTTGATTCATCTTGGTATTACCTCCGTTACCTTAATCCACAGTTTTCTGAAGGAATGTTTGACCCGGAACTTGCTAAAAAATGGGAACCGGTTGATATGTATGTAGGCGGCGCCGAACATTCCACGATGCACTTACTTTATGCAAGATTTGTTCATAAATTTTTAAGAGATATCAAGTTGGTAAATACAGACGAACCTTTTGCTAAACTTCGGCATCAAGGAACAATTACTAACAATGGCGCAAAGATGTCTAAGTCAAAGGGAAATGTTGTTAATCCCAATTCGTTTATTGAACAATACGGATCAGATGTATTTAGAATGTACTTGATGTTCATGGGACCCTATGATCTCGGTGGTGATTGGAGTGACAAAGGAATTGTCGGTGTAGATAGATTTGTTCAAAAAGTTTATTTGCTTGTAAAAGATAGAGAAGGTTTAGCTGAAAAATTTCCTTCAAAAGAAAAGTATAATTTAAGTGAATTGAACGAAAACGAGAAATCGATTTATCAAAAAGTGAATCAATCAATTAATAAATTTTCAGAAGAGGTTGAAAATCTACGTTTTAACACTGCTGTAGCTGTATTAATGGAATTAACTAATGAACTTCATAAGAGTATTAGTTCTTGTTCAAGTGATCTCCAGACCTACGCTCTTGAAAGATTATCTGTAATGCTTGCACCTTTAGCTCCGCATTTTGGTGAAGAATGTTGGAGTTTGTTGGGTCATAGAGAATCTATCTTTGAAAAATCTATTTGGTTTGATGTTGATAAGGAAGCGTTAGTTGTTGATAAAGTTACTATTGCTATTCAAGTTAACGGCAAACTTCGCGCTGCAATTGATGTTCCTATTGATAGTGATGAGAGTTTTGTTAAAGAGATTGCTTCTGCAGACGACAAAGTAACAAAACACACAGATGGCAAAACAGTAGTAAAAGAGATTTACGTAAAAAATAAAATTTATAATATAGTTGTAAAATAATTAATAGGGCAACCTTCGAGGTCACTTCATTGCGACCTCGAAGGTTCCTGCAAGAGTTTAGGAGAAATTGAATGTTGGACATCAAGTTTATTAGAGAAAATCCTGAAATAGTTAAGAAAGGGATTAAAAATAAAAATGAAAAAGACACTGTTGATCAAATTTTGTCAGATGATGTGTGGAGAAGAGATTTAATTGTGCAGATTGACAAATTGAGATCTGAAAAGAACAGTGTATCGCAAGATATAGGGATAATGATAAAAGATGGAAAAGATGTAACTGAATTAAAAGAAAGGATGAAAAAGGTTGGTGATAGTATCGATAGCCTGAATAAAGAGCTGAAGTTCGTTGAGAATAGAATCTATGATAACCTTATCTGGATTCCAAACCTGCCGCATGAATCCGTACCAATCGGTAAATCATCCGAAGAAAATGTAGAAGTAAGACAGTGGCTGCCCGATGGATTCACATTTGAAAATGAAGTAAAAATTTTGGATCACATCGAATTAGGAAAGAAATTAAAAATTCTTGATTTCGAACGAGGAGCAAAAATTACAGGTTCAGGTTTCCCGGTATATATGGGTAAAGGTGCTCAGCTCGAAAGAGCTTTGATAAATTATATGCTTGATTATCACATCAAAGATCACGGATATACTGAAGTGATTCCTCCACTTTTAGTAAACCGAGAATCAATGTTCGGTACCGGACAATTACCTAAACTTGAAGAAGATATGTATCTTGCAGAAAAAGATGATCTATTTACAATTCCAACTGCCGAAGTACCGATTACAAATTTACATCGCAATGAAATTTTGGAAGAGAACCAATTGCCGATAAATTATGTTGGATATACGGCATGCTTTAGGAGAGAAGCCGGATCTTATGGTAAAGAATCTAAGGGATTTTTGCGAGTTCATCAATTCAACAAAGTGGAGATGGTTAAACTGGTTAAGCCTGAAACTTCTTATGAAGAATTAGAAAGCATTACTAACGATGCTGAAGATATTTTGAAAGCTTTAAATATTCCGTATAGAATTTTAATGTTATGCTCAGGTGATTTAAGCTTTGCCGCCGCAAAGTGTTATGATATTGAAACCTGGTCGCCCGCAGAAAACAAATGGCTTGAAGCATCATCATGCAGTAACTTCGAAAATTTTCAAGCGAGACGCGCAAACATACGTTATCGTAAAACCGAAAATAAAAAATTGGATTTCGTTCATACTCTCAACGGTTCAGGTTTAGCAACAAGCCGGGTAATGGTTTCTATTCTTGAAAATTATCAAACTCCCGAAGGTAAAATAATAGTACCGGAAGTACTTCAAAAATATACAGGCTTCAAAATAATTGACTAGTCCGGCTACAGTATAAATAGTGCACCGGTAAACACTTTATATGGATAAATTATCTTATTTAAATAAATATTTCCTTCGTTACAAAAAGAAACTTGCCTTAGGGTTTGCGTTTATTCTAATTTCAAACGCTGCACAGGTTTTCATCCCTATATTTTTACGCGATGGAATAGATGCAATTCAGAAACAAGTTAGTTATGAAAAACTTTTTGAATACGGATTGTATATTTTAATTGCGGCAATAATAGCAGGGATTTTCCGATATTTAATTCGACAAACAATAATTGTAGTTTCCCGCGAAATTGAATATGATCTTCGGCAGGATTTCTGGTCTCATATTCAAAAATTATCTCACCGATATTTTCAGAATACTTCAACCGGTAATATAATGGCACACGCAACCAACGATATTAGCGCCGTAAGAATGTATGTCGGTCCTGCAGTAATGTATTCTGTTGATACGGTATCAAAGTTTGTTATTATAATTGCAATAATGGTTACAATTAGTCCGCTGCTTACTTTTTATACTTTAGTTCCCCTCCCTCTGCTGTCATTTTTTGTATATCAACTAAGTAAAAGAATTCACAAAAAATTTATGCTTATTCAGGAAAGTTTTTCCGACTTAACAACAAAAGCACAAGAGAATTTTGCAGGTATTAGAGTTATAAAATCTTACATAAGAGAAGATGGGGAAATAGAAGCATTTACCAAACAAAGTGAAGATTACCTTAAGAAGACAATGGATAAAGTAAAAATTCAAGCATTATTCCAGCCTATACTTTATACAATCGCCGGGATTTCAATTATTATAGTTGTTTGGATAGGCGGTTCGATGGTAATTGATAATAAATTAACGCTTGGAGATATAACCGCTTTTGTACTTTTCTTGGGAATGCTGATTTGGCCGATGATTGCTTTCGGATGGATTCTAAATATTATTCAGCAAGCATCTGCAAGTATGAAACGCCTTATAAAAATATTAAATGAAGAAATCGAAATTACTGATTCAAAATTGACGCGCTATTCTATTAATTCCATTAGAGGTAAAATTGAATTTAAAAATGTTTCTTTCCGTTACAAAGACTCATTGCCAAATGTATTAGAAGGCATTAATCTTGTAATTGAACCGGGTGAAACTGCTGCTGTTATCGGAAAGACAGGTTCAGGTAAAACTACTTTAATAAACTTAATACCGAGATTATTTGACAGAACCGAAGGTGAAATTTTTATTGATGGTAATCCAATTGAAACATTACCCCTAAATGTATTGAGAAGAAATGTGGGATTAGTTCCACAGGAAACTTTCCTTTTTTCAGATACTTTGAAAAATAATATTCTTTACGGAACACAAAACGATAATAATGAATTAGTTAATACGGTTGCCGATATAGCCCAGTTGAATAAAGATGTTGAAGATTTTCCAAATGGTTATGAAACTATGCTCGGAGAAAGAGGAATAACTTTATCCGGGGGACAAAAACAGAGATCATGTTTGGCAAGAGCTTTAGCAGTTGATCCCAAAATTCTGATACTTGATGATTCTTTCTCGTCGGTAGATACAAATACCGAAGAAGAAATATTAAAAAGACTAAAAGAATTTATGAAAGAAAGAACAAGTATAATTATTAGTCATAGAATATCTACCGTTAAAGAAGCTGATAAAATATTTGTGCTGCACGAGGGTAAAATTATTGAACAAGGTAAACACGAGGAACTTGTAGCACTCGGCGGTATTTATGCGGATCTGCATTATAAACAATTACTTGAAGAAGAATTAAAGGAATTGAATTAATATATGTCGACAGTTGACGACGAAATATTAGGTAAAGCTTACGACGCTAAGTTAATGAAGCGGCTTCTCGTTTATGTTAAGCCTTATAAAAAGTATGTTGTACTAGCAATTATTCTTAACATTGTTGTTGCTGCTTTAGGTCCGCTTCGTCCATATCTTACCAAGGTTGCAGTGGATGATTTTATAGCTCATAGTGATTATAATGGACTGATTATTATATCATTACTACTCGTCGGTGTTCTACTTTTTCAATCGGGTATTCAATATTTTCTTACATATTATACCCAATTAATGGGACAGAAAATAATATATGATCTGCGCGTTCAAATTTTTTCTCATATACAAAAATTGGCTTTAAGATTTTTTGATAAAACTCCAATCGGCAGGTTAGTAACAAGAACAACAAACGATGTAGAAGCACTTAACGAATTATTTTCATCCGGTATTGTGATGGTTTTCAGTGACATCTTCATAATACTTTGGATTCTCATTTTTATGTTCTTTATGTCATGGGATCTTTCACTTGTAACTTTGGCGGTACTACCGATTTTGATATATGCGACATTTCTTTTCCGGAGAAAGGTTAGAGAAACTTACCGGGATGTTCGGTTTCATCTTGCCAGGTTAAATTCATATATGCAGGAACATGTTACAGGGATGAGCATTGTACAAATCTTTACTAAAGAAAAAGATGAGCTGAAAAAATTTTCCGGTATAAACGCTGATCATCGTAAAGCAAATATTGCATCAATTTTTTATTATGCCGTATTTTTCCCCGTCGTTGAAATATTAAGTTCTCTTGCTATCGCTTTGATAATTTGGTACGGTGGTGGAGAAGTAGTTCAGAATGCAATGACGATAGGAGTATTGTTTGCATTTATTCAATATACCGAAATGTTCTTCAGACCGATTCGAGACCTTTCGGAAAAATATAATATAATGCAAACAGCAATGGCTTCTTCCGAAAGGATTTTTAAACTTCTCGATAATAAAACAGTAATAAAAAATCCAGATCATCCTAAGGAACTTAAAAACATAAAAGGTGAAATAGAATTTAAGGATGTTTGGTTTGCCTATAATCCCGAAGAATATGTTTTAAAAAATGTATCACTAAAAATTAATCCGGGCGAATCTGTTGCGCTTGTTGGTCATACAGGTGCAGGCAAAACAAGTATAATAAATATTCTTACTCGTTTTTATGATATTCAAAAAGGTCAAATATTGTTCGACGGTTATGATATTACCGAAATCGATAAACGAGATCTTCGGAAGTTTATTTCAATTGTACTTCAAGATGTTGTCTTGTTTTCAGGTACGATTAAATCGAACATAAGTTTGAACTCACCCGATATCACAGACGAAAAAATTATCGAAGCGGCAAGAATTGTGGGGGCTGATAAATTCATCGAAAAACTTCCAAATAAATATGATGAAGAAGTTAAAGAAAAAGGGGCAACATTAAGTGTCGGACAAAAACAATTAATTTCTTTTGCAAGAGCTTTGGCTTACAACCCGCAAGTTCTTATTTTAGATGAAGCAACTTCAAGCATTGATACCGAATCTGAAATTTTAATTCAAAAGGCAATTGAGAAATTGTTAGTCGGAAGAACTTCAATAATAGTAGCTCACCGCTTATCAACTATTCAGAAAGCCGATAAAATTGTTGTTATTCATAAAGGCGAAATTCGTGAAATAGGTACTCATCAAGATTTACTTACAAAACAAGGTATTTATTATAAATTATATCAACTACAGTATAAAGATCAGGAGGTTGTTAAAGCCACCTAAACGAGGGAGGAGGAGATGGCAAAAACACGTTTCATGACTTTACCCCGCCACATCGATGAAGGAGAGAAACTTCATCCGTCTGCAACGGGGGAACTTTCCGCAATTCTTAATCAAATCGGATTAGCAGCCAAAGTAATTTCGCTTGAAGTTAACAAAGCCGGACTTGCCGATATTCTTGGTTTTACCGGCGATGAAAATGTTCACGGTGAACAGGTAAAAAAACTTGATATGTTTGCACACGATGCTTTGATCAGAGCATTAGATCATACCGGACATTTTTGTGTAATGGCTTCCGAAGAAGAAGAAGATATCATTCACATTCCCGCTAAACATAAAATAGGTAAATATGTAATTCTATTTGATCCTTTAGATGGTTCGTCGAACATTGATGCGAATGTCAGTATCGGTACAATTTTTTCAATCTTTAAAAGAATTACTCCGGATAATGGTAATCCCGGAACTATGGAAGATTGTCTGCAGCCCGGTATTAACCAGGTTGCTGCAGGATATATTGTATACGGCTCGAGTACTATTTTTGTTTATACTGCAGGTCATGGTGTTCACGGTTTTACACTTGATCCGGCATTCGGTGAATTTTTACTTTCTCACGAAGATATAAAAATGAAATCACGCGGAGGTATCTACAGTATTAACGAAGGTAATTACAAATATTGGCATCCCGGTTTAAAAAAATATATTAAGCATTTGCAGGCATGGGATAACCATGAGAAACCTTATAAATCACGTTATATCGGATCAATGGTTGCAGATATTCATCGTAATCTTTTGTACGGGGGAATTTTTATGTACCCGGCAGATAAAAGAAATCCAAACGGTAAACTTCGTTTAGTTTATGAATGTAACCCGATGGCGTTTATTGTAGAAGCTGCCGGTGGAAAAGCTACCGATGGAAAAAAGAAAAGAATACTGGAATATAAACCGACAGAACTTCATCAACGTGTTCCGATTTATATCGGAAGTAAAGATGATATTGATTTATTAGAAAAATTTATTGAAGAAGAGGAGATTGCTGTTACTGAATCTTAGGTAGATGAAAAATCCCCGGGATTTTTCAATATAGAAACCACTAATCAAAAATTTAGATTAGATTTTATTTTGATAAATCACGGGGATTTATTTTACTCAATTCCTTTTAAATCATCCTCAAGTTTTTGAGCTAATTCTTTTTCGGAAATTCCTTCCAATTTCAGCTTTGAATTTTTTACTGTAATATCCGGCGGATCACCTTCACCGGTTAAATACCTGTATAAATTGAAACCCAACCGGTTTCTATCATTAGCAATTGGAATAAATTCGGCATACTTTTCTACAACATTATATACTTTTTTTTCAAGTGAATCATCCGGAAAAAAATTTGTCCTAGGAGGTGGAAGTGTTGTCATTTTTAACCTTGTATTTGTTAATAACTTGCTAAAAATAACTAAGTTGGGATTTTTCTACAAACTTTTAATTCTGCATCCGTTCTTTCATTTATAAAAAATTTGAGAACAGTCTGATTATCACTAAATTTGCTACTAAAATAAAACCCAAATATTGGCTGATTACAAAAAAATATTAGTTGTCCGTTTAAGTTCATTAGGAGACGTGCTGCTTGCAACACCGTTGTTAAAGGAAATTAAAAGAGTATATCCTAATGTTGAAATTGATTTTCTTGTAAAACCTCAATTTATCGAAGCTGTTCAGACAAACGAAAATCTTAATTCGGTTTATGAATTGGCACAAAACAAAAACAACAAGGTTTTAATTCAGACTCTCAATAAAAATAAATATGATTTTGTAATTGATTTGCAGAATAATTTTAGGAGCCGGTCATTAACATCCAAACTTGGTGTAAAGTGTCTGCGATTTAAAAAACCGACATTAAAGAAATTTCTCCTTGTTCAGTTCAAATGGAATTTTTACAAAGAAATTAAGTCGATTCCTCAAATGTATTTTGAAACAGTGTCCGAACTTAGTTTTAATAACCAACAACCGGAAATAAATATTAGTGATAATATAGTACCAAGTGTTAAGCCCGGTGATAAATTTATCGGCTTTGCTCCCGGGGCAAAACATTTTACTAAGATGTATCCTTTGGAATACTTTATTGAATTAGGAAGAATGTTTAATGAAGAAGATTACACGGTTTTATTGTTCGGTGGTAAAGCCGATAAAGATATTTGCCATAAAATACATTCATCTCTTCCCAATTCAATCGATCTTTCGACCGATGATAATCTTTTACAGCTCGCTGCCGATATGAAAGAATGTAAAATAGTAATCTGTAACGATTCTGGATTAATGCATACTGCAGTTGCTGCCGGTACGACGGTCGCGGCAATTTTCGGATCAACGGTTAAAGAGTTTGGTTTCTTTCCTTATTCTAATAATTCATTGATAATCGAAAATGATGGTCTAAAATGTCGTCCTTGTTCACATATCGGAAAAAGTAAATGTCCTAAAAAACATTTTAAGTGTATGCTTGAATTAACTCCGGATATAGTATATAAAGAAATAAAGGAATTTATGTATTCATTATGATTTCGATACTTAAGTTTATATATAATTATTTTCTGCTGCCGGTATTTATAAGCGTTTTATTTGCCGGGTCTTTGTTCAATAATAAAATTAGAAAAGGGTTTAAGGATAGAAAAAATTTAGAATCAAAGATTAAAAACACAGTTGAAAATTTCGATAAATCAAAAAAAAGAATTTGGTTTCACTCTTCTTCTATGGGTGAATTTGAACAGGCAAAACCGATAATCGAAAAAATTAAAAAAACGTATGATGTTTATATAATTGTATCCTTCTTTTCGCCATCCGGTTATCAGAATTCTATTAATTATCCTTACGCTGATTTAGTTACTTACATACCTCTCGATACTCCCAAACGATGCAGCAACTTTTTGAGATTGATAAATGTTAACGTTGCCGTGTTTATGCGCTATGACATTTGGCCTAATATGGTTTTTGAGTTGGCAAATAAAAGAATTCCGGCGTTATTGGTAGATGCGACATTAAGGAGAAACTCTTTACGAAAGATCGGTTTAAGCAAAATATTTCATAATTATATTTATGGTTCCTTACATAAAATATTAACGGTATCGGATGACGACAAAAAGAATTTCCTCGAGTTTAACTTAACCGAAGAGAAAGTAAAGACCGTCGGTGATACAAGATTCGATAGAGTATATCAGAAAAGTCTTGTTGCAAAGGACAGAAAGTTAATAGATGAAAATTTATTTGAAGGAAAAACAGTCATTGTAATGGGCAGTTCTTGGGAATCTGATGAAAGTGTTTTACTTCCGGCAATTTTTAAATTAATGAAATATCATCAGGAATTGATCTTGATTATTGCACCCCACGAACCAAATATTCAGCACCTTGAAAAACTCGAGAATCAAGTTGGAAAAGAAGTTGGTTCGATAAGATTTTCTTATTTAAAGGATTACCATAATCAAAGAATTATAATAATAGACTCTATCGGAATTTTACTCAGTCTTTATTATTATGCTGATGTTGCGTTTGTAGGCGGAGGATTTAAGCAGAGTGTTCACAATGTTTTAGAACCTGCGGTTTACGGGCTTCCTGTTTTATTCGGTCCAAAAATTCAGAATAGTCAGGAATCATTGGCTTTAATTGAAGAAGGAAGCGGGAGAGTTATTTATAATTCGAAAGATGCTTACAAAATTATCAAACAATTGATTTCGGATAAAACTTATAGAGAAAAATTAGGAAAAATTTCCAACGAATATGTAAAATCTCATATTGGTGCCACTGAAAAAATTTATGAAGAAATTATTGGAGTAATCTGACATCTTTGATAAGTAAATTAGTTTGATTCTATTTTGTAAATAGCTTCATTTTATTTAATTTGTAAAAAAATAAACAAAGAGGATATATGAAATCAAAAGATCAATTAATTGTAGAGCTTAAAGAACTCGGTATTAAAAATATTTTGGATGTTTATTATAATCTTGCAACACCGGCTCTTTATGAAAGGGCAATTTGCAGAAGAGAAGGCATGATGGCTCATTTAGGTCCGTTAGTTGTTAGAACAGGACAGCATACAGGTAGAAGCCCCAACGACAAATTCATAGTGAAAGAAAAATCAAGTGAAAATAATATTTGGTGGGGTAAAGTTAACCGAGATATAGATGAGTCTAAATTTGACGGGCTTTACAAAAAAATGATAGCCTATATTCAGAATAAAGATATATATGTTCAAGACTGTTATGCAGGAACCGATCCCAAATATAAACTGCCGATAAGAGTGATAACCGAATCTGCTTGGCACAGCTTATTTGCCCGGAATATGTTTGTTCAAATTAACGACGAAAAAGAATTAGAAAGTCTTAAACCTGAATTCACAATAATACAAATGCCGAGTCTGCATTCAGAGCCATCTGATGACGGAACAAATTCTAACGTATTTGTAATTGTAAATTTTGAAAAACGATTAGTATTAATTGGCGGAACTTCTTATGCAGGTGAAATTAAGAAATCTGTTTTTACAATTCTTAATTACATAAATCCGCTAAGAAATGTTATGTCGATGCATTGTTCGGCTAATATCGGAGTAAATGATGATGTTGCTTTATTATTTGGTTTATCGGGTACCGGTAAAACAACTCTATCAGCCGACCCTGCAAGAAGATTAATTGGTGACGATGAACACGGTTGGAGCGATACAGGTGTTTTTAATTATGAAGGTGGATGCTATGCAAAAGTCATTAATCTTTCTAAAGAAGCCGAACCCGATATTTACGAAACAACAAGAATGTTCGGAACAATATTAGAGAATGTTGCATTCGATACACAAAGCAGAATGCTTGATTTGACGGACAGTTCTCTAACGGAAAACACACGCGCGGCTTATCCTATTACTCATATAAATAACATTGTCGAGAACGGGATGGCCGGGCATCCGAAGAATATTGTTATGCTTACAGCCGATGCATTTGGAGTGCTTCCTCCGATTGCAAAATTGACAACTGAACAGGCAATGTATCACTTTCTTTCGGGCTATACGGCAAAGGTCGCCGGAACAGAAAAAGGAGTAACCGAACCTAAAGCTACTTTCAGCACATGTTTCGGTGCACCCTTTATGCCACTTCATCCCTCAGTATATGCTAAATTATTAGGTGAAAATATTGAAAAACACCAAGTTACCTGCTGGCTTGTAAACACAGGCTGGAGCGGAGGACCTTATGGAATAGGAAAAAGAATTTCTATTAAGTATACCCGTGCAATGTTGAATGCTGCTTTAAATGGGGAACTCGATAATGTTGGATATACTACTGATCCGATTTTCGGGTTAAATGTACCTAATGAAGTTCCAAACGTACCAAAGGAAGTATTAAATCCTAAAAGCACGTGGGATGATAAAGAAAAATATGATGAGACTGCTGAAAAATTAGCAAGAATGTTTCATGATAATTTTAAAGACTTTGAATCTTATGTTAATGATAAAGTTAAAAATTCGGGACCAACATATAAGTAATTAATAATTAGGGGATGTGAAATGGAACATCCCCCCTTTTTTGAAACCAGCCATATATTTAATTAGTTGCTCTTATTTCCTATATTCGTTTTGTTAATACTCTTATAATAACCAAAATGAAATCAACCTCTGAAATCTTAACTGAAAGCTTTTTAGACTATGCTCCGATCGGAATAATTGTCTTCGATGAAGAATTCATGATAACATACGTCAATGAAAGTTTCTTTTCGTTTCATCTTACTGCTGCTTTCTCAAAAGAAGAAATTATAGGAAAATCCATATTATCGGATAAAAAAATTGGGTTTACATCTTTATCGAAAGAAATAAAATCTTTAGCAAAAGGTGAAAGTTTTGAGTGTGAGCTGAAGAAAATAAAATCATTTGAAGGAAACGAACTAAAAATAATTGCGAAAGCAAATTCGATTTTTGACGGATCAATTTTTAAGGGCGGCATTGTAATTATTGAGGATCTCAAATCATTAGCTTCAACTTCAGTAGAAAAATTTGATTATAATAACCTACTAAACACGCTCTCCCCAATTTCGGATATAGTACTGATTACGAATATGAATGGGGAAATTATTATTTCATCTTCATCACAAAAAATTCAAATAAAACAAAACATCAAAAGGATTCGGGATATATTCTCCAGCGAGTCTGAAAATGCAATTAAGGAGTTATATAATAAACTTAAAGTTGATAACACAAAAATTCAGGAAGCAAATCTTCCTCTGGGTAAAATACACGAAGATATACTTGTAAATATTAAGTTAGTTCCGATCAACAATCAAAATTCCAATACAGTACTTGTTCTTATTAAAGATGTTACCGATGAATTGGAAAATAAAATTGCAGTAGAAAATGAATTAAACGAACTACGAAGGTACCAGGCAATTACTTCATCAATTGTTGATGCGGTTATCGGTCTTAACTTCAATGGCGAAATAAGATTTTGGAATGAATCATCGGAAAAAGTATTTGGATTTACACGCAGCCAGGTTTACGGTAAATATATAAGTATAATTTTTCCTTCTCTTAACGAAGATTATTTTCAGATACTTAGAGAAGAATTGACGGACAAAAAGCGATGGGAAGGAGATCTTTATATTGATACCGGCGAAGGACAAAAGGAAATTTTTGATGTTAGGATGGGGCTTACCGGAGATGGAGAGAATAAATCGATTGTTATTTTATGTTCGAGCATAACCGAACGTTATCTTAATGAAAAAGAATTAAGAAGATCGGAAGAGCAATTTCGCAATATAGTTACAAATTCTCATGAGTATATTTGTACAATTAATTTAAACGGCAAAATTAATTATGCAAACCCTCATTTTGCAAAATCCTTCGGTTATACCCAAGAGGAACTTTGCGATCAATACTTCACCGATTTAATTGACCCGGAGTTTTTAGAAGACAACAAATTTGAAATTGTTTTTGAAAAACTAGTTTCCTTTCAATCAAAAGAAATTCCGTTAATTAAACGTAACGGTGAAATAGTATTTGTTCTATCAAGTTTCGCAACTGTTTCGGAACACGACGGTACTCCGCAATACTATATTGCCGTACTTACTGATGTAACTGAAAAGAAACAAGCAGAGAAAGATCTTCTTCTTATAAAAACGGTTTTTGAAGCATCTCAAGACGGGATTGCCGTAACGGTTAACGGTACAATTATTTTAGTAAATAACTCCTTCGTAAAAATGCTTGGTTATGAATCTGAAGATGATTTAGCAGGAAGTAATTTTTATGAATTTATTGCGAACAAAGATAGGGAGAGAATAGAGAACACTTTTCATGATCTTGAGCATGACGGTGTTGAAATTGATAGAATTGAATTTGATTTAATCAAGAAAGACGGGTCAGCTTTTTCTGTTGCTGATTCGGTTGCAAAGTACGGAGTTGACGAAAACATGTTTTTGGTTTCCGTTCTTCGGGATGTAACCATTGAAAAACAAAACCGTGAAGCATTGCTTGAAAGCGAAGAACGGTATAGAAGTATTACCGAAAACATTGAAGAGAGTTTATGGACGGCAGAACAGCGGGATGGTAAATTAAAAGTTGTGCTTTATACACCGGCAATTCAAAATATAACCGGTTTTTCTCCCGAAGAATTTTTAACCGATGATAAAAAATGGATGAAAATTATTCATCCCGACGATGCCGAAACAGTTTTGTCAAAAATGAAAAGACTCTATTCAGATTTTGTAAGGCATTCCGATGCATTTGAATATAGAATTATTAATAACTCGGGAAATATTGTTTGGATTGAGAATAAAATCAATATTATCCGTGATCAAAAAGGGGGAATACAAAAAATTTATGGATTAGTAAGCGATGTTTCATTTAAGAAAAAAGCCGAAGAAGAGTTAAAAAACTCCGCTGAGAACTTAAAGAAATTGAATGAAGCAAAAGACAGATTTTTATCAATTATTTCTCATGATCTTAGAACTCCTTTTAGTTCGATTTTAGGTTTTACCGATTATCTCTTAAGTGAAAAGGATGTTGATCCCGAAAAACAAAGAACCTATATAAAACTTATTCAAGATTCGTCCAAGAGTATGCTCTCCTTGGTTAATTCATTGTTGGATTTTACGAGGATTCAAACAGGTAGAGTTAGATTTGAACCCGATAGAATTAGTGCTAATACAATAATTCAAAAATCATTGAACATTGTATCGGGTTCGGCAATGCAGAAAAATATTACGCTGAAAAATTTAGTGGGGAATGAAGTTTTTGTACATGCAGACGCAACTTTGCTAATGCAAGTATTTAACAATTTGATTTCCAACGCCATTAAGTTTACTAATCCCGGCGGAGAGATTGTTATTACATCTCAACCAAATGTTGCCGAGCGAGGCTTCGAATTTAGTGTTAAAGATAACGGTATTGGAATTAAAGCAGAAGATTTAGAAAAATTATTTAATGTTGATTCCAAGTTTACAACTCCCGGAACTTCCGGCGAAAAGGGAAGTGGTTTAGGTCTTTCTTTAGTTCAAGAAATTATTCAAAAGCATGGCGGCAATATTTCCGTAAACAGCGAATACGGAAAAGGTACAGAATTTATTTTTACCATCCCGGTTTCGTCTATGAATATTTTATTAGTTGATGATTCTAAAACCGACAGAATTCTTTATTCAAAATTGATTAAAAACTTTTTACCTAATTACGAGATTGTTGAAGCCGGTGAAGGTGCCGAAGCTTTGGATATTATTAAAAAATCTCCGCCTGCAATTGTAATTACCGATCATTATATGACGGGTATGAGCGGTTATGATTTGACAAAGCAAATCAAATTACTAGAAATAAGTTTTAAACCACCGGTAATTGTTCTCAGTAGTGATATAACTTTAGATATTTCGGAAGAATACGCCGAGCTTGGTGTTGAGTTTGTTTTCCAAAAACCCGTAAACCTAAAATCCTTTAAAGAAGCGCTTGAACGCTCACTTAAGAAAGCTATCTATTACTAACTAATCTTTAATTTATTTTTCGTAAAACCGCTCCGGTGCTTGGATGCAATTTATAGGTCTTACTGACTTCAACTAAACTTGAGATACCTGCTTTTTCCTCGTTTACTAAAACTTCCCATTTACCTTCGGGTAATATGAATTCAGTATTTATATTTCTATCGGCATTAAACAAAACAAAAAATTCATCATCATTATGCTTAAGTAAATAACCGAATGAAAAATACGAATCGTTATTTTTTACAAAATGAATATTCTCGTAGTCAGCATGTCTAAATGCTTCGTAAGTTTTTCTTAATTCTATCAATCCTTTATAATATTCAAACAAATCACGGTTAATATCAACGTGGTTGTAGTTAATGTAATTTACGCCGTTATCTTTATTATAGGAATTATGATCGATGTGACCTTTTTCTTTATCCGGAATATTTATGTCGTTAGGAATCACTTTCGACCGTGCATACTCTTGTCCTGAATGAATCATAGTAATTCCTTGAGAAGTAAACAAGAATAGTGCGCCGAGTTTATTCAATTTTAACTGAAGGGGAGTAAGTTTTGTATGCTCATCAACGTTCTTTATAATAGAATGAGGGTCAACATCCCCCAAACCAATTCTAATAAAATCACCTAAGGTATAACCATCGTGAGATTCAAGATAGTTAACAGAATGTTCTTTCGTTTGAAATAAGCCAAGTGAATCTTTAATAAGTGTTCCGTTTACATAACTTTTAATTCTTTGCGGTGAATTGTTGCCGTACCATTTTCCGAAGATCCAGCCGAGTCCGTCAAAAGGATTTTCACCTTTAATACCGTTTCTAATTTGATCGTTCCATGCACCCCAGCGGCGTACTGAAAATCCTTGCGGGTCGTAACCTCCGCCCCAAGGTTCACAGACAAAAACTACATCGGGATTAATTTTTCTCGCTTCATGAATAATATCTTCTATTGTCTGCCAATCGATAAGTTTGCCTAAGTCAAATCGAAATCCGTCAATGTGATATTCTTTCATCCAATATAAAATTGAATCAATAATCAACCTACGCAACATTGGAAGTTCGGTTTTCAAGTCGTTGCCGCAGTAACTTTCAGCAATAAAATTTCCTTTATCGTCAAGACGGAAGTAATATTCTTTATCTATTTCCTTTAAGTTGCCTATTTCATATTCGGAAAGATGATTGTAAACAACATCCATCATAACTGCAATGCCTTCTTTGTGAAAAGACTTCACCATATCTTTGAATGCTTTTACTTGTTTTGCATCTTTACCCATCCAAGTATTCCATTTAAGAGAATCCCACTCCTCTGCATAGTATGCTTCCGGTGCAAAATATGCCGCTGTCATATATCCCCAATGATTTCTCTCGTATGGATTCCAAGTATTAAATCTTCCGGCGAGAGAGTCTTTGTAAGGAATTTCAATATTACCGAATTCTTGAGCCGGCAAAAGTTCAACTGTGTTTACGCCGAGTTCTTTTATGTAATTAATTCCGCCGCGAATTCCACCTTCAGTTAAACCCATATAAGTACCGGGCTTTTTTGCGCCTGAAGTTGGATGGATAGTCATATCGCGAACATGCATTTCATAAATAATTAAATCGCGCCAATCGCGTTGAATCCAGCTATCGTCTTCCCAATCGTACTCTTCATTATATACGATTGACTTACGGGGATTCATATATGTGTTATATGTTGCTACAGCTTTAGAATAAGGATCAATACACAAAACTTGATCGGGATTTCCGATTTCATCTCCGTCGTGATAAACTTTAAAACCATAATAAAGCCCGTTCAATTTTCCTTCAAGAATTGCTTCCCACACGGCATCTTTATCTCTTTTCATTTTATGGATTTTGCCTTCGGTATCGTTAACATTTACGAATGTAACTAACTCTACTTCAACTGCATTTGGTGTGAATAATCTGAAATAAGTTTTTCCTTCTATAATGAAAGAACCAAGCTGTTTATCTGAAAAATATGAATTAAGCTCGGCATCACGCTGCTTTCTTGCTTCTACGGCTAAATTGGATTTTTCTTGCACGAACAAATTATCACCTGCTGAAATTGTTATTATAATTAATGACAAAAATATTATGTTAATTAAGGATTTCATTTCCCATTCGAATTATTATTTAGCAACTTACTAAAAAAATAAACTATGTGAAAAATGAAAATTATTAGGGTAGTATATTATCGAAAAGTTTTAAGGTTATTTGAGAGAAAATTCCGAGGTTGACCATAAAGTAATATTTTATTTATGTTAGCCTAGAATTACGCTAATATTCGCGAATAATTACTTGTTGGTCAACCTCAGTATAAAAAATCTTGATACTCACATCTTGTGTCTTAATACTATTTTAAAAGTATCGCTTTTTGAACAGCATTATATTTACCGGCATTTAATCTTATTAAATATACTCCACTTGGCAAAGATGAAGCATTCCAATTAAATTTATGAACACCGGATTCAAATTTTTCACTTACTAAATCGTCAACTTTTTGTCCAATAATATTGTAAACGGAAATGGTAACCATTTCATTCACCGGCAAAGAAAATTGAATTGTAGTGCTGGGATTAAATGGATTCGGGTAAACCGATTTCAATTCGAATTCTTTTACAAGTTCAGTTTCTCCTTTAACATCTGTTGTTGGTTCTCCGATTAAATTGTACAGAATGTATTCCATGTTAGCAGATAGTTCATCGTAATCAAACAAATAAGGTTTACTGGCAAGTAGTACAAATTTTCCTTTTCCTTCAGGCTGCGAAATTACACCAACACCTTGAGGTGTATCAAATCCATCAACAGCTTGATACAGCAGAGTTGAGTTAGCTGATGTTAATTCGGTTTCAAATATGTTTATAAAATTTTGATTGGACAATAGCGATATATCTGATAAACCGGGATGCGTACTTTGAAAATCTCTTAATGTAGAAAGTGGACTAACCCGCCATGTAATTCCTAAATAATTTACAAGTTCCGAATCTAAAAAACTTCTTCCCGAATTTGTTAGAAGAACAATATTTCCACCGGCATTCAAATAGCTTTTCATTAACTCTTTATTAAAATTATTAGCATCACTTCCACCGGAGACCCATAGGACAGTTGAATATCGGCGTAATGCTGCTAACTCCAATGATCCGTTGCCTAATGCATCAGGTAAAACTTCCGGGTAACCGGAACCGGGTTGATTATATATATCCCAAAAATCTATCGGCATACTTCCCCAATATGCAGAATTTGAATAAGAATTTATTGCATCATCATTCCACGTTAAACCGTTAACTAATAGAATTCCTTCATTTAATGGCGGATCAACTAATAAATAATTAACATCTTTAAGAATCCAATTATTCGGATCAAACAACACGTCGAATGGTTCCTTCGAAACGGGTAATTCAAAAGTTTGTGAAGCCTCTGTGTTCCAAACAATAAATGATTCTGTTGTTCCGTCAATATATTCGATTACAATTTCAACCGGCATTGTAAATGTTGGTCCGACTGTTTGCTTCTGTTCAATTATACCATTAACAACATAATGATCATTTGAAACCGAACTTGACCAGCCGAAATTATATTTTGGATATCCTTCATCAAAAATCCATTGCTGGAAAAACCAATCTAAATCCATACCCGATGTTGATTCTGCAACACGTTGGAAATCTTCCGTTACAGCAGCTTTCCATCTTACCTGCTCGTCATGTGCATAATTATACATTGTTTGGAAAAAGTCTTCGTCTCCAATAACACCGCGGAGCATATGCAATACAGTTGCCGCTTTACGGTAAGTTCTATTTGGATTAAAAATATTATTCACATCGCTAATGTCTTGAACATAAATTGTACCGTTTGCTAATTTTGCACGGCTCATATTTGAAAGAACATCACTCATAAATGCTTCATACCCGTAAGCTTTTTCCCAGTATAATGATTCGCTGTATGTTGCAAAACCTTCGTTAAGCCAAATGCTGTTCCAATCAGCGCATGTAATCATATCGCCAAACCATTGGTGAGCAAGTTCATGTGCAATAATAGAAGTATAATATCCTCCCATAGAAGAAAGAGTTTGGTGTTCCATGGCACCGCCCCAAATAAATTCAGCGTGTCCGTACTTTTCATTTATGAAAGGGTATAAACCGTATAAATCAGAAAAAACATCCAGCATATTTATGGTTTCGTCTAAAATATTCATTCTGTTTTGAGTATGATTGTGTGCATAGTTATAATGAATGACCAGCATTGAATCGGTAGGAGTGTAATGATAATATTGTTCATAAATCTGATATGGTGCAATAGCAAGAGAAATCAAGTAATGTGCAATCGAATAAGATGAATGCCATTTATAAGTATGTGTTCCGTCACCGTTATCAACAATTTCTTCAAGAGAACCGTTGGAAGCAGGAATTAAATTTTTGTCAATAGTGATCCAAATATCAGCAGAATCGGCTTTATCTGAGGGATCATCTTTACAAACCCACCAATCGGGAGCTCCGTAAGGTTCGCTTAAGGTCCAAATTGCATCAACCGATGTACTGTAACCAAAACTTCCTAAACCGGATGAACCTGGTACACCTTCGTATGTAATTTCAGTTGAAAACTCATCACCATCGCTTACTGAAGAATTGAGAGTTATTTGTACTTTGTGATTTGCATGATTAAACGCAGCACCAATACCATTTACTTTAACGTCTGTTACAGTAAGTTGATTACGCAAATCGAAAAATACCGTGTTAATATTTCCTACAGCTTTTGCGTTTATTGTTACAACACTGTTAAAATAAACGGGATTTTGTACATTCTTATTATACGTAATATTCAGATCCAATTTGTAATAGGTAACATCAATATTTTGATCACCGGGATATTGAACCGTATCGTTCATTTTTGATAACAAGGAATAATTAGATTTACCGTGAGAACAAAGATGGTCTTCAATAGTTTGTGAATGTGTAACTAGTAATAAAGATAACACAACAAATAGAATAGAAAGTTTTTTCATTAAGTACCTCGGAATAATTTTGAAGTGCAAAGATAATATTCTTCTAAACAAAAAATTAATGCAATTATCTTTGTATTATAAAATGTGAGTTAAGAAACTTAACAGGATACCGGCAGCAACCGCCGAACCAATTACACCCGATACGTTTGGTGCCATAGCGTGCATAAGTAAGTAATTTGATTTATCTTCTTTTAATCCTAAATGCTGAACAACACGAGCACTATCAGGTACGGCAGAAACACCTGCTGCACCTATCATCGGATTAAGTTTATTGTCTCCCTTTAAGAAAAGATTCATCGCTTTTGCAAAAATTACTCCTCCTGCAGTTGCTATCATAAATGAAATTGCACCAAGAACAAAAATTAAAATTGACTGAGGAGTTAAAAATGTAGTTGCTTGGGTTGAAGCACCAACAGTTAAACCAAGAAGAATTGTTACAATATCAATAAGTGGTTTTGAAGCTGTATCAGCTAATCGTCTTGTTACACCTGATTCTTTAAGAAGATTTCCGAAGAAAAGCATACCGAGTAAAGGCAAACCTCCGGGAGAAATAAAAGTTGTTAAAAGTAGTCCGACAATAGGGAATAAAATCTTTTCAGTTTTCCCAACTGCGCGGGGAGGTTTCATCTTTATTCTTCTTTCTTCTTTATTTGTAAGCAATTTAATAATAGGAGGTTGGAGAACCGGAACTAATGCCATATAAGAATATGCGGCAATTGCTATAGCTCCGATTAATTCGGGCGCTAATTTAGAAGATAAGAAAATTGCAGTAGGTCCATCCGCACCGCCAATTATACCGATTGCAGCTGCTTGCTGTGTACTAAAACCTAAAGCTAAAGCAGCTAAGAATGTTAGAAAAATACCTATTTGAGCTGCGGCACCTAATAGCATAAGTTTCGGGTTTGAAAGCAACGTCGAGAAGTCGGTCATCGCACCAATTCCTAAAAAGATAAGAGGCGGATATATTCCTTTTAATACACCGAAGTAAAGATAGTTTAAAACGCTTCCTTCTTCATAAATTCCGATTTGCATTCCGGCGGTTTCTAAAAAGGGAATGTTGCCGAGAAGAACTCCGAAACCTATCGGTACTAAAAGAAGGGGTTCATATTCTTTAATAATTCCGAGTGAAATAAAAATACACCCAACAATCAGCATCAAAAAATGACCGATTGTTAAATTAGCAAAACCTGTATACTGAATAAAAATATTAAAACCGTCTATAAGTTCACGAAGAATAGCATCCATTATTAGCCCCCAATCTCAACTAATGTATCACCTTCAAGTACAGAATCACCGGGTTTAACCTTAATTGAAATGATTTTTCCTTCTCTATCGGCGGTAATATTGTTTTCCATTTTCATAGCTTCCATTATAAGTAACTTGTCGCCGCTTTTTACAACGTCACCTTCTTTAATATTAATCTCTAAAATTGTACCCGGTAGAGGTGCTTTTACAAGACCGGCACCTTTCTTTTCGGCAGGGCTGCTTGTTTTTGCACGGTCGGCTTCCGGAGATGGGAAGGCTTGCTCTCTGACTAATTTAGGAGTCTTTGTTGTTTTTATTTCTTGACCGATTTCAACTTCATATTTAGACCCGTTTACTTCAACTTCAGCAATGTTATCTTCGATGTTGAGTAACTCAACATTATATTTATTTCCTCTGATCGTAAACGTAAATTTTTTCATTTTCTTTCCTGTTTATCTTTTACCGGGGTATTGTCTTAAGCCGTAAATCTTTGAACTCCAAGGTGAATAAGGTTTTTGAACTTTCTTTATTGTGATTATAGTGCTTTCAAAATCATGTATTTCTCTAAAATGTAAAATTAAAGCTGTTGATATAGCTGCAGTAACTTCACCGGAAAGATCGATAGTCTCTGTTTCTTCTTTTTCTTTCCCTGTTGATTGCAGTTTCTTTTTTATTTTATAATTGAGAAGTCTTGTGACATTAACAAATGTTATGAACAAAAAGAGAAGAGCTAGGAAAACAATTGTGTAACCAAGGACTGTAAGAACCAAACTATCTGTAGAAATGTTTGATATCTTAAACTGAAGATCTGGTATTTCGCCATTCGCTGATTCCATCGCAGAAACAACGGTATCTTTTACCGCACTTAATGTATCCGAGTTTTGAATCAATTCATTCATCTTCTTCTCTTATAATGGCATATTTGAATGTTTCTTAGGTGGATTTTGGTCTTTCTTTGTGTTTAACATTTGCAATGCACGAATAACTCTAAACCGTGTATTACGCGGTTCAATGACGTCATCAATAAAACCATACTTAGCAGCTACATAAGGATTAGCAAATTTTTGTTTGTATTCTTCTTCTTTCTCTGCAACATACACAGCTCTTTCGTGCGGATCTTCAATTTGACTTAATTCCTTAGCATGGAGAACTTCGATCGCTCCTCGTGGACCCATAACAGCAATTTCTGCAGCAGGCCATGAATAGTTTATATCACCTCGCAAATGTTTGGAACTCATAACATCGTAAGCTCCGCCGTAAGCTTTTCTTAATATTATCGTTACTTTAGGAACTGTTGCTTCACCGTAAGCAAAGAGTAGTTTTGCACCGTGAAGTATTATTCCACCATATTCTTGAGCAGTTCCGGGAAGGAAGCCAGGTACATCAACAAATGTAACTATCGGGATATTAAATGAATCGCAGAACCTAACAAATCTGGCAGCTTTTCTAGAAGCATTAATATCGAGCACGCCTGCCAAATAACTTGGTTGATTTGCTACAATACCAACAGATTGACCGTTGAATCTTGCAAACCCGGTTATGATGTTTGGAGCATATCTTCTTTGGACTTCTAAAAATTCATTATAATCTACAACAGAATGAATAACATCTTTTACATCGTAAGGTTTGTTCGGATTTTCAGGAATTATTTCATTTAAAACATCATCGAGTCTATCGATTGGGTCATCACAAGGCGCTAACGGTGGATCTTCTAAGTTATTTTGCGGCAGATAGCTCAAAAGTTTTCTAATTAATAGAATACCTTCGTTTTCATCTTCCGCGACAAAATGTGCAACACCAGATTTTGTACCGTGGACACTTGCACCGCCTAATTCTTCTTCTGTAACAACTTCGCCTGTTACGGTCTTAACTACTTTCGGTCCGGTTACAAACATATAAGATGTACCTTTGGACATGATTGTGAAGTCAGTCAACGCAGGTGAATAAACAGCACCACCGGCACAAGGACCAAATATTGCGGAGATTTGTGGAATCAACCCGGAAGCCAAAATATTTCGTTGAAAAATATCAGCGTAACCTCCTAGACTTTTTACACCTTCTTGAATTCTTGCACCCCCGCTATCATTAATACCAATAACCGGAGCGCCAACCTTCATCGCCTTGTCCATCACTTTACAAATCTTCTGAGCATACATTTCGGAAAGTGAACCGCCGAAAACTGTAAAATCCTGAGAGAATATATAGACTAATCTGCCATCAATAGTGCCATAACCGGTAACAACTCCATCCGAAAGGTAACTTTGCTTATCAAGACCAAAGTCAACGGTACGATGCGAAACAAACATATCAAATTCTTCAAAACTCCCTTCATCCAAAAGTAGATCGATTCTTTCGCGTGCAGTATACTTACCTTTTTTATGTTGAGATTCAATTCGTTTTTCACCACCGCCTAAACGTGCTTTTGCACGCATCTCCATCAACTCTTGTATCTTGTCTTGTAACGCCATTTTAACTCCGTTAAAAATATTCTTATTTATTAATCTGCTTTTTCACAGAATTCCGTTAAAACGCCAAAGGTAGATTTTGGATGTAAGAAAGCAATATTCATTCCTTCTGCACCTTTTCGAGGTTTTTTGTCTATTAATTGTATACCGCTTTCATCAACTTCTTTAATTGCCTCTTCTAATTCGGGTACATTAAAAGCGATATGATGAATGCCTTCACCTTTCTTTTCAATAAATTTACCAATAGGACCTTCGGGATCAGTGGATTCTAATAATTCAATTTTTGTATCACCGACTTTAAAAAAAGCAGTCTTTACTTTCTGGTCAGCAACCTCTTCTATTGCGTAGCATTTTAATCCTAACACATTTTCATAATAAGTAATCGCAGAGTCTAAGTCCTTTACGGCAATCCCGATATGTTCGATGTGAGTTATTAACATAGTAACCTCAAAACAATGAATAAATTTTTCTTGCAATTAATGTGCCTATTTATAAAAAAAATTCATAAATAAAAAAAACGGCACATCCTTGACTTAAACAAAATATTCAGAAAGTAAGATTTATACAAAACAATAGAATTAAGGAAAAATTTCTCAATATTTAGAATGATTTTTATAATATGAAAAGAATAATATTAACAGTAATTCTTGACAAAAAATGAATTTAAGTATATTTTTACTGCTCGATTACTTAAAGATTGTTCTTAAAAGTATGAAAATTTATTCCGCGTTAGCTCAATGGTAGAGCATTCGGCTGTTAACCGAAGGGTTGTAAGTTCGAATCTTACACGCGGAGCAAAGGGGAAACCCTTTTTAGTAGAACTTGAGCAATGCAGTTGTAAAAATTTGTAATATGATTTTTAGTTGTAGGCGCTCTGTTCGAAGTATAATTAAATTATTTTGTAACAAAAAAGCGGGATGTAAAATGGCAGAGCGCGAAAAAGGAACCGTAAAATGGTTTAACAATTCTAAAGGTTACGGATTCATTACTCGTGAAAATGGTGAAGATGTATTTGTACATTTTCAATCAATTCAAGGTGATGGATATAAATCTTTAGATGAAGGCCAAAAAGTTGAATTTACGGTTGCACAAGGCCAAAAAGGTTTGCAAGCTCAAGAAGTAACTAAAGCTTAAGTTTGGCATTATCTTTTTAAAAAGTCCGTCATTTGGCGGACTTTTTTGTTTTTAAATACAGCAATCTCGTTTAAGATAATTTACAGATTAATGAAGAGACAAATTCAATTTTTATTCTTTCGAATAAGCCACAATGCACCCTCAATATAATTTTCTATTACTTCACATTCTTCAAATTGATTCTCTACATAGGTTCGGATCAAATCAGTAATCTCGGGTTTTTCTTTAATTAGTTCTTCACCTCGTTTCTTAATTAACATTGAGTACTCATTATTGATTGCAAAAATATTTTGGGTTGTATCTATTTCTGTAATAAGCTCATCTCCAAATGTTGTCAGTTCTTTGATTACTTCATCGTGTGTTTTATAATGTTCATAGCCTTTTCTGGTAATTTTAGCTTCAGTTTTAAGATAACCATCATCAATAATTATATAACCTCCGGATTTTACTTGTGTTCTAAGTTTGCCAATTGTTTCTTTATACGTTCCCAATAATCCACCGAGTGAGGCAAAAATAATAATAGAAAAATTATTCGAAGATTTTATAAAATCATTTATATCTGCTTTTAGGAAGTTACATAAGTGAGAAACATTATATTCAATTGCTTTTTCATTTGCATATTCTAGAAATTGCTCCATTGCATCTATACCTGTCATATGAAAACCAAATTCTTTAGCAAGATTTACCGATACGGCACCTTTACCGCAGCCAAGATCGAGTGCACTTGTGGTTTGAGCGGGCAAGTTTAGTGACCTAACCACAGAAATTATTTGATCAAGAGAACATCCCAAAGCCCATAAATCCTGAATTAAATAAGGAATATATTTTAGCATTTGAGTGTTCGTTTCTAAGGAATCAGCTATTGATTGATTTGTTTTTTCTGACATTATCTTACCAAGTTTGAATTTGTTGATATTTATTTGACAAATTTATATTCTCTATCAAGAATTAGCTATTGAATTCATAATAGATATTTGTTTCTTTTTTTTGAACCTTTGTAATAACAATGTATTTCACTTTCAATAATAACAGGTATCTAATGATTACTTCAAAAACAATAATACTTCCTAAATGGGTAAACGATATTGATAAAAGGATTAAATTAATCTCTGATGAAGATAAATTGAATTTTGTATTGGAATTAGCCATCAAGAACATCAAAATGAAAACCGGTGGTCCTTTTGCCGCTGCAGTTTTTAATAAAAGTACAAATGAGCTTGTTTCTATTGGATTAAATGTTGTTATTGAAAATAATTGTTCTGTTGCTCATGCAGAAGTTGTGGCAATCATCAATGCAGAGGAAAAATTACAAAACTATAGACTCGATGATACAGAATATATACTAATATCAAGTGCACAGCCATGTGTAATGTGCAACGGTGCCGTGCTTTGGTCCGGAATTACTACTTTAGTTTTTGGTGCAACAAAAGACGATGTTGAAGAAATTGTTGGTTTTGACGAAGGGCCGCTTCATCCTAATTGGATTGATGAATTCAAAATTCGCGGTATAAATGTTATTCCTAATTTATTAAATGAAAGATCTCGAGAAGTACTTCAATTATATAAAGACAATGAAGGAATTCTTTATTAAAATTACTCCATTATAATTATACGATCATAAATCAAATCGAATGAGAAAGATTTTTTCTCGGTTCGTTTTTCTATATACTCGGCAACCTTTTGTAATCGCTTCGGAATCTCCAAAATTTTATCTTGAGCTTTTCTTCCCATCTCGTTCAAGCCTTCAAGAGTTTCGATTTTCCAAAATGATATTGCCTCTTCTACAATTTTTTTATAATCACGTGGTCCATATATACCGGCACGTCTTATTACATCAGCCATTTCTCTAAAGTTTGGCATTGAAATACCTGGCATATCGATCGCTGGTAATATGGCTGCTGCGGATTGTAACGCACGATTAGGATCAATCTCTAAAATTGATTTGAAAACATTCCTGTAAAAAGTGTAATGTTTTGCTTCGTCTGCTGCAATATTATTCAGAATTCCATTAATGAGTGGTTCATCCTCTCCAATATAATTGCCGGTATTTTTGTGTGAAAATTGTGTTGCCCTCTCCTGCAGTGTTGTATACACAAATACTTTATATGGATCTTTATCCCAGTCAGGATTAAAACCACGCTCTTGATACACATATTGCATCTGCTCAAGTCTGGAAAAATTGAACAGTCTGCTGTCTCGTGCATAATCTCTTAAAACACCGCCATGCCGATCTTCTTCGGCGGTCCACATGTTATTCCATTTAGACCAAAAACTATCGTCTCCTAAATATTTTGCTATAATTCTATGGAAGTGAGGAAGACCTTCTTCCGTTATCAAGTTTAAACCAATTGCTACACGTGCTGAATCAGTAATTCCTCTAACACGTTCGCGAAGATTTAAAATAATATTCTCATGGTTATCATCATTCTTTTCATCTGCCGGAAGAAAATCACTTGAAAACCAGAGTTTTCTTTTTGAAACGTGTGACTCCATCCAAACTTTCACTTTTTCTTCAAGTGAAGAAAGTACTTCAGCTTTGCTTTCAGTTTCTTTATGATCATTTTGTATTGGATTAATTATCGTCATTTTTATATTATTTTTTTAATAGGACAAGATACCTTATTCAAATTTAAAAGCGAAATAAACCTTGTTGAATAATGTAAAAGATTTGTAAAAGAAATTTTTCGTTACTAATTTTTAAAATCAAACTAACTCATACGAAAATCCGGATAATTTATTATATCGACTCTTTGACGCAATGTCATTTTTTTGAATAATTGAGTTTTCTTTCGGTTAAGAAGATGAAATCGAAAATGTAGAGGATATAAAATGAAAAAGTTATCGGTTATTCTCAGTATTCTTTTATTAGTATTTTTTTATTCATGCAAAAGTAATCCTGTTTCTTATGTCGGCGATAAGGAAAGAACTAAATCGGGATTTATAATAGGAACCATAATCGATTCAACTTCTCGCGAGCCTATAACAAATGTTAAAATAATTATTACGGAAATTTTTGCGAACTCCGATTTTGCCGATACTGTTAAAACAAACCAATTGGGAAAGTTTGAAATCGGGAATATTTTTGAGCAGGAGTATTACTTGGAGATCAACACAAAGGGTTATGTTTGCAGAACAATATTAGTTAATGTTAAAGACACATTAAAAATGAAAGACCCGGTAAAACTTCAGCGTAACCGGTATCCCTATAATTATATACCTGTTGATGAATTCCCCACCGAACCGGAAAGCAACGGATATTATTATCAACTTGATCCAATCGTATTTAGGAATGACAGATCTTGGGCTATAGCGTTTAATGAATCACCGACATTAGTTTCGAAAATTCATCGAAAGATAGACTCATTGATCATATCGGTTATTCGAGACAATATTATGGTTGATTCGTTATGGTATAAGTTTTTCCAATATTCTTGCGGTGCATTCCTGGTAGAAGTACCCGCGGATATGGTGATAAAACTTGAAGAGGATAATCAAAAGATTCTCGACCATAATTTTATTCCGGTTGATTTAACTAAACTTGATTGGCATCATTGTTTTGATTCTACTGCAAGCATCGCTAATTACTATTTCTTTGAACAATAGAAGAGAAAGTTATTAAATGAAAAAAATATTCATATTTCTGTTTTTTATTCAACTTTTCTTAGCAAGCAACATTGCTCAAGAAGAAAATGCAATATTAACTCCTGTAGAGTACATCTATAAAACAATCGATACAACCAAACTAAGCGCATTTGTCTTCTCCCCTAAAAATGTTGATGAAGAGTTGCGATCTGCTGTTTTAATTTTTCATGGTGGCGGTTGGAACGAGGGAACTCCCATGTGGGCATTCAGTAGAGGAAGGCATTTTGTTCAACAAGGTATGGTTGCTGTTGCGGTTCAATATAGATTGTCCGACAAAGAAATGATAACTCCAATAGAAGCAATGGATGATGCAAAAGATGCAATACGCTGGTTGAGATCATTGGCTGATGAATTTTCAATTGATACTTCAAAGGTTGCAGTTTACGGTTGGTCGGCGGGAGGTCATCTCGCAGTTTCTACTGCTATTTTTAATAACAACACAAATAAGATCAGTTCTAAACCAAATGCTGTTTTATTGGTTTCACCGGCATTAGAGTTAACAAATGATAGCTGGGTAAAGCAGTTATTGTTAGACAAATCAGAACCAACCGATATATCACCTGCGCATCATGTAAAACCGAATTTATCTCCAACAATAATTGTTCATGGTAGAGATGATACAGTAACGCCTTTAAGCGGAGTTGAATTATTCACTCAAAGGATGGTCGATGCAGGAAATGTTTGTCAACTTTATGTTTACGATGGAGTAGGGCACATGTTCACTCCGTCAACAGAATCAGATAAGGGTTGGCCTAATCCCGACCAGAAAATAAAAGAAGAAGCCTATTCTGAAATTGATAACTTCTTGAGAGAACTTGGTTTCGGAAACAAACCTTATTAATAATCACTAATTTATTTGGGGAAATAATATATGAAAGATTCGAGAATTGAATACATTCTTCAAACGTTAAATCCGCCGCCCGGCAAAGGACTTTGGTATGGAGGTCCAACAACAATTGGAAGTCTAAAAGGAGTCAATTATAAACAAGCACTTTGGAAACCTGATAAAAAACGTCATTCAATATGGGAGTTAGCATTACATATTGCATATTGGAATTATGCGGTTAGAAATAAATTGATCGAAGGTGAATCGGGTAAGTTCCCGAGAAATCCTTCTAATTGGCCAATGATTGATTTAAAAGCCGGGGAAAAAGAATGGAGCGCCGATAAAAAACTTTTGTTAACAGAACATAATTTACTTTTAGAAGCTATCCAAAACTTCAATTCAAAAAAGTTGGACGAGAGAGTGCCGAAAAGTACTAAATGGACTTATGCCGATTTACTCATGGGAGTGCTGACACATAATATTTATCATACAGGGCAAATTATACTTTTGAAAAGGTTGTACAATCCAAAATAATTAATGCTGTTTATCGATTAATTTTACTTATCTTTACACCGTTAAAAAATACTAATATGTAACGGATGATTTTTTAACTATAACTTATGCCGTTAGTAAATGTTAGACTTGCCTGATTTCGCCGATTTATCCCAGCCTGTTGAATCTTACTAAATTAAAATCACCCGAAAATTTATAAGTATGTAGTTCTATAAATTTATTAAGAAGGAAGAAAATGTTTTCATTTAAAGAACTTGGTATTGATTCGAAAATTATCAGTGCCGTAGAAGAGTTAGGTTTTGTTAATCCAATGCCGATACAGGCGGAAGTAATTCCCTTGATGTTGGAAGATAAACCAAAAGATATAATTGCACTGGCACAAACAGGCACCGGTAAAACTGCTGCATTCGGGTTACCGATCATTCATAAAACAGATACAAGAAAAAGAAATGTCCAGTATTTAATTATTTGTCCTACTCGAGAGTTGTGTTTACAAATTGCAGATGATTTAAGTGACTACTCGGTAAAAAGCGAAAAGATAAATATAGCGGCGGTATTCGGTGGGTCAAGTATGGAAAGACAAATCGATAAATTAAAACGAGGTGCACAAATTGTTTCTGCTACCCCGGGAAGATTATATGATTTGATTAGAAGAAATGTAATAGATCTTACCGATGTTAAAGCTGTAATTTTAGATGAAGCTGATGAAATGCTTAACATGGGATTCAAAGAAGATCTTGAAGCAATTCTTCAAGCGACACCAAAGCAAAGAAATACATATATGTTCTCTGCAACAATGCCCGATCAATTATTGAAAATTGCTAATAAGTATATGAACAAACCCGTTGAAATTACTATCGGTAAAAAGAATTCGGGTGCGGAGAATGTTCAGCATATCAGTTATTTTGTTCAAGCCAAAGACCGTTATTCAGCATTGAAAAGAATTGTTGATTACTATCCCGACATCTATGGAATTATCTTTTGCAGAACTCGCCAGGAAACTAAAGAAGTTGCGGAAAAACTTTTGCAGGACGGCTATGATACTGAAGCATTGCATGGCGATCTTTCGCAAATTCAAAGAGAAGTAGTTATGAATAAATTTAGATTTAGACATACAACCTTACTCGTTGCTACAGACGTTGCTGCTCGCGGACTTGATGTTGAAAATCTTTCTCATATCATTAATTATAATTTGCCGGATGAATTGGAAGTATATACACACAGGAGCGGAAGAACCGGGAGAGCAGGTAAATATGGTACTTCGATAATCATTGCCAACTTAAAAGAGAAAAATAAAATCAGGTTGATTGAAGAAAAGTTGAATAAAAAATTTCAAACTATGCCGATTCCATCCGGTAAAGAAATTTGTGAGAAGCAGCTCTTTAATTTAATTGACAGGGTAGAAAAAGTTGAAGTCGATCACACAAATGTCGAGGGGTTTCTTCCGGCTATTTATAAAAAATTGGAATGGATGGACCGAACTGAGTTGATTCAAAGATTTGTTTCTATTGAATTCAATAGGTTTCTGGATTATTACAAAAATCTACCCGAACTTAGTTCTCCAAATGAAAGAAGCAGACGAGATGGTAAAGATGCAATTCGTAAAGCAAGTAATTATACTCGTTTCTTTCTTAATTTAGGTACGCGCGACGGATTGACTCCGACAACAATCATCGGCATGATAAAAGATTTTTCAGGTGTTAAATCAATTGATATCGGCGATATAGAAATAATGAAAAACTTTTCTTTCTTTGAAGCTGACGGGAGCTATGAAAAAGAATTACTTGCCGGATTTAAAAACCAAGTAATTAAAGGAAGAGAAATAAATGTTGAAGTTGCCGAGAAGAAAAAATCAGACGGTAGAAGAGAAAGTAAAAGAGAAGGTTTTAAGGGAAAACGTGACAGAAAGCGTAACTTCGAAAAATTTGATAGATCAAATAAATCAAACAGAAGGAAAAGAAAAAATTAATCATTGTTTCTTATCTTAACGTTTATGATTAATAAAAAATATAAATGGATTTTACTAGACTTAGACGATACACTTTTTGATTATTCCCAAACCGAATATAACTCGCTGCAAAGCTTATGTGTTGAGTTTTTTGGAAAGTTCAATGAGGAGATTTATAAAAGCTATAGCTTGATAAATAGAAAATATTGGACTGCATTTCAAAAAGATGAATTAAAAATTGACGATGTAAAAGTCGGCAGATTCAAAGAATTATCAGATGTAAACTTTCCGGGTATAAAAGTAGATCCAAAAATCTTAAGCGAAAGATTTATTGATTACTTAAGCGAGTCAACAATTCTATTAGACGGCGCAGTTGAATTCTTAGAATTTCTCGTTGATAATGATTTCAAACCTTCGGTAATTACAAACGGTATAAGAAGAAACCAGCTTTCAAGATTAAAACTATCCGGTACGGCAAAATATTTTGATCAGATTATTATTTCAGAAGAAGTTGGATTTGCAAAACCGCGTAAAGAATATTTCGATTATGCAAAAGCAAAAATTGGTTTTGATAATGACACGACCTTGATTGTTGGTGATAATATTGACACGGATATTAAGCTCGGTCAAATACACGGCGTGAATACTTGCTGGTTTAACATTATTAATAAAGAAAATCATTCCGAAATAAAACCCACTTATGAAGTAAAATCATTTCAAGAACTTAAATCAATTTTGTTGAAGAGTTAACTGATGCGTAAAGTTGCGTTTTTATCAATGGATTCTCTTGAGGGCTATAGTTGTTATGATGATTTATTAATTGATCCGTTAAAAAATCTAAATTGGCAGGCTGATACGGTTTCTTGGAAATCTAAAAACACGAACTGGAAAGACTATGATTGCGTAATAGTTAGATCAACCTGGGATTATCAAGACTCGCCAAAAGAATTCATTGAAGTTTTGGAAAATATTAAAACTCAAACCCGGCTTGAAAACAATATCGAGATTTTAAAATGGAATATGGATAAAAAATACCTCATAGATTTGGAAGAAAAAGGCGTAAAGATTGTTACTTCAATTTGGAAAGAAAAATTTAATGATACTGAAGTGAAACATTATTTCGATTTACTTAATGCTGATGAAATAATAATTAAACCAACCGTAAGCGCAAGTGCATTCAATACGTTTAGAATTAATCGCAGTAATCTTGATACTCACATCTCTATACTTGATACTATCTTCAGTAACACTCCGTTTATCTTACAACCCTTCATCAACAATATAATTAAAGAAGGGGAGTATTCATTATTTTATTTCGGTGGTGAATTCAGCCATGCAATTTTAAAAACACCAAAACAAAATGATTTTAGAGTCCAAGAAGAACATGGCGGAATACTAAAATTAGTTCAACCCGAAGAAGAAATGAAAAAGTCGGCAGAGAAAATATTGAAAGAAATTCAAACGAATCTTCTTTATGCGCGGATTGATTTTGTTCGTACCAATGAAAATGATTTTGCATTGATGGAATTAGAGTTGATAGAACCTTCTTTGTATTTCAATATGGACCCCCAATCGCAACAATTTTTCGCAGAAGTTTTTAATAAATGGATGAAATAAAATTTCTTAACCTTTGCCCCCATTTTACTGCTATTCATAATCTCACTCTTAATCATAATCTTAATCTCACCTCCAATTTTTGGTTTTCAAATTAAAAAGTGATTAAGATTAAGAGTAAGATTACGATTACGATTAAGAAAAATATAATCGGTGACCGGTGATACCGCAGATTGAAACACGGAGGGGAGCCGGTTACATTATCGCAGCATCCCGGTCTAATTCTTAATTAAAACGCTTACCCCGCATTTGTCTGTCTTTCTTTAACATTCTCGGAGTCTGACTTCGCATCTCCCGGAAGATTTCGACTTGGTCAACCGTTAAATGTTCCTCAATTAGCATAGCATTTTCATCCATCATGGCACGATGTTCTTCCATCATTTCTTGATTGCTGTTGTAACTTTTTTCTTTAAGTTCATTTAACTTTACTTGTGTTTGCAGAAGTATTGGTTCGATTTTCTCAACCTGTTCGTCTGTTAGTTCTAATTCAACGGACAAATGTTTTACCATTTCATATAAATCAAATTGCTCTAGTCCATATCTCGGTCTTTGAGGCTGAGCAAAAAGTGAGATAGCAAAAATTAATATGAAAGAGGAAATCAATTTTGGTTGCATTCGACATACCTTTATTTAATTAATAACATTTTTCTTGTTTGAACATTATTCCCGGACTTTAATTTATAAAAGTAAACGCCACCAGCTAACTCGGACGCATCAAAATTAACGCTATAACTACCGGGATTTTTTGTTTCATTAACTAAGGTCATAATTTCTTTTCCGAGAATATCATAAACGAGAAGAGACACAACATGTTGTGTCTCTATAGAAAAAGTTATGGTTGTACTAGGATTAAAAGGGTTAGGATAATTTTGCTCTAAATAAAAAGAAGTAGGTTTACTGACCGTTTCTTCATCGAGGTCTGTTGCAACGTCAGCATCTCTTACAGGTCTTATATAATTAAAAATTCTTATCACATCACCCTGCGGCCCGAAACCGTAAGGATAATCAGAAGGATCGCCGGTTTTAGGATCACTTCTTTGAGCCCCGGCACCGTGTACATCATATAATTGAGGATTGCTATCGCCAAAGAATTGCATAAAACCGAGTGCTCTTCCGAAAGCAATATAAACCGCATGATCCGGGTAAGGTCCGTCATCGTGCGTTGTACTTGTCCAATAGAAAGGATAATCTTTATTCCCTTTTTCATTAAAAATTGAAGGTACAGAAAAGACAGAATCAATAGCTGCGCTGTTTGTAGTACCCGGTGATCTAGAATAATCTACTATACTATGTAACTCCTTAGCATTAGGCAGTCTCCAGTCGCTGTAACCCAAATAATTGTGAGAGTTTAATTCCTGGATATAATTCAACGCGTCTTCCCAATTCATCCCTATACTGTCTCCTTCCTTAACCCACATTAACCCAGTTGCTAAATCCGTTACAGTTCCATTGCCGTTATCTTTAAAATTATTTACGCCATAGTCGGTTGTTCCGCGGACAAGTTTAACTTCAAATTCTTTATTCTGTGGATAACATTTAATTCTGCCGTCAGCTAGATTTAAGCCGAATACTCCTTCCTGCCCATTCATGACGGTTTCTACATAAGCATTGCCGGAAACATATTGTGCGTCAATCGGTCTTGAAAAAGGATCGTATTCATTACCGTATCTGAACTCGAAATAGTCGGTATCAATATATGGTACTCCGCCAATTCCTTGATTACCTGTCAATCCGGAAAAAAGAATAAGAGAGTATAATTCTTTAATTGTTGGAATTCTCCAATCATTATAACCGGCCAGAGTAGAAGATTCTGCATATTCAAATGCTTCATTAAAAGAATATTTTGAATTTGGGAGACTTTGCTGCCACATTAAACCTGTTATATTATCAGTAATTGTGCCGTCCCCGTTGTCGGTATATGAAGGAAGATTGCCGTTGTGATGAGCATCTTGACCGTAAAAGCTGGAAGCTTCATCGGGTTCAGAGATTTCTGAAAAGTTGTTATAAAATCTTGTTTGATCCGTATCCACAATTGGATACTTTATTGATTGTGAATATATTGAAATTGCAGCTGTAGCTGCCAGAATCAAAAAGGGTTTCATTGTTCCTTCGGTTTTGTGAATTTATGTATTTGACATTGGAACATGGTATAAGGTTTAATTAGGCAATATTACTCGGGAGATATACTATTGAATAGAGTATATCAATTTCTTTAATAAGTAATTTTCATTAATTATTGAGTGGCATAGGTTAAAAGTAGTAAAATTAATCTGCTTCTATCAGCAAAATAAGAAATTGGTCAAAAGGTCATCACTTCCCCATATTGTTCTTACGCAGCTTCAATACAATTATAATAAGACTATCAGCATTGTAGGTCTTAATAAAATCATTTCACATTTCATAATAGTTAACGTATCTTAATTAAAGTCGATGAAAACTTTTTTGTCGGTCTTGTTGAAATTTTGTTATTCAACAAAAGATCAAGGTGAAAGAGTTTTCACTTTCCTGGTAGATTGACAAATCTTATCTATACAAAATGGGGCATAAAATTAATTTTCATAATATAGCGATTATGATCATATTATTGATCCAAATTTCATTATTAGGAACGTCTCCGCAAACCCTTTTTGAACACCTAACTATAAACGATGGACTTTCTCAATCCTCGGTTAGATCGATATTACAGGATTCTTATGGATTTATGTGGTTTGGAACTCAAGATGGGTTGAATCTTTACGATGGTTACGATTTTAAAGTTTTTAAAAATATTACAAGTGACTCAACAAGTATCAGTAATAATTTTATATATGACTTAAAAGAAGATTTAAATGGATTTATATGGGTAGCAACGGATAACGGATTAAATAGATTCGATCACTTTACCGCAAAATTTAAACGGATTGACTTGAATAAATTTTTGCCGGATAAGAGTTTATCGAACAGTGTTTTATCTATTAATACTCATCAAAATAATATTTGGTTTTCAACCAAAGATGGAGTTTATAAATACAATATCGAAGAAAACTCTGTTATTAAATATAAGTTATTTTCTATTGAAGATAATATTCGCTCTGATGTTAAAGTATCCCTATTTAGAGCTAGAAGTGGTAATCTTTGGGCAATTACAAATATGTTCGGAATTTATCGTTACGATTACCAATCTGACATTTTTGAAGAGATAAAATTTGATCAAACCCCAAATTATCCTTTACTTCAATTAAACGAAATTTATGAAGATAATGAAGGTATATTCTGGTTTGGATCAAGCGCAGGACTAAATAGATTTGATAATGAAACAGGCAAGCACATTATATATAAAGAAGAAATAGAAAGATTAGTAAATGAAACCATAACAACAAATATTATCAACTCAATAATCGAAGATGATTTTGGAGACCTCTGGATTGCAACAAGCGGATATGGAATAATTTATTTAAATAAAAAATCGGAAGAGTTTATTGTTTTTAAAAATGATCTGTTAAATGAAAAATCTATCAGTATAGATGTTGCGCACAAAGTTTATAAAGACCGCTCGGGAATAATTTGGATTGGAACAGATGGCGGCGGTGTTGATAAAATGAGTCCGTATTTGAATCATTTTGCTTTGATTCAGCAGAGTGAAGGCGGTCTATCCTTCAGAAGTGTCAGAACTTTTTTTGAAGACAAATATGGAAATATTTGGATTTCCGGTTATAAAGGATTGGATAAGTATAATCCGCAAACAAATCAATACAAGCATTTTTATGATGAATCAGAATCAAACGGGAAGACAATAAACAGTATAGTCTATTCAATAATTGAAGATAAGCTGCAGCCAGAAAAGTATTTGTATCTCGGAACGGAAGGTAAAGGGATTTTTAAATACGATATATCTTCGGAAAGATTTTCAAAATTTTTCCTTTCCGGTTCATCTTATGGCGATAATTTGATTCTATCTTTACTTGATGATGGAAATAACTTGTGGGCGGGTACTTACAACGGTCTGTTTCAAATAAATAAAAAATCAGGTGCGCATAAAAAATTTCTTTATCAAAAGAATGATTCAAGTGAAGTTGAACCTCAGAATATTACGTCATTGTTCAAAGATACTAAAGATAATTTTTGGGTTGGTACTTCACAACATGGTTTGCTATTAATGGATTGTAAAAATGAGAAATTAATTTCTATTAGTTCCTTACAATCAAATCAGAACGATGAACAAGGGATTCATAATCTCGGGAAATTTATAAAATGTATTTATGAATCGAGTATCGGTGAGCTTTGGGTCGGTACAACTGAAGGACTTTTCAAGATTGATGACGTCGGTAAAACAGAAATTTCATATACGGTAAATAACGGTCTTCCTAATAACGTGATTTACGGAATACTTGAAGATGATAACGGAAATTTATGGTTAAGCACCAACTTCGGCATTTCAATGTTTAACCCAATCGAGAAGACATTTACAAACTACGATTACCAAGATGGGTTGCAAAGTAATGAATTTAATACCAATGCATATATGAAATCGAAATCGGGAACACTTTATTTTGGGGGTATTAGCGGATTTAATTATTTCAACCCGTCTTCAATTGAATTCAATACCAAGGTTCCCAATATTGTTTTTACTGATTTGTATTTATTCAATAAAAAAGTAGATGTTGGCGAAATGTTTAATGATCGAATAATATTAGAAAGACCGATAACTGCTTTAGATACATTAGAATTAAATTATCGCGAAAATGTTTTCACAATCTATTTTTCATCATTAGATTTTTCAGCACCGGGAAAGAATTTGTATTCACATAAACTTGAAGGTTTTAATGAAGAATACTCAATTCCAACAACAAATAGATTTGTAACCTACACCAATCTCAACCCGGGTGAATATGTTTTAACCGTGAAAGGTTCCAACAACAACAATCTTTGGAATGAGTCAGGAGTTTCATTGGTAATAATTATTAACCCTCCTTTTTGGCTAACCTGGTGGTTTTTTATGATAGCTGCAAGTTTGATTGTGTTTATTCTTTACTCGGTTTACAAATACAGAATTAATAGAATTCTAGAACTTGAGAGGCTCCGGGTAAAAATAGCAAGCGATTTACATGATGAGGTCGGTTCAACGTTAACAAAAGTTTCAATGCGTGCTCAAATGCTTGAGATGCAAATTAATGGTGAAAAAGAATCAAAAAATCTGAAAAGAATTTCGGAACAAGCTCGTGAAGCTGTATCAACTATGCAGGATATTGTTTGGGCTATTGATGCTCGCAATGATGATTTTGAAAATCTGATCAATAAAATGAATGATACGGCATATTCAATTTTAGCGGAAAAGAACATTAAGGTAAATTTTTCAATATCCGGTATTGATTCGGATGAGAAACTTAATTTGGAGATTAGACAAAATCTTTACCTAATCTTAAAAGAGTCTGTTCATAATATTATGAAACATTCGAACGCAACAGAAGTTGATATTTCATTAGTCAGTACTAAAGAATCCCTTTCTATGATAATATCCGATAACGGAAAAACATTTGACCAAAGCGAATATCATACCGGTCAAGGGCTTCGAAATATTGAAATGAGAGCGAAAAAAATTAATGCTGAATGCGAGTTTAAACACGATAACGGTTTTACCGTAATAGTTAAAACCCCTCCTATTTTATAAAAGATAACGCATCGCATTTTCATGCGATTGTATTTTAATTACAGAAAAGACAATTTTGACCACAATGAAAAACATAGCAATTATAGAAGATGATGTTGAATTAAGAGAATTATTATATAGGTATTTAAGTCATCAAAATGATTTCAAGTGCACTATTAGTGTTAATTCAATGGAAGATTTTTTCTCGGAACTTTCCGATGAAAATAAACCCGATATAATTTTATCCGATATTGGTTTACCCGGTAAACAAGGTGACGAATCTCTAAGGGAGATTAAAGAAAAATTACCTGATACAGAGATTGTAATGCTTACAGTACATGATGATCCCGATAGAATTTTTAAGTGTTTGCAAGGGGGTGCATCCGGTTATCTTTTAAAAAATTCTCCGCTCGAAGAAATAAAAAAATATTTAACAATATTAGCAGATGGCGGTTCACCGATGTCTCCGCGCATTGCACGGAAAGTTATTGAATACTTCCAGCCAAAACAAAAACTAGAAAAACAACTTACTGAAAGAGAATATGATATTGTAGTTGGTCTTGTGGAAGGGTTAAGCTATAAAATGATAGCCAATAAATATGATATTTCCCTCGATACGGTCCGGCAGCATATTAGAAATGTTTACCGCAAATTAAACGTAAATTCCAAAGCCGAAGTAATAACAAAAAAACTCCGCGGCGAAATTTAAGCTTCACACAAAAAGACCCCATATCGCATTAATATGCTATTGAAACGGATTTGTTAATAGGATATAATGTCGTGTAAATTTCTACAAACAACAAAATGAGGGTGCAGTCATGAAAAATAAATTTACAAATCTATTTATATACCTATTATTATATTCTTTAATTTTTGCCCAGAATCAACCGGAGCTAATCTTCCAACAAGAATTGATAGATGAGGATTGGGATCAAATTTATATAAATGATATTGCTGCTGGTTCAGATGTTAATGAGTTTTATGTTTCATTTGAAAGTGTAAATCACCACCCAGATAGTAAAATGACCGTAAGTTTACATAAGTATTCCGGGCAAAATCGTACATTACAGTGGAAAATTGATGATCCGACTGAATTCCAACACACAAGTCCCATTTGGGGTTCTATTTTTTATTCCGAGGCTGATAATTCAATAAGGTGGATTACCGATAAAAATTCGTTTGATGTCGAAAATCCTCAGCGGTTTAATTTATTTAAAGTAGATGCGGATAATGGCGAAACGCAATTCTTAGCCGATTTGGATTATAGATCAAAATATGGAATTTGGTATGATAAGTTTGTTACCACGAAAGATAGTATTGAAAGCTTTGAATTGGTTTCGGCAAGAATAAATGTGATTGATAATTCCGGGGAATTATTATCATCGTTTGAATATGCTCCTGCAAGATATTTAACATCAACGCAAATTGCAGTAAAAGGTGATGCAGCATACCTCTTATGTGATAATCCTGCCGCCCAATCCGATACTTCTCTCCCCAGTAATTTGTTTGTTAAATATGATTTAATAAGCAATTCCATTTTATGGGAAGCGGAGGTTTATGATAATTTGTATGAAGCATATTTGGATTTTGATATAGAAGGCAATATTCTAATTGCAGCTCGAAAACGATTTGAGGATTCTATAATTATTATGAAATACAATAACAATGGTGGATTAATTTGGAAAAAGAACACGAACAAGGAATTAAGTATTTCGGATCTATTGGTAATTGACGAAATGAATATTTCTGTAATAATCGGTTGGGGTTATGATGATAACAGCGAAAACACAAACTCAAATGGATACTTATATGGTTTCAATACAGAAAATGGGAATAAATTGTTCGATATGGAATATAATTTCGGTGTTTCAAATGATTTTAGTATTAACATAAAAAATGGTGCGGTAACAAAAGGTAATAGAATTGCGTTAGTGGCTTGGGTTTATAACCATGAAACCGGTACTGAATTTAAAGCATATAATTATCTGTCAGTTTTTGATTTGAGTTCTGTTACAAGCATTAATAATGAAATCAAGAATTATGATTTTAATCTTTCACAAAACTACCCTAATCCTTTCAACCCAAGTACTACAATAAGTTATTCAATCCCGAAACAAACACATGTTTCATTGAAAGTTTATGATGTGCTTGGAAAAGAGGTCGCGGAATTAGTAAATGAAGAAATGTCCACCGGTTCATATAAAGTTGATTTTGATGCAGCGAATCTTTCTAGTGGAATTTATTTCTATACACTAAGAGCTAATGAATATTATAGCTCGCGTAAAATGTTATTAATCAAATAGTATCAAATGACCACAGGAAGGTCTAACTTATTGTAAAGAAACA
>DYHH01000026.1 GCA_020724265.1 Melioribacter roseus | reverse complement strand
TCATTTACATACATCTGCCCGCCTTCGCTTGTCCCACTGAATTGATTCTGAAAATTAATATCGAACACTTTGCGTAAGTTGGCTATATAAATTGAATTATTGTCATCTGCCGCTGATATACGAGAAATACTCTCTGAAAAACCTCTGGATTCTATACGATTATCAGGGTATTCTTGCTCCCATTCACTTCGGTACAGTTCAGCTTCAGTATCATTCCAAATCCAATTATAACCACCATATCCTTGGTTTTCTATAGCAGCTAGATTAACATTATCCCCAACCTCTGATGGGAATGAATACGGACTGGTTCTATCTGTTGCATTTTCATTAACTCCAACTCCTATTAAACCTCCTTCATATGTTCCCATTCTGTTTTTTGCTGTTAGATTAACATCTTCTATTGGAGTTGTATAGTTAATAACAATTTTTAAAGCGTGTTGAACATCCACACTTGTTCCTCTTTTATAATCTATATAATGTGTATTTCTATTTGTGCCGAAGGTTTCTTCATCCGTGCCTCTAAGTGCTATATGTAATCTATCTTGAGACAGACTTCCTTTGATATATGTAAGAGCAGACGAGTTAAGACCTTTTGAACCGGAAAACTCACCCGTTGTACGGGGAACATTTTCTACAAATAGTTGAGTAGAGTTAGTGATAGCGTCCCATTGTAAGCTTGCATCAGAATTAAATTTATCGTTAGGGAATTGCTTAAACTCTATGTTGATTGTAAAGGGTTGTTGATCTACAGGAAGGTTGGAGTGGGGAGTTCCTGCAAAATATAATACTGCAGATTCTATTGTAGCATTATCGGGTATAGAACTAACATCCCAAGTATAGATAAGTCTGAAAGTATTTTTCGTTGCAGTTGATACTGCTTTTTTACCTGCGAATGCATTATTATCTAAACCAGGATTTGGAAAGTTTTTATTAAATTGTAAAAACACTCCGCTATCATAGTATCTTTCCACTTCTTGAATAAAAACCGGAAAAGAATCATATGTTTGCGCAGAAAAATTGTTAAAAACCAAGAAATATAAAACTATAAGTAAACCTTTCGAATTAATGATTAGATGTTTCATAAATCTTTCTCCTTTTTTTGTTATTTTAAAATGAGAATAGCCAGTTATAATCAGTAATTATAACTGTGGGATGTCAGTCCGTGCTGTTCTCTTTGTTGAGGAATAGCGTGGCAGCGCTGTTCCTCTTTTTTTTATAATATTTTATTTGATGCTATTTTTCTTGTAGTTTTCCTCTGTATATATAATTGATGTAGTTATCCCAGTCGTACACCGTTATAAAAACTTCTTTTTCAAATAAAAGAACATCTCGTATGCTCATTCGCTTATCAAATCTGGTAAGATATTCATGATTAATTCCATTGTAATGAGCCACGCCATCAAACATTCTTAGAAAAATATCTTTTGAGTTTCTGCCATAAGATTGCAATCCGAAATTTTCGTCATCAATTCTATAAATGAACCTTTTTTCTTTCCCATTTAATTGAAATATTTCTTGTCCTTTAGTCATATAAATATTACTGCCAATTTTTTGCATTGTTATATTAGTTTGATATGTTCTTCTATCGTTATCAATAAAATCAAATTTACCGTTTTCAAATAAAATCGCTGCATTTGAATCCGGGAATAATCCCTCAATGTAATATCTTTTACTATTGTCTTCTTTTTTCATACTGTAAAAGTTCATATTGAATTTGCCGCTTGATAATCTTTTCCAAGCTATTCCATCATAATGATAAATTAAACTAATTCTTGTTCCCGCACTGTCTGCAAAACCAACAGCATACATATTGTCGGATGACTCACCTTCAAAATTTTGAATTCCGTAGAAGTCAAAATATCCAGGGTTGGGTATTTGGTAAACTTTTTCCCACGCTGTTCCGTCGTAATGTGAAATGTTTCCCATTTGTCCACCAATCCATATGTCATCCGATGCAAAACCCTTAATACCATAAGGTAAAGTTCCAGAAAATTCGCCATATGAACTCCAACTTATACCATCAAAATGCCAAAGAAGATTTGAAAGATGTCCTCCTGCTCCAATTACCCAAACATCATTTGGCGTGCTTCCCCACATAAGTCTTAAATCAGTAAGTGGGAGATCAAGTGTATCAATAGTCCACACATAATCTCTTCTCCCCGGCGGTGGTTCGTCACCTGGTACAACCGGGTTGTCGTTACATGATATGCTCATAATTATTAGCGTTATAATTGCAGTTAGTATAAACAGAAATGATAGGTTACTTTTAAGTCTTTGCATATAACATCTCTTTAAGTTTTGTTGGTTGTTTTTACACTTCGGTAAGTAGAATTCTTTTGATTATTTCCGGTTGTGGTTAACTTCATTAAGTTTTTCTTGTTGTGTTATAAAAACTATTCAAATCTATAGTGTAAGATACTTTTTTTTTTTTTGATTAAAGCAAGCAAAAAAGATTGTTTTTAGGACATTCTAGCTTGTTTTTATGATAAAACTAAAGTGTAAGGATTAAAAGCAAGTTGGTGAATTTGATTATGGAGGTAAAATTAAAACTACGGTAATATTAAAAAGCCGCGGACATTAAGCCTGCCTATCGGCAGACAAGTCTGCGGTTATAATTTTGTGTCTTGTCTTGATAATATTTAACGAGCAGTCCCGACAAGTCGGGATTACTTTCAGCACAAAATTTATTTCACGAGTAACATCTTCTTAACCGAATTAAAAGATTTACTGCCGGAAATTGAGTTAGCTTCTATTGAGTAGAAATAAATTCCTGATGTAAGATTTTCGGCATTCCATTCGATTGTGTGATATCCGCTTTGCATTGATTGATTTAAAAGCTCGGTTACGGTCTGACCGAGTATATTGTATATTTTCAATTTTACATTACTTTCAAAAGGCAGACCGAATCTGATTTGTGTGCTTGGGTTAAACGGGTTCGGATAATTTTGTTCAAGTGTATAAACGCTTGGAAGTAATTCGTCGCTCTCTATACTTGAGACTACAACATCTGCCGTATTACTATAATCAGATTCCGTAAATGTTGTATATGCTTTTACTCTATAAGTATACTCAAACGGACTTGTAACTGTTTCCGACCATGTAGTTTGATCAGCCGAGGTTGAATCAACCAAAGTCCAACTGACTTTAGAAGTCATCTTTTCAATCTTGTACCCGGTTTCATTTGACGAATTGTCTTTCCAGTTTAAAACAACTCTATTGGGAGTATGCGAATAAACTTCCGCAGTCAAACTATCCGGCGAAAATAATTTAGTAGTAAACGAATAAGTATCCGAATACGGACTTTCACTTTCCACTCCAACGGCAAAAACCCGCCAATAGTATTTCATCCCTTCTAAGAAAGAATCAACAGCAATAATCTCATTTTCGGAAGTTGTTTCGGAATAGACAACATCATTAAACAATTGGTCCGAGGAAATATTAATTGTATAGCTTTCAGCGCCCGCTACAATACTCCATGAAAAATCCAAAGTTAAATCGACATTTGTTGAATTGTTTGCAGGAGATAATAATTGAGGTGCTGCAAGTGTGTTGGATATAATTGTAAATACATCATCACTTTGATCAAATACATTACTGTTGGAAATATCGGTAATCTTTATTAAACATTCAGTTGATGGATTGTCCGGTATTGTCCAATTATGCGAGCCGTCCGAAGGAGTAATAATAATTACATTCTGCCATGTATTACCGTTATCAACCGAGTAATGAATTCTAACACTTGTAACGCTTGCACTTGTCCACTTAATTTCAATTTGGTCACCGGCATTAAATTCTTCTCCGCCGTTCGGTTCAACAACTTCAATCACAGGTGATGGTGTAATTGTAAAAGTTGAATTACTTTCATCCGATGCAGACGGATCGGATGAATCGGTAATTTTTATTAAACAATTTGACGAAGGTGTATTTGGAACGACCCAATTATACTGACCCGATGCTGCATCTTGTCCCGATACAATCGAAGTCCATGTCGATCCGTTGTTAGTACTTAATTCAATATCCACACTTGTAATACCGTTGCTAGACCATTTAATAATTTGGTCGGAATTACCCTGCCAAGTTTCACCTCCGTTAGGTGAAGTAACCTGCAAAAATTCGGAAGGTTGAGAAATTTTTATATCTGCAGTCATATTACTGCTCGACGCACTAATGTTCTCTATCGCCACATAAGTTATTTCTCCGTTATAAGCATTTGAGTTTGGACTGCTTAAAAAGTTAAATTGGGTGTTATTAGTTGTACCGGGAAACGGATCTCTAGCATCTCCATTATTTATTCTTTTTTCAAGATCGAAATTTCCGTCGGCTTGTTCCAAAGCAACAAGATAATTACCGCTATTTGTATTTCCCGGATACCATTCGTTTCTATTTGAATTCTGGTTTTCATCAACGTGCCAAATTAATAAACCGCTACCCGGCAGTGCGGAATCATATCCCACTTTTTGTCTATTCTGAACCAAGAAATACTGTTTGCCGGGTATGCCGTTTTTCCAAACCTTATAAATATTTGCTTCGGTAGTCATTGCGGTGATTGTTTCACCGATTAGATCTGAGGTAACATTAGTCGGGGTAAAAAATCCCATTTGCACATGACACCATGCATCAGGCCAGGCTGGTGAGTTGCCTAGTGTACCGTTCCAACTTCCACCTGCCATCAAACTCCATCTTCCGACACCGTTTGAAGATCCGTCGGTATCATAAACATCGGGCAGACCAAAAACAGAGTGTCCCATTTCATGTGCATAAACACCAACTGTCATATCGCCCGGAGTTGACCAATATTCAGGTTCCATTGAATATCTATATGCCCTAACACCGTCATTGGTCATGTAACCATTATTGGGAATTGCCCAAGCATGTGACCAAATATCGTTATCGCTGCCGGTAAATTCTGCACCCGGACCGGTATGAACAATAAACAATGCATCTATATAACCGTCGCCGTCATTATCATACAAAGAAAAGTCAATAAAAGGATCAACTAATTGAACAATATCTCTTGTTAAACCCTGTGCATTTCTCGGATAGTTTCCAAATCCATTTTGTCCATCAACATAATATGCATAAGATTGAGGTGCGGTAACCCATCCTATCGTGCTCGGCATATCATCGGTAATTAGATCAAGGTTGCCGTAACTAATTTGATCAAAATAACCTCTCATGCTGCTTGGTGAGTTATCAAATAACAGGTTATCAAAAAAGCTGACCGAAACTTTAGAAGCTTTATCGGAAAACTCTACAAAAAGAAAAATAGCTTTGAATGTACCGGTTACGGCTTTTGCCGGTCCGTATGTTCTATGAACATCTTCGCTGCTCATCAAAGAGTTTTGTTTTTTTAATTCTTCGGAAGTCCAACCGGTAGAAACACCCCGTTCTTTTAATTCAGCATAATTTTTTAGTGCATAGGGAATTTCAATTTCACCGTTTCTTATTTTTTCAAGTAAGTCAGGATGCGGAACCATTTGTGCATTTAAAAACGAAACAAATAATACAGCCAATAAAAGAAATACTTTTTTCATTAATTCCTCAAGATTATTCTTAGCGTTTATGTATATGTTTAATAAAGGTGTAAAAATAAGTGATTATCAAAGAAATCCCTATACTAAAAAACACCCGGTCAGTATTTATTCCGATAAATGTGATGTGTATCGAAAAGTAAATAATATTAATTGATTACCGCTTCACCCCAACTGCTCGGTAAAGCAATCTGAGCATGCTTAGGCCAGAAGTTCCATTCACTTCTCGTATCTGTTGCATTGAATGCTATTCCGATTGTGTTTGATTCGGAAAGATTCAAGTTGATCAGCTCAAATGGAATTTCCATTTCAAATTTGTTTTCAGCTTTCATATCAATTACGTTATTAGCTTTCCAAGATTCGGCATTGCGGACACAAGATTTCCAGTCATTAAACGAACCATTTGACCAGCAGTCGGTCATAGATGCATGAAACCACCAGTCATTATCATCCATTAATGATGACCGATCATTTTTTATATCAAGTAAAACTTCCGGAACACGAAACATTTCAGGTAAGAATCCATCGAAAGCAAAAAGTAAATTTTCGCCATCGTGTTTATAGTAAACAATAATGGAATATTTATCTGTAATTACTATTGATATTTTTCCTGCATCATCCCATTCGCCCTCTTCAAGTATACCGTCTACATTTATTGGTTTCCCTTTGTTGATTGTAATTTGTCTTTCGTGAGCAAATGGAGAATTGAATAGCAAAAGAATTGAAAAGAAAAAAAGAATGTGTTTTATCATAATACCCCCAATATGTTTATTAGTTTTGTGTTTGCTCCTTCTGAAGCGCTTCGAAATATTTTTTAATCAATTCTTCGTAATCTTTTTTATATCCTTCTTTTGAAGCATTAAGAAGTTCGTCACGCAATTTTTGTAATCCTTCATCGGTTGTCAATAATAATTCGGGTGGAGTTTCTCTCTGGAAATTCTTTCCTGCGAAAGATTCCCTCTCTTTTTCGTAATCTCTCTCGTTTATTGATCTCTGGGCATCTAAAAGTTTGGATAAAATTCTTTCTTGTTTTTGAAGTAATCCATCGTCAACGTTATTTGATTTCATACCGGTTACAACTTCTTCCATCTCTTTTAATATTTGTTCAAGATTGGAACTGATTCTTTTTGATTGTCCTGATGATTTTGCTTCTTCGTTTAATTGAGCTAATGATTTTTGAATCATCTGCTGCTCTTGCGCTAATCTTTGCATTTGAGCCATTTGCTCTTGCGAGAGCTGTCCTTGCTGCATCATCTGTGTCATTTGATTTAAACTCATTTGCTGCTGACTCATTTGCTGAAGCTGCTGCATCATCGACATCATACCGCCGCCTTGACCTTGTCCCTCCATCATCATTTCCAAAGAATTCTTCATCATCATTGCTGTTTCATTCAAACTTTTCATTGCCTTTTCTTGAGATTGTGCGGCTCTTGCATTGTTATTTTCCTGCATATCCATAATTGATTTATTCATCTCTCTACGTGCTTCTCCGATTGCACGACCCATTTCCGGTGTAATAACGAATGTTTTTTGAGAAAGTTCGCCTAAGCGTCTTGTAATTTTATCAAGGTCATTTCGAATTTGATTTTGCTCCTGAGCAAACTCTCTTAAACTCGAGGTGCTTCCTGCTTGCTCTCTTGTTTTATTTTTTAGTTCTTCTTCTTCTTTAGATAATGTAAGAATATCATCGAGTGCTTTCATCATATCGCTCATAACACGCATCTGATTTTGCATCTGCATGTTTTGCTGCATCATTTGCATATTCTCAAGATTTGCCTGCATGTTTTGCATCATTTGCTGTTGATTCTGCGTTGCGGTTTCTTTGCGGTTTTGACGCAACTGCCGGGATGTTTGTTCGTTCAGTTCGGGATTTTTTTGCTGCTGGATTTCTTGAGAGAGTTTTTCTGCATCTTGCCGGGGCATATCATTAAACTCTTTCATTTTATCCGTTAGTTCATTCACTTGTTTTTCGAGATTTTCCATCTGTTCGGTTAATGAATTTTGTTTATCGGCAAGTGCGTCTTTTTCCTGTTGATTTGAAAGGTCGCTTTGTTCGGTCTGTTGATTAAGTTCATTCAACTGTTCACTTAAGTTTTCGGTACGTTTAATAAGTTCGTCCATTTTCTGTTCAATTTGAATTCGCTTAAGAAGATTGACGGTTCTTTCAAGAGATTTCTTGAACATCTCTTCGTTAAATTGAATGTTTTCCAATTCATTTTGCACCTGGTTACGCATCATGTTTTCCAATTGTTCGCGCATTCTTTCAAAAGCTCTTTTCATTTCTTCGCTGCTTAATTGATCCATCAAATCTTGTAGTTCCAAATATTTTTGAAGAGTTTCTTCAGAGAGTAAATTATTATCCGCAAGATCTTTTCTTACATCGTCAAGTTGTTTTTTAATATCATCTACCTGGCTTTCAAGACTTTCGAATTTCTTAAGTGCTTGTTCAATTTTTTCTTTTTCTTCCCAGGTTATTTGACGATCATCTTTTTTCAATTCATCGCTTATTTTCTGTAATTCATCACTTAACTTTTTTGCTTCTTCAAAAACTTTTGTTAAGTCGCTTTGAGCTTCGTTTTGTTTTTTATCGGTGCTGGCAAAAAGTTCTTCCAGCGATGGAATGCGGAGTGTATATATCTTTGATTTTGTTTTCTTCGGTCCGTTTATATTATCGTTGTCGCTAACTTCAACATAATACGAAACGATTTCTTCGGCTTTCAGATTAAGCGGCGTTATATCCCATGAATAAAAAATTTCCTGTTTCTTTTCATTTTTAGAAATAGAAACTGGAATTTTAAAATATTCCGTCTCTGTAGTTTGCCCTTGTGTGCTTTTACGGTAAAACAACTGCAAATCGGAAAACCCATAATCGTCTTCGATTTCTATTACGAGAGGTAAAATGGTTTCCAGTCCCAATTCAACATTTTCTCCGGGCTGAATTATTTCAACAAGCGGGTATTCGTCCTCTAAAATATTTATTGTATATCGAATCGGGTTTTCACTTTTTACTTCGGAAGTATCGGTTAGTTGAATGTAATAACTTAGTTTCTCTTTAATATAAAAATTTCCTTCTGCTTCAAAACCATCCGTGTTTAATGAAATGACTTTTCCCGGCAAAATTACAAGCTCGGCGGATTTCAAATTTTTTGAAGATGTGATTTTATAATCTAATCTTGTCCCGGGTAATACCGACGCACTTCCGTTATCGGTTTGGACAATAGAAGTAAGCTTAGTATAAGATGGAGGAGTTATTTTCATTTCCATCTTTTTAACAATCGGTCTATCCATTACATTAATTTGATAGACTTCCGATTCAACATCTTCGGCGCTTGCGTAATATTCAAGTGAAGTGTTAAGAGATTTTAATGTATGCATGAAAATATTATTAGAATCCGGGATAATGTTTATCTCATTAAACTTTGTTTCTTCTTTAGTTCTTGTAAAAAGATTAACCGAGTTAGGAATATCCTCACCTGTAGTAATTTTTACTGTTATGCTTTCGCCTCTTGTTATATCAATATTCCCGGGTTGTAATGTTAAAACATATTTAGGAGGCACAGTATAATCTTTATCGTAGTTGATAATTCTTTCAAATGCATTATTCAAAAAAGGGAGGAAGAATAACATTATAACAACAGTAGCTAAAGCCGACGTAGATAATCTTACATCATTCCATTTATTAAATTTTACTGTATTGGTAAAATCAAGATTTTCCGTTTTCTTATAAACTTTTTGAAATGCAGCTTGTATTAAATCGTTAGAATAATTGTGCTGTTTGTAATTGATAAGTTGAACTGCGTTTAACAAATCATCTTTTATGTCGGGATATTTACCACCTACATAATTTGCAATCTCGTTCAAATCAAAATTGGAGAATGCGTTAATATTCTTTAATAAAGGAAATATTACTTTGATCAAAAAGAAAATTGAAGCGGCGGTAATTGATAGAAAAAAGAATATTGTTCTAACGGTACTTTCAAAGAAGAATATTGATTCAAACAAAACTGTAATAAAAAATATTACGGTAAAGACAACAACAAACTTAAGAAAGCCATCAAATGCATTAAAAAGATTTCTCTTATTATTTACTTGTCTTAATCTGCTTAATATATTTCGATAAAAATCATTCATATAATGTGAGTTATATTGATACTTTAATATGTTTTAAAATTTTTAGTTGGACAAAGCCCAAACAACAATGTTAGCACCAAACTTTAATGCTTCTTCTCTTTTATCTTGCGGAGTATTGTGAACACGCGCATCAGTCCAGCCGTCACTTGGATTACTTTCGTATGTATAATAAACCGCTAACCTACCATCGATAAAAATTCCGAACCCTTGCGGAGGTTTGTTATCATGTTCATGTGTTTTAGGAGGACCGTAATTAAACTTAAACAAACAATGATACAATCCATAATCGAAAGGAAGTTCTACTAAATCTTTATCCGGGAATACTTTTCTAATTTCTCTTCTGAAGGCATTATCCAATCCATAATCATCATCAACATAAAGGAAACCGCCGTTGTTTAAATATGTGCGAAGCTTTTCGGCTTCATCCGAGGAAATAACAATATTCCCGTGACCGGTCAAAAATAAGAAAGGATAAGAAAACATTTCCGAACTTCCGAGTTCTACAAATTTATATCCGGGAATGGTTTTAATATTAGTATGTTCACTTACAAAATTCAGCAGGTTAACTTCTGCGGAAGGATCATTATACCAATCGCCGCCGCCGTTATATTTCAAACGAGCAATTTGAAAACCTGTTTTAACTTGTCCGCTTAAGGTGATTGCTATTAACAAATAGAAAATAAATTTTTGCATAAGTCAATTTAGTTATAATTTAAATGCAGAATACAGATTTATACAACCTTCGGAAGGAATCGTTTCTATTATTTAACAGGAAGACTAACCTTAAAAATTGTTCCCTTATCAACAATGCTTTCAACCGAAATTGTTCCGTTGTTCTTTTTCACAAAATCATTTGAAAGAATAAGTCCCAAACCCGTACCTTTTTCATTTTCCGTACCGGGCTTTTTAATATCGCTGTCCAGATCGAATATCTTGCTTAATTCATCTTGAGGAATTCCAACACCATTATCTTCTACAGTGAAAAGAACCTGTTGATCATTCTTTTGTGTAAAGACTTTGATCTCCCCTCCCTTTTCGGTGTACTTGATGGCATTATTGATCAAATTTCTTGTTACAGAATCTATCATATTTTTATCACCAAAAACAAACGCATCGTTGTCAAGCTTTATTACAAGATTAAGCTCCTTATTGGAGGCGGATTTACGGTAGAGATTTATGTTCTGAGTTACAATTTCATTCAAATCAAATCTGGTGGGGTTAAATGTTATTTTACCGAGCTGAGCCGAAGACCATTCGAGTAGATTTTCCAATAGCAAAAATACATTGCGCGCATTTTGGTTTACTTCTTTACTTAGGTGTTTTATTTCGTCTTCGGTAAGCTCAATGTTATCTTCTGCAAGTATGTCGGTAATTCCCAATAATGAATTAAAAGGACCCCGTAAATCATGTGCAATGATAGAAAAGAATAAGTCTTTTGTTCTATTAATATCATTTAACTCATTAGTATATTGAAGAAGTTTTTGATTCATGGATTTTCGCTCGGTATAGCGCATATAATAAACTACACCAAAGACAAGCAGCATAATTGAAATGATAATAAAGAAGTAAGTAAGATTTTCCTGACGATCCAGTTTTGCCTGTTTTAATTCGGAATTTTTCCTCAGTAGTTCAATTTCCTTTTCTCTTTGGATAGCTTCATAATCTGCTAATGTTTTTGCCAGCTCGCTGCTTCTTCTTTCATTTACAAGACTATCTTTAATTTCTTCGTAGCGTTGATAGTTTACCAAAGCGGCTTTAAAATTACCTATTGATTTGTATGCATTAAATAAATTTTCATAACCGCGCTGAATTTCATCTCCGGTGAAAACTTCTTCGGCAAGTGCAATTGCCTTTTTTGATTTGTTTATAGCTTCATAATAGTTGCCGAGCTTTAATAAAACCGCCGCTTGATTATTTAAGGAAATCGACATTTTATTTTTATCATTAAGTCTTTCCAAAAACTCGTATGATTGAATATAATAATCATTTGCGAGCAAGTAATTTTCAAGTTCATAATAACATTCGCCGATATTATTAAGCGCAACACCCAACCCTTCTTCGTTATTTATCTCTTTGCTTTTATCCAGCGCTTGAATGTAATATTCAATTGCTGTGTTAAATTCCCTTCTATGTTTATAGACTTCTCCAAGATTATTAACCGCATTTGCAACGAGGTAAGCGTTACCGCTATTTTCAAATATTGATAAAGCATTCGAATAGTATTCAATCGGTTTATCGTAATTGCCCAAACCCTCGTAAGTATTACCGATAATAATCATGGCATAAGCGGCTTTTACTTGATCATTTACCACCTGGAATTTTTCCAGCGCATTAAGAGAATTATCAAGCCCCTTCTGATAATCTCCGATAATAGTCGAATAAAGCGAACCTAAATTAAGATAAGCATGAGCAGCTTGATAATCATTTCCTTTATTCGAAAAAATATCGGCAGCATCTTCAAATAAAGTAATTGCTGTTTCAATCTCGTTTACCCGGGTATACGCGGCACCTAGACCCATTAATGCCGATGCAAGCCCGACGGAATCATTTAATTCTTGAAACATCTCCACGGCAATTTTAAGCGTATCGAGTGCAGGTTGGGGGTTATTAGAATAGATATAATATGCTCCCAAATTTCTATACGCTGTTGCAAGACCAGGTTTGTAATTATTCTTTTTTGCCAGAGATTCCGCACCTCTTGCATATTCAATTCCGGGTTCCAATTGCTGGGAAAGAATATAAGTACTTGCAAGATTATTCAGCGCATTTATTTCTCCAATCGTGTATTCATTTTGAAGGGATTCACTAAGTGCCTTTTCTGCATAATCGATTGCTTTTAAGTTGTCGGAAATATTTCTATATCCCTCTGAAATTTTATTTAGGATATCGATTCTTTGTGTGCCTTTTGAATTTTCCAAACTTTTTAAGTACTCTTCCGGGTGAGTCTGGGCAAACAATGTTGAAATTGACAATATGATTGTAAAAATATACTTCATATAAAATATTTTCTTTAAGTTACAATAATAAGCGAAAGATTCTTAAAAAGTAAGGTCATTACCATGACCAATATTATCGAAGAAAAAACGGATTTGTTTAGTAAATAACTATAAAAACTATGGAATCAAATTCAAGATTAATAGAACAATTTATAAATGAATTTGCAGAAGCCAAAAAGCTAATTCAAAAACTTACTGCAGATTACTCTAAAGAAAAATTTGAAACACGACCGGCGGAAGGAAAATGGAGCGCCGCCGAATGTATCGAGCATATTAATACCACCAACAAAAAGTATTACATTAATATAAAAGATTCGCTTAGTAACAATAAAAATTCAAATTTCTCTCACAAAGAATATAAACCAAGATTTTTAGTTTCTAAATTCATTAATATGATGAAACCCGGCGCCAAAATGAAATTTAAAGCCCCGCGTGTTTTTATGAGCAATTATAATGGTGATTTAGAAAATACCATTAAAGATTTTATAAAACTTCAAGATGAATTTATTACACTTGCCGAACAATCCCGGAATTATGATATGAGTAAAACCAAAACAACATCTCCGGTTATAAAATTTTTTAAGTTACAGTTGGGGGAAGCTTTTATGGTGATTATCGAACATCAAAAAAGACATTTGCTTCAGGCTGAAAACGCTTTAAGAAAATCCGTTTAACTTATTTTTTCAAGTATGGCAATGTGACTTGTCGAAGGTAAATTCTTTACTTCTTTTATAATTTGTAATCCGCTTTGATCTGCCAGCCCCTTTATACCGCCGTTACTTATATATGATTTGAAATTTTCATAATGCTCTTTCCCTGCAATAAATTCCACCGCTTCGTTAATGTAACTCCAATAAGTTGAAGGACGCGGTACGAGATAATCTATTAAAATTACTTTACCTGAATTATCCGCCAGGTTTTTCAGAATTTCTATTCTGCCGCTTTCATCAATTTCGTGAATAACATAAGACATAACTGCAAAATCATAATATCTATTTTTGTTTACAAAAAAATTGTTAAGATCTGCATGAAAAAAATTAATCTTATGGGAGTTAATTTTAGCGAGTTTCTTTTTGGCTATGTTAATGTTTCTTTCCGAAAGATCAACTCCGTCAATCTTACCTGCCTTATCTTCGACACTAAAAGAGAATCTTCCCGTACCGCATCCGGCATCAATTACCGTTGAGTTTTCGGCAATGATACTTTTTACAATTCGAAATGATTTGTCCTGGTTCGGTGCAATAAACACATCGTAAAATAATCCGTCATACCAATGATTTTTATTTTGCGTCATACTTTATATATACTTGTTTAATAATATTACGAATAAGATGATTTAAAAGTTCTGGTGATTCAATTTGTAAATCAATAACAAATCAACATAGAGGATGTATTGTCTTAATATTATTCTTATATTTGCCTAACAAAAAACGGATAGAATATGTTTATCAAAAATGAAGATTTATCGAAACCGGTTCAAACACTAATAACCGATGCCGGATCATTAACAAAATATATTCTATCGAATATACCGATACTGGAACACTCAAAATTATCTGTTGCGCAATTAACCGATAACTCAATAAAACTTACCGCACCGCTTTATGAAAACCGTAATCATTACGGCTCTGCTTTCGGCGGAAGTATTGCAACGATAGGTATTGTTGCCGGATGGGCAATTCTTACATTCAAAATAAAGAAGGAAAATATTCCAACTACTTTAGTTATTAAAAGCAGCCATACGGAATACAAACTGCCTGTTCAAAATGATTTTTATGCCGAAGTAATAATTGACCACAATGAATGGAATAATTTTAAAAGAAAATTTTCGGAAAAAGGGAAAGCCGGAATTAGTGTTACATCAAAAATTATTTCAAACGGAAATATCTGTTCAGAGCAAGAAAGCATTTATGTAGGTATTCAACCCAAATAATCCCGCCTTTCTTTATTATTTTTACTGCCGCTAATTGATTAATTTACATGTACTAAGGAATTAGTTGTTGCTAACTCAGATATTATTAACAAAAGTTCAGATCAAATATGAAAAAGATGGTATTAATTATCTTAGCGGTTCTATTTCTATTTTCTCTTACGTTTTATTTCTTGGGCGTATATTCGACTAACCGTTTTGTTAATAGCGAAATTAAAAGGCTTGCATTGACTGCAAAAGAGCAGCCGGTTGTAAATTTTTCATTCAGCGAAATTGATACTTTGCCTCAACCCGTTCAAAAATATTTTCGTTTTGCTTTGAAAGAAGGAATTACTAAACCGCGTTTTGTCAGAATCAAACAAACCGGTTTGTTCAAGCCGAATTTGGAAACTGATTTTAAACAGCTTACCGCCGAACATTATGCTATTACAAATGTGCCCGGATTCTTTTGGAGCGGTGATATTAGTTTTGCAAAAGTTATTTGGGTAAAAGGTATCGATAGTTATTTTAACGATACCGGAAGCTTACTTATTAAATTTATGTCGGGAGTAACAATTTCAAAAGAAACAGGAAATGAGATTGCACAAGCTCAACTTGTTAGATGGCTGTTTGAAGGATTTTGGTATCCAACGGCATTACTTCCTTCCGATAAGTTAAAATGGAGTCCGATTGATTCAGTTTCGGCAAAACTTTTTTTTATTCATAACAAAATAGAGATTGAAGCAGTAGTTCATTTTAATGAAGACGGCTCTGCAAAAAAACTAACATCACAAAGATATATGACCACAACCGCCGGACCTAAACTTACCGGGTATACAGGTTATTTCTCGGATTATGAAGAAGTTAACGGAATTATGATACCTCTGCACGGTGAAGTTGAATGGAATCTTGATACCGGCGATTTTCTTTACGGTAAGTTTGATATGGATAAAATAGAATTTGATAACTTTGCTATGTATGAATAGACATTGCTAAAGAAACCCGGTTTCTTCAAGAAACCGGGTTTCTTCTCATACCATATTTATATTAAAACCTGCATTTGCTTCTTCTACAAATCTCTTCACAAGTTCGGGATCTTTTCTACTGTTTGAGTCTTCAACACCGGTGTGAACATCAACTCCGGCCGGACGAATTTCAATTATTGCTTTTTTAACGTTAGCCGGATTTAATCCGCCGGCAATTATAACGGGCTTGATAGAAAGTTCTACTAGTCTTTTACTAATATTCCAATCATGAGTTTTGCCGGTTGCACCTTCAGCACCGGTTTCCGGATCGAAAGTATCTGTTATAAATGCATCAACAAAAGGTGAAAGTGTTTCGATCATTTTTTGCAGTTCGCTAAAATTGTTCTCCGCAACAACAAGACTCTTAAATATTTTGATATCGGGTCGGAGTAACTTTGTCTTTTCTAATTCTTCTCTAGAAATTTTTCCATGAAGCTGTATAATTTTTACATTCAATTTATCGCAAAATTCAATTATCTCCTTCGCATTATCTAAATAAGTAATTAAAACAGCTCGATGTGGATGACTAATCATTTTAATAATTTCCGCAGCTTCCTCTTCGGTTGTATCTTCTTTATTAACCGGTAAACGCAGAGGAAACCCGAGATAATGGACTCCGGTATTCATAAGCATTTGCGCTTCTTCTTTATCAATCACGCCCGCTATTTGGATTATATTTTTCATTTCACTTTCCAGGGATGATCAAGTTATTGATTTGCAATTTAATGATTTCTCAAACAAACAGATTATTCTTTGTGGCACTCTGCGTCCTTTGTGGTAAAGCTTTCCACCACAAAATTCACAGAGAAAAACCGGAACTCTAAGATCACAGATTGTGATTTTAAGTCGGATGTAGAAATAATAGGAAAAGTGGAGTGTAGGACTGGGGTCGGATTGTCTTGTTGAATTATCAAATAAGCAAGCAGATAAGATATAATCAAGATTTCTTGATAATGTCAAGAAATTTTGTTAGAATAAAAGAGCTGCATTTATATTCTATTACGATTTTCAATAGTTGCCAGCTATTCAACTTTAATTATACGGGGAATAAAAATTGATAAAACAATCACGACATAAAAACAAAAAAGAGAAGATCGGAACAATCCTGGAAAAAGATGTAATAAAAAAAATCAAGAAAATTGCATTTGATGAAGGAAGAGGAATCAGCGATATTATTCAGGATGCAATTCTAAATTATGAAAAAACCGATAAATCAAGTATAAATATGCGCAAAGAAGCTGTTAATAGATTCTGCTCAAAACCTTTTAATATATCTAAAAAAGAAGCGGAAAAATTATTAAAAGAGGATTATTACGAAGAATGAATTTAAGACGAATTCCCAAACAACAAACCGTAATAATTGATACAAACATTCTTTTCTATGCTGCTCAACGAAATTCGATGCAATGTGTAGAGGTTTTGGAAAGAAGTGCCTCCGGTGAAATAAGCGGGATAATACCGGTGCATATACTTGCCGAGTTTACACATGTTCTTATGCTTGCCGAAGCGCGCGATCTAGAATTAATCAAGGGCTCAAATCCGGCTAAACAATTATTCCAAGCCCCCAACAAAGTTAAAGCATTATACCGGTATGACGGATTAATAAGAGATTTACTTTCCATCGGTTTCCGAATTGAAACAATTGAAAAAGCAGATTTTTTTACGGCAATCAGCATCCAAAGGTTACACGGAATCTTAATAAACGATGCATTGCTTATCGCAGTCGCAAAACGATTGAGAGTTTCCGCTGTTGTTTCTGCGGATAAAATTTTTGAAGATATAAAAGACATATCCCTTTACAAACCTGATGATATAAAAAGTTGAACTTATTTTAAAATAACCGACATCGGCACCAAACACATGCAAAAAGAGTTCAATAAAATAGACGGTCAAAATTACATTTACCATCGATTTACATTCGATTCGGCAATTCAAAATCATACATTTATCGGTGATGAGTTTATTGGAATGAATCCTGCAGATAAATCCGAAACGATGGAAATATTTGATAGAGTTGTCGCAGCAGGTAAAGACGGTTTCATGCCGAACCTTGTTGAAGAATTCAAAAAAGTTTTGGGCGATGGAAACTACATTTACGACGGTTATGAAATAGGTGAAGAAGATTTCGGGCTGTACTTTTTTATAAAAGCAGAACTCTATGATTCACTTTTAGAAAAAGTAAAACTTTGGAGTAAAGCGGTTGATATTGATAGGTTTATTTGGTGGGATGAGGAGTGAATCATTTGTCGCTGGAATAGGTCGATTTTAATTAAAGTTAATTCTGCAAAAGTCTTTCTATTCTACGAATAAAATCACTTACTTTTTCTAGATGGGGAATTACATCTTCTTTTCCAAAATCGACAAAATCCGAGTAATCTCCCTTATTTCTCCAATCAAATAAATCGGAGTAAAGTTTTCCGAATTCTTTATCTAATCTTTTTGTTTTAATAAATTCTCTAAAAAATACTGTGCGGATTCCATTGTGCGATTTTGCTTCATGACCGTACTTAAGAAGTAACGCGGTTGCAGAATAGAAGCATGCGTAATAGAGTCTATTCACACATGCATTCCAACTATTATTATCTGCTAATAGGGTTGCATCGGAAAATGCTTCTTCAGCTTTTCGAAAACGGTAGGTTATGTAATCTCCAAAATCCTTCATTAGTGTAGCATCACCCCATCTTCTTCAATACTCTTATACAGCGGTGTTACTGAGTATTCAGATCTCCATTTTTTTTCTGAATGAACCGTAACCGAAATAGGTTCACCGATTTCAAGTTCGAGATCAATTAAATGATGTCTATATTCCTGTTCCAATTGCAATGAAACATTTTCTTTGTCGACCAAAATCAAAATGTCCCAGTCTGAATCATTATTATAATTTCCTCGTGCTCGCGAACCATATAAAATTATTTTTGCAGTAGGATCCTTTTCTTTTACCTTCTCTTTTATTCTTTCGGTTATATTTCTTTCTCTATCAGTCATTTTAAATATCTAAGTAATTTTGAATTCTTTTAAAGATAAGGATTTTTGCAATTAATTGGATTTATAATATATGAGACGATGTGTAATTTGTAAGTAAGGATATCTCAACTTATAACCGCTTTTAACGATTTAACCGGGACTGTAGTTTTTAATACATGAAGATGCTATTGGGTTGCACTTTTTTTATAAAAGCAGAACTTTATGATTCCCTTTTAGAAAAGTTGATTTTCACAAATTGCTGCCTCCATTCAATTATTTTATTGAAAACTTCAAGCAATATGGTTAAGTTGAAAATAATTAATTGAGTATTGCTGAATGGCGAAACAGGCGGACTTAATCCCAATTGAAAATATCTCTTCAAAAATTTATTTCATTAGAAATGAAAAAGTGCTAATCGATTCTGATCTTTCCGAATTGTACGGAGTAGAAACAAAGGCCTTGAAAAGAGCTGTTCGAAGACACAAAGACCGATTCCCAAAAGATTTTATGTTCGAACTCAGCAAAGAGGAATTTGATAACTTGAGGTACCAATTTGGCACCTCAAGTTGGGGTGGAAGAAGATATCCGCCCTATGCTTTTACCGAACAAGGTGTTGCAATGCTATCTTCGGTACTAAACAGCGAGCGTGCAATTAAAGTAAATATTGCAATTATGCGTGCATTTGTGAAAATGAGAGAGTATTTACAAAGCAACGAAAAACTTGCCGCCAAATTGAAAGAACTTGAAAATGAAACGAGGGAAAAATTCTCAAAGCAGCAAGAACAGATTGCACTCATCTTTGATGCGATAAAAGAATTAATGAAAGAAGATGAAAAACCGAAAAGGAAGATTGGGTATTGAGCAATGAAGGAAAATTCGCGAGTTGTCTTTACGCTTTTTGGAGTAAAGCGGCTGATATTGATCGGTTTATTTGGTGGGATGAGCTGAGTGATTGAATGACAAAATTATTGATACCCTTGTGCCAAATCTTTATGTTAACCTATAATTTAGATTAAAATTTATCACTATAATAAAGATATACATTGCCACAAGCTTTATATTCAAATTCGATTAGTGGATTCCTATCTGATCCGACCGATAAAATTTTAGGAATTTTAACTACAAGGAATGAGTTTGCTCTGGAACAGACTCAAAGAGATTCGTGGATCTATGAAGTTGAATTATTAAAGAAAATCCTTAATTCTTTTGCGGGACAAATCTATTTTGAATTTTCCATTCCGCGAATGGGACAAAGAATAGATATTGTTCTATTAATCGGTCCAATTATTTTCGTGATTGAATTTAAGGTCGGAGAGAGAAAATATAATTCTTCTGATTTAGATCAAGTTTTTGATTATGCACTTGATCTAAATAACTTTCATGAAACAAGCCACAATAAATTTATTTCTCCCATATTGGTAGCAACAGACGCAAGAAACATTTATTCCGTTATATCACTATCATCTAATAAAGATTATTTAATTAATCCGATTAAGTGCAATGCGGTTTCATTACAGGAAGTCTTGAAAAGTGTAGTTTCATTTACGGATGGTACAAACATTGATGCTCAAATTTGGGAGAACGGGAAATACAAACCAACTCCAACTATTATTGAAGCTGCAAAAGCCTTATATAAGAATCATTCGGTTGAGGAGATATCAAGAAGCGATGCAAGTGCTATTAATCTAAAAGAAACTTCAAGTACCATTTCGAGGATAATAAATTATTCAAAACAAAATTCAAAAAAGTCCATATGTTTTGTAACAGGCGTACCAGGTTCTGGCAAAACATTAGTTGGATTAAATATTGCCACTAAACATTATGATAAAAACAGCAATATGTATAGCGTGTTTTTGTCAGGAAATGGCCCACTCGTAAAAATTCTACGCGAAGCTTTAACACGAGATAAAGTTTCTAGAGAAAAAGCTCTTGGTAATAAAATTAAAAAGTATGAGGCTTTTAGTGAAGTAAAAATGTTTGTTCAGAATGTTCACAACTTCCGAGATGATTGTTTAGTAAATTATGATTACCCTCCAATTGAACATGTGGCTTTATTCGACGAAGCCCAAAGAGCTTGGAATAAAAAACAGACAATAAGCTTTATGCGGCGGAAACGAAAACTTTCTAACTTTTCACAATCAGAACCAGAGTTTCTAGTTTCTTGTTTGGATAGGCATAAAGATTGGGCAGTGATAGTTTGCTTAGTTGGCGGAGGGCAGGAAATTCATACTGGTGAAGCCGGAATTAGTGAGTGGGTAAATTCTATAAGAACGAAGTTCAATCATTGGGATATTTATATTTCATCAAGGCTAAGTGACGAAGAATATAATGCGAAAGAAATACTAAAAAAAATAGAATCAAAAAATAATGTATTGTATGAAACATCACTACATTTATCAGTTTCAATGCGTTCATTTCGTGCTGAACATGTTTCTTCTTTAGTAAAACATATTTTAGATTTTGATGTAAAAGAATCTCAACGAATTCTGAAATTGATTAATAAGCAATATCCAATAGTTATTACTCGTGATGTTAAAAAAGCAAAAAACTGGTTGAAAATCCAAGCACGCGGATCAGAACGTTATGGACTGATTGTTTCTTCGCAGGCAGAAAGATTAAAACCACATGCAATATTTGTAAAGTCAGAAATCAATCCCATTCACTGGTTTCTCAATGGTAAGGATGATACTCGATCTTCATACTACCTAGAAGATGTGGCTACAGAATTTCACATACAGGGTTTAGAATTAGACTGGGTTTGTGTTACTTGGGATGCAGACTTTAGATATACAGATGTTGGATGGGATCATTGGTCATTCATTGGCAGCAAATGGAAAAAAATTAGGAAACCGGACAGAAAAATTTACTTAAAAAATGCATACCGCGTTTTACTTACCAGAGCAAGACAAGGAATGGTTATAGTAGTTCCATTTGGAGATAAAGATGATCCAACCAGAAATCCAAAATATTACGACCCAACATTTAATTATCTTCGCTCAATTGGTTTCGAGTGTATTGATTAACTCCAATTCCACCCAAATCCTCTCCCTCCCATCGGTATTTCTGCATTAAGGATGGCTGATAATCAACCACTCAGTGGATGATTATCATCCACCAACTGGACGATTATCCGAAGGAATTGAATATTTTGGACAAAATTGTGTATCACTTCTGTAACCAATAGCAGTATAAGTTCGTCCAAAGGATTATTAACTAACATCGGGAAAATAATATGCGTAAGATATTTTTTATAATTTCTGCAATCGTATTAATTATCGGGATTGTAGAACTCAACGCACAAGAGAAAGCCGGAAAAATTGATGAGTTCATTCAAAGAGTGGTTGAGTATAATTCATTTACAGGGTCAGCTCTTGTTGCCGATAATCAAGAAGTAATTTTTCAGAAAGGATATTCATTTGCTAACCGCGAGTGGAATATACCGAATGATATCGACACAAAATTTCGTCTCGGTTCAATTACAAAGCAGTTTACAGCCGCAATAATTTTAAAACTTCGCGAAGAAGGTAAACTTAATCTCGAAGACAAAATTACCGATCACATTCCATACTACAGAAAAGATACGGGCGATAAAGTTTCAATTCATCAATTATTAATTCATACATCCGGGATACCGAGTTATACGAGTCATCCCGATTTTTTCGCTAAGGACAGCAAAAGAGATTACACGGTTGAAGAATTCGTAAAGCAATACTGCATGGACGACTTTAATTTTGAACCCGGCACCGATTGGGCTTACAATAATTCCGGTTATTATCTACTTGGTGTTATCATTGAAGAAATAACCGGCATGAGTTATGCTGAAGCGTTACATCATTATATTCTTGATCCTCTTGAAATGAATGATTCTGGCTTCGATAAATTTGAAGAAGTGCTTCCTAAAAGAGCTGATGGTTATTCAAAATTATTTATTGAATATACAAACGCTGCATACTTGAACATGGAACTTCCCTACGCTGCCGGATCAATGTATTCAACTGTAGGTGATTTATTTAAATGGGATCAAGCACTTTATCAACCCGGGCTTTTGACTCAAGAATCTCTCGACTTAATGTTCACCTCGCACGTTGCGGCAATGGGCGGTCATTACGGTTACGGCTGGTCGATTGTTGAAAAAGATATTGACGGCGACGATGAAGTTGAAAAAATTATCAGTCACGGCGGCGGTATAAACGGTTTCAATACTTTGATTTCCAGGATACCGGAGAAAGGACAATTAATTGTTTTGTTAAATAATACCGGCGGCGCACCCCTCGGCTTTATGTCCAATCAAATTTATAATATTCTAAACGGACTCGATTTCGAATATCCAAAAAAAGGAATAGCGCTCGCGCTGTATCAAAAATATGTCGACGAAGGAATTGATGAAGCGCTTAGTTATTACAGCAAATTAAAAGAATCCGATCAACTTGATTTATTCTATAGAGACAGAGCCGAATTTAATTCTCTCGGATATTATTTAATGAATACAAAAAATGATTTGTCAGCTGCTTCAAAAGTTTTTGAACTTAATATTAATGAATATCCCGATTGGTATAATGCATACGACAGTTATGCGGAAGCTTTAATGAATACCGGTAATAATGAAAAAGCAATTGAGTATTACAAAAAATCCGTTGATATGAATCCCGGTAATCAAAACGGAATTGATAAACTAAAAGAACTCGGAGTTGAGTATAAAAAGGAAATTACCGTTAGTGAAGATATTTTAAACGAGTACGTAGGTAAATACGAACTCGCACCAAATTTTGTTTTAACGGTTCGGCATGAAGCGGGACAGCTTTATGTACAAGCAACAGGTCAACCCGAATTTCCCGTTTATCCTTCTGATGAATCTAACTTTTATTATACCGTTGTTGATGCACAAATTAAATTCGACAGAAATGACGAAGGAAAAGTCGAGAGTTTAACTTTATATCAAGGAGGAAGAGAACTACGGGGTAAAAAAATAGAGTAGAGCTTTGATTAACTTGTCCGACTCCGACGTGATCAAAGCTCTACACATATTCGAGTTAGAAAGAAGTATCAATTCCAAAATAAACGGTTCTTGGCTGCGATGGACCGTAAACATAACCTGGATCTCTATTAATACCTATGTCGAGATCTTTTTGATATGCATCTGTTATGTTTTTAACACCGAATGATAATTTTGTGTTCAAGTTCTTCAATAGCTCAATATTAAAGGTGATTCCTGCATCAAGAATAAAAAATTCGGGTGTAGTTTTTAATAATAACTCCGGTTCATCTGCATCTTCAACAACAACTTCATGAGGCATGTACATTGACCCTGTATATTTTACAGCCGAATAGAAATTGATAGTTTTACTAATTTCATAAATTATATTTAAGTGCCCGAATAGATCAGGCGTTCTCAAAAAGTTTTTTGTATCAAAGTCGGGAAGTTTTTCGTCAAATTGATTTTGTTTATAAGTTAACCCGCCTCTAAGTTCAATATGGTTAGTCGGTTTTATACCCAAGTCCAATTCAATTCCCAAAACTTCCGCACCTCCGCTGTTTATTCTTCTCCACAAGTCAAAAGTCGGTTCGCTTCTAACGAATTCTTCAGCATAAGCATCGGTTAGTTTAGTATAAAATGCTGTAAGTCCGGCAAGCATTGGTGTGTTGCCGACAAAGTTTTGAAATTCTATTCCTGCTGAAAACGAATGACTTCTTTCCTCTCTAAGCTCCGGATCGTTTCTAATAATTCTTTGTTCTCCTTCAAGTCCGCATATATGCAAATCTTCATCAAAAATTTGAGGAGCTTTGAAACCGGTTGTATATCCTGCTCTTAAAATCATCCCGTCAAATAATTCGTATTTTAGATTTATTCTCGGACTAACAATTGCTTTTTCTAATTTAGAGTGCTTATCAACTCGAAGTCCGTAAACCAGCATAAGATCTTTGTTATCATCCAACGACCATTCATCCTGTAAATAGAATCCATAATTTGTAAAAATTTCATCTATATAATATGATTCACTTGCTACGCTTCTATCAAGAAGTTCATCTCTTAAAAATTGAAATCCGGCAATAAGGGTATGATTATTCATTCTATAATTTGCCTGGAAACCGCCGGTGTGAAGAGGATTTTCCGAATAACCGTAATAATTTAATGCCTCTAATCTTCCCTCCGGAGTGTTTTCGCTTAATCCGCCGTAATAAGAATCACGGTTCAGGATGCTGAAGGAATAATTTATTTTATAATCAAAATTACTACTGATATTATGTGACCATGTTAATTTTCCGCCCCATTTAAAATGCTCGGTCCATTCACCTATTCTTGATTCGTGAATCGGTTTATCTAAATCGCTGCCTCCTCTTCTATCTTCATGAATTCTATGAATTGAAAGTTTTATTTCATTTGAGTTACTGGGTCTATGGTAAAAATTAAATCCGATTGTTTCTTGTTTTAATGTACCGAGTTCGGTGAATCCATCATTGTTCCTGTCATATGGATTTCTACTTCTCGTTGATCCGAAAATAAAAGCGCCGGTTCTGCCGTCGTTACTTACAAGTTCTGCAACCGCACCAAGCTGCTGATCAAACGCCCCGCTTATAGAACTGCCGAGATAACCGATTCTTGTTTGATTAAAAGACGGTCTGCGTGTCATTAAATTTACAGTTCCGGAAATGGCTCCGGCACCGTAAAGTGAACTTCCACCCCCTTTAACAATTTCTATCTGCTCGATCATCTCACGCGGATAATGTTCAAGTCCGTAAACTCCACCGAGTGAACTTACAACCGGATCCCCGTCAATTAATATTTGTGAATACTTTCCGTCAAAGCCAAGAATTTTTACTTGAGTAAAATTGCAGTTATTGCATTCGTTCTCTACTAATAAACCTGTCTGCAGGTTTAAAGCTTCGGCAAGATTGACCGCATGTTTGCGTTCAATTGAAAGCCTGTTGATTATTTCTGTTTTTACAGGTACGTCACTGTAAAGGTGTGGTGTATTAGTACCTGTTACAACTATTGATCCCATTTCAACTATACCGGGTCTCAGCTTAAATTCCATTTGTTTTGATGAAGTTGAACCGATTTCAATTTTTTCTTCAACTCTTTGATATCCCACCATTGATACAACAAGCTGAACATCTTTTCTTCCGTCAATAGTTATTATGAATTCTCCCTTATTGTTTGTAGCCGCTCCTAAATTTGTATTGGAGATCATTACATTAGCACCGAATAAAGGTTCACCGGTTTCGTAATCTATTACTTTGCCGTTTATGGTATTTATACTACTTACATCATTAGCATTAAAAGGAGTGGAAAATGAAATAAGAATCATTATAAGAGTTAGATATATTTTTTTAGCAGCCATTAGAGTTGTCCTGATATTTTATTAATAAAAAGAATAAATGGTTTATAAAGAAGCTTAGTACTAAATAAAATTAGGGGGAGATTTGTTGGATTTTAAAGCAGAGTGATTGTAGACAAGTTGTTCTTCAGAACTAATAAACTGAAGTTTAAAATCTCTGTTAACCGAGTTTAACTGCGTGCTGTCCGCCAAAACCACTTGAAGATCTTTTGTCGATACGATTAATAAAAACTCTGCATCACGATGCGAGTGTGAAGCAGCATCTTCTTTGTTTTCTTCATTTTCGCTGTTTAACGCAAAGTGGCTGTGTGTAACAAGTTTTCCGTCGGGGAGTTTGTGCGTATGTATCGTGAAAAATGTACTTAACAGAAATATTACATAAAGTAAAATGTAAAATGTTGTAAGTGTTTTATATGCCGAATATGTTCTGATGTTTAGCATTTTTCGAGATTATTCTTTTTCCTTATTTAAATTTAGTCTAAATAAAAATATTAATCAAGACACAAAGAGCTTTTTATTCTATTATAATAGATGCTTTGTCTCAATTTCCATTTATAAAACAAAGGAGTATCTTAAAACGTCTCAATAATCGATAAACAAATAGCTATTAAAAATGACACAAAAAGAAGAACCGAAAATCCGTCATACTATTAGGGATGACCTTCGCCAGCCTGATCTTAGAAAAACACTTTCCGATGATTACCGAGAATTAAAAGAAAATTTTTTGGATGATGAAAAGAAAGAACAGCTTAAAGAAATGAGTCCTATAAAGAGATTTTTTAAAGTCTCTTGGTGGTTATTACGTGCAATGTTTTTTAGAATGACCCCGGTAAGACGACTCCTATTTGTGCTCGGTATACTTCTTATTCTTGCTTCGAATGTACAATTTCAAGCCGGTCCGGCTTCTTCGGGCAGTAGTAATTCTCATATTCTCGGAGGTATAATTTTGGTTTTCGTCTTGATGCTTGAACTGAAAGATAAACTTCTTGCCAAAGATGAATTGGAAGCGGGGCACAAAGTTCAAGCGGCATTAATGCCCGATTCAAACCCTGAAATTTCCGGATGGAGTGTTTGGCTGTTTACAACTTCTGCAAACGATGTCGGCGGTGATTTAATTGATTACTTACAGCTTTCCGAAAACAAATACGGTATATCAATCGGTGATGTTGCCGGTAAAGGTTTAAGTGCTGCGCTTATTATGGCAAAACTTCAATCAACCATAAGAGCATTAGCCGGAAATGATATTTCATTAACCGATTTGATTGCAAAGATTAATAAAATATTCCACCGTGACAGCTTGAAAAGTATTTTTGCTTCGCTTCTCTATCTTGAAATAATTGAGAATGATAATAAAATTAAATTCATTAATGCCGGTCATATGCCTCCCGTAATTGTTAAGAAGGAATCTATCGAATCAATGAAAAAAGGAGGTCCTGCTTTAGGGCTGCTGAAAGAATTAAACTTACCCGTAGAAGAAATTTCGATGCAGCCGGGAGAAAAGTTTATAGTTTATTCAGACGGCTTAACCGAAGCCGTTAATGATGACGGGGTCTTCTTCGGTGAAACAAGACTGATGAAAGTTATTGAAAATCAAAAACAACGCTCCGCAATTGATTTGGGAACTTACATCTTCAAAACAATTGAAGACTACCGCGGTAATGCAAAAATGAATGACGACTTATCGATTGTTATTATAGAAAAGATTTAAAGATATTTCTGCAGATGTAAAAATCCGACCTTAAGTATCAATAACCGAATTTTTTATATAGACTTTCTCTATTTATTTAAGTATTCTATTGTTAAATTAATATTGAGTACAATCCAATTATTAAGGAGAGTGTGATGAAAATAATATTTAAGATTTGGCTTGTCATTCTAATATTATTCAGTACATTCTCTTCAATTAATGCACAAAATTCTCTCCAGATAATCAACCCGCAATGGGGTTGGTGGGGTGAACCCGGAATAATTGAAGAAGCTACATTGTCGATAAGACCAAAAGGAGTTTTTTTTGAGTACGGTTTATATTTAACTTTTTCTGCAGATCAAACTTACTTTGATCCTCTTGACAGCTTAGAAGTAGAACTAAAGTTTAATTTACACGGCAATGCATTTGTTCATGATTCATGGCTTTGGATCGAAGATGAAATTATTCAAGCGGAAATTATGGACGAGTGGACTGCCGGGCAAATCTATAATGAAATTGTCGGAAGAAACTTAGACCCATCGATTTTATTTAAGCGTGACGGGTATTATGAGTTAAGAGTTTTTCCTATTATGAAAGGTATGCCAAGAAAAGTAAAGATAACTTATATGGTACCAACCAATTGGACACATAATTTAGTTACAGCACCTTTACCCGTTGAAATTCTTAGAACCTCGGCTGCTCAAGTCGAGAATTTAAAACTTGTTGTTTACCCCACTGAGAAATGGGATAACCCTGGTATTCTTGAATACAACGATCTGGATTTCGAGTCGGAAGTCGATACCGTCTTCGGAGAGTACAAATCGGTTGTAATTCCAAAAGAATATCTTAGAAACAGTTTGACGTTCTCGCTCAGTTCTCCAATGGAAAATGGTTTTTATTTAAGCACTTTCACCGAACGAAATGAGGATTATTATCAATTAGCCGTTCTCCCATCGGAAATATTAACAAACGAAACAAGCAAAAATGTAATGGTGTTGTTTGATTATGAATCTCCGAACTCTTCTTTAAACAAAACTGATATTTTGAACGGAGTTAAAATGGCACTGTTAAATTACCTAAACGACTCGGATAGTTTTAATATTGCTTTCTCTAAATTGAATATAGAACGCATAAGTGAGGTGTGGCTTCCTGCAGACAGTATAACGATTGAAAATACATTTGCAAATATTACGGCGGCTAATCTTGCAAATTACAGCAATCTCCCCTCGTTAATTGGTAATGCAATAGAATTTGTAAATTCTCACGGTACAAAAGGAACAATTCTTATCGTCTCAAATAGTGATGAATTAATGAATCCCGAACCCGCAAATGAATTAATAGATGATATATTCGATGAAATTGAATCGGATATAACGTTCCATGTTGCCGACTTTCAAAATCAAAATATAAGTTATATATATATCGGCAACCAGTATTATGAAGGTAATCAGTATTTCTATAACAATATTACAAGGATGACAGGCGGAAATTTTTATAGAATACGAGACGGTTATTCTTATTCTTCACTATTGGAAAAAACTTTCCAGGGTATAGGAGGGTTTATCAGCACTTTCGATCTTTATACCAGTCTTGCCGGGGGTTTTTGCTACGGCAGGTATAATATAAACCTAACCGGCTCCAGCGCTTTTCTTGATGCACCGATTTTCCAGGTCGGTAAGTTTAACGGTTCACCTCCATTCAGAATTGAAATGAACGGTATTTATGAGGGGACGGTCTTTTCAAAAAACTTTGAAATAGATGAAGCAATGATTGATGATTCGGATACGACTTTAATAAAAATGTGGATAAGCCGTTACATAAAAGAGCTTGAAGCACAGGGAAGCAGCAGCAACAATATCATGAGTGAAATTATTAACACAAGTATTGCAAACAGGGTTCTTTCCAAGCACACGGCCTTTATCTGTTTAGAGCCTTCACTGGGAGGTCAAGTTTGTTATGATTGCCGGGATGACGGCGGTGGTCCTTCCGACGTTGAAACAGATGATTCAACAAATGTTAATGATGATTTTACTCTCGCGGCATACCCTAACCCGTTTAATAATCAAACAAGGATCCAAATTAATCTTCCTTCTTCTCTTTCGAATGAAAGTATTTCCTTTAAGATATACAACATACTCGGTCAAGTTATAAAAACTTTCGAAATAGATTACAACATGAAAGGTAGATTTGAGTTGGTTTGGGATGGACGAAACGACTACGGTCAAAATGTTTCAAGCGGTATTTATATTTTTGTTGCAATCACACCACAGAAAACTCATTCGGTAAAACTTCAGTTAATTAAATAATTTTATAATCCCGGGATTTTTGCCTGTGTATAGTTAGCGCAAATCCCGGGATTTCTGTTTAGCTTATTTTTTCCACTTAATATTACATCCAATGCTCGGTATTTGATTTTCATCAACAGGTCTGCCTTCCAAAATTGCATCGAGTGCGGCGGTTAAATCTTTACCTGTTACAGGTTTGCTTAAGCTCGGTCTTGAATCATCAAACTGACCGCGGTAAACTAATTTCATATCTTTATCGTAAACAAAAATATCCGGTGTGCATTCGGCTTTGTAAGCTTTCGCAACCTCTTGTGTTTCATCAAATAAGTACGGGAACGAAAATTTATGCGCCTCGGCAAATTCCTTCATCCTTTCCGGTGAGTCTTGCGGATAGTTGACAATATCGTTTGAACTAATAGCCGCGAAATTTACTCCCTTTTTCTGATACTCTTTTACAACTTCCGACAGCTCATCGATAATATGAATAACATAAGGACAGTGATTGCATATAAACATTACTACAGTAGCTTTATCAGATTTAATTTCGTCTAAGCTGATTTGTTTACCTGAAATTGTATCAGGCAGATTAAAGTTGGGGGCTTTAGTCCCTAATTCAACCATTGCGCTTGGTGTTGCTGCCATAATGGTCTCCTTTCATTTTAGTTAATAAACTTTTTATGCATAAAATGAATCTTATTTTCTCTATTGTCATCTAACAAAATAAAAATACGAAATGTTCTACAAAGTTATTTTTGAAATCCCGGTAGAGTACGATAGATTATCGTCTATCGAAGATGCGGAAGAAAGACTTGTCGAAATGCAGATTAATCAATACACCGGGTTAGATTCTGTAATCTATTCAAACTCACAAATAGATTTAGTTTTAAATTCAAACGGAGAAATTAAAGGGCTGCAAATCTGCAATGAATGCACAAAAACTTTTAACATAGAATTTCATCTATTGCAGTTTGCTTATAAATTAATGATGAATCAAGAAACAACAGCTGAAGTGTTTGACGGAAATGGTTACTCTGAAATTATGGACATCAGGTCTATGGAAGAATATCTGGTGCACTAACATTAATTGATATTTTGCATTACATTTAAACCTATGCTGTAACTCCGCTGTCAAAACAGACAAAAAGATAAAGTATCGGAGGGGAGTATGAACCGGTTAAGTAAACTTGCTGTTAATTCGGAAGGTTTTATTTTTGATCCTACAACCGGAGACAGCTACACTGTTAATCCCACCGGCTTATTTATAATCAACTCTTTACGCGACGGCAAAGAGATTGATCAAATAGCCGAAGAATTATCAAAAGAATTTGAAGACACACCGGAAGAAATATCAAAAGACATTTCCGAATTTGTTTCACATCTTTATACATACAACCTGTATTGAGGTGTTAGATGAATGAACTGAAAATTGCTGTTTCGGGAATCAATGCAGTTGATAACCCGGGACCAGGTGTCGGTATTGCAAGAGCATTAAAAGAAGATCCGGATTTGAATGTTAAAATTATCGGTCTCGCATACGATGCAATGGAGCCAGGTATTTATATGGATTGGGTTGTCGATAAAACGTTTATTCTTTCTTATCCTTCAAGCGGCAAAGATGCTTTACTCGAAAGATTGGCTTACATAAAAAAATCATACGGATTAGATTATATAATTCCCAATCTTGATTCCGAGTTACCTCTTTACACTAAATACACAAAAGAAATAGAAGCTTTGGGAGTTGAAGTTTTTGTTCCTACCGAAAACCAATACAAACTCCGAGCAAAAGATAAACTTGTTCAAGTTGCAGAAAAGATTAATATAGATATACCAAAAACAGCAGTAGTAAATTCACCGGATGAATTAATAAAAGCTGTTGACAAAATCGGTCTTCCCGTAATGGTAAAAGGCGCATACTACAAAGCCGAGAGAGCTTACACAACTCAAGAAGCAATTTCACACTTTCATAAAATTTCTGCCGAATGGGGTTTTCCTATAATTCTACAGGAAGTTGTTAAAGGAGAAGAGTTGAATGTTGTCGGTGTCGGTGACGGTGAAGGTAATATGATCGGCAAACTCGGTATTAAAAAAATGTGGATAACTTCACTCGGGAAAATTTGGACGGGCGTAACAATAAAAAACGAGTTGATGCTTAATGCAGCAGATAATTTTGTTAAAGAGTATAAATGGAAAGGTCCGTTTGAGCTTGAGTGCATTGTTGATAAGAACAAGATTTACTTGATAGAAATTAATCCACGCTTTCCCGCTTGGTCGTATTTTGCAACCGGATGCGGAATTAATTTACCGGCAAACATGGTTAAGAAATCTTTCGGTTTACCTTTTGAAGAAAACCAAGATTATGAAGCCGGTAAACTTTATGTCCGCTACACTTACGAAACGATTACCGATATGAAAACATTCCAAAATGTTATTACTAAGGGAGAAAATTAAGATGGCTAAGAAATATGAAAAACCCGTGATTCTAAAAGTACAAACCGGAATGATGAATAAGTTCGGCAGTAGTCCTTATTATACAAGAAAAGTAAGAACAGAGATAGACGGTGTTGCCATTAATGAATTAGTAGAAAAATTCGGATCACCTTTGTTTGTTTTTTCAGAGACTGCACTGCGGCAAAAATATAGAGCATATTATAATTCCTTTTCAACAAGATATCCGAACGTTGCTTTCGGGTGGTCATACAAAACGAACTACCTGCCTGCCGTCTGCTCAATACTTCATCAAGAGGGGGCTATAGCAGAAGTTGTTTCCGAAATGGAATATGATAAAGCAAGAAGTATTGGAATACCGGGTGATAAAATCATCTTCAATGGTCCGTATAAAAACCTATCCGCACTTGAAAAAGCAGTTAAAGAAGGGGCGATGATAAACATAGATCACTTTGATGAAATTTATGATTTGGAAAAAGTTGCCGATAAACTGAAAAAGAAAATTAAAGTCGGTATGAGAGTAAATATGGATACCGGTATTTATCCGCAATGGTCGCGCTTCGGATTAAATCTTGATTCCGGTCAAGCTATGGATGCAGTAAAACGAATGGTAAGTAAAGGTAAACTTGTATTGAATGGATTACATTGTCATATCGGTACATTTATTTTAGAACCGAATGCTTACGCTGTTGAGATTGAAAAGATGATTAAGTTCGGTTATGAAGTTGAAGAAAAATTCAAAATGAAAATTGAATATTACGATATCGGTGGCGGCTTTCCTTCAAAAAGTAAATTGAAAGGTACGTATCAAGAGCCGGATGTTATGATTCCTTCCGTTGATGAATATGCCGAAAGTATTTCAACTTCTCTTTTTAGAAATTTACGCGGCGGAGATTTACCAAAACTTTATCTTGAAACCGGTAGAGCAATAGTTGATGAAGCAGGTTATTTGATTACCTCAATCATTGCATCTAAGCGTTTACCCGACGGGAGAAAATCATACATAGCGGATGCGGGAGTAAATTTACTTTATACTTCTTTTTGGTATAAGTACAATATCGAAATAGATAGACAAGTTGACGGTACAAACGAACCGGCAATTATTAATGGTCCTTTATGCATGAACATTGATGTGATTGAAGAAGGAAGACTCCTGCCGCCGATGGAAAAAGGAACGAGATTGATTTTATCACCGGTTGGCGCATATAATGTTACACAGTGGATGCAATTTATCGAATTCCGACCGAATGTAGTTTTAATCGGAACGAACAAAGAAGTCGACATCATCCGCGAAGCTGAAGACTTGAGTGATATAACAAGAAGAGAAAAGCTGCCGGAGAGACTAAAGCTTAATTTAAACTCACCCTAAATCCCTCTCTTGAAAAGAGAGGGACTTTTAATTGCTCCCCTTCTCTTTTTAAGAGAAGGGGCGGGGGGATGAGTTCCTTTGAGTAAAACAATTAACTAATAAATGAAACTCAACAACCATATAAAAGCATTACTACAAAGCTACTCGGAGATTTACTTCTTCAAAAGTAAATGGATCGGGTTGCTGTTGTTATTGATTACATTTATCAATCCATACGTTGCGCTTGGCGGAATTGTTGCAGTTATCTCCGCTTATGTTTTTGCCCGTATAATAAATATGAGCAACGAATTCTTGAATGAAGGATTCTATACTTACAATCCACTTCTCACCGGACTTGCGATCGGTTACTTATTTAGATTTAGCGATCTTACGATTCTCTTTATGGTTATCGCCGGTATCCTTACTTTTATAATAACCGTGACAATGTATAATGTTTTTTATTATTACCTAAGACTTCCGATTTTAAGTCTTCCTTTTGTAATTGCGTCATCAATTGCTTATTTGGCTGCAACACAATATTCAAATCTATTCGTAACCGGATTGTATCCACATACCGTATATGATCTAAATATTATTCTTCCCTTTTGGGTTGAAGGTTATTTCAGAGCATTCGGTGCAATATTTTTTATGACGGATGTAATTTCCGGGATAGTTATATCGCTTCTATTTCTTTCGATGTCGAGAATTATGTTTCTCCTTTCGGTGATTGGATATTATTCCGGTTCAATTGTAGTCGGATTAATGTTCGGTTCGTTTGAACAATCATTTGCGGATATCAATCACTTCAATTTTATATTGATTGCAATTGCAGTCGGTGGTGTATTTCTGGTTCCGTCTATCAAAAGTTATTTGCTTGCCGTGATTGCTGTTTGTACTTCTACAATTGTTCTTGATTCTGTTTTAGTATTCTGGTCAAACTTTGGAATCCCGGCTTTTACACTTCCGTTTAACGTGATATCGCTTTCATTTATTTACTTATTGGGATTGATAAAATATCCGCAAATAGCTTGGCTGATAAAAGGAACACCCGAAGAAACACTCGATCTTTATTTAACAAACACAAGAAGGTATCCCGGTTCAAATACAACCGTACAGTTACCTTTTTCGGGAAAGTGGACTGTCTATCAGGGCTTTGACGGTAAATGGACTCACAAAGGTAATTGGAAATATGCTTATGATTTTATCATTACAGATGAAGAAGGAAGCAGTTTCAAAAATAACGGTGATTCACTTGAAGATTATTATTGCTACAAAAAGCCTGTTCTTTCTCCGGTTAGAGGAAGAGTTGTAAAAGTTGTAAATGATTTGAAAGACTTTCCTATCGGCTCGGTTGATAAAACAAATAACTGGGGCAACTTAGTTATGATTAAAGATGAACGCGGTTTCTTTGTTGAGTTATCACACTTCGCGGAAGATTCAATCAAAGTAAAAGAAGGCAATTGGGTTGAACAAAGTTCAATTCTTGGATTATGCGGTAATTCCGGTTATTCTCCGCAGCCACATATTCATATTCAAGTTCAAGAAAGTGATGATGTCGGTGCTTATACTATTCCATTCAGTTTTATAAATTTTATTGAAGAAGGAAAGTTTTACTCAAACAACTTACCCGGTGTTGATAAAGTAGTTGAACCGATTCACATTGAAAGCAGTTATGATAACTTAATGACCTATGTTCTTGATGATGAAGTTCCTTTTGATGTTTATCGAAACGGGAAAAATATTGATCGACTTAATTTAATAGTGAAAATGGAAGTTGACGGAACTTTCTATTTCGATTCCGGCAAAGGCAAACTTTATTTTGAGAGGAAGGACGGTACATTTTATTTTTACAGTGTTGAAGGAAATGACAAATACCTAAATATGATACTGCAAGCTATCCCCCGTTTCCCGCTGGCTTTTCGTGAAAATTTATTATGGGAAGATAATATTCCGATTGGTTCTACTATTGGTAAGATTAAAAAATCCGCCGTATTATTTCTCAGTTCGTTTAGTCACAATCTCTTTAAGATAGATGTGAGTTTGAGATTTATTTCACCCAAGAAAATTGAATCAACCGTAAATTCAAAAACTTTGGGAATAAATAAAAAAGCAGAGATTGTGTTAGATGAATTCAAAGGATTTGCTTCAATAACAATGGAAGACTTGGAATTAAGGAAAACCAATAATGAATAAGTTATTAAAAATATTTATGCTGTTGATTTTAATATTAGGGATAAATGCTCAGTCGGTTACCGTTATGCCGTACTATCTTCCAATTAATTATAAAGATTCCGGTGTAAGAAAAAACAGTTTCTTAACCGGCATTTACGGTGCATTTGAAATTGATTTAAACAGCTCGCTTGAAATGGCTTTCGATTACTCTAACTTCGATTATGTTTTTGATGCTTTTCCATTTAAAATAAAACAATATGATTTAACAGTTGCATACACAAATAAATCAATTCCGGAATGGCTTTTTAGATTAGGTGGACATTATATAGTTTCCGATGACATTTTAACCGATCAAAGCTATGTTTTATTCGGCGGAGTTGGTAAGTATAAATTCAGAAAATGGGATGCGATGTTCAATGTTTACTTTTCTAATTACTCAGAATATAATCCGTCATTTATGGCGATTCAATTATCTCCTAATTTCGGATTAAACTTTTCATTCGATAGAACACAAGGAATTTATTTTAACACACAATTGGATTATATAATACTCAGCAAAAAAAATATTTCAGATAAGAAAAATTATTTTTCTGTTAAGGAAACAATAACTTATTACAATAATAAAATTTCCGTTTCAGCTTATGTTCTTTTGGGTGAGCAAAAGTTTGCGGTTCGTCAAAACGGTTTTCTTGTTTACAACGTTGCCGATTTAATGAAAACCGGTTTCGGAGGTTCGGTTACTTATTCATTCACACCAAATATTTTCTTGAAAGGGGGAGTTGAGTATGATAAGTTTGATGAAGAGGCATATGGTACTTCGGCATCTTCAACTAAGTTTATAATATTAGCCGGATTCAATTTATAGGGGAGCCAAATGAAAAAATTAACATTAGTATTCTTATTCGTTTTTGTTTGTTCACTGTTTGCAATTTCACCCGAAGAAATTCAAAAAGCTTATAGCAAATCCTTTAACTATGAGCAAATTGAAGATTACGAAAATGCTATTCGTTCGCTCTCTTCGGTTTTAAGTGAATATCCAAATGGTTATACAGTTAATTTAAGATTGGGATGGCTTTATTATTTACTCGGCAGATATGCAAATTCAATTGAACATTATCAAAAAGCGATACAGATTGTTCCAACATCACTTGAAGCAAAGAATGGATTAATGCTGCCGCTTCTTGCACAGAATAAATATAATGATGCGGCGTCAATTGCTTATCAAGTTGTTTCGGTTGATCATTATAATTATTACGGCAATATGCGGTTGGCATATTCATTACGAATGCAGAAAAAACATGATCAAGCCGAACAGATATTAAATAAGATGCTTACAGTTTATCCAACGGATATAACATTTTTAACAGAGCTTGCATTGGTTAAATACAATCAAGGTGATTCGGATAGAGCCGGTCATCTTATGTGGGATGTTTTGGTGCTTGACCCCGAGAATGAAACGGCAAAGAATTATTTTAAGGAATGATGTTTGTTCAACCCTGTTGAGGTTGGTTTTATTTTTTATTTACCAGTTCTATTCATGTTCAATCCCTTTGGGATTGTTTGATTTTTTTTGATCAATTCTATTCACGCTAAATTCTTTCTTAATAGTTATTTTTCTCTTGATTAAGTCTGTAGTGAATTCTTTTGTTTTCATTTCACGTTAACTCTATTCGGAATTTCCGTATCAAGTTTTCGAAAACGACCAACCACTAAGTAGTTGAATACGAATAGAATAAGATTTCCAATAAAATTGAACCCTAACGGGGTTCAACAAAAAGATGTTTTATTTATATTGTACCCATTCAATTCCAAAATAAATATGGAGAGGAAAATGAGCACCTACACACAAATTCTCTATCATATTACCTTTTCAACAAAACAACGCGGACCTGCACTTAAAAAAGAAAATCGCACAAAACTTTTTAAATACATTTGGGGATTGTTGGAAAATAAAAATTGTCATCTATACAGAATTAATGGTGTTGAAGATCATTTACATATTGTTACACATCTCCATCCGACTATTGCGTTGTCAGATTTAATAAAGGATATAAAGCTCAGCACCACTGACTTTATTAAAAACGAAAACCTCTTTCCGAGTTTTGATGGTTGGCAAAATGGATATGGCGCATTTACGCATTCAATTTCAGAAAAAGATAGATTGATTGAATATGTGAAAAATCAAGAGGAACATCACAAGAAGACATCTTTTAAAGATGAATACATCAAACTATTGAAAAAACACAAAATTGATTTTAATGAAAATTATCTTCTCTAATTTTATTCAACCCCTTTGGGGTTGGTAATATATAATTCAAATTCATTGCTATTCATGTTCAATCCCTTCGGGATTGTTTGATTTTTTTTGATCAATTCTATTCACACTAAATTCCTTCTTGATATTTATTTTTCTCTTGATTAAGTCTGTAGTGAATTCTTTTGATTTCATTTCACGTTAACTCTATTCGGAATTTCCGTATCAAGTTTTCGAAAACGACCATCCACGAAGTGGTTGAATACGAATAGAAAAAAATCAAAAAAATTACAGCGCCAACCGCAAAGCGGTTGAACATGAATAAACCCCTGTGAAACCAATTAGATCGAACCCCAACGGGGTTCAACTAAAACACTATTGTAATAAATTCATTAATAATCACAAATAGATTATTTTAGTTATAATAAATCCGAATCATCTGGATGAAAAATTCAAAATGATTTTAATTTTTTGAAATTTGTCTTCAATATTTTTTAAACGGATTAACATGCTAATCCTTCACTCAATCATCATTATCATCACCCTCACAGGCGTTGCGATCGGAAGATTGCCTAAACTTAGAATGAATCGCGCTACTATTGCTCTTGTCGGTACAGGATTGCTTATAATTACAAACGCAATTGAATTAGACCAAGCATATACTTCGGTTGATTGGGATACTATTCTGCTTCTTTTTGCTATGATGATATTAAATATTAATCTAAGTCTCGCCGGTTTCTTTCAACTAATCGCTTCTAAAATTATTCACTTTGCTTCAACGCCGAAACAGTTATTGTTGGTTATAATTTCTTCATCGGGAATTTTATCCGCCCTTTTTCTTAACGATACAATTTGTTTAATGTTTACTCCTCTTGTGTTGGAAATCGCACTAACATTAAAACGAAGTCCTATTCCATATTTAATGGGACTTGCGGTTTCTGCTAACATTGGATCGGCAGCTACAATTGTAGGTAATCCCCAAAATATGATAATCGGAATTTCTTCCGGAATAAGTTTCGTGGATTTTACGAGCGCTCTTTTGCCGATTTCAATTATTTCATTATTTGTCGGATGGATTGTAATTCTATTTATTTATAGAAAAGAGTTTGTAGATAACAAATTTGAAATCCCCAACATATCCGAGATTAAAATTTATAAACCCCTTTTAATAAAGAGCACTATTGCAACTATAATAATGATTGCAGCATTTGTTTACGGATTTTCAATTCCGCTTTCCGCTTTTGCTGCAGCTTGTTTATTATTAGTTACACGCAGATTAAAACCGGAAAGAGTGTTCAGAGAAATCGATTGGTCGCTGCTTGTTTTCTTTGCGGCATTGTTCGTTGTAACCGGTGCGATAGAAACAACCGGAATCAGCAATTATCTTTTTTCAAAAGTAGAATCATTTATTTGTGATAATGTTGTTAATCTTTCTGTTATCTCTGCGGTATTAAGTAATCTTGTTTCAAACGTTCCGGCAGTATTGTTATTCAGACCGATAATTACAACTTGTCCCGATCCGACAAATGCATGGTTAATCTTAGCAATGGCAACCACGTTTGCAGGCAATCTTACATTAATTGGTTCTGTTGCAAATTTGATTGTGGCGGAATCGGCAAAGAAAAGAGGAATCAATCTATCATTTATTGAATATTTGAAATCCGGTTTTTTGATTGCCGTTATTTCTATCGGGATAGGTATTTTTTTCTTTTTGTGATTTGTTGCTCTCAAAATGGATTTATCTTAAAAAATAATTTCCAACTAAACAAATTTCTTAAAATAAATACTCAATTTTTATCTTGACAAATTTATCTCGTTAAGATAATTTAATTTTGCATCTTAAATTATCTAATTCAAATAGCGAGGTAATTAATGAAAAAACTAATCTTTGTCCTCATCCTTCCTTTAACTTTAATTATTGCACAAACAAACAATGAAGAAAAACCAATCGACTTAGCCGGAAAGTTTGCACTTATGTTTCAGATTGATCAGAATTTTGATTTAAATAGTTTTAAAGGGATGTCCTTTGCCGGAAAATATTTTTTTGATAATGACTGGGGTGTTAGATTAGCATTTGAAACCTATTATGGTGAGTCTGATGAAAATTCTTCTTTCCATCATTTTGTTCCTGTTTTTTATCGAAGCAATATTGATGAAAGGGATTTTGTTAGTTATAAGGTGATTCCGAGTATTATGTATAATTTTCAAAACAACAATAGTATCAAGTTTTATGTTGGTGGCGGACCTTTTGTTGGTTACTCAAATAATGAGAAAGCACAAAGTAATTTTCAAAGTGAAAGCTCTATAAATAAAATAAATGAATGGTATAAAGTCTATACAATCGGTTTTACATTTTTTACAAATGTTGAATGGTTTGTAACTGATAATATTTCCTTAAGTGCAGAATATGGGTTTGAATATTCTTATACAGAAACCGAAGCATGGTACGGTTACTTTAGCGATGATGATTTAGAAGAAGAAAGAACTACAAAAAGAACTAGCAAGTATTTTCAAGACTTACCGGTTACCCTCGGTGTTTCAATTTATTTTTAATGTAACAGTTTTTTAATGGAGCTCCGCCAGAGGTGGACAAGTCCTGCACGGAGCTCTTTTCTTATTGCTTACCTCGGAATTATTTCTTAACATACGGCATCGTATGTTAAATCGCTTGACAAATGCCGAACATCAAAGTAAAATCGGAAGATTGGATTAAGAAAGGAATTGAACTCTTCTCTCAAGGCGGAAGCGATGCGTTAAATATCGAAAAAATGGCTAAAATCCTAAATTGTACGAAAGGCAGCTTCTATCATCATTTCAAATCTCGTGAGGATTATATTGACCAAATTCTTGAACATTATTACAATTCCCGCAAAAATATGCTGGAATCGATGGGAAAATTGTATAATAATCCTGTTGAAAAATTAAGCCGTGTTTTAATCGGTGTTTTCAAAAATCCTCGTGGATTGGATTTCGAATTCCAGCTTCGTAAACTTGCCGAAAGATATGAAAAGGCAAAAATTCACTTAAGCAGCCTCGAAAGAGAACGCATAACATACGCAACCGTATTGTTAAATAATTGCGGAATTGAGAACAGTTCTCTTCGTGCTGAAATGATTTATCATTATTATCTCGGCTGGTATCAGCGGAATAAATTCAAACAGCTTTCCGATCAAGCTCTTTACGAGGAAGTAAATAAGCTATCAATATTGGCGGGGATAGATTTGCTTTTATAGAAATTAGACTAAATTATATTCTTTAGCCTTTTCTAATACAAAACTTTCATCTTTACATTTTTCCAAAATCTCGTAATTATTTTTCAGACCGGATAATATTTTTAACGACTTACTACTGGAATCCCATTTTTCAATTAAAAGAGTTGGTATAAAGTAAAGTTCGAATTTATCATCATCGATTGGCTTATATCCAATAACAACATCAGACGTCTTTGTAGATTGTCTATATGATTTGACGCCTGATTTATATGTTCTATCAACTCCACCACGAGTTCCGCCCGTAAATGACACTCTTGTTTTAGCAGTTTTTACTTGCGCTCTAATTATAATCTCTTCGTCACTTTCATTTTTAAAAACAATTATAATATCATATGGCGACAAAGGGAGATCTACTAAAGAAACATTTTGGTATCTTTTCATCAAAATACCACAAACCATATGCTCATGAGCGAATCCGTCAATGGATGCTTGTCTGCCTTTTTCTTCAGGGGTAGTCATTCTTATTTCTCCAAAACAATTATCCAATCTGTATTAATTCTTTCGTCTCTGGGTACTTTAATAAAGTGATTTATTATTTCTGATCCGAAATATTCCTTCACCTTAAAACCAACCCTCTCTGATATTTCCATGAGATATTTCCAACTTTCAAAATTATTACCCCTTATTTTATTATTACCAACAACAATTACATACTTTCCCCTTTTCTTTAACACACGGTATACTTCCTTCAAATTTAGCTCCATATCCACAAGGTATTTATATGCAATAAACGCTCTTCTAGGATCTTTTTTATAAATGCTTTTAATGGTTTTATCTGCTAAATATATACCGGTCTCATGTAAACTTTTGTAATCTTTTGCAGAAACGCTTTCAGTACCAACATGTTCTTTTTTTAATTGAGCTAAAGATCCATTAACCAATTCTAACCAATACATTTCTAATTGATGAGTACGAGGATAATCTACGGCATTAGCATATGGTGGAGAAGTAAGGGCAAAATCAAAATAACCTCTGGGATATTTAATATTTCTCGCATCACTATCATCAGGAATTTCTACAGATGAACTTTGCTTAATGGATGAACTAAAATCTGTCATTCTATAGGAATTTAGTAATAATGTTTCGGCAAATTTTGTTAGTGCTAGCGAAGGATAGATGTTCTTTTTTAATTTTTTTCGAACTACAGTTCTTGTACAATTGTTATCTGCATTTGAAACGGAACGAATTATTGAGGACAAACAAATATGTAGAAAATCTTTTATACTATTTGAAAAAGGTGAGTTTTTAATTAACTTTTTAATAAAGGTCAATTCATAAAGAATTTCTTTATTGAACCAATTGTCTCTATAAGGGAATTCTGGTAATTCGGTAATATTAATTTTAGATGGATCGTACTTCACAAGTGCATTAAGTATATAATCAGTACTTCTTCCAAGTTCTTCAATATCTAATATCGTTGTTTTTACTTTTGTTAAAAATTTAGCAAAGGGATCGACATCAATTCCCACCGAATGTCTTCCCAGTAACATAGATTCAACATTGCTTGTTCCACTACCAGTAAAGGGGTCAAGAATTACTTGGTCAGGTTTAGTATATTTTTGTATCAACCACCTTGGAAGCTCAGGAAAAAACTTTGCGGGATACTTATGTAAACCATGACTTACCCTTGTCTGGTCATAAGAAATAAATAGAAATCGTTGTCCGTATTCTATTGGTAGACTGATGGGGATATTTCCATCAACCCTAGTCAGTTTCTCACCAAAATCATTTTCTACTTCTTTTACTATACCAATTGAGAAATCATCTTCAAAAAAATTAGTTTCTCTATATTTTTTAGCTCTTCTTTGAACATTTTTCTTTATTTCTGTTAAGGATATATTATAATATGCCATAATTCCCTCTCTTGTACCGATCAAAAATCTTGATAAATATAATGAATTTTCTCAAGATGATTTTAAAAAATAATAAATTCGAACATTCTCGATTGCTAAATCGTCTAAATTTTGCAATTATTTTTTCATTAAATAGGAAACAAAAATGCGCAAAGTAATTTCAGTAATTCTCATTGTTTTTATCACCTCGTTTTTAATCCTTTCCTGTTCAACTTCTAACAAAGAAGAAATTAAAGGATTTGATTTAGCAAACTTGGATACGACTTACACACCACAAGAAGATTTTTATCATTATGCAATCGGCGGTTGGATAAAAAATAATCCGGTTCCCGATGATCAAAGTATTTGGAGCGGATTCAATGAACTTCGTGAAACAACTCGCAAGCAAGTGCAATCCATTATTGATGATGTATCTGCGAATCCGGGCAGCGATGTAAACAGCATTCGATATAAAGTCGGAACGTTTTATAATGTTGGAATGGATACCGCAAAAATCGAAAACGAAAGTTGGTCTCCATTGATGAAAGAGTTCGAAAGAATTGATGCAATTGCAAACCATGATGATGTAATTAAAGAAATTGCACATATGCACATTTACACAGCTTCACCACTTTTTTATTTTATTTCTACCACCGATGCAAAAAACAGCGAATACGAAATTGCCGGAATTTGGCAGGGCGGTTTGGGTTTGCCAGACAGAGATTACTACGTTGAGAATGACGACCGTTCAAAAGAAATAAGAGAAAACTATATTGATCATTTACAAAAGATGTTTCAACTAATCGGTTCGGATTTAGAGTTCAGTGAAATTGAAGCTCAACGAGTAATGAATTTCGAAACTCGTTTGGCAAAAGCATCAAATACAAGAGTAGAAAACAGAGATGTTAACTCAACTTATAACAAACTTACAACCGATGAAATCAAATCTCGTTTTAGTGGTTTTAACTGGGATCTATATTTAACCGAAAACGGTGTCGGTGATCCACAACATATTGATATTAGTCAGCCAAAGTTCATTGAAGAAGTAAGCAAGATGGTTGAAGAAGAATCACTCGATACTTGGAAATCATATCTGCGATGGACACTTATTAATGCAATGGCTTCATACTTAAGTTCTGATTTTGTTGCACAGGATTTTGAATTCTACGGCAAGTTTCTCGAAGGAAGAAAACAAAATGAACCTCGATGGAAGCGTGTACAAGGTACAACTAACAGAGCTTTAGGCGAGGCAGTCGGACAACTTTATGTTGAAAAATTCTTCCCTCCCGAAGCAAAAGAACGCGCTATGAATATTGTCCAAAATGTTTTAGCCTCGATGGAAGAAAGCATTAAAAATTTGGAATGGATGAGTGAAGAGACAAAAGTAGAAGCGTTGAAAAAACTATCAGGCTTTGGGGTTAAAATCGGTTATCCTGATAAATGGAAAGATTATACAGACTTAGTAGTTAAAGATGATTCTTATGTTCAGAATATTATCCGCTCAAATTATTTTGATCATCAAGAAATGTTGAAAGATATTAATCAGCCGATAAAGCCATGGGAATGGGGAATGACTCCGCAGACCGTTAACGCTTATTACAGTCCCGTTAGAAATGAAATTGCTTTCCCCGCCGGAATACTTCAGTTCCCGTTTTTTGATTACAGAGTTGACGATGCAATTAATTACGGTGCAATGGGTGCGGTAATCGGACATGAAATTACTCACGGTTTCGATGATCAAGGAAGACAATATGATGCCGAAGGAAACATCCGCGATTGGTGGACAAAGGAAGATGCAGAAAGATTCAACGAACGCGCGCAAGTTCTTGTTGATCAATTTAATAACTATGTCGCAATAAACGATATGACAATCAACGGAGAAATGACACTCGGTGAAAATATCGGTGATCTCGGCGGACTTACAATTTCGTATAATGCATTTACAAAAACCGAACAATACAAAAACGGCAAAGAGATTGACGGTTTTACTCCTTCACAAAGATTTTTCCTCAGCTGGGCACAGGTCTGGAAGAATAACATAACAGATCAGGAGTTAATGCGCAGATTAAAAGTTGACGTTCACTCACCGGGACAGTGGCGAGTGCTGGGTCCGCTAAGCAACATGCCGGAATTCTTTGAAGCATTTAATATTCAGCCCGGCGACTCGATGAGAAATGAAAAACTTGTTAAGATTTGGTAAACCTTTCTGGAATCCCGGGGTTTTGAAGACTCCGGGATTTTTTGTTTATCTGAGAAGTATCATTTTCTTACTCTCCGAAAACATACCTGCATTTAATCTATAAATATAAACCCCGCTTGGTAGATAGCTTGCATCAAATTCTAATTCGTAATTCCCCGGATGTTTTGCTTCATTTAGCAATGTTGTTATTTCTCGACCAAGAATATCATAAGCTTTCAAACTGACATTCTCGATACTTGCTACTTGATACTTGATTCTGGTTGTTGGATTAAACGGGTTGGGATAATTTTGATAAAGTGTAAATGAACTCGGCAGTTCTTCTTTTTTGTCATCTTCAACACCGACTATAGTACTAAAATTTCTTTCGTATTCTTCATGAATGTATTGAACTGTTTCTCTTGCAACGGTTATTGAGTTTAAGTGATCTGTTCCTCTGCCGACTGTGTAAGCAACTATTATATCCATCGATTCGTTTTTGCGGAGTGTGAATTTTCCGGTGCTTGTTAAAATTCTCTGATCAGACGGGGTCGTAGAAATCCATCCGTTGTTTGTAACAGGATCTCCACTATGCCAAAAGAGCGGATTAACTTCTGCACAATCAACGTCACCCTTTACCTCTCCATAAGGCCAATCACATGGATCCGGTATTCTGCCAGAACGAGTTAAACCAAGCATACAATATCTTGCCATTGATATATTTGAAGGCGCTCCCAAATCAGAATCAGTAATCATGTTACGAGATGCCGTCATTACTTCGTTTCTGTAACCTTGGAAAATTTTTTCTCCCAAATTAGGTCCAAGTTTGTTATAACCGACATCATTCGGATTACCGGATTTTTTTAACGGTCCTTGAACAATCGTATTAAATACCGCGGGAGGATTTATTCCCCACTCAAAATCGGTAGAGTCGTTATACATGAACCCGCTTTGTAAATTAGTATCACAACCAGCAAGATCATCCGATAATTCACCTATATCAGCGTCTAACCACATAGAATAAATTACATCGGTAAGGGAATCCGGTTCGCCGGGAATATTTGACCCTTTGTACTCAATTGAATAGCGGACAAATATTACATCGTCTAAGAAAGTATTCCTATTTGAGACAGAAACTGTCTGTCGTATTTCAATTCCAAGTGGATCACCTTCCGACCAATAGCGTTGATCAGCCGGGACTCCATCGTTATATACTGTATATAACGATGCATCATAAATAATATGCGGTTTATCTTCGTTTGCATCCCATTGACCGTTTCCATTTAGATCGACCGGGTTATAAATACCATCTCCATCGCCATCGTAAAAATATGCACCTTGCTCAACAGCGTGTTTCCAACTTTGCCAAGATTCACCAAAGGGAGTGTCGGTTTCTTTTACTACATAAACTTTATTAAGCGGATCTTGTGGGCTGCTGCCAACCTTCCCTGAAAGAAAATCTGCCTTAGATATATCGTGTGCAACACCCGATGCCCACAGTCTTGTATCCGAATATCCCGAAATAAAAAAACCCGACGTATAGATTACATCAATGTTATCATAAGTGGCGGAAGTGATATTGTTTTCAATTCTGATTGGACCTGCTAATATACCTTTGTTATCTAAAGGAAAGTAAATTCTGTTGTTCGAAATCACCGCGGATGTTGAGTCTTGGTTGAAGATAATTTCTTGAGCTGTAGAATTAGCAAGAAAAATAATGATTATAAAAAATCCTTTAACTGATTTCATCTCTACCTCTCTCTATAATCGAAACTTTTCTAATATAAATTTATCAAAAAAAACAATACTGCAATAATTTAATTCTACTTAATTGTAGTTTTTGTCCGAATATTTCTGAGAATTTTAATCCCAAACACATTGGATTTTATTTCGTCTTAAATACGGAGAATTTCAAAGAAATAGTTTGAATACAAAATTCAAACTTTTATTTTTACAAAGTCTTATTTGACCAGGAGGGAATTAATGAATGCACTCGAAGTAAAAAATCTTACCAAAACATTCGACAAAATTATAGCAGTTGACAACGCTTCGTTTGAAGTGCCGGAAGGAAGTATATTCGGACTTATCGGTAGAAACGGCGCAGGTAAAACTACAACTATAAGAATGATGATGAACATTTACATTCCCGATAGCGGTGAAGTTTTATTGCGCGGAAATAAAGTTGATCATCAATTTAAAGACAAAGTCGGTTACTTACCCGAAGAACGCGGGCTTTACAAAAAATCAAAAGTGATGGATATTCTACTTTACTTTGCCGAACTAAAAGGAAAAAAAGGAAAAGATATTCACAAGAAAGCCGAAGAGTATTTAGAACGCTTTGAGTTGCTCGACAGAAAAACCGCAAAGATTGAAGACCTTTCAAAGGGTAATCAGCAAAAAGTTCAATTCATTTCAACAATCTTGCACGATCCCGAATTTATAATTTTGGACGAACCTTTCTCCGGTCTTGATCCGATCAACACAAACTTACTTAAAGAGATTATACTCGACTTAAAGAAACAAGGTAAAGTAATTATCTTTTCAACACACTTAATGGATTTTGCAGAAAGAATGTGCGATCATATTGCAATGATTGATCACGGCAAGGTAATATTAAAAGGAAGGCTGAGTGATATAAAAGCAAAATATTCTCAAGAAAACATCAGCTTAAACTACGAGGGCGATATTTCATTTTTAAACTCACATCCATTAGTAGATAAGGTTGAAGATTTCGGTAATACAACCGGGATAAGAATTAAAGATGCATCCAAAACACAAGAGCTGTTAAAACTGCTTGTTGATAACAAGGTTAAAGTAAAAAGATTCGATGCAAACGATATTACGCTTCATGAAATTTTCATTTCGCTTGCCGGTAAAGTTGAAGGCGAACAATTAACAGCGGGGGTGGCAAATGTTTAGTCTTGATAAAACATTAACCGTAATTAAAAGAGAACTAAGAGATAAACTACTTTCAAAATCATTTGTAATAATGACTTTGCTTCTTCCGATTTTCATGTTCGGGATACTCGGCTTTCAGACTTTTTTATTAACTCAAGAAAGTGATGAAGGAACAACTATTGAACTTGTCAGCGAAAATGAAGACGTGTTGTACAATATTCAAAAAGTTTTTCAAGAGAGAACATTTATTCAAAACGAATATTATAAAGTAAACTATTCTCAAAAAGATAGAGAACAATTGCAAAATTTTTTGGAAGAAAAAAGAACTGATTTATTAAGTGATAAATTGACCGCGATCATATTTGTTCCACAAACTGCATTGAATAATAAAGATGTGGAATATTATTCGAAGAATCCAAATAATAGAACAGTGTTTGATAAGCTGCGTGATATGATAAACAATGCACTAGTTGAAACTTATTTTGAAGATAAAAACTTTTCACAAGAGGAAATTCAATTTGCCGGGATGCGTGTAGGGTTCAATACATTCAGAATATCTGCCGATAAAGATGCCGAAGAAGAAGGCGTGGGTAATTTAATTGCATCTTTCTTATTTACATTTCTTCTTTACTTCAGTTTGATATTTCTCGGTACTATGATGATGCGTGCAGTTATTGAAGAAAAAACTTCAAAAATTGTTGAAGTACTTTTATCATCATGTTCGAGCAAAGATCTAATGACCGGGAAAATTTTAGGGACCGGAATTACCGGGGTGATGCAAATGTTTATCTGGCTTCTTCCTGTTATTATGTTAATTACAACATCTGTATTTACACTTCCGGCAGATTTTAATCTAAAACTTGATATGGGAATGATTTTTTATTTCTTAATAAATTATTTTATCGGGTTGATGACATTCTTAGGATTATTTGCTTCTGTCGGTGCAATATTCGATAATGATCAAGATGCACAGTCCGGTATTTGGCCTATAATGATGTTGATAATGATTCCGTTTTTCATTGCAATAACTTCACAAAATAATCCGGACAGCGCATTGATAAAGATTTCTTCTTTTGTTCCGTTCTCGTCAATAATTGTAATGCCGGCAAGAATGACTTTGGTTGAAGTTCCGCTTTGGGAGTTATTAGCTGCGGTTGTAATTAATATTGCAACCTTCTTTGGTATCTTTATGCTTGCGGGAAAAATTTATCGTGTCGGAATTTTACGAACCGGCAAAAAACCAACTTGGGCTGAAGTTGTGAAATGGTTTAAGTACCAGTATTAGAAATACCTTTGCGTCTTCGCGTCTTTGCGGTAGTTTTTATTGATTCACTGCAAAGACGCAGAGGCGCAAAATCAATTATGAACAATAGCGAACTCATACAACCATTAATCGAAAAACTTTACAACGATTTTTCGATTGACAAGACAAATCTTCCGACAACGAAAGATTATTCCGAGGAATTAAAAATTATAAAAGAGTTTTTATCAAAACGGATAACAGAGTTAATGATAAAAAACCAAGAAAGATTTTTCAACACACTTTACAGAATTGATGTTAACGAAAGCAAAGTAGCACAAGTATTGAACACTTCTAAAAATATTTCCGATGATCTTGCCGACTTAATAATCGAAAGACAACTTCAGCGGTTAAAAACACAGATGCTCTATAAAGCCGGTAAATTATAATTATGTTTTGAAACATTCTTAAGCTGCCAGCTCTCTGATTAATTTTCTTTTTGCAATCGGCAGCACAGTTTCAATAAAAGGGAAATCAATATCAATGTAAATATTATACGCCGCCGGATTAGGGAGTTCAGGAAATCTTTTAATCAAATCAATCTTGATATCTTCCGGTTTAATTCTATTTGAATTACATGATTCAATTGCTTCAATAAGTTTTGTTTTTAATGTATGATACTGATCATTTTCGGCTGGGAATAATGTCATTTCATAACGATAAATTAAGAGCATATTTTCTTCGTTATCGGGAATTATAAAATATCCTTCCTTTTTGTAAATTGGAAGAATTCCAATTTCTTTTACTTTCATGTTTTTGTCGATAAAGTCGAATATAGCTCTACCTTCTTCAATAACTTCTTTCAGTTTAGGTAATGCCCAGTTAATAAAATCAAATACAATTTTAATCTTATCTTCGGAGAGTTCTTCTTTTGCATAAACGGCTTTTTTATTTTCCAAATCAAATCCTATTAGTTTATCCGGAAGCCTATCGGTCAATTCAAATTTTTTGTTGATAATATCATTCAATAAGTTATATGTGTTTATAAGTTCGGCAAAACCGGGATAGAGCCGATTCTTATGAAGAAATTCACCGACTTCTTTAATTGACGCAAGAAACTTATACTTACTGAACTCCAAATCATTAGCAGCCTGAAGAAAAATATCAATCGGTAATGGTTTCATAATGATTTCTCCTAATTATAGCTGATAAGTTTTTACTTTTCTTAACATTAATAAAGACCTCAACTCTTTTGTGCGGTTTAATTACCCATTAAAGGGATTGAAAAAGCCTCTATTATTTAATAAAGTTGTATCTGTTTGTAAGATTACATTTATAATATTTAATTAAAGTAAAAGACGCAATATATTTTTATACCCCTTGTTTTCATTGAGACTGTATTACTTATTAATATAGATTTTCATTTACATTAAATAGAGTTAGAGGTTAATATGGAAACAGTACTTGATCATAAGGAATTGTATCGGCTTCCCTGGACACTTCCCGATAATGCAATCTCATGGCTGGAACCAACCGCAATGTGCAATCTTGCCTGCGATGGCTGTTATCGCGATAACATAAAAGATTCACACAAAACATTCGAAGAAATAAAACATGAGCTTGATGTATTTCAGAGGTTAAGAAAATCCGACTGCATATCAATTGCCGGCGGCGATCCTCTTCTTTATCCGCAAATTGTCGAATTAGTGGCAGAGATAAAATCACGAGGCATTAAGCCGATAATTAATACCAATGGAAAAACTTTAACAAAAGAATTTTTGCATGAATTAAAGTTAGCGGGAGTTTACGGTTTTACTTTTCACGTTGACAGCAAACAAGGAAGACCAGGAGAATGGAAAGATAAAAATGAATTAGAACTAAACGAGCTTCGTTTGCAATATGCACAAATGCTTGCAGATGAAGGAGGAATCGCATGTTCATTTAACTCAACCGTTTATGAAGACACACTACAATATATACCGGGAATGATTGAATGGGCACACAAGCATATTGATATTGTTCACACGATGGTATTTATTGCCTTCCGATATGTTGTACCGGAAATGCCGTTTGATTGGTATGCCGGCGGACAAAAAGTTGATTGGCAGTCAATTATGTATCACTCGGAAACAAAAAGAAGAATTGATATTAAATCCACGGATATGGTTAAAATAGTAAGAGAAAAATTTCCGGAGTTTTCGCCGGCTGCTTATTTAAATGGAACAGAACAACCCGATTCATTTAAGTGGCTTTTAACAAACAGAATCGGTAATAGCAAAAAAGTATTCGGCTATTTCGGACCAAAGTTTCTCGAATTGGTAATGAGTTTTCATCATTTTACTCAAGGCACTTATCTTTCTTATGCTTCGCCAAAAACAACTCAGCTTGGAAGATCAACTCTGTTTTTCTTATGGCCTTTTGATAAAGGACTTCGAAAATCATTAGGAAAATATTTTAAATACCTTCTTGCTAATCCATTTAGAATATTTAAAAAAGTACACATGCAGTCAATTCTATTTATTCAACCGGTTGATGTTGATGAAATGGGAAATCAAAACATGTGTGACGGTTGCCCGGATATTACAGTACATGAAGATAAATTAGTTTGGTCATGCCGTTTGGAAGAACCGAAACAATTTGGAACATTTTTAAGATCGATTCCCAAAATATAAATTAGATCTATGAGTAATGAAATTTCTGACACTCCTTTTCACGAATGTTTTCGGCTTTTTTTCTTGAAATACTCAAAAGAAATCTAGATCTATTTATAGTTTAGGTCAAATGACCATAGGAGAGTATATTTAATTAATAAATTG
>DYHH01000043.1 GCA_020724265.1 Melioribacter roseus | reverse complement strand
GATTACATTTTAATAGATGGTTCAACAACAAATAGATTTGGTACAGAAGTCGATCTTGTTGCTAATTATAAATACAACTCATATTTAACATTTGAAGGCGGAGCTTCTTTATTTGTGCCGGGTGAGATATTTAAAGAAAGATTCGGCGATGATATTTCCACTTGGTTTTATCTAATGGCTATTGTTGATTTATAATTTTATTGCATGAATTACATTATCTTTATGTTAATTTTATATAAACAATATAATTACATGGGTATAAAATGATTAAGAAGATTTCAGCAGCAGCATTACTTTCAATAGTTATAGGATGTTCGTCATTAACGCTTGAACCTGCAAACTTTGCCTGGCCAATTGAAAGTGTACTAATAACCGATGATCAAGGAAATGTTTATATCGAAAGATTCACTACCGAATTTAATGCCTCAAATTTGTTTAGGACTGAATTTGGAGAAACAACAGAAATAGCAAACAAAGAACTTCGTGTTATTAGAGATCAATTAGGTTATTATGTTATGACTTCACCGGGTTTTATGAACGTTTATGTTTTTGAAGTCGATAACGGTGCTTTGGTTCAAAAAAATAAAATATTTATAAGTAAAGAAGGCATAGTTAGTCCGGCATTGAATCAACGCAAGCCGAATATTGAATTGATTAGCAACGGGGTATCGTATCTTCTTGATAGTAAAGGATTGAAGAGGAAATAAATATGAAAACTAAGTTAGCTGTTTTAATATGGCTGCCAATAATCTTTGCGAATGCTTTAATTGCTCAATCGGATTATGAGAAAGTACAAGAGTTTCAGATACAGACCAGACATCTTTCGCAAGCTATAAATAACTCAATTTCAATTGAAGAACTCGATTCCTTGAAGACGATAGTTAATTATTTCAAAAAATTTTACGAAGACGATAAAGAATTGTTGGATCAAAGTTTGTTCCCGGAAAACTATACCTCAACGTTCGCTAAACTTGAAAATGAAATTGAATCACGAAGAGTTGGTCTTTCACAAATTTCCGAACTTCAGGAAGAAGTAATAGCATTAAAAGGCGAAATACAAATTCTTAATGAAAAAAATGCCGATCTTCTTGCAAGAATTAAAGAATATCAAGCAATCGGGGGTAAGGATACTAAATCTTTAACCGAATTAAGAAATCTTGTTGATGACTTAAGGAAAAGTCTAAAGCAAAGAGATGAACTTGTAAGGAGTATAGTCGATAGCTTACTTTCCGATTTTATTAAACATCCTATGTCATTAAATGCTGCGGAAAAGCAAAATATATTTGATAAGATTGAAACGGGTAACTTGTTTTATAATATAGAAAAAACAGTTAGAGATAATATGGATTTCCTTAATGTAACAGAACTTAATCCGGAAGACTTGGGAGAATTGAAAGAAGATCAAGTTCGATTTTATAATATGTGGAAAAAAATGGGACCGCGGCTTGCTGATGTTTATATCGAACGCGGACAGAGGGCAGGCGAAGTGGCTTATATTACAAATCTTTTTGCTCAATGGAATCAAAAACTTGATGCACAAATTTGGGAAAGAGTTCATCGAGCTTTGAAAGAAAATAATGTACAAGTAAACAAATTCCAGGATGGGAATGAGTTTACACGTATATTAAAAGAGTATATCAATAATAGAAAACTTGAAGCGGGCAAAGATGAGTTTGACAACTTTGAAAACCTTGTATGGACTCGAAGTTTAAAAACAAATTGGATCCCCATCTTAGTTGATAACGGGATGATAACTGTTCAACAGCGGGACGAAATTCAAGATGCAGTTGATGATTGGTATGAAATGTATGAAAGAGAAACTCCCTTCTATTGGTATATTGCAATTGCAATAATTGTGACTGTGTTTTTTATAATCTTTATCCCGAAGTGGAAAAAGAAAAACAAACCTTTAGCCGAACAATAGTTTCTAAAATAGTTTTAACTCATTAAACAACCCGGGTTGAACATTATGTTTGCCCGGGTATTTTATTAGCTCGTAGTTGATGTTTTCTCTCATTAAAATTTCTTCACCCGATTTAATTCTATCTTCGGAAATAAATTGATCTTCATCACCGATTACAATTTTTATTTTCGTTTTATGTTTTGCGCGGAGTTTATCATATGCGATATCCGGCGGAATAAAACTTCCCCATAAAATCAATTCGGCATTATTGAAATTACTATTTACAAACCAGCGCGAAGCGGTTGCGCTTCCTTGTGAAAATCCGAAAAGAGTGATTTTAATGCTATTGCTAATTTGCGAAGAATATTCTGAGTAAATGTTATTTAGAAAATTTAAGTAATCATTAATTTCATTTTCGCGATCTTCTTTAGTCATCCAGCTTGCACCGACATTACCGCGGAATCCTTTGACGTAAAATTTGTTCAAACCTTCCGGTGCAATTATAAATCGATTGGTTGTATTAATGTTAGAAAAGTTCTGTATAAATTCTTTTGCCAGCTGTGCATAACCGTGAAAGACGAATACAATTTCATTAGTAGAATTATTTAATTCACCAAGTGTGTAATACCTTGCTGTTTTTGTTGTTTGAATATGATGTGATTTCATGTTCTTTTTCTGTTGCATGGTTTGAAAAATATTCAATTACCTCAACGTTCTCTCAAACAACTTATAAATTCGTTTATATTCATCAACCCAACTGCTTGGCTCAGCGAAACTGTGATCTTCCATCGGGTAAACGGCTAACTCCCAATTGTCTTTTCCTAATTCTATTAATCTTTGTGTTAAGCGCACAACATCTTGAAAATGCACGTTCACATCAACCATGCCGTGACAAATTAATAAATGTCCTTGTAAACCTTCCGCAAAATAAATCGGCGAACTACGTTTATAAGCTAAGGTATCTTCTTGCGGTGTGTTCAAAATGTTTGCAGTATAAGGATGATTATAATGCGCCCAATCTGTAACAGATCTTAATGCTGCACCGGACTTAAAAACATCAGGTTGATTAAACATTGCCATCAAAACAATAAATCCACCGTAAGAACCTCCGTAAATTCCGATTTTATTTAGGTTGATATTATAATTATCTATCAAAAATTTCGCGCCGTCAACATGATCTGATAAATCTTTACCTCCCATAAATCTATAAATATCTGTTCGCCAATCTCTGCCGTAACCTGCACTTCCTCTGTAATCAATGTCTAAAACTAGGTAACCTTCATCGGCTAACAAATGATGAAACATATATTCGCGTGAATAACTGCTCCACCAATCATGTACATTTTGAAGATAACCGGCACCGTGAACAAAAATTACAGCAGCACCGTTTTTACTTTCTTGACTTGGTTGATAAATTCTCCCCGGGACTTTCTTACCGTCTTCTGCATTAAACCAAACGATCTCGGGTTTTATCCAAGGATAAGAATGAAACTCATCTGTTCCGCCGAAAGTTATTTGTTTCATTTCAGCGCCGGACTTATTTTCCATTAAATATAATTGCCATGGTTTATTTGATTCCGAATACCGGATTGCGAGCATAGATTGATCGGGCGATATAAAAATTTGATGATTACCATGCAGGTAAGTTATTCGTTCTCGTTCACCACCATTAATTGACATTTTATAAAAATCTCTAACGAACGGTCTGATCTCAGAAGAAACAAAATACCACCACTTACCGTCGTTTGAAATTGTCGGTCCGGTTCCGGCAGCATTACTTCTCGCAGTTCCGGTAATTTCAAAATTTCCTTCGGTTAATTGTTTCTTATTTCCCGTTTCAACGTTTATTGTGTAAAGATGAGAATAACCGGATTCCTCCGATTGATACCAAACATGTTTGTTATCCGGCATCCAACCGTGATGAGTATCTCCTGCTTTCCAACCGGAAATACCGGGACCGCCGATCCAAGCTTCGTCTCTTTGTCTGTCTAATAAAGTAAGTGTTGCGTTAGACGGAATAAAATGCATCAGCCATCGATCTTTGTTATCCATCGATCGGATTAAAATGTAAGAATGTTTTCCGTCATTTGAATAGAAGGGACCATAATAATAAACTTCTCTCGGCTCGTTGTATTTATCGTCATCCTTTTCTTTTTTGAAATCGGGTTTATCGTATATACCGGGGATTTGCTTTCGATCAACAAAATAAACCGTATCGTTTTTTATATCGTAAACACCAAGTTCATATTTTGTTTCCGGTGAGCCGACCTTTGCTCTCGCGGTTATATCTTCGGTATAACCGGATTCGGTAATGTAGTTAGGAACTTTTGTGTATTTATTATCGCTTGGATATTCAATCGTCATAAAAGTTACAAAGTCTTCGTTTGGCGAAAGGAAAATATTATCGACTGATTTATTTCCCACATAAATTTCTTTGGGTCGTTTTGAGGATAACAACTCTTCTTCCTTTTTCCTCCTCTCTTTTTCTTCCTTTCGCTCTTTCAGAGTTTGAATAAGCGATAACTCTTCCTTCTCCAACCATTTTTCCCTTTCAGTTTTGGATTTATCTTTCGGTTTGTTCCCTTGTCGAAAGTCAGTTACTTGCGTAAGTAAACCGCTTTCAAGTTCAATCAAAAAAAGATTGCTGTTTCTAACAAACAAAATTTTCTTTTCATCAAAAGAGAAAGTCGGAGATGATTCACGCTCGGTTGTGTTAGTAATTTGCTGAATATTCATAGACGGGATATCCAGCAAATAAATATCACCATCTTTCAAATAAACCTTTTTAGTTTTATCCTTGTTGTATTCGCCTCTTTCCGGGATCAAATTTTTTCTTTCATTTAAAGAAAGTTTTCTGAGTCCGCTTCCGTCACTATTAACAACATAAGTTGATTCAGCTTCAGCGTCACCCGGATTCCATTTGAAATAAACTTGTTTTCCGTCTTCAGACCACCAAATAGTGCTTGATACTTCGCCCGTCCATTTAGGGTCTTGCATAATTTGTTCAATAGTTAATTTCGGTTTAGTTTGTTCGGAAGTTTCTTGGGAAAGTAAATAGATTGGAGTAATAACACATACAAACACAAGAAATAATTTTACAGATTTGAACATCAATTCCCCCATTGTTATTCTTTTTTTCGTAGTACTATAATTGTTACTTCAGGCGTGGAGTTGTAGCGTATCGGTGCTACCGACATACCGAGTCCACGATTAACGATTACCATCATATCGTTTAAGTAAAAATCTCCTTTAACATACTTTGTCTCCATTAAAGTTGGAGTCAGTTCAATGAATGGAAATAAAATTGTTAACTGTCCTCCGTGCGTATGTCCGGCTAAGAAAAGATCATAACCTAACTGATCTGCGAAACTTATAAGGGATTCATTCGGTTGATGAGTAAGAAATATACTAATATCATATTTGTGATTTTCATTAGCAAGTAGTTCGAGTTTAGCGGGTTCGACTCTTCTTGAATAAGTAAATGTAGCGAAAGCAATTTTTATTGTGGATGAACCAACTTGTATAATTCGTTTATCGTTATCAACCATTTCAACACCGGCGGCATTAAGTGCCGCGGAAATCTCTCTTAAGCTTCTTGGATGATCATCTCTATAAGCCCAATTATCATGGTCGCCGACGCAGGTGAAAACACCATATTCTGCTGATAAACTTTTAAATGCATCTGCACCCGGCTGAATATACCGGGGAGTACTTGTTATTATATCTCCGGCAATTAAAACTAAATCGGGGTTAGCGTCATTTACCTTTTCGATATAATTATTTAGCCGGGTTTCATCAGTGTACCAATCAGCTTGAGTGTCTGCAATAAACGCGATTTTAAATCCAATTAAATCTTCCGGCAAGTTATCAATTTCTAATGTTGTAACTCGTGTTGAAACATAATTATAATCATATGCAATTCGTAAAGGCACGTAAACAAAAGATGCACTAATTATCATTAAAGTAATTATTGAAATTTTTCTTTTTACACTTTCTCTGAAATTCTTATATAATGGGAAAGTTATTAATCTTACTAAGTCTATCGGAAGAAGAAATACAATACTTTGAACAATGATTAGTACCGAAGCCCAAAAAGGATAAACAAGCAGCCAATCGAAAAACGGATTTTCAATAGCCGACATTCTGCTTGCGTCGCTTATCATCAAATAAATAAAATAAATTACAAGTATAACCGGATATAGATTTGTAAAAATTATTATCAATCGGATTGTTTTCTTAAGCGTAGTCTTGTTGAAGTTTGGAAATATGGTTATAAAAGAATTTTTAAATCTTTTATAAAAATAAAACTCAACTATGAAGAAAATAAATAAAGCAAGAGTTAACCGCATTATAAAGGACATAAACCGCTACCAATACAATATTTAGAATATACAATTAAGACGCCGATAAAGATACTTAAGTTCTCTTAAATTTATTAACTACTTTCGACATACCCTCAACATGACTTCCGTGCCAATAAATTTTAGAACAATTTGAGCAGATAAAAAATTTCGTATAGAATTTCTTTACTTTCGGCGGGAGTTTTTCGAGTATTTTTTCTTTTTCTATCGATTCAAGCAGTCCGTTGCAGTCAATACATCGCGAGAATTCCTTGATGTGATTTTCCAATTGAAATCTGTTTATCACTTCCTCGATTTGTTTTTCGGTGTTGGTATTGCGTACATAATAACCGTGAGTTATGGCCTTTCTTTTAAGCAAACCAACATCGCGGGTTAATATAGATCGCTTATCTTTTAATGAAAGTTTGACAATTACTTCGTCTTCATAATCATTCTTGTAAAGAGTATCAAAACCGAGCATTCGCATGTATCGTGCAAGTTTGCCGAGATGAACATCTAAAATAAATTTTGGATTTCGAAGCGGCTTTGGTCGAAGACGCTGAACATTATTTATTTCGAATGATTCGAAAACCGGGTAAACACTTATGTCATCTTTATCTTGGATGAGATAATTTAAGTTAACCGATTTTCTGTTAACCAAAATCATATCGACTTCAGTATGCGGAACACCGATTGCTTCAATCAAATCTTTAACCGATTCTCTTCCGGAAAACTCATAGTTGAATCGAACTTTCTTTTTTTCTGGCGGAAGGAAATCGTTTAGTTCTTCGTAGAATCTTATGGTTATACTTTTCATTTATTTACCGCAAAGACGCGGAGCCGCAAAGTGAATTATAAATTTATTTCAGGCCAAGTGTTGTGAACAACAAAACCTCGCGAAATTTCCTCAAAATAATTTTCATGACTTTCTTTCAATTCAGCAATCAAAAGGGGATAGTTATTATTAGAAAAATAGTTTTTCAATTTATTTGCTAATTCTTTGTTTGATAAAATTGAAGAATCATCAAATAATATTACTTTCGAAATCCAGTTTGCTCTTTCAACAACAATCCATTTACTATTTTTTTGTGAAAGGAAATAGTCAACATCTTTTGTGTAAATCCACCAACCTTTTGGGTGATCCGGATTCGAGTCCTTTGGAATTATAAACGAATTATTAAAAAATAAATCGGCATAATAAAAGATATACACTTTAAATAATATTTGGGGGATTACTTCTTCCTCGATATCGTCTATTATTAATGCTTCTCTTCCTTCTTTCGTTTGTCCAAGTATTATTTGTTCATTAACTATTTTGCTGATTTTTCTATCAAGATTATCTATTGAATTTGGTCCGATAAAATTTAAATGCTCGGAAACATTCTTTTGAGCAATATAAAATTTACCTGAACATTCCAGATGATAAACTTTATTGTCGGTTAGATCCCTATAAATAAAATCAAACTCTCCGATTGTGTTTCGCCCTTTGAATACTTGAAGATTATGAGAAAGTAGTTTTTTGCTTTCACTGTATTCCAACCAATATTCTACAAGTGATTCAAAATATTTTCCAAGCAAGTGTGTGTTTCCGTTTTTTATATGTTCGCTTAAATTCTGCGGATTTTTATCGAGATTTTCTAAATGAGGAAGAAACTTATTTAACTCACCGTAGAAAAATTCTTGTTCGAAAAACAACGGGTTAAATTTATTGTTAAATAATGGCGGTGAGCTTATTACCCAAGCTAAATCTCTTACGAATTGGTTTTTATAATTAAAAATATGTGTCATTAGAACGGAAGATTATTCAAATCAACATTTCCGCCGGTGAGTATTATTCCGACAGATTTATTTTCGAACTTTGATTTGTTATTCATAACAACGGCAAGGGTTACTGCGGAGGATGGTTCAATTATAATTTTCATTCTTTCC
>DYHH01000055.1 GCA_020724265.1 Melioribacter roseus | reverse complement strand
GGTGCACGCTTTGTTAGCCTGCTTTTTGCTTTTAGAACCTATATCAATGCAAGTTGTTCAACTTTCTTTTCTTCGGTAAATTCATTTTTTTGCTCAATAGGAAGTTTGTAATTAGAAATAAAAAGTTCACTTCCTTTTTCTGCCTTGCCTTGCTTGTAGTTGTTCATTCCATATTGCAATTCCCAATCGTAGATATTTGCAAATTCAAAATTATTTCTGATTTCTGGTGAGTCGTCATAAGTAATCAGCCATGAATGACGGCATTTTCTCATCTCGCTGGCGAATTCATCATGGTTGAATCCTGTATGTAAAATACCATTTTTTCCGTATAACTTTGATTTCGTTGCTTTGAAATAAGGCGGGTCAAGAAAAGTAAATACATTCTTTCCGCCATCCGATAAGATTTCACGATAATCTAAATGTGTAATCTTAATTCCTTCCAGAAGTTTTCCGAGTTTAGCAACGCGCTCAATTGAGGAATCTGTAAACCTTCCAACAAAAGCCAATTGTGAATATCCGCCAGACTCAACAACTCCTGAAAAAGTAATTCGATTTAGAACAAAAAAACGAACAGCCCGTTCAAATTCAGATAAATTTTCACCGTTTACATTTACCAATTCATTGAATAATTCTTGTCCATTTGTTCTTTCGGATTTGATTTTCAAAGTTTCCTTTGCCAATTTTTCCGAATCTATTTGTGCGTATTTCCAAAAAAAATACAGTTCGGGGTTGAGGTCATTAATCCAAATTTTTAGTTTTGGATAGACTTGGCGTAAGTAAATAAAAAATGACCCACCGCCAACGAAGGGTTCTCTATATTCTTCAAATTCTTTTGGCAAGAGGAATTTCATCTGTTGTATTGCGCGCGACTTGCCGCCAGGGTATCGTAAAGGACTTTTTATCATAGCGTATTAGACGAAACTTGAATGACAAGTTTTTTGTTGTTTGACGCTTCTTGATTTAACTTGCGTAGAGTTTCTTCTTCCTTTTTTGTATAACTGCCTTTGTTGGTTTTGTTGGAAGCAGGTAAATATAGCAAATAACAGCCATTGGAAATCTGTCATGCAAAGAAATGCAGTCTCCAATAATTTCTTCGTAGTATGTCAAAATGTTTTTCCCAACAGATGACATTTGACTTCTAATTCCAACGATAATAAACGGTCCATTTACTTCATCAATTACAGCAACGTCAACATCTTTGGGCTTGTGCGAACCAAAAACAG
>DYHH01000042.1 GCA_020724265.1 Melioribacter roseus | reverse complement strand
TTACTGACATTTCTATTGAGTTATTTACATGACATTTTTAACGAGTTATTACAAAGTATTCTTATCATTTTAAGTTCGAGAACGGAATTGAAAGTTTATTCGAGATATTTCTCGAACCAACTACCTTACAAATAATTCGTCAATCAAAAAAAGAACCGGCTGAATGGACCAAATTAGAAAACTTCGAATGTGTACATTGCCCGTTAAATAAAGATGAATATAAATTTTGTCCCGTTGCAGTTAATCTTCAAGAATTAATAGAATTCTTTTCGGAAAAAACTTCGTTTGAAAAAGTAAAAGTAACGGTCGATACAAATGAGCGTTCATATTTTAAGGATACTGATGTTCAATCGGCGGTTGGAAGTTTAATTGGAATAATAATGCCGGCAAGTGGCTGTCCGATTTTAGCAAAACTTCGTCCGATGTTACGTTTCCATTTACCGTTTGCTACAATAGAAGAAACTGAATTTAGAGTATTTGCTATGTATGCGCTTGCTCAATTTTTACGTCACAAAACCGGCAAGCAACCGGATTGGGAACTAAAATCTCTCGTTAAGCTTTATGATGATATACAAAAAATTAATACTAATGTTGTTTCTAAAATTGCCAAACTCGAAAAACAAGACGCAAGTATAAACTCGGTTGTAGTTTTAAATAATTTTGCAAATTTCGTTTCAATGGATTTGGATGATGAAGATTTTTCACGGTTAATAGAATTGTTCGGCTCTTGGATAACCGATTAAGTTATTTATTTACTTTAGTTTAGACTTATTAATAAGCACTCATTTTCATATATTTGAAAGCTAATAAAATTGAAAGGGCATGTTATGCAATTTTATCCGTTTATTTTATCGCTTCACATTGTTTTTTCGGGTGTGTGGTTAGTTAATCTTTTGGTTGAACTTTACTTTAAGAAATCTATAAATGCCTCGGTCGGTAAATCAAGCGAAACCAGTTTGGTTTCACTTTATTTAAAATTTGTAAATATAGTCGGAATAATCGGGGCAGCCGGAATTTTAGTAACGGGAATTTTAATGGTTGTATTGAACCCCGGTTATCAATTTTTTCAATTTACGGCAAATCACTGGTTGACAACCAAACAAATTGTTATGGTTGTTATTCTAATTCTTCTTTTCTGGAAATTAATTCCGACAGCAAAAAAACTAAGATTAGAAATTGCAAAAGATTTGAGTTCTCCTATTGACGATAAGTCAGGACTTCGTACCAATCTTAAGAAGTTGTATTCACTAAATTTTCAAATGAATATTCTAGTTGTAATTAATTTCTTAATGGCAATTACGAGAATATTTTACAGTTAATGTCTTCACAAAAAAATATATTAATATTAGGTTCAACCGGTTCAATCGGGGTAAATACCTTAAATGTAATTCGAACTTTCCCGGATAATTTTAACGTAACCGGGTTAACAGTTAATTCAAATATCGATGATCTGGAAAAACAGATTGATGAATTTCATCCTGAATATGTTGTTGTTATAGATAAAAACAAAGCATCCAAGTTACAGAAACGAATAAAAGACAAATGCAAAGTTCTTTCCGGCAGTGAAGGATTAATTGATATAGCAAAGAACAGCGATTATGATATTATGGTAACCGCATTAGTCGGTTTTGCCGGTTTATCACCAACCATAGAAGGAATTAAACGAAAGAAAAGAATTGCATTGGCAAATAAAGAAACACTTGTAGTTGCAGGTGAATTAATTACCGAAATGATATATGAGTACGGTGCCGAGTTAATCCCGGTTGATTCCGAACACAGCGCAATTTTTCAATGTTTAATTGGTGAAGAGAAAGAGTATATAGAAAAATTAATTCTTACTGCTTCGGGCGGTCCTTTTCGTAATTGGGGAAAGCATGATCTCGAATCAGTAACCGTCGACCAGGCACTTGCTCATCCGAATTGGAAGATGGGAAATAAAATTACAATTGATTCGGCTACAATGATGAACAAGGGACTAGAAGTTATTGAAGCACATTGGCTTTTCGGTCTTTCAAAAGATAAAATTGAAGTGGTTGTGCATCCGCAATCTATAATTCATTCAATGGTTGAATTCATTGACGGATCAATTAAAGCACAGATGAGCTTACCCGACATGAAACTACCGATTCAATATGCATTAACTTTTCCGGAAAGATTAGGTTGCAGTTATGTTGAAACAAGACTTCCAAAATTGAAGGAACTTACTTTCTTCGAACCGGATTATGAAAAGTTTGAATGTCTTGCCTTAGCTTATAAAGTTATGGAGACCGGCGGAACAACTCCTTGTATTATGAACGCCGCGAATGAAATAGCCGTTGAAAAATTTCTTAAAGGAAAAATATCATTCACAGATATTCCACAAATAATTAAATCATCTCTCGATAAAATTGAAAATCATAGGTCTCCGAATTTGGAAACTATTTTTGAATGTGATCGTCAAACGAGAGAGTTTGCAAAAAACTTATTCGATAATTAATTGAAAGTATTATGGACTATATAATTTATTTTGCTATTACAATCGGTATTTTGGTTTTTGTTCATGAAGCCGGACATTTTCTTGCCGCAAAAATTGCAGGTATGCGCGCAGAGGTTTTTGCAATCGGTTACGGAAGAAGAGTACTTGGTTACAATAAAATTACCGGTTTTTCATTCGGTCCGCTTCCAAAAGATTGGGACGGCGGTGAATATACCGATTACAGAGTTTGTTTACTCCCTCTTGGTGGTTATGTTAAAATCTCCGGAATGATTGACGAAAGTTTTGATACTAAATTTACCAAATCCGAACCGAAGCCATATGAATTCAGAGCGAAATCAACTCCGAAAAAATTATTTGTTATCTCTGCCGGTGTGATGATGAATCTTACACTCACAATTTTGATTCTTTGGGGAATAAATTTCTTTCAGGGCAAACAGATTATTGACACAACCGATTTGGGATATATTCAAGAAGACACTCCCGCTGCTCAAGCCGGATTTCAATCTTACGATAAAATTTTATCAATCAATAATAAAGAGATAAACAACTGGGAAGATGTCGTAAACAATCTTCTTGTACAAAATATCGGCAGAGATTTAACCGTAACCGTACTTAGGGAAGATGAAGTTGTTGAATTAAATATTCCAAAGGAACTGATCGCTGAAAGTGCGCAAAAAAGTTTTATGCTGCCTTTCGGGCATACACAACCGTTTATTTCAGAAGTAATGAAAAATTCGCCCGCAGAAGCCGCCGGTATTCAAGCCGGGGATATTTTTCTTGAGATGAACGGAATAATAGTCAATAACAGTCAAGAAGCAATTGCTATTATTTCATCAAACAAAGAGCAAGAAATTGCTTTGGTTATACTTAGAGATGAGGACACCGTAACAACAGCTGTTACTTCAGGTTATGACGGCAAGATCGGTATTTACATTGCCGATGCGTATACAGGTCCAATTAAATACGAGACTTTCGGTTTCTTTAGATCATTTGAAGAAAGTATAAATAATATCGGTCAGATTACTGTTCTTACTTTTACAATGTTAAAAAACGTTATTATTGGTAATGTTGAATTCGATCAAGTTTTCGGCGGACCGGTTAAGATTGCACAATTTGCCGCCAAGAGTGCCGATACCGGAATTATTTCTTTCTTATACTTTTTGGCAATGCTGAGTTTGAGTTTGGCAATATTGAATTTTCTCCCCTTCCCTGTCCTTGACGGCGGACATTTTGTTATTATTATCATTGAAGGAATAATGCGGAGAGAGTTGCCGGTTAAAGTTAAAATTGCAATTCAAAATTTCGGTTTTATTGTTTTGTTAATGTTAATGGCATTTATTATTTACAGCGATATAATGAGTTTGTAATCGTTATAGATTCCCGTAATCTTAAAGATTGGGGGAATCTGAGACTATCCAATTATTTATTGAAAATCCTAATAGTAACTATAACTTACTTTAATTTTGGTAGTCAATTTATTATTTGTGATATAATTTTTCTTAATTAATAATCCCCTTTCATCAAATAGATTTTCAGTAATAAACTCATTTGATCCATCCGAATAATTTGATATGATCATGTTTTTTTCAATAGTATAGTCAGTTAATCGAGTCTCATCATAAATAGTGTCATAAAATTCTTTTGTTAACCCAATTGAAGTTGGAATATATTTAAAACTAGTTTGTTGATTATTTGTTTTAACAAAAACCAATTGTTGGATTATATTATCACTTTCATCTTTTATGTACTTCCATGTTGCATAACCTGACTCTACGATGGTTGTATCACCATCATAAGTATAGTCTTCCCAATCGAATAACAATAATCGAGAAGTATCAGTTTCTAACCAATTTTTAAGTACAGAGTTACTTTTGTATTTAAACGTGAAAATATTCACTTTTTTTAATCGTTGGTCTTCATAAATAAATTCTTGTCTATATATATTTGGAAAACATCCTATAGACGTATTTTCTTTTGTGGTTCTTCTGACGATTCTGCCCTTTCTATCGAACTCAACATAGGTTAGACTATCCAACTTAGTGCTGTCTGTTTTTTGTTTTATAAAACTCATTGACTTAATTCCATGTTTTTCAATCAATTCAATTTCTTTATTCGACTGCAAATGTGGAATGGTTGACATAATTGTATTGTCGAGAATAGTACTACTGTAATTATCCAATGAAACGATTTCTTTGCGACAACTTGTTATTAGAAGAATTATTGCGGTAATTAATATTAACTTTGCCAATTTCATAAATCGTGCTCACGTTATTGTAATACTCTATTATTGTAGTTTAAAAACAATCGGTATAGAAACTTGCACCTTTACAGGTTCTCCTCTCTGCATACCGGGTGTGAATTTAGTTTGTTTAATTGCAGCCATTGCTACCGAATCGCATTCATGGTGAATACCTTTGAGTAATGTTACTTCATCAACTTCCCCGTTTTCGTTTATGTATGCTTTAACAAAGACTCTCCCCTCAATGCCTTCGTTCTTTGCTTTTGCGGGATATTTTATTTTTTCTTGAATAGCTTGTAACCCGCCAATTGGAGCCGGCTGCTGTTCAACAACTACATAGTAAACATCATCTTCGCTAATTTTTGAACGAGCAACAGACTTAAAAGTAGAAGTTTCTTCAACTATATCACCTTCTTGATCAAACTTAATACTATAAATCAAATCAGCTCTGAATTTAACCGGGTTACCGTCTTTTACCGCCGGCGTGAACGACCATTTATCCGCGACTTTAACTAAAAGTTTTGTTGCCTCTTCGCCGAAGATATTTTTCACATTATCATTTTTAATCATTTGAGAAGAAAGGGAAGTAATTTCTTTTACCGCATCTACTTTTCCTTCTTCGTTTATATAAATTCTATGATTGAATTTCACAACAACCGGCTGGGAGTAATCTGAAACATATTTATTGGCAGATTCTCTCAAATCATTAATGACTTTATCGAATTCTTCTTCAGTATCAATTTTACTTTCTACTTCTGCTTTCGGATAATAAATGTCGTCATAATCTTCGATTACTTTTATTCCGTCTTCTTTTTCGGCACAAGACATCATAAAAACTACGGCTGCTAATAAAATTACTTTTTTCATTTTACACCTCATAAGTCTGCTTTAATAATTATTTCATTTTCGTAAGTCGGATAAACAGTAACGGGACTTAGCTGATTAGTCATAACAAGATTTATCAATTTCTCTTGCTGCTCAATTTTCGCTTTTGCCAGGAGTAATTCTTCTTTCTTTATATTCGTCTGTTCAAATAAATAATAACCGGTTAATAAAGAAATTATCAAAAGTAGTACGCTTACATACGCAATTGACCTTGATCTTATTTGATGAAATAGACCAACAGGTTCTTTGTCTTTTAACTTGGTTAATATTTTTATATCAAGATTTTGCGGAAAAGATTCTGCCGTTTCATTGGTAATAAGTTTTAACGTATTTAACTTCTTAAAATATTCACGTGCAGTTTCGTCATTACCGAGTCCGGTGAATAAAAAATTCTCTTTTCCCTTTGGAAGTTCCCCGTCTAAAAACTCGTTTACCATTGTTATTAATTTTTCCGTATTCATTTTATGGTTCCTACTTTAGAACTTTGCTTAGTCTGTTAATTAATTTTTGACGAGTTTTATAAAGTCTGCTCTTCACTAAACCTTCATCAATGCCTAAAGTATCGGATATTTCTTTGTAGCTAAGTTGTCCGTATTCTTTAAGTAAATAAATCTCTCTTTGTTCATCGGGAAGATCATCTAATTCAATTTGCAGCAGTTCTTTAATTTCTTTCATTTCATAATCTTCTGTAATCGAATTTTCATTTACTCTAAACTCTTCTTCATCTTCAACAGGGTGAACAATTTTTCTGACTTTTTTCTTTCTATAAATAGAAAATACTTCGTTTCTTGCAGTTGTAAACAACCATGATTTCGTGCTTTCTTTGTCTCTAATAAAATCTACATTTTCATAAAATTTCAGAAAAACAGTTTGAACAACATCTTCGCATAAAATTTTATCGTTCAGCATTTTGGAGACATAATTAAAAATGTATCCCTTATACTGATTATAAATAATCGTAAACTCTAATATTTGATTTGAAGTATGCTTCAATTTTTCTTTTTCATTAAAGATGCATTGGCATATTAAAAGTTGCCTGCCTAATAAATTATTTTATTGAATTTAGAACTGAATTCTGGGCAGTAAAGATTTGAGCAATTGTTTCGCTGGATTGACCCGGTTTTATTGCAGCAATGGATTCAAAGTATTTTCCTTTATATTTGAAGACAACAACACGGTACAAGTTACCCGATCCGTTAAATTGATAAGCACGAAATTCTCTTCCGTTCATTTCAAATACTTCATTTTTTAACAAGTCAATAAATTTATTTTGGTGTGCTATTTTATTATTCAATCGAGAATAATTTTCAATTTTTTGCAGTATGGATTTTGCGGAACTCTTTATTGATTCTTCATCCGGGTTTATTGTAATAAACGAAATACTTGCATTGTAGTCATCTCTAACCAGCCAAAGATCAATAATTTCTTTTCGGTTATCTTCGGCGGTGAACCAACCGCGGGGGATGTGCACTTTCAGGTCTGTAGTTTTTGATTCTGTTAAATCCGGTAATAAAGGATAGTCAACTTCATAAAGTGAAGAGGGTCCTGCACATGAGTAGAAAAAAACAATTATTGCCGATAAGAATAATTTTAGTTTTGCTTTCAAATGTCACCAAATAAAAAAAGGGAGAAAAAATCTCCCTTAATTTAATGATTTTTATTTCTTCTTTTTCGCCGCGGATCTGGGAATACTCTTTGAATATATTACTAAGTCGAATTTGAACTAATGAACTTATCATTTCGAATTTGATTCCATCCGTTAGCCACCGGATTAGGATTTCGATATTGGGATTGAATTATAACCTATATAAGTTTAATGTCAAACAGCTGTACCTCCCCCCCCATCAAACTTAAGAAAGTCAAAGATTATAAAGATTTAACTAACTTCTTTAAATTAAATTTGTATTTTAGAATAAGACTCATTTCTCCTTAATTACAAAAAGCTTGCCGTGAGTGTTATGAGTAATTATTATTTTTATACTTCAGGTTTTACTTAGCAGCTATATTTACTGATCATTACGCAAACATTTTGTTTGTTTTTATAAAGGATATTATTATGAAGTTAAAAGTATATATCTCGATAGTTTTGTTTTTGGCAGTATCTGTTTCTTATTCACAAGATAATTTACATATAATAAAATATTATAACTCCACCGATTCTATTGATGTCGATTCTTATTCTTTCTTCCCGATGCAAGTAGGCAATTTCTGGCAATATGCATTTCTTAATGATATTGTAAGAGAAGAAAGAGTAACAAAGGATTCTTTAATCGAAAAAGAATCCAAGATATATTGGATTAACAATCACCCGACTTGGACCATAGATACAAATTATCAGGTATTTCAATATTCGCCCCCTGATGCTGAATGGTCTGCTCTATACTTTAAATTGGATGCTGAATTAGGTGATGAATGGACTATGTGGCAAAGCCCGTATGATTCTACTGAATCTGAAATTAGAAGAGTTGAACAGGTATTTCAAGCTGAATATCTCGGGGTTAATACACTATTTAAAGAAATTGTTCAGTATACAAGATTTCTTGACAATGGAGAATATCAAGAATGGCTAAGATTTAAATATCTATTGGGAGCTGGATTAGGTATTGTACATATAAGAAATGATGAAATGGCAAGACCTCCCGAATACTTATTGTCAGCAATTATTGATGGAGATACCTTAGGAACAATAGTCGGGGTTGAGAATGATTCCGATGATTATCTTCCAAGTTCAACAAAATTGTTTCAAAACTATCCGAATCCATTTAACCCGGAAACTAAAATTACCTATAGCCTAAGTCAATCTGGTCAAACAAGATTAGTAATCTACAACCTACTCGGAGAAAGAATAGAAACATTAATTAATCAATACCAATCAATTGGCAACTATAGTTATAAATTAAACTTGAGCGGGCTGCCAAGCGGAGTTTATATATACACTTTAATTTCAGGCAATACAGTATCCTCAAAAAAGATGTTGTACTTAAAATAGTATCAAATGACCACAGGAAGGTCTAACTTATTGTAAAGAAACAAGTTAA
>DYHH01000054.1 GCA_020724265.1 Melioribacter roseus | reverse complement strand
ATGAATTTCTCAAGTGCTGAAACTTTCTTTTCGAGTTCGTCGGTTCGATTGAGTAGATCTTCGACGAAGTCTCGGAGGCCCATCTCGACTAATCTGAATTTATCTTTTTTATCATCAGGTAGTCCGTCGAATTCGGCTGAACTGATTTTATCCCCGATCTGGAATCTTTGACCTTCCCAAATTTGATTCGATTTCGCGATGTAAATGGTGGTCATTCTTGGTTTGGGTGCTGACATGGTGTTCCTCCTGTTAAATTATGTAATAAATAGTAGGGACTCCTCCAGCCCAACCCCCTTGGTGAGAAGGAGCCCCCTGCCGAAGCGACAGAAATTATATGTTGTTTATACCTTTCAATGGACGGGGTCGAGCTAATGAACTTTGTTATAAGTAGAAGGATTTCCACAAACCTAAAGTGGAAATTTCTAATTAATTGCGAAATGATTTGATTATGACGTGAAAATGAGGAAAATTTATTTTTTGAGTTTCCACAAACCTAAAGTGGAAATTTCCACTTTACAAAGTGGAATTTATATCTGATAATAGTTCTTCTAGCTTATCTCTAACAGAATCAGAGTAATTGTATTTAGATTTTATTTTATCGGAAACAATCTTGTAGATGAGTGCTTTATTGATTTTAGCGTTCTTACCCTTTAACCATTTTTGCCACATTGATTTTGAAAGATCGGTTCTTTTCTCTAACTCTTTCAGAGGAATATCTCTTTTCATTTTGTGTGCATCTTCTTTAAAATAATCAATGTAAGAACTTACATACAACTTCGCTTTTTCTTCATTTGTTAATTGTTTTCGTTTCCCACTTTTAGTCATATTATTTTCTAAAGGCAAATCGGGAACATTAGCTTCCTTTGGTTCGATCGAATCATTATAATATGCAATTTCATCTTTTGTAATAATTCCGGCATCAGCAGCTTGTTTAATCTTCATTCTAGTGATTATAATAATATTTTCCTTAGCTATTTCATGTCGCGAAATTTCATTTTGTGAATGGAAAACTCCTAAATGATTATCGCGGTTAAATTCTTTGTCAAGTATCTGTAATTCAATGTTTGCTCTAAATACTTGTAAGGAAAGTTTTTCTTTCTCGAAAACATTTTTCTCTATTTCTGCTGTCTCAATTATTGCATCGTCTGCAGGAAGCCAAACTTTATTTTTTTCATTATCTATCACGGTCAATTTAGCTTCAATTTTCTTATCGATTAACTCAATTCCATGATCTAAACTTTCTCGTTTTTCATAGAGTCTATCTAGAAGGGGGTTAATATTTTCGTGTTTCATTTTTCTATC
>DYHH01000025.1 GCA_020724265.1 Melioribacter roseus | reverse complement strand
CTCAGGCTTTTTTGGTAAATTTAATATCCTGAGGGGTCATTTGGCACTATTTTATTAGCATCATTTTTCTTGAGATATTAACATTCTCACCTTCTAAACTGTATATATAAATTCCTGAACTCAGTTTACTACCATCAAATAAAGAGGAATGATACCCCGGCTGCAGTTGTCCTGAAACCAATGTCATCATTTTTTGTCCTAAGATATTATAAATATTTAATTGATAGTGACCGTATTTCGGGATTGCAAATTTAATAAGCGTCGATGGATTAAAAGGATTTGGATAGTTTTGTGATAAATCAAAGTTTAACGGAGTTTCATTATCACTATCGTTCACATCGGTTATTGTTCCATCACCTATTGAAAGCAAATTATTTCCGGTTGCTTTGCCATTGTTTAATTTGTAAGTCGACAATATTTCTGTGTTTGAGTTGTTAACCAGTTTCTTAAACCTAACATCTGCAATTATTCCATTTTGAATTTCTTCACGAGAAATACCAACCAAAGTAAGTTTACCATTTTTTACAGCGGTTTTGAGATTTATTTCATCCTTTGATACCGGGCTCGTGTTTATGTATTCAAACTCAGTAGCATTAAAATCAAATCCTATTTCAACAGATTGAACATTATTTGAGTATGATAATTCAACCGGAATTGAGATTATCTCGGAGTTTTCAAAGGACGCACCTCCCATTGTAATTACACTACTCGGTGATACACTTGGGAAAACAAAATCCCAATCATGCAAATAAACAAAAAAGATAATTCTCAAATAATCGTCTATATCAACTTTACCGTCATAATTAACATCGGCATTGATAAATGCCTGACCCGTTAACGGGTATAGACCAATCCAATGATAAATAACAGAGAGAGCATCAAATATATCAACAATATAATTCAATGTTGCATCGCCGCGATTCGTTGAAATACCCGAAGCCGCGCTATATGTTATTGTACCATTTACTATAGTTAACGGATACTCTAATACATCAACAGGCCACTTAGAAGTTGACGAAGTTAAATTTACACTTCCCGGATTTACATCAAGAACTTGAAATGTTAGATAAAACAATGTTCCGCTGGTATTAATTGGATTTCCGCCTGAGAGAATTATATCAACCGTACCGGGGAACGCTGAATAAAATGTTCCATTCCAAGCATAATCATTAACCAGCATACCCGGATCATAGCCACCGTATAAGAATTTTAATTTACTTGCATTGAAGTGAATTTTACCTTGCAACAAGTGGTCAATATTGAACCCGGTTGGCGCTGTCAAATCAATAGGAATTGTAACATAAGAACCGGCAACTGTTGTTGCGGATCCGATTGTTATTGTTGGATCGGTAACAGTATAATTTATTGTGAAGGAAGCATCGCTTATATCAAACGTGTTTGCATCATCGGTATCACTTACTCTAACCAAACATTCGGTTGAACTAATATTTGGAACAGCCCAAGCAAATGTACCTGTTGAAGCATCAACAGAAGTTGCTATTGTATTCCAAATAGAACCATTGTCTGATGAGAATTCGATATTTACGTTTATTACATCTGCACTTGTCCAAGTAATATTTTGTGTTGAACTGCCAGCCCAAATTTCTCCTCCATTAGGTGAAGTAACTTCAACAAAGCTGCACGATGGAATAGGATCATTAGTGTTTCTGAAATATTCGGCTTCAACCGTAAATGCAGGATTAGGATTATGGTTTGCACCATATAATCCCACTTGTGCAACTACAACATTAATAGTTCTGGTTACTATATTTGTCCAGGTTGTACCATCGTAGGAGTAATCAAAGGCAAACGAGTTACCTGTTCTAATAACGCGTAAGTATGCAGGAATAGGACCGCCAATTGGTTGATTAATAGCAGTACCGAATGACACACCGTAACCATTTGCATAGAAATAATTTTGCCCGCCAAAATATGTTTCGAATCTTAACCGATACCCCGCACCTTGTACAACAATACCTTGCATTTGATAAGTTGATGATGGAATAGAATTAAATTTTACTTCAACACCAAAATCATCATCGGGAACTGTTTGCAAGATTCTTGGTGCGGAATTGGTTGCTAAGTCATGTGAAATCCCGCTAGGAATAGCGATTTCTAAAACACCGTCATTAATTTCATAAGTTGATTCTCCAGCTTGATTATTATATGGATCAAAAATTGTCCAATATGATTCAATATCCGGACCGCAAAACTGATCCGAAAATGGAAGTGTGCTCGCATCGGGTGTTACAGTTATTGAAAAGTTTTGTTCTGCAGTTTCGCCGTTTCCATCATCAACTACAAGTTGAACGGAATGAGTTCCTAAATTACCACTTGTAGGAGTTCCGGATAAGGCAGCGCTGCCATTTCCGTTATCGATAAAAGTTAACCAGCTTGGTAATGTTGGGGCAGTAATTGTTAACACATCCCCGGCATTCGGATCCGACGCTGTAACATTATAATTGTAAGCTTGATCAACTTGTGCGTTTGTAATCGGAGAACTTGTAAACTGCGGTGGGAAATTGCCACTAAGCGGTTCAATTGAAATTGTTCCCCATGTTACATCTGCCATGTGAGTTATTAAAAGAACTGAACCACTTCTATCTGTAATATCTGCCGATATCATATAGCTTGCAGGTTCAGCATCGCCATCTGCCCAAATCTTGACGGAAAATTTGCTTTGTCCTCCGCCGATATCTTCTGACTTAGCTTTTAATAAATATTTTGTATTGTAACTCATAGAATAACTCTGTGAGGCTACAATACCTGAATCATAAGTAAGAATTCTAAGCGAATTAAAATTTCTGATCCAGCCAATTGCTTCAAGAGGCCATTGAGTTCTTGGAGAAGCTGTTCCGGTATGACCTTGCCAGCCGATAGCAAACCCTACACCGGATCCGCTTGTAGTAGAATGAACTGTCATCTCTGCAGTTACTTCATAATTGGTTATCCAGGTTTTATCACCAAGGACAATTAATCTATCATAACCTGATTCAGTAGTACGAATTCCGTTAGGAGTTAACTCCCATAACCCGTCAACTATGTTTGCTAAGTTATTTATATCATCAATACTGCTTAGTGTTGTCCAATCCGCAGTGTAAGGAATAGGCCAGATATTACCGGCTTCATAATTTAATGTAACAGATTTAGTTGCTTGTGCTCCTAACGCATCAGTTGCGGTAAATTCAACGGTGTTTATACCGTTTATTAAATCAGAATAATCTATTTCCGTTACAAAGTCTCCGGCATTTAACAACCGTGTTCCGTTTGGACCAATATTTAATGAAACAGAAGAACCTCCGTTCAACTTGTAGGATAAACTTGCTACACCATTATCATCAGAAACTCTTCCCAAAATGTTAATCCACTGTTGCGGATTACCAAGATTACCGAATGTTTGGTCGTCACCATACCAAACTTCTATTGTTGGCGGAGTCATTCCTTGTGTGTCTGTATCTGTAAAACCTACATCGGCAGTATTCCAAAAGTAATCGGCACTTGCCGTAAATGCAGGATTAGCTCCGGCATTACCGGCATAAAACCCAACCTCGGTTACAGAAAATGTATATGAAAAGTTTGCGCCGTTGCTCCATGTCGTGCCGTCATATGAATAATCATATACCCAATTATTTCCGGTTCTGGTTACTCTGATATACATTGGTATTGAGGAAATACTTGAAACTGTCGGGGTTGACACTAAAGTTGTTCCATTAATTACTGCTACAAATAAATTTGGACTACTGCTATAGAATGTACCAAATCTGATAAAGTGATTATTAGTTTCCTGTACAATTATTCCCTGCATTTGATATTGTACAGAAGGCACTGATTCAAATTTTACAACTATTTGAAAATCGGTGTCTAGTGCAGGCTGTAACATTCTCGGAGCTCGATTTCCTGATCCAGTCCACAAATCATGACCTGTGCCAGCCGGAACAGAAATCTCAGCATTTGTTCCCGTCCATTCTAATGTTGCATCACCAACAGGATCGAAAAAAGTCCATGGTGATTGTATAGTTGTTTCCGGAAAAAAGTCATCCGAATACGGTTGTGCGAACATCGCCGCTTGCGATATATATATGAGTGCGACGATGAAAAACAGAGTGATTCTGGTTTTCATCTTTACCTCTTTTTATTGGTCGATATTTTAATCGAGGAGTAAGAGGCAAAAGTGATACCAGTATTATATTTTGATTTTAGTCGATAATGGGTCTTTAAAAATAATGAAGTGTCTCAAAGTGAAATGAATGATTGAAATGATGCAGTAAAAAATCCCCGGGATTTTCTAAGTACATATTAAGACTTGAGTTTATCTCATAACTTTTTTAACCGATAAATCCCGGGGATTTTTTGAATTTAATAACTCATCGCATTCAACTTAACCTTACCACGAAATACCCAATAAATACTTATTGTATAAGCAAGCACAAATGGAATACCTATGATTGCCATAATCAACATAATGTTTAGTGTCTTTTGAGAAGAAGCGGCATTATAAATATTTAATGATAATTCAGGATTAGGAGTTGACAAAACAATATTCGGGAATAAACCAATTGCAAAAATTGTCAACAACGCAGCTATACTTGCCGCCGAAGAAAGAAACGCTCTAAATTCTCTCTTGTGATGTATCTCTCTTGGAATATTTGCAATTGCAAGCATGTTTAATATCGCAACAACAAAGAATAACGGTGAATTCTTAAAATGGTCCAGCATATGAGGAAAATAGATTAATGTTGCCATAGTCGTTAGTACATACATAATTACAAAGAAAATAATTGTATTGTTAACCCATCCTCTTACTTTTTCTTGAAGTGACCCTTCTGTTTTAAGTACAGCATAAATAGCACCATGCATCATAAATAACGATAGAGTTGTAATTCCCACCAAAAGAGTATATGGATTAATAAGAGTCCAAAAATTACCTGCAAATTCCTTATCGGCACCAAGCGGAATACCTGTTACAATATTTCCAAGTGCCACGCCCATAAGTAAAGCAATTAAAATACTTGAAATACTAAAAGCTATATCCCAAGCGCTTCTCCAGCGTTTGCCCGGTCGCTTACTTCTAAATTCAATTGCAACTGCGCGGAATATTAATCCGGCTAGAAGTAACATAAACGCAGTATAAAAACCGGAAAACACCGTAGCATAAACATGAGGAAAGGCAGCAAATAATGCACCGCCACCGGTTACTAACCAAACTTCGTTACCGTCCCAAACCGGCCCTATCGAATTTAACATGATTCTTCTTTCGGTATCATCTTTAACTAAAAGATGAAGAGAGCCGACCCCCAAATCAAATCCATCAAGTATTGCATAACCTGTAAGCAATACTCCTATTAAGATGAACCAAATTGTATTTAAGTCAAATGTGAATTCCATTATTTATCCTCATCTTTAATTTTTATGAATGGTTTAAAACCCCTTTTTGTTTTTCATATTCGGAAGAAATTGTATCCGGCTGTTCAGGTCCGTGTTGAATTTTTTCATTAAGCAGATAAATGAATAAAACAAACAGAAGTGAATAGATAACAAAAAAGAGTACTAATGAGAATATAACTTGATTAGCTTCAACAACTTTTGAAAGACCCTCGGAAGTTCTTAACAATCCATATACTATCCATGGTTGTCTTCCGACTTCGGCTGCAATCCAACCTATTTGATTTGCGATTTGCGGACCAAGAACCGAAAACACTAAAACCCAAAGCAGCCATCTAGTTTCAAAAAGTTTATTTCGTTTTAGATAAATTATGCTGAGAATACTAATAGCAATTAAAAAGAATCCGATAGCAACCATAAAATGATAAGCCTGGAACACAATATTAACAGGCGGTCTATCTTCCGGGTTAAATGCATTTAATCCGGTAACTTCTCTTTTTGTATCTCCATAAAGCAAAAAACTTAATAATCCCGGAACAGCCACTCCAAACTTAACTTCTTGTTTTTGCTCATCAACCCATCCGAATAAATAAAGAGGAGCGGCAGCAGATGAATCAAAATGTGCTTCATAAGCGGCTAATTTTGCCGGTTGGTTTTTACTAACACCGATTGCGCTTTGATGTCCGGTAATTAATTGAAATAAGGAAGCAAACAATGCTAATCCTAATGCAATTTTCATTGATGCTTTTGCAAACTCAATATGTTTTTTTCTAATTAAATAATATGCACTAACGCTAATTACCAAAAAAGCTCCGGCAAGCCAGCAGCCGGAAAGAACGTGTGATAATCTTTCCATGGAAGACGGATTAAAAACCATTGCCCAGAAATCGGTAATCTCAGCTCTTGCATTTAAGCCTTCGCCTACAACATGAAATCCAGCCGGTGTTTGCATCCAAGAATTAGCGACAACAATCCAAACTGCACTTAACATTGAGCCAAGCGAAACCATTATAGTTGAAAAGAAATGCACACGTGGACTTACTTTATCCCATCCGAAAACTAAAACTGCAAGAAAACCGGATTCAAGGAAGAAAGCAAAAATTCCTTCGGCTGCAAGAGCGCTTCCGAAGACATCACCGACAAACCTTGAATAGGTTGCCCAGTTTGTACCAAATTCAAATTCCATAACAATACCGCTCGCAACACCAATCGCAAACGTCAATGCGAATACCTTAACCCAAAATTTTGTCATCCTTTCGTAAAGGGGATTTTTTGTTTTTAGATACATTCCTTCCATTATAACAAGAAGTACACCCAAGCCAATACTTAACGGCGGGAATATGTAGTGGAAGGCAATAGTAAATGCAAACTGGATACGGGCTAATATTTCAACATCCATTAAGTTTACCTCCGTTTATTATAAGTAGTTGATTCCGGATAATAATTTCAATTCGCTAAAACGAAAATTGTAATTACGAACTTACTTTAATACAAAATCGGAAATCATTTTCTCTTTTAATCGATCGTGAAGTTTTTTTTCTTCTTCATCAAAAAAAGAATGGAACAAACATTTATTTGAAAACACACAATGAAATCTATCATCAAGACATTGATTGAATTTTGTTTTGAACCCGATAGTATCAAGTACTTCAAAGAGAGAAAGTTTTCCGGGGTTTTTATTAAGAGATACACCGCCAAATTTACCTTGTGTGGTCGAAAGAATTCCATGCTTAGTTAATTTATGCACAATTCGTGCAGCAAAACTTTTTGATATATATAAATGTTTCGATAGTTCGTTTACGGAAAGTTGTTCGTTTGGCTTAAGTGCTGCTAATGCAGAGGTAATGCGAAGTGCGTAGTCTTGTTCACGTGTAATGTAGGTTTGCATTTAATTATTACTTACCAAGTAATATATTATTTGAAGGATAACATATACAAAAAAGATATTTGGGTCAAGTTTAAGATATTATATCTGATTTAGTGCTTTCAATTTGTTTAGTATTTAGAGATTATGGTTTAGGATTTGCTTTAAAATAAAAGACCGGCTCAGGAGACCCCACGAACTCCATAAGCCGGTACAGGGAGGATGGAACTTTTGGTTATTTATTACTTGATACTAAAAATGTATCTTGTAGCTTTTCCGAAATAACCCGGAATAATTCTGTTTGGTCTTCTTTATAATTATCCATATTCAATTCATCATTGGTATAATTTGTAATATAAAGAACAGCTAATTGAGCTTTATAGCGCAAAACCGGGTTGCTCGAATTAACTACAACCTTGTTAAGTTGATTTAATACTCTATCTATCTTTGCTTCCGGATAATACTTAGTTAAGAATATTGAGTTATATATTGATGCTTCAACAACACCTTCTATATCATGCTTCAAAGATTCAACAATGTTTTTTGTAACTAATTCAGAAAAATTCTCAGGACGTTGAGCCATTGAATTTGTTGTTGCCATTACCATTACCGCAAATAAAACAATGTATGTTTTGATCGTTTTCATATTGCCTCCTTTCCAGATCAATTCACTATTTAATAAACAACTGATGTGCCAAGATATGATTGCTGCAGCTAAGCTATTATATTATAATGTGTTAGACGGAAAGATAATGAATATAACCAATTCAAAAGGATGCCACAAAAATTCACAGAAATATTGTGAAATCGCTGTAAGTTATTTAATATTAACAATTTGGAGAACTTTGAAAAAATTGCGATGAGAAGAAATGTGGCACCGTTATCGGAGGCACCGTCTTATTTATTCTTTTTTCCGCTGCAAACGATTATTCAGTGCTCTTCTGGAAATTCCTAATAATTCAGCAGCAATAGTTTGATTTCCATCTGCTCTTTTCAGCGCTTCGTTAATTATAACATTCTCGGTTTCTTTCAAGGACGGGAACCTGCCAGTAATTGTAATTGGAGAATCATCGGTTTCTTCAACATTTCCATCAGATATCGGTTTGGTTATAAGTTGATCGGCTAATTTTTTCCTAATTAGTTCTAAAGATAATATCCCGGATTTATGCAGGCTGACCGCATCAAAAATAATTCCTTCAAGTTCACGAACGTTACCCGGGAAATGATAATTGCTTAACAAAGTAAAAAGTTCTTTCGGTGGATGGGGTTTCTTTTTTCCCAATTCATTTGATGACTTAATTAAAAAGTAGTCAATTAAAAAAGGTATATCCTTTTTTCTTTCACGAAGCGGAGGTATGTGAATATGATGAGATCTTAATCTATAATAAAGATCCTGCCTAAACCCGTCACCATTTTGCATTGATTTGATATCACGGTTTGTAGCAACAATAATTCTTGCATTAGAAAGTTTTGCAATATCTGATCCAAGCGGGTAATATTTCCCGTCCTGTAATAATCTTAATAATTTTACTTGTGATTCAATGCTTAGATCTCCAATTTCATCAAGAAATAAAGTGCCGTCTTCAGCATGTTCAATCAATCCTTTTCTTTCTATATCCGCCCCGGTAAATGCACCTTTTTTATGTCCGAACAATGTATCCGAAAAAAGATTGTCATCTACTCCGGCAACGTTAACGGGAACAAGTTCACCTTTTCTTCCGCTGATATTATGAACGGCTTGCGCAATTAGTTCCTTACCGGTTCCTGTTTCTCCTGTTATTAAAACCGGAAGATTAGTTTTAGCAATTGCTTCTATGTAGCGAAATATTGCTTTCATTGAACCGCTAGTCGTTATTATTTGCTCAAAAGATTCCGGGTGTTCTAATTTTTCTTTTAATAGCGATTCTTTAAGAAGCTTATTCTCATTTCGCATCTCGGTTAATTCTAAACCGCGTTTTATTGTAGCCAATAGACGTGTATCATCAACAGGTTTTACAACATAATCAAAAGCACCCTCTTTCATTGATTGAACAGCACTTTCAACATTATTAACAGCGGTTATAACAATTACGGGAATCTCAGGGTAATTTTTTACAATTTGCGGAAGAAGCTCTGAACCGGAAACAAAAGGCATGTTAAGATCAAGTACAACTATTGAAAATTCCTTTTTTGCCAGAATTGATAAAACATTTCTGCTGTCACTGCATGTTTCAATATTTTTTATACCGTTTGATGAAATTGTTAACTCGGCACTTAACAAAAAATGTTCTTCATCATCAACAAGTAAGATGGGTTTATCGGGTCTAATTTTTGGTTTCATTTTGGTTTCATTCAATTAATTGGCAGTGTTATTAATGCAACTGTCCCCTTACCGGGTTTACTATGTAAAGATAAGTCACCTTTATGATTTTTTATAATGTTGTAAGAAATCGACAGTCCCAAACCTGTTCCCCCGCTGTCTCGTTTTGTTGTATAAAAAGGGTCCATAATATGTTTGAGATTTTTTTCTTTTATTCCAACTCCTTCATCCTCAACTTTTATAGTTAAGAATTTATTTTGATCGATTCCAGTCTCAACGGATATCTTACCATTTCTATTTTTTAATGATTGGCAAGCATTTGTTATCAAATTAATTATCACCTGTTCAAGCTGCATAGAATTTCCCTTTAGCCGGGGTAGATTTTTTTCATAACTTACCGAAAATTTTGAGGTTGACTTTTGAATCATATTATTAGTAATAGTTACCGCCATATCAACAACTTTATTTATATCAACATTTTCGTCGAGTTTGCCCGAATCAAGTTTAGCATAATCGGTTAAACTGCTAACAATTTTTTGAATTCTTACAGAGCCGCTTAAAATTCCTTCAAGCGAATGATTGATTTTTTGAGAAGCCCGGCTGTACAACATTCCTGCTAAAACAAAATCACCGTTTTCTTTAAAGTAGTCTTCCAATATCGGTTGAATGTCTTTCCAAATTTTTTGAAACAGCTGAATATTAAGAAGAATATAATTATTGGGATTGTTTATTTCATGTGCGATACCGGAAATCAAGACACCAAGAGAAGCCATTTTTTCAGCTTGAATTAATTGCTTCTTTCTATTCTCTGCGGCTTCTTCTGCTTTTTTCAAATTTGTTAAATCGTTAATCAAGCCGTCATAATAAATTGCGCTGCCGTATTCATCTCTTGTAATTACAATACTATTCCGTACCCATCTCACCGAACCGTCGCGGTGAATAATTCTATGTTCAATAGGTTCAACATCTTCACCTTTTAATGCTCTTTGTGCCTGTGCTAATACAGTCTTACTGTCTTTTTCATGTACCATACGATACCACAACTCAGGATCTCGTTTATAATCATCGGAAGTATAACCGGTTACATTTACACAACCCAACCCATGAAATGTATCAACAACTTTTCCGTTCTCAATTTTTACCGTATAGATATAATCGGTTAAAAAGTTGATGAGCCGTTCGTATCTTTTTTCTATTTGATAATCCATAGCCGAAACTTAATAATTAATTATTTCATAAATATTTATAACAATCCGCAGTTTTCTTTCAAAATTTTCGAGTAACCTGTTAAATATTCATCTAATTTTTTCAATCTATATTGCATAATAAATCTCGGATGATCAAAAATAATTATCTCTTTGAAAAATTTTATCTCATCATTAATCTCTTTTAAGTATATCGCATTTTTCTTCCCGAATGAAATAACACAATTATCATTTGCTCCGAAATCAATTTGCTGTTGAAATGTTTTTAGGATCTGGGGTTTTAACGCTTTGTAAATTTTTTGCGAGTCATAATAATTATAATTTTTTCCGTCCTTTATTAATGCTAAAGGATAAAGCGCAGAGATAAAGAATTTCGAATAGAATATTTCAACTCCCCCAAATTCATCTATTAATTTATAAACAAACTGACTGGAAAGTTCTTGCTTTTTATCGAGATCGTTTTTGATACCGCATTTCAATTCCAAATTTACAGGATCGGTGAAGGCAACACCTGTGACTCCTCCGCCGAATCTGCCGGGATTAATTCCGACAATAAATGTACGTTTATTTTCATCTTCGTAATATTTTTTAAAAAACTTTTCTACAAGAGAGAAAGTAATATCAGAATCGTAAGGGTTCATAACGCTAACATGATTTGGAAGAGTATTTGTTATTTCAAGTCCTTTATAAAAATTTAGAACTTTTTCAGCAAACATTTAACCTCAGTATTAGTTAATAAATATTTTCGACAAAGGTAAAAAGAATTTGAATAAATATTATCTTTGTAGAAACTTGAAAAGAAATTATGACTGCCGAGTATAATCATCCAACCATTAGCGAAGACGAAAAAATAATTCGTCCTACAAAAGTTGAAGTTGATCTAAACACACTGAAAAACAATTTTAATCTCATCAAGCAATTAGCTTCACCTTCGAAAGTAAATATTGTCTTAAAGGCAAATGCTTACGGACACGGTTTAGTTAGGGTAGCAAAATTATTACAAGAAATTGGCGCTGATTATCTCAGCGTTGCGGTTGTTGAGGAAGGTATTTTATTGCGTAAAGCCGGAATCAAAATGCCAATACTTGTACTTGGTGGTGTATGGGGTAATCAAGTACCGTTATTTATCAATTATGATTTGCACATTACTGCATCTTCTTTAGAGAAAGTTAAACAGATAAACGAAATTTCTACTCAATTAAAGAAGAAAGCAAAAGTTCACATTAAGATTGATACCGGTATGGAACGAATCGGTGTTCATTACTATAATTCAGATAAATTTCTTGAAGCAGTTTATAAATGCGAAAATGTTTTGGTGGAAGGAATTTATTCTCATTTTGCAAATGCCGACTCCACTGACTTAACTCATACAAAACTTCAGCTGGAACGATTTAACGAATCATTGCAATTTTTTGACAAGAATTCTATTGAAACACCAATTCGTCATATTGCAAATTCCGGAGCTATGCTGCAAATGTCCGAAACTTATTTTGATATGGTTAGACCGGGAATTTTATTTTATGGGGTTTATCCAAGTAAAGATTTGCCAAGAGTAATTGATGTTAAACCGGCGTTAACCTGGAAATCGCTTGTCGTATATTTTAAGGTAATCAAACCGGGTCATCCTGTTGGTTACGGGTTAACCTGGCAGAGTAATAAAAATATAAGAGCGGTTACGGTTCCCGTCGGCTATGGCGATGGTTATTTAAGAAGTATGTCGCATAAAGCAAAAGTCCTTCTTAATAAAAAATTATATCACGTTATAGGTTCAATTTCTATGGATCAGATTATTGTGAACATTGAAGATAACAGCGCTTATAACGGTGATGAAGTTTTTCTATTAGGAAGCGATGGCACTAACTCAATAACAGCAGAAGATTTAGCAGAATGGGCAGGTACAATACCTTATGAGATTCTTACCAATATTAACACACGTGTACCACGAATTTATAAATAGTACTAAAAATTTCCTTCTATAATTGCAACTTTAATCCTAAACTTTTGTTTTAATAGGATACGACAACCAATTTGAGGTCGGAATGAACCATTTAACAATTTTCATTTTACTATTTATTTTTTTCACTGGATGCAGCGAGGGAAACATGAAAGATACTAGGATGAAATCCGAAAATATAAAATCCATAAGCGGAAAAATTGAAATCGCCACATTAGCCGGCGGATGTTTCTGGTGTATCGAAGCTCCTTTTGAATCAATTGACGGAGTGTTAAAAGTCGTCTCGGGTTATTCGGGAGGAACGGTTGAAAATCCGACTTATGAACAAGTAACAAGCGGCACAACCGGGCATAAAGAAGCGGTTCAAGTTTATTTTGATCCGGAATTAATAAGTTACTCCGAAATACTCGATGTGTTTTGGAAGCAGTTTGATCCAACCGATGTTGGCGGTTCATTTTATGATAGAGGTTCACAATATGAATCGGGGATTTTTTATCATGATGATAAACAAAAACAGATTGCCGAAAAATCCAAAAATGATTTAGAACGTTCGGGAATTTTCGATAAACCAATTGTGACCAGAATTGAAAAGTTTGTAAACTTCTATAAAGCCGAAGAATATCATCAAGATTATGCGGAGAAAAATCCGCTTCATTACAGTAATTATAAAAAAGGTTCCGGCAGAGAATCATTCATAAAAGCGGTATGGGGAGATGAAAAAGTCGATCAATATATTCGTAATGCAAAAGATGAGAATATTAAAAAGAATTTAACTGAGCTGCAGTATAATGTAACGCAAAAGAGCGCTACAGAACCTCCCTTCAAGAATGAATTTTGGGATCATCAAGAAGATGGTATTTATGTTGATATAGTCTCCGGTGAACCATTATTCAGTTCAAAAGATAGATTTGAGTGCGGAAGCGGATGGGTAAGTTTTACAAAACCAATCGATACAAGATTTACCCGGAAGAAAGAAGACAACTCACATGGAATGAACAGAATTGAAGTAAGAAGTAAGATTGCCGATTCACATTTGGGTCATGTTTTTTATGATGGTCCGGAACCGACTAACTTAAGATATTGTATTAATTCTGCTTCGTTGAGATTTATCCCAAAAGATAAAATGAAAGAAATGGGTTATGATGAATATTTGTGGGTAGTTGAGTAAATCTTTTTAAACCCCGGGATTTTAGAAATCCCGGGGATTTTAGAATCCCTTATAACAACTAATCTTTGAATTTGCTCATAAACACTTCGGTTTCGATTTGTCGTTTTTGTTTTTCAATTATATACTGCAGTTTCGATCTTCTTTCGCGCATCCAGTTGTTAACCTCAATACGAAGTAGAAAACAATAAAAATAAAACAGCGCCAAAACAATTAGATACCATGGGAAAACGAATGAAACCGTTAGATGGAAAATTATGGACAAGATAAACGGAACAACAATCAAAATAAAAAAGAAAACTATCCAGCCATTTTTATTTTCTTTGTATAACTCATAAAGCATAAACGGAGTGAAAACTAATGCAGCCACTATAAGAAAAAAGATAAGAAAGCCTGCAAAAAATGAGAAAAGGAATAAAACTGAACCCGCTATTTCGTAGTTCAGATATTTGCTTAACCTGGTTAGATTTGTATTTGACAAACGGATTTCTATTTCATTCATCTATAAACTTGTTAGTACAAGTTATAATTTATTCTATTAGTAAAGATTCTAATAGTTCTATTGCCTGCTTTCTAAATATTGTTTGATGCTTTGACAACTTTTTAGTTTGAGTAAGATTCTTTAGGGCTAATTGTTTATCCTTGCCTATAAAATACTTACCAATTTCTAGATGCTTTTTCTGTTCAATTTGATATTTTAAAATATCACCTCGAGCAATTTTTTTTGCTTCATTATACAATTTTCTCCCTTCCTCAATTTTCCCCTCTTTTATCTTCAACAACCCTCTTGTTGCAGTTATGAATGGATCATTTAGAATGGGTTTGACCTTTTTGAGCACCTCATTAGCTTTCATAAGATTATTATTCATTAAATAAGAATAAGCTAAATCATTAATAAAAGGGATTCTTTCTTTAAATTCAGTTGGTGCATTTAGTAAAACATCTATTGCTTTTTCATAATTTGATAAGTATTCACAATAAATTCCACTAAGTGTTATATATGCATACATAAATTCTTTATTTACCAGTAAAAACTCGTTTAAGCAGTTAATTGCTTCTTCAAATTTTTCTTCATTTCTGGCTAAAATACCTTTATAAAAAAGATGCAAATTTTTTGATGGAAAAGACTTTTCCAATAAATCAATATAGGACTTAGCAATTACATTCTGTTTTCTTTCAATATAAAAATCAATAATATTCATTAGAAATACAGAATTGTTGAAGTTAACTAATTTCAATGAAGACAGATACATTTTTTCTGCATTCTCATATTCTAACATTCTATCATAGATAACTCCTAAATTATTATATAGCCTTGCAATTTCAAACTCATTTGTCTCTACTGCTTTAGACTCATTAATGATTTTTTTCATCTCCCTAATTGCAAGTTTAGGCTCATCCTTCTTTAAATACATTTCAACAAGTATTTCTGTAATATTTCTATCATATTCTTTATCTAAATAGTTTTCAGCATATTTTATTGCGGAATCTGTTTTACCTAAATCAAATAATAAATTGATATAATTAAGTGCTAGTTTATTATTTCTAGGTAGTAAGCGAGTAGCTGTAAACAAAGCATTAAGTGCTTTATTCGGCAGCCCTGAGACTAGAAATGCTAGACCTAATGTATTAAATAGAAACGGATTGTTTGTTTCAATTCGCAAACAGTCTCTTAAGGTAGATATTGCCTTTTCTCCATTATTATTTAGGATATATATTATAGAAAGTTTATGTCCAGCATCAGTATTCTTTTTCTCTTTAGTCCATATTTCTGAAAATAATTTTTTTGCTTTATCTAAATCCCTTTCAATTAAACTAATATTGGCTAAGTTGATTTTAATGGCTTTATTACCTGGTTCACTATTAAGCAAATCAGTATATATTTTCTTAGCTTCTGCATATTCCTTTAATAGTACATAAATATAAGCGATGTTTAATTTTGCACTTATAAACGTACTGTCGTATAATATTGCCTCATTAAAACATTTCAGAGCTTTCTTATATTCTCTTGCTGAAATGAAGGCTAGTCCAAGATTGTTCAATAAAAAAGGATTTTGGGGATTTTTCTTAACATCTCTAAGACAATAATAAATCTGTCTCTTATTAATATTTTTAGATTCTATAGATAAGTTTCCTTTTTCTAAAGAGGATATTTCTTCGGTAGTATAAATCTTACCAATGGATTTTTTTAGAAAAGTACTCTCCTTAAAATTTATATCCAAATTTTTATAAAATGGATTTTTCGAGAATAATGTTGTGTATACTTCTTCATCTGCTAAAAGTAATTTTTCTTCAATTGATTTATCTGCTAATTGTGTCTGCATTACATAACCTTTTTATTTGTTTCTCAACTTATCATAAAGAATTAACTTTTCTATGACATTTATTCTGTTGAAAATTTTACTAAAATCAGTTTCCCGAAATTTATAATTCAAACGAGATAGGCTCATATACAAATCATCAACTCTATGGGAAATATTTTTAATTAATTCACCATTTAGGGATCTGACTTTAGGTAAATCAATCTGTCTTTCAACATCACTTATAACTGACAAAAACACATCTCGCCTTTTGTAAATTTTCTGGTTTCTGATAACATTTATTAAGACTTGTAGTTTGGGATCCCGTAAAGCAATCAGCGTTAATCGTGTTCGTGTAAATAATTCAAACAGAATTGCTCCTAACGCGAAAAAATCTGAGTACCTATATAACTCCTCTGAAGGTTGTAAGTTACAAATTAACTCAAGTGAATAATAACTTGGATCACCAATCTCAGTTTCATCATAATCTTGATCTTTAAGTATTGGTATTCTTTCTTCTGAATAATCACATGCTGAGCCAAAGTCGCAGGCGCAAACGTAACCATAACTAAACAATAAAAAGTTCTCTGGTTTTAAATCCCTATGATAGATCCTCTGTGTATGAATTCTCTGAACAGCTTTACATATTTCTCTAAAGTATCGAATCGAGCGGATTAAATTCCAATCTTCACTGTAGATATAATCACCAATACTACATTTAGCTTTATGTGTTACATAATAATTAAGTTGTATTGGTATTTTGTTATGTTCATAATCTAATTCGATTTCTAGATTTCGCAATTTTTGCAATATCGGCAAGATATTGCGCTGGTTTTTTAGTCGATAAAGTATCTTGGCTTCTCGCTCGAAACACTTTTGTCTATAATCCCCGAGAACTGATGCTCTTGTTGGGTTAAAAAATTTCAACACAACATCTTTGTTCTTTCTAAGCGTCTTATCTTTTGCTAAGAATACCAAAGAAAAATTACCATTTCCTCCTTCTTGATTTATTCTCCTAATATCATAAAACCTATTATTAATGATTTTTTGTGATTCAATTATTCTCAGAAAAACTTCATTTTTACTCATTAAAAATTACCTCCTAAACATATCACGGAGGTAATTAATAGCTTCTTCGGGGTTATCCCTTATTATTTCTTCAACATCGTGAGGTAATTTATTTGCTGAAACATATAATTTGTCAGAATTATAATTAAAATAGTCTGCAATTCTCTTAATAAAATCAGATGATGGCATAGACTTATCATTCTCTAACTTACTTATATAAGTATAGCTAACACCAATATCAGAGGCTAATTTCTTGATTCCTATTCCTCTTTCCAAACGTATACTTTTAAGTATTTTACCGAAATTTTTCATATATAAAAGTAAACAGGGTTGACGTAAATGTCAACCCCATAATCACGTAACTAATAGTTAAATAATTATACTTTTTCAATTCAACCCTCTTCTTTCAAGCAACGGTTCAATTGCCGGTTCTTGACCACGGAATTTTTTGTATAATTCCATTGCATCATCGGTACCGCCTTTTGAAAGTATAAACTCTCTATACTTATTTGCCAACTCTTGATTGTAAACATCACCGGTTTCTTCAAATGCGGCAAATGCATCTGCATCGAGAACTTCAGACCAAATATAACTGTAATAACCTGCAGAGTATCCACCGGCAAAAATGTGGTTGAAATATGTACTTCTGTATCTCGGTACAATTTGTTTAATCAAACCAATCTTATTCATTGATGTGTTTTCAAATTCAATAGCATCATGCTCAACGGCTTCTGTTAAAGTATGCCAATCCATATCAAGAAATGATGCGGCGAGATATTCAACTGTTGCAAATCCTTGATTAAACTTACCGGAGTTTTCAATTTTTTGAATTAATTCACCGGGAATCGGTTCGCCGGTTTCATAATGGAAAGCATAATTTTTAAGAACATCCGGATGCATACACCAGTTTTCCATTACCTGTGATGGAAACTCAACAAAATCACGCGGAGTTGATGTTCCGGATAAGGTCGGATAAACTGTGTTTGACAATAATCCGTGTAACGCATGGCCAAACTCATGGAATAATGTATTCACATTATCAATAGAAAGCAGAGCCGGTTTATCTGCGGTAGGTTTAGAGAAGTTACCGACGTTATAAATTATCGGAGTCTGATATACTCCGTCTTTATCAACATGTTGTTTGCGGAATGAACTCATCCATGCACCGCCTCTTTTACTTGCACGAGGAAAATAATCGGTATATAAAATTCCGATATGACTACCGTCTCTATCTTTTACTTCAAAAGTTTTTACTTCCGGATGATACTTTGTTATATCATCTCTTTCTTCGAAAGTTATGCCCCATAATCTTGTAGAAAGATCAAACACTCCTTTAATTACGTTTGTTACTTCAAAGTAAGGACGAAGTTCTTCTTCATCCAAATCATACTTTGCTTTTTTAACTTTTTCACTGTAATACCACCAGTCCCAAGATTCTAATTCAAAATCATGTCCATCATCAAAAATCATTTGCTGCATATCGTCACGTTCTTTTTTAGCTACTTTTAACGCAGGCTCCCAAAGTTTATTTAATAATTCATAAACGGCTTCGGAAGTTTTAGCCATTCTTTCTTCTAATACAAAATCGGCATGAGTGTTATAACCCAATAGATTAGCTCTTTCAACTCTTAAAGCCGCCATTCTTGAGAGTTTTTTCTTGTTGTCAAATTCATCATTGTTATCGCCTTTAAGAATGTAACCTTTATAAAGCTTTTCTCGTAAATCGCGTCTTGTTGAATAAGTTAAGAAGGGATAAAGACTTGTTCTTTGAATAGTATAAACATATTTACCTTCGTAACCTTTATCTTTTGCTTCGTCTGCACCAATTGCTTTAACGCTTTCCGGTAAACCATCAAGATCATTTTCTTCAAGAACGAGTTCAAATTTGTTCGTTTCTTTTAGTACATTTTCTCCGAACTCGAGTGAAAGAAGAGAGAGTTCTTCGTTAATTTTTCTGAACTTCTCTTTTGCTTCGTCGGAAAGATTAGCACCGCCTCTTACAAAGCTTTTATAGTATTCATCAAGAAGTCGCTTTTGTTCAGTATTTAAATCAAATTCATCTTGATTTTCATAAACGGTTTTAATTCTTGCAAATAATTCGGGATTAAGTTTAATATCATCATTATGTTTTGAAAGCATAGGAGAAACTTCTTTGGAAATTGCCTGCATCTCATCGTTTGTCATAGAAGAAAGCATTGCAAAAAATACATTTGATACTTTTGTCAGTAAGCCGTCGCTGTATTCTAAAGCAACAATAGTATTTTCGAAAGTCGGTTCTTCGGTATTGTTGACAATTGCTTCAATCTCTTTGTTTTGTTCTTCGATTCCGGCTTTGAAAGCAGGAAGATAATGTGCTTGTTCAATTTTATCGAAAGGGGGTGTACCGAAAGGTGTATCCCACTGTTGAAAAAACGGATTGCTGTTTTGCGAAAAAGTCATAAAAAACACTCCACTGATAAGAATAAATAAACTTAGTTTGTACATGTATTACCTCTTATTTTGTTTGATTCGAATTAAGTGTGGTAAGTTAAAAAATTTTGTTGTAATTCAACGAATACCGAGATCAAAATAGTTTTTTATTGCAAGTTTTAATATTTTATTCAAAATTATGCCAAACAAAATAAAGGCTATAAAATGAAAAAAGAAGTGATTAAATCGCTCGCAGAAAATTTCGATTCCTATTCAAACAAAACGGAAAACAACATAGAATTTTGGTTTGCCCGGGATTTACAGCATCTGCTTGGTTACACTGAGTGGCGAAATTTCACAAAAGTTTTAACAAAGGCAAAAATAAGCTGCGAAGCAGCCGGGCATAGTATAACAGACCATTTTGTTGATATCAACAAAATGGTCAAAATCGGCTCGGGGACGGGACGTGAAATTGATGATTTGATGCTAACCCGGTTTGCCTGCTATTTAATTGCTCAAAACGGCGATCCCCAAAAAGAACCGATAGCTTTTGCCCAAAATTACTTTGCAATACAAACCCGTAAGTTTGAGTTAGTTGAAAAACGAATTAAAGAATGGGAACGTCTCCAAGCCCGTCAGAAACTTACATTATCTGAAAAAGAACTTTCGGAATTAATTTACGAACGCACCGGTAATGAAAAAGATTTTGGTCTTATTCGCAGTCAGGGTGATAAAGCCTTGTTCGGCTTTTCAACTTCCCAAATGAAAAAGAGATTGGGTGTAAAATCAAACAAACCATTGGCAGATTTCCTACCTACCATAACTATTAAAGCAAAAGATTTTGCAACGGAAATAACAATCTTTAATGTAAAGGATAAGCATATTGAAAAGGGTAACCGAATCGCCTGGGAACACATAAGAAACAACAAAAGCGTAAGAAAACTGTTAATTGAGCGAGGAATTGTACCCGAAGATTTACCGGCAGAAGAAGATATAAAAAAATTAGAGCGCCGGGTTAAATCAGAAGATAAAAAAATCCAAAAGAATCCGGATAGACTTGGGAATCAAAATAAGTAAAATTGATCAATTGCTCTTTAATAAAAATTAGAAATTAATCTCAAACTCTAATTTTACTATTGTCTGCTTTCGCCATTCATCCGAAAAAAGATGGCTGTCGGCTATTGATAAACCGAAATTGAATAGAGAAATTTTATAATTAATTCCGGCTAATAAATATACGGCTCTTAGCTTTTCATTAAGTCCAAGCATATCATCTTTATAGTTACGGTCTGTTGTAAAAAAACCGAATGAGACTTTAAGGTTTTCATCTAATGAAAATAACCCAGTAAAGGAATATTCAAATTGATTTTTAAGATTAGGATGTACATCGCCCCACAATAAATAATTAACAGTAGAATACAAACTAATATTATTTATTAAGTTCGCCGATAAGTCAAGACTAACCTTAGCAGGAAAATTTGCAGAATAGATTAATAAAAATTGAGAAGCCGAAAAGTTCGGATTATTATTTAAGTTTTTATCCGAATGAACTATTGTTTCTTTCATATTAATATCACTCTCATATAGAATGCCTGCGGAAAACGATTTCTTGTTATCGAACACATGATTAAATAAAACACCAAAAGCCCAATTATACTTTTCGGACTCAACATCAAATGAATAACTTAAAAGTCCTTCGTGATAAACTAAATTGTTTCTCGTTAGTCGAGCACCAAGTGCCAAAGAAGAATTCTCAATAAATAAATTATCAAATAAATAAGAAGCAGAAACCGAATAACTTGACACTTTAGTTTCCATTACCGGTTTGTAATTCTCACCAGTACCGTCGGGAAAATTGACAGTCGTTATAGGGATGCTGTCAAATTCAGGGGATGAATTATACTTTTGATTAAATGCTAAACCGAGTCTAAAATTTTGAAAAGGGAAAACAATCCCAATTGATTGAGGCAACTCATTAGAAATTCTTCTATGACCAATACTTGCAATATATGCTTCTTCTAATTTCGTTTCGAAATGATAACTACCACCGATACTAATTCTATTGAAGTTGCTCAAAGATGATGGATTTGTTGTTCCGATGTTTGAAACAGAATTATTAGTATTTGAAATTCCTAATGAATTCAAATTTGTTAAAATAAAGCCTTGTGATAAATAGTTGACATTGTTTTCCGGGAGTTGATTTTGTGCTAATGAAGTACTGATTATTAAGATGAATAGAAAAATTACAATTTGTTTTCTCATTTCATGTAACCCAATTAACCAATGGACAATTATATTTCAAAATTAATTTATTGGAATGTTTATTCCAAGGGGGGAATTAAAATTGACTAAAATAATGGATTATGAATTAAAACTATTTCGAAAATCTCCGTAAAAACCTCCAGGCTTCCACAACGCCCTCAATATCACGGTTTTGATTTCCTAATAATTCTCTTTGATGTGAGCTTAGCAAAGCATATTTAATAGAGGGAACAACATGTCCTGAGTTTGTAATCACATAAAAAACAACAGGCGGATTTGCGAAAGGACGGTTGAATTCATTTTTAATTACTCTGGAATTATCATCCGGATTAATATCTTCATGAAATTTATTTGTTCGCTTTAACGGATGAAGATCATTAAGGTTGACCCAAAAGTTTAAGGTTTCTTCTGCAGATAAAACTCTACCGCGTTCGCCAGTAATTATTCCTCCGTCAAAAGGTACGAAAGGATCATCGGTACTATTCATTATAAAGATGGGCAATGATTTTACAGGTTGAGTACATTCGGAATCGGCAGGTAGATTAGCAAAAAATACTGCCGCAGCGGAAAGAACTTCACCGATTTCAATAGCAAGTCGATAAACCATCATTCCGCCGTTACCGATACCGGCTGCATAGATTTGCTTCTCGTCTATCTTTAGGTTTTCAATTGACCAATTAATTAGTTCTCTAACAAAACCGACGTCATCGGTTTCCGGCAATTTTTCGGATTCAGTGTTACTCTTTCTGCAGTCATTCCATTTTTGATTTGTCCCTAAGGCATCACCGTTAACCGGATTAATTCCATTTGGTGCAACGATGATAAATTTTTCTCTCTCGGCAAGGTTCTGCCATTCGTTGAATCCATCGCCGTTATTAAATACATTATCCATTCCGCTGTTTGATGCATGAAAAATTAAAACAAGCGGCGTCTTGTTCTGCAATTCACGTGGAATAAAAATTCTGAAGTGTCTTTCTATTTTATCAACCTCAATTGATTCGTTATGCCAACCGAAGGTATAGTTTCGTTGAGCAAACGAAAGTGATGAATAAATTAATATTATATAAATTACTTTTGCTAAATACATTGTCATGCAAATTTATTATCAATAAATATAAAGTCATTAATTCTTGATAGACATCACCCAAAAAGGTAGTTTATTTTAGGAGCAATGCTTTGGTTGTTGAATAAAACTTTCCTGCATTGAGTTTAATAATATAAACACCGCTCGATAAATTGTCAGCGTTCCATTCCACTTTATGTGTACCGGCTCGATAGCTAGCATTAACTATCTCATTTACCTTTTGACCCAAAATATTATATGCTGTTAAAATTACTTTTTCCGTTTGTGGAATAGAGAATTGTATTGTTGTTTTTGGATTAAATGGATTTGGATAAATCGATTCCAAATTATATTCGAATAATAAAATGTCATCTTCAACATCCGTTAACGGTTCATCAAAAAACTTATTTATTATAGCTTGCATATTTTTTGATAAGCCTTCATAATCGAATAGATTGGGCTTACAAGCAAGCAATACTAATTTTCCTTTGTCCATCGGCTGAGAAATAACTCCTGTTCCTCTTGGAAAATCAAATCCTTCAACTGTCTGATATAATAAAGTAGAGGATTCTGAAGTGAGTTCTGTTTCAAATAAATTAATAAATAATTGATTTGCGGTTACTGCAATGTTCATTAACTCATTATGGACACTTTGAAAATCTCTCACCGTTGATAAAGGAGACGGAGTCCAAGTTATCCCCAAATAATTCTGCAATGAATCGTCCAAAAAATTTCTTCCGGCATTTGTGAGTAAAACCAGATTTCCGCCATAGTCTAAATAATTTTTCATTAACTCTTTATTAAACTTATTTGCATCATTGCTGCCTGAAACCCAAATTATAGTTGAGTAATTCTGTAAAGAAGATGCAATTAAATCTCCATTGCCTAAGGGAATCGGCAGAGTTGAGGGATAGCCCGCATTCGGTGCTTCGTATAAATCCCAGAAAGAAATATTTACTTCTCCCCAATAAGCTTTATTCTCATAAGAGCTTATGATATCTCCATTCCAATTTAGTCCGTTTACCAATAGTACGCCTTTATCCATCGAAGGGTTGTATATAACGTGATCAACTTTTTTCAATATCCAATTGTCGGGATCAAAAAGAACTCTTGCCGGTTCTTTGCTAACCATTAAATTATATATACTGCTTTGAGTTGAGTCCCAAAGGATAAATGAGTCATTAGAGCCATCAATATACTCGACGACTAGTTCAATTGGCATTGTGAAAATCGGTCCCATAGTTTGTTTTTGTTCAATCAACACATCAATTTTATATGAATCATTATCTTCAGTTGAAGACCATCCAAAGTTATAGTGAGGAAATCCTTCTTCGTAAATCCATTGATTAAAGAAGAAATCCAAATCCATTCCGCTTATTTCTTCACAAATATTTTTAAAGTCATCGGTTTCAGCATAAGCATATTTTAGATCGGGATGATTTGCATACGTATATAAGCATTGGAAGAATACTTCATCTCCTAATAACCCTCTTAACATATGAAGAAAATAAGCCCCCTTGTTATAAATTATAGGGATGAAAATTCCAAACGGATCACTATCATCATATAAGTAAAGAGTTCCTTCATAGAAATATTCAAAAGTAGATATATATGATTTATACGCTTCAAATCCGCCAACCGATTCAGCCCATAAAGCCTCCGAATAGGTTGCGAAACCTTCATTCAACCAGGCGTGATTCCATGTTTTACAAGTAATCATATCACCAAACCACATATGAGCAAGTTCGTGTACCGAAGTAGAAAACCAGCTTAAGGACAAGTTATTTGTAATTGTATTAGTTTGATTTTCTATTGCACCGTAATAACCAAGTTGAGTCATTCCATATTTTTCATCTGCAAACGGATATTCACCAAAAAGTTCGGAAAACAATTCCATAGCTTCGGGAAGTTGAGCTACGCCTGTTTGAGCAATTGATAAATGATCATCAAACACATAGTAATCGATTGGAAAATTTTTTCTGCTTTCGGTTTCAAATACATGCTGGAAAGTTCTGTAGTTTGAAATTGCCGCCATTACATAGTAAGTAACAATAGGATATCTCTCGCGCCATTGAAAGGTCTTCATACCGTTTTCGATAACTATATTTTCTAATACTCCATTGGATACTGCGATTAATGGAATACCTCGAATAGTTGTGTCGGGTATCGTAATATTTATATAAACCGAATCAGCTTTATCGCCCGGGCCGTCTTTACAAGGATACCAGTAATGTGCTAAATATGGTGTTGATAATGTTGCGATTACCGGCTCATTGAGACCGTGTGTTTCGTACCTTAAACCCTTTACTTCGTTTGCTAATTCAGGAACTCCGCGATAAAAGACTTCTATCTCGGTAACATCGCCATAATTTAGAGAGTTATCTAAAAATATTTTGATCGAATCTCCTATTACTTCAAAGCTATTTACATTTCCTTTTATGCTGTCAACTTTTAGTGCATTGTGCAAGTCGAGTACAATGAATTGTAAATTTTCTTTAAGTGATTTAAACCGGCAAAGTACATTTCCGGTTATATATCTTGTATGAATTTTGATATCTACATTTATATTATAAAAAAGAACATCAAAGTAATCTCTTTCACTAAAATTTTGTGATGCAGCAATTAATTCTCGCCAACTTTGCTCTTCTGACTTGCGAAATTCTTCCGGTGGATGTGAAAATGATTGTGAATATATATACTGTGACAACATTAATAATGCCGATATAATTATTATTGACTTTTTCATAATGCTAAAATTATTAATGAGTTTATAATGACATAAAGAAACAATTTGTTTTATAGGTAACTTGATTTATTTGTATTTACTATTATGATAATACAAAATATTCTTTACCACAAAAAACGAATATCCATAATAAGCAGAATACTTTTTATGCATTTCCATTTCCAGTGATTCATTTTCCAATACTTGCGTAGCTTCCGGATCGTTGGAGTATTTTTTCTTCAGATCATTGATTCTGTTTGTGAGCGGCGTATAATAATCATCCCACCAAGCGTTATCGGGTAATACATAACTGCCTATAAATTTATAATCGGTATTAGATAAAAACTTTACTATGGAATCGATTGTTTTAATTTCTCCGTAATTCGAAAGCCAATAATTTTCGATTTCATCCGGACGATCATCTTTAAACCAGCATAATTCGCTAAAAACTATATAGCCGTTTGGTTTAAGAAATTTTTTCCAAAGTGATAATGCTTTACCGATTCCCATTAAATAAATTGAACCCTCAGCCCATATAATATCAAATGAATGTTCTTCGAATTGAAGATTGTTCATATCTCCAACCTTACCGGTAACTCTTGATGATATATTTTGATCGGAAGCTTTTTTATTTAACCGATCAATATAAGCATGATGGTTATCTATAGCCGTAATTATGCTATTTGAGATTTTAGCAAGATCAAATGTTTGTTTACCGGGTCCGCAACCGATATCAAGAATAACCGGTTTCTCAGGCAATTCGGTTAAAAATGAAAAAGCTGCTTTAGTTGATTTAAAATTACCGGGACCTTCACGTGGTAGGTCGGTGTGAATTTCAAAAAAGATTTGTTCTTGTTTTGATTTATCCATTTAAAATTCAATATATAGTAAAATATAATAGTTATCTAACCTTCACTCTTTTCGCAAAAAACTCATAAACTCTGCTTGGCAAAATTCCGCCCAGCCATGATGCAAAGACGATCGGTAGCGGAAATGCAATTACAGGTTTTTCTTTTTCAATTCCACTTAAAATTAAATCGGCAGCTTTTTCGGGTTCCATTAATAATGGCATTTTAAATTTATTTTTAGCAGTCATCGGAGTTTCCACAAATCCCGGTTTAACCGTTACTACTTTTATGTTGTACGGATGCAGTTCAACCCGTAGTCCTTCGAGTATTTTTGTGGCGGCAGATTTACTTGCACAATAGAATTCACTTTTGGCATGACCCCGGCTATCAGCCAAACTTGAAACTCCTACAATCATTCCATCTTTACGATTCAACATATCCGGAAGTAATTGTTCAACCCAGTAAATTATTCCCATTACATTTACGCCGAAAATTTCTTCCGCATGTTTGGAGTTAAGCTCTGTTATATCTGTTCTGTAACTTATTCCTGCATTAAGTATAGCGATATCAATATTATTCTTAATCTTATCCTGCCTGTCCGCCAGGCGGGTCTTAATTTTAATCATACTCTCAATAACAGATTCTTTTTTCGAAACATCACATTGAATAACTTCAATATCAGCACGTTTGTTATTTATCGCGGAAAGATATTCTTCAATTAAATTTGTCCTTCGTGCAATTAAAATTAATCTGCAGCTAATCATTGCAAGCTTTTTAGCAATTTCCTTTCCTATACCTGTTGATGCACCCGTAAGAAGTATCGTTTTGTTTTTGAATTCCATTGCAAAACCATTTATTTAATAATATATAAGATGCTAATTTCTTTATAAACAAACGCAAAATTGTTATCTTGCGCCACAATTTTTAATTAGGATAATGAGACAGAATTTTGTTGAAATAAACGACATTGTGATAAATCCCGAAATATTTGAGGTTAAATTCACATGCGATCTTGAAAAATGCAAGGGTGCTTGTTGTACAATGGAAAGCGAATTCGGCGCACCGATAACTCAAAAAGAAATTGATAAAATAAACGGTAAACTTCATATAATAAAAGAGTATCTTCCTAAGCGGCATCTTGATGAGATTGAAACAACCGGGTTTTGGGTGGAAAAATTCGGTCAGTTAATGACACAGAGTGTTGACAATAAGGCTTGTGTATTTGTTTATTTCGATAACGAAATTGCAAGATGTGGCATCGAAAAAGCATACTCAGAGGGAAAAATTAACTTTCAAAAACCAATTTCTTGTCATTTATTCCCGATTCGTGTTGCTTCTTTTGGCGGCGACATTTTGCGTTACGAAAATTACAGCGAATGTTCTCCTGCTGTTGAAAAAGGGGAGAAAACTAATTTAACAATTTTGGAATTTTGCAAAGACTCGTTGAAAAGACTATACGGTAATCAATGGTTTGAACAGGCAAAGAAATTTTTAGAAAAATAAGTTATGCTATCACTACAACAAAAATTTGCGCTACAACAGAAACTTTCACCTCAGCAGATTCAATACCAGAAATTGCTGCAGCTTAATACACTTGCGCTCGAACAACGAATAAAAACGGAACTCGAATTAAATCCGATTCTTGAAGAAGTACTTGATGAAGAACTTGAATTAAAAGACGATGATTCATCGGATGAAACATTAGATACCGAAGAAGATTATGACAGTTCCGATGATGAGTTTGAATTAGAAGATTACATGAACGATGTTGATATTGATAACGACAGGTTAAATAGAAGTCGCGATGATGAACAAACACAACCAATTGCCCCTCAAAGAACAACTTTGCGCGAACAATTGGTTGAACAGCTCAACATGCTCGATCTTTCGGATGAAGAAGTTATTATCGGTGAAAATATTATCGGTAGTTTAGATAGAGACGGTTACTTTAAAGCCAATTTGAAAAAAATTATTAAAGAACTGAAACTCTTCGAAGAAATTGACGTAACTCTTGAACAGGGCGAAAAAGTTTTAGGGATTATTCAAACTTTGGAACCGGTAGGTATTGGTGCAAGAGATTTAAGAGAATGTCTGCTTATACAAATTCGCAATTCATCTTATGACCCGTATTACTCTTATCTCGCCGAAAAAATTTTAACCGATTTCTATAAGGAATTCGTCAATAAGCGTTTCGACATAATCGAAAAGGAAATGAATTTAACACGGACTACTCTTCGTTCTACTCTTGACCTAATACAAAAACTCAACCCTAAACCGGGCGAAGGAAATATAGATGAAGTTGAATCGAATCAAATAACACCGGATTTCTTAATTGAAAAAGTGGAAAATAACTACATCGTTACACTCAACGATAAATCTATGCCTTCGGTTACAATAAGTCAAACTTATTTGGAAATGATTGATTCCAATAAACGAAGAAGAAAAATGAACGAGCGCGATAAAGAAACACATAAGTTCTTGCGCGAAAAGTTTGAATCGGCTAAATGGTTTATTGCTTCAATTCAGCAAAGAAGAAATACGTTAATGAAAATAATGCGTGCTATTTTGGAAAAGCAGTATCACTTCTTTGAAAGCGGTCCTAAACATCTTAAACCGATGATTTATAAAGATATTGCCGATGAAATTGGAATGGATATTTCTACAATAAGCAGGGTTGTAAACGGTAAGTATGTACAAAGTCCGCAAGGTATACACGAATTAAAATATTTCTTCAGCGAAGGACTTTCAACAGATTCGGGCGATGAAATTTCGAATAAACATATTAAAGAACTTATAAAAGAAATAATCGACGGCGAATCAAAGAAAAACCCATACAGTGATGAGAAAATTTCTAAAATGCTTCAAGATAAAGGAATCCATATTGCCCGTAGAACAGTTGCAAAATATAGAGAGCAGCTTAAATTACCGGTTGCCCGTCTGCGTAAAGAGTTATGACACTTCTAATTGATGCACTCATAATTGTTTTTCTTTTTGTACTATTCGGTTTTTCTCATTCAATACTTGCATCTAATAAGTTAAAGAGAAAACTTGTTGAAGAAATCGGAGATAAAATAGCATTCTATAGATTATTCTATAATGTTGTTTCGTTGATTACATTTTATCTTATTTACGAGTTATCACCTAAACCTGATATTATTATATATGATTTAATTTATCCGTGGGATATTGTTATTTTTGTGCTTCAGTTCTTTGCACTTATTGGATTTATTTGGGCTGCCTCTGCGGTTAATATCTGGGAGTTCTTAGGTATTACACAGATCAAAAGATATTTACGGGGAGAATACAACCCAAGCGAATTAGATGAAAGATATCAACTGAAGAAAACCGGTGCGTTTAAGTTCTCAAGACATCCCATTTATTTCTTTTCAATTTTGTTCTTAGGTTTACGTCCGGTTATGTCTTTCTTCTATTTAGTGTTCTTTATTTGTTTATCACTTTATTTTATAATCGGTTCAATCTATGAAGAAAGAAAATTAGTAGAACTTTTCGGTGAAGAATATGTCCAATATCAAAAGATTACACCGAGATTGATACCGGTGAAATTTTTAAAAACATAAAAAATCATAATTAGCATTACTCCTTACTTTTGATGGGGCGCAAATAACAAGATATGATTATGATTCCTTAAGATGATATATAGGAGAAATAATGAGTAAAAAATTTAGATCAACAACAATACTTGGAATTATTCATAACGATGTTGCTGCAATTGGCGGAGACGGGCAGGTATCACTCGGCAATACAGTTATGAAACATAATTCGATGAAAATTAGAAAATTAATGAACGGACAAGTGTTATGCGGATTTGCAGGTTCGGCAGCCGATTCATTTACTTTACTTGGGAGATTTGAAGAAAAACTCGAACAATACAACGGTAATGTCAGCCGTTCCGTTGTTGAACTTGCCAAAGATTGGAGAACAGATAAATATCTTCGTAGACTTGAAGCAATGTTGGCAGTTGTTTCAAAAGATAAAACATTTGTTGTTTCCGGTACCGGCGATGTAATTGAACCGGACGACAACATTGTAGCAATTGGTTCCGGCGGAATGTTTGCCCTTGCCGCAGCAAAAATGTTAAAGAAATACAGCAACTTATCGGCTAAAGAAATTGTAGAAGAGGCTCTTAAAACTGCGGCGGATATATGTATTTATACAAACAGTAATATTAATGTTGAAGTAATAGAAGGATAAGTATGTCACACAAATTTCAATTGATGGAAAATTTAACACCAACACAAATTGTAGATGAATTGGATAAATTTATTATTGGTCAAAGAGATGCAAAACGCGCAGTTGCTATAGCACTTAGAAACCGTTGGAGAAGACAGCAAGTTGAAGAAGCGATAAGGGAAGAAATTGTTCCTAATAATATTATACTAATCGGTCCAACCGGTGTAGGCAAAACCGAAATTGCAAGAAGATTAGCAAAACTTGCCGGTGCACCGTTTATAAAAGTTGAAGCATCAAAATTTACCGAAGTCGGATATGTTGGCAGAGACGTCGAATCAATGATCCGGGATTTAACCGAATTAGCCGTTAACATGGTTCGTCAAGAAAAGACTGAGGAAGTACACGAGAAAGCCGAAACAATTGCCGAAGAAAAAATTCTTGATTTATTAATTCCCCCCGTAAAACGCCCTAATCAACCATCCAACACTTCGGTATCAACTGATGTAACCGATGAAACCGAAGCACTTCAAAATGAAAAGACTCGAGAATGGATGAGAAAGAAACTACAGAACGGCGAGCTTGATGAAAGAATGATTGAATTCGATACAACACAGCCTGCAGTCGGTATGCAAGTTCTTGGACCGGTTGGATTTGACGATATGGGCATCAATATTCAAGAACTTATGAGCAGTATGATGCCGAAAAAAAAGAAAAAAAGAAAAACAACAATAGCCGAAGCAAGAAAAATAATTGCCCAGGAAGAAGCGGCAAAGTTAATCGATATGGAAGCCGTACAACGTGAAGCTGTAAAACGTGTTCAAGAATCGGGTATTGTTTTTATTGATGAAATAGACAAAATTGCCGGTGCCAAAAGTCAGCAAGGTCCCGATGTATCCCGCGAAGGAGTTCAACGCGACTTACTTCCAATTGTAGAAGGTTCCACGGTAAATACAAAATACGGAGTTGTTAAAACCGATCATATTTTATTTATTGCATCCGGTGCCTTCCATGTTTCAAAACCATCGGACCTAATTCCCGAACTTCAAGGTAGATTCCCGATTAGAGTTGAATTAAGCAGTTTGAGTGAAGAAGATTTTGTCAAAATTCTTACACTTCCTCAAAATGCTTTATTAAAACAATACACCGCTATGCTCAGCACTGAAGGTGTAGATATAACATTCAAAGAAGATGCAATTAAAGAAGTGGCTAGAACCGCTGCACACGTTAATGCGGAAGTTGAAAATATCGGGGCAAGAAGATTACATACAATTCTCACAACTTTATTGGAAGATATTTTATTCGATGTGCCGGATAAAAACAAAGAGAAGAAATTTGAAATTACAGGTAAACTGGTTTTTGATAAACTTGATTCAATTGTTAAAGACAGAGATCTAAGTAAATATATTCTTTAATCGATTTTCACATTTCGTGGAAAAATTCGGGTTGTTTCAATGCGAACAAATTGAAACAGCCCTTTTCTATCTATATACAGGAGGTATTAATGAAGAAATTTTTGTTGATTCTCATTCCATTAGTTTTTGTAGGATGCAGTTCTACTGAGTTAGTAAACTTGGATACTGCGAAAGCTATTGTCCAAGATTATTACGAGAACGGTCAATATGATAAAGAAGTAACAGAAATAATAAATTCAACAATTAAGAAATTGGAAAAACATAACTTCCCGGAAAACTCTTTGGCAATATTTGATGTTGACGAAACAATTCTTTCCAACTATGCACACACAAAAGAAATCGGTTTCGGGTTCGAATGGCAGCTATGGGGTGAATGGATACAAAGAGCCGATTGCGAAGTAATTCCGCAAACAAGAAGATTATATGATTGGCTGCTCGAAAGAAATGTTGGAATTGTATTTTTAACCGGAAGAAAAGATTACGAGTACAATGCAACAATTAGAAATCTAAACCAGGTTGGCATAATTACCTTCGATACATTAATTACACGAACTGATAAAACAAGAAAAATGCTCGCTGAAGAGTTTAAAGATTACGAAAGAAAAATTCTAACCGAGCAAGGATATAATATTATTCTTTCAATCGGCGATCAGTGGAGTGATTTGGACGGAAGCAACACCGGTTTGAGAGTAAAATTACCAAACTATCTTTACCTAATTGATTAGCATTATCGTAAAGCGATCATCCTTGATCGCTTGGTATAGAACTTGAAAATAATTAAGACGAGCGACGAAAGATCGTCGCTCTACAAAAAATATTAATATGTATCAAACTCGCCGCCACCAAAAATTCCGAATAATGCGGCTCCAAAACTTAGAAATCCTATTACACCGAAGATTAAAGAAATCAACAATAAAATTCCTTGTATCATAAAATACATTTTAAACTTCTGCATCATTGTTACCAAGTGGTAATAATTTCTACTGATTCTCGCCTCGGTAATTTGGTTGCCTGCTTGGAAGAGTAATACACCTAACCAAATCGGAAGCCAAGCTATGATTATACCAACAATACTGAGAGCAACAAAAACTCCCATAATAATATTTACAACACCAAGAAATTTTAGCCAGCCGACCATGTTTTCGCCAACGGCGGCCATTTCTGTCAAGTGACGTGATGCATCATCTTGTTGAGTATTGGATTGTTCGTTAAAGTCCATCTTACCTCCTGTTTGTAAATGGATTTAATACAGGAATGAATTTATTGAATAATCCTTTTATGAAGCAAGTAAAACCTTCAGAAAAAAATCCCCGGGATTTGTCCATAACAAATGTATTTCAAGAAATGAATTATGGAATTATTATTCCGAAAAATCACGGGGATTTAACCGCGGGTCAGATTTAATACACTCCTCAAATTTCCTTATATTTGTCCTTTCAAATTTTCAGAATAAAGGCAAAAAATGAAGGTTAAGAATTTATCCGATATTCCAAAAGCATATAATCCCGGCGAAGTTGAAGACAAATGGTTTAAGTATTGGGAAGATCATAAGCTATACCATTCCGAAGTTGACGAATCAAAAGAACCTTATACTGTAGTAATTCCTCCTCCGAACGTAACCGGAATGCTCACACTGGGTCACGTTTTAAATAATACAATTCAAGATGTTTTTGTTCGATATAAAAGAATGCTTGGTCACAACGCTTGCTGGGTTCCGGGTACCGATCATGCGTCAATTGCAACCGAAACTAAAGTTGTGAACTTCTTAAAAGAAAAAGGAATCGATAAACATTCACTTAGCCGTGATGAATTCTTAAAACATTGCTGGGACTGGACCGAAAAATACGGAGGCATTATCATCAAGCAATTAAAAAAGCTCGGTGTTAGCTGCGATTGGGAACGTGAACGTTTTACAATGGATGACCATTATTACAAGAAGGTAATTGAAGCATTTGTAAAACTCTATAAAGATGGATTAATTTACCGCGGTTATAGAATGGTAAATTGGGACCCCGCATCTAAATCAGCTATCTCAGACGAAGAAGTTATTTTCAGACAAGTGAACGGAAAACTTTGGTATTTTCAATACCCGGTTAAGGATAGTGATGTTAAACTTGTTGTTGCAACAACCCGTCCCGAAACAATGCTCGGAGATACCGGTGTGGCTGTTAATCCTACCGATGAACGTTACAAAGATTTGATAGGCAAGAAGGTTATTCTACCATTAGTCGGAAGAGAAATACCAATCTTTGCAGATGAATATGTAGATAAAGAATTCGGAACTGGAGTTGTAAAAGTAACTCCGGCTCACGATATAAATGATTACGAAATGGGTCAGCGTCATAATCTTGATATGATTAACATTTTTAACGAAGATGCAACAACAAACAATAATGTACCGGAAGATTTACGAGGACTTGATAGATACGAAGTTCGTAAAAGAGTTGTTTCAAAATTCGAGGAAATCGGATTTATTGAAAAGATAGAAGATTACACAAACAATGTCGGTTATTCGGAACGCGGCGGAGTACCAATCGAGCCTTATCTCTCCGAACAGTGGTTTATGAAGATGGATAAACTTTCGGAATCGGCATTAAAAGTTGTCGAGGAAGGAAAAATTGATTTCCATCCAAGTCATTGGGTAAAAACTTATAAACATTGGATGGAGAATATAAAAGATTGGTGTATATCTCGACAGCTTTATTGGGGACATAGAATTCCGGTTTGGTATCACAAAGATACAAAAGAAATCTACTGTGAAGTCGAACCTCCTAAGGATATTGAAAACTGGGATCAGGAAGAAGACGTACTTGATACTTGGGCTTCAAGCTGGCTTTGGGCACAGGATGTTTTTACAAACGAAAGAGATCAAAAATATTACTATCCTACCAATTTGCTTGTTACAGCACCGGATATAATATTTTTCTGGGTTGCAAGAATGATAATGGCTGGTATGCATTTTATGAATGATATCCCGTTTAAAGATGTTTACTTCACAAGCGTCATCCGGGATGAAAAGGGACGTAAGATGAGCAAATCTCTCGGCAACTCTCCCGATCCGCTTGAGGTGATTGATCAATATGGTGCAGATGCGTTACGATTCACAATTAATTATTTAGCTCCGCTTGGGCAGGATGTTCTTTTTTCAACCGACAAATGTGAGATTGGAAGAAACTTTGCAAATAAAATTTGGAATGCAGCTCGCTTCCTCTTAATGAATGCACAAGATATTGAACTTGATGAATCATTAATTAAAAAACATATTGATTTTTCCGATAACTGGATTGAATCTCGTTTCAACAGTACAATCAAATCATATAAAACCGCTCTTGATAAATTTGACATTAACGGTGCTCATAAAATTATTTATGGATTTATCTGGAACGATTACTGTGATTGGTATCTCGAAATGTCCAAGAACAGAATTTATTCCGAAGACAAAGAAATAAAATCCGCTGTACTTACACGCTCAATAAATTTATTTGCTGAAATGATGAAACTTCTTCATCCGATGATGCCGTATATAACAGAAGAAATTTGGCAGTTGCTTGATGATAGAAAAGACGGCGAGAGTATTTCAACTTCAAAATTCCCCGAAGCGGATGAAAGCAAGATTGATAAAACCGCTGAAGAAGAAATAGAATTTATGCAGAGTGTTGTTACCGCAATAAGAAATATTCGGGGTGAAATGAATATTCCGCCTTCAAAACAAATTGATGTTTACCTCAAAGCAAATAAAATTACTGATGTTCAGAAAAAATATATTCAATCGCTGGTTAGAGTTGAAAACCTAATTGTCGATGCCAACTTAGATAAACCCAAAGCAAGTGCATCATCTGTTGTTAAGGGATGTGATATTTATATTCCGCTTGAAGGCTTGATTGATTTAGATGTTGAAAGACAAAGGCTGGAAAAAGAAATCATTCGATTAGAAGGATTATTGATTTCAGTTACAAAAAAACTTTCAAACGAGAAATTTGTAAACAACGCTCCGGCTGATGTAGTTGAAAAAGAAAAAGCAAAACAGCATGATTGGTCGGAGCAAGTAGACAAACTGAAAAAGATTTTGGAAGATTTGAAGTAATAACTCTGTGGTTCTTGTGACATATCTGAAAAACTCTGTGCAATGCATTTCACTAAGAACTGCCGAGGGCATACAGAAAACCACGGAGAATAGCTCAATGCCTCCAGCGAAATTATCTTCACTTAAAAACCTAGGTCCCAAAAGCGAGGAGTGGCTTAACAAAATTGGTATCAACACCAAAAAGGATATTGAAAAACTTGGTCCGGTTAATATTTACAACATTCTAAAACTTCAAGACTTTCCGGTAAACAGGTTATTGGTATATGCACTTCAGGGCGCAATACATAATATTCATTGGAATGATCTCCCTCCCGAAGTAAAAGAAAAATTAGATAAAGAAATCGAAGAGACAAGGCTTTAAGAATGCATTCGTCTTTGCATTTCATTAGTTTTCATTTATGAAGAAATTATATGTAGGAACAGCCGGTTGGTCATACAAAGATTGGATCGGAAGTTTTTATCCAAAATCACAGTCGACAGATTTTAATTGGCTTCAATACTATTCTCAATTTTTTAATTGTGTTGAAGTGAATTCAAGTTATTATACATATATCGATCCTAAAACTGTTAATAGTTGGATAAAGCATACCCAAGATAAAAGTGATTTTCTTTTTGCAATTAAACTTCATCAAGATTTTACACATAAAAAAAACTTTACGAACGAAAACACAAAAGCTGTTAAACTTGTACTGGATCAATTAGCAAGAGAGGGAAAATTAGCCGGACTTTTAATTCAGTTTCCCTATTCATTTTCTCTTGATAAGTCAAATGCAAATCACCTTAAAAAGTTAGTCGATACTTTTGCTGAATATGAAAAGTTCATTGAAGTTAGACATCAGTCATGGTTTATAGAGCGTTTTTTCGATTTTGTGAAATCAAACAAATCTTCATTGTGTGTTATTGATCAACCGGTGTTGGGAAAGGCAATTGAATTCAGACCAAATATTATTGGTGAAAATTTATATTTACGTTTTCATGGTCGCAACGAAAAAGCCTGGAGCCAGTCAATTAAAAATTTTGGTAAGAAACAAACTTACAAACAACAAAGTGCAAGATATGATTATCTTTATTCACCCGGCGAGTTAATTGAAATTGATCAAAAGTTGAAAGAAGTAATTGATACGGTAAATAAAATTATTGTTATTATGAATAATCATCCGCATGGAAACGCTGTTGCAAACGCACTTGAAATGCTTCATTTATTGAGTGATAAAATGAAAGTGAATGTACCCGAAAACACTCTTAAAGCATATCCGCGGTTGAAGAAGATAATTTGATTTAACAATGGGACAATAGTCCTCATAATTAACTGTTATTTTCTCAAACTTTGGATATTGCTCTTGGCTTTAGAGTGTGTTTCAAAACTTCTCCAGTATTTTTTCTTTTCTTTGTTATCGACAAATTAATACCGGTTTTTAATTGCTTCTAAATATTCTTCTTTGATTTGTTACTCATAATCTATCCTACAATTTAGAGTTACATAAATTATCAGGCAGCGTAATTTTCTCAAATCTCCCTCGGTTACATTATTTATGAAGAAATTCGCTTTACTGATTTTCCATAAAAATATATAGATTGTCTATTTATATGGTGGTAAATTTGATGAGCGAGTCAATTAAGGTTACAAAGTGACTCAAAATTAACATTTTATTAAAGACATTACGATTGTAAATATCAAGATAGTTGATCCGAATCAATAAACTTGTTAAGGGAAAAGTGTCGAACAAAGTAAAAATATTTTATCTCACTTTATTTTACCTGTTGTTAATTACTCACCCGCAGTTCTCACAGAGCACTAATATAATTTTCGAAAGGATAGGAACAGAAAATGGGTTATCGCAAAACCAGGTAACTTGTATCTATTCCGACAATAAAGGTTTGATATGGTTCGGAACGAATGACGGACTTAACTTATTCGATGGTTATGATTTCAAAATAATTAAACACGAACCGGGAAATCAAAACAGCTTGCCTGATTATGCCGTAAATACAATCTGTGAAACCGGGAACGGGATTTTCTGGATAGGTACTATGAGCGGATTAAGCAGGTTTGATTTAAAAACTGAATCATTCAAACATTTTATACACGACCCAAATGACTCAAGTAGTTTGCCGAATAATATGGTTTGGCGTATTGTTAAGGATAACTCAAATAATTTGTGGATCTGCACCTCAAATGGGCTAAGCAAATTTGATCCGGGTGAAGAGAAGTTCACTAATTATAAATTTATTAAAGCTAACGAAAATAGTTTGAGTAATAATTTTGTTACATCTGTATTGCAGGACAGTCGCGGCAATATTTGGATCGGAACCCGCGGGGGTCTCGATTATTTCGATGAAAAAGGAAACAGATTCTATAGAAATAAAATAAATACTGAAAATCCTTCCGATGTTTACTCCAATGGTGTAATCAGCTTAGCTGAACATAATAACAAATTGTTGGTCGGGACTTATAGTGCTCTTTACTCAACCGACTTGAATGTTAACATAAATAATAACAAGAAATTTAATTTGATTTATAAAAACCCGGGACGAAGGGTCGGAATCAGCTGCATCAGCACCGGAAGCAACGGTTCGGTTTGGTTTACTACTACAGGTGAAGGTCTTTTCAGGTATTTTCCAGCATCCGGAAAAATAATTAATTATAAAAATTCCGATGTCGAAAATTCAATCAGTGAGAACTATTTGTTAGTCGTTTTTGAAGACCCTAACAAAGTACTTTGGGTCGGAACAAACAACTCGGGAGTAAATAAACATTCGATTTACTCAGAGCAATTCATTACTTATAGGCTTCCTAAAACATCTAATACTAAATTCGGAGATTCAAGAATAAATGCTTTATTACCGGATGGCAAAGGCAATTTATGGATCGGTACTGAGTCAGGTTTAATAGCACGTAAACAACTATTGAATACCAATAATGAATCTGTGATCTATTTGAATGAAGTAAAGAACCTTGCACCTGTTGAAGTTACTTCCATTTACCAAGATAGAGAAGAGAAAATTTGGATTACTACTTTTGGCAATGGTGTATATTTTTACGATCCGTTATCCGATCAAACTAGATTTCTGAAACAAGATAAAAATAATTCCAATTCTCTTTCAAATAATTTTACACATACCGTTTTTGAATCGAGTGATGGAACAATTTGGATAGGAACCGGTGCCGGTGGACTAAATAAATTTGATAAATCTACCGGGTCTTTTACTGTGTATAAACATAATCCATTAGATTCAAGCAGCTTGTCGTCAAATCAAATTATAGCAATTTGTGAGGATGATGATGGATTTTTGTGGATCGGGACTACGCACGACGGGCTAAACAAATTTAATCCAATAACGGGTAATGTTAAGAGGTATACACACAACGTGGATGATCTAAGCAGTCTTACCAGCAATCGAATAAATTCACTCCTATTCGATTCCAAAAGTAATCTTTGGATCGGTACTTTCGGTGGAGGATTGAATATATGGGTAAAAGATGAAGACAATTTCCGGCATTACACAACTGATAACGGTTTGCCGAGCAATACAATACAGAAAGCACTTGAAGATAGTTTTGGTAATTTGTGGTTGAGTACAGATAAAGGTATTTCACGATTTATACCCGAAAGCGGTGAGTTTAATAACTATGATGCAAATGACGGTTTGCAGGGAAATCACTTTTTAAGAAATTCCGGTTTCTCAGATCAGGCTAACGGGCAAATTTATTTCGGCGGAGTTAACGGGTTGAACATATTCAATCCTTCACAAATGCTTGTGAACCAAAGGAAACCTCAAATAGTAATAACCGGTTTTAAAATCTTCAACAAAGAAGTGAAAATTACGAGGGATTCTTTCAATAACTCCCCTCTCAAAAGAAATATTCTTTTTGCAGAGGGAATAACTCTTTCGTACGAAGATAATTTTATTTCATTCGAGTTTGCTTCACTTGATTTTAATAACCCGGATAAAAACCAATATGCATATATAATGGAGGGATTTAATAAAGATTGGATTAATGCAGGCAACCAGAGAACGGCAACATTTACAAATCTCGATCCGGGTGAATATACATTTCGTGTGAAAGCAACAAACAGTAATGGTGTATGGAATGAAGAAGGAATATCGATTGGAGTGACATTAAGACCGCCTTGGTGGCAAACATGGTGGGCTTTTTTAATTTATACGGCAGCAATAGGTGCTATATTACTTTTTATTCGTCAATTTGAAATTAAACGAGTAAAACTTCGCAATGAACTTGAGCTACGAGAGGTTGAAGCAAAAAAACTTCAAGAAGTTGATAAGTTGAAATCAAGATTCTTTGCGAACATTTCTCACGAGTTCAGAACTCCGCTGACTCTTATACTTGGATTGTCCGATAAACTTCTTAAAAAATCTTCGGAGCAGGAAAGTAAAAAAGATTTCGGTGTTATTAAAAAAAATGCAAACAGACTCTTACAGCTGATTAACCAACTGTTGGAACTCTCCAAACTTGAAGCAGGGAATGTAAATCTTAGAGTTGCAAAGTACGATATAAATAAATTTCTTAGAAGAATTCTTTCATCATTTAGTTCGATTGCCGAACAGAAAAACATAACATTTACTTTTAATAATAATCCCCTTTCTGATTCAGTAAAATCAAAGGAAGTATATCTTTACATCGATCCCGAAAAATTTGAAACTATTGTCAGCAACCTGATTTCAAATGCACTTAAATTCTCGCCGAGCGGAGCAAGAATTGAAGTTGAAGTTATTCCGCATCTTCATCAAGTCGATTTAAGATTTACAAATACAGGTGTCGGAATTCCTGAAGATAAATTGCCTTTTATTTTCAACAGGTTTTACCAGGTTGATCAAACATCAAGCAGGGCGTATGAGGGCACCGGCATTGGATTAGCACTTGTAAAAGAGCTTGTTGAACTTCACAACGGTGAGATAAGCGTTCACAGCATCGAAGAAAAAGAAACAACTTTTACAATAAGAATTCCCGTAGGCAGAGCACATTATAAACCTGAACAAGTCATTGTTACTGACGCCGAAGAGAAAGATACACCGGAATATTCGGAGCGTTTGAACTATGAGCTTGAAGAGCAGAGAATTACTTCCGAAGAAATTGATATCCGACTTTACGGAACTTCGGGAACTGTTAAAGATTCAACCGATGCAAAAATAATTTTGGTAGTTGAAGATAATTCTGATTTGCGGAATTACATAACCGAACAGTTGGAAGAAAGATATTTAGTGTACGAAGCAGAAGATGGCGAACAAGGTTTACAGAAAGCAGCAGAGATTCTTCCCGATTTAATCATTAGTGACATTATGATGCCGAAGATGGACGGTTATGAAATGAGCAGAAAATTGAAGAAGGATTTTAAAACAAGTCATATCCCTATTATAATGCTCACCGCAAAAGCTGCTAAGGAGGATAAGATCGAAGGACTTGAGATTGGTGCGGATGATTATCTCGTTAAACCTTTCGATCACGAAGAATTACTCATCAGGGTAAAAAATCTAATAAAGCTTCGTGAACAAATGAGAGAAAAATTTAGATCAGAAATGATTCTGCAGCCCAAAAGTGTGATAGTACCTTCATCCGAAAAAATATTTCTGGATAAAATTTCTGAGATAATTGAGAATAGAATTGATGATGAAAACTTCGGTGTGATTGAATTAGGGAAAGAAATAGGTTTAAGCCGCTCTCAACTTCACAGGAAGTTAAAAGCTGTGTGTGACCAAACCACAACTGAATTCATTCGTAATTTCAGACTTCAGCGTGCGGCTGATCTTATTAAACAGAATGCGGGCAATATGGCAGAAATTGCTTACAAAGTTGGCTTCAGTTCACAAGCATATTTTACAAAAAGTTTTACCGAGCTTTTTGGCTGCCCGCCTAGTGAATATCGCAAAAAGAAACGATAGCTAAAACCGATTCTTTCCCATCTTCAAATAAGTTATTTTTCATCAATGCAACAATAGTTAAAACAACTGCAACATTAATTAAAAAACCAGATCAACTCATCAAATCGAGCAAAATCACTGCAACAATAATTAAAATAGTTGCAACCATTTTGAAATAAAACCACCCCCCACTTAAGCTACTTTTGTGGTCATAATTCAAGCGGGCTTTTGCAAAAACATAAGCAACGTAAAGATTGACAACCATTTATCATTATTTATAAACAAAAGGAGACTTATATGAAACGCACACTTTTTTTCTTGTACGGAGTATTTTGCTACTTAATGTTCCTAGGCGTATTTGTTTACGCTATTGGGTTCCTCGGTAATATTCTTGTTCCGAAATCACTGGATTCTGCAGCAACATCACCTTTGGGTGAAGCGCTGTTAATTAATACTGCATTATTAGGTTTGTTTGCTCTTCAGCATAGTATAATGGCTAGAAAAGGATTCAAGAAAATGTGGACAAAAATTATTCCCGTTGAAATTGAAAGAAGCACATACGTTTTATTAACCAATCTGATATTCGTACTTATATTCTGGTTATGGGAACCGATGGGAGAGACAATTTGGGATATAACAAACTCCAAGGCACAATATATAATTTATGGTATTTATGCTTTTGGATGGATTACTGTTCTTATTTCGACATTCTTAATAGACCACTTCGATTTATTTGGATTGAGACAGGTATGGCTGCCGTTAATAGGTAAAAAATATACAAACCTTGGGTTCGTTACACCGGGTCCTTATAGATTAATTAGACACCCGCTTTACCTTGGCTGGTTATTAGTTTTTTGGGCAACTCCGGTTATGACAACAGCTCATTTATTATTTGCCGTAGCTACAACCGGTTATATTTTCATTGCGATCTGGTTTGAGGAAAAAGATTTGGTTTCAATTCACGGGCGTGATTATGCAGAATATAAAAAATCCGTTCCGATGATTCTCCCTATCGGTAAAAAGCAGAAGTCTGTTTCAACAGCCTACGAAAAAGCTTCTTAGACTATTTATTAAAAACAGATGACATCCCTTAAAAGATGTCATCGTTCTTAAAAAGGAAAACAAAATGAACACAGTGATTGGATTCTTAAATCATATTGCAGAGAAAAATAAACTTATGAAACTCTACAAGTACTATATAATTGACAGTATAATTATTACAAAAAAAGAAGGAATTAAATCATTGCTTAAAAAAAGGGGATGGAAAGTATTTGTCTTTGTTATCGCCTATTACACCGTTAGGGATACTATACTTTACATTCTAATCCCTTTCATCGTAGCTCAAGGAATATTTTAAAACTTTTAAGGGAAAAAGGAAAATGAATAAAAGAGTAAAAACATTATCTGTTTCTAGAATACATCGACTGAAAGTTCAAGGATATTCAGGCTATTCCGATACAGAATTAACTTCGCTCGCTTTCGGAAACAGGTTTGCCTACGTGGTTTGTTTGACAATATTGTTGCTTGGTGTAATAACTGCTAATGTTCCAATACTTTTGGTGATTTCATTGGTTGCATTTGGAGGAATTATTCTTCCCCATCATCCATTTGATTATATTTATAACCACCTAGTAAGGCATAAATTAAATAAGCCGGCATTACCGCCAAGATCAAAACAACTAAAATTCACTTGTACAATAGCAACATTCTGGATGATTGCTACCGCACTTTTTTTCCATTTTGAAATGAACTTAGCTGGCTATTTAATGGGTAGTCTTTTAGCGATGGTTGCATTTATTGTGAGCACAACAGACATTTGCATTCCTTCAATAATCTATAACTTTTTATTTACCGTAAAACCATAGGAGAAAAATGAATCAATCAGAGAAAATTAAAACAGCTTTTGAACGGCAAGTAAGGGTTGTTCAACTTAGAGAAGGAATGGGGATAGGAACCGCAGTAACAAAAGTTTCCGTAGAGAAAGGTTTAACCTGTAACATCACTGATGGTGATTGGAATCTAACTGCAGATATGAATGAAAGTTGGGGAGGAAATAATGAAGGACCTAATCCCGGAATGTTCGGACGAGGGGCTTTAGGCACTTGCATAGCAATGGGTTATATGAGGTGGGCAGCAATTATGAATATCCAAATAGACGAACTTGAAGTTGAAATACAAGCCGATTACAATACACGCGGCGAACTCGGCGTCGGGAATTATAATCCTGGTTATGACAAAGTAAAATACATTGTGAACATAGCAAGTCCTTCACCCAAAAAAGATGTTGAAAAAATGATTAATAAATCGGATGAACTCAGCTCGTATATTGATCTTTTTACGAGACCAATAAAATTAGAAAGAGAAATTAATTATAAAATAAATCAGGAGGTTATTTAATGTCACCAGAACTTCAAAAAAGAGTGCAGAGATACGGATGGGATAAAGCTTCGGACTACTACGAAAGATGCTGGGCAGACCAGCTAAAACCCGCACAAGAATTATTAATAGAAATGGCAGATCTAAAAATCGGGGAAAAAGTAATTGATATTGCTTGCGGAACCGGATTGGTAACGTTCAGAGTTGCTGAAAAAGTTGGTACGGAAGGTTTTGTCTTGGGCAGTGATCTTTCCGATAAAATGATTGAGTATTCATTACAATATTCTGTACATAAAAATCAGAGGAATACAAATTTTCAACGAATGGATGCGGAAGAATTGACCGCTGAAGACAATTACTTTGATGCTTCTCTCAGTGCTCTTGGGTTAATGTACAGTCCGGATCCTTTTACTGCGTGCAAAGAAATGAATCGTGTTATCAAGCACGGTGGAAGAGCAGTTGCAGCAGTTTGGGGTGAAAGAAAAAACTGTGGTTGGGCAGAGATATTCCCAATTATCGATGCAAGGGTAAAATCCGATGTATGTCCATTATTTTTCCAATTGGGAGGAGGGGATAATCTGAAGTTCACATTTGAGCAAGCAGGATTTACAAACATAAGACTAAAGCGAATTTCGACAACGCTTTATTATGAAACTGCGGAAGAGGCAAGTACGGCCGTTTTTGCCGGCGGACCGGTGGCAATGGCGTATTCACGTTTCGATGAAATAACCAAGCAAGAAGTACATAAAGAATATCTGTCATCAATTGAACAGTTTAAGAATGGTAAAGGATACAACATTCCCGGAGAATTTTTAGTAGCAGCCGGATATAAAAATAATTGAAGAAAACAAAAATATAAATGAGGTTAAAAATGTATAATAAATTAATAATGTCGGTTGTTATTCTAGCTTTATTAACAACTCAATTATACAGCAGTGAAACACAGTCAATGATAGGTAAAAACGCGCCGGATTTTTCACTCGTTGACATAAATGGAAACACAATAATCCTTTCGGAGTTGAAAGGAAATTTTATAGTCTTACATTTTGCAACGAGTTGGTGTCCGTACTGCAACGCAGAAGCCCCATCGCTGGAAGCTCTGTATAATAATTATAAGCAACAAAATGTAATAGTTCTGATTATTGATGTAAGAGAAACCATTGAGATAACACAAGCCTGGGCGAAGGGAAGACACAATTTTTCATTCCCGGTTTTATTGGATTCGGATGGTCAAGTTTCGGCACAATATGCTCCAAAGGATATTTTGCCCGATCTGCCGAGAGATGAGGTACCAATTGCGTCAAATTTAATTATTGATAAGGAAGGTAAAATACGATTTTACTCCTTGCTCGATAGTAAAAACTTTGATGCTCAGTTAACGGAACTAACCGCAAATCTTACTCAACTTATGGAGGAAGAATGAATCAAAAAATCAATTTGCTTGCATTAATATTCCTGGCATTAGTTAATTGTATGTTTGCACAAACACCAGACTTTATTGAACTGTTGACTCCCGCCGAATTAAATACCGCGGCGGGGGAAATAAATAATATCGTGCTTGAAATTAACATTGAAAAGGGTTATCACATACAGGCAAATCCTGTTAATGAAGAATTTCTTATTCCTACATCGGTTAAAATTATTTCATCAAAAAATGTTATTGTGGGAAATCCGGTTTATCCGGCAGGCAAAACATTAACACTGCGTGGTACTGAAGAAAATCTTGTGGTTTACGATGGAAAAATAAATATCATAATTCCGGTTCAAATAACTCAACCTGTGCAAAAAGATTTTGATCTGATTGAGGGTGAATTTGAGTATCAGGCTTGTGACTCAGTAAAATGTTTTATGCCAAGAACAATTACATTTGCAATCCCTGTTAAAAACATTTGATTGATAATTAGAGTTGATTCAATTCTATAAGTAATAGTTACTTATTGATATTTGAGAACTATTACTTATAGAAAGACTAAAACTTTGTTGTGATGCATACCTGCATAATGCAAAAAATTATAAGAAAGCACGTTATATATAACAACTGCGGGAAAATTTTAATGAGTGTAAAGTAAAATAACAACAATAAAGCTCGTTATTCATCAACAATTGCAGCCAATCACAAATAAGCTCTCTTCAACTTTTCCTTTCCTAAAGAATTTACAAGGTATACTTCGTCAATTGTAAGATCCTTTTCCGCATCACCGAAGAAATCTTTACTTGTCCTGTCTTTTTGTGTTATCGATTGAGCTTTAACTGCCGAGAGAACCTCCATTCTTTCGACAATAATATTATTACCGCTTTCTGCATCGACTTTGCCTTCAACCAAATACGGACCCATCGACATTGTAAGTTCCGCATACTTCCGGTATGCTTCGGGAAAAATAACTGCTTCGAATGTTTCGGTTTTATCTTCAAGTGAAAGGAATTTCATTATCCCGCCTTTGCTTGTCACCACCCGCTTCGATGCCATATACCATCCGATCATTTTAATTTTTTTGTTGTGATACTTATTCATATCCGCAGCTTTAACAATATATTCTCTGTTTACTTCTTCAAAGAAATCCAACGGGTGATACGAAACCATATAGCCGAATATTTCATATTCATTGTAACAAGTCTCCTCTATTCCGAATTCTCTATCGGTAGCAACTTCTTTTTCAAGTTTGCTTGTTGTGTTTGCAAAAAGATTTATATTCTCATCTTCTAAGAGTTTCTTGTTGTAGAAATAAATATCAAGCAGACGGAGGAGTGTAGGGCGTGTTTGTTTAAAACAATCCATAGCCCCGCATCTTATTAAGCGTTCAGCACTTTCGTAACCGAGATGAACACGCGAAAGAAAATTTGCAAGCGATGTGAACTTTCCGTTTTTGTTTCTTTCTTCTAAAATTTTATCGGCATAATTTTGCTCGAAATTTTTAACGGCAACAAACCCGATTCTTACTTCTTTATCTTTTCCCGTATAATCATACCCGCTTTCGTTTATGCACGGAAGAAGAACCTTTAAACCAAGGCGTTTGCATTCGCTTATGTAAACCGCCGATGAATAATACCCGCCGCCGTTGCTAAGTACACCTGCCATAAACTCGGCAGGATAATATGTTTTTAAGTAAGCAACTTGATAAGAGAGCACGGCAAACGAAGCACTGTGCGCTTTACAGAATGCGTACCCGGCAAAGGATTCAATCTGATGCCAAAGTTCCTTTGCAACTTTTTCGGGATAACCTTTCTCTTTGCAGCAAGCAAAAAATTTATCTACTATTAACTGCATTGCTTTGTGCGAACGCATCTTGCCGCTCATTGCACGGCGGAGTAAATCGGCTTCTTCTAACGAAAGCCCGACAACATGATGAGCAATCTTAATCACATCTTCTTGATAGATCATAACACCGTAGGTTTCACCTAGATATTTTTCCATTTCGGGAATAAGATATTTTCTTCTTGCGGGATTTTTATGCCGCTCGATAAATTCTTTCATCATTCCGCTTTCGGCAACACCGGGACGAATAACCGAACTTGCCGCCGTGAGCATTTCAAAATTATCGCAGTCAAGCCGTCTGAGAAGCGAACGCATTCCTGGGCTTTCTATATAAAAACACCCGATAGTTTTCCCGCTTCGTATTAAATCATTTGTCGCCTTATCGGTAAAAACCTTGTCGTAATCGAACATGTTGAAGCCGGTTTGCTGAATGACTTGCGGAATACGGTTGAAAATTCTTTCGAAATTACTTGAGTTCGACAGTTTATAATCCGACATATTCAGCAAAACTGACTTGCTACTTTCGGGCAATTTGTTAATATTAGTAGTGAACATTTGGACACTATAATACGAATAGATTTTGATTCTTTCAAGAACAAAAATGGGGGTTTTGGAGTGAAAAAGAAGAAAATGGGAGTCTTGGTCTCACAATGCTATTCTTCCCTCGACAAGTCAAAAAAGAATCTCATATTAAATTTTCCGGAAAATTTGGGGTGAGATTTTTGCAAAGTTCGCGGAGGAAAAATTTTTACGATTATGTTTAGTCTTTGAACTCATCCCCCGGCCCCTTCCCCGCCTGCCGGTCGGGCAGGTCTTAAAAAGAGAAGGGGAGAAAAAGGAATGTTAAATGAGTATTAACAAAAGAAAAGAACTTGCAGAGATAGCTAAAATTGTCTGCCGAGATTTAAGACGAAACTCAACTCATGCAGAAAAATTACTCTGGAAAGCAATTCGTAATAGAAAGTTAGATGACAAAAAATTTTTGAGACAACATCCGCTGTTTTATGACCTCACAGGAAAAGAATCTTTTTTTGTCGCTGATTTTTATTGTCACGAAGAAAAGCTAATTATTGAATTGGACGGTATTTATCACAAATACAGACTTAAAGAGGATAAGAATAGAACACAAATTCTCAATTTTCTTGGAATCAAAGTAATCAGATTCAAAAATGAAGAAGTAATAAATAACTTAGAAAGTGTGCTCAAAAAAATCAGAAATCATTTTACAGAAAAACTTTAAAAGTCCCTCTCTTTTTAAGAGAGGGATTTAGGGTGAGTTCCTCTCACATAAATTAAATAAAGATAACTTTCCTCGAACTATGAAAACAATATTCCACTTAGATATGGATGCATTTTTTGTTTCGGTTGAACGAAACTTAAACCCTCTGCTTGAAGGTAAGCCGGTAATTGTTGGCGGTAATCCGAAAAGCGGACGAGGAGTTGTTGCCGCATGCAGTTACGAAGCGCGTGCTTACGGGCTCCATTCGGCTATGCCGATTAAAACTGCTTACCGATTATGTCCCCACGGAGAATACATTCGCGGGCACGGAAAAGAATACAGCCGCTATTCGAAAGCCGTTAAGCGAATTTTAGAAAAATATTTTCCAACTGTTGAACGTGCTTCAATAGATGAATTTTATCTCGATTTTACCGGCTGTGAAAAAATGTACGGTCATCCGGAAGAATTTGCAAAAAAAATACAAACCGAAATTGGGCGTGAACTTCATCTCCCATGTTCAATCGGAATTTCAAGCAATAAATCGGTTTCAAAAATAGCCTCTGATTATAAGAAACCGAATGGTATTACATTCGTACCTCACGGAAAGGAAAAAGAATTTTTAGCTCCGCTGCCTATTGAAAAAGTACCCGGCATAGGAAAAGCAACCTTTCCGATTTTACGCGCACGCGGGTTTAAGACAGTCGGCGATATTGCCAACGCATCTCAAGACTATCTAACTACTTTACTCGGAAAGTACGGCATAGCACTTTGGGAGAAAGCCAACGGTGAAGGAAGCACACATTTTTCAACCGAGCACGAACGAAAAAGTATTTCTAAAGAAACAACTTTCGGGGAAGATCTTGTTAACAAGGATAAAATCGAATCTATTCTTTTTGAACTTGTTGAGGAAGCCTGTCAATTACTGCGAAATGAAAATTGGCAGACCTCAACCGTGTCAATAAAACTTCGTTACTCTGATTTTGTAACATGGACGCGCTCAAAGTCGCTGCCCGCTACTGATGATGATAAAACAGTTTACAATGTTGCGGTTGATCTTTTTCGTAAAGCATACACACGAAGGGTAGGTATACGGCTTATCGGAATTCACTTAAGCAAACTTGAACACTTTACCGAACAAGAATTACTTTTTGAAGACGAAGAAACAATCCGCAAAAGGATGCTGAGAGCCGTAATGAAAATCCGCGACAAGTTTGGTTTTGATGTAATTCATATGGGGAGGAATGAGTAAATACTTATGTAGCAGGAGTGACCAAAAAGTAATTATTCAAAAAAATATCCGCGAGTATTAGCGTAATTCGTGGCCAATAAAAATAAAACATTACTTTTTGGTCGCCCCTGATTGATATAAAAACTATTAAAACAAAAATCCGCAGAGGTAAAGTCTGCGGTTACATAGTTCTTTGATAAACAAACAACGAAAAAGGAATTAGCGAAGCGCTAGAGAAATTTTAATCGCTTTATCAACATCAAGCATTTTTTCTTTATCTAAACTTCCGAATTTTGTAATTAGTCTTTGTTTTTTATCGATTGTGCGAATTTGTCCGCAATCAACAAAACTTTCTTCTTTTAATCCGCCTTCACCTTTTTGAAGACGAATCATAATCGGAAGCGGTTTGGTTATTTCTTTAATGCTTGAGATCGGAGCAATTATTGTAACCGGACTGAATTTATTCCCGATATCGTTCTGAATAATTACTGCCGGTCTTGCTTTGCCAATTTCTTTGCCAACGATTGGGTCAAGATTAACTAAATAAACATCTCCGCGAAGAAGTGGGGTAACAATGCCGGTCTTACTCTTTATCTGCATAATTCCACTCTTCTTGAGATTTAGAATAATAATCGTAATTGGCTTTGTAACCGTCCGTTAATTCCTGTTCGGTTTTTTCTTTTTCAATCTGCTCGATATATACTTGCAGAGCTTTGCGCGTTAATTCGCTTATTGTTTGATTTGTCAGTTTGGAGATTTTCTCTACTCTTTCGGACAAATCACGATCAACAAAAAGGCTAAGTCGTTCTTTTTTGGTTTTAATTGACGGCATAAGTAATTCCATTGTCATTTTTGTATGAATAAATATGTGTAAAAATATGTGCAAAAACAAGGGAATGTATTTGTCTATTTTCTTTAATTAATGTAAAAATGATAACACTTCACACACATTCAAATTATTCATTGCTTCAAGGAACAATTCCCATTGAAGAGCTTATTTCTTTTGCAAAGAAAGACGGGAACCGCTATGCCGTATTAACCGATACAAACGGAATGTACGGACTCATTCAATTTGCAAAACTTGCGCAGGATGAGAATATCAAACCAATACTCGGTGCTTTGATTGATGATCCTCATGACGAAAATTTATCTGCCCTTTTTCTTGCAAAAAATAATGCCGGCTATTCACATCTTTGTAAGATAATCACGACCCGTAAACTAAAAGATGATTTTCATTTAATTGATTTATTTAATGAGCCGAGTGATAACCTGTTTATAATTACATCATCGCTGGAGTTACTTAAAAAAATTGAACTTGCCCCGGAATTACTTTCGAACTTGTTTGTTGAGTTGGTCATCACCGAAAAACAAAAAAGAAAAACCCGCGAGCTATACGATTTTGCAAAAGCTAAAAAATTACAGATAGTAGCAACACATCCGGCGTATTTCTTAAAGAAAGAAGATTTTATTCTGCATAAAACCGTCACGGCAATACACCTTAATACAACAATTGATAACCTTGCCGAAGAAGAATTAGTTGACGAAGAGTTTTACTTAAAGACTAATGATGAACTAAAACAAGATTGGCGTGCATTACCGGAAGCTCTGTGGAATGCCGAACGGATTGCACAAAATTGTAATGTTGATTTGGAATTCGGTAAACATAAATTTCCAATTTTTCCACTCCCTCCGGGTGAAACTGCTTTTTCCTTTTTGTGGAAAATTACTTTTCGCGGTTTGGAAGAAAGATTCAAACCGATAACAGAACAAGCTGTTAAGCGACTTCAATATGAGTTGGAGGTAATTGATGAAATGGGGTTCTGCGATTATTTTTTGATTGTTTGGGATATTATACGCGAAGCAAAGCGCCGGGGTATGCTGCACATCGGAAGAGGTTCCGCAGCAAATAGCCTGGTATCTTATTGCCTTGGTTTTACCGAAGTCGATCCTATTAAGCACAATTTTTATTTTGAACGATTCTTAAATCGAGGAAGATTTTCACCGCCTGATGTTGATCTTGATTTTTCTTGGAGAGAGCGCGATGATATCATAAAATACGTTTTTGATAAATACGGTTATAATCACGTTGCAATGATTTCCACAATGGTAACGTTCCGTGCGCGGTCTGCGTTCCGTGAAGTTGCAAAAGTCTTCGGTATTTCTCAATCGGAAATTTCCACATACAGTAAATTCATTCCTTGGACGAGCGCAAAGAATCTGGATAAACTTTCGGAAAAATTCCCCGAAGCAAAGTCACTAAATTTTAATAATGAACCGTGGAGAACAATTATAAAAATTGCATCACAGTTATCCCGCTTTCCTCGTCATTTAAGTATTCATCCGTCGGGAATTGTAATCACAAAGGAGCCAATCACAAATTATCTTGCGCTTGAGTTTGCAAAGAATAAAGGACTCGGATTAATAATTACACAGCCGGATATGTATCCACTTGAAGATTACGGTTTAATAAAAATTGATCTGTTAAGCCAGCGCTCACTCGGCGTTTTTAAAGATGCGATGAACAAAATTAACGATGGTTATAACGAAAGCAGCAATAAGATCAGCAACATAATTAGCCTCGAATAGCTTCCCGAATTAATGCGGACAAAGAACTTTTTGAAAAAACATTTAATTTCCCAAAACTTTTAATAGTATATTACGTCTTATTTGCCGTTTGATTTTTAGAACAAATAGGTAAATCAAAATGATTAGAATTGTATCAATATTCTTTTTGGCAGTGGCAACAAATTTCGCACAAGTACAATTGAGCGGAAATTTACAATCTTATATTGACAGCATAATTAGTAATATGCCAGATTCGGTGGGGGGGAACGAATATCAACATCCGGATGTGAACGAACAAAACGACTGGTCAGAAATTATCGACAGTATTTTAGCGGAAAGTTATTCCGCCGCACATACACTTGCATCGTCTTTAGAGTATAGAGTTATTGAATATACAGATAATTCCGTTTCACCGAATATTACTTATTATATATTACAAATGGAGCAAAACGGTTCTAACTATTGGGGAACGTATATATTTAATCCAAACCCTGAAAGAGCACAGCTTGTAATTCAAAGTCCTCACCCCAAGAAAGATTATAATACAGGTAAACAAGGATTTTATGTTTTTAGGGAAGTCGGTGCACGTGCATTTTTCTTAAGCGGAACAAGTAGATGCAGCAGCAGTTCTTATTCAATTTGTGATGGAACTACAAGCGTATGTACCGGGAGTAGTGAAGATTACAGAATGTCCGATCAAGCTCATACTGAAGACGGGACCTTCCAAATTACAACCGAAAGAATGCTTAACAATAATTCTGACTTGATATTCATTCAATTACATGGCTTTTCAAAATTATCGTCTGACCCATATGTAATAATGAGCAACGGAGTTCAAAACGACACTCCGCCGGTTGATTATTTATCTGATTTAAAAGATAATCTATATGCAGAAGATACAACTCTTACTTTTAAGATTGCTCATATCGATACAACATGGGATAGATTACTCGCGACAACAAATACGCAAGGAAGATTTATTAACGGAAGCGGTGATCCGTGCGATGATAATGCTACTGTTAACACAGGGCAGTTTCTTCATATTGAACAAGAAAGATATAAATTACGTAATGACTTAGCCGGTTGGGTTAAAATGTCAAATGCAATTGCGTCAACTTTTCCCGAAGTACCTTTACCCGTTGAATTGACAACTTTCACCGGTGAACTTCTCGAAGACAAAACAGTGTTGTTAAAATGGGAAACAGCAACAGAAGTGAATAATTACGGCTTTGATCTAGAGCGACGATCCTCGTCGATAACTGAGTGGGATAAGTTAGGATTTGTACTTGGACACGGTACAACAAACTCACCGAAGTATTACGAATTTACGGATTCCGAATTACCGAATTCTGATCAAGCAAGCTACAGATTAAAACAAATAGATAACGATGGAACTTTCGTATATTCTAAAATTGTAAAAGTAGATCTAACAAAAACTACTTCTGTTGATGATAAAATTGAATATGGATTTTCGCTCGAGCAAAATTATCCTAATCCATTTAATCCAAGCACTACAATCAAATTTACAATTCCGTCAAACATGAAAAGTGAAGCGTCAAACACAATGCTGAATGTGTATGATATCCTCGGAAGAGAAGTTGTATTATTAGTAAATCAAAAACTTCAACCAGGTAATTATGAAGTAATTTTTGATGCTGGTAATTTATCAAGCGGAATGTATTTATATAAATTAATTCATGGTAATTTCACGACGACTAAAAAATTATTATTGGTCAAGTAACCTGAGAATTTCAGGAAAATTTATTCCTATATTTTCTTATTTTTCAGCAAGTATTCCAGCATAGCATGAACATGCGATTGTAAAACGTTAACAAATAAGACATATTGTCCGGAGTGAAAAAACAAATTGTATTTTTGCCTTTTAAAAATAGTTGGGAGGTTGCTTTGAAAAAAATAATAATTCCATTTGCTTCCGTTTTAATCTTTCTATTTACCGGTTGTGGTCATACAAATGAGCTTGCTAACTATGATTTACAATCAAAAACATTTCATTTTGAGGATGGAGTTGCTGGCGGTGCCCAGCAAGTTCAAGTTGATTTTACCACTCCGCTCGGAACTAAAAAAAGTCTTTTTCAATCCGGTGGATTTAGTGCGGCTTTAGATGTAGCAGAAGCAGTCGGTTCGGTTGTATCGGCAGTTGTATCCTCGGAAACTGCAGAAAAACTTGTAAACTCGGTAGATCCTGCACAGATGGCTTATTATGTCTCGGAAGGAATTGAAAGAACTCTCACCCGCTTTTACGATATCAAAAGTGTTGAATCACAAGACGAAGCACCGATGTTTATTGTAGAAACCGTATTGACTAAATGTAAACTCGGCTCTTCCGATTTAGGTGTAAGTATTCTTGTAGAGGCAACCTCACGTATAATTGACAGGAAAACCGCTAAAATAGTTTGGGAATATGAAGGCACAAATATTGTCCCGATAAGAAAATCAACAGGTAGTTTTGATAGAACAACCAATACCGTAGCTAGTGTTATTGGTGCTGCTCAATTAGCAACTTTATCTGAAGAGGAAATTCAGAATAGTGTTTACGATGCTGCTGCCGGTGCCGGTGCTTTGATCGCCGAAGTCTTGAGAGAAGATATTTCAAAAACAAGATAAATATTATTCAATAAATTTTTGTAGAGACGGCATATTTACCGTCTCTACAAATAAACCAGGCACTAAAAAATTATTTTTCGATGGTTTTTACCTATTACTTCTTTGTAACATTCTCAGCATTTCATCAAACGAGTTTTGATCCATGAATTTTTTAATCCTTCTAAATCCTTCACCGTAAACAACATCTGTATTGTTTTCAATATTATACAAAATATATTTTGAGTATTGATCCTGATACTTACTCATATGAGTAAATGCTGTATATTCAGCGCTTCCCTCCGATATAAGTAAGTCTAACTTATCAGAACAATTTAAGTACTGCCAAACATGCATTAACTCATGAGCTGCAGCGGCTTCAAAATCTTTTTGGGGCATTCCGGATAAAAGATAAACCGTAAACCGACGCGATGTAATTTTTCCATTTGATTCAAAATAGGTGTGCTGTGCAAATCCTCTTGTATCTCCGCTTTTTTCTTTTTTAGAAGTAATTTGCTCCAGTTCGTTTTTATCGACCAACTTTAACTCGATCTTATCGAAGTTAATTATTACTCCAATATTATTTAAAGATTCTCTAACGTTACCGAACACCTCTTCTGCTCTATTAATACTTGTAATAGAAGTCGATTCGCATAATTTGCAAATCACTCTTCCGTCGTTATATTTTGCTCCCCCTTTTGTTAAATGTGCGGATATAAATCTACCGCAGTAATCACATTGTGCGTCCTTTTGTAAATGATAAGAATGATATTTATTCCCCCAATAATCGGAAATATATCGACCATCTATTAATCCGTTGCATAAATCACATCGTAACTGAACATGATCGGCAAAACATTTTTGATGATACTTATTGTTATCACCGATGATAAACTTACCGTCAATAGCGAGACCGCAATAATTACATTTAATTCGAATATGATTTTCATAGCATTCATTGTGATAGTTTTTCCCTTCGAATGAGATATATGATCGCTCGATAGACTGATTACAGTAATCACAATTAATACTTTGAGAAAATATTTTAACGGTAATCAAAAGGACGGGTAATATTTTAAATGAGGTAGTCATTGTAAAAGGAAATTACATCATAACCGTTTATTATTCAACTGATATTAATGCATAGAAGTATGATGAACTTTTAAATCCAGCAATTTGTTATGAAATTTTAGGACTGATTGACCGGGTTAACCACGGCTGGCTGGGGAGCTGCAGCTAATGTTTCCCGGTCTGATGTCCGAATAAATGCCATTGTTGATTCCCTCTAAAAAAAAGATTAACTTAACGAGTGTTCACAAATAATTGGGGTCAACCCATGAAAAAAGGCGAAAAAACCAAGAATTTGATCCTCGCACAATCACTTCAATTGTTTTCAAAGAATGGCTTTTCCGGAACATCTGTTAGGGATTTATCTTCATCTGTCGGATTAAGAGAAAGCGCTATTTATAATCACTTCAGCTCAAAAAAAGCAATTCTTGCCGAAATTTTTGAGAAGTTTGGTCAATCAACCGCCGGACTTAATTTGCTCGACGATGAACTCATTAATATGTTGAATAAACCACAAAAGTTCATGCAAACTTTTTCGGAGAAACTTTTAAGGAAGTGGGGTGATATTGAAGAAATACATTTTTTTAATCTTGTTCTAAAAGAAAACGGTACAGAGATCAACGGAATAAAAATTTCGGTTAATTCATTATTGGAAGATGCACAAAAAGTCTGGGTAATGATTTTTACAGAGATGACAAATCATAAATTCATAAAAAAAGGCAGCCCCGAAATTTTTGCTAATGAATTTATTGCTCCTTTGTTTTTTATCCGGATGAAATTTTTATTGGATGAAGACAACATTGACTTAAAATCTGCAATCAAACAAGCAAATGAACATACTGAATTTTTCTGGGAAAGTATTAAACGATAATTATGAATACTATTCCAACATTAGAAGATATTAAAGAAGCCGCAAAAAGAATCAGTGTCGCGGCAAACTATACTCCGATTTTAACGAGCAAATTAATTAATGAAATATGCGGATGTAAAGTTTTCTTCAAGTGCGAAAATTTTCAGAAGGTCGGGGCATTTAAGTTTAGGGGTGCTTATAATACAATCGCTTCTCTTTTAAAAGAAGAATTACAAAAAGGAGTTGTTACACATTCTTCCGGTAATCATGCGGCAGCTTTAGCGTTAGCAGCTAAAATGAACAACACAACAGCATACATAGTTATGCCCAAAACCGCTCCGGAAATTAAAAAGAAAGCCGTACAATCGTATGGAGCAAAAATTACTTTTTGTGAACCCACACTTGAATCACGCGAAGAAACAGCACAAAAAATAATTGACGAAACCGGAGCGTACTTAGTTCACCCGTTTAATAATTACTCGATCATAACCGGACAAGCAACCGCAGCTTATGAATTAATTAACGATTCCGATAAACTTGACTATATTCTGACTCCAGTTGGCGGTGGCGGTTTATTAAGCGGGACATCCCTTTCAACAAATTATTTGTCTCCCCATTCAAGAGTTATAGGTTGTGAACCGGAAGGCGCCGATGATGCTTTTCGATCTTTACGCGACGGAATAATTTATCCTTCCGAAAATCCAAAAACTATTTGTGATGGATTACTGACTTCTCTCGGCGAAATAACATTTAAGATTATTGGTCAATATGTAGACGAAATAATCACTGTTGATGACGAAAAAATTATTGAAGCGATGCGATTAGTTTGGGAAAGAATGAAAATTATAATTGAACCATCCTCCGCAGTAACCCTTGCCGTTGTT
>DYHH01000024.1 GCA_020724265.1 Melioribacter roseus | reverse complement strand
ATTGCATCAACATCTTCTTGAATTGCCGCTTCAACTATCATTTCAGGTGTTTGACGCAAGCCTGTGTAAATAACTTCCATTCCTGCATCGCGCAAAGCTGCAGCAATTACTTTTGCACCGCGGTCATGTCCGTCTAATCCGGCTTTTGCAACTATTACCCTTATTTTCTTTTCCATTTTTATTTTACCTCAATTATTAACACAAAAAATAATTACAGCAGAATAAGAAAGTCAATTAATCAGCTTACACTTGAATCAATATCTTTAATATACTTATCGTAATACTCTCTTGCTTTTCGAAGGTCGGTATCGGTATCAACTGATAGACTTTCAAATTCGGTAACCACAATTTTTATCTTAAAACCGTTTTCAAGCATTCGTAATTGTTCAAGTCTTTCAATTTGTTCCAGATCAGTCGGTTTCAGTTTGGTAAATTTCAGCAATGCTTCTCTTCTATAAACATAAAGACCTATATGTTTGTAAATTTCGTAATTCTTAATTCTCTCCGAGTTTGTTTTGGCATCTCTTACGAATGGTATTGGTGACCGTGAAAAGTATAATGCAAAATTATTATAATCAAAGACAACTTTGGGTATTGAAGGACTTGTTAATTCATCAACTCGTGTAATCCTTTTTGCAAGTGTAGAAACTTCAACCGATGTATCGAATAATAAAGGTTCAATTGCCTGGTCAATCATTCTGCCGGGAATAAACGGTTCATCGCCCTGAATATTTACTACAATTTTTGCGGAAGTCATTTCTTTAACTACATGGGCAATTCTATCAGAACCGGTGGGAATTTCCTTTGGCGTAAGCTTAACGTGATTACAAAATTCTTTTACAACTTTGAAAACTTTTTCATCATCAACAGCAATGATAATATCATCAAGTAACTTGGATTTGCGTGCACTTTCGTAGGTATGCTGAATCATGGGTTTACCACCTATGTTTGCAAGTGGTTTCCCCATCAACCGGGAAGATCCAAAGCGGGCTGGAATTACGCCAACTATCATAAATTATTTTTTATCCGATTTGATAACTTTTGGTACTCTAAAAAATTCATCGTTTCTACCGGGTGCATTCTTCAACGCATCTTCTCTATCTATCGATCTTTTTAATTCATCTTCTCTTAAAACATTGTAGGTTTCAAGCGGATTTGAAAGTGGTCGAATGTTATCGGTATCAAGTTCATTAAGCTTATCCATATAATCCAATATTTTATTCATGTCGCCGGTAAATTCATTTATTTCCGCTTCATTCAAGTTAAGTTTTGCGAGTTTGGCAATATTTTTTATTTCATCTTTAGAAACAGACATAATTATTGTATCCTAACTGTCAGCGTCTTTGTAAAACCATTAGCTAAATCACGGACTCTTACAACACCGCTTTGACCCGAAGACCCGACTGCCCTAATTGTTGCATAAGCCGGATTATCTGTATTCACTTCTACTTCTACAATATTAGGTGCAAGCGATAACCATTCGTATTCAGGGGAATTCCCGCCATGGAAACTTTCAGCTTTCACTAATTGGCTGCCTCCCGCTATTAATGTTAATTCGGAAATTCCATCCGGATTATTAGCAGTTGGATTAATATATAAACCTGCGTTTGCAGAAAAGAAATCTCTGCTGTTAAATGTTCCCCTAATAACAGAATTGTTTGGATTATTCACCATTTGAATAAGAAGGTCATGCAATTTATTACCGCGTTTAGGGCTTTTGTATCGAAGCTGGTAAAAACTATTTGCATATTTTTCCAATTCAAATTCTATTTCCATAAATGTGTCGGTTAATTCACCAACATCTCCAATTGCAAAGAAACCGGCATTACCAATTTTTTCAAGAACTTCCGGTTTTATATCCGGACCAAGACCAACTGTATAAACCCGCTTGCTGCTGGCTGCTTTAAGGGCTTCCGCAAGTGTATGTTCGGCTTGTGTATCGTCACCATCGGTAAAGATTATCATTGCGCTTTGAATAATTTCATCTCTTTCGAATGAGTCTTCCATTTTGTTTGCACCGGCAATAACAGCACCGTATAAATCTGTGGTTTCAAATACATCATTTCGAATATCATTTATAGCATTAATAAGCAGTGCTTTATTTGATGTGAAATCTTGCAATAGAATCGGATCTTCCGAGAATTTAAAAACTGCCATTTCAAATTGCGGGCTTAAACTGTTTACAAAATTCGTTGCATGAATAATTATATCATCAAGCTGATTTAATAAACTCGAACTATTATCAAGCATTAATACTATTTGCAGTGTGTAAGGAAGTTGAGCTGATTTAATAATTTGTATTTGAGATTCTGATTCGGAAACACGTTCGCCATCTTCATACACTTCAAAATCACTTGCGGTAAGATTATCAATCCCAATTCCGTTTAAGTCGATTACTTGAAAGTAAACATTTACAAAAGAAGGCAATTCTGTTTCAAGTCCGTAATCAATTAGAACATATCCTTCATCAGTCGTTCCGCGAGGTTTTGTTACAAAGGACCAAATAGGTCCCTCTACTCTATTACCACCCGGAAGTTTTGCTATTACCTGCCAATAGTAGCGTGTACTATAATCCAAACCCGGAACAATTAAACTATTTTGTACACGGTTGGCAGCTATCAATGTACGTGGTGGAGTTCTTTCACCAAAGTATATATCAAAGCTCTCTGCACCATCATAAATCCAAGAGAGTGTAACCACAAGAGGTTGATTTTGTGCATTATTAGAAGGTAATGGAGCCCGCGGTAAAGTCGGGTCTGTCGGTTCTGTAACCGAATCATCATCACCGCTGAATGAACATGAAACAAAGAAAGCGGTTATTAAAATATATACAAGTGCCCTCAAGTACGTCTTCACTAGTATGCCCTTTTAATTGTACCTAAAATTAATAAATATATCGCAATTTGCGTAATGTGAAATGAAATAAGGACAAATTCCGTTCCGACTTAATAATTTACTTTAATTGAAGTTTTTAGAGAAGTGTGATTGTCTCATTTTAAGTCTATGTAAAATTTTCGGACATATTTTTAACAACATTTACACTGCATCAATCGCTTTAATACGATTTTTTATTGAAGGATGGCTGTAAAAAAACCACTCAACAAACGGATGCGGATTTTCATCACCCAAATTCTGTTCGTTGAGTTTTATCAGAGTTTGTTTAAAAGCATCAGGATTTTTTGTGGATTCAACAGCGTATTTATCCGCTTGATATTCATATTTTCGCGAAATAATATTTGAGATGGGCGATATAATTAATCCGATTAACATTCCCCACAAAGTAAGTAATGGTAGCGCTGCGATTTGCGTTATTGTTGAGAAATCAAACCAGTTAATTGATAATTCATAAAGTGTAGCAATTAAAAACAGAGTTAGAAAACTAAAGATTGTTCCGATCAAAATGTTTTTTACAATATGTTTGTATTTGTAATGACCCAACTCGTGTGCAATTACTGTTTCGATTTCTTCTGTAGAATAGTTTTCTAAAAGAGTATCACCAAGAATAATTCTTTTTGTTTTACCGAGTCCGGTAAAAGCTGCATTAGCCTTTTTTGTATTTTTACTCATATTAAACGAAAATACATTTTGAACATTCATTCCTACTTCTTTTGCTAAACGAATTATGCTTTCCTTTAACTCTTCATTTTCAATCGGAGATACTTTATAGAATAGGGGTAGTATAATAATCGGTACAATTTGAGCGAGTAAAACCGAAACGATGAACATTAATATTGCAAAAGGAAGCCACCAAATACTCCCGAATAAATTCAAGAAAAAGTAAAAAGCCAACAATAATGGAATGCCGATTGCACCGGCAACTAACGTACCCTTAAAATTTTCCCAAAGCCATTTAACAAATGTTTGATTTGAAAGCTCGTATTTATGTTCAAGAATAAATTCACTGTAAAAATTAATTGGGAAGAAAATTATTGAAGAAGATAATCCAATTACAAAAATGAAAATCAGCAAGACTAAATAATCGTTTAGAACATAACTTCTAATTAATTCTTCAAGTGATTGACTGTAGCCAAGCAATACAAAAAGAAGTATTAATATAAATGTTACTGCTCCCTTCCCGATACCTATACCGAGCTTTATGTTGCTGTACTTTTTCGATTTTGATTTCATTGTGATTGCAAATATAAGAAAAGTTGATGTGTTCGATTAGGATTGTTAATTAAAAAAAGAGGGTTGATCAAAACTCATGATAATTTTTTGTCAATGTGAATTAGATTTTAATCAACCCAACAGAAATGGATTTAAGAAATTCTTAGTTTCTTATGCTTTGCCGGTGTAATATTATCTGTCTTCTGATTTTTTTCCTTAATTAAAAATGGACATTTGGAATTTTCATTTTCAATTTTACCGGTGAACGGACAGCTATTAGTACTCGCTTTATTTTCGTTCTTTTTTGATATTTTACTTTCCAAATACGGACAGGAAGATTTATCATTCTTTATTTTAGAATGAATTTCATTCAGATACGGACAATTAGTTTCAGCCGTTTTCTGAGAGGTATCGGCTGTAAAAGTGAACCCCAATGTAATTATTGCCGTAATTGAGATAACAAAAAACCTTTTCATATCGCACTCCTTTCGTTTTGACAATATTTTAACACCTCAAATCCGATTTTGGTTCAATATAATGAAATATTTTTAAAAGTTTCTAATCGAACAAAACTTCAAATCAAAAATTTTAGTTTTGGGAATTAACTGCGAGGGAAAAATGGAGCCGGTTTTTGAATAATTTTAAATTTTTCCGAAAGTATTACCCGGCAGCCAACCGACTTTTCCGTCGGCTAATTTTATTCTAACCCAATCATCAAGTTGATCTTGTATTTCAAACTTTAATCCTTCGTGAATGATAAATGAGTCACTGCTTTCATATGTCGGCGAAACTTTTACATTAACAGAATTTACAAGTATGATTCCGTAATTTGTTGAAGCTTCTCTTTCGTAAGCAGAAATAAAAATCAATAGAGTAATAAAAAGTAAAATTAGACTTGCAAATCCGCCGTAAATACTAAACCGCTGCAGATTGATATTTTGTGAAAGGAAATAAATTCCGATAAAGGCTAACATTATCAAATAAATTAAAAGGAAAATAAACGCCCACCCGGAAACTGTGAAAACGGATATAAAACCATTCCACCATTCAACAAGAAATATTTGCGGAACTTCTTTAATGTTATCAATTGTTCTTGCGTTCGCAAGTCGCAAATTGAACCTGATATCTTCATCACGTGGTTCTAATTTTAAGGCACGTTCGTAATTCAGGATTGCTTCACCAAGATCTCCTATCTTAAAATGTGCATTACCTAAATTATGGTAAAGTGATGCGCTTTGATATCCTTGATTTAAAATTTTATTATAACTTTCAACTGCATCCTGCCATTGCTCATTTATATAATATTGGTTACCCTCCTGCATCAACTGTTCAACAGGTTGAGAATTTATAGTTACAAGAAAGAAAAAAGTAAAGAGTATCAACGGTTCAATCTTCTTCATTATCTTATCTTATTTGAGTTGAGTTGATGTTCAATTTTAACGATAACATTTAATGCTTCATCATACATGCTTTGTTCTGCTGTTAAATTTTGTGCTGCTGGTGAAAATCTTGCGAACTCACATCTTTCATAAATATCTTTTACTTTCTGCTGCAGGTCTTCCGAAATATTACTTTCTTGTAGTTTTGTAATCGTTTTATCTAATGTGAAATCCGATTTTTGAATATCAAGTTTATCTTGAAGATAACCCGTCATTGCTTGTGAAATTTCTGAATAAAATTTTAAGCTCTCACTGCCGGAAATTAATTTTTGTGCTGTCTTTAATCTTTTCTTTGCAATCTTTTCTGCTTTACGGTATTTAAGTAATTGTGTGTTTGTTGAAAGCTTTTGATTTCTTTTATGAACTCCCAAAATCACAGATAAGAACAATGCAGGCAAAATTAATCCGATCCAGAACCATGTAGGAATTAATTGATTTCCGTTTCTGCTTTTAAATTTAAAATCGGAGACTTTAATAAATCTTATATCTTCATTAAGTAACCTAATATCCTCTTTTGAAAATCCTCCTGTTGATGCAACAGCACCGTCTCCTTTTTCAACTTCTATTTCGTATTCCGGTGAAAATAGTGTTATATATTGTCTTTTAGTGGGATTAAAAAATGAAAACTCCATTGCCGGAATTTTCTTTTTACCTTGAACTCGAGGGATCACTAAATATTCGAAAGTTTTTGTACCGGATATTTTATTGCTTCTATTTATAGTCAAATTAGACTTGGGTTCATACATTTCAAATCCGGCTGGAAGCTGTAACTTAGGAAGATCAAGTAATTGAATATTACCGTTGCCGCTGACTGTATATTTCAGCGATAATGACTCATTTGCTTTTAAAAATGTTGTACTTATTTCTGAAGTTAAATTAAATTCACCAACTGTACCGTTAAATGATGCTGGTATATTTGTCTGGGGTAAAGGATCTGCATTAATTTTTATTGTATTTGATTTAGCAGTATAATCAATAGTTTCAGTTCTTCCGAAAAACGAATCGTTGAAAAAATCATCAAAAAAAGTATTAGATGTTCTTCTTTTTTTTACAACTATAGGTACGTCTAATTCAAAAGGAGTTACACTTAATTCACCTGCTTTAGATGGGAATAACGCAACCTTTTTTATAACGGCTGTTCTAAATCTTTCGCCGTTATACATTTCAATTTCCCAATTGATAGTATTACTAGTAGGAATTTCTTCCTGCCAAAATCCGGTATATGTAGGAAGTTTAGCTATTTGAATTGAAGCAATCTGTAACTTAGTATATAGTTTATAAGTAACCGTAACTTGCTCACCTTGATAAACATTTCTCTTATCTGCAGTTGCAATTATGAAAACACTCTTACGAAGTTCTTCAAGAGAGATTTCTCCTTCCTGTGATTGCTGCTGAGTGGTTGCGCTTCCTGGCACAACTTTTATTGTTAACGGGTTTGTTTCGAATTGACTGCCTGAATAATTTACCGAAGCTTTACCGATTGTAAAATCTCCGACCTGAGTTGGGACAAGAATAAACGAAAAAGTAATTGAACTTGAGACTTGACCGTTAATAATCTGCATATTTGTAGATTGATTCGGACCGCTCAAAACACGAAAGCCTTCAAATGAAGGTGCTTTAAAGCCGCTTACATTGGAGCTTTGTCCCTCAAACGTAAAATAAACCTGGAAACGTTCGTTTTCACCGACAGTAGTTTTATCAGCAGTTGCTTCAAACTTCTGTGCAAAGGAAATCGAAACAAAAAATAAAACTAACATTATGTATAACACATATTTATACATCATTATTACCAATCTTTGGCAGTCTTAACTTGTTTTCCTTTTTGTTTTCTTAATTCTTTTTGAAGTTCGGCTTCGTTATTTTTTAATGCCTGCAAAATTCGTTCAGCTTCTTCTTTAGATATCTGATCTTTCTTTGGCTGCTGCTGTTGTTGTTGATTTTGCTGGTCTTTCTCTTGCTGATCTTGTTGATTTTGCTGCTGATCGTTCTTGTCCTGATCCTGGTTGTTATCCTGCTGGTTTTGATCCTGCTGCTTATCTTGGTTTTGATCCTGGTTTTGGTCTTGTTGATCTTGATTTTGATTTTGCTGCTGATCTTGTTGATTCTTTAATAATTCCAAAGCGTATGATAAATTATATTTTGCTTCAAGATCATTTGGATTTATTTTTAATGCTTCTTTGTAAGAATCAATACTCTCTTGAAGCTTTTGGCTTTTAAGTAGAGCATTTCCCCTATTGTAAAATATTTGAGATTTTTGCCCCTCACTTTCTGCAAGGGATAAAGCATTTTGATAACTCTTAATTGCTTCATCATATCTTTCTTGCTTGTAAAGTGCTGAGCCTAAATTATAATGTGCAGAAAAAGTTTCGGCATTTTCTTCAATAGCTTTTTTAAAATTTACTTCTGCATCGGGGAAAATATGTTCTTCATATTTATCAACGCCGCTATTATTAAGTGACCTAACACTCTGAGGGTAAATCGTTCCACAAAGTGCTATTAATAATATAAATAGAAAATTTTTTTTCATCATTTATAATTTCTCCGCTGCTTTTTCATCTAATTTTCTAAACAGTTGAGATTTTTTATTAGAGATAAACAGTTCTGCAAGTAAAAGCATCAAAGCGGGAATTAAAAAATAATAATATCTGTCTTCATAATCAGTAATACGTGTTGTACCAAATTCCGTCGCCTCAAGTTTCGAAAGATCGTTATAAATCGAATTCAGCTCATCACTGGTTGTTGTACTTCTGTAATACACACCGTTTCCGAGTTGAGCAATTTCCTGTAATGTTGCTTCATCAAGTTTTGTGAGAACGACATTACCTTCGTTGTCTCTCTTAAAATCTATTTGCATACCGTAAGAATTATAAACCGGGATTGGAGAGCCGGTTGGTGAACCCATTCCAATAGTATAAACTACAACACCTTGTTTAACAGCATTATCAACCGATTCTTTTAAGTTACCTTCGTGGTCTTCGCCGTCTGTAATAATAATAATTGCTTTTTTTGTCTCTTCATCATGCTTGAATGATTGTAAAGATAATTCAATTGCATTTGAAATTGCAGTTCCTTGCTGCGGCACAGTTGAATTGTCTACCGCACTTAAAAAGAGATCTGCAGCCGAATAGTCCGTTGTAAGCGGGAATTGTACGAAAGCTTGACCGGCAAAAACAATTAAGCCGATTCTGTCTCCACGTAAACGATTAATTAATTTTGAAATTTCATACTTCGCTTTTTGCAGTCGGTTGGGTTTAATATCTTCAGCCTGCATACTATTAGAAACATCAAGCAAAATATAAACATCAATTCCAGCCTGTTTAACTTCTTCAATTTTGGAACCTACTTGCGGATTAGCCAATGTAAATATCAATAGAACTACACTGAACGATATAATACCGAACTTAACGAAAGTCTTTACACGGCTGTAATACGGCATTAAAATCGACCGCATCTTAATCGATGCAAACTCTTCTAATATTTTTTTACTTTTTCTTTGCGTCAACCAAAACAATACTATAAGAATTGGTATTAAATATAGAAGATATAAATAATCGCTATGTGCAAATCTGAAACTACTCACGGTAATCGTCTCAAATAAGTTCTCAGTAACCCTATTTCAAAAAGCAAAAGAATAAGTCCGGCACCAACCCATGAATAAAATAGTTCTTTAGTGCTTCTATACGAAAGAACTTCAACACGGTTTCTCTCAAGTTCATCAATTTCTCTGTAGATTTCCATCAATTTTTCATTGTTTGTTGCTCTAAAATATCTTCCGCCGGTTTGAGCGCTAATCTGCTGTAATAATTCTTCATCGATTTCAACCGGTACCATCTGATATCGTTTACCAAACGGGGTATTGAAGGGATAAGGAGCTTCGCCTCGAGAACCTACACCGATTGAATAAATTCTAACACCAAAAGTTTCTGCAATTTGTGCGGCACTTAAAGGATCAACTTCTCCTGCGTTATTAACACCATCTGTAAGTAAAATCATAACTTTGCTTTTCGCATCGCTGTCCTTTAATCTGTTCACACCGTTTGCAATTGCATTGCCAATCGCTGTTCCATCGGTTACCATACCGCTAGTAATATCTTTTAAAAGATTCTTTAATACGGAATAATCAATTGTTAGCGGACATTGAGTAAAGCTTTCTCGTGCAAAAATTACTAGTCCGATTCTATCACTAACTCTTCCGTCAATAAAATCATTAATAACATTTTTTGCTGCTTCAATTCTGTTTGGCTTGAAATCTTCGGCAAGCATACTTCCGGAAATATCAAGGACAAGAACTATATCAATACCTTCGGTATAAACTGTTTCGCCGGTTGAATAAGTTTGTGGTCTTGCTAATCCCACAATTAAAAGTGAAAGAGCAAATAATCTTAATAAAAACGGAACGTGTCGTAATCTTTCCCGCAAAGTCGGTTTCAAACTACCGAATATTTTTAACGACGAATAAGTTATATCGGGTGTGAGTTTTTTATTTCGTTTCCAATACCATAGGGCAAGTAGTGGAATTAGGATCAACCCGTACAATACATAAGGATAAGCAAATTCAACGTTGGTAAAATCAAACATCGGATTTCGCTCCCTCCGTTTCGTTTGCAACAGTTTCTTTTGTTGATTTCACGATATCGTATGCTTGTATCATCATCTTTTCATTAATAGAAGGAAGAGGTTGAAACTTAGCAAATTTTACTAGGTCTGCATTGCTGAAAAAGCTTTCTACTTTTTCGAATAATTTACCATTACTAAGTTTTTTAAGATTTTCAATTACTTCAGAAGAAGGCATTTCCATTGCCAGAAAATTAAATCTTCCTTCGAAATAGCGGCGAATTATATCTGTTAATTCCGAATGATATTCTTTTACTTTGCCTTGCTGCCAAAGTTTTTGTTCTTCCAAACTTCTTAATGCTTTCATTGCAATTTCGTGTGGTGGAATTTTGATTACCGGTTTAGATTCAATTAATGTTTCTTTCTTCTTTATATATCTTTTGTATAAGAAATAAATCAATGCGGTTAATAGAATCAGAATAAGAATATACAACAATATCATCCACCAATTAAGTGGAATACGAATAGGAGCTTTTACATCTTGAATATCTTCTTGAAGATTAACTTCCATTGTAGTTACAAGTAACTCAACTTGATTTGAGTAACTTATTTTTACTTTTTTATTTGAATCAGTGTATTCGAATTTGATTGAAGGAACTACAACTCCGGCAGAATCATATTTTGAAAAGACGAAAGTGTGTTCATCAATAATATAATTATCTTTTTTATACTGTTGAATCGGAAGTTCTTTTATGAATGTAAGTTCTTTTAAAGAATCTTTTATGGACGGCATTTGAAACTCTACACCGTCTATATATTCAACACGGTACTTGATATTAATATAATCGCCGATTAAATACTTTGAAGAGTCCACTTCTGTTAGTACACGAAATTCCTGCGCAAACAAATGAAGTGAGAGGAAAATAAATACCAAAAAATATTTAACAATTTTAATTACCATCTTTTCTCACGCAGTCTAAAAAAATCAACTAGGGGTTTAACATATGATTTATCGGTATCGACTTCTATTTTATCTATTCTGCTGGAACGGAAAAGCTGTGTTCTTTTTTCTTCGTTATATTTTCTAAAAGTATAAAACTCATCACGTACAATTTTACTGCTAGTATCTATAACACGAATTTCACCGGTTTCAGCATCCCGAAATTTAATTAAGCCGGCTTTGGGTAATACTTTCTCGCGGGGGTCTTCAAGAACAATCCCGATTAAATCGTGTTTTTTGCCAACTATACGAATGATCTTTTCATAACCTTCATCCATAAAATCGGAAATTAAGAATGCAATACTTTTCTTTTTAATTGCCGAATTAAAATATTCAAGAGCACTTCGCAAATCGGTTTTATTGCCGCTTGGTTCAAATGAAAGAATATCACGGATAATTCTTAAAACGTGACTTCTTCCTTTTCTTGGCGGAACAAATTTTTCAATTTGGTCGGTAAAAAGGATTAACCCGACTTTATCATTATTTTTCAATGCAGAAAAGGCAAGTACAGCCGATAGTTCCGCAGCAATTCTTTGTTTTGTTTTCTCCGCACTTCCGAATAATAATGAACCGCTCATATCAATTAGGAGCATTACCGTAAGTTCACGTTCTTCTTCAAATATTTTGATGTAAGGATGCCCGAATCTTGCAGTTACATTCCAATCAATATTACGAATGTCATCGCCAATTTGATACTCACGCACTTCGGAAAATTCCATCCCCCTACCTTTAAATACCGAATGATATTCTCCGGAGAAGACTTCGTTAACAATTCCGCGAGTTCGTATTTCAATCTGTCTTACTTGTTTTAATAACTCTTTTGCAAGCATAGTTAATCAGTTTTAATCATAGTCTTTCTCTTACTCTCATATGTATCAAACTTTGGATTAAGATTATGACTAAGAGTTAAAAAAGGAATTATAAAATTATTTTATTAAGGAACTTCAATTGTATTAAGTATATCTGCAATTATATTTTCCGAAGTAATGTCTTCAGCTTCGGCTTCATAAGTAACAGCAACTCTATGCCGCAGAACATCCATACTAACAGCTCTAACATCTTCCGGGATAACGTAACCTCTTCGTTTTATGAATGCCATTGAGCGTGATGCCAAAGCCAAGTTAATTGTCGCTCTTGGTGAACCACCGTAACTAATTAAATCCGTCAGTCTGTCAAGACCAAAATCTTTTGGAGAACGTGTTGCGAAAACAATATCCAAAATATATTTATCAATTTTTTCGTCAACGTAAATTTCATTTACCAATTTTCTTGCTTTCAAAATATCTGCAGGGTCAATTACCGGGCTAACTGTCGGAAATTCAGTAGTAATATTTTGTCTCATTATTTTTAATTCTTCATTACGATTAGGATAGGTAATTTTCACCTTCAACATAAAACGATCAACTTGAGCTTCAGGTAGCGGATAAGTCCCTTCTTGTTCAATTGGGTTTTGCGTAGCTAGTACTAAAAATGGTTCATCTAATTTAAAAGTATTTTCACCAATCGTGACTTGTCTTTCCTGCATGGCTTCAAGCAATGCACTTTGAACCTTTGCAGGTGCACGGTTAATTTCATCTGCTAAAATAAAATTAGAAAAAATGGGACCCTTTTTTATAGCAAATTGTCCGTCTTTCTGATTATAAATTAGCGTACCGATTAAATCGGCTGGTAACAAATCCGGAGTGAATTGAATCCTCTGAAATTTAGCTTTCATTGAAGAAGAAAGTGATTTGATAGCAAGTGTTTTAGCTAAGCCGGGAACACCTTCTAAAAGTATGTGACCATTGCCAAGTAATCCGATCACTAGGCGTTCAACCATATCTTTTTGTCCAACAATGACTTTACCGATTTCATTAAAAAGAACATCGATAAATTCGCTTTCGCGTTTAATTTTTTCATTAAGTTCAGTTATTTCCAACGGAATACCCTCGTTTGTTTTTAAAATCAAAAGTTTTAGACACTTCTCGAATCGAGAAAGTTTCGTTTATATTGTTAATTTTTGCAAAAACCACCTTTAGATTCTATCACTTGATCAGATTCTGATTCGATCTAACAAATTAATAGACAAAGTAAAAGGATGGAGGATTAAAGGTATCAAATATAAAAGAAATTGAACTGGATTTCTGAATTGAATTACTTAATTATTTTGAATTGTTTTCTATCTTGAAAATAGATATTTTTATTAAAGCAAAAAGGTAATCACGATTGGAAACCGTAAAGAAAAAATATATAGTTGATGAAAATAATAATCGAGTAGCAGTTCAATTAGATATTGATACGTTCAATCGAATAGAAGAAATTCTGGAAAATTACGGGCTGGTTGAATTAATGAAAGAAGAAGAACTTTCAGAGAAACTTGAGTTAAAAGAGGCACAAGAATATTACAATAAGCTTTCTAAAGAAAAGTGAAAGTTCTTTATAGTAAAAAATGCCTGAAAGAATTAGCTTCCATTCCTGACCTATAAGACAAAAAATCGAGAAATTCATCTTCAAAGAATTACCATCTTTTAAAACCATTTATGATACAGATAAAATCGAATCGTTCAAAGCTTATAAGAATTACTATAAAATCCGTTTCGGAAGCTATAGAATTGGATTAAAAATGATAGAAGATACAATAATTGTACAAAGAGTTTTGCATCGAAAAGATATTTACAAAAAATTTCCCTGACGTTAAAATAAAAATCCCGCATCAGTAAACGCAGGGATGAATTATATTAAATATTCTCTAACGCAGTCTCAAGCAGCTTATTCACTTCGGTGGCAATCGGATTCAACTCTTCGTTTCCAACCACAGACATCGCTTCAGCCGGATTCATTATTGCTACTTCAACTTTTCCATCTTCTGTTTCTTGAACAATTACATTACACGGTAGCAGTACTCCAATTTTGTCTTCAACCGTCAAAGCTTTATGCGCAAATTTCGGATTGCAAGCACCAAGTATTTTGTAATTTCTGAAATCAACATCTATTTTTTTCTTTAATGTTTCTTTGACATCAATTTCGGTTAATACTCCGAATCCCACTTTCTTTAATTCATCTGTTGCTTTTTGTATCGCTTCTTCAAAAGATAAGTCAACAATTTTTGCTTTATAGTAACTCATTATTCCTCCATGTTTTATATCAAATAAGATGCTTCGTCTTTAATAAAGGATTCAACAAAGGAATTTTTTAAAACCGAACGATTTAGAAAAAGTATAAAATAAAACAAATAAATTTTGTTTGTCCATTTACAATTAGATATTTTAAAAAAGCAAATATGTACATCATTTCCTAATCTAAAGGTTTTTATGTCTGATATCGAAGAAAAACATTCATCTCGGACTTTCCTACAGAATTTTGGATTAGTTTTAGGATTTGCATCATCTCTTTTTACATTTCTATTTATAGAATTCGATTCTCATAATCAACTTCTGCAACCGATGGCAGCTGTTGCAGTGTTAATGGCAATTTGGTGGATAACCGAAGCAATTCCTCTTGCTGCAACCGCTTTAATTCCGGTGGCACTTTTTCCTTTTTTAGGAATACTTAACGGTGAAGAAACTGCAACATCTTATATCAATTCAACAATTTTTCTTTTTATGGGCGGGTTTCTTATTGCTTTAGCTATGGAAAAATGGAATCTGCACCGGCGTATTGCACTTAGGATCATAAGATTCTTCGGAGGCAAACCGAATTTTATTATTCTCGGATTTATGATAGCATCTGCTTTTTTATCAATGTGGATTTCAAACACTGCAACCGCGGTAATGATGCTGCCGATCGGTTTATCAATCTTAATTAAATTAGAGGAGGAATTTTCCGTTGAAAGAACTCATAATTTTTCCGTTGCATTGATGCTTGGTATCGGTTATTCATGTTCAATAGGCGGAGTTGCAACTATCATTGGTTCTCCACCGAATTTATCTTTTACAAGAATATTAAAAATCATTTTTCCCGAAGCGCCGGAAATTTCTTTCGGTGATTGGATGATAATGGGTCTGCCTATTACGATAATTATGCTTTCGGTTGCCTGGATATTTCTCACTAAAGTTTATTTCAAATTTGCTAAGGATTTGGTAATCGATATGAAAATAATTAAAGATGAACAGAAGAAAATCGGGAAGATGCATTTTGAAGAGAAAGTCGTTGCTCTTGTTTTTGCAATGACGGCAATTCTCTGGATATTCAGAAGTGATCTTAACTTAGGCATTATTCAAATTCCCGGTTGGTCTAACATTTTCGGTAATCCGGGTTATATTAATGATGGCACAGTTGCTATTGCAATGTCGATATTACTATTTGTTTTCCCGACACGGAAAAGTGTTGATAAATCCAAAACAATTTTAGATGCATCTGTTTTTAAGAAAATTCCTTGGGGAATAATATTATTGTTCGGCGGTGGTTTTGCTTTGGCAAAAGGTTTTGTTTCAAGCGGGCTATCAGAATATATCGGTACTTCATTTGTCGGTCTCGGAAATATCTCTCATATAATAATGATTTTGTTGGTTGCAATGTTTATAAATTTCTTAACAGAATTAACTTCAAACACAGCAACAACAGAAATGATTCTGCCGATACTTGCCTCGGTTTCGGTAGCAATCGGAATTAATCCATTATTTCTTATGTTGACTGCAACTCTATCTGCATCGATGGCTTTTATGCTTCCGGTAGCCACACCCCCTAACGCAATAATTTTCGGCAGTCAAAGAGTAAAAATTTATGAGATGGTAAAATGCGGTTTTGCACTCAACATCATAGGAATATTAGTAATTACTTCAGTAGTTCTGCTTATCGGTGTTTTCGTGTTTAATATAGATCTTGAAACAATGCCGTTGTGGGCAAAGTGAAATGTAAGTAGAAAGTAATTTTTTAGGTAATGGTATTCTCAAAATTATGTAGTGCTTGATACTACATCTTATTTTTTATAGATTTTGTTATGAATATTAATTTTGACTGGGATCAATGGAATATTCAAAAGAATGAAACAAAGCACGGTGTTTCACAGCTGGAGGCAGAAAGTATATTTTATGACAATAATTTGGTTATATATAAAGATAAAGTTCATTCAACTCATGAAGAAATTCGATGGATTGCATATGGGTCAAGTATACTTAATAGAATATTAACATCGGTGTTCACTGTAAGACTGAAAAAAATCAGAATAATTAGCTGCAGAACTGCATCAAAAAAAGAAAGAAAAGTATATGAAGAAGAAAAAGCTAAAAGAAATAATTGAATATGATCATAAAGATACTACTACTCTAATTGATCGGAATCATCCGCAAAAATTAAAGGATTTGGGGTTTGATTTGATCGATGAACAACCTACTAAAGTTGTAAGCATACGGCTACCAAACAGATTGTTAAACCAAATAAAAGCATATGCCAGCGAAAGAGATGTTAGTTATACTTCAGTAATTAAATTGATCTTATCCGACGAAATGGAAAAAAGATTTTCAATATATAAATAGATTCAAAATTACTTCATCCCCGACAAATTTATTTTGCCCCAGGATGAATAACATTGTAAAGAGAAGAATAATCTTTCTCGCATAACTTATTTTCAATTCCTTTTTTGATTATTTCTTCAACACCTTCAAGAGGCAATGTGTTTATTCCATCTTGTTTAAACTGACTTATCATCAGCCGCACATCTTTCAGAAGATGTTTCAACGGAAAATTCGGGTTTTCAAAATTGCGTTCTAAAAAATTCGGAAGTTTTTTATCAAATGTAGGTGCGTATAAAGCACTTCCTCGAAGAATATCCATAAATTTTTCAACTTCAACATTATTTTCACGCAAGTAACCCAAACTCATTGAGAATGCTGCGGTTTCGGATGCAATTAATTGATTGAGTGATAATTTTATTGCAGCAGCTTTTCCCACTTCACCTATGTAAACAATTTTATTGCTGAATGATTCAAATAATTTTTCATACTTATTTTTATCTTCTTCATTTCCCCCAACCAAAACAATTAATTTTTTTTCTTCAATTTGCTGAAGACTTCCGAGAACAGGTGCTTCAAAATAATAGCCGCCAAATTTATTAATCCTCTCTTTTAATAGAATACTCTCTTTGGGAGAGATTGTACTCATTTGAATTACTGTTTTATTTTTGAACGAACTATTCTCTATGAATAATGAGCTGACAATAGCGTTAAAATCGGAAAGCATTGTAATTATAACATCTACTGATTCTATTAATTTGGCTGGAGATTTGGAAACCTCAATTCCATAATCCGAAAGTACTTTTGCTTTTTCAATGGATCTATTAAATACGGTAATATTAAAACCGGCATTCTTTATTTTCTGCGACATCGGTTTTCCCATTAAACCGGTACCGATTAACCCAACTTTCATTTCTACTCCTTTATTTCAAAAAGCTTGTTAAATCTAATTCTATTTCTTCTTCAGAAAAGAATGGTTCACCGTAATCTTTTCCAATTTTGAATCCGAAATACTTTGCTCGTGCTTCGATAAATTTTATAAAATTCAATTGACTTATAAATGTTTCCGGTTCATCGATTTTGTTTTCCTCATTAAAAAATTGTGTGCTAAATGCTTTAATAGACTTCATCTTTGTTTTGAATGTATCACTTATGTCACAAATAAAAGAGGGAGTAAATTCATAATACTGCATGTAATAAAATATTTTATTCGGTCTAAAAGGATGTTGTTTAACTCCTTCAAATTCCGTTTCAATTTTTGTCAACCCGCTAAAGAAAAAAGCTTCTTTGACAATTCTACTTGTTCCTATATGATCCGGGTGACGGTCATTAAAATATGGAGCAAAAATTAATTGTGGTTTGAACCTGCGTATTTGCTGAATTACTACATGAACATAATCTTCATTTAATTTTAGTTTACCATCCGGAAGCCCTAAATTTTCACGTGCAGAAACTCTTAATATTTTCGACGCATTTTCAGATTCTTGTTTTCTAATGTCTTCGTTTCCTCTCGTACCCATTTCACCACGAGTAAGATCAATTATGCCGACTTTAAAATTTGAGTTAACGAATTTTGCAATTGTTCCCCCCATTCCAAGTTCGGCATCATCCGGGTGTGATGCAAAGACAAGTACATCTAAATTCATCCAATATCCTTTTATTATCTAAATGATTTATAAATATCCATATAAATCACAAAAAAGTAAAATAATGGACGTGATGTTCTATTAAGTAACAAAATCACATTTGATTTGATAACAAAAAATTATATTGCAATATCAAGATTTAGTTATCTTGTTTAATTAATCAATGTGGAGGGTGTAATGAAAAAACTTTCTATTATTTTTATTTTTTTGTTTGCAGTTACTATTCATGCTCAATCAAGTGTTGCCGGTTATGTTGGTGTCGGAAGATCCGCTTTTGATTTTGACGATTTCCAGATGAAGCCGGAAAACCAAGCGGGTTATGTTCCTATCGGTGTTCAAATTACTTTGGGTGATGGGATGCTTCAATTTGGTGCTGATGCAAGCTTCTCAGCAGTTCCGTTTGCTTTTGAAGTTGAACAATCCGGAACTAAAGTCGGCGAGGTTCAGATTACTCAATTATTCCTTGGCGGATTTTTGAGAGTAAATATTGGTAATGAAGCAATCCAACCATACGGAAAAGCAGGTGGCGGCGCATACATGGGAAAACTAAAATGGGAACCTGAATCTGCATATAAGGCATTTGCTCCTGCAGAAGAGGAAGATTTTAAAACTGCATTTGGTTTTTATATAGCAGCAGGTATTGATTTCAAAATTGGAAAAACGATTGCCATTTTTGCAGAAATACCATTTCATTTTGTTAAAAGAAAATTAGACCTCGAAGATGTTGACGATGATGACAACCCTTCCTTTACCGCAAACAATTGGGCTTTGAATGCCGGGATAAGAATTTTGTTTAGATAGTATAAATTAAGAGGGGACTTGCTCCCCTCTCTATCTTCACGATTGTCTAATCCTTTCCTTATATTTACCCTTCAAAATTCCTTATATGTATGAAAGAAAAATACGAAGCTGTAATCGGGTTAGAAGTACACGCACAATTAATAACAAACACAAAATTATTTTGCGCTTGCTCAATTAAGTTTGGTTCACCGCCGAATTCTAATGTTTGTCCCGTCTGTCTTGGTCATCCCGGAGCTTTGCCTGTTACAAACAAACAAGCAATTGAATATGCTGTTTTGATGGGATTAGCTGTGAATTGTGTCGTGAATGAACAGTCAATTTTTGCACGCAAAAATTATTTTTACCCCGATCTGCCTAAAGGTTATCAAATATCTCAGTTCGAAAAACCGATTTGTGAGAACGGTCATATCGAAGTCAAAACAGCAGAAGGATCAGATAAAATAATTCGTATAAAAAGAATTCACCTTGAAGAAGATGCAGGTAAATCAATTCATGATCAAGGTTCGGATACATTGGTTGATCTCAACCGCTGTGGTACACCATTGATTGAAATTGTAACTGAGCCGGATATTTCTTCAGCAAAAGAGGCATACGAATATCTAATTAATTTGAAGCAGATTGTTACATATCTTGGAATCTGCGACGGAAATATGGAAGAAGGCTCACTGCGTTGTGATGCAAATGTCTCTGTTAGAAAATACGGTGATAAATTAGGTACCAAAACTGAAGTCAAAAATATGAACTCTTTTCGAAATGTTGAGCGGGCAATTGATTTTGAAATAAAAAGACAAATTGAAATTTTGGAAGAAGGCGGAACTATTACTCAAGAAACATTACTCTGGAATGCCGATCTAAATGAAGCTTTTCCAATGCGAAGTAAAGAGGAATCGCACGACTACCGTTACTTTCCCGATCCCGATCTAATGCCCATTGTTATTGATGAAAAATGGAAAACTAAAATTACATCCAAAATGCCCGAGTTACCCAAAGTTCGTAGAGAAAGATTTATAAAGCAATTTAACCTTCCGGAATATGATGCTGAAATTTTAACAAGCACAAAAGATATGGCTGATTATTATGAAGCTGTTTTGGAGTTTACTGATGACTATAAATCAGCTAGCAATTGGGTGATGGGTGATATTTCCAAAGTTATCAATGAAAATAAAATTTCGATAAAAGATTTTTCTATCTCACCAAAAAATATCGGGAAATTGATTGAATTAATTAACAACAATACGATCTCCGGAAAAATTGGGAAAGAGCTTTTTGAAGAATTACTGAAATCGAATATTGATCCCGAAATAATAATAAAGGAAAAAAATCTTGTTCAAATAACAGATTCTTCTGAACTAGAGAATGTTATTGACAAAATTTTATCATCTAATTCAATTCAAGTTGAGGAGTACAGGAACGGCAAAGAAAAAGTATTCGGTTTTTTGGTCGGACAAGTAATGAGAGAAACAAAAGGCAAAGCAAATCCGCAACTTGTAAATGAAATACTGACTAAAAAATTGAAAGGATAATCTTGCAGCACTTACTCGGTGCACATACATCAATTGCGGGAGGAGTTTCAAAATCGATTGATAGAGCATCCGAAGTTAATTTTACCGCGATACAAATCTTCTCCAAAAATAACAATCAATGGAATGCAAAACCTCTTGATGCAAAAGAAATTAAATTATTCAAGGAAAAATTGCAGCAATCCAACATTAAGTATGTTGTTGTGCACGATTCTTACTTAATTAATCTTTGTGCAAAGGATAAAACTATTTTAAAGAAATCACGCAATGCATTTCTCGATGAATTACAACGATGTGAACAGCTTGGAATAGAATATTTGAATTTTCATCCCGGCGCTCATTTAGGACAAGGCGAAGAAGATGGATTAAAAATGATTGCCGACTCAATCAACATTGCTCATTCATTTACAAAAAACTATAAAGTAAAAAGTATGCTGGAAACAACCGCAGGACAAGGAACAAACTTAGGTTATACGTTTGAGCAATTAAGAAGAATTATTGAACTTGTTGATGAAAAGGAGCGAATGTGTGTTTGTATTGATACCGCTCATATTTTTGCTGCCGGTTACGATATTAAGTCAATTGATGGTTATAAAAAAACTATAAAAGATTTTGATGACATAATTGGCTTGGATTTATTAAAATGTATTCATTTAAATGACAGTAAAAAGGAACTTGGCAGTAGAGTTGATAGACACGAACATATCGGGAAAGGATTCATTGGCAGAGAAGGATTTACAATTATTATGAACGATAAAAAACTTCTTCATATCCCGAAAATTTTAGAAACACCGAAGGGAAAGGAAATGAAAGAAGATGTTGAAAATTTGAAAGTGCTTATAGATTTGATTAAGAATGATAATTAAAGAAGTTCTTTAAATTGTTTCTCTGAAATATCAGCTTGTTTCAACAAGCTCTTAAATGTCCCAATGGGAATTTCCTTTTTATTCATAACTAATATTACAACACGACCACTATTATTTTTGTACTTTCAGTGAGATCCCTTTTGAGAAACTAATTGGAAGTTTAACTTAAGTAAAACCTTTTCAATTTCCTTAGAGGAATATAACTTAGGCATTAATTATATCTCTACCCAAAAGAATTGGATTTATAATTGAGTATTCAACTTCATCACCTTCAAAATACAATTCGACAGCTTCTTTTAAATTATTTATCGCTTCTTCAATTGTTTCACCAAAACTCGAAACCTCCACATTCAGACAACGAGCAACATAATATTGATCTTCCCGCCATATTACATAATTTATTTCCTTCATAAATTACCCCAATTACATTTAATTAATAATAATGATAAAATTAAACGACATCAAGAGAGAAATTATTATAAAGAAGAAGAAACCCTGAGAACCATTATCCCCGTTTGCTGTTTTATTGATTGTATATATTCAGCCAAGGGCTTTTCTGAAATTTCGATTTTCTTTCCGACATTCGGAGCGTGGAGTAGATGTATTCTTCCGTCTTTCATCCTAATTGCGATTCCGGTATGTGATATATCCAAGCCGGAAATGTTAGTTGTAATACCAATAATATCACCTGATTGAATTTTATCCTCAACTAATTTGATCTTTGTTTGAGGGATGTAATAATACTCCCTTGAGTTTATTTCTTTTTCAATCTCTTCTATTTCTTCAATAAAATCCGGATTATGTTTCAATCGTTTGTAAGAATTAGGATGTGTACTCATAAAATTAACAAAATTATCATAAGGTTCGCCGCCGATCTTTTTTGTGATATCTTCAGCAATTCCTCTTTTATTCATATCGTAAATCCAGTCAGAAAAATAGTGAAGACGCGAAGGATAATCGTCAAGTTTCCCGTTTCTATACCGAATATTTTCTAATTCACTTCGATAACAATTAAAGGTAGTATCGCTCTTCCGAATACAGCGAGCAAAGACAATACAGCTTTCAAGAAACGTATAACAATCAAGTCCGGTAAGGTGAATAACTAATTCTTCTTTATCACCCTTTTCAAGTGTATTGGCTTCGTAATCAAGACCTATAAAACTCTTACCTATTTCAATTATGATTTCATTAACCGGCTTATTGAATAAATCTTTTTCAATTGCCAAAGCAAATTTTGAATTACACACTTCTAAATTATCATCTGTTAAGTTCGGCTGTGCAAAAAAGAGAGATGGAAGAAAGAAAAGAAATATAACTCCGCGGGTCATATCGGGAAATCCTCATCGGGAGTACCGGAAGGTGAGGCAATTTCCGGAATTTCAGCTCGGAACAATTCCCGGTTTTCAAACCGCGCATAATCTTGGATAAATTGCAGTTTTACTTCACCGATGGGACCGTTACGCTGTTTACCGATTATAACTTCTGCAAGTCCTTTAATATCTTCTTCGCCTTGAATTGAATCGAAATAAACTTCAGGTCTGTAGAGAAAGAGTACAACGTCCGCATCCTGCTCAATTGAGCCGGATTCTCTTAGATGTGAAAGCATTGGTTTTTTATCGGAAGACTGCTCTACCGCACGATTTAATTGTGATAAAGCTATAACAGGAATTTCTAATTCTTTTGCCAAAGCTTTTAATGAACGTGATATAATTGAGATTTCTCTTTCACGACTTTCGGCTCTAAAACTTGAACTCATTAATTGTAAGTAATCAACTATAATTAAACCGATCTTCTTTTCAGTTTTTAATCTTCTTGCTTTTGCACGGAGTTCAAGAATATTTAATGCAGGTGTATCATCAATATAAATAGGAGCTTTACTTAACTTATGAACGGTACGGCTGATCTTTGCGCCTTCTTCCGCCCTAAATTTTCCGGTTCTAACACTATGTGCATTAATACGTGCTTCGGCAGAGATAAGTCTTGTTGCCAACTGTATGGTTGACATTTCAAGGCTGAAGATTGCAATTGGTACCTTGTGTTCAATTGCCGCGTTGCGTGCAAGTGAAAGGGCAAATGCCGTTTTACCCATTGAAGGACGAGCTGCAACAATGATAAGATCTGATTTTTGAAAGCCGCCGAGCATTTCATCTAATTGATAAAATCCCGAAGGAACAGAAAAGGCAGAAATATTTTTACTATGTATCGATTCAATTAATTCTAATGCTTCTCGAACCGCAACATCCATCGATTTAAAAGTTTCCTTTGTACTTTCTTCCGATATACTAAATATTTTTGCTTCAGCTTGATCAAGTAAATCGAATACATCATCCTGACCTTGATATGCATCGGTTGCAATTTCAAATGATGTGGATATCAGTTTTCTCAATATCCACTTTTCCAAAATTATTCTAGCATGGTAATCAATATTTGCGGCAGATGAAATATCTTCGGCTAGTTTGCTTAAATAAGAAGCACCACCGACTTCATCTAACTTTCCATCTTTTTTTAGTTCTTCGTAAAGAGTAACGGTATCAACAGGTTCGTTAGAATCATAAAGCGAAAGGATAGAATTAAATATATGCGAATGCTTTTTATCATAGAAATATTCCGGTTTAAGAATTTCAATAGCTTTGGGAACAGCTTCTACTTCGAGAAGCATTGCACCCAATACCATCTTTTCAACATCAACGGCTGCCGGCGGTTGATTTGAATATTTTTTCAAATTATCTAAATCAATATTTTTTCCGTTTCCCTTTGACATTATTTCTTACCTGTTAACTCGTCATATAACTTACGAAATTTCTTAACATCTTCCCAACAACCTCGTTTCCAGCCGGGATTGCGCAGTAATGCTGCGGGATGATATGTCGCCATTACCTTTACACCATCTAATTCATAGACTTCTTCACGTAGTTTTGTTAAGGTTAATTTTTTCCCTAATAATTCAATTGCCGCTACTCTGCCTAAACATAAAATCATTTTGGGCTTAATCAATTCTATTTGCTTCATCAAATGAGGTCTGCATTTTTCAACTTCAGATGGGAGCGGATCACGATTATTCGGTGGGCGGCATTTTAGAATATTTGCAATAAAAACATCTTCACGCGAAAGGTCGATTGCTTTCAAAATATCAGTAAGCAGCTTGCCTGCCCTACCGACAAACGGTTCACCTTGCTTATCTTCTTCGGCTCCAGGTGCTTCGCCGATTAACATAATATCAGCTTTCGGATTGCCTGTACCAAAAACAAATTTAGTACGTGTTTCTCCCAATGAACATTTTTGACATGTGTGAATAATATCGAATAATTCTTTTAATGATTTTGCTTTTTGAAAATCTTCTTCAAACAAATTCTGTGGTTTTATTTCTAATTCCGTCTTGGTTGAATTCATAATTACAATGTCATTAGTAGAATTATTTTCCATGGGTATATTAAAATTGAACTCTTCCAACAGTTCGTCACCAAAGATTTCTTTCTGGTCTTTAAGTGCTTCTATTATTAGTTTTTGCAAATCCATGGTTTATTCGGATGTATCATCAATCGATTCGAAAATAAATAAAAATAAAATTAGCTGCATTAAAAAGGACATTGAATAATGATAATTTTACCCAAATATTAATAAGAAGATATGAAACAAAAAAAGAATTTAAGAAGCCGCCCAAATTAAATAAAATAAAATTTGGGCGGGAAAATACTTTTAAACGAGGTCTTCTTTATATCTAAATTCTACTTTACCTTCAATCAGTTCATCAATTGCTTGTAAATGAGGTTTTTTGCGGTTTTCAAATTCTAAAGAAAGTCTTAACTGATCCGGATTTTCTTTCTCTTCAAATTCATCATCAACGTTAGGAATCATAGTATTAAGCAATGTTGTAAACTCGAGCTTAGCGTTATCGTTAATATTTCTCGCTCTTTTAGCAGCGACAATTACAGCTTCATAAACATTCGCAGTTTTATTTTCCAACTTACGAAGTTCAATCGGTCTTATCGGCATTTTATTTTCTCCTAGTTATTTCTTTATCAATTATTTTTTTTACTTGTTCAATAGCATCATTCAATTCATTATTTATTACAACGTAATCGAATTTATCTTTATACTCAAGTTCCATTTCGGCGCGGGTTATTCTCTTTAAAAGATCTTCCTTCGATTCGGTATTACGGTTTATTAATCTTTCTTTTAATATTTCCTTACTCGGCGGAGCAATAAAAATAAGAATTGAATTAGGATATTTTTCTTTGATTTTTAAAGCACCTTTAACATCTACTTCCAACAATACAGATTGATTATTTTCAATTCTTGTCTCAACAAAACTTTTTAAAGTGCCGTAATAATAATCATAAAACTTTTCCCATTCAATAAACTCATCATTATCTATTTTTTTAAGAAATTCTATTTCCGAAATAAAAAAATAGTCTACACCATCAACTTCAGCACCTCTTTTACTTCTTGTTGTAGCCGAAATTGAAAAAACCAACTGACTATAAAGCTCTAAAATTTTTCTAATTATTGTTGTCTTACCCGACCCACTTGGTGCAGAGAAGACAAAAAGCTTAGCGGTCTTTTTCAAGTCTACTCTATATTTTGAAGTTGCTCTCTAATTTTTTCTAATTCTTCTTTAATAGTAATTCCGAAGGAGGTTATCTCAGCAGAGACGGATTTACTATTAATAGTGTTTGCTTCCCTGTTCATTTCTTGAGAAATGAAATTTAATCTTCTGCCGGATGGTTCGTTTAGTTTTATTGCATCGCGGAACATTTTTATATGACTTCGTAAACGTACACATTCTTCTGTTACATCATATTTTTCCGAAAGGAAAGCCAATTCCTGCAATAATCTATCCTGGTTATCAATCAAATCGGAAGTTAATTTAATTGCCCTATCTTTTAATTTATTAAAATATTCCTTAATTGAAGCTGAGCTTAATCGTTCAATTTCAGATATGCTATTTTCAATAATTTCAAGTCTTTTTTGAAAATCGACAACTAATTCATCCCCCTCTTTTCTTCTCATTATTTCCAATGCATCTAATGCTTCATTCACAGATTGAACGATAATTTTATATTCTTCTTCTTTGGCGTCTTGAGTATCATTCATAAAGTAATTTTGAAAATTAAGTACATGCTCGAGTTTAATTTCCTCTACTATATTAGCATTCTTTTTAATCTGTTCTAAAAGATTAATTGTTGCATTTAACCCCTTCACATCAATATCGGATAACTCTTCATTTATCCCTTCATATTTAGCGGAAACCGTTAAATAAAGTTTACCTCTTGATATTCTTTTCTTTATTTGCTCTCGTAAATCGAGTTCAAACTGGTAGAATGGTCGAGGTAGTCTAAGAGATATGTCCAGGTATCTGCTATTAATACTTTTTATCTCTGTTTCGACTGAAAAACCGTTATTTTGAATTACAGACTTCCCAAAGCCTGTCATACTGCTAAGCATACAAAATCCTAAAAAAGATGGCTTAAAATTTAGCCAAAATTAGGTTGGTTTACAAAGATTGTTTTTCGTTAAAAAGCTTCTCCAATACCAAAGTGGAATTCAAAAGTCTCGGTAAAGAAACCCTTTTTGAAAAAAGATCTTCTATCAAGCGGATCATAAACCTTAAACCCAAAATCTATTCGAAACGGTGCAAAATCAGAATAATACCGTATACCAAAACCGGCTGCAACAGCAAAATTATTTAGCTGAACACTGTTGAAATCGTTCCACACATTTCCGTAATCGATAAAAACAGAAGTTCCAAGCTTTTCAAAAATTCTATTTCTTGCTTCGAATGAACCTTCGATAATTACGAATCCGCCCGGAATTATATTCCGTAGAAGAACGGCTTCAATTTCTTCAGGATCGGGATTAGAACTTAACTCACCTTCATTTTGTTCGGGCACAAGTTCACGAGTTTTCCAACCTCGGACCGAATTGCTGCCTCCTACATAAAAACGTTGATTGTATGGAATTTCAAATTTATCGCCTTCATAGGTTTGTATTGCACCAATTCTGAATTTCGCCGCGAGCACATCTATATCTGATTTGAAAACCGGGAAATATGCTGTTGTTGTAAGTAATCCTTTTATATACAGAGGATCATCAAAATCTTTACCGGCAATTTTATTTACAAGATAGCTTAAGGTGTTACCATTTTCTAAAAGTAAAGAAAGTGTATACCCTTTTGTAGGGTAAAGTAAATTGTTAGACTTATTTGCGCCAAGATCAACACTAATAATTGTATTTTTTTTCTGGCTTGTAAAATCGTCGGATGTGGATAATAAATCCGTAACCAAACTATCGATAATTACAGGCGGTATTCCCGGACTTCTAATTTGAAGAAACTTATATAAAATGTCATACGTATAATCTTCCGTAAAAATATAATTAGATTGTTCTATGCTAAGACCAAATACAATTGATGTAAGGTAAGTATATCTCGGAAGTTCGATATCAAAACTAATTTTTCCACCGTAAAGTGTAGCATTATATTCATTTCGTCTTTTTTGAAGAGTATAGTAACCTTCTAATTTGGTATTAATATTTCTTCCCAGTAAATACGGCTGCTCCAAAATTGCACGTACATCAGCATAACCAAAAATATTAGTATCACTTAACGAAGGATTAGAAATTAACTGAGTAATATCTTGTGCGGCAGTTGAAGTACTTAAAGTTAATTTCCTTGCGTCGCCTAAAAAGTTTTTTCTTGAAAACGATAACCCTACACCAAGATTAAATGCATTGTCCTCGTTATTAACAATTAGTTCCGGTGATAATTCATTCATTAACCCGACATCGGCATTAAGAGCTAAAGGGACATAGTTTTTATTAGTATCCGAAACTATGCCTGATAAGAGAACCGACGAGAAGAGATTTGTTCTATATAAACGGATTTGAGCGCGTTGTAAATTATAAAAACTGTAATAATCATTTGGCTCTATATCCGCAATTCTTCGAAGGAGATCATCATCAACTTTATCGGCACCTGGACCGGTTTTATTAATTCTTACTTCACTAACCCTATAACGATCGCCGGTATCAAAATCCATATAAACATCTACTTTGTTATTTACCGTATCAACTTGAATATCGGGTACTTCAGACGATATCAACATATGACCAAAATCTAAACTAAGCCTTAATATTTGGTTACGAATTCTTGAAACTTCGAAAGCCGAATATTGTTTCGTGGTATCAACCGTTGTTAATACGTTAACCTCATCAGCAATTTGCCATGCAATATTCTCTAAACCGGTTACATTTATACTTCTAAAATATGCCGGATCATTTTCTTTAATTATATATTTAAGTTCAGCAGTATAATTTGTAGTATCTAAAGTATAGGAGTGGGAGAAAGAAACTTTAAAGAAGCCGTTATCAAAATAATAATTCTCCATTTGACGAATATCATTAAAGATAAGAAGCGAATCGAAATAAACTGCTTCACCGCCAAAACTTGTAAAACTGTGAAGGAATTGCGAAAACCATCCGGGTGATTCTTTTGAAAATATTATGCTTCTGAGTTCATCGCTTGATATATTATTGTTGCCTTCAAACAAAATATTTTTTAGTTCGAATCTTTCATCCGGTTGCGCAAAAATTGTTGCCGAGAATAATATAAGGAAGATTATTTTTTTCAAGTCTTTAATCTCTGATTTCAACTTTGGTATCAACTTTTACAACAGAAATTAGCTCATCAATATTTTCATTGCTTACTGCAATTGAACCGTTTGTCCAATTAAAAGCAAATGGAAGATTTTTAAAGATGAAATTATATTCGCCTATTCCGTGAATACCAATTTCAGCACCGAGCCGAGTTTCATGTGATGGACATTTAGATTTTGATGAACTAATGATCTCATATTCATCTTTGGTTATAATATTATTTTTTAGAGCTTCGGAAGCATCTTTTTTGTTGGGATAATTAATAAACATCTTTTTATAGTAATAATTATTCGTATCAATGCTGCATATTTGATAATTTCCTCTCGGTGTTACATTATCAAATTTCGATGTTTTTATTCTACCGGTTCCTTGTCCGAATATTGCTTTATAAGTTTTTACCAAGACAGAATCTGAATAAAGATTTAATTCATAATTATTTCTTGAAATAACCAATTGAACGTTGGACAAAGAAGTCAAGCCTTTCTGTCTCATTGATTCTTCCAAAGTATCTTCCCTTAGATTAAGGACAATACCATAGGCAACCATTCCGCAAAAGAATAGTATTATGCTTATACTGAAATAGACAAGATTACGCAGCATGGTAATCTGATTTTATGGTTTCTAATTAATTTTGGAAATATACTAAAGAAAAATGAATCTTGAATAGAGGTTTATTAAAAGTTAGGGGCAGTTGAAACTGCCCCAACAAATTGAATAATTACTTATTGCTGTCTTTAGCTTCAACAACAGCTATGGCAGCCATATTTATAATATCATCAACAGTAGCACCACGTTGTAATACATGAATCGGTTTATTTAATCCCATAAGAATAGGACCAATTACCGTAGCATCAGTTAAACGCGCCAATAGTTTATAAGCAATATTTCCCGCAGCAAGATCAGGAAATATCAATACATTAGCGCCACCTTTCAATGATGAAAACGGAAAGACTTCGTCAATTATAGATGGAACAACTGCTGTATCTGCTTGCATTTCACCATCTACAATAATATCCGGGCGTCTTTGTTTCACAATCGAAACAGCATGTTTAACTTTATCAGACAATGGATGTTTTGCACTACCAAAATTACTGAAGGAGAGCATAGCCACTTTCGGTTCAATCTCAAATTCTTTAACTGTATCCGAAGACATAATTGCAATTTCTGCAAGTTGTTCGGGAGTTGGGTCAATATTTACAGTTGTATCGGCAAAGAAATAAACTTTTGACTTAATCATTACAATATATAAACCGGCAGCAACACCAAGACCTTTTTTATTTCCTACACATTGAAGTGCAGGACGAATAGTATCAGGGTAATGAGAAGTTAACCCTCCAACCATAGCGTCTGCATCACCGACCTGAACCATCATAGCTGCATAGTAATTCGGTTGTTTAATAGATTGTTTAGCACTTAAAAGAGTTGTTCCTTTTCTTTGTCGTCTTCTATAAAACTCCATTGCATAATCTTCACACTTCTCGCATGTTCTCGGATCGCGTATTTCAAAATTATTTATGTCAAATTCCAGCTCTTGAATTCTTGATTTTATTACATCTTCACGACCAATTAGAACAGGTTTTCCAATTTTTTCTTCAAGAATTGAGTTTGCCGCACGAATAATTTTTTCTTCTTCTCCTTCCGGGAAAACAACTTTCTTAGGATTTTTCTGTGCTTTATGAACCATCAACCTGATAATTTCTTTTGAGAATCCTAATCTTTCTTTTAATTCTTCCTTATACTTGTTCCAATCTTCAATATTTATTCTAGCCACACCAGAATCCATTGCAGCTTTTGCAACAGCGGGAGCAACAGTCCATAACACTCTCGGGTCGAAAGGTTTCGGAATTATATATTCGGGACCAAATGAAAATTCCTGTCCACCGTATGCATTTATTACAACTTCAGGAACATTTTCTTTAGCAAGATTGGCAAGTGCGGTTACTGCCGCCATTTTCATTTCTTCATTAATTGCAGTGGCGCGTACATCTAATGCGCCTCTAAAAATAAACGGGAAACCAAGAACGTTGTTAACTTGATTAGGATAATCGCTCCGCCCAGTAGCCATTATAACATCCTTACGAGCTTCAACTGCATCGTTGTAACTAATTTCGGGATCGGGGTTTGCCATAGCAAATACTATCGGTTTCTCAGCCATAACTTTTACCATATCCTTACTAACAACTCCACCTTTTGAAAGTCCGATAAATACATCTGCTCCAATCATACCTTCTTCCAAAGAGGCAAAAGTTTTTTCAGTTGCAAACTTTTCTTTGTATTTGTTAAGATCTTTTCTGCCTTTGTGAATATGCCCTTTAGAATCGAACATAGCTATGTTTTCTAACTTGATACCGGCGCGAATATAAATATTACAACATGCGACTGCAGAAGCCCCTGCACCTGAAACAACAACTCTCATATCTTCTAATTTTTTACCTGCAAGTTCAGCAGCATTCAACAATGCGGCACAAGAAATTATCGCAGTCCCGTGCTGATCATCGTGGAAAACAGGAATGTTCATTGTTTTTTTCAATTCCTCTTCGATTTCAAAACATTCCGGTGCTTTAATATCTTCTAAGTTAATGCCTCCAAAAGTAGGTTCTAAATACTGAACAGTTTTAATTATTTCTTTTGGGTCTTTCGGTTTCAATTCAATGTCGAAAACATCAATATCTGCAAATCTTTTGAATAGAACCCCCTTTCCTTCCATAACAGGTTTCCCGGCATGTGCACCTATATCTCCTAAACCCAAAACAGCAGTGCCGTTTGAAACAACAGCCACAAGATTACCTTTAGCAGTGTACTTATAAACATCATCATCATTCTTCTCAATCTCTCTGCAAGGTTCTGCGACCCCTGGTGAGTATGCTAGTGACAAATCCCTAGAAGTAAAGCAAGGTTTAGTTGCTATTACCTCAATTTTTCCCTTACGCCCTTCACTATGATACTTTAGAGCTTCCTCTTTTTTGATACTCATATTTGTACCTCTTAGATATTAAAATGAGATAATTAGGATAACTTTGTCTTTCAAAGTTAGGAAAGTTTCGTTAAACAAAAAAGCCGTCCATTTGGACGGCTTGTAAGAAAATCAAATACACTATATAGCCATAATTTCTTTTTCTTTGTGTTCAATCAGTTCATCGACTTTTTTAGTATGCTCATCAGTTGTTTTTTGAACTTCATCTTCTAAACGTTTTTTTTCATCTTCAGAAATACTTTTTTCTTTTTCTTCTTTTTTCAGCTGATCATTTGCGTCTCGTCTTACATTTCTTATAGCAACCTTGCATTCTTCACCAAACTTTTTAACAAGTTTAACAAGTTCCTTTCTTCTTTCTTCATTCAAAGGAGGGATTGGAATCCGGATGTTTGTTCCATCATTAGCAGGATTTAAACCCAAATCTGCAGTTAATATTGCCTTCTCAATATTTTGCACCATTCCTTTATCCCATGGTGTTATTGATAAAGTATGGGGGTCAAGCACCGAAACATTTCCGACTTGTTTTAGCGGGGTCATTGTACCATAATAATCAACTTTAACACCGTCTAATAATGCGGTTGTCGCCTTTCCTGTTCTGATCTTGGTAATTTCTTGTCTGAAATTTTCAATGGAAATATCCATTCTATGTTTGGCATCTTTCACTATGGGGTTCATAATTGCCTCAAGTTAATTTATTGTTTTCTCATTTGAATACTCAATATTACTAACTTTAGTTCCGACATTTTCACCGAGAACCAGTTTGAGTAAATTGTCATCTTTATCCATATTGAAAACTATAATAGGCAAGCTGTTTTCCTGGCACAAACTGATTGCAGTTAGGTCCATTACTCTCAGATTTTTCTTAAGCACATCTATGTATGAAATTGATTCAAATTGAATAGCTTCGGGGTCTTTTTCCGGATCAGCATTATAAACGCCGTCAACACGAGTTCCTTTAAGAATTGCATCGGCTTCAATTTCTACTGCACGCAACGATGCGGCTGTATCGGTACTAAAATAAGGATGACCGGTACCTGCACCAAATATTACTATTCTACCTTTTTCGAGATGTCGGATTGCGCGGCGCCTTATATAAGGCTCGGCTATTTCCTCCATTTTAATTGCACTCATAAGCCTTGTGTACATCCCGTGATTTTCGAGAGCATTTTGAAGCGCAAGAGAATTTATTAAGGTAGCAAGCATACCCATTTGATCGCCTGTAACTCTATCAATTCCTTGATCACTGGCATTTAAACCTCTATAGATATTACCACCTCCAATAACGATACCGACTTCAACTCCGAGGTCTTTAATTTTCTTTATTTCGCGTGAAAAGAAATCAAGAACTTCGGGATCAATCCCATGTCCTTTCTTTCCCATTAATGATTCACCGCTTAGTTTTAATAATATTCTTTTGTATTTTATTTTATTTTTCATAGGCTTTAGAAATATAAAAAAAAAGGTCTTATTAAAAAATAAGACCTTCATGAAATGAATTATTTATTCTCATCGCTGAGGTGAAAGCGATGGAAAAGAGTTATTTTCGCATCGGATGAATACTTTTTGTTATATTCTTTTATTAAGTCACCGATAGTTTTTGTATTATCTTTAATATAAGCTTGTTCAACAAGTGTATTTTCTTCATAGTACTTTTTCAACTTGCCTTCAGCTATTTTTTCAAGAATGTTTTCAGGTTTGCCTTCTTTTTTAGCAACTTCGCGGTAGATTTCCTTTTCTTTTTCAATGACTTCCGCCGGGACATTCTCAGGTGCTATATAATCAGGCTTCATGGCGGCAATCTGCATTGCAACATCTTTTAAAATAACGGCTAAATCTTCCTTGCCTTCTTCTTTTACATTATCTGCTTTTACAAGAACACCTAATTTTGAACCGTGGTGTATATAACCAACAAGTACTCCGTTTTCAGAAGATTCAACTGCAAAACGGGATACTTCGATTTTCTCTCCAATCTTTCCTATGATATCGGTTAAAGCGTCTTTTAAGTTTTTCGCTTCATGAGTTAATGAAAACAACTCATCAAGATTTTTAGGGTTATGAACTTCGATTGCATTTAAAACAAAATCAGCAAACTGAATGAAGTCATTACTATTAGCAACAAAATCCGTCTCACAATTAACTTCGAGAATTATTCCTTTTGAATAATCATCGGAAACTTTAGTAATAACAACACCTTCATTAGCCGATCTCTCTGCTCTTTTAGCAGCAACTGATGCGCCTTTCTTGCGCAAAATTTCAATAGCTTTCTGGAAATCACCGTTTGCTTCGGTAAGCGCTTTTTTGCAGTCCATCATTCCTGCGCCAGTTTTTTCTCTTAATTCTTTAACCTGTGCTGCTGATATTGACATTTTATTTATCCTTATTTTTTCTCAGTTTCGGTTTCTTCGGATTTACCTTTATCCTCTTCGGTTTTTACTTCCTCTTGATTTGGCTTTAAGTCTACAGTTTGAGTATTGGTTTCCGTTTCAACTTTTTCCGGTTCTTTTTTATCGATCTTTTTTTCTTCTTTGGTTTCAAGATTTACTTTTCTGATTTTTCCTTTTCTTGGTTTTTTCTTTTCTTCACTTTCTTCCGATACTTTCTTCTGTCTTTCTCTTTCTGCATTTTCTTCAGCTTTCAATTCCTTAGCTTTCTGGCTACCTTCAATTATTGCATCTGCTATTTCTTTAGTAATTAATTCAACTGTACTAACTGCATCATCGTTAGCAGGTATAATATAATCAATCGGATCAGGATCACAATTGGTATCAACAATTGCAAAAATCGGAATATTCAATCTCAACGCTTCGTTTATGGCAATAGATTCTTTTTTAATATCCACAATAAAAATCGCACCGGGAACTCTTCCCATATTCTCAACACCATCGAGTACTTTTCTTAATTTATCACGTTCCCTCGAAAGATGCAGTGCTTCTTTCTTGGTAATCTTTTCAAATGTTCCGTCAGATTCCATCTTTTCAATATTTTGAAGTCTCTTAATGCTTTTTCTAATAGTACTATAGTTAGTAAGCATTCCGCCAAGCCACCTTTCACTAACCCAATGACTACCGGATCTTTTAGCTTGTTCAGCAATTACTCCTTTAGCCTGCTTCTTTGTTCCTACAAATAGAAAGTTATGACCTTTGGCAGCAACTTCATAAGCGGCTTTAGCTGCATCTTCAACTTTTTGCTGAGTTTTCTTTAGATCAATAATATGAATCCCTTTTTTCTCCATGAAAATGTAAGGTTTCATTTTAGGGTTCCAACGACGTGTAAGGTGCCCGAAATGTGCACCGGCTTCGATAAGCTTAGTTAATTCTAACTTTGGCATGATTACTCCTGTTTTTCTTCTATTCCCTTCAACTCCGCCTTTAATCCCGTTTTCAGGTCGAGACACAGGGGGCAGATCCGAGAATATGAATATTGTTAATTAATAAATAAAAATTATCTCTTAGAGAACTGGAATCTTTTACGAGCTTTCGGACGACCGTATTTCTTACGCTCAACCATACGAGGATCTCTTCTTAATAATCCCTCAGCTTTCAGAGCCGGTCTAAAATCAGGGTTAATACTTTCAAGTGCTCTTGCAATTCCAAGTCTAATAGCTTCCGATTGACCAGAAACACCGCCGCCGTTTACGTTAACGTAAACATCATACTTACCGGCAGTTTCGGTTACCTTGAAGGGAAGGATTACGTCATCGCGATTATCTTTTAGCGGGAAGTAATTCTCAAATTCTCTTTTGTTGATTGTAACTTTTCCGCTGCCGCTTCTTAAAAATACGCGGGCGGTTGCATTTTTTCTTCGTCCAACAAATATTTTATCTGTCATTAAATCTACCTTTTATAAACTTAATAATTCAGGTTTTTGTGCTGAATGAGGATGATCAGCACCAACATAAACTTTTAATTTTAATCCTAATTTTCTTCCAAGTTTATTTTTAGGAAGCATCCCTTTTACTGCAAATTCGACAATACGTTCGGGATGTTTCTCTTTCATTTGCTGATAAGTCAATAATTTAACACCACCAGGATAACCGGAATGTCTAAAATAAGTTTTCAATAATTCACGTTTTCCGGTCATTTTCACTTTATCAGCATTAACAATAACAACAAAATCACCGGTATCCATATTAGGAGTGAAAGAAGGTTTGTGTTTTCCTCTAATAACACTTGCAACTTTAGTTGCTAATCTGCCTAAAACCTGATCCGTAGCATCAACTACATACCATTTTCTATCAGCTTCTTCGGTTTTAACAAACCTTGTAATTTTTTCCTGTTTCAAAACAAATCCTCCGTTAAAGAGATTTTTATAGAGCTTGTAAATATATTCGGATTCTTTAGGAAAGTCAAGATTTCAATTAAAGTAGAAATTCAAAATTGATTTTATTCCGAATAAGGAATAAAGCCCAAAATTGTACGGGGGAACATGTCTGTTGCCACCAAAAAGCCAATTTCATCTAATTTTACTAATCCTTCCCAATTTCTACTTCCACGGTTAGAATTTAATCGAATATAAATCGGTTGTTGATCGGCAAATAGTATTTCGTTATTTCTAATTTTCAATTTTACCAATCTTTCCACTGATGGGAAATTTTTATGAGATTCTCCAATTCCGTATTTATCAAAAAGTACATCATTATGCGGTTTGATAAAATTAATTTCGCCTGGCCATAGATAGTTAATTACCCAAAACGTGCTGTCCTTTTCAATTTCGGTTGCATCGGTAACGCGGTATTCAATATTCGGCAATGAAATTTCCGTACTACTTGAAAGTTCTGATGAAAAAAGTTTTGCTTTGGGATTCTCAATTAAATTAATTCCATTTACTTCATATATGACAAGAATTCTATCTTCAAACATTGTTATTGTTTCGGCGGTAAGATTCGGAAGTTTTGCCGGAACTTCAATTTCCTGCAGAGTAGCTGCTTCAAGTGTAACTGAATTATTTAAAAAATCAATCGCCCCTTTTACAACAAATGCATTAGAATTTTTGTACGATTCAAAAACTATATATACATCATTATCATTAAAAATAATTCCTTCATACCCGGAACCCCGGCGATTAAATTGTTCTAATCCGTCAGCGTATAGTTTGAGCTTCACAGGTTTTAGTGGAGTTTGAGATTTTGATTGAAGATGATAGATAATTTTTGATTTGGGAATATAAAAAAGCGAACCGCTTAATCCGTCACCAAATTTAAAAGGAAACTGCGGCAGTAAAATTAAATAATCATTATACCAGGCAAGCCCGGATATTTCTGATTCTCTATGGGCAATCTCACCTTCTATTTTTATTTCCTTAAACTCAATTTCAGAGATTACCTTATATTGAGTTCTATCATCAATTTGAAAATCATATTTTTCGGTACATGAAATCAAAAATAAAAATAATACTGCCGCAATAATTTTTTTCAATTAAAACCCACCCGGCATACTAAATTTTTGAAAGTTTGCAGGAATATCAAACATACTTGATGAGATCGATTGTTCTTTAATTTCAACAACTTCCATTCTTCCATCAACTTTCCCTGTTTTATCACGAGCAATAATTAACATCGGGAAAAATCCTCCGGACGAAAGATCTTTATACCATTTCGGCATATCTTGTTCACCCATTGGTGTTGACATAAAAATGAATTCACCTAAACCTTTTGCCGCCCAAACTTCCGTTGTGTGTTCTTCATCTTCAAAAATCCATTTCTCAGATGAATAACCAAGAATGTCTTTTGTTTCACCTGTTTTAACAGGTTCTTTGAAATCTTCTCCTTTTTCTTCCATGCTTTCATATTCATCCATATTGAATTCCATATACATATTTTGCTGGGGCATCAACATGTAAGTTTTCCCATCCTTAAAAAGAACGGCACCTCCCATTGCACCTTCCATCTCTGGTTCCATTCTGACACTTTCACCTTTCTTAAAATATTTCATAAACATAGTTTCGCCTTCGCTTTCCATTTTATATTTAACGAAACCTTCAAATCCTTGTCCTGCAAGTGCAATAGAAAAGAATAAAATAGCGAGAATAATCTTAACAAATTTCATTTTTCCTCCTTTAGTTTGTAGATTTTAATATAAAAAAAGAATACTTAATAGGAAAATCAATTACACATTTTGTGCTCTTAACAACATTAAAAATGGATATAAAATGAAAGTACTGGTCACGGGTGGTGCTGGATTTCTCGGGATTAATTTAATTCGTTTTTTATTAAAAAAAGAATATGATGTTGTTTCTCTCGATGTAGCAAAGTTTGATTACCCCGATGTAATTGACAAAATTAAAATTGTAACTGGTGATATTAGAATTGAGAAAGATGTTTTAGATTCAATTGAGGGATGCGATATTGTCATTCACTCCGCTATGGCACTTCCACTTTACGAAGAAAATGAAATTATGACAACTGGAATTGACGGAACAAAACTGCTCCTCGAAATTTCAAAACAAAAAAATGTAAGTAGATTTATTCATATTTCATCTACTGCGGTTTACGGGATACCGGATCATCATCCACTTTACGAAACCGATAAACTTGATGGTGTTGGTCCGTACGGTAAAGCTAAAGTTAAAGCTGAAGAAATTTGTGAAGAATACAGAAAGGAAGGAATGTGTGTACCCATACTTCGTCCAAAATCTTTTATTGGACCGGAAAGGTTGGGCGTGTTTGCATTATTATACGATTGGGCACTAACCGGTCACAACTTTCCGATGATAGGTAATGGAAATAATCGTTATCAATTACTTGACGTTGAAGATTTATGTGAAGCAACTTTTTTAACTATGACTCTACCCGCAGAAAAAGTAAACGACACTTTTAATATAGGTGCAAAAGAGTTCACAACGATGAAAGAAGATTACCAAGCAGTGCTTGATTATGCAGGTCACGGAAAGAAGATTATCGGTCTTCCGGAAAAACCTATCATTTGGACTCTTAGATTTTTAGAAGCTTTAAAACTCTCACCACTTTACAAATGGGTTTATGAAACCGCTTCAAAAGATTCGTTTGTATCTATTGAAAAAGCTGAAAAGATACTTGGTTATGCTCCTAAATACTCAAATAAAGATGCATTGATTAGAAATTACAAATGGTATCTTGATAATTTGGAATCATTCAAAAATAAATCGGGTGTTTCACACAGGGTTCCATGGAAGCAGGGTATTTTGAAATTAGCGAAGATGGTGTTTTAATTTAATTAATGAGAATATCTTTTAGTTGAGCCAGCAATTGAGGGATGTCGTTATCAACAGTTTGTTTTATCACTCTGATGTCAACATCAAAATAACCATGGATAAGCCGATTTCTCATTCCTACAATGTCTTTCCATGGAATGTCATTAAATCTCACTTTAGTTGAAGGAGAAATTTTTGATGCTGCCTCCCCTATTATTTCAATATCCTTTACGATTGATAATACAAGCATTCTATTATTTCTAAAATCATCAATGGTTTTATTCTCAGCAAATTTTAATGCTTCATCTGCAGCATCAATCATGTGTAGAATACGAATTTTGTCCGCTCTATCCATATTTAACTTCAGCTTCTTTAACAACATCAGACCTAAAATGACTGCTTAATTCGTCGGGAGTTTTTAAATCAACTTTTCGCCCAAACAATTCGCTTAATTCTCTTTCCATTCTTGTCAGAGCAAGGAGTCCCGGTATTTTTTCATCTTCAAACTCAACGAGAATATCTATATCGCTTTCAGATGTAAATTTGTTAGTAAGTACAGAGCCGAAAAACGAAAGTTTTTTAATTCCGTTTTTAGTACAGTATTGTGCTATTTGTTCATCACTTGTATTTAGCTGATAATTCATAATGCTTCTCATATTTTTAGCTTCTTTTAAATATCTGAGTTTTGCTTCAATAAAACAACCTTCCTATTCCTTATTCAAAATTTTCTTAATTGTAGTATTTCTATTCAGTTCCGTGGAAGCAAGGAATTTTGAAGTCGGCAAAGATGGTGTTTTAGTTATTATTTTCATTTTTTGCAGAACATAAATGCTTGCAAAATTTGTTGAGTGTCATAAAAATCAAAAAAATCTATTAGTTAGGTTTTTACGCCCCCACAAATTTTTAATATGGTAAAGAATTTATTTCTAAACAAACTTTAAATTAAATATAATGATTCTGAATGAAATTATATAGAATTGTATTTTAACACACATGTCGAAATTACCGACATTTTCTTTACATTGCATCTCATAAATTGTTCTAAAACTTTTAATTATACTCAATGGATAATATTGATTAACTTTGATGTTAGTAAAATAAAAAAATGGTTTGCCCGATGGAAGAAAAGATTTTAAAAGAAAAATTAGTTAACGAACTCTCAATTGAAGTTATTGCAAAAAGTATTATTAAAGAAGCTAAAGAAATCGGCTTTCAGAAAGGTGATTATCTTAAACTTGCAAACTTACTTCTCGACAGTGCCATTAAAATTGATACCGGTTCTCAAAACGGCAACAACATCAATAGTGTTTATTATGATCCTAATTTGAAATTTATTTTGCCTCTTAAAGGTGAAAATATTGTAGTGAGGGAATTTAATAAAGATATGGATGCCGACAATCTTAAACGCTGGATGGAAGATGCCATCGGTAGATATTTTATATTAACCAGAGCAACGATTAGAACATATAATGTAGACAGATTAATAGAGGACGAAAATCATATTCTCGGCATTATAACTTTAAAAGATAATACCCCTATCGGAATTATGGCATTCCTTGATTATGACAAGTCGCAAAAAAAAGGTGAGCTTAGAAAATTAATCGGCGAACCTGCATACCGCGGTAAAGGATTTGGTAAAGAGGCTACAAAACTTTGGATACAATACGGCATTTCTAATTTAGGATTACAGAAAATTTATCTAAACACTCTACAAACTAATGTAAGAAACATAAGACTTAATCAAGAATTGGGCTTTAAAGTCGAAGGAATTTTTAGAAACGAATGTTTAATTGATGGTAAGTTTTATGATCTATTGAGAATGGGATTAATTGTTAATACTGAGAAATGATTTTAGAAATTAATGATTGTCTTTTTCATGATTTACTTAACTAAGCAGCGCTAAAGTGGAGACTCACTGTCGTTCCAATATTTTTTTCACTGCTAATAAAAACTTCAATATTATTTAACTTGCAAAATTCCTTAACGAGAGACATGCCAAGACCATTTCCTTCATAACTTCTTGAGTAACCTTTACTCTCCTGAGAAAAAGGAGTAAATATTTCTTCTATAAATTCTTTAGTTATCCCTATTCCCGTATCTTCAACATTTAGAGTAATTTTACTTTCGTATTTATCTAATTTTATATCTATTCTTCCTTCATTTGTAAATTTAATAGCATTGTCAACAAGGTTATTTAAAATTTGAGTAAAAGAATAATGGTCTAAACTCACAAAACACTTTTCTAAATTTGTAATCAGATTAAGTTTAATATCCTTCGTAATTTTTTGTCTTTGCTCAAAAATTACCGTTTGGATTAACTCAACGATATCAATTTTTGAAAAATGTGCTTCATATGAATTCGTAATTACTTGAGACATATTAATTAATAGGTCAATAGTTCGAATAATTCTCTCTCCTGATCTTTCAATAATTGAAAATCCTCTCGCCAAATCTTCCGGAATTATCTTTCCGGTCTCCAATCTAAGCAAATTAGAAAAACTAATTATTGAATTAAGTGGTGTTCTTATTTCATGAGATACTTGAGAAAGGAATTCTGTTTTAAGTTTATCCGCACTTTCTATCCTTTGTTTTGCTTTTAAAATTTCTTCCTTACTTTTCTCGCTTTTTAAGAGAGCTTCATGCAGCATTTTATTGGGATAAATTGATGTCATTGCTATTAATGTGATGATAATACAAATCGTTATCCACATCGCCTCAGGGCTGGGAGTATTTATACTGACAAGCATTCCATTTAGTTCAAGTACCATTATTGCTCCCGTTAGAATTATTGTAATTCCAACAAATGAGTAAGCAAAACGGGATGGATAGAGCCAAGCCACGATAGATACAATTATTCCCAATGCAAAAAAGGAAGGCGCAAAAACTCCTCCATTTAATATCATGCCAATGAGTAGTATAATGTAAGCACTATAGACAAATATTTTTGTAGCAAGCCAAATACGATTTTTGCGTGAAAGCCTTAAGCTGTAAAGAGATATTAACGATATTGTCACTATTATTAAAACTCTAGTAGGTTGACTCGTGTCGAAGATAATTAAATTAAAGAATAACAATATGACCGCTACAAACATAGAGGGGACAAATATTTCAATTATTTTTTTAGCTATCTGAAGTCTTATTGGTTTTTCAATTTCCATAGACTATTCCAAACCTATACTTTAAAATACATAATTTTTGTAAAATCTAATTCAAGTCCGGTGAAATTTCTTTGGTACTGGAAGAAGATAAAATGAAAAACTCTATACATGAAAAATCACAAAAGGATTGTAATTCCGGAGTAATATCTCCATAAACTATAACATGATGATTACCTAAAGTTGATTCAATCCATTTTTCTACATCACAATTAATTTGGATAACAGCTTGTGTTCTGCAAAGATTTTCCTCTTTCATATCACTTTCTTTAATACTTCCAGTGACTGCCAAAACTTTATCGAATGAACTTGAGAATCGCATAATTGTAACATCACCGGAATTAAGTGGACCTCTTATTGCTGTACTTTTCTTTGATTCCATGTGCGTCGTTAATCCGGATAAAGAAATATCAGCAAGAAATGAAGTCGGAACAGTACAATGAGCAAAAGTTATTTCATTATTCTCGTAATTGATTGAAGATGGGTTTGCCATCCAGACCGCATGTCCGCTTAAATATTGCGCAACCATCATTGTAAAAGTAGTCGGTATATCTCCTTCGCAGCCTGAAGTTATTCCCTCATCGTTGCAAAGACTTATTCCCATACAAGCTGTGTAATTATAAGGAAGTAAATCAAAACATCTCACCGAAAGTACATCAGCTTTATTTTCTTTAGCAATTTCTTTTAATGCCAGATAAACTTTAGCTGAATCGCTTAAAGAATTTTCATCAACTAAAATTTCATTAAATGTCGATTCCCAATTTTCTTTTACTAATTGATATTCATTTACGGAAATCGTTTTAACTTTATTAACTATTTCATTCATACTGAGTTTTGTAAACTTTGTTTTAAATTTTCCGAAATCGTTAAATTTCTTTGAAGTTAATAACCAGTCAGATGGTTCACCAATTAGACAGAAATTAGCGTTATTTATCTTATCAATCGCGGAGATCACATTACAAAATAATTTAACAGCTTCAATTTTCTCCGAATCATTTTTGCCATAAGCGATTTTGAGTTTATGATTTTCTTTTAAATAGGCATATGATTCTAAAGAAGATGCAAAAGAATTTCCTTTGGGATCAGCTATAATAAGAATCGGAGAATTACTACTTGTCGTTATCGTTTTTATAAAATCTTCCGTGCCTCCTGAGGTGTTAATTATAATCGCGGCATTTGTATTCGCTTGTAAATCTCTAAAATGATTTTTTAATAATGAGGACGAGTTATAATATCCTTGAAACGAAATTGAAAAATTTTGATTAACTAATTCTTCAACAAGTTTGGAAGTTATTTTTTCTAGATGCACAAGGCTTTCTAAACCGGTTCCAACTACATAAAGATTGATCATAGATTTTTATTCCAATTGCTTAATAGTTCCAAAAAAAATCTATTTTTAAGAGAAGTAATACTTTCTTTGTTTGACTAACATGAAAGTGATTATAATTTTGCAAAGAAAATAATTCTTTATAAAGATAAAGCAATTTTATAGATTTGTACCCAATTTTATTTAATTAAGAGTTCTATTTATTATTAGCTAGTTCTATTACTAACATAACTTCACAAGAAGTTTATATGTTCAAGCCAAAATTATTTGTTTTATTTTCTTCACTCACCAAAGATCAAATTCTTAAAGACATAACTGCCGGTATTTTAGTTGGAATAGTTGCTCTACCATTGGCAATTGCGTTTGGAATTGCATCAGGTGTATCACCTGAAAAAGGATTGATAACGGCAGTAATTGGTGGGTTTATTGTTTCCTTTCTAGGCGGAAGTCGTGTGCAAATCGGCGGACCAACCGGAGCGTTTATTATTATCGTTTACGGTATCGTTCAGCAATACGGAATTAACGGGTTAATGATTGCAACTATTATGGCAGGTGTTATACTCGTTATTATGGGTCTTGCTCAATTTGGTTCGATGATTAAGTTTATTCCTTATCCTGTTATAGTCGGTTTTACTAGCGGTATTGCAGTTGTAATTTTTTCAAGTCAAGTTAACTACTTCTTCGGATTGAATATCGAAAACCTTCCAGCCGATTTTATAGAAAAGTGGAGTGAATATTTTAAAAACTTCTCTTCAATTAATTATGAAACTCTATTAATCGGTTTATCGGCTTTATTAATTATAATATTTTGGTCAAAGATTTCGAAAAAGATTCCGGGTTCAATTGTTGCTATTTTTGTAACTACAGTAATTGTTCAGATTTTTAATTTAGATGTAGCAACAATCGAATCAAGATTTGGTTCAATCCCATCATCTATTCCTTCACCTTCAATTCCTGAAATTGATTTAGCGACAATACGAGCTTTAATTCTTCCTGCAACAACTATTGCAATACTAGCCGCAATTGAAGCGCTATTATCAGCAGTAGTTGCTGATGGCATGATAGGCGGTAAACATAAATCCAACATGGAACTTGTTGCAAATGGAGTTGCAAATATTGTTTCACCTTTGTTTGGTGGAATTCCCGTTACCGGGGCAATTGCAAGAACAGCGACAAATATTAAAAACGGCGGACGCACTCCAATCGCCGGAATTGTTCATGCAATTGTATTGTTATTAATTATGATATTTCTCGGATATCTTGCTATGTTGATACCAATGGCAACACTTGCAGCGGTATTGATAATAGTTGCTTATAATATGAGTGATCATCATATTTTTAGAAAATTATTAAAAAGCCCCAGAAGCGATGTTATAGTTTTGTTAACAACATTTTTCTTAACTGTAATTTTCGATTTAACAATTGCAATCGAAATTGGAATGATACTCGCAGTAATTTTATTTATGAAGCGCATGTCGGCAGTATCAAATATTGATGTAGTAAAAAGAGAGTTAAAAGATGTTGATGATTTTGTAGATGCCAATTCCATTCAAACAAAGGAAATTCCTGAAGGTGTAGAAGTTTACGAAATTAACGGACCTTTCTTTTTCGGTGCCGCTTCAAAATTTAAGGAAATCATGCATCGCGTAGAAAATCCCCCGAAGGTTATGATTTTAAGAATGAGAAATGTCCCGGCGATTGATGCAACCGGACTGAATTTATTAAGTCAAATATATAACGATAATAAAAAAGACGGAATTCATTTAATTTTATCCGGTGTACATACGCAACCATTATTTGCCCTAACACAGTACAAACTTATAGACGAAATCGGTGAAGATAATATATTTGGAAATATTGACGATGCATTGGATCGATCGAGAGAATTGTTAGGTCTCCCAAAATTAGGCAGACCGAAGAATTTCGTGCCGGATGTAAAACGAGAGCAGCAGAATTAAGTCCAACTTTTTTACGATTAATTTTCATTTTTTCTTGAAAGAAGGTAAAATTATTCTAATATTGATTGACAATAATGATTACAAAAAAGGAGATATAAATGGCAACAAAAAAAGATTATTTAAAAGATGTGATTAAGCATATCGATATTAAAGAACACAATGTTGTAAAACTTGTTGATTCTATGGGCGAAATGGCTTTTAGTGCGAGAGACTTACATCGTGCCGCAAAGATTTATGAAATGATGCTCGAGGATAAAGACAACACAGTAATCTTAACCTTAGCGGGCAGTTTATTCAGTGCCGGTTTAAAAAAGGTTGTCTTCGATATGATCGAAAATAATATGGTTGATGCAATTGTATCAACCGGTGCAATTATGGTTGATCAAGATTTCTTCGAAGCGCTTGGATTCAAACATTATATCGGAACACCTTTCTCGGATGATAATGAATTACGTGATCTTCACATAGACAGAATTTACGATACATATATAGATGAAGATGAATTAAGAATTTGTGATGATACAACCGCAGAAATTTTTGATAGTCTTGAGCCCAAACCATATTCATCACGTGAACTACTATGGTACTTTGGAAAGTATCTCGAAGATAACGGCGGACCAAAAGTTGATGATAGTGTTGTATATTCGGCTTACAAGAATAATGTCCCGATTTTCGTTCCGGCATTTTCAGATTGTTCGGCAGGATTCGGAATTGTAATGCATCAACACAAAAATCCTGATAAACACTTATCATTCGATTCGGGTAAAGATTTTCTTGAAATCACTAAAATAAAATTGGCTAGTAAAGAAACCGGTATTTTTATGATTGGCGGCGGTGTTCCGAAAAACTTTACACAAGATATTGTAGTTGCCGCTGATATATTATCCGAAGATGCACCGATGCATAAATACGCAGTTCAAATCACTGTAGCAGATGTAAGAGATGGTGCGCTTTCAAGTTCTACTTTGAAAGAAGCATCATCATGGGGCAAAGTATCTCAATCATATGAACAAATGGTTTACAGCGAAGCTACTCTAGCAATGCCGCTAATTGCCGGATATGCATATCACAAAGGTGCGTTTAAAGGTAGAGAGAGAAAAGAACTCAATAAAATGTTTATGAAAGAATCTGCCGAAGTATAATAAAAAAAAGGGGCACGCTGCCCCTTTTATTTTACTTACCTAAGTTATCTTAAGATTATCAATTTTCGAGTTTCTGAGAACTGACCTGATGTAAGTCTATAAAAATAAACCCCGCTCGATAAACCTTCTGCATTAAAATAAATTGAATAACTTCCTGCATTCTGAAATTCATTTACTAACGATTTTACTTCTCTTCCAAGTATATCATAAACAATTAAACTTACTTTTGAACTGATTGGAATAGAGTAATTAATTTTTGTAGTTGGATTAAATGGATTGGGATAATTTTGTGAAAGTTCATAAGTACTTGGTATTTTTTCATTTTCTTCTTTTACATCAGTTACATTAACAAACCCGGTTAGTTTTACATTATCAATTGCCGTTGCATCTCCATCATTACCTACATACTGCCATGCTAATTTCATGTTTGGGTTATTTGCATATTGTGTAATATCTACATTTTGATATCTCCAGCTCCATGGCTGCCCATCATTTACAGCTTCCCAAATTTGAGTCCAATTTGTTCCTCCGTTTGTAGATATCTGCAATTTTAATGTTGCATATGCTAGCCAATCTGTGCTATAACCGGCATAAAATTCCACTGTAGCTGTTCCACTTGCAAGTGCAAACGAAGGTGTTATTAACCATTCATTTTGATCTGCCGCTATCCATGGACAAATTGCAGAGTTTACATTAGTCGGGTCAATTGAGCTGAAATTATGGTCTGTAATATTACCAGCCATCCAAGTATTTGTTTGATGAGTTTGATTTACTGTCCAACCATTTGGCGGGAATTGTGCATCGTCAAATTTTTCGTCTATTACAACTCTTTGTTCGGGTTCACCACCGCCCGAACTTGTTGTATCAATTATTCCATAGCTTTTGGTAGTGAAAAGTGTATTACCCCCGTCTATAACAAAACCATTATCTGCCGATCTAAAATCAAGAGATGATGGATTTATAGATGCGTCAGCACCGTACGGTAAAGAATAAATTAACTCCCAGGATTGTCCGCCATCTTTCGTCATAAATGTTTGGGACCAATATGGATCGCTCCCTCCTCCTGGGGCAACTCCAATCATGCTATCATGAAATAGCGCATATCTACTATTTATGTTTGGCCATTCAATTATTTCCCATGAATTACCACCATCAGTACTTTTATTCATATTACCGCCTTGAGAAACATAAACCAAATTATTTGATACATAACTTAAAGGATTACTAGCATTACCAAGAACATCTGTCCAATTTGCACCAAAATCATTTGTTCTTTTTAGTGCAGAACCAATTCCAAAACCAGTATTACCAATGAATTGCATATTAAAAATCGGACCGAATTGACTTTCAATTCGAGTCCAATTTCTGCCTTCATCAGACGAATAGAGCATGCTTCCATTAGTATTTGCCAAGAATTGATCATTTGCATAAGCAACAGATGATATTGCGCTCGAATTTGTTTCTTCCGTGTAGTTCAAAACCATTTCCCAGCTTGCTCCGGAATTTGTTGTTTGAGCAATAAATCCAAGAGTGTACGCATGTGTAAGCTGCCAATGTGATCCAACCGCAACCCCAACAGCATCATCTGCAAAAGATATGTCACTTATTCCAAAAGTATATCCTGGTTCTCTCCAATTAAATATATCCCAGATCGCACTCCAGGTTTTTCCACCGTCAACTGAACGAATTATCTCCCCATTGCTAAACGCAATTACGATAATATCATCATTCAGCATTTTGATACTGCGATAAGAAGAATTCGAAAGAGGGAATACAATTTCAGAACTTTCAAATAAATCATTTGTTTTATAATAAGCAGGATAACCACTAGGGGCAGATCGATAAAACCAGATATTATTAAAACCGGAACTACCCAGATAACTTGCATTATCTTTCAGAGTCCATGTATATCCTCCGTCTGTTGTAACGTTTCCATGTATTATGCCATTCTTATCATCGAACATAATTAGAGGGCTTCCGCTTGGTACTTGGGAACCTATATTACTCCATGTTATGCCACTATCACCGGAATAGAATATGGCTTCCCCGTTACCTCGGGCTTTAACCCAAACTTGTAATCCAATTATTGAAATATCAACGTAATAAGTTGCTCCTTGAATTTGGACCTCAGACCATGTAAATCCCCCGTCAGTAGTTTTATAAAGAGTTGTAGAATTCGAAGAAATTGCCCAGCCATTTAATTGGTCGCCAAAATATAACCGGTCAATATATCCGAAGTCATTCTTAACTAACTCCCATGTTGAACCACCATTTGTTGTTCGAATTAGTTGAAGAATCTGTGGAGTTTGCCAATACCAATTAATTGCAAAACCATAATTCTCATTTAGAAATGTAAGTTGTCTTACACTAAAATTGCTTACAAAATCAGACCCTTCAATTTTACTCCGTGTCCAGGTATTCCCTCCGTCAATTGTTTTAAAGAGAAAAACATCATAAGGAGGATAACCATTTGAACTGTTTGAATTAAGAATGAAGTACCCTACTTGGGAATTAATAAAATCTGCATAACCGTCAAATTTCATATATCGGTCTCGATCAAAAGTAATTTGAATTTCCCAGGACTTTCCGCCGTCATTTGTTTTCCGTACACCGTCTTCGTCAACTATCCATCCAACATTTTCATTGACAAATTCGACTTTCTGATAAGAAGAACCTGTTGGATTACTCAAAATCTTGTTTAGCTTGGTTTGTGTAAAAGTTATGTCATTAAAAACCAGCAATAACACCCCAACTAAAAATAAAACATTTTTTTTCATAACACCCTCACGTGTTTATTTAAAATGATCTAAATTCATTTCCTGATTAAGAGCAATTTATATTATTACTAATCTGAATTTCTTGGAGAATACTTTGTGGCATACTCTCAATGTTTTTCTTACACCAATCAATCGCGATTTTTTGGAATGCTTCTCGTTTATATTTATACCACTCATTTCCAATATTATAATGCAGAATAACATTTCTTAATTGCCAGTAATTCAGCTTATGATTTTTTTGTAAAATTGTTATCGCTTCTCTTACATTTTGGTTTTGGTTGCTGAGAAGAAATTTTAACATCAGACTTTCTTCATTGATTTCTTTTTTGTTGGGAAGTTTTAAGTAATCATTTTCAGCAAATTTTTCATTGCTTGAATTTGTTTTTGCTTTGGAGAGATTTTTTAATTCGTAACTGCTAATGTGTATTAATTCACCGGATAGTTTTTGAAAAAACGAAAGTCCATCATCGGATATAAGTTCTAATTCATTAACTATATCTTCAAGACTTATACTTCTCATTAATAAGCCCTAAAATTAGAAATCAGCTATAATTACAAAAGAATATAGATTTAGGATATGGGATTGAACATACCCGTAAATGGGTATTTATTTTTTATGTGAAGAGATTTGTGGACAAGCTATAGGATTAGATCCAACCTTCAGCTAAACTTTTAGATACCAATTCAACAGAATTATTGCAGCCGGATTTTCTTAAAATATTTTTTCGATGTGTTTCTACTGTAGCTTGTGAAATGAAAAGTTTTTCCGCGATAGCTTTTGTTTTATTTCCTTCCGATAGAAGTTTTATTATTTCTATCTCTCTTTTAGTAAAGATAATCGGCGGACTTGGATCACCCGCATTTTCATTTTTCGAAGTATCTACATCTAAATTAAGATAAGAAGGTTCATCAACCAACCCAATCAAAGAGAATTTGTAATTATTTGTTTTTGTAAGATGATTAATGTTCGTATGTATATTAAGTGATTTGATGAATTTATAATTCTCATCCATGCTGACGACCAATGCTTGGTGATTAAATAACTCATAGCTTCCATCAGCAACCTGTAATCTAAAATTATAAGATCCTTTGTATTTAGTGAATTTCTCAGCTCCGATTTCGGAGATTACAAAATTCAACGCTTTCTCTTCGGCTTTAGTAACAAATTCGATATCGTTCGGATGAGTCAGATTCAAAATATCGTCTATGTTCTTGATCTCATTTAAACTAATTCCATGAATTAGCTCAAAACTTTTGCTCATATGTGAAAGACTCATATCCGTAAAGTCAATTATGAATGAATAACTTGGACCCAACGTAAAAATTGAACTAAGTACTTCATTAAAATTTATTTGATACAGACTGCTTGATGATCCTTCTTCAATTTGTACTTGACTCCATACTTCATGCATATGTTGAATATCGGGTTTCATATATTTCCATATTTTGCTTTAAACCTAACTTCGGAGTTGTAGGTAGTTATCTAGTTGTAAGATTGAGAATAAAAATCAGCAGTTAGAAAAAGGTTCAGTACAAATATCACGAAAAAAGATTGAGGGAATAATTTGACGTTTAACATCGCACCCTCCCAAAACAATTAATTGTCTCAATTATTATTCTTACATATTATTTTTTAAATCAAACACTTTCTAATACCAGTTTTAGGTTATGCAAACCCGAAAAAACAAGAAGGGGTATAAACCCCTTCTCTTAGCCCTCGTTTACCACATTCCATTGCAACATTGGGTGAGCATGCAATGTCAATTATTCTAAATTACCTTTTGTATTTCTACCTGGATAATTTTTACCGCAATACTTACAAAATTTTGCATATGGATTTGTAATAGCTTCACCGCATTCGGGACATGCTTCAATTAATTGACTCCCGCAAAAAGAACAAAATTTATCTTGCTCATTTATGTTGCAGAAGAAAGAGCAAACAGGACAAAGTTTATATTTATACTCTATTTTTATTTTCTCTTTTTGCATAAAGAAGTCATTCCAATTACAATTGTACTAGCTGTAAGCTCACCGTTACAGTTTGCCCAGCAACAACAGAAATAGGACTTAATTGGTAGTTAGGCCAGGTACCACTTCCGTAAACATTATAAAGATCCCCAAGACTTATTCTTCCATCACCATTTTGGTCTTTCCATGCATCTAAATAATATGATCCGGGTGGTATATTACCTATAGAATAATTTCCGTTTGCATCTGCAGCTACGGTACGTAAAGTTCTGTCATTCAGCCAGTCATCGTAATTTGCATAAATTGCAACTCTTGTGTTTGCTGGGCTAGCACTGGAACCAGGAGGAACAGATATTACGCCAGCTATTGTGCCGGTTGTTGCCGGTGGCGGCGGTGGCGGTGGTGTTACCGGATCGCTTTTATCCTCTTTGTCACAAGCTACAAAGATTAATACCAGCGAGAGAATAAAGAATAATGTTTTTAGATATTTCATTTGTGTACTCCTCTTTTGTTGGATGATCTAGGATATATAAGTCAAATTTTATTCCATGTGATCTATTCTAATAAATGTAAATAATCATTCTGTTTTGGGATGTTTTCTAGTAATAGAACATTGAATATTATTTAATGTGATTCTATAAAGGATATCAGTGTAGTCTTTAACAGCAACATTATTACATAATTCTAATGCCTTTTGAATTTTGTTTTCCTATATTCACTTTATGAAAAAGATATACTTGTCTTTTATAATTATTATTTACTTCTCTTCTTTCGCTCAAAGAATAAACTATCATTGGGATGAGATCCAATCTCCAACTGAGAATTCAATTGTATTATTAGGTACTATTACTCCTGCGGAAATAATTGTATATAATAGTGATGGCGAATTATTTGAATTTAAAGACGGTAAATGGACAGATATTAGTATAATCACCGATCTTTCTCTAAATCCATACATATTCTGGTGGGATAAAGAATTAATACTTTGTGCAGCAGTTGATCAAAAATGGCAGACCCATTTTTATAGTTTTGAAAAATCTATATGGAAAAAATTCGATTACGTACACACCAATCCAATAACTAATATTTTTAAAGCAAAAAATAAAATTTATGCAGTTGGTGCTTGGGGTTCATTCTTGACTTTGAGTGATGGTAAATGGAAGAAGATCGATACCCCATTCACCAAACATGTAAACTCATTTGCAGTTGATAAAGAGGAAAATATTTGGTTAGGTATTTCAGCAGATAAAATCTACAAATTCAATCATCAAGATTTTGTTTCATATGATATTGATGATGAGATAACTGCAGATTTTTATCAATTCAATTTCGATGATAACTCGATTACCGAAGTACTTATAAATTCTCGTTATGTTTTTCAACTTGAAAATAACGTCTTTGTTAAAGGGAGAAAATTCCAAAACAAGGATTGGCAAAAATATTCTTTCGAAAAATTTGGATTTGTTGGAATTGATGTTAACTCACCAGAAGAAAATAAATTAACAGTTAAAATTCCTTCCGATTTTGAAATGACAAGTTACAAGTTTCTTACAGATTCAACATTGATTGTTTCAAGCCGTTCGGGTAAAATTTATATCGGCACACCAATTGAAATTTCGCCATTCATCAATTTAGCACGAGCATATAAAGTAGAAGGTTCTCCTTACTCAAACACGTTGGGTGCGGCATTTATCGATATTACCGGTGAAGGAAATCCCGATCTATTTGTATTCAATTCAAATCCCGATGAGCATTCAAGTTTTTATCTAAACAAACCAAATTCGCCATTTACGGAATCGTCAATATTTAATGACTATTTCCCAAATATAAGCTCTTCTGTTTTTACTTTTTCTGATATAAACAGCGATGACAAAATTGATATGATCGTATCATCAATTGATTCAAACGGTGCTTCAGTAAAAATATTTATCAACACAGAAAGTAAAATTCAAGTTCCGCCGGTTACAATTTATCTTCCGAAAGATTATAACCAAAAACCTATAAGAAATATTTCAACAATTGATTTTGATGGTGACGGAGACCTGGATATAAACCTTTCACTTTACTATGGTAAAAATTTTGCAAGAGGCGGAGAAATCATATTGCGTAATTCGATATTGGGAAAAAATATTTCAATAGATACATCACTTATAAAAGCAACATCAGGTTGGAATGTACAAACTATTTTTGCCGACTTTACTAACGACGATAATAATGAGATTTATATTGTTAATATGTGGGATAAAAACAAGTTATTAGTTAAACATGGCAACTATTGGCGGGAAGAAGCACAAATCAGGTTTGAAAATTTAATCAGGACTGAATCTGATGGTGCTTCAGCATTCGATTATGATAATGATGGTGATCTTGACATATTGGTCTTATCAGATACTCTTTTCCTGACTTTGTATCAGAATGACGGAAAGGGGTACTTTAAGGATGTAACCGAGCAAACAAAATTGAACACTATTAGTTCAAAATTTATTGAACGGGTAAGTATACGTAATATTTGTGTAGCAGATTTTAATAATGATGGGTTTGATGATATTTTTATAACTCTTAAAGATCCTGAAATTAATGAAAATTATCTGATGATAAATAAAAACGGAGAATACTTTGTTGATGAAGCTGAAATTTACGGCTTGAAATTTCCAACAGTTAAAGGTGCTGTTGCCGCAGATATTGATAACGATGGTGATATTGATCTATTCGGCTATTCTTCAAATAGTAACATTCTCTGGATAAATACAAGAGATGACAACAATTATATAAAAATAAATTTGAAAGGAGTAATTAGTAACAACCTCGGTATCTCAGCAAAAATCTGGTTATACGAGATAATAGGTAACGAAGAAAAATTGTGGAGCTACAAACAAATCGGGTCAGAAAGTTTTGGGGAAAATCAGTTTAACGATTTAACAGCTCATTTTGGTGTCGATGAAAAAAAAGTTTATAATGCAAGAGTAAAATTTTATAAAGGGAAAGAGTTGGTTAAAAAGAACATTAAACCGGGTTCTTCTATTACCATAAATGAATTAGGTCCGGTTGCTTCAACTTTTTACACAATGCCGAATTCTTTATTCCGTTTCATAATTCAAAGAGAAGTTCAATATTATATTTTGCTTTTTATATGTGCAATCATGTTTGTTTATTTAGGAATTCGCTTCGGAGTAAAAAAATTTAATTGGGGGTTGAAAAATGCTTATTGGATTGGTTCGGCTCACTTACTTCTTTTCTGGATAATATTTATTGCATCTTATAACTCAACTTCATCTTTAATAAAATTTATTTTACCGGCGGTTGTACTAATAGTTGGAATTATTTTAACAAATTTCGGCTTTTACTGGAGCAGTTTAATCGGACAAAAAAGAGTATCTATTATTGCAGGGGATGAATTATTCGAACTACTTAGAAATTTTTCACATGGCGAATGGGCGTTAAAAAATCTAAACAGTTTGATACTTTTTTTCAAGAATATTACAGAAACAAGAAATTCAGAGTATGAAGAACAATTGTCAAAGCGAATTGAAACTTACAAAGGATTAACAAAAGACAACATAAAAAAGATAATTGAACTTGCATCAATAGCCGGAATAGCAAATAACAATTTAAAACAAATATCGAGGTTATTAATTCAAATAGATAATGAGTTAGAGCATTTTTTTAATAATAAAACCGGATCAAATAAAACAGATCTTGCTTTAAAATTTCAACAGCTGAAAATCTATTTAAGTGAATTAAGAGACAACTATTTTGAAGGTTACTCATGCGATCCTCACATGGTTATTTCACAATTAAGCAGTAATCATTCCGAATTGTTAACTGAGAAAAAAATAGATTTTCAACTTCTCAAAGAATATAACGGGAATCGAAGAGCATTAATAAAACCATTTGAGCTTGCTGATATTCTCGATAACTTATTTGTAAATGCATTTACTTCTTTTGAAGGCAATAGTAATAGAAGAATAACTATATTCTTAAAATGGCATGCCCCCAAAATAATTATTGAGTTTTTAAACACGGGGAAAGTAATTCCAACCAAACTAAAAGAAAAAATCTTTGAGGACGGTTTTTCAACCAGCGGTAGTTCCGGGAGAGGATTGTTCACTGCAAAAAACATCTTAAAAAAATACGGTGGAAATATTTCGCTTGTTGATAGCAATCGTCAATCAGGAACTATTTTTATTATCGAACTTCAAGAAGGATACTAAAAATGAGAACACTTCTTTTAATTATAGACGATGATTCGGATTTTATTGCAGATTTTTCCATTCTACTGCAAAAAGATTATGATTTAATTTCGGCGACTAATTCTTCAGACGGTATCAAACTTTTTAGACAAAAAAGTCCCGACATTATTTTATTGGATCTTATGCTGAACGACGGAACCAACGGTTTAGAAGTGATGCAAAAAATTAAATTTGAGGATGATAGTGTTCCGATAATCATTATTACCGATTACTCATCCGTCGACAATGCTGTCGAAGCAATAAAACTCGGTGCATACGATTATATATCAAAATCACCCGACTTAGAAAAACTAAAACTCATAATACAAAAGTCACTAAAGGAACGACAGTTAAAATATCATACAAAAACTCTACAGCAGCAATCGGATCATAAATTCAAATTTCTAATTGGTGACAGTACTGTATCTCAAAAACTAAAAGAACAAGTAACTCTTTTTGCTAAAAACGAAAATACAATTTTAATCACAGGCGAAAGCGGAGTCGGGAAGGAAGTTGTAGCCCGGCAAATTCATAGATTAAGCAAAAGAAAAGATGATCCTTTCATAGCAATAAATTGTGCTGCAATTCCGCATCAATTAATTGAAAGTGAATTGTTCGGGCATGAGAAAGGTTCATTTACCGGTGCGGATAAAAGAAAACTCGGCAAGTTTGAAATTGCAAATCATGGAACAATCTTTTTAGATGAAGTTTCAGAACTTCACTTGGATGCACAAGTAAAACTTCTTCGCGTATTACAGGAAAAAGAATTTGAAAGAGTCGGCAGTACAAAAACTATTAATGTGGATATTCGGATTATTGCAGCTACAAATAAAGATCTAAAAGAATTGGTCGATAAAAATTTATTTAGAGATGATCTTTATTATAGACTGGATGTGCTTCCGATTCATGTTCCCCCTTTAAGGGAACGTAAAGAAGATATACCGGCTTTGGTTGCTCATTTTCTTCAATTAAGCTGCGAAGAATTAAAAATTCCTTTCCCGGGTATATCAACCGAAGCAATTAATTTATTACGGCAATACGATTGGCCGGGCAACATTAGAGAATTGCAGAATAATATAATCCGGGCTACAATTGTTGCAAACGGAGAAGAAATAAAGCCGCATCATATTAATTCCCGCATACAACAAATTAATGATAGTGACCAAATCAGTATTGACAAGATTCCTAATACTTTAGAAGAGTTGAACGAAATGAAAAAAGAATCGATAAATTCTGTCAGCCGAGCAATCGAAAGAGTCTTTTTAGAAAATCTTCTTCATAAGTTTGAATGGAATATATCGAAGGCGGCAGAATCAATTGGAATTAATAGAACAAACCTTCATAAAATGATAAGCAAATGCGGACTTAAGAAAAATGGAATTTAAATTATATATTTGTTTTACTTGATAATTTATCGGAGGAAAGATGTTTTCTGCTAATACTTATGTTGAAAGAAGAAGCAAATTAAAATCAAAGATTAAATCCGGTATTCTATTAATACCAGGTAACGAAGAAGCACCTATGAACTACCCCGCTAACAGCTATACTTATAGACAAGATAGTACTTTTCTCTATTACTTCGGATTGGATAGAGACGGACTTTTTGCCGTTATAGATGTTGATAACGATAAGGATTTAATCTTCGGCTATGATTATACAATTGACGATATAGTATGGATGGGACCTCAACCGAAAATTTCCGAAAGTGCTCAAAAAGTCGGTGTGTCTGAAACTTATCCGCTTGAAAAATTGGATGAATTCATAAAAGATGCCAAAGCAAGCGGAAGAGTAATACATTACTTACCTCAATACAGGTTTCAGAATATGATTCGTCTTGAAAAATTATTGGGTACTAAGAGTTATGAAATAAACAATCATCGTTCCGAAGAGTTTACAATAGCGGTAATTGAACAGCGTTCGGTTAAAAGCAAAGAAGAATTAAACGAGATTAATTACGCTCTAGATATAAGTTATGAAATGAACACGGCTGCAATGAAATTAGCGCAACCGGGTAAAAAAGAAAGAGAGATTTACGGAGCACTTAACGGTATTGCTAACTCAATGGGAAGAGGTGTATCATTCCCTGTAATTTGTTCTGTACATGGTGAAACGCTTCATAACCATCATTATGATAATACTCTAAGCGACGGTGATCTGTTATTGATTGACTCCGGTGCAGAATCATTACTCCATTATGCAAGCGATATCACACGTACTTTTCCTGTAAACGGGAAGTTTACTAATAAGCAGAAGGAAATTTATAACATCGTTCTATCTTCACAATTAAAAGCAATTGAGTCCGTTAAACCCGGAATCCGGTTTAGAGAAGTTCACCTAAAAGCCGCAGAAGTAATAGCAAACGGTTTGAAAAATCTTGGTTTGATGAAAGGTGATCCAAAAGAAGCAGTTGCCAATGGTGCACATGCACTTTTTTTCCCGCATGGTTTAGGACATGCAATGGGTCTTGATGTCCATGATTTGGAAGCACTTGGCGAAAACTTAGTCGGTTATGATAAAGACACAAAACGAAGTGATCAATTCGGTTTGGCTTACTTGAGGTTTGCAAAAGATTTACAGCCTGGTTATGTATTAACAATTGAACCCGGTATCTATTTTATACCGGAATTAATTGATAAGTGGAAGTCTGAGAATAAATTCACAGAATTCATTAATTATGATAAGGTTGAAGCATACAAAGATTTCGGCGGAATAAGAATTGAAGATGATATTGTTGTAACTGATTCAGGATGTGAAGTGCTCGGAAATAAACCGATTCCGAAAACTATTGATGAAGTTGAAAAAATCTGCACTGAGTAATTGCTTGTAAGCCGGTTTCTAAAGCCGGCTCACTTTTTCACATCAAAGCTTGAACAAAATAGAACGTAAGTGATGCTGCTAAAATCAGCTTAACTGCAATCATTAATATGCTTGCAATAAAAGTAACGAATCCAGTTCTAAGTGCTTCCGAATTACTTTTGCCTGCAATCAACTCTCCGATAACAGCACCAACCAAAGCCCCGATTATGATTCCGAAGGGAGGAAAAACAAAACCACCAACAATTAATCCAATTATTGAACCCCAAATTCCTTTTCTTGAAGCTCCATAATTTTTAGCACCGTAAACCGGAAGGATATAATCAAAAATTATTACCGCAACATTTAATAGAAAAAAGGTGATTAAAAATTGAGCAGTGAATTCCGCTATACCAAAAAAATGAATTAATAAAATAGCGATAAAATTAAGCGGTGGACCGGGAATAAACGGAAGCAGACAACCAATAATTCCGGCTAAGCTTAGCAAAGCACCGATTATAACGATAACTAATTCCCAAAACTCCACAAAATCTCCAATGATTTATTACAAAGATAATTTTATTAAATTAATTACGGTAAACAAATCTTTCATGTAAATAAATGCAAACTCATTCATATCAAATATCATCAATTTTATACGATTATGAAAAGTACAAAGAATCCTCTGTCTTTGGAAGAATTGTAAAATATGAACATATAAGAAATTATCTCAACAAATCAGCAGAACAATCTTCCTTAGATTTCAAGAGTATCGGTTTATCTTACGAAGGAAGAGAAATTCATTTAATTAAAATCGGAAAAGGCACAACCAAAATACTATTATGGTCACAAATGCATGGCGATGAATCAACCTCTACACGTGCGATTCTTGATCTAATTAATTTCTTAACCATGTCTGATGAAAATAATCAAACAAGAAAAGATATTTTGCATTCGGTTACACTTTATATAATTCCAATGCTGAACCCGGACGGTGCCGAAATTTTTTCAAGAAGAAATGCTCAGCTGATTGATATTAACCGTGATGCACTTTCACAGCAATCCCCTGAGGCGGAAATTTTATATAAAACAAAAAATGAAATTAATCCTGACTTTGCATTCAACCTGCACGATCAGAGCCCGGGTTACTCTGCGGGAATGAATTATAAATCATCAACAATTTCATTATTAGCTCCACCATTTAATCATCAGTTAGAAGTAAATGAATCTAGAAGTAGATCGATGAAATTAATTGTATCCATTTATAAAGAATTAACGAAATTAATACCCGGACATATTGCCCGCTATGATGATGAATTTGAACCCCGTGCATTTGGTGATAATTTTTCAAACGATGGTATATCAACAATACTTATTGAAGCCGGTGGCTGGACTAATGATCCCGAGCGTGAATTTGTTAGAAAAATTTATTTCGCCGCATTATTAAAAAGTTTGCTTTCAATAAGTGATCTTTGTTATCAAAAAGAAAAATTAGAAGATTACGATAATATTCCGGAAAACAAGGAAATTCTTTATGACATGATTTTAAGAAATGTCTCAATCGGAAAAGCAGGCAAATCATTCTATTCCGATATTGCAATTAAGCATGAGACTTACTATGATTCAGAACGTAATAAAATCTACACAAAAGGTTTAATCGCTGATATAGGCGATCTCTCAACTTTTTTTGGTTATGAGGAATTTGATATGTTCGGATATAATTTACAACTTCCTAAATTCACTACTCAGAATAATATAACGATAAACGATTATCATAATAATGGAATATTATTCGTAAAGAAAAAAATCGGGAAAATAAACTGGACCGAGCAACCGATAAATTTTTATTCAACTCTAAAACCATCTCCCGAATTAGATGTCGACTTACCTGCAAACTTTTTTTTAAGTACATGTAATAAAATTCGATACATTGTAATAAATGGTTATTTAATTGATTCGAACAAATCAATCAGATTTAACGGTAATGGGATAGTCTATCCGTAAATCAGAAGTTCAATTTTATATTTTCTTATATTCGTTTAACCAAATATTCGCTTCATGTATATTAACAAAAATCAAAATACAATCGATTTAGAACTTCAGCAAAAGTATGAAGACTTTCATTCCGAAGCTCTTCCTCATATGGACGCCTTATATAATTTTGCTTTGAAAATGACAAATGATACTGATGAAGCAGATGACCTGGTTCAGGAAACTTTTTTAAGAGCTTTTCGGTTCTTTGATAAGTTTGAGAAGGGCACTAATTCGAAAGCTTGGTTGTTTAGTATAATGAAAAACACTTTTATAAATGAATACAGAAAAACAGCCAGAGAACCAAACAAAGTTGATTATGACGATATCCAGAATTTTTACGAAAATATAAAAGCATACGAGGTAAAGTCACAACACGTGCAAGAAGATGCATTCAGTAGTTTATTGGATGATGAAGTTTCCGAAGCAATAGCAAAGCTCCCCGAAGATTTTAGAACCGTAATTATTCTAAGTGACATTGAAGGTTTTTCATACGATGAAATTGCAGATTTTATTGATTCTCCTGTTGGAACAGTAAGATCGCGGTTACATAGAGCAAGAAAAATGCTTTATACTACACTTTACGATTATGGGAAAGACAAAGGATATATTAAAGAGAAAACAACAAATTAAAATGAAAAGCAATTCTGAAAATATTCTTGAGTTAATAACCGCACTCGTTGATAACGAACTTGATTCTGAGAATAGTCAAAATCTTCACGCAAAAATTAAGTGCGATAAAATACTTAGTAAAGAATATAATATACAGTTACAAATAAAAAATCTTCTTAAAGAAAGATTCTCATCTACTAAGTCCCCCGAGTATTTGCAAAAAAACATTCTTAACCGAATAAAGTTTGAGAATAATATTACCAATTAAAGTACGGGTTTTCTACTTAGCTGTTTCCCTGAAGTCCAAAATAAATTCTTCATTTAATAGAGGAATATTTTTATGTAGTAACTCATTAGAAATGTCAGTATGTAAAACTCTTTAGAAATGTCATAAT
>DYHH01000023.1 GCA_020724265.1 Melioribacter roseus | reverse complement strand
CCTCAGGCTTTTTTGGTAAATTTAATATCCTGAGGGGTCATTTGGCACTATTTTACTTGTAACATATTATTTGGCATTTGTAACTCTTCAATTAGTTTAAGAAATCAATAAGCTATATACATTATTCTATTTTTGCACAGTACCAAGTAACTTTCCATTTGTTTTGATTTCATTATTCCGGTAGTTTTTCTAATTTTATTCAATATTTTTTACAGATATCTCACGTTGATAATAGAGTATTAAATGAAAAAACTATTCCTTGTTCGACATGCAAAATCAAGCTGGGATTATCCCGAATTAACCGACTTTGAAAGACCTTTAAACAAACGAGGGAAAAAAGATGCGCCCTTAATGGGGGAAGTTTTTATTAAACTTAATATCAATCCCGATCAAATAATTTCAAGTCCCGCTGTTAGAGCAATTACAACAGCACGTACTATCTCAGAACTTATCAATTATCCCGTAGAGCTCATTAATACTATTGAAGCAATTTATGAAGTCGGAACAAGAGAACTTTTTGAATTAATTAAATCAACCGACGACAAAATCAAATCATTAATGATATTTGGACACAATCCGTCTTTAACTTTACTGAACAATTATATAAGCGATAAATATATCGATAACATACCGACATGCGGAATGACTGCAATTGAACTTGATATTGAAAGCTGGGAAGAGTTAAAACCGGAGTCGGGCAAATTAAAACTTTTTGAATTTCCTAAAAAGTATAAAAAGAAAAAATAGAATCGGAAAGCTTTTAAAAAACCATTCTCGTATCGAAATAAATATTTTGTTCATCCGGTGCGTAAGCATAAGTAAGAGAAAACACAAACATTCTATCGATAAAATTAGCCCAAATTCCACCGCCGAAAGAAGGGTGCCATTTATCCGAATCCTGGTTTGATGAAAACACTCTACCGGTTTCTGCAAATAAATGTATTCCTAAATCCCCTTTGAATAAAATTTTATTTTCTATAATCTTTGTACGAATTTCGGATTGAAATGATATCGAAGTATTTCCCGAAAATCTTTTTCTTGTGTATCCTCTTAAATTATCTTCACCACCGACAAACATAGCATGATAAAAAGGAAACTTGCCCCAAACTTTACCACCAGTAGATCTTATTGCTAAAGTTGTTTCAAAGGGAATATCTAAAGTGATGTAATTTCTAACATCATATTCTGCTCTAAAAAAATTCTCTCTTGTATCAAGCAATTCATTATAATAACTGCCGTTAATTTTAATATACTTTCCTTCTTTTGAATAATAATTATTTTCACGTGTATCGAAAAGGAAATTGAAATTTACACCTGCGTGCTGAAGTTTTCCGATTCCATAATTATTGAAAGGAAATGATTCAATCAGTTCTTCATTTCGCAAACTGCTTCTATTGAATTCATAGAAAAAACCGAGACTTAGATTTGTGTTTTCATCAAAGTTATATCTAAGCTGAGGGTTTATAAATAAAACTTTCTGCTCGAGCCAATAATATTTATCTCTATATAAATATCTGTCGAATGAATTTTCGTTTCCGAAGCCGAAGTAATTAGTAAAACTTAGTTCTGTATTTGCAATGTTAAGCAAAATATCCGTTGAACCGAAAACTTTTATAAACTCTCCGAAGTATTCAACTTTATAACTTTTGGGAAGAAAGGCGTAAAGAAATCTTAAGCTCTGCAAATACTCGTAAGGTACTTTCCGAAAATTATAACTAAATAGATCAATCATTCCTCCAATTAACACACCATCAGTGGTACTGAACCCGACTTCCGGGAGGAATCCCCAACTGTTACCTCTATCTTTTTGAATTTGCTCATATTCATCGGATAATAATTCGGAATCGTCAAAACCTTCCGTGTTTATTTTTGTACTTGAGCTATAAACGAATTTTGAATTATCATCGCTATCATAAAATCTAGTTTTCTTTTCGGCTTTTTTAAAAGGAGTAACCGAAAGAAAAAATCCATTTACAATTGAATTGTCTTCAAATTTATCGTTGCCGTCTCCGCCGATGATTCTTATTAATGGGCTTTCATCAACTTCCCCTTTTACTAATACTTCATCATCACCGTCAAGCAAGTAAATTCTTATTTCATCTGTAATACTGTTATTGAATATTTTACTAAAATAGGGTTGTTCTAAAATTGAGTTGTTTTCCGTAATAGAAAATAATTCAACGGATGTCTGTTCATTGTTTAACCGATTTACAATTGCATAATCATTTTTATTACTTGCGAAAACATCTGCAACTTGATTAATCAGTTTATAATAATCATCACACAAATCCGAGAGGTCAATTATTCTTGATTTCAATGCAACAAATATTTCTTCTTTCAAAGACTGATTAATTTGTGACGGCATTTTATTGACTGCATTTTCAATAACTTCATCGGTTAATGAATTATGAATATAAACAGCTATCGAATCCCATTGATTTTTTGAAAGTTCGGTTAAAAATCTTCTATCAATATATCTGCCGGATTGAGTATAATTTCCGATTGAAGCTAAATTTTCATTGAACGTTGTAAGTTGAGGAAATATAAAACTTGCAGCGAAAGGTAGTAAACCGTCAAATTTAGAAAAAGCTTGTTCCGAATTATCAGGTCGTGGGATCCAACAATCATAATTTTGCTTTGTTACTTTTTCCCATTTCCATTTATTAATATTTCTATTCCAATTGCCAAGCAAAATATCCATTAATCTTATTTTCAAAAATTCTTTTGAATCTATTTTTGTGATTCTATCGTTCTCAAGAGAATAAAAAAGTTCTTCGGTGTTTTTGTAATTAACTTTATCAGGATTTATCAATTCAATAGTACCAATTCTATTTGCAAATTCGTTTCTGAATTCACCTAAACTTATATCATCCGGCATTAGAATAAAAACCGGAGTATTAAGTTGAATACCGACGGCTTTCATTAACTCTGCATACATAATTCTTGTAAAAAGATTTATCGAACTGATCTGATCCTTGATTATATCATCAACAAATGTTTTGTGCATCACGTCAGGTATTAATGTAAAAGCGTCTTTATTAATCGGGGTAAATTTCCATAGTTGTGTTTCATTTGAAGAGAGGATTAATGATTTTGTATGATTTGTAACTTCAGATTTCAGAGCAATCAAACCACCGTTAAGTGTATTTAATTCAATTTGAGGAAATTCAATTGGATTTGTCCATAAATCTCTCCACTGCTTTCCAAATAGTAATTCATGCAGCCAACCGGCTTGGTATTCTTCTCCTAATACTACTTTGCTTATCTGGTTATCTACAGGTTGAGAATAGGAATTTATAAAGATGAATAGTGTCAATATACCGACAACAAAAAAGTAGCGAAGCGAATTGTTTTTATTCATCAATCTAATTCTTAAAGAAGTGTTCCATTAATTTAACAAACGTAAAAGATGAAAATGTACCAAGGAGAATTTAAAACTACTTAACCAGTTTGGAAATTGTTTTAAACTCATCGGTACCGCAAACATTAAGTAATTCAAAAAGAATTGATTCGGTTGTTGTAACTTCGGCACCGTTTGCTTTCATTCTCTCAAGTGCAATATTAAAGTCCGAATCCTTCCGAGATGATACGGCATCCGCAGCTAAATTTACTTGGAAATCATTTGCTAATAAATCCAAAACAGTCTGTTGCACACAAACATGCGATTCAATACCGCAGACGATAATTTGCGAATAACCATTTTTCTTAAATTCATCAAAAAGTTCACCGGCACCGCTACAACTAAAACTCATTTTTTGTATTGCCGTACCTTCTAATTCTTCTTTTAATACTTGAGCTGTTTCTCCTAATCCTTTTGGATATTGTTCAGTATAATAAATCGGTACCGAAAGTGTTTTACATCCTTTTATTAATTTCAAAGTATTTTCAACAAGTAATTCATGTCTTTGCATTACATTTAGAATTCTCTCTTGAATATCAATTACAAGTAATGCAGATTTGTTTCTATCAAGTATTTTTGGATTTCGTTTCAATTCTTAACTCCTTCAATTAATAAATTGGGTCCATACCATACTTACCGCAAGCATACATCATTAGAATAGAAGTGACATCAATAAGTGCATGTTTTTCTTCATCGGTAGGTACAATTAAATCATAAATCTCTGCAATGAAGTTCATGTTGTCTAAAATATTATTCAATTCATTATAACTCGGCATGCCGTGCCAATTTGCTACTTGTGTAACTATGTTTTCTTTGTTCCTTCTTAAAAATTCCGAAAAGGATATTGCATTAATAGTAAGCTTTGTTCTTGGACGGGTAATACTAATAAGATCATTAAAATATTGATCCCATTTCAATGAAAGCGAATTATATTTTTTGGACATCAATTGCTTTGCAGTGGATGGAATAAATTGCGCGCGTGTATATGTCTTAAAATTCGGAATGATGGCATAAGCATCATAACTTATTACTCCCGTATCGCGGTCTTTAAATCGCCAGTATCTAAGAAGCTGCTCGGAATTTTTAATAACAATAACCTTATCTTGTTCACTGTCAACAACAACATACTGCCCTCTGCCATGATGAACTACCGTACACCAATGTTCCCAATTCCTAACACAAAGCAAGCAAGGTCTCCCTTTTGCTAATTCAATATTAAGCATTTTTCTTGCATCGTTCGGATTGCTTGATTGGAGATACTTCATTCTAACATTAAATTTTTTAGCGGCTTTTTGAAGACCGATTTCATCTGTTCCAGCCCACCATGTGCTTCCTGAGATGTATGCAATCTGATCTTCATGCTTAAAAATTCCCAACATAACGAGGGCATACTTAAGAGCAAAAGGTCCGCAGCGGTAACTGTCAGGTTGTGGATAAAAACTCATAAAATTTTTTGATTTTCTCCTATTTCTACTAAGGTGCTAAAATAACAAAAGTTTTGTAAACCACTACAAATTTCTTTACTTTTTGAAGAATAAACGGAGAAAATTGTTGAAAGTTGCTGTTATTTACAATGAAGACTACGCCGATCTGGAAAACGAGTATTCCACCGAACTTCACAAAAAATTAGACTTTGAGCCTTATTTTGAAATTCAAGAAAGCGACCCCATTAAAGAATATGCCGAACTTGCCGAAGACTTAAAAAAAGAAGGTTTTGATGCATATATTCTTAACCTAAGAGATAATCTCGATATTTTTTTCAGAGATTATGAAAAAAACAAACCGGATGTGGTTTTTAACTTTGTCGAAATTTATAAAGACCGCGCCGACCATGAAATGTATTTTGCAGGTCTGCTTGAATTAATGCATATACCATATACCGGTGCACCCCCTTTAGCTTTAGGTACATGTCAAAATAAAATGCTTACTAAAAAAATTCTTCGTGCTGTTGGAGTTAGAACTGCAAATTATAAGTATATAACAAAAAGGAAAAAAATTTACAGGCATAAGTTAAACTATCCGCTAATAACAAAACCTGCGCTTGAGGATGCAAGTGTGGGTATTGATGTTGGTGCCGTTGTTACAAATCATAAACAACTTAAAGCGCGTGTTGAGTATATTCTTGATGAATTTAAACAACCGGTATTAGTTGAAGAATTTATAGACGGACGAGAATTAAATGTTGCCATTTTAGGAGATACTAAACCGCGTGTGTTACCAATAAGCGAAATTGATTTTTCCAAAATGCCCGATCATTTATTTAATATTGTAAGTTACCAGGCAAAGTGGGATCCTCACCATGAAGCATATCATAAAACAATTCCAATTTGCCCGGCTGAAGTATCTAAAACTGTCGAAGAAGAAGCTGGCGAAATTGCACTAAAATGTTTTAAAACTATGGGATGCCGAGATTACTGCCGTGTTGATATGCGTCTATCGAAAGACAATAAACTTTATGTGCTGGAAGTAAATCCGAATCCGGATCTAACTGCCGATGCCGGATTTATGCGTTCAGCTAAATATGCTGGAATTTCTTACCGAAAAGCATTAAAGAGAATTGTAATGTTTGCCGCGAAGCGAGGGGGAGTAGTTTAATTGTAAACATCCTTTCGATGACCAATTTTCAAAACTAATATTAAAATTTCTTCATCTGAAATTTTATACACTACTCTATATTCACCTATTCTATAAGACCACAAACCTTTGTATTGACCTTTCAACGGTTTCCCGAGTTCTTTCGGATTATGAGCTAACTCTTTTTCAATTTTATTAATGATTCTCTTTTGAGAACTTTTATCTATCACTCTAAAATCCTTTTCAACACTTGCTTTATAAAATACTTTATAAACCAAGTCTTTCCCGCATCTCTTTTGATGAAATTATCTCATCGGTTGAATCTTCAAATCTGTCTTTAGCAACTTGATAATCATAATATTCGCTGAAATAATTTTTTAGTGCTTCAACAACGTAAAATGTTTCTGTTCTATTTGTTTTTTTAGCAGTTTTTTCCAGAAGTCCGGAAATCTCTTCAGGTAATCTAAAAGCTTTCACTTTACCCATAAATACTCCTATTGTTATATGTGTTATACAAATATAACAACATTCGTCTGACTGTCAATACTATAAACCTTATTGTATACTATGAAGCAATTACAATTCTCAAAGTGAATTTTAATTGTATGTTAGCTTACCTTTACAAAAAAATATCTAAATCAATTTTAGATGGGATATTACCTATTTGAGTTTTTCGATCAAATTTTCAAGTTTTGTTTTTAAGGAAGGTAAATCCTCAATCACTGTCTTCCAAACTACCTCAGCATTAACTCCAAAATAGTCATGAATCAACACATCTCTCATACCGCTAATATCTCGCCATGGTATTTCATTTGATTGTTCTTTAATTTCCTCAGGTATTTTTTTTGAGGCTTCACCCAAAATTTCAAGTGCACGAGCAACAGCATATTGTGTTTTTTCATCTTTTAAGAAAGTCTCATATTCAATTTCTTGAATAAAACTCATACCTTTATAAACCGTTTCTAACATATCCTCAAGATAGGCAATATAGTTTCTTGTCTTTTTCAAACGGCTAAAGTTTCTTTAAATATATTTTCGGAAAGATTTGGTTTTACAGATTCTCGCATAATGAGATCTACTTCTAATCCCAAACTATCAGAAAGGTAATTTTTTAGATTAACGAATTGTAGCAGACTCGGAGTTTTAGAATATGTAACAAGTATGTCCAAATCACTGCTTGAATTTTCCTCAGAACGAACATATGAGCCAAAAACTTCAATTTCCTTTACATTGTATTGCTCTTTAATAGAAGGGAGAAGTTCTCTTAATTGGGTCAATATTTGTTGCAATTCCTTTCGCATGTATCAAAAATAGTAATATTATTAATACCGAAAAATGTAATTATTATGGTAAAGAATATTAAATGCCATGAACAACTCGGATAATTTCATTCACGGCATTTCAAAATTTCTATATAAACCTCAACATAATTTATTGCATAGATTTTTTACTTTCCAATCTCATCAAAATACTCCAACCCATAATCAATCTCATAATCCGGTTTGGAATCTTTTGGATTATCTCCTTTCAAGTAATATTCGAACCAGTTTAATGTTCGTAGCAAATAATCGAGCTGTGAAGTGTTTCTGGTATTGCCGTGTCTTTCATCGGGATACCAGACTAACCTAACCGGGGCTTTGCCTTTTAGTTTAAATGCGCGGAACATTTCCAAACTTTGTGATGGATGGACACGCGGGTCTTTCGTGCCGTGTAAAATCAGCAGGGGTGTATTCATATTTTCTGCATATCTCACCGGACTTCTATCATAAATTTCCATTGGATTTTCATTTACCCAATATCCCCAGTGAACATAATATGATTCCCAGGGTATATCTGTTGTATTTCTTTTTGAAAGTTTATTTCCTATTCCCACAAAGCTTACAGCCGCAGCAAAGTGCGCGGTATGTTTGCTTGCTGCCCAAGCAGAAAAATATCCTCCGTAAGAACCGCCACCGATTCCAACACGATTTTTATCAACTAATCCTTCATTAACCAGATAATCGATTCCGTCAAGAACATCAATAAACTCACGTCCACCACCATCGGCAAATCCCATCATTGTAAATTCATATCCTCTACCCGAACCGGCTCTGTAATTCGGCATAAAAACAAAGAAATCTTTTGCTGCAGCAACTTGTCCCCATCTGTTATAACCGGTATTCCATCCCAAACTGTTAGTCGCTTCAGGTCCGCCGTGCACATAAACAATCATGGGATATTTTTTTCCTTCTTTATAATCAACGGGATAAAATAACATTCCTTCTATATTCAACCCGTCCGAAGCAGTGTATTCAATTTTTTCTTGATTTGCTAATTTGATTTCGTTTAGCCAACTGTTATGAAATGTATTTCGTTCAACTTTATCTTCATTTATATAATAAGTAAATAATTCAGCGGGATGACTTGGTGTTTGCCCGTTAAATACAATTTTATTTCCTGAGATATTTATCGATTTAAAAACTGCTGTATCATGTTCAATCAATAATTCACTTTCATCGCTGTTATATTTTTGTTTTCTAAGTGTTGTATAAACTCCTTCTTCGGAAACAAATAACATTGTTTCTTCATCAAGCCAGTGAATATCAGTTACCGAACCGATAAAATCTTTTGAATAATTTTTTAATTGGTGAAATGAATTCTTATTTGGGACTTCACACATAAACAAACTTCCGGCAACAGCATCGTTTGTATCCGCAGCTGAAATAAATGCTAATTTTGTATTTGATGTATTCCATGCAAAGTTTCCAAGTTTACCCGGGTTATCAACCAACTTTGTCATTTCTTTTGATTCAACATCAATCACATAAATTCTTTTGAACATATATGAATCATCGACTAAATTATTCGGTGCAATCGCTGCGGCAATTTTATCACCGTTATTACTCCACTTAAAATCAAAAACAGCACCTTCTTTATTTAATTTTTTGGTCTCTCCTGTTTCACGATTTAACAAGTATAAATTTCTTCCGGGAATATTCTCTTCAAAAATTTCTTGGTTGAATCCTTTTTTTTCATACTCCGGTTTTTCTTTTTCTTCAACAGTGATGTATGCAACTTTATTTTCAGATGGATGCCATTGATAAGTCAAAATAGAAGATTCCGATTCAGTTACACGAATTGTATCTTTTCCATCTATACTTAGTAAATAAAGTTGTGATTTCTTATCATCCTTCATATTTGCAGTAAAAGAAACATATTTACTATCATTTAACCAACTTACTCTTGAAATCGATACTTTGCCGGTCATTAACGGAGTAACCGATTTATCGGAATAATTATATAAATAAAGTTCTCGATAAGCAGAACCGGGTTTATCATCAAATGATCTTGATGAGATCAGAGTAAAAACCGCATAATTTTGGTCGGATGATATTGAAGTTTCTCCTACAGTCTGTGTTCTGAAGACATCATGAGGCTGAAAAAGTTTTTCCTGAGCTGAAATTGAAATAAAAAAGATTATTAAAAAGTATAAACTTCTTTTTAGCATTATTTTGTCCTTCCTTTGTTAATGATTCCGATTTGTATGCCAATATATAAAAATCTTATAAAATGCAGTTGAAAAAACAGAAAGCTTTCCCGTTACGAATTAATTAGACAAATTCGTTCCATTTTTGTAATATTGTATAGAGAAATTTTTCGCAATTGATGTTCATCTCCGTTTTCAAGCTATTATGTGAGAAAAGGGAGAGAAATAAATTTAATAGTCATCGTCCTAAAGTGAAGGATAATTTCTAACACTAAGGGATGGAGACAAAAAGCTTTAATCCATTCTAATATTCCAAAGCACTCCATCCCATAAAGATGGAGAAAATTTTGGAAACCAAATTTCACACACTAACAATTACAATTTATAACCGGGATGAAGTTTACGATCGTGTCGGTGAATTGCTGCATTCATTTGCCGATAAGATTTCACTGCGTGTTGGATACCCGGTTCCAGATCAAAACATATCTATCATTTTTATAATAGTTAAAGCGACAACAGATGAAATTGGTGCACTGAGTGGAAAGCTCGGACAAATATCATCTGTAAAAGTAAAAAGCACAACATTGAAGATTTAGAACGGAGTCTATGATGAAAAAGTTATTAGCATTTATTTTAATTATATCCTTTCCAATTTTATCACTAATGGCGCAAACCGGAACTATCAAAGGAATTGTAAGCGATAAAGAAACAGACCAACTTCTTATTGGGGCAAATTTGATTGTCAATCATACTAGTTATTACGGAACAACAAATAAGTTAGGTGAATTCTTAATTGAAGGTATTCCGCAAGGGAAATATAAAATGACAATATCCTTTGTCGGTTATCAAACTTTAGTTAAAGAAATCTACGTCGAAGAAAACGAGGTGTTGATTTTTGATATAAAATTAAGTTCAACCCCTATTCATTTAGGAGAAGTATTAGTAACAAGCACAAAAAGAGGAACTATTCAAAGAGAAATTTCTTTACCGATTGAAGTTGTTACCAAAACAAAATTAGATGAAATTCCTTCTACAACAATTAGCGATGCACTAACAAATGAACCCGGAGTAAATTTATCTCGTGATGGAATTTGGGCTACACATGTCAACATAAGAGGGTTAAGTAAACAAAATGTTGTTACATTAATCGATGGCAACAGAATTGAAACCGCTACCAACATTGCTGCCGGAATGTCGTTAATTGATATTGATGATGTAGAAAGAATTGAGGTAATTAAAAGTGGTGTGTCTTCTCTTTATGGAACCGGTGCAACAGGAGGCGTTGTTAATATTCAATCATACACTCCCGCCTACTCAGATGCATTTAATTTTTCCGGTTCGTTAAACAGCAGTTACAACAGTGTTAATGAAGGGTCAAAAGGAAATATATCCTTATCTGCAAGCCAATCAAATTGGTTTGCTAAATTCAGCGGAACTTTAAGAAATGCAGCTAATACAGAAACACCGGAAGGTACTTTAGAAAATAGTCAGTTTAAGGATAACAATATTTCTGCTGCTATTGGTTTTAGACCGTTTGTTAATCATGAATTAAAAATTAATTATCAACGCTTTAGTGCCAAGAATGTTGGAATACCCGGTGGCGATCCGTTCCCCGCAACGGCAAAAGCGACTTATCCAACCGAACTTAGAGAGATGTACAGCATTGAGTACCAATTACAAAATTTATTTCCTTCTTTAATGACACTCTCCGCAAAATATTTTCATCAATTGATTGAAAGAAGGGTTGAAATTATTCCGAACCCAAATGCAATAACTAACACAGGTGCGGATCATATTATTGACGGATTTCAATTTCAAACTGACTGGTATTTAAGCAATAACAACAGATTAATCGCCGGTATTGATTACTGGCAGAGAGAATATGACGGTTCACGAACTCGACATATAATTCCGCAAAAAAGATTTATAATTGATTCGCCGGTGCCTAATTCAATTTATAAAAGTTTAGGAATTTTCGCGCAAGATGAATTTATACTTTTCAATAATCGAATAAATTTAACTTTGGGAGGAAGATATGATTTTATAAATGTATCGAATGAAGAAACTAATAATCCCAATTACATAATCGTTGACGGAAACAGAAATGATAATCCGCCGATTATTCCCGAAGCATCTTACCCCAAAAATGAAAATAATGATAAATCATGGAGTGCTAATATTGGATTGTTATTTAAGGCAACAAAGAACATTGACTTCACCTTAAATCTTGCAAGAGCTTTTCGTTCGCCGACATTGGAAGAGCGTTATCAATATATTGATTTGGGTGGAATTGTTTATCTCGGAAATCCGAATTTAGACCCGGAGAAAAGTTACTCAATCGATTTGGGAATAAGATATTGGAGTGATATCGCTTCAATTAAAGGAAATGTTTTCTATAATACTTTTACCGATTTAGTTGCCGATCAATACGATATAAATGACAGTTTATATAGAACTCAAAATATCGGTGAAGCCGAATTATACGGTTTCGAGTTAAGCGTGGAAGTTAATCCTTATAAAAAAGTTGTAATGTATGCCAATACATCTTATGTAATAGGAAAAGACATCGGTAATAATACAGACTTAGCAGAAATTCCGCCTTTGAATGGAGTTATAGGAATTAAGACACCAGTAAACAATTTATTCAACGTTGATGTGAACCTACGATATTCTGCCGAGCAGAATAAAGTAGCACTTGGCGAAAAGTCTACATCCGGATATGGAGTATTAAATTTATTTGTAAATTCATTCCCTATTAATCTCGGTTTGGTTGATTTACAACTTTTTGCAGGAATAGAAAATGTTTTCGATAAAGCATACAGAAATCATCTTTCAACATTCCGCGGTTTAGTCGCTCTTGAACCAGGAAGAAATATTTTTGCTAAAGTTAAATTAAGTTGGTAAAAACCGAATGGAACACAGATAACACAGAAAAAACTGATATTCACTGATAAAGCGGATTTATTATGACATGGTTTATTATTGCACTTATTTCGGCAGTACTTTCAGCAACAGCATCGATTTTTGAGAAGAAAATTCTTTTTAGACTTGGTGCCTTAGAGTTTTCATTTTTAGCTGCCGTGATTACTCTTTTATTTTCAATTCCCTTCTTTTTTGCAGTTGATTATGCCTCACTTCAACTAAATAGTTTATTTGTTCTTTATTTGAAATCAATTTTAGGAGCGCTGGCGTTTTGGTGTGTTATGCTCGCAATTAAAAATATGGAATTAAGCGGAGCGCTTCCATTACTTGTATTAACTCCCGGCATTGTTGCATTCTTTGCCTTTTTATTTTTAGGTGAATCACTATCCGATTTAGAAATTATCGGGATGTTCTTGCTTCTTGCCGGAACATATATTTTGGAAAGAAGAGGAAAAGATTTTCTTGAACCTTTATTAATCTTTATAAAATCAAGAAACCATCACTATATAATTTTCGCATTATCGCTTTTTACAATTACTAGTCTCGCTGATAAATGGTTGCTAAGAGATTTTCAACTTGAACCGACTGTTTTTATTCCATTCCAGCATCTGTTTCTTGCAGTTAATTTTTTAATAATTGTTTTAGTAAAAGAAACAAATGTTTTTAAGAATATAAAAACCCATTCAACGGATATTTGGTTGTTTGTTATTGCTGTATCGATATTTACAGTTGGTTACCGATGGTCACAAGTTGAAGCGGTTAAGATTGCCCCGGTTGCATTAGTTTTAACGGTTAAAAGGTCGTCGGTATTCTTTGCAACTATTATTGGCGGGAAAATTTTTAAGGAACACCATCTAATAAGGAAAGCAATTGCAACATTGATAATGATTGCCGGTGCGGTGATAATGTTGTATTAAATATTATTGCTGAAGACAGTTTTGAAAATAGTTTCCGGATATCTTGCAGCAATATTTAATAAAACTTTTGCGGGTCCATCCGGTTTTCTACGTCCTTGTTCCCAGTTTTGAAGCGTTGAAACACTAATACCTAAAAGCTTTGCAAACTTAGATTGTGATAAACCTAATTCTTCTCTAATAAGTTTCGGATCAGGGTTATTAAAATCGAACTCTCTGCTCGGTTTCTTTTTACCTTTTAATATTGCCCCGCCTTCTTTGATACTTTTTTTAAGTTCATCGAATAATTCATCTCTCATTTAAATTCCTCCTCGACCAAGGATTTTAATTCCTTTAATTGAACTGCCGATAATTCTTCTAGCTCGTTTTTAACATAAACTAACAATAACAGTATAATTTCACTCTTTTTTACATAGTAGTAAATAATGCGAACACCACTACTTTTTCTCTGCCTGATGACTTCCAGCGAATTTTTCTAAGCCCTCCGCTTCCCTTAATTACCGCTCCCTTCGTCGGATTAAGGATCAAATCATTTTGGAATTCACGATATTCCTCATCAGACAATAGTAATTTTAATTTCTTTGTGAAAAACGAGGTTTCAATTAACCGCATAAATTAATATACGCCATTGAACGATAGTAGTCAAGCCTATCTAAATGAAACTTACGATTCAAATCCCTTGCGACTCGTAATTCCTTTTTGATAATAGTGCTTGACTTCCTTCATCTCGGTAACAAGATCGGCAAGATCTATAATTTCTTGTGGACAATATCTTCCGGTTAGTATTAGCTCTTTGTTTGCAGGTTTTGACTTAATAATATCAATAACATCTTGAAGTTCAATCAACTTAAAATATATTGAAACAATTACTTCATCTAAAACAATGATATCATAATTGTCTTTTGAGAATTCGATTTTTACTTTCTGCAACGCTAATCTTGCTTTCTTCTTTTCATCTTCACTCGGAAGTTCTTTTTTATAAACAAAATCGTCACCGCAAAATTGTTCAATCGTTATATACTCTTGAAAATGCTTCAAAGCTTTTAATTCACTATAAGGATATTCTTTCATGAACTGAATAATTAGCGATCTATAACCAGCACCTGCAGCACGAATTGCTTGTCCAATTGCAGCAGTTGTCTTTCCTTTACCGTTGCCGGTATAAACTTGGATAAATCCCTTAGCGAGTTGTTTTCGTTTAATATCCATTTAAATATTTCCTAAAGGAACGGGATTGCCTCTCTGTGGTTCTCAGTGCTCCTCTGTGAAACTCTGTGTCAAAAAAAATGAGGTTACCTAAAAGTAATTTTATTTAATAATCTTTCCGTTCAGAAGTTCTTTAATCAATCTATCAGTTTTGTAAACATGTTTTAGTGATTCAATTAATCCTTTTGAGTCAACAGCAACGGCACGATTATTTTCCGGGATGAATAAATAATTTCCGGCAAGACTTTCCATATTGCCGTCAAATACTAAACCAATTACTTCACCATTTTTATTTACAATCGAACTGCCGGAATTACCACCAACTATATCCAAAGTTGCTGCAAAATTTATTGGTGTGCTTAACTCTAATCCATCCGGTGGAGTTTGCCAATTTGGTGTTAAACCCCATGGATAAAGTTTTTGACCAAACGAAAAGTAACGATCATACAAACCGTAATATGTAGTTTTTCCGGGGGCAATCGTACCATTATATTCATATCCTTTTATCACTCCGTCCGATAATCTTAATGTAGATGTTGCATCCGGAGGAATTTGATCGCCGTATATTTTTACAATTAATTTACCAAGTTGTTGATTAAGTACTGTAAGAGCCTGATTAATTTCTTTATTCTTTTCAATAATTTCTTCCAATTCATCATTTGTGTTTTCAATGAAGTAAATGAAAGGATCATTCTGATTACTAATTTCATCAAGTGACATTTCAGCAATTGCTAATACCTTTTCTCGAGTACTTAGGAATGAATTTGATAATATATAATCAACAGCTTCGTTTCCTTTTTTACCGTTAAATAATTTTTTAGTTAACGGATTTTCCGCACCCAATTCAAAATTGACTGATGAAACAAACGCACGTAAAATTTTTCTTTCCAATTCTTCATCAAAATCTTCGGGATAAATCTGTCCAAGAGTTGTTTTTAGATTATCTTCTTTAAACTTCTCTTTACGCTCGTCATTCGGCAAATTCAAATCATTAACGAGTTCATATAAATCTTTTGCCATTTGCAAATATTTTGGTCTGCCCCATGGAATAAGATTATAGAGAAATTCTTTATAACCTAATTCTCTTTTTTCATTGAACAAATTTTCGAACCTATTCCACAAATGTCCGTATTCAGAATTTAATTCCAAATCATTTTCAACAATGTTTCTTAATTTTTCTTCAAATAATTTTTTCCTGTTCATTAAAGTTTCATCTGTAATTCCGTCTTGTCTTCCGTGAAATACTTTTCTCGAATTACCGAACCCCATAACTCTATTCAGCAGTTCCGATTCACGTTCAGGATATTTTTCAAACATTTCGAAATATGCATTGTAAACTTCATCAAGATATTGAATCATAAACGGATTCTGAATATCCCGTATATATTCGAGTTCGGCAACAGATAATTGACGATTTGTACTACCGGGTCTGCCGATAATAAAAATCGGTTCACCTTCTACCGCCCCTTCGAAATTATATTTGAAAAAATGTTCAACCTTCATAGGTTCACCGTTTTCATCGTAAGCTCTTACGAACATGAAATCGAGTTCGTATCGAGGATAGGTAAAGTTATCCCAATCCCACCCGGTTGAAGCAATTTGAAATTCGGGAGCCATAACAAGTCTTATGTCATTATATCTTTTATAAAGATATAGTGAGTACTTTCCTCCGTTATACAAAGTAACTACTTTTGCAACAAGTCCGGTTTCTTCCGAATATTTATTCTCGATATTTTTTATCTCTTCATTTTTAGCTTCAACTTTTTCATTATCAGTTTCAAATTGATTCATTGCAATATTAATTTTATCGGTCACGTCAATAATTTTGATAAGTTGATCCACAAACAATCTTTCAATTTTTCTTTCATCTTCAAGAGTTTCGGCATAGAAACCGTCTTTGAGTAAATCTTCACCTTCTTCTTGAACAGAAACAATTCCTCCGCGAGCGCAATGATGATTTGTCATTATCAACCCATCTTCAGAAACAAATGCGGCTGAGCATCCGCCACCGAATTGTAATGCTGCTTTTTGTAATTTTTCAATCCATTCATCGGTTGGTTCAAAACCGTATTCATCAAGAAAATAATCCAACGGCAGATCATCGAAAGTCCACATCTTACCAAAGTCAGTTAAGTAATTTGTATTTGGAGAAAGTGTTTGCTGAGCAAATGCTATGTTTGCTATTAAAAAGAAAACAGCAGTAAAAACTGCTGTCTTCTTAAAAAAATTAAAAGTCATTTTGTGTTCGTCAATTCTATTCATAAAAGTGCCAAAATTTATTTTACGATTTTGTTGTTTTTAATTTCATTTAGCAATCTATCGGCTTTGTATATATCACGAAGTGCTTGAATAATTCCTTCCGCTGCAACTGTTATGGATCGATTTGTTTCAGGCATAAAAATAAAGTTACCTATTATGGATTCAATATTACCGTCAAAAGCAACGCCGACAAATTCACCTGCTCTATTAACAATCGGGCTTCCGCTCTGACCACCTATTACATCTATATCGGTTATAAAATTCATTGGTGTCGAAAGGTCGAAATCTTCAGGGTAATTGACCCATCTTTCAGGTAAATCCCAAGGGAATTCTTTATTGTGAGAATAATATCTATCATATAATCCGTAAAAAGTTGTAAAGTAAGGAGCTATTGTGCCGTTATATTCAACTGTTTTAACTTGCCCGTCGCCGATTCTCATTGATCTATTTGCATCAGGAGGAATGGATGTTCCGTAGATTTTAAACATAACTTCGCCAAGTAGTTGACTCAAAACTTTTTCAGCTTCGTTAATTTGGTCATATTTAGACTGAAGTTCCTTTAATTCGTCAGTAGTCCGGATGATGAATTGAATAAACGGATCTTCACTTTCTAAGATTGCTTGTGATCCTTGTGCTGCAATTTCTTTAATTGATTCAGCACCAGTTATCACTGATTTACTTTTTGCATATTCAACTGCTTCATAACCTGTTTGATTATTTGTAAGCAACTTAACTATTGAATGGTCATTGCCGAGATTTAATTTAATATAATCAAACTGAACTTTTAATCTTGCATCTTCTAACGGATGGTCAAATTTCTCCGGATAAATTGAATTAATAGTTTCCTCTAAACTATCTTCTTTGTATTTGGGATTTCTTTCATCTTCAGGAAGTTTTAATTCATTTGCTAACTCAACTAAACTTTTTGCAATTTTAAAATATGTTGGAGCGAGTCTACCGGTAACGGTATAAGCCGCTACTTTCTCACTATATTTTTTTGCTTCTTCCCTGTTCTTTTTGATTGATTCCCAAAGATGACCGTAATTTTTCTGTAGTTCAGGATCTTTTGCAATTTCTATTTGAAGATTTTTATCAAATGCTTCTTTTCGAGCAATTAGATACGGATCATTTAATCCCTTTACAACATTTCTTGCTACCTTTTCCGAATTGCCAACAAAACTTAACATACCGGCAAATTCATCTTGACGCTCCGGATATTTTTCCATTAACGCATAAAGTTCTGTCAGCATTGAGGTCATCAAAAATGAATAATTTCTATAGGTGATATCTCGATTGAAGCGCAGCTGGTCTGCAGTTTTTAATCTACTTGTAGAGCCGGGACTTCCGATTATAAACAACAATTCATCTAACTCAACTCCCGATGTATTCCAGTTATAATAGTTTTCTGTTTTTAGAGGTTGATCATCTTCGTCATAAATTCTGAAAAAAGCATAATCCAGATTATACCGCGGATAAGTAAAGTTATCCGGATCACCACCGTACATACCAACCCAATCTTCACCGATAAAAACAAGTTTTACCTTATCATATCTCTTGTAACCATGTAAAGCATATCTGCCGCCGTTATAGTATGAAACAACTTCACATTTTAATCCGGTTTGTTCATTGTAAAGATTCTCAATCTCATTAATTTTTTCATCTCTTGCTTTGATTTTATTTTCATCACCTTCCGCCGTATTTATTGCATCAATAACTTGATCGGTTACATCTCTTATAAGTTTCAATTGATCTGCATACATATTCGGAACCAAACGTTCGTCTTCCAAAGTTTCGGCATAAAATCCATCGCGGTAAAAATCTTCACCTTCTTCTTCAACGGCGTTTCTATGCCAGGTTGAACAATGATGATTAGTAACAATTAATCCGTCTTCGGAAACAAATGAAGCGGTGCAACCGGGTATTCTTAATGTTGAAAGCTGGACGTGATTAAGCCATTCTTCGGTTGCAGTAAATCCATAGGTATCTTTCCAATATTGAATAGGTGGAAAATCAAAAGTCCACATCTTGCCGGTATCGAATTTCTTTGCTTGAACAGTATCGGGATCAAAAGATTGTTGAGGATGAATAGTATTTAATGAAATGAATAAGAATAAAATAATGCTGAAGAATTTTGTAAAGTATGATTTGAAAATCATTGTATAGAATCCCTTATTTGTTATGAATGGTAATAAATAGATGTATCTATCGTTTGAAATTTAACAAGAAAATTTAAGATAAAAAATTAGACTTCCGGGATAAAACAAAAAAGGCACCACTATTTTGGTGCCTTTTAGAAATGATTAGTTCTTGAAGATATCAGAAAAATGCATCGGGGAAATAAAAAGCTGAAATATCTTTTTGATCTTCTTTTGAACCGTGACAGCGCGAGCATTTTTCAATTGTAAAAACAACCGGTTCCTCGCTTGGTTCAGCTTCAATAAAATCAATTATCGTTTCGCAATTAAGACATTGAACAATGTGATGTGTTTCTATTTTAGCTCTACATGCCGGACAAAGTAAATTGTCCTCTCCCCCAACCATATATTCTTCACAGTTATAAATTAAACCGCATTTTTGATTTGAACAGACTGTGAATTTTTTTGAAGAGTTGTAGAAATGAGTTATATCAACCTCCGTATTTGATTCAGCTAAAGATAATTCCATGACTTTCTAAATGCTATGTAAAAATGTGGTCATCATAATTTTGTGCACTGTTTCTAATCTCGTCGTCATTAAGTATCTTGGAGTTCAATTTCTGAAAAAATTTAGGAAAACCCTATGGAAAAGATACCATCATTTAAAGCATACGATATCCGCGGTAAAGTACCCGGCGATTTGAATGTAGATCTTGCTTATAAAGTTGGTAAAGCAATCGTAAAATACTTAAATGCAAAAAAAGTTTTGATTGGAATGGATGTTAGAAAATCATCACCTGAATTATCTGAAGCACTTTCAAAAGGAATTACCGAAAACGGTGCAGATGTATACGATTTAGGTTTATGCGGCACAGAAATGATTTATTTCGGAACTCCTCACCTCAATGCTGACGCCGGCGTTATGATAACTGCATCTCACAATCCGCCGGAATACAATGGATTAAAATTTGTTAAAAAGGGCTCAGTCCCAATGGGCTATGATTCCGGTTTAATTGAAATTGAACAGATGGTATTAAAAGGTGATTATGAAATTGAAGATGTTTTCAATGGGAAAGTAGAAAAAATTGATATAATGAATGACTTCATAGATAATTTGAAACAATTTTATGACGCAAAAAAAATCAACCCATTCAAGGTAGTTGTTAATGCCGGCAACGGCTGTATCGGTCCGGCTTTAGATGCACTTGAACCTTACCTTCCTATAAAAATGATAAAAGTTTTTCACGAACCGGATTCAAATTTTCCGAACGGCGTTCCGAATCCTTTATTACCCGAAAATAGACAACCAACAATTGATGTTCTTCTTGAAAATAAAGCCGACTTAGGAGTTGCTTGGGATGGCGATTACGATAGATGTTTCTTCTTTGATGAAAAAGGTAATTTTATTGAAGGATACTATATTGTAGGCTTACTTGCCAAATCAATATTAAAAAAGAATCCAGGCGAGAAAATTGTGCATGATCCTCGCTTAACCTGGAATACAATTAAGGAAGTCGAAGCTGCGGGAGGCGAAGTGGTACAATCTGTCAGCGGACATGCTTTTATTAAACAAAAAATGCGAGAGGTTAATGCCATTTACGGCGGGGAAATGTCGGCTCATCATTATTTTAGAGATAACTATTATTCCGATAGCGGAATTATTCCTTTCTTATTAATTCTTCAGCTTATGTCCGAAGAAAACAAAACATTAGGTGAATTGGTTGAAGAAATGGTTAATGCATTTCCATGTTCGGGTGAAATAAACACAAAACTCGATAACCCGGCAGCAAAATTAGAAGAGATAAAACAAAAGTACTCTGACGGGAAGATGGAAACTCTTGACGGGGTAAGTGTTGAATATGATGATTGGAGATTTAATGTAAGATTAAGCAATACAGAACCGTTAATTAGACTAAACGTCGAATCAAAAAGAAATAAGAAATTAATGGAAGAAAAGACACAAGAATTGCTAAATCTTATTCGTTCTTAAATGATTATTTTCGATTTATCTTTTTATGGAAAATGTTATATTGTCCATTAGTTTGACGAAACAAAGAATATTATTCAGCGTCTAAATCAGAAAATCATTAGGAGGAAAAATGCCGGACGCAAAAGAAAAAACAATCGATGTAGATCGTTTACTTAAAAACAAATTAAAATCCGTAAGTGTCGATTCTCTCGAAAAAGGGATTGCAAAAGTTGTAAGTGATCTTGTAGGTGAAGATTACAAATGCACAATTAGCGATGTAAAATATACGCTTTTCAGCGGAGCTGATTTCCACATAAAAGTTGAATTAACTTATAACCCCGAAGATTAACTTAATACATAAATACATTCCAAGGGGCTATCTTAAAAGTAAAGATTAAAAACTATTTCACCCGTGTTCAATTATTTTAATAAATTTTACTTTTAAGTCAGCCCTTATTTTATTTATCATTTCATTAAACCAACCGCATTTATTATTTTCCTTCTAAAATATTTCTGTTTATGGCTTACTTATTCGATATAATAATAATAGTTGCTTGTATATTTGCCCTATGGGGAGGAGCTGTATGGGTTGTTGAATCGGCTTCTCATATTGCTAAAAAGTTTGGTCTTTCCGAATTAGTAATTGGTCTCACAGTAGTTGCTATTGCAACATCTGCACCGGAATTTGCTGTTACTGTTTATGCTGCATTAACGGATCAATCGGCAATTTCTGTCGGTAATGTAATCGGGTCTAATATTTTTAATCTCGGAATTATTTTGGGAATTGTAGCTCTTTACTCAACTGTTAATACATCGCGTACAATTTTAGTGCGAGATTCTCTTCTGCTTTTCTTTGCCGGAATATTGCTGTTAATTTTCTTTTGGGATTTAACACTAACACGAATTGAAGGCATAATTTTATTTGCAACCCTTGTAATTTATATATACGTTCTTATCAAACAAAAGGAACTGATTGAAGAAGAAATACCGGAAGGTGATTTTAATTGGTTTGATGTTCCTAAATTAATTATAGGCGCAGCTTTAATTATCGGTGGTGCACATTTCCTTGTTGATTCGGCAAGCAGCTTAGCTCGTATGTTTGGAATAAGTGAATGGATTATCGGTATAACAATTGTCGCCGCAGGTACATCAGCGCCTGAACTTGCAACATCTGTTGTTGCAATTATAAAAGGCAAACATGGAATCTCTATCGGCAATCTAATCGGCAGTGATTTGTTTAATATACTGGGTGTACTTGGAGTTGCCTCAATATTAAAGCCGCTGAATTTAGTACAAGCAGAATATACAAGCATAATATTACTTGTTGCAGCAATGATAATTTTATTAGTAATGATAAGAACCGGGTGGAAAATTTCAAGAATTGAAGGAGCTATTTTAATTGGAATTGCACTTTTCCGGTGGTGGATTGATTTTATTTTTTAACAATAAATCCCCGGGATTTTTCTATTATGGAAGTCAACAAGCTACTCCAAGACTTCCATTTTGTTTTGGATAAATCCCGGGGATTTTTTAAAAACTATTTATCCAAAATCTCCTCAATCTGATCCATTACATCATTCATTCTTTTCATTGTTAAATCAAATGCTTCGGATGACATTGGGTCTAATCCGGCTTTCTTAATTAATTCGATAGGATAATCAGAGCCGCCGCCTTTTAAAATTTCGTAATATTTATCAACTGCAGGTTGTCCTTCAGCTTTAACTTTTTCTGCAAAGGCAGTCGCATAAATCAACGAAGTAGAATATTGATAAACATAATAAGTATAATTAATAAAGTGAGGGATGTAAGCCCACTCATATTTTATATAATCTTCAACAGTGCATACACCTTCATCATGCCCGTAATATCTTTTTACAATATCAAAATAAATAGCGCTCATCTTTTCTCCGGTGAGTGGTTCACCGGCTTCGATAATTTTATGGATTTCCCATTCGAACTCTGCAAATGAAGTCTGACGGAAAATTGTTGTTCTTAATAATTCCAAGTAAGAGCCGAGTAAGAAAAGTTTTTCTTCGTCGGATTTTGCATTCTTAACCATATAATCGTTCAATAAATTTTCATTCATTGTAGAAGCGATTTCAGCTACAAAAGTTTCGTAATCGGAATAATGGAACGGCTGATGCTTGTTTGAAAAATAACTGTGCATTGTATGCCCGAGTTCATGTGCTAAAGTTGAAAGAGCATTGTAATCGTCGTTCCAATTCATTAATATAAATGGATTATGATCGTAAGCAGCACCAGAAGAATAAGCACCGCTGCGTTTGCTGTTTGTCGGATAAAAATCAATCCACCTGTTTTCAAATGCCATTTTAACGGTATTAACATATTCTTCGCCAAGCGGTTCAAATACTTCGAGAAGAAGTTCTTGAGATTCATCAACACTGAACTGCATATCAACGGCTTTCACTATTGATGTATATAAATCATAATAGTTAAGAGTTTCTACGCCAAGCATTCTTCTTTTTAAGTCAAGAAATCGATGAAGTGTCGGCAGATTTTTATTTATCTGATCAATCAAAGTAGTGTAAACAGAAACCGGAATATTCGGACCGCTTAAGGACATCTCAAGTGCTGAATCATATTTACGATTTTTTGCATAAAAGAAATCACCTTTAATTTTACCTGCTAAATTTGCTCCAATAGTATTTTGAAATTTTCCATAGTTATTAAAGAAAGCTTCAAATACTTTTGCTCTATCTTCACGGTTAGGAACTGTACGGTATCTTACAAATAACGATGCAGATAATTCAGCTTCTTCCCCGTTTGAAAGTGTAACCTTTGGAATTGGTTTTTCTGCATTATCGAAAATATTGTAAACTGTTGTCGGGTTTCCGGTAATCAATCCGGCGCTTGCTAAAATCTGTTCTTCTTCTTGAGTTAAGGTATGCTCACGCAGTCTCTGAATGTTTTCTATGAATAATTCATATTCTTTTAACTGGGGAAAATCATCATAAAATTTTTGTAATGCAGCGGGATCGATTTTCAAAATTTCAGGACTCAAATAAGAAGTTTTCTCGGAAAATTTAGTACCGAGATTACTAATCTGCTGTGTTAATTCTTGATTTTCACTTTTTCTTAAATCTTCATCGTAAAGTCTGTTAGCATAAACAATCAATTGATAAAAATCTTTTAGTGCATCAAAGAAGGAAACAATAGTTGAGTGAAGAACTTCACCGCTTTCATTCAGCTTTCCCTTGTTTGCGTCAAGCTTCTCTACTTTTACTGCTAATTCATCTTTAGCTTGTTTCCACGCATCGACGTTTTCATAAAGAACCGATAAATCCCATTTGTACTTATCCGGAATTTCGCTTCTTTCTTTTATTTGCGCCGAGGTGTTTTGAAAAACAAAAAATACAATTAATAACGATAGTGAGGTTTTAATGAGGTGTTTCATATTCTCTCCCGAATATAAATTAAGGCAAATTTGTCCTTAAAAATTACCGAATTTGGTTTTGAATATCTAAATAAAAGTTATTAGAAAACCGTTGGTTAGTTGATGCTAAAGTACCATTATTACTTTTTCATCGGATTCAAGTTTGCCGAAAATAAAGTTTCTTTCCTCTTCATTTTCCACTTCTACCGATAAGTTAATACTTATATACTTACCATGTTTACTTACATTTGAGGCAGTTATTTCATACTTAAAACCATCGGCAGCAAGTTCAGCAGCTTCAACTGCTTCACCGGCAGTTTTAGAAATAATTTTATAGTTCCACTCGCATGGATATCTAATTTCGGGGCGTGCTTTATTTGTATTATCGAGTATCATTAAGTTTTAATTTTTTTGAAGTGTAAAAATAGAAAATTTTTTCGACTCATTTATATAAGACAACATAACTTTTTTCTTGAATACTAAATAAAGAGCCATTATTTTAATTCCACAAAATAAGACAAAGTGTATGATATAGCTCCCCGTCATTTCATACAAAATGTAAATTTGTTTTCGTTATATATTATTGCAGTTATTCCGGGGACATACTCTTCATACACCAAATGTTTTGTTATAATATCAATTAATAACAAATCACAATAGTAGAGGAGGAGTTCTATGAAGATAAATCTCAAATTGTACTTTTCTTTTTTGGTTTTACTAATTGCTATAATGTTTGTAGCATCGTGTCAGGATGAACCTGTCAAAAAGGAATTGAGTCAGGAAGAATTAATTGCCCGCGGCGAATATATAGTTTCAACTTCGGGCTGCCATGATTGTCATACTCCTAAAAAGATGACCGAACAGGGTCCGGTGCCTGATGAAAATTATTTATTAGCAGGTCACCCGGCTGATCTTCCAATTCCTGAATACGATAAGAGCATACTTAAAGATTGGGCTCTATTTAATCATTCATTAACTGCTGCTGTCGGTCCATGGGGAGTTTCATTTTCGGCTAATATTACTTCTGATGGAACCGGACTTGGAAATTGGACTTACGATCAATTCAAAACAGCAATGACAAAAGGTTTATATAAAGGTTTGGAAGGCAGCAGACCAATAATGCCTCCTATGCCCTGGCAGGAATTTCAAAATTATACGGATGAAGATCTGAGGGCTATATTTGCTTATCTTCAATCCACCAAACCGGTTCAGAATGTACCTCCGGCTTATATTCCTCCTGATCAGATGTAATATTTTATATTAAAAAGATGGCATCTTTTAGAAAGATGCCATCTTTGAATTAACTATTCTTTTATCCCAATCAAATCCAACATAAATGCATATTGTAACGCTGTTTTCTTGTAAGCTTTAAATCGACCCGATGCACCGCCATGCCCTGAATCCATATCGCAATCAAATAGAAGAACATTATTATCGGTTTTCATTTCGCGTAATTTAGCAACCCACTTCGCCGGTTCCCAATACTGAACTTGTGAATCATGATAACCCGTTGTAATTAACATATTCGGATAATCCTGAGCTTTAACTTGATCGTATGGAGAATATGAAAGCATATAGTCATAGTAAACTTTATCGTTTGGATTTCCCCATTCATCATATTCAAAAGTTGTTAGCGGGATTGAATCATCCAACATTGTAGTAACAACATCCACAAAAGGAACAGCTGCCATTGCACCTTTGAATAACTGCGGTGCCATATTTACAACCGCACCTACAAGCAATCCGCCTGCACTTCCGCCGTAAATAAATAATTTATCCGGGTTAGTATATTTTTCTTCGATTAAAAATTCGGCACAATCTATAAAATCTGTAAAAGTATTCATTTTGTTTAGAAGTTTTCCGTCATCATACCAATCGCGTCCCATCTCTTGTCCTCCGCGGATATGAGCAATTGCGTAAATGAAACCGCGGTCTAACAAACTTAATATTGATGAACGGAAGAACGGACTCATAGAATATCCGTATGAACCATATCCATAAAGCAATAAAGGATTATCACCGTTTATAGGAAAACTTTTCTTATAAACAATCGATATTGGAATTGACGTACCGTCGTCGGAATTTGCAAACAATCTTTTGGTCATATATTCATCGGGGTTATAACCACCGAGAACTTCTTCCTGCTTTAATAGTTCTCTTTCTTTTGAGTTCATATTAAAATCATAAGTCGAACCCGGTGTTACAAGTGAAGTGTAATAGAATCTTACTAAGTCCGTACTATAATCCGGATTATTGGAAACTCTTGCTGTGTAAACTTCATCTTGAAAATCAATATAATAATCGTCTTTGCCGTTCCAGTTAATTACTCTAATTCTATCAAGTGCATTTGATTTTTCTTGAACAACGAGATAATCCTTAAATATGTCAATACCTTCGACAAGCACATCATCTCTATTAGGAATAACGTCTTCCCAGTTTTCTTTTGATGTTCTATCGACCGAAGTTTTAACAACCTTGAAATTTTTTGCGTTAAGATTTGTAACTATATAAAAAGAGTCGCCGAAATGAGAAACGTTATATTCTAAATTTCTTTCTCTTGGTTGAATAACTTTGAATTCTCCTTCGGGATTATCAGCATCAAGAAATCTGTATTCATCAGAGACTGTTTGGCTTGAACCAATTACAATATATTTATCTGATTTTGTTTTATAAACAAATGTTGAAAACTCTTCATCTGTTTCGTGATAAACAACAACATCACTTTTCTCTGCTTCGTCAATTTTGTGTTTGAAAATTTTGAAAGCTCTTAAGGTATGTTCATCTTTACGTGTATAGAAAAGAGTCTTATTATCATTAGCCCATACTGAACCACCGGTTGTTTTTGTGATCTTGTGATCAAGCAGTTCACCGGTTTCCAGGTTCTTTATATAGATATCATAATTTCTTCTGCTTAAAGTATCAACTCCAAACGCAATCATTTTATTATCGGGGCTTACACTTAAACCGGCTACTGCATAGTAGGCATAACCTTCAGCCATATCATTAACATTAAGCATTATTTCTTCTTCTGCATCAAGCGATTCTTTTTTTCTGCAGTAAATAGGATACTCTTTCCCCTCTTCGTAACGTGTGTAATAGTAATAACCGTTCTTTTTATATGGAACGGATTGATCGTCTTGTTTTATTCTTCCGATTATCTCGTTATATAATTTTTCTTGAAGTTCTTCGGTATGTTTCATTATAGCGGAAGTATATTCGTTTTCCGCATTTAGATATTCTATTACTTTTGGATCATCTCTTTGATTCATCCAAAAATAATTATCTATTCTTGTTTGATCATGAGTTGTTAATTCCTGCGGAATTTTTTCTGCAACAGGCGGTTTAATTTCGTCTGAAACTTGCATTTGACCCCACATCTTATTTGAAAATAAAAATGAAACAATTACAAAAAGAATAATTGATCTTGCTTTCATTGTGTTCCTCGTTTTTTTGGAAGATTAAATTATGAAATTTATATGACTTTAGACTTGTCAATAATTAGAAAGTTTGAAATTAATTGATGGATTTTTTCCGGGGGATACAATCTAAAAAGTTGAACCCCGTTGGGGTTCTCACTTTTCTAAATCTTAATATTCTATTTATGTTTGACTGCATCGCAGTCATTTAAACAATATGAGATTTCTTAAAATTTGAAATCAACTCCGAAGGAGTTGAACATGAATGGACAAAATGATAAAAAGAAATTAATCCACAACCACGAAGATAAAGCAGTTATTAATATTTGACTGCTTCCCAGTCGTTTAAATAATGTGAAATTTCTTAAGATTCGGAATCAACTCCGAAGGAGTTGAACATGCATAGACAAAATGATAAAAAGAAATTAATCCCCAACCACGAAGATAAAGCAGTTATTAATATTCGACTGCTTCGCAGTCGTTTAAATAATGTGAAATTTCTTAAGATTCGGAATCAACTCCAAAGGAGTTGAACATGAATAGACAAAATTATAAAAAAAATAATCCGCAACCACGAAGTGGTTGAACAAAAAAACCCCGACCAATTTTATCAGCCGGGGTTTAGTCTTGATACACAAATCTTGCTACATGATACTACTCATCGTTCTTAGCTCTTAACGCATCCCAAATTATATAACCGCAAAGCAGGGCAAACATTGCTAATCCAAGCAACTCTGCAGCGTGAGTTTCTGCCCATTCATCCATATGCCATTCAATTCCAAAATATCTGAGCATGGCAGAAATAACTCCCATCAATGCGCCCCCGGCAATAAATCCGGATGCGATTAAAGTTCCGCGTTCGCGTCGTGATTTGTTTAATGCTTCATCCTTTGTTCTTGTTGAAACGAAGTGTGAAATCAATCCACCTACCAATAAAGGAGTGTTAAGTTCAAGAGGTAAATACATTCCCAAAGCAAATGCTAATGCGGGAACACCTATCATAGTTAAGATCAATGCCATGAAAGCACCTGCTACGTACATCATCCAAGGAGCAGGTTGATCCGACATTAACGGTTGAATAACTGCAGCCATTGCATTTGCTTGCGGTGCAACAAGTGCGCCTTCACCAACAAAACCATAGGTTTCATTTAGAATTAAGATAACCCAGGCAACTGTACCGGCGGAAACAACCGTCCCCAAAAATTTCCATCTTTCCTGTTTATAGGGGGACGAACCGAGCCAATAACCAATTTTTAGATCGGTTATAAATGCTCCGGCAACAGAGAGTGCCGTACAAACAACACCACCTATAATCAATGCGGAAACCATCCCGGGTGCGCCTGTTAGACCAACACTGACTAATATAATTGACGATAAAATCAACGTCATCAATGTCATACCGGAAACAGGGTTTGTACCGACAATTGCTATAGCATTTGCAGCAACAGTTGTAAATAAAAATGAGATAACCATAACAATGGCTAAACCGACTATCGCATGAACAAAATTATCGACAACACCAAACATGAAGAATACAAATATTACAACGGCTGTTAGAATTATACCACCGGCAATAATACCCATAGGAATATCGCGTTTTGTTCGCAGGTTATTTTCTTCATCGTGATGACCACCGAATATTTCTTTAAATCCGAGTGTAAATGCGGATTTAATAATTCCCGAAGAACGAACAATTCCGATTATACCTGCCATTGCAATGCCGCCGATACCGATATGACGAACGTAATTACCAAAAATTTGTTCTGCGGACATATCTTTAATTAATAATGTAGCAGTTGCTCCCACAGGCATTGTAATGAAATCACCCAAGTAGGCAAAAATCGGAATTATCACAAACCAGGCAACAAAAGAACCAGCAGCTATAATTGCCGTATATTTTAAACCGACAATGTAACCAAGCCCAACAATAGCAGCCCCGACATTCAGTTTAAAAACTGTTTTAAATTTATCTGCAAAATGTTCGCCTATTGCAACAACTCTTGTCGAAAACACTTCACTCCATAACCCGAAAGTTGCAATAATGAAATCATAAATACCGCCGATTAAACCGGAAACAACTAGCACAACTGCTTGTTTACCTCCCTTTTCTCCGGCTACTAAAACTTCAGTTGTTGCAGTAGCTTCGGGGAATGGAAATTTGCCGTGCATTTCTGCAACAAAATATTTTCTAAAGGGAATTAAGAATAGAATTCCCAAAAAACCACCAAGTATGGAAGCCATGAACACCTGGAAAAAATCAACTTCCAAATTAAGAATATAGAGTGCGGGTATGGTAAATATAGCACCGGCAACAACCGCTCCTGAGGTCGAACCGATTGATTGAATAATTACGTTTTCACCGAGTGCTTTATTACGTTTTAATAAAGTTGAAAATCCAACGGCAATTATTGCAATCGGGATTGCCGCTTCAAAAACTTGCCCGATTTTTAGCCCAAGGTAAGCTGCGGCAGCAGAAAAGAGAATTGCCATTATAAGACCCATGATAACCGAATATTTGCTAACCTCGGGATACTCTTTTGTTGGAGACATTATTGGAACGTACTCTTCTCCCGGTTTTAATTCCGTGTAAGCGTTAACCGGGAGACCTACAATTGTTTGCTTCTGTTCATGATCACTCATTTAACCTCTCCCATTTAGAAATTAATATATATCGGTAATTCATATTCTACTTTACCGCTGTTTTGTTTTTCGAAATAAATTTTTCCAACCGGTGTTACATTCTCATCAAATGTATTTTTTGAAAAATCTACATCCAATGTTAATGATTCCTGTATTGCCGGGTACATAACTATACTTGAAGATGACTTGTTGGTAACTTTGAAAGATGTCGGTTCTTTTAATGCTGTTACTTCCTTAACAAAAACATTTATTTTCTTTACTTCATCTACAAATGCCGGAACAAATGTTAAAAGAAATTCATTATCATCTTCTTTATTACTGTTTGTAAGCGAGATCGACATATCTTTGTAACTAAACCCGTTACTTGATACAATTTTACCTTCTTTATTATAAATCACAACTGCAAAATCGGTAATTGTATTATAATCATTCTGTGAGACAGAGAGTTTGAAAGTTTTATCTTTTTCACCATCATTGAAGGAAAATTTATGCTGAACAATTTCTTCATCTTCAAATTGTATGGTGTAGTTTTTCTCATAACCGGTTACTTCGCCTTTTAAAGTATACCGCAGCACGTCGCTATAATTATTAATCACTGTTATTTTATTGTTCAAATTATCAACTTCATTTTTGCCGACTAAATGTATACTCTGGAATTCCACATTCAAATTATAATGAACAGTATCAACCGCTGTAAAGTGACCAACAACTACGAGTTCATAGACGCCAGGTAAAAGATCACTGAAAAATCTTTCTGATTGAACAGCATCTCTTTCGGTTTCAATCGGGCGAATTCCTCCAACACCTCTTCCTTCGGGATCATGCAATGCATACCATGTGTTCGAATACTTTCCTTTATCTGCAGATAATGTAACTTTCATTGTACTTGCAGCAGGGGGAATTTCAAGGAAATATCTTTTAATTTCAGCGGGGGCTAATTTACCAGAATCAAAAAGTTTGTAACCATTACTTTGGTTGAAGTGATGCGGAATAACTACTGTTGCTAATAATTCAAATTCGGGAAATTTTGAATTATCTTCTCTGTACGCTTTAATCCTTCCGCTGTAAAGACCTGGTTTGGTCATTTTAGATTTATCAAGCTGAACGGCAACATTGGCTTTCTGTTCATTACGGATGTAAGTTTTATTTGTAATCGGTTTTAACCAATCGTTTTCACTTTTAATCGTGTATGATCTGAAAAATTTATCAGTCTTATTAAAGTTATTTCTTGCAATAGAAAAATTAAACTTTTCAACACCGGTTAGATAAGAACCGTTTCTAATATAAAGATGGTCGGCTTTCCCGCTTGGTGTAGATGGTGCATCTGCAGATACAGTATAAGTTTCGAATTTATTTATTTCTCCGGCTTTGATATATTTTTTCAATAGTTCATAGGCATTCATAACATTAATTAATCCGCCGCCTTGATCAACTGGTGAATATTCATCTAATGTAACTGCACTTTCTCTAAGTACTTTATAAAGAAGTAAGGAAGGAATTTTAATATCCGGATATTCAACCTTCATGGCACTTAAAAGAAGCGACATTACACCTGCAGTATAAGGAGCAGCCATACTCGTTCCCCAAAATCTATCGTATCGTGTCCAATAAGGAACAGTTGATGTAGCCGCACCAGGAGCTATAATATCTGGTTTGTTTACTTCGCCGCCGCGTGAACTAAAGTGTAATATTACATCACGATCAATCGGTGACCCGTAAAGATCATTACCAACTTCTTTTGCAAGTACAGCGCCCGAAGAAAGTACGGAATTAGAAGAAGCCGGTAATCCTAAAGTTGAAATTCCCGGTCCTTCGTTACCTGCTGATATTGAGATATATAAATTCGGATTAGCGCTTACCAAATTGTCTATATACTTTTCCATATCGGCTAAGCCGTGGATTTCGGATCCAATTCCGTAACTCATATTTATAATGACCGGCATGTCAAGTTCGCGGCTAAGCTTGTCGGCATAATCGTAAGCAGCCTTCATACTTCCGGTGGTTGTTGCCCCGCCTGAGTAAATACTGCTTCCGATCTTTAAACTGCCTAAATATGATCCGGAGGCAATACCGTAAAATTCATAATTACCGATTTGATTACCCGCGGCAATGCCGGCACAGTGAGTTCCGTGAGATACCGCATCATAATGAATAACTATTTTGTTCTCTCCCGGAAAGATATTGAGTCCGAAATGAAAATTAGGCTCACCCTCCTCTGTTTTAATAACAAAAGCATCCTTATTGATCTTGAAATTCTTAATAGGTTTTTCGCCATCAAGCTTTCCGTCACCGTTTGTGTCAAGATAAACAACCCAATCTTCGGAATCTTTTTGTTTGAAGGTAATGAATACAAATTTGTCGTCGGTTTTGTTATTATTATTAAGATCTTTTACTCCTGACGAAGAATTCAACCAATGTTTTTCTTCAACAACCCCGATAAAATAATCACCATTAGTTTGTACTAAATAATTTTCAGCAACTTGTACTTTCAGTTCTTTTCCTTTGTCATAGAAAAATAAGGTGTCTTCATCGTCATCAACTTTAGCTTTGGTAAAGAAAAAATCACCTTCACCGGTGAAATCCTGTACGTCAATTACTTTAAGTTCGCCGGTTGAAGTTGTTGTAAGTCCGTCGATTCCAATATCAACACCGGAATCGAGAATCAAAATTAATGTTCCTCTCCCATCATATTCGGGATATTTCTCTAAAAATTCCTGAACACCTGTTGACTTAACCGCAATAAAGCTTTGATCTAATTTTTGAGAAAATAATAGAATTGAAAAGAGGAGAAAGGTAAATACAAATAAATATTGTTTTTTCATACTTACTCCATAATTGAATTATGTATCTCGATATTTTCATTATCGAGTTCACTATAATCTAATTCGGAACCTAAAAGGCTGTGCGGAATTAAATATACAATGAGCATTACAATGGAAGCACCGAGCGCCCATCCTTTGGGACTCTTGCTTCTTTTATACATGAATAGCGCAATTAACCATGCAATAAGAGCAATTAAAGTTTTATTATCTGTTAAATCGGTACCAAACGGAAATCCGGTCCACCATGCACCGAACGCATAAAGCTGAACAGCCGGACCAAGAACGAAGCCACCCGCAAGTAAAAAACCAATCGTCCAATAAGTTAGATTCAATAAATTATTTTTTTCTTTTCTAAAAAATTCTAAACCGGTTCTTGTTGCAAGCAGCATAGCACCGAACATCCCAATTACATGAGGGATTAACAACCAAGTAGGAACATCACCTTTGAACCTAATGACGGGATTTTTCTTGCCGGGAATTTTTTCACCATCTAACTCAACATAATATTCAAGTTTACCTGCCGGCGGTTGGTTCGGTAATGAAGCAGTAAGTATTCCTTCGGAGTATTCCATCTCAACAGATGTAAACTCATCTTCGGTTTTAAATCTTTTCCAGTATAAAATTCCGGTTATTGATTCATCGTTTGTTTTGATTTCAACAACTGCGTCAGTTTCACCGCCGTGTGTTCGGATAAGACTGTATCTTATTTTTTCATTTCCAACTTGAATACTACCGCTGAGTGGGTATGTTGGTCCGGTTGATCTTTGATAAATTGCTGATGCGAGTGTTATTATAAGGGCGAGTATCCAAAATAGAATTGTTTTCTTCATATGTTGTTTTTTCGTTTTTTGACCTGAAAAATAAGTTTAATAGGACATTAATAGCAAATTAAAACGGTTAGAACAGCTCGTCGACTTTATCAATCGGACGAGCTAATACAGCTCTTGCTCCTTTTTCCACTATCGGGCGTTCTATCAGATCCGGGTCTTTAATCATAAAATTTAAAAGTTGGTCTTCCGAGTAGGAATTGTTTTTCAAATCTAGTTTTTTATATGCATCTCCTTTTTTTCTTATTAACTGGCTCGGTTTAATTTTCATTTTTTTCAAAAGAGATTTTAACTGCTCTTTGGTAAAGGGTTTTATGTAGTAATTTACTTTTTCAAAATCGATACCGTGTTCGGTTAATTTTTTTGCAAGTTTTCTGCAGGTTGTGCAAGTAGGTTTTTCATACACTGTTAGTTTGTATTTAGGCATAATAACTCCTCTTTTGAGGTTTGGATAGAATGGTAGAATAAAGTAATTTGGAACAATTATTTATAACAATTCTAATGAAAGATATGAAAAAAATATTTTTTTCCTTAACTATTGTTTTGGTTCTAACTTCATGCGGTGGATTTAATATTACCAAAAATGTTTCGGAAAGTAATCCGGAAATCATTAATTACTCTTCTCCTCGCATACAAGTAAAAGGTGAATATGAAACAATTAGTTTCTTTTCCGAAATTCAGTTTTTCTGTTATCAGGAAAAAGACAAAAAAACGTTTTCTATTGCTGCTTCTTATGTTTCCAACCAATGGCCTTTTTTTGAAAAGATAACTTTTGATATTGATGGAGTTCCACATGAATTTTTTCCAGATAGACCTCCGACAAGGGATGTTTACAATATTCAAGGACCAACCGAAACAATCACCGTAATCATTCCGGAAGATGTTATTCAGGATATTTACGAATCAATGGATACACGCATGACTGTTAAAGGGATGGATTTTCAGTATGACGTATATTGGAAAACTGATATGAAAATTAAATTGTTCGAATTCCATAAAGCTACAATGTAACTAGCTACTTGCAAAACATTTATTGTGTTTATTGTTATAGCGTTTGAAATGTTTACACCAAACGGCTAATTCTTTTCTGCAGGCACCTATTGACTCGGGATCTGAAAAATCTGCATGCTTACAACTGAAATCACAATGAGTTGGAAATACAAAGGTATCTTTTAGTTTTTTCCTTTTCATTAAATCACATTTATTAAATAAGTAGTGAGAATTTTATCAATCTTTACTATTTTACTATTCAATTATAATAAAGAAATAAAATATTGAAAACGTATAACTATCTACAAGATATAATTAGCCGAAAGGGTGCTGCCTATTTAATTCTGATTGATCCGGATAAGATATCTACAGATAAGATTTCAAAGTTTGCAAAACATTGTGAAGAATCGGGAGTTGACGGATTCTTAATCGGTGGAAGTTTACTCTTAAATGGAAATATAGATGAAACTATTGATTCAATAAAATCAAGTTGTTCTATTCCTATAATAATTTTCCCGGGCGGTGTTGATCAAATTTCTGCCAAAGCCGATGCATTGCTTTATATATCACTTATCAGTGGAAGAAATGCAGATCAAATTATTGGAAAGCATGTAGTCGCCGCACCATTAATAAAGAAGATTGGTATAGAAACAATATCAACAGGGTATATGTTAATTGAATCAGGAAAACCAACTACGGCAGAATATATAAGCAACAGTAAACCGATACCTCGCAATAAACCGGAGATTGCTGCTTCAACTGCTCTTGCTGCGGAATATATGGGAATGAAATTAATATATCTCGAAGCAGGTTCCGGAGCTGAGTTACCGGTCCCAAATGAAATGATTAAAATGGTCTCACAATATTGTTCTTTACCAATAATTGTAGGCGGCGGAATTCGCGATCCCAAAACTGCTTTGGAAAAAGTACAGAGTGGTGCAAAAGTTATTGTAACAGGTAACTTTTTTGAATATGAAAATAATTGGGATAAAATAAAAACATTTGCCGATGCTGCACATGTTAAAGAACCTAAAGAAGTTTAACCAGTTTTTTCTTAATTTGTCTTTTATCGAGATCATATTCGATGGGAAAAAAGAAAAAACATAAAAACAAGATAAAACCCGAAGTTCGAAAAACAATTAGAAGATTGGAAAAACTTCGAGAAAACATTTCTTAAACATGGGATAATAAACTTAGTTCATTAGAGGAAATATGTGCTTAATAAGGGCAACGACAATTCTTTGGTTATCATAGATATTTTATTTATTAATACCATAAAACTAAAAAATTACTTACATGAATAAAGAACAATTCATTCACAATTCACTTAAAGAAAGTGCCGACGTAAAATTACTTATTGAAAAAGAATGTTCCGAAAATATTATAAATGCAGTAGACATTCTTGTACCGGCATTTAAAAACGGCAATAAACTTCTACTCTGCGGCAACGGAGGCAGCGCAGCCGACAGCCAACATATTGCAGCCGAATTTATGATTAGATTATCACATGACTTGCAGCGCCCTGCGATACCTGCAATAGCTTTAACCACAGATACATCAAATCTTACTGCCGGCGGAAATGATATAGGTTTTAAAAACGTATTTGCTCGTAATGTTGAAGGACTTGGAAATATAGGTGATGTTTTACTTGCAATTTCTACAAGCGGTAATTCTGAAAATATTCTGCTTGCAATTGAAAAAGCAAAATCAAAAGGGATGAAAGTTATCGGATTCCTTGGTGGTAGCGGCGGTAAGTGTAAAGATATTGTCGATATCCCTATTATAATCCCTTCTTCAAATACACAACGAATTCAAGAAGGACACATTACCGTAGCGCATATTATATGCGAGCTTGTAGAAAGAAGTTTGTTTGGATAGTTTATATTGGTTTGAGAGTTATTATTTTGTAAACAGCTTAACCAAAACGGTCATTAAGAATTTCCTAGTGCACTTAGTGCCTTCCTTGTAAATCTTGTGGTTTAAGGGTTTTTAAGTTTTTCCTGCCGGTTTAACTCTATTTTTCATCGGTAAAGTATAATACCTAACCTTATCATATTGATAAAGTGCATTTGCTACTGCGCCTGCGGTCGGAACTAAGCCAATTTCACCGACACCTTTTGCGCCATGCGGACCAATAGGATCATGAACTTCAATGCCTATTACTTTTATTTCGGGAGTTTGTTGCGCACGAAGGATCCCCAAATCTCTGAAATTAGTAGTCATTGGAAAACCATCTTTCATAACAAGTTCTTCGGTAAGAGCGTAACCCAATCCCATATGAACCGAGCCTTCAATTTGTCCTTCGAATAAATTGGGATTAATAATTTTACCTGCATCATGAGCTGCAATTACTTTTTCAACTTCACCGTTATCATTTAAAATAACAACTTGAGTTGCATAACTGTAAGAATAATGAGTAACGATTTCTTTTTCTAAATCTTCAGGCTTTGTAGTCCAATCACAAATCCATTTCCCTTCATAAACTTTACCGGCAAGTTCATTTAAAGAATATTTTTCCAAATCTTTTACAAAATCTTTTGCCGTTTCGATAATGGCATTACCTACAATAGATGTTGCTCTGGAAGCAGTTGTCATTCCGGCACTAGCATTTGCTTTAGTATCAACTTTTACTTCAACGATATTTGGGTCTAAACCTGTTTCATTGCAAAGAAATTGAACTGCCATAGTATTTACACCCTGCCCCATTTCAGTCCATCCATGATGAAGAATTACATGGTCATCAGAAACGACTTCAATTTTAACTGTGCCTTCATCAGGCATACCATTACCTATACCTGTGTTTTTAATTCCGCACGCAATACCGGCAAACTTTGCATTATTAAATTCATCTTTCACTGCAAGTAAAGTATCTCTAACACCTGTACCTCCTTTAAGAATCTGACCTGTTGCTGTAACACCGCCATCAACTAAAGCATTATTGTAACGGAATTCCCATCTATCGAATCCGCCTTGTTCACATAAATCATCAATACAACTTTCAATAGCAAAAGTAACTTGATTAACACCGAAACCACGCATAGCTCCACACGGAATATTATTAGTATAAACAGCTTTACTTATAATTTCTGCATTAGGGATAGAATATGCACCGGTTGCATGACCAGCGGCTCTTTCGAGTACTTTCATTCCTACTGATGCGTACGCTCCGGTATCACCAACTATATCTGCTTTAATAGCAGTTAACATTCCGTTGTTATCGCAAGCAACCGTATAATCCATAATTAACGGATGTCTTTTAGGATGCATACGTATAGATTCATCGCGGGTTAATTTTACTTTTACCGGTTGATCGGTAAGTAATGAACAAAGTGCGGCATGGTGTTGAACAGTTAAATCCTCTTTACCTCCGAATCCACCGCCGTTAGGAACCAATATTACCCTAACTTTATCTTCAGGCAAATTGAGAACTCGAGCAATTTGTTTTCTATCTTCATAAATACCTTGCCCTTGCGAAAGAACTTCCACACCACCTTCTTTGTCGGGTTTAGCAACCGAACATTCTGTTTCTAAATAACCATGTTCAATAAATTGTGTTGTGTACCTACCTTTAGAAATAAACGCAGCTTCATTAAATGCATTTTCGGTATTACCTCTATTAATAATTGTGCAGGACAAAACATTACCTTTAGAATGTATTTTTGGTGAATCATCTTTCAATGCTTCAAACGGATCGGTAATAGGTTTCAGAACTTCATATTCAATTTCTATAAGATTAACCGCGTCTCTAGCGATTGATTCGCTTTCCGCAATAACAGAAGCCAGAACATCACCGATGTACCGTGTTTCTTCTTCTTCGGCAACGAAGACAGGCCAATCATTAATTATTAACCCGGTATATCTTTTCCCGGGGACATCTTTTGCAGTAACTATTTTAATTACGCCATCCAGTTTTGCTGCTTTTGATGTATCAATTGATTTAATAATTGCACGTGGGTGATCGCTAAATTTTAATGCGGCGTACAGCATTCCTTCAAGTTTTATATCTTCCACATAAGGACTGAAACCAAGCACCATATTTTTTGCATTATATTTTGGATACTTTTTACCAATACCCGTTTTTGAAATTTTTGGATCGGGAATTTCTTTTAACTCACGAATAGCTTCTGCTGCATATTCAATTGAATCAATTATTTTTTTATACCCCGTACAACGACAAATATTCGACCTAAGTTTGCGTTCAATATCTTCTCTTGTAGGATTGGGATTGCTATTAATCAAATCCACAGCTCGCATCACAATACCGGGGATACAGAATCCACATTGTACTCCACTCTTTTCAACGAATGCATTTGTAAACACTCGTTTGCGATAATCATCTAAACCTTCTGGGGTAATTATACTTTTGCCCTCAACTCTGCTCATTGGAATTGAACATGAAAGTTGAGCGCGGTTATCAACTAATACAGAACAAGAACCGCATCCGGCTTGAGGCGAGCAACCGTCTTTAACTGTTATTATTCCTTCTTCTTCGCGAAGATATTTTAACAACGATAATTCAGCTTTACCGTTGTATTCTTTTTCTATTCCGTTTAAGAAAAATTTCATGTCAATTTTGCATCCTAATTAATTTTCATTTTTTATCTTATCAATTAAACAAAATCACCCAGAGCAGTTTGATAATAATACATCTCAGCAATCTTTTTTGTATCTAAGTTCAAATCATGATTATATTTTTTCGTTATTTCGATCGGATGAAATTGTTCATCAAAGACAGCATCGTAATGTTTATCAGCAAAAATAATTTTATGATCTTTTATAAAAAGTGTACTAAGATTACCATTGTTTTTATAAAACAATTTATCATCGTTTTTCATATAAACATTATCCTCGTTTTTAAAACTATCTTCGTTAAAACAAAAACGTGGCTTTACTTTGTAAGGTGCTCCGGAGGTTGGACAAAAGGTATCGCAATTACCGCATTCGTTACATAAGTCATACAAGTTCAGTATTTGATATTTTTGATCTACCGAAAAAGTATGATGACCGACTACTTTAAATTCACCGTTTGAAAATTCTATTAACGGATAGTTCACTGAGAATGGATTAATTTCATAATAATAGTTGGATAGGTTAGGACAGACCGAGACACAAATGTTACATATCTCATCACAGAAAAGACAACGTGATGCTTCTTTAATAACCGCATTGTCATCAAGTAGAGGAATAACAGTTTCAAAACTGTCACGTTTTTCCAAAGGTAAAGTTTTTAATCCATCGCTGTGAATTCTTTTTGCAAGTTTTTGTTGATATTCTTTTAATTCTATTTTGGTCGAGTTATTATTATTATTTGCTTCAGAATATTGTAATCGTGAAAGAATTTTTTCGGCAAAATTTTTCCCATCTGCAATAGCATTAATAAGTGAATCTGCTCCGCGAACGGCATCTCCGCCGGCAAATATATTTTCGTAACCTTCTAAACATCCGTTTGAATCAACCGATAATTTTTGTCCGTGTAAAAAGTCAAGAACTATGTCCTGCCCAATTGCAGTAATAATAGTATCGAATTCCAATTCAAAATTTGAATTAGGTATTTCAACGGGTCGTCTTCTACCGGATCCGTCAGGCTCACCTAATTCCATTTTAATGCAGTTAAGAATTAATCCTGTTTCTCTTTCGTCAATATTTACCGGCGCTGTTAATTCTACAAGTATGATTCCTTCTTCAAGAAGTTCTTTTATTTCTTCTTTATCGGCAGGCATTTCATTTTTTGTTCTTCGATAAACAACCGTAACATCACCATTAACTTGTGATATTAATCTTTTAGCAGTGCGTGCTGCATCCATAGCTGAGTTACCACCCCCTATAACTGCAACTCTTTTACCTATTGATATGTTATGATCATTTTTAACTTTCTCAAGAAATGAAATTTGATCAATAACATTTTTGTTATCTTCTCCATCGATACGAAGTGGTTTACCTTTTTGCGCACCTACTGCTAGATAAACAAAATCACTATTATTATTTATCTCATCAAATTTTATTTGGTCAATTTTTGAGTTGTAATGAATATTAACACCGAGTGATTTTATGTTTTCGATATCCTTATTTAATGCGTCTTCATCGATTCTAAATTTGGGAATAGTTGCAGATACCATGCCGCCGCCGTATGATCGTGATTCGTAAACATCTACATCAATTCCTTCCAATGCTAAAAAGTAAGCAGCGGATAAACCTGATGGACCTGCACCTATGATTGCAGTCTTTATAATTCTTTCTAATTTAGATTTTCTGTTAAAAAAATCCGATTCTTTTACGGATACAAACCTTTTTATCTCTCTTATTAATAAAGAGTCGTCAATATTCATCCTGGTACATTTAGTTTGACAAAGATGATCGCAAACCATTCCGGTCATATTCGGAAGCGGGTTTTCATTTATAATTGATCTATACGATTTATCAAAATCACCGTTTGATGCATGATATAAATATTGCGGTACAAGTTGATCGATTGCACATGCTTCAATACAAGGTGAATGAATACAATCAAGCTGTGTTAATTCTCTCTTCGTTTTAATCGTTTGATTTTTCAAAATAGACTTTTTATAGCGGGGTGATTCAATTGTTTCTTCTGCGTATTGACTAAGATACTTTTGTGAAGCTTCATTAACATCGCTTGATTCACCTTTACGTAAAATATATTCTTCAATTGAATTGCTATTAGTTTCTTTCATCGCAGATGTAAGATTATCGAGATATTGAGGAAGCCGGGAATAACCTCCTGGTTTAAGTAAATCGGAACAAACTGTTACTGGAGTTAAATTACAGGCCACAAGATCGGCAAAGTTGAAAGCATCTGCACCACCGGAGAAAGAAATATCAAGCTCACCATTGAATTTGTTTTGCAGTAAAGCAGCGGCGTTTACAGTGATAGGATGTAATGCCCTTCCACTCATATAAACCATATTCTCCTTTGTCGGCAAAAAATCTGTTGAGTTTAACGACTCCAAAGTGTTTGTCATTTTTAAACCGAATTCAACTTTATTATCATTTGCCTTTTGCATCAATCGTTCAATTAGTTTTACTGCATCTTCAAACTTCAAATCGTGTTCAAAAGCTTCATCTGGTACTACAATATCGTAATTTAATTTTTCATTGAGAGTTTCACGCAGTTTTTCTTTACCCAAAATTGTCGGATTAAGTTTAACAGCCGTGTGAAATTTCCAATCCTCAATTAAATGTTGAGCAATTTTTTCAATCTCATCGGGGGGACAGCCGTGCATTGTTGATAACGTTACATTGTTGCTGATTTGAGATGGAATTTCAATATTTTTTATTTGAGGATAAGTTTTGCTTAATTGATTTACCTTCTGTTCTATTTCGAAAGATGAATCCAACATTTTATTTAAGAACCATTCAACTTTTTTACTTTTAATTCCCTTCAAATCATAGCCCACACTAATATTAAAGATCGAATTAAAATCATAACCAAATTTATCATTAAGCAAGTGAATTAAAATCCACGCATCTAAGTATTGATTATAACTTTCCTCGATAGTCAACTCTTGAGACCATTCACAATTGTAACCTTCGTCAATCATATCGATACAGGGTTTGGTAACTTCAATACTATCAAGTACTTGAACGGTTTTTAATTCTATATACCGCGAACCGAATAAATAAGAGAGAATTATATTTTGCGAAAGTTGTGTATGAGGTCCCGCTGCAACACCAAGCGGTGTATCTAATTTTTGGTTGTATCTAATTATTTTAAAACAATCAGTTGTTTTTGGTTGGAAGAATAATTCTTTATAATATCCGAAAATCTTACCTTGAGATTCTTCAGCTAATATCCATTTTAGTAATCGATCAATTGGTAATGTATAAAGTTTATCTGACATAATATTATTCGCTGTGTTTAATCTTAATAACTTCTGCTGCAATGCTTACTGCAATTTCGTTCGGTGTTTCGGCTTCAATTTCCAAACCAATGGGTGAATGAACTCGTTCAAATAATTTTTTATCATAGCCTTCTTTAGCAAGATTATTAAATATCGTTTTAATTTTTCTTTTACTTCCCATCATACCTATATACTTAAAATTCATATGTATAACGGAACCAAGTGCTTCTTTATCGCCCATATGCTGCGGTGTAACGATAATAACGTATGATTTATTTCCATCATTTATGTGTTTGTTTACATCTTTATAATCGATAATAATTTTTTCATCGGCATATACATTTTGCTTCATAGTAAAAACATCTTCGCGGTGATCAAAAACAATAACGTGAAACCCGAGAAATTTCATAACTTGGCATACTGCTAAGCCCACATGTCCACCACCAATAACATAAGCAGTATCAACCAGACCGATGTTCTCTTTGTAGTAATAATTTGTATCACCTTCGTAATTAAATTCATAATCAGCTTTTAGTGTTGAGTCGGTGTAATAGTTAAATGAGTTTTGTTTTAATTCAAAAATACCGTTTCGTTTTTTTTCAATGTTACTTAGAATCGAATTTATAACGGACAAGTCTTTACTTGATAGAACAGTAAAGATGATTGATTGAAAACCACCGCAAATTAATCCGGAATTCTCTAACTCGGTTTTTGATGAATGCTGAAGACGTTTAACAAGTTTTGTTTCATTCCCGGATAAAAGATCAACAGCATAATCAATAAGCTGGTTTTCCATTATACCGCCGCCGATTGTTCCTTTTGTAGTTCTATCAGGAAGAACAAACATTTTGAAACCTTGTTTACCCGGTGATGACAAATACGAATCAGCAACTGTAATCAATACAATTTTAGAATTATCTTTTAACGAATCAGCAGCGAATTGCCAGAAGGATTTTTCGTTCAAGTTTTCTCCGTTATTAAATTAGACTCAATCTCTCCCGTCTTGATTTTTGTATGCTCTTCTTCTTGATATAAATGCATCAAGGTTTTTTCGTGTGTTATAGGAGATGAGTATTTAATCTTTACATCCGGTTTAAATGCTTTAATTGCATTTGCTATTGCGAAGAACGAACCTATACCATACATCAAAGGCGGTTCTCCGATGGCTTTTGATTTAAATGGTCCGAAAGGATTTTCAGAATCTTCAAGAAAATGAACTTTTAAATTTTTCGGTGCCGAATAAATATCGGGTACTTTGTAAGTTGATAGCGAATTTGATTTCAAAGCACCTTTCTCGTCTTGAACTAATTCTTCAATCGTCATCCAGCCAATACCTTGAACAATACCCCCCTCAGCTTGACCGAGGTCTATTAACGGGTTTATACTTTTACCGAAATCGTGAACTGCTTCAACCGATTCAATTTCGTAGGTGCCTCTTAAACAATCAACTACAGCTATTGTAATTGCAGTACCGTAAACGTGATAAGCAAACGGATGACCTTGATTAATTGTTCTATCAAAATGAATTTGAGGTGTAGCATAAAAAGCTTGTGATGATAGACTTATTCTATTTACATAAGCCGAGTTGATAAGTTCTTCCCAAGTTATACCGGTTTTTTCTTTTTTATGAAGAACCAATTCATCAACGAATTCTATGTTTAGTTCGTCATTTATATTAAGAATATCAGCTGCATTTCTTCTTAGCCTGTCTACCAGATTATTACATGCAATTAACAAAGCGTTTCCGTTTAAGTCGGCACCGCTGCTGGCAGCAGTAGCCGAAGTGTTTGCAACCCTTGTTGTGTTCGTTGATTCAACTTTAATTCTGTTTTTGTTAATTGAAAACACTTTAGCAGCTATGTTAATCATCTTTTCATTAACACCTTGACCCATTTCAACAGCAGCGGTATTAACCGAAACTGATCCGTCTGAATAGATATGAACTAAGGCACTTGCCTGGTTAAGCATTGTATTAGTAAAAGAAATACCGAAACAAATCGGCATAAATGAAATACCTTTCTTTTTAAGAAGATGTTTTTTGTTAAACTCTTCTACCTCTTTTTCTTTTTTAGAATAATTATAGAGTTCTTCAGCTTTGTTCCAACATTTAACTGCATTAACTCTATCAGCTTTCTGACCGTAATAAAACATATCATTTTCTTTCAGCAAATTATTTTTCTGTATTTGATAAGTTTTAATACCAATTTCATCAGCTGCTTTATGAATAGCGGATTCAATAACAAACATTGCCTGCGGACCTCCGAATCCTCTGAATGCCGTATTGGGAGGTAAATTTGTTTTACAGGAAATTCCCATTGCTCTAACATTTGGAATATAATAACTATTTGTAGTGTGGAAAAAAGTTCTTTCTAAAATTGCGGTTGATAAATCGGCGCAAGCTCCGGCATTTTGATAATAAGTAACTTCGTATGCTAAAATTTTGTAATTATCGGAAAGACCGATTTTATAATCAACCGAATAAGGATGTCGTTTACCGGTCATTCGTAAATCATCGTGACGGTTTAAGATTATTTTAACCGGCTTTTGTGTTATGTGTGCACCATGTGAGGCAATAACCGCCCAATGTGTAGCTTGATCTTCTTTACCGCCGAATGCGCCGCCTAATCTTAATACATCAACTTCAACCTGGTGCATTTTCAAGTTGAGTACTTTCGCAGTTGTTTTTTGAACTGCAGTCGGACTTTGAGTTGACGAGAATAATCTTATTCCTTTCCCTTCGGTTGGAATTGCAAGTGAACCCTGTGTTTCAAGATATAAATGTTCCTGTCCTCCTATTTCAACTTTATCTTCAATTACATACTTGCAGTCTTTGAACGCTTTGCCGGTATCACCCATTGCAAAAACTCTCGGCGGTGCAATGACTCTTCCGGCTTTAAATGCTTCGCGAGGATCGGTTATTATAGTCAGTTCTTCGAATTCAATTTTTATTTTATTTCTTGCTTTCTTTGCATTCATTGGTGATTCTGCAATCACAACTGCGATCGGCTCACCGATATATTCAACTACTTTTTCCGAAAGAAGTGGCTCATCTTCTATTATATTTCCAATTTGATTTTCGCCGGGGATATCTTTTGCAGTAAGTACTTTAATTACCCCTTCGCTCTTTTCAGCGGCGGTTATATCGATATTTAATATTTTGCCGTGTGCAACCGGTGAATCAAAAACCGCTGCATATAATGTCCCTTCGGGAACAATCATATCATCGACAAATATCGATTCACCTTTAACGTGTTTTATTGTGTCACTTGATTTCATATCAATTGGCTTTCAAATATTTTATGCGGGAATAATTTTAAGAAGTGTGACTTAATTAATTGATTCAATAATAATCTTTTATAATCAGCGCTTCCGCGTACATCGCTTATCGGTGAAATTTCAGACCGTGCTATTTGTAATGCTTCATCTATTGTATCAATACTGATTTCTTTCTCATTCAAGAAATCATTTGTTTTATCAAGCAGTTTAGGAATAGGAGCAACTCCACCCGCTGAAATTGATGCTGAAATAATTTTATTATCATCAACTTCAATTAACATTGCACTGTTTACACTTGCTATATCGAGATAAGTCCGTTTTGAAACTTTCTCAAAACTGAAGTAAAATTTTTTTTGTGGAATATGAAATGAAACTTCTTTTATAAACTCTATTTTTTGTTTGTTTAGTTCTTTGTAATCGAGGTAAAATTCTCTTAGCGGTAAGTTTCTTTCTTTCTCTCCGTCACTTAACGTTAAATCAGCATTTAATGCGAGAAGTATTATTGTTATATCACCAATAGGAGAAGCATTTGATAAATTACCACCGACTGTTGCCGCATTTCTTACCGGGAGAGATGCAATTAAATCAATATCCTTTTTAATTGTCGGGAAATATTTATTTAGTAACTCGGATTGTTTAATTTCTTCAAAAGTAGTCCCGCTTCCTATTTTAATTATGCTGTTACTTTCACGAATGTAATTTAATTTACGTTCGGTTATTAAGTAAACTTCTTCTTCCAGTAAATCCTCGGGTTTCTGAACAAATAAATCGGAACCACCGCCGATAAATATCGCGGATTTATCCGGTATAGTTTGTTTTGGTAATGATAAATTTATTAGTCCCTTTTTAATTTCCTTGAAATATTCCGGGATAATATTACGGTCAATAAGGTTATTAATTTTATCAATCTGTCCGTCTGTCTTTAGTTGATCCAAAACCGTTTTCATTGCTCTTTCAATTGAATGATAACCGGTACAGCGGCATATATTTCCTGCTATCGAATTTATTGCGTCATCCAGATTGAAGTGTTGATTGTTGAGTAGATAACAAGTAAACGACATTATGAATCCCGGAGTACAAAAACCGCATTGTGAAGCATTTTCATCAACAAATGCTTTTTGATGCAGAAGGAGTTCTTGTTTATTTATTCCTTCTATTGTAACAATATGTTTCCCATTACAGTTACCGATCGGATAGATACAAGAAGTGATAGTTTTATATTTAAGCTCGTCATCTATTACTTCGCCAAATAGAACAGCACAAGCTCCGCAGTCGCCTTCTTTACATACTTCTTTAGTTCCGGTAAGGTGCTTTTCTTTCCGAATGTAATCCAATAAAGGAAGAGAAGGATTTACTTTTGTATTTATCTCAACATCATTTAAAATGAATGATAAATTTTTTGTGTTCACTTTTCAGTTTCCAAGCTGTTTTTATAAAATTACCGAAATTAAAAGATAAATGAAACAATTAGAACTATTGTCAGTAATAGATTTCTTTATTGAATTATCGAAATGTGAGCTTTAATTTATCATTAAAATATTACATAAAATCTTAATCTCAATGAGCATAAAGAATACACAAGGTACTCAAAATTTTTCTTGGAGGACTTAGAATCTCCTTTATGAACATTGCTGTTAAACTTAACTTTTCATATTCCACTCACGAAAGCGATATCATTTCCTTTATGCATCAAAACATAAAATCATTATCTTTACGAATTAATTTTCTTAATGGATTCCGCAAAACAAAAACGGATTTTTATGGAGAGAAAGAAAAAAGAATCAAAATCGCTCTTTAACCGATTTCTAAACCTTACAGAAAAAGCCGGAAACGCATTACCTCACCCCGGTACACTCTTCGGATTATTTGCATTATCTATTATAATACTATCAGCTGTTGCCGCATCATTGGGCTGGGAAGCTATCCATCCGGGTACAGGCGAAACCATTATACCTGTTAACTTAATGACCGAAGATGGGCTCAATAGAATTTTACTTGAGATGGTAGATAACTTTACAAGTTTTGCTCCGCTTGGAATTGTTCTAGTTGCAATGCTCGGTATCGGAGTTGCCGAAGGCAGTGGTTTAATTGCAACAATAATTAGACTGCTAGTTTTGTCTGCACCAAACAGATTATTAACATTTATATTAGTTTTTTCAGGAGTAATATCAAACACAGCAAGTGACATAGGTTATGTACTATTAATTCCTTTAGCTGGAATAATATTCGGTGCAGTTCACCGGCATCCAATAGCAGGAATGGCTGCCGCATTTTCCGGTGTCTCCGGAGGTTTCAGTGCAAATTTATTATTAGGAACTATTGACCCTTTGTTAGCCGGACTTTCGGAAGAAGCTGCACAAATTATTGATCCTAATTATTTAGTTAATCCAACAGCTAACTATTACTTTATGTTCGTCTCTACTTTTATTATTGCTTTTGCCGGTACATGGGTAACCGAAAAAATTGTTGAACCAAGATTAGGGAAATATGACGGTGACGTTCAACCAGAAAAAATTGAGAAACTCAGCACAAATGAAAAGAAAGGATTGAAATATAGTTTAATCACTTTTGTAATCATTACAATTATTGTTCTTATCGGTATTATTCCCGAAGACGGATTTTTAAGAGGAAGCGACGGAGGAATGTTAACCTCGCCATTAATAAAGGGCGTAGTTGCTATTTTGTTTATTGTTGCCGGTTTGATGGGCATCGCATACGGAGTTGGAGTCGGTAAATTTAAAAATGATACAGATGTAATTAACAGTATGAGCTCTGCAACTAAAACGCTCAGCTTATACATTGTTATAGTTTTCTTCGCAGCACAATTTGTTGCTTATTTCAAATGGACTAACCTTGGAGTAATCTTTGCAGTAAAAGGTGCGGATTTAATTGCATCTTCCGGCTTAGGTATTATTCCACTAATGTTAATGTTTATAATCTTGTCGGCAATGATAAATATGCTTATGGGAAGCGCATCAGCAAAGTGGGCATTAATGGCTCCTATTTTTGTACCTATGTTTATGCTATTAGGATATTCTCCGGAATTAACTCAAGTTGTATATAGAATCGGAGACAGCATTACAAATATTATTTCACCGATGATGAGTTTCTTCGCTTTAATTATTGCATACTTTCAGAAGTATGATAGCAAGGCAGGTATCGGAACAATTATTTCAACAATGCTGCCTTACACGATAATATTTTTTGTTGCTTGGGCAATTTTGTTAGTGATCTGGTTGTTTTTTGGTTTACCTTTGGGACCGGATGCCGGTATTTATTATAATATGTAGTAAATAAAAATTAATTAACATTTCCCCGGAATATCTAAATTCCGGGGATATAATTAATAGCTATATTCTTCTTGTTCCACAAATTCTGCTTCGATTATATTAAATTTACTTAAGGATACTTTCAATTCGTTTGAAGAATCTGAGAGCTTCTTAACAGAATCTTTTATTTGGCTTATGTGAAGACTGTAATCCTCGGTTACTAATCTAATTTCTTCTACATTTTTTGAAATTGCCGCACTGGTTGTGCTTTGCTCTTCATTAGCTGCTGCCAAATGTTTTATAGTGTAAGAAACTTCATCTGCACTTTTTATTATTTCCGTAAGTGCATTGCTTGCTTCATTTGCTAACTTTTTACCGTTTTCAACTTCTTCAGTTCCTTGGTTAATTACAAGAACTGCTTCAGATGTATCCTTCTGAATTTTTCCAAGCATATTTTCAATTTCTTCGGTAGCATTAGTAGTACGTTCGGCAAGCTTACGAACTTCATCTGCAACAACAGCAAAACCTCTTCCCTGCTCTCCGGCTCGTGCAGCTTCAATTGCTGCGTTAAGTGCAAGCAGATTGGTTTGATCTGCAATCTCATTAATCACTTGAATAATTTCACCAATTTTATTTGTGTTATTTGCAAGTTCGTGAATTGTTTTTTCGGATTTGAAGACAACATCTGCAATACGCTGAATACCTTTAATAGTCTCACCGACTACATTACCCCCTTCTTGAGCTTTGTTACCTGCTTGATCCGCAAGTTGTGATGTTGTAACGGCACTTTTACTGTTATCCTGTATGGTAGTAGCCATTTCTTCAATAGCAGATGCAACTTCATATGTCTGAGTTTTTTGTCTTTCGGCACCTCCGACCAGTTCTTCCGTACCGTTATAGATATTTGTCGTCATCACTTCAAGCTGATGCGAATTATTGATCACTTTATAAAGAATATCATTAAGTGAATCAACCACTTTATTAATATTATCCTTAATAAGTTGATAATCACCTTGATAATCTTGTTCCATCTTCATTGTTAAATTACCACGGGCAATTTCGGTAAGTACAATTGTAGCTTCTCTAATCGGTCTAACCATCGAATCAAGAATTGAATTTATGCCGATTATAAACTTCTGCCAATCTCCGTTAAATTTATCGACTTCACCTTTGAGTGATAGATCTCCGACCTTGTTTGCTTCTACAAGTTTATCTGCTTCTCTTAACAAGCTTTGCAGGATATCAATTTGTTTGTTTATTGCAAACGAAAGTTCATCATTTTCCGATGCGGGAACGACTTTTTTCAATCTGCCTTCCGCAACATTCTTAACGGCACTAATTTTTTCCAACTGTTTCTCTTTCATAACATTCATTAGATCGGCTAATTCACCAAATTCATCTTTTCTTTCGAGATTGAGTTCCAAATTATAATTCCCGTCCGAAAATTGCTTAACAACATCTTTCAATTCGTTCATAGGTTTGGAAATTGTCGGTGCAATAACGAATACCGCAATTAAGAAAAATATTGTGCCAACAATCATTCCGATTAAAGTTGATGTTCGTGATATACTGATTTGCTCTGTCATTTCAATATTCAGCGAGTCTGATTTTTTATTAAGTTCATCTACAATCGAGTCAAACTTAGCTACGAGAATATCACCGACTTCTTTACCTGAAGTAGCTGCGATTACCGCAGCCATATCAAACATTTGTGATGCACTGGCACTTATAATTCCATCGGCAACCAATCCTTTATAATTCAACCAAATAGAATTTATTTCTTCGAGTGAGTTATAAACAATTTCATTGTTCAATTCTTTTTCGGTTAATTCTAAAATTGAGTTGTCGAAATTTTCGCTATAACCGCGGTAAATACCGACATTTTTTGTGAATTCATCTGCAAATTCCGGGATTGACAGCTGAAGTAGAACAAACTGCATTTTCTGAAATTCGGTATACATTTCCTTTACTACAACCATCGGTTCCATATAATCGGAAAAAATATCTTCTTTAGTCTTCTCGAATTGCGAAATGCGTAAAAAATCATTTACGGCAACGAATGTAGCAACCGCTGCGATAAGAAAAAATCCTATTTGAATTTTTCTAACAAACTTAATGTTGTTTAATTTTTTGAACATTTTTCTTCTCTATTGAAGTTGGAAATTAATTGGTAAGGATAATTTAACTTTTACAGCCTGTCCTTTATTTTTGCCGGGTATAAATTTTGTCTTTTTGATCGCTTCAACTGCAGCTTCATCGCAGCCACCTCCAATACCTTTAATTACCTGCACATCATTTACATTCCCGGATTCATCGATAAAAGCCATAACATAAACTCTTCCGGAGATCCCCGCTTTTTTAGCAATATCAGGATATCTTATTGATTTATATAAATTCGGCAATCCTCCTTCAACTTCGGGCATTTCCTCTGCAAATGCTAAGTAACCGTCATCCTGAGTTATACCTTGATCAGCGGTTAAGTTTATCTTTAAAAGAAATCCAAAAATCAAGATTAGCGGTAATAATAAAATTAAACTCCTGTTCGATTTTAGGATCATTTTTTTCCTCCAATATAGTTTTATAATTATTTAGTCGGTTTTACATTATATCATCGAAGATTTTTTTCAAAAATTTAATGTCCGGCGGTAATTTTTTTAAAATCTTTGGACTTTTAATGTTGGTAGAACATTTATTTCTCAATTAATCATAAAATTCACTTTTTACTGGCTTTTTTATACTATCTTAATTATCGGGGTGAAAAAAACATATTTAGGCTACTCAAGAATTCTCATCTTTCTACGATAATCTAATCAGAATACTTACATCCAATGATTTCTTAATAATTTCAATATTATGATTCTTACACTAGATAAAATTCAACTTGAGGATAGACGAAAATTTGTTAAGTATGGGCGTGATAATTTTTATTATAACCCGGAAAAAGCATTTGATCCTCTTAAAGAATCTCAATGGAATCACAAACTTTTTAGTTTGAATTTGCCCGACGAGATATCCGAAATTTTTCTTTCTAAAGAAAATTTTACACTCTATTTATTGGATTTTTTCAAATTTATGAGGACTAAAAAAATTGAAGTTGCTTATTCAAAGGATGTAATTAGAGAATCTCTTTTCAAATGGCTGCTTGCTAAAACCGAAAGTGAAAAAGAATCAACATTCTATTCATTATTAAAGATGAGTAAGTATAATAACTTTTCATTTTTTGACGAACTTCTTCTTGTATCATTTTTGATAAAAGAACTTGGTAAACTGAAAGATTATTCAATTATCAACAACAAATTCGATTACCTTGATTCACTTTCAGAAAGACAGGAAAACCAAATTTTAGTATTCATGCTTAACCTTATCAAAGTATCATATCAAATTGAACTAAAGGATTGGGAAAATTCACTTTATACTATTAATAATATCGAAAGTATAAAATTAGATTCGCCCAATGCCTTATTTTATAAAAGTATTATTGTATTGAATGTCGAGGATATATCTCAAGCTGAAAATTCAATCGAGAAGTTGATTGAATATGATAACGCGCGCTTAAAATATGCAATAGGTATGAACAGCTTAAAAATGTATGAACTATTTTTATTTAATACATTCACTCAAAATCTATTTACCTTATCCGAAGGACCGCTCCTCTTAGAAAAATTGACAACTTTAAATTCATCTGTTCAAGCTAATCTAGAATTACTACCGAAGATTATAAATAAACTGAAAACCTTAACAAAGGATAGTTTTAAGGAATTCAAAAATGACAATGCATTAAGAAAATTAGAATTCTTCAACCTATTAATGTCGCGTTTCGGAAGTTCAAAAAGTTATTTCTTTATTAATTCTATTGAACAGATCAACAGTAAATTAAATGAGTTGATTTATGAATTTATGCAAAACGTCAATGCAAAATTTGATAAACTGGTTGAAGATTTTTTAGTTCGTTTTGATGAAAAAGCTTCTGCAAACAAGGAATTACTGAAGAATCTTGAAGAAAGCAACAATGACATTTTAAGAAAGGAAGAAGAGAAAAACCAGAAAGTACTAAATGATTTTGAAAACAGAATCAATAACGAGATAAAACATTACGAGACCATGTTAGAATCCTTTGAGCATGACTCAACTCATTCATCTTTCAATTCCTTAAAAAGTTCTTTCATTTATAATAGTTTGTTTTCATTGTTTGTTCTTCTTTCCGGCGGATTTGCAGAATACTCAAATAGTTATCTAACCGACATTGCAAATTTAGGAAGTATTCTATCCATTGTACTTGTTGGCGGATTTAAGTGGGGTGCTATAACATTTATAATTGGATTTGTGATTTCAATTTTTGTTTTTATAAATAATATTCACAGCAGGTATGCGGCAAAGAATAATCTTCTCCAAAAAATCAGCAACTTAAATTTGGAAAAAGAAAAAGGAAGACAAGCACTACGCACAAAATTTGAGCAGAAGAAAAAAACTCAAGTTGAGAAATTTGAAAAATCCAAGCAGCAATTATTAGACGAAATCGAATCTCTTCGAAAAAGTAAAGAAGAAGAGAAACAGAAACTTATTGAAAAATTCCAGGACGATAAAAACTCCTTCCTCAATCCGCTAAATGAAATCCTTGAAATGTAATTGGTTAATATTAGCCAGAAGTCCATTCTTATAATTATTTTATCGTAAAATCTTCGTTTTTAGTTCATTTTTGATGGCACATTTTTGGAAATAATGTTCTTATTAAAACTAAAGAGGTTAAATGAAGATCGTTACTATCACTGGAATTCGGCCTGATTTTATTAGAATGAGTAAAGTGTTCGAAAGACTTGACAAGAATTTCAATCATATAATGATCCACACCGGACAACATTACGATGATGAATTAAGCAAAATATTCTTCGATGAATTAAATATTAGAAAGCCTGATTTTACTTTAAATACCGGGCAAAGTAGCAAAAACCATTACGAACAACTTTCATATCTTTCGAAATCAATAATAGAATTGATCTACAAAGAAGATCTAACTCCCGATCTAATCTTATTTCTTGGGGATTCAAATTCTGCATTAGCAAGTTTGCCATTATTCAAAGAAGGTTTCAAGATAGGTCATATTGAAGGCGGAATGCGTTCATATGATAGAAGAATGCCCGAAGAAGTTAATAGGGTAGTTTGTGATTATGTCTCAGATTTAATATTTGTTTACACCCCTCTTTATAAACAACGTTTATTGCAAGAAAACAAACCAAAAGAAAACATTTTCGTTGTCGGGAATACAATTACAGAAGTTGTTAAAGAATACATGCCAATAGGCATCAAATCTAAAGATTACTTAGTTGCAGATATCCACCGAAATGAAAACTTAAAAAGTATTGAACATTATAATCATATACTCTCTTATCTAGAACATCTCGGAAAGAGATTCAACATGCCTGTCAAATTGGTAAGGTTTAATAGAGGAGTAAAACTAATTGATGAAGGTAATCTTCTTAGAGATAAAAAAAATATTGAATTAGTAGGTCCTTTCGGATTTCTCAAATTTCTGGAACTTCAATATAACTCCTTCGGAGTAATTTCCGATTCCGGTACAGCGCAGGAAGAATGCCCGCTTTTAGGAGTACCGGTTGCTGTACCTCGAAAATCAACTGAAAGACCCGAATCAATAGAAAATAAAAACAGCATTCTAGTTGGAGAAGATAGAGATCAAGAAGTAATGACTGAAGAAACTGCACAGTTTTTCGAATCATATTCTGTTAATAATGATCAATTAAAATGGTTGGGAGATGGGAAAACATCCGAAAGAATAATTGAAATAATAAATAAGGAATTATCTTAATGAAAAATGTATTGATAGTTGGCGGAGCCGGTTATGTCGGCGGTGCAATTACCGACTTGATTTTGGAATCAAATTATAATGTTCGAGTATATGATGCACTTATATACGAAGACTCATTTAGAAAACCTGTTGATTTTGTATATGGTGATGTTCGTGACCATGAAAAATTATCACGACAGCTCGATTGGGCTGATGCAGTAGTTTGGCTTGCAGCTATTGTAGGAGACGGTGCCTGCCAACTTAATCCCGAATTAACGAGAGAAGTTAATCAAGATAGCGTTTGCTGGCTTGCTGATAATTATAACGGTAGAATTGTCTTCATGTCTACTTGTTCTGTATACGGCGCACAAGACAAAGAACTTGATGAAAATTCTCCAACAAATCCACTTTCTCTTTATGCAGAAACTAAACTTGAAGCAGAAAAATGTCTGAAACATAAAAACGCGATAATTTTTAGACTTGGTACTTTGTTCGGAGTAGGTGATCTTTATTCCAGAATACGCTTAGATTTGGTTGTAAATATATTAACCGTAAAAGCATACACAGAAGGAGTTATTAAAGTATTCGGTGGAGATCAATTTCGTCCCTTGCTGCATGTTAAAGATGTAGCTCGTGCTGTTGTTATGAACTTGGAAACTGAGCATAAAGGGGTTTACAATCTTCAAAGACAAAATGTTAGAATAATGGATCTTGCTTACCAAGTTCGAAATCACTTCCCAGATATTGAAATTATTCATACCGATATGCCTTTTCAAGATACAAGAAATTATAGAGTTTCATCTTCAAAGGCACGTGATACTTTTAGTTATGATTCAATTCACTCCATTGACGAAGGAATTGGTGAGCTAAAATACTTGGTTGAAACTCAACGTATAAAAGACTTATCAAGTATACGTTATTCAAACGTAGCATATTTGAAAGAACATACCGAAGAATTGATCGAAAAGAAATTCAAAAAAGCTGAGGTGGCTTGATGAACGAACTAAAATCTATTAATGGTGGACTCGCAGTCGATGACCGTGGCACAGTAAGCTTTGTAAATGATTTCAATTTTGAAGGAGTTAAACGATTCTACATTGTTGAAAATCATAAACAGGGTTTTGTTCGCGCATGGCATGCTCATAAAAAAGAAGCAAAATATGTAATGGTTGTTAAGGGCTCGGCTATTATAGGCGCAGTTAAAATTGATAACTGGGAAAATCCATCTAAGGACTTAAAAGTTAATCGCTTCGTATTGAGTGAAAAAAATCCTTCCGTACTTTTTATTCCGGCTGGATTTGCCAACGGTTTTATGTCTTTAACCGACGGTGCAAAATTAATTTTTTATTCAACATCGTTACTTGAAGAAAGCAAAGGAGATGATTTTAGATTCGATTCCCGTTACTGGGACCCTTGGGAAATTGAGGAGAGATAACAAATGAAAAAGTTAACTGTTTTTGGATCAAATGGTATGCTGGGTTATGCTGTATCTGAATACTTTAAAAGAAAAGGGTATATAGTTAACAATATAACAAGACACGAATTTAATATTGCATCAGATGACCACAACAAATTATATGATCTGTTGAATGATGCCGATATCGTTATTAACTGTGCCGGTGTAATAAAGCCAAGAATTAAAGATTCGACCGAAGTTGAAGTTCTCCGTGTAAATTCAATTTTCCCCCATAATCTTGCAAAAGTTTGTAATCAAAAAAGCATTAAATGTTTTCACATTACAACCGATTGCGTATACAGCGGCAAAAAAGGTAACTATAACGAAAATGATCTTTTTGACGCAGATGATCTATACGGAACATCCAAAAACGGCGGGGATTCGGCAGATTGCATGGTATTGAGAACCTCAATTATTGGAGAAGAAAAAGGACAAAGCAGGTCATTACTGGAATGGGCAAGAAATCAAACCGGCAAAGAAGTAAACGGTTTTGTAAATCATAATTGGAATGGTGTTACAACAGTTTATCTTGCACAAATTATTGATACGATAATAAGAAATGATCTCTATCAAAAAGGCTTGTTTCATATTCATTCACCGAACACTGTAAATAAATACGAACTTCTGCAAATATTTGATGAAGTATACGATCTGAAGTATTCGAAAATTAATGCTACCGAAGCTAAGGAAACAATCGACAGAACTATCTCAACTATTTATAAACTCTCTTCACATGTATCCACAAAAAAATTACAGCAACAAATTAGAGAGATGAGAGAGTTTTTTCAAAACCTAGAAGTAGAACTAAGTAGATAAAAACAATTTTAGATAATACGTCTAACGAAGAATTATTCTTTGTATAAACCTGGCATTGCGGAATAATCTGAAAAGAAAAAGGCATTTTCTATTTGTGAGTATAATAAAATCAAATAAAATTCAATATCCCATAATATTATATGGATTATGGTTTTAGTATGAATAGATTTTTATTTATAAGAAATTCTCTGATAGAGATATATAATAGAAGAAATATATTATTAGAAAATCTAACGAAGGAAGTTGATAAATATGATACCTCAAAAAAGAATTATGGTGAATCATATTATAATCATGTTAAACTCCTTCTTACCGAAATCGAATTAAATCTAAAAAATGCAATTCCTAGAGGCAACAACTATTTGCCTTATCCTCCCAAAGATGAGCTAATCCAAACAAATTTTGATTTCTTTATGGCAGTTACTGGTATTGATATGACGACTATTCATTCACTAGGATATTTTGAGCCCTCCGAAACCGTGCTAACTCAGAGAATAACCAATTATTCGCAGACTCTATTTGATGTTGGTGCAAATCTTGGGTACTTCAGTTTTTTATTTAATTGTTTTTCACAGACTGATTCAAAAGTGTACGCGTTTGAACCCGAAAATTATAATTTTGAAAGATTGACTAAAGCAGTTACAATTAATGATCAAAAAGAAAGGTTAAGCATATTTAAAATTGCATTAAGTGACCTATGCAGCGAAGAATTATTATACATAAATAGAAGGGGATCTGGAGGACACTCGCTGGTTAAAACTCAACCCGAAATCTTTTCAGAAAGACATGAAATTATAAGTGTATATACTTTGGACGATTTTTTGAAAGAGAATAATATTGATGGACAGGATTCTTTTCTCAAAATTGATGTTGAAGGTGCAGAATTAAAAGTTTTAGAAGGTTCTTTAAACTTTTTATCAAACAAAAAACCTGTCGCTATACTTTGCGAAATATGGGCAGAAGATAAAACAAAATCTAATACCCATTTAGATATAATTAGCAAAATTGTTGATTTTGGATATTCTGGTTATTCCGTACAGATACCTAGCTTTGGCTCACCTTTACTTAAACCAATATTTTTCGAAAATAAGTTTAATCAATCATATAATGATAATTACCTATTTATACGCAGTGATAGAATAGATATTATAAAGTCTTGTTTGGAACCTCTTAAATGGTTTGAACTGGTAAGTAATCAAGGATTAGAAGATTTACTTGATATTCAAGAAAAGTCATTATTATCATTGATTGAATATCATACTGCTTCTGTTCCGATGGAAAAGTCAAAATATTACAAACATTATATAAGTTCTTCGGATGGTGGATATCCGCTTATTAATAACTATGATCCAAGACCTGTTGCCGCAAAAATAAGATTTCATCATAATTGCGGAGGACCAGCAATTTTAACCTTCGTAGATAAGAATACATGTGATCTTGTTACTTCAATTGTTGTTGGTAATTCGGAAAAATATAAAAATGATGAAGGGCATTATTCAGTTCCTCACGAAGAAGCTGCAAGAATTGTTAAGGAAGATATAATAAAATATAAACCAGACATTGTTTTACTAATGCCGAATAATGTTACTTCGTTTAATAAAGACGAATTAAATAAACTTAGAAATGTTTATAAATTTTTTCTTGCCGCCCGAGACGGAGACGCTTGCAGTTATGACTCTGAACGTATCGAAAAGAATTTGCAAATAGCCGGTTCTGTTGATTATTTTATTTCTGTTGATGGTGAGTTCGTAGAATTAGCTGAATCAAAAGGTTATTCCAATGTTGAATATATACCTTCTTTTGTAAACGAACATCTTGTTCCCAATAAAACCGACATCAAGATTTACGATATTTTATTTACCGGAGTTGGTTGGGTTGGTGAACAAATGGATAACGGTGAAACAATGTACAAAAGAAGAAGAAGTTTTATCAGAAAAGTAAATGAAATATATGGTAACAAATTTAAAGTCTTTGGACATGCATGGGATGATCTTTACCTTGCAAACTGGACAAACGAATTTATTTCGGAAGATTACGTTCACACGTACGCTGGTAAAACAAAAATTGTAATTGCTTTTGACGGACCTTATGCAAAAGGATTTACGTCAGTTCGTGTATTTCGTGCATTGATGAGCGGTGCGTTCGTACTAATACGTTATTTCCCCGGTATTGAAAATATATTTGAAAATCATAAACACTTAGTGTGGTTCCATGGAGATGAAGAAGGCTTGTCTGCGATTGATTATTACTTGAATAATGATGCAGAAAGAAAACAAATTGCAAAAAATGGTAGGAATTATTTGCTAGAGAAAAGCGGCTGGCGAAGGAGTAAAATTATTCTTAATTATCTAATTATGAAATCCAAAGGGGAACATATTCGTTTTGGAGATTTTTTTGGTACGTATAGTATTCCAATTGTTTATGGTAATGAAGTGTTAAATAAAGCAATAAAAAAGCTGAAACAAAGATTTGAAATTGTTAATCTGCTAGATATTATTTCACTTTCCGAAAGTATGATTGAAGAGGGAAATTATCAAGAAGCCGAATTAATTCTCGATGCTATTATTGAATTTGATGAGAACTACCTTGAAGCATTGAATGATCTTACATATTTAGAAATAGCACAAAAAAATTATGAAAAAGCATTATTGTATAATATCAAGTCATTAAGTATAGATAATGAAGATGAAATAGCAAAAATCAATTTTAATTTTCTAAAAGGAAAATTAGGTGAGACTTTCGAAGAAAAGTATTTTCAGACATTAGAGTTGTAATAACCTAACTTTAATAATTATTAATAAAACATTATGAACTCATTAGAAGAGCATGAAGTAAAAAAAGAACTTTCTTTAGTTTCTGTTGTTGTTCCGTCTTATAATCAAGCGTCATGGTTGCCCAGAACATTGGATAGCATAATTAATCAAACTTATCCTTTCTGGGAAGCTGTTGTTGTTGATGATGGTTCAACCGACAACACATGGGACGTTATTCAAGAATACATTAGAAAAGACAATCGAATAAGAGGAATAAAAAAAGAAAACGGAGGTATCTCTTCTGCTCTTAATCGCGGAATTTTCGAGGCAAAGGGAAAATATTTCTGCTGGTTAAGTTCCGATGACTTGTTCAATACTGATAAGCTGGAACTTCAAATTAAGCAATTCGAAAAACTTGATGAGGATTATGGAATAATCTTCGGACAATTTGATTTCATTGATGCAAATGATAATGTTAAAGAATTAACTCAAGCAAAACCGTTTTTTGATGGACTTGAATTCCCTCAGCAATTAAAGTATGATATGATTGACGGCTGTACAGTTATGTTGCCGATGAAGGTTATGAGAGAATTAAATGGATTTAATGAAGAATTTAAACATGCTCAAGATACTGAGTTTTGGTTTCGACTTGCCGCAAAGGGTTATAAGTTCTTTTATTTAGATAAAAAACTTACCAAAAGAAGAATTCATGAACAGCAAGGTTTTACCGACTTTAATTTAGATTGCCGATATGATGGATACTGGTTTGTTGATTTTTATTTATCAAACTATTCTTTTCGAGATTTTTATAATAACATTAACTTTAACGATGAGTCACATAGGGATATTTTTATTTTCCATTTTCTTGATATGATTATAGATCCGTTTTGTCATATCAACCATCCTTTAGTTAATGAAAAATTTTGGAATTGGTTTTTTGATGGGTTAACAACCCTTAATAAGGAAACAAGAAAATATCTACTTGATAGTTTATCAGAATTGCTTGAGCTCTCTTTTTCGGAAGACCCTTTTGAAGAAAAGATAAAAAAGATAAAGATATTTTCTTCCAAAAATAACATACGTGAGAATACATCAATTCTTCAATACATTGAATCAACCCTAAACTTTAGAAAACAGGTTAATAGAAGAATAAAAAATTTTTCACTGCAGCTCAAAAAGATCCCGCCGAAAAAGGCAAAATTGCTGAATAACTTTGCTGATATTACAAGTAAAGAGCGAACGAACAACAGTGAACTGTTAGAAAGATATTTTAATTATGGTGAAGAGGAACTTAAGCGCAACGAATTATTGAATGCACAAAGTGTTTATAAATATCTCGCTGATTTTCATAATCCGTTAAGTGATAAGGCATTTAAAAAGTTCATTGAACTTAGCTTTTTGCATTCCGACTATAGGAAGTTTATTAATTCCTTTAAGCGAAAAAACCCTATTTATACTTTTCCGGATAAAATAAAGGCTTACTACATATACTCGTTATTAAAATTTGGTGAAGAGAAGAATAAAATTGATTTAATCTTGAACTCAATCAAAGATAAGATACTTTACACAAAAATAAGTAGTTTTATCAATAACACAGATGTTCAAAATGTTTTTGCTCATGATATTCTATATTGGAATTATGTGGTATTCCCAACAAAGATTACTCACGAACTAAAGATAAAATGTAAGCATTGTAATAACGAAATTCACAAGAAATTTGAATTTCCTCTATCATCTAATTCATCATCAGAGAGATTTATTTGTGTAAACTGCATTTCCGAATTCGAATTCTCGGATGAATTATTAATGAAATATTTCGATATAGATTCAACACAAAGAAAAGACAGCGGTCGAAAAAATCCCAAAATCGCATTTATAATGCGATACACAGATATCATAGGTGGAGGTGTTAGCGTTGCTTTTAAACATATGAAATGGTTAAAAGAGCTTGGTGTTGAAATAGATATATATTCAAATACAGAGAAACCTTCTTGGGTTGAGCTTCCAGGTAAATTTATTCAAGTAAAAGATCATTACGAAATAAATGAAATTGATGCTGATGCGGTTATTGTTTTTTCGGTCTATGATGTTCCAAAAATTAAAAGAATATTCCCAAGCGAT
>DYHH01000022.1 GCA_020724265.1 Melioribacter roseus | reverse complement strand
AAGCGACTTCAGTTGCTTGCGCAGATTGTTCTTGAGCACCTGCAGCCATCTCTTCGGAAGAAGAGGAAATTTCACTGCTTGCGCTTGCGGTTGCTTGAACGGCTTCGGTAACTTGTGTAAGCATTTGATGAATATTTTCTACTGCCGAATTGAAACCAAGGAAAAGACGACCGATATCATCATTTTCATTTTCGGGTTTAACTTTAACAGTAAGATCACCATCGGCAAATTTCTGCATTTCATCGGAAAGGATTTTAGTATTTCTCGATAAGTATTCTTGATATTTCTGAATTTCATTTTTAGCAGAGTTAGCTTCTTCGGCAGCTTTTTCGGCTTCGATGCTTTTATGCTGAACTTCTTCCATAGATTTTTTAATGTTATCGACCATTTTATTGAATTGCTTAGAAAGCATTCCTAATTCGTCTTCGGAATTAATTTCAACGGAAACATTAACATCTCCGCTGGCTACTTTAGCTGCGGCACTGTTGAGTTTATTAACTGGTAAAGAAATTTTTCGGGCTATATATAAACCAACTAAGACAGCAATAAGCGAAGCTAACAATAAGAAATAAATAAATTGTGATTGGATGCTGCTTATATCAGCTTCGACATCATCAACATAAATACCGCTTCCAACGACCCATTCCCAATCTTTTAATCCTTTTACATAAGAGATTTTGGCAACCGGTTCGCTAAATCCGGGCTTTGCCCATCGATATTCAACAAAACCCGAACCTTCACGCTTTGCAACTTCAACGAATTTAACAAACATCAAAACGCCGTCCGGATCTTTGTAATTATCGAGTATCCTACCTTCCATATCCTTGTTCATTGGGTGCATAATCATTTTATGATCATAATCATTTATCCAAAAGTACTCGTTTTCATTGTAGCGCAACTCGCGAAGCATGATAGCAGCAGCTATTTTCGCTTCTGCTTCAGTGAGTTCTCCGGATTTTGCTAGTTTGTGATAATTTTCTAAAACATTATAAGCAACTTCAACAGTATGCTTTACGTTTTCCTTTTTGTTGAAATAAAGAGCATCACTGATAACCGGTACCAAGAATATGAAGAATACCGCAAATATTGTTATCAGGATCGCTAATGAAAGTGCTATTATCTTATAGAACACTTTCCAATTGTTAATGTTAAGTAACTTCATTTTTGTCCCCTACAAATAAATTTGTAATTCCTATCTATATAATTAAAAGAAGAGATAAACTGCAGTTAAAATTCTCAGGTTACCTACTTCCTGACTATTACTGACTTTTCCTTTAGCGTCGGAAATTCCGTAAGCGGCAACAGTATATTCAACTTCGCCCGCAATTCTGAATTGATCTATATTAAAAATTACTCTCGGTGAAATTCTGTATAAATATTCTATATTTAATCCGCGTGAATAGCTGGCGGATATTTCTTTGTCCGAACCTTTATTACTTGCAAAACCTGCAAACAAACCGACCTCGGTTTTCTTTCCGTATGCAATGTCCGTCCAAAAAGAAAGCATGTTTAGAGGTGTATATTTTTCTATTCCGGTAATCGGATCTTTTTCATATACGGCATAACCGCCGATCATTAGTAAGTCGTTTAAATTGCCCCCGTATGTGCCTTGCACTTTAATCGAAAAATCATTTTGGTGATACTTGCCGAAGATAATTCCGGCAAAACTTGAGATTGTTTCATCTGTAGCTATGTTTTCTTCGGTGACTAATCTTGGACGCAGAGTTTTGTAGTCCGCACCAAACCCAAAAAGTAAATCGGGAAATTCAAACATTGTCTGAAGATGAAGTCCCGGGGTTACTGCATTCCTTAAATATGAAGATGATGTTCCGCTAGGACCCGGACTTGAAAAGTCTCTTTGTGTATAAGCAGTTGCTGCTAAACTCAGTAAACCGAAATTATGTTTTAATCTTACCTGGGGATTACGTGAAAACGGTTGAAACGGGATACCGGTATTGAATGAAACAACATTAGCGAACACTTCCGTAACAAACATCGGATGCCAGTATTGACCAGCAAGCAGACTCGTATTTTCCCATTGCAATTTGACGAAAGCCAAGCGTAATCGGAATCCGTTTATATCTGCGTTAGTGTGACCGAAAAATTCAGCTTCCATTACACCTGAAGTTGATGCACCTAAAGCATCCGGACCGGTAATTGTTCCTTTAACACGCGATTGAATCGACAGAATATTAAAATTAGGCTGTGCGTTGATGTCTTTATTATTTTCATCAAATAATTTGTTTTCAGGGAATAATAATAAGTGACCTTCGCGAACACTTACGGTTTGCCTGGAATCGTAAATTATATCGGTTTTTACATACCCGCTCAGAGAAAAAGAAATCTTTTTGCCTTCTTGTGCGAAAAGAGATGAAACAAGCATCATAATAACAAACGAAATTAAATTAATTTTCTTCATTCTATTTTTTCCTTAATTATGAGATTTCCTGCAGTACTTCTTTTTCATCTTTTTTTAACAAGTTATCCAGGTCAAGAAGAATTATTATTCTGTCTTCAAGTTTTGCAACCGAGGTAATGAAATCACTATCAACTTGAGAAACGAGTTCAGGCGGGTTCTCTATAATATCTTTTGAGATTCTCAGTACTTCGTTTACTTCGTCTACGATAAAACCGACAATATTACCGAGAATATCTACAACTACTATCCTTGTCTTGTTATCGTGAACTTTACTCTCGATTGAGAGTCGCTTTCTTAAATCAATAACAGGAATTATTCTTCCTCTAAGATTTACAACTCCTTCTACAAAGTCGGGTGCATTAGGGACTTTAGTGATTTTCAGCATCCTATTGATTTCTTGTACCTTAAGAATATCTACCCCGAATTCTTCGGTACCGACTTTAAAACTTACGAGTTGAAGTAAATCAGAAATTTCTAATTTCTGCGCTTCCATATGGTCTCCTTTTGTAATTACAGTGATAAATTCTACTACTATTATCGAATTTTTTATTGTAAAATTAATAAGAATGTTGTAAGCGGACTAATTACGGTGTGAAAGAATATGCGCTTTGAATTAAGGTTAACGTAAACTTAACAGTATAATTATAATTCAATTGTTGGTTTCGGGGAAACAGACGGAAATGTTAATTTAATAACAGTTCCGACTTTTTTTCTGCTTTCAATAAAGAATTTTCCACCTAAAATTGATGTCAACTTATAAGAGATAGTTATTCCCAAACCGCTTCCTTCGTATCTTCTTGTATAAAATTCATCTTCTTGCTGGAATGGTTCAAGTATTTTTTTAAGACACGAGTCTTCAATTCCGTTACCTGTATCTGTAATTTTAATTTCGGCTTCATTTAATTCATTCAGGTAAGACTCGATTTTTACACTACCTTCAGAAGTGAATTTTATTGCATTATCTACAAGTTCGCAAATAATTTTCTCAAATTTAACCCAATCTGTTTTTATAAATAAACTGCGGTCTTTTGTATCAATTACAAAATTCAGATTTTTTCTTTCAGCATCGTCAATTCTTTTATTATAAACGCTTTGCAATACCTGGTTGCAGTTTATTCTAACAATGTCAAGCTCATATTCACCTGATTCGATACCGGCAAGTTCTATAATATTGCTGAAAAGGTTTATTAGTTTTCCAAGTATTTCCTTAACCGATGTGCTTATCTGCGAGACGGTTTCATAATCTTTTTCGTTTATCGCATCTTCAATTATTTCCGTGTAACCCATCATTGCATTAGCGGGTGTTCTTAGTTCATGGGACATGTTGTGCAATATCAAGGTTTTGAGACGGTTTAATTCTTTCTCTTTTACGTATGCAGACTCTAAGTGCCGTTCATACTTTTCTTTGGCGGTAATATCATGAAGTGTTATAATATAAAATCTTTCTTCGTCCAATTTATCTTCAACAAACGTAGTGCTGATTTCGAAATGCTTATCCGTCCCGGTTTGATGATAATTATCTGTTAAGTACTTTACTTTGGATGTTTCTATTACCGATATCGAATCATTAATAATTTCCAAGGCTTTGGGATCAAGATAGTCATCAATCTTTATTTGCTCATAATCTTTAGTGCCGATATTGAATAGCTCGAAGAAAATATCATTGCCGATTTCAAATGTTAATTCATTTTTCTGTTTTCTAAGGACAAAAAGTCCGTCGGATATATTATTGATAATAGCGCGTAACCGAGCCTCACTCTTTTTTAGAGTTCTGTTCTTCAAAATATGGTCGGTTATATTATAAGCACTTAGTATATAATTCCAGGTTCCGAGTGCTGAATCAAAAACCGGCGTCATGTTGATATCATAAAATGAATTGGTACCGTTCGGTTTTTTTAAGTTAATTACTTTTGACCAAACGGATTTTGATTCAATTGCATGGAGAAGAATAGATTCATCACTTTCTTTTAAGAAATCAATAAGTACTTCACTTAATGGTCTATCGTAGAGGTCTTCAATGTTTTTGTCGAATATCTCTTCAAAATTTTGAGTGATATATTTTGTCTTGTAATCTTCATCTGCTATTAAAACCGGGATGTTTCCTTTTTCCAAAGCAAACTGAAGTGTATTAATTTTATTCTCGAAAACTTTGTATTCTTTGTTTTCTTCAAAAAATAATAAAAAGAGTTTCTTTTTTAGGAGAGTAATTTTACTGATTTGAACAACGTAATCCTTTACTTCGGTATTGTTTAAAAAATAAATCAACAATTCGATGGATAGTCTTTCGGTTTTGTTGTATTTCATTCCTTTAAGAATGAGTGTTAAGTCGGGATCTGTCTGAATTTCCGAAATAGACTTGATATTATTTTCTACATAAAAATCTATAAAACAATCATCACTTTTATACTGAATCATTCCTTCTTCATCAACAATAATAAAATTTCCATTCTTTGTTGGATTAACAATTTGGTCAGCGCTTAATACATCCATCCGCTTATCGGTAATATTATTGAGTAATCTGGATACTGTGTTCATTTGAAGGTATAATTTTTTCAATGAGTAAAAGTTCGTTTTCAAGTTCGCTTAACGGCAGTATTTTAATACTAATATTAAAAATATTTTTTGTTGCTTTAACCAGGATGGAGTTTATCATATTAAACTCCGAAAGTACTGCATTATAAACACCGTCCAATAAATTACTGAGTGCGCGGGTGTTTGATAAATTAATTTCGCTTCCGACATTAAGCGATTTAATTCTGCTCATCAGGTAAACTATATCGTTTATCTTTAAGTAATTATCTATGTTCTCCGAATAATAGGTTCTCGTTGAGATGGATACTACAAACGTATCCGGCTCGTTAATTAAATTGAGTTTATAATCCAACTTAATATAGTTTGTAAGATTATCTAAGTTTAGCAGGGTACTGAATTCAATAGCGCTAATGTCAAAAATTATTTCTAGGAGTCCATGCTCATTTTTCTTGAATCTCTTTAAGTCGATGTTGTATTCCTTAAGAATTCTGTATCCTTTGGAAATGTTTAAACTATCGTGAGAATCCAGTTGTCTTAGGGTTGAATTGGCGAGAAATTTCTTGTAGATATTTTTGCTGGAGTTCTCGGCACCGGAACCGGATTTAATATTTTCTATTCCTTTTAACATAAAGTTACCACTTTATTATCGAACGAAATTATTAAAAGTTAAGTGTAAAGAGAGTTTGAAAATTAGTCGGAATCAGGAAGATTGAGCATATTTTTATTTTCCGCATACTGAATTAATTCAGGCTGCTGGAGGTGGGTAAGATCTTTAGCAAGAATTTGTATTTTTTTAATTGATTCTTCAATGATTTTATAATCATCGGAAATATTTTTTGTCAATTCCGAATTCCCTAATTCAGCTTTAATATTATCGAGTGAAATGACCAGGCTGCTGAGGGGATTGTTAATCTTATGACCAATAGTGGTAGCCATTTCAATTAAAGCTTTGCTGTGCTCAATTTTTCTTAACTCGTTTTGGAGGTTGTGAATCCTTATTCCGGTACGTATCCTGGCTAAAAGTTCTTGGTTTTCAATCGGCTTAAGTAAAAAGTCATCGGCACCGACATCAAGCCCTTTAACCCTGTCTTGTAATGTAGACCTTGCGGTAAGAATAATGAAATAAATCAGTTTATATTTATCCGAACTTTTCATTCTTTCACATAGCTCAAGCCCGTTCATAACAGGCATATTCCAGTCGGCAATAACAACCCTCGGCATAAATTCATCTATCACTTCAAGGGCTTCCTGCCCGTTTTTAGCTATCTTAATTTCAAAGTTGTTCTTTTTGAGAAGTAAACCGAGTATATAAGCTGTATCGGCTTCATCTTCAACAATTAATATTTTCCATTTTTCATTCAATTTACAATCGTTTCATTTATTGTGTTAATAAAGGCATTAAAATCAGTTATCGGCTTAGTAATATATTGGTGAGCTTTGCTTTCTTCCAGTATACTGTTTTTATCAGCCATAAATGAAAAAGCAGATACCAAAATTACAGGAATAGAAGAAAATCTTTCTTGAGATTTAATGTGTTTAGTCAGACGGATACCATCTATTTTTTCATCATTAAGATATGTATTTCGCAAGTTGATATCCATGATTATCAACACAATGTTCTCCTCTTCCAGCTTCTGCAAAAGGAGATTAGCATCTTCTAAAATATAAGCTTCATAACCGGCTTTTTTCATCAGCATTGAATACAGATGCTTAGTAAACGGATCGTCTTCCATTATGGCAATTTTTGTTTTCATTATTTCTCTGAATATTTTATAACAATACTTATTCTTCTATTGACTAGGTTGTACGGATCATCCTGATCCCGTAATCTATTTGCAGCATAGCCGCGTATTTCTTCAATTTGAGATTCATCCAAACCGCCTTTTAATAGAGCTCTTCTTGCCGAGTTAGCTCTGTCAGCACTAAGCTCATAGTTTGTGTACTCCAGAGAACCGTGATTAAAAGGTCTTATATCAGTGTGACCTTCAATCGCAACTTTATTAGGAAGCTTGTTAATTTCTGAACCTATTTTATTTAGAATAATTGCCGCTTCATTTTTTAATTGTGAACTACCAAGTCTAAAAAAGACATCTTTTGAGGAATCAATCATTTCAATTCTTAACCCTTCATCGGTCATTTCAAATTTAACCTGGTCTAAAAGAAAACTAAGACTTTCATTATCGGAAAGCTGATTCATTATTTCCTGTTGCATTTTTTCAAATTTCTTTCTCTGCATTTCCTTTAATTCTCTTTCTCGCAGTATGTTCTCGTCAAGCAAATTTAACTGAGGGTTTGTATTAATCAGTTTACCTCCGCCGGATTGAAATCCAACAGGATCTTTGAAATAACCCGCAACGGCTTGTTTAACATCTTCTCCGGCACTTAAAATCCAAAGAACAATAAAAAGAGCCATCATTGCAGTAACAAAATCTGCATAAGCAACTTTCCAGGCACCACCGTGATGACCGCCGCCCTTCTTAATTTTCTTAATTATTATCGGTTGTTCCGAATTATCGTTCTGTGCCATTATTCAGTCTTTCCTCTCATATAATTTTCCAATTCCGAAAAAGTAGGTCTGTCATCGGAAAAAATTGTTCTTCTTGCAATTTCAACGGCAACAATAGGAGGATTACCTTTTGCATAAGCTAAGATGCAGGCTTTTATTGTATGCAAGTATCTTCCTTTATGTTCGTTAAGGTTTTCGATACTTACTGCAAGCGGATTAACAAAACCGTAAGAAAGTAATACGCCTAAGAATGTTCCAACCAAAGCTGCGGCAACATGAGCTCCAACGGCAGCGGCTCCGTCATCAATATGACTCATTGTAACAATTATTCCGAGTACAGCGGCTACAATTCCCAACCCGGGTAAAGCATCTCCCACTTTTGCAACTGAATTACTTACCGGGTGGTTTTCAAGTTCATAAGTTTCTAATTCCATATCCATTAAAGAATCTAATTCATGGGGAGGAACACCACCTGATAACATAACCTTAAGTGTATCACAGAAAAAATTCTTCATATAACTATTGCTGATAAATTTTTTACTTCTTGATAGTATTTCACTTTCGTCCGGATTTTCTACATGACTTTCAATTGCGAGTAAGCCGTCCCTTTGTGCAATCAGAAACAAATCGTTAAATGCTTTCAATAATTCCAAATAATCCTGCTTGGAAAAATGATTTCCTTTTATTGCTTCGGGTATTGATTTGACAACCTTTTTTATTTGAGAAATGGGTGTAGCAATAATAAAACTACCAATAGCTGCACCTCCTATTACTACGAACTCAGCCCACTGCAGCAGTAAAATTAAATTACCGCCCGCCATGATAAATCCTACCACAACAGAAACTGCGACAATAAGTATTCCAATAATAATAAGCATAATTAATCCAAGGCTGCTTGTTCTTTTTTAATTTCTTCAACAAGATCGAGAACTTCATCCCATCTTTGTTTATAGTAATCCCAATCTTTTATTTTACTATCGATTTTCTGTTCAACTTCTTCACCGATTTGTGATAATTCGGGTAAACCGATTGTTGAACCCGAACCTTTCAACTCGTGAAAAACAAATCTGAGATTTCCCATATCTTCTTTTCTGAAAACTTCTTTCATTAATTCTATTTTACTGGAAAAACCATTTATAAAATATTGACGCAGCTCGTAAATAAATTCCTTATCATCTTTAGAAAGAGAAGTTGATTCGGGTTTTTTTACTTTTTTAAGAAACTCCGGTCCTAAAACTTCCGAAATACTTTTTTTGAGCAGCTCCTTTTTTAATGGTTTCGATAAAACTTTTTCCGCACCGGCTTCAATGGCAGCTAAAACATTTCTTTTATTTGTATTGCCGCTAATAACAATTACGGGTATATCCTTCACGTCTTTCATAAGTTTAATAACTTTAAGCATCTTAACACCGTCAAGATTAGGCATCAAGAGATCTAAAATTATAAGTGTCGGTTTTATCTCTATTGCTTGCTGAACTCCTTCGAGTCCGTCATGACAAGTAACAACTTCCAATTGATATTCCCTAAAAAAGTTTTTTAATGCATGAAGGATCAAGTCGGAATCATCCACAACCAATATTTTAAATTTTTTATCGGAGTCATTCATTGTTAGATTTTCCAAGCTTATTAATTGTAAAGGATTTTGAAGCCGTTAAACTTTGTCCGCTTTCTTTAGATGCCAAGATTATATTTTCTTTTACATTATTATAAAGTTCACCGCGGAGTATAGCTGTTTCAGCCGGGGCTTCGATTCCAAGTTTTACATTACCGTCGGATACGCTAATTATTTTAATAATTATATCGCCGCCAATTCTAATTTCCTCATTATTTTTTCTATTGAGTACTAACATTTATTAATCTCACGTTATTCAATGAATAATTTGTAATTTACCGAATACTTATCATAATCAATGATTGACTGATAGCCTTCTTTTTTATCTTGGTTGATATATACAGGGGCTTTAAGATTAACCGTAGTTTGATACGGATCTTTACTGAGAGTAACAATACCGAAAGCTTCGGTTTCATCCGACTGAGGATATGTATCATCAATTACTCTTAAACCAACCAGCGGAAAAATTAATTCCGGCTGCTCGATTGAGTTAAGCCAAAAGAATAAATCGTTTTCGGTTTTTATTAGGAGAAAGTTCTTTAGTTCTTCAAAACCGAAAAGACCGTTTTTAAAATTGAGTATATTTTCTTCCGTGAATTCGACTTCACCAAATTGTTTGTTTTTCAGTTTCATTTTTCTTTCTATTTGTTAATGATTACTATGTCTACTCTTCTGTTTTTTGCTCTTCCCGTTAGAGTTAAATTTGTTTCTACCGGTTGGTATTCCGAATAACCGACAATAGAAACCTTATCGGGATTAAGATTTTCTTTTTCAATTAAATAGTAAGCCGTATTTAATGCTCTTGCAACCGAAAGATGCCAATTAGAAGGATATAAACTGCTTTTGATCGGAACATTGTCCGTATGTCCTTCAACCCGTATATCATTAGGAAGCTTACGTATTATATCTGCAATTTTATTAAGAACAACTTGAGAATTTTCATTCAATACCGCACTACCGGAAGGGAATAATATTTCATCCATAATATGAAGTGTTATTCCTCTTTCGTTTTGTTCTACCGAAATAGAACTTCCGTAATTATGTTTTTCAATTAAGTTGCTGAGTTCGGATTTAAGCTTGTCAATCGGTTGCACAGAGACTTTGTTTCCAATTGTTTCACTGTTAATAACATTTGCACCACCGAACACGCTTCCAATTGCATTCATCATTTTTTCATATTTCATTAAGTCAATATTCGAGATAGCATAAAGAATTATGAACAAACCGAGCAAAAGAGTTATAAGATCGGCATAAGTAATTAAGTACCTGTCCTTATCGTTATTTTCTTCTGCATAAAGATTATCCTCTAAATCCGGAACTCGAGCAGCTCTCTTTGTTCTTTTTGCGGAAGCATTCCTACTAACCTTGCTTTTAGGATCGAAGGAATCTCGCCGCTCAAGAGTGCTATTGTGCCCTCCAGAGAAATCTCCATCATATGTTTTTCTTCTAAATGACATTCTTTTAATCTATCTCCAATAGGCAGCCAAATTAAATTTGCACTTAGTACTCCCCAAAGGGTTGCAATAAATGCAGTGGCAATATTCTTAATTAATAAATCGGGATCGGAACCGGCATTTGCCAAAGTCATAATTAACGCCATTACTGTTCCCAGTATTCCCATTGTCGGTGCGTATCCACCCATTTTGTTAAATATTGTTACATTTGCTAAATGTCTTTCCTGTACAAGTTTCATTTCCAATCTTGCAATGTCTTCAAGCATATTTGCATCTGTCCCGTCAATACCGTATCGAACCATTTTCTTCGGGAACGCATAATTCAAAGTATTCAATTCTTTTTCGATAGCAAGCAAACCTTCTTTTCGTGCTTTTATCGATATTGAAAAGTAAGAGTTAATTAAACCTTTCAAATCGTACTTCCGCGGGAAATAGGCGATTTTAATTAACTTGAATATTGATGTAAACTTTTCCATCCCGAAACCAATTATAGTAGCTGCAAAAGTACCGCCGAAAACAATTATTATAGGTGCTATTAAGAACAAAGCTTTAAGAGAGCCTCCTTCAAGTAGAAAGGCTCCAAAAATTGAAAGTACACCTAACGATAAACCTAATATCCCTCCGTACATTCTCATCATAAGAAATCCAATAGTGATTTAGGAAGAATCATTGCAGACATTTTATATGAAACTTGTAGTAGGTAATCATAATTCTGCATTTCAATAATTGCTTTTGCAATATCAACATCTTTTTCGGCAGAAATCATACTTTCAATTTCTATTCGTTGATTGTCTAAAAGCGAGTTAGTATTATCAAGTGTGTTATATGTATAGCCTGCTTCCGACATTCTGTTTAATAATCTCTGATGAAAAATTTTTATATCGTTAATATCATTATCGTTAACATTTAGTCCGTTCTTTAGGTCATCACGAATTTTTATTATGGTATTGAAAATATCTCTTTCCTGATTTGCCGAAACGGATATTGAAGTGGAAGTTGAACTAATCCCGATAGCATTTAAGTCTAAAATGATATTCAATTTATGGGAAGAACTGTTTATTGAAATTTCAGTTGCACTTGATCCGTTAATTTCGATTAGATTACCGGAATATTCATCAAAAGATAAATTCAAAGAATCGGATTTGACCGGGTTGCTGTCGCTGTCAACAATAAAATAATTTAGTTTATACTCTTTATCCGATACTTTTTCGTATTCTAAATTAAGATTAAATTGATTTCCGTATGCATCATATACAGTTTGATTTGTGCCGGTAATCGAACCAACTGCATCCCCGGAATTAAACGAACCTTGCTGTGTAAGTATGGTCCCAAAAAGTTCTGCACCGGAGATATTAGTTTTTAAGTTAACACTGTTGCCGATTTTAACAAGTGACTTACCGCTAATATCATTTACATTTTGAAGCACTGCGGATTTGTCACTACTTAATACAAAAGGCTGAGCCGAAAATGATGTTCCTCCGAATACGTATTTGCCGTCATAACTCATGTTAGCCGAAGTTAATATGCTGTTTAATGCATGCTCTAATTGATCTGCATAATTAGCCCGGTTCTCACTATTAATCGGGTTATTAGCTTCGGTTAGCTTAACTAAAATATTTGTAATCTCTGTTTCTATAGATTCCATACCTCTAATTGTTTCATTGACAAAGCCGAAACTTTTCTGAATATTTTTCATGTAGAGATCGGTATTGGAAAGTTTATCTTCAAGACGTAATACTCGCGCTGTTCCAATAGGTGAATCGGATGGTTTTAGAATGGAAGATTGACTTGCTATCTGCTTGCTTAACAAATCCATCCTGCTTTTATTGTTGGCAATTCCGTTCAAATATGTTTTGTTCATTAATAGATCGGATATTCTCATAACTATACCATACCTAAAATAGTTTGTAACATTTCATCGGCTACTTTAATTAATTTAGCTGAAGCTTCATACGATCTTTGAAACTTAATTACATTCGCCATTTCCTCGTCAATAGAAACACCAGAGTAAGAAGCTTTTTGAAGTTCAAGTTGATCGATAACCAATTTATCTGTTGCCGCCATATTATCGGCGGTTTGTTTATGATTTGCTATACCGCTTATGAGTGTTGAATAAGCTTCAGAAATAGTAAGATTATCCATCACTTTTTTATTGGAAATCTCCGCTAATTGTAATGCCAAGTCTCCGTTACCGTTTGTACCGTTAATAGAAACCGCGATTTTATTTGGGTCATTCAAAATTTTTGAATTAATAATCATTTTACCGGAATCGGTAACTTCAAAAAAGTCAATTCCCGTCTGCGGTTGATCATCAATAGAATAACCGGTTTTATGAATATTATTTACTTCAGTGATAATTGTATCGACTATTCTATTAAGTTTATTTTCATATTCCGGAATTTTATTTGAATAAATATCTTTTAATGCGTTTAACTCACCGCTCTTCAATGCTACAATACTTCCTCCGTTAGCAGATCTTAATGCTATCTGTCCGTCATTTTCCGCAATTTCGAAGTTAACAAAGTCCGTTCCGTCTGCTGCAAAGACACCCCCGATAGAAATTGTTGCAACATTATTATTATCGTAAGAAACATTAACATTTACCAAATTACTCAGCTCGTTAATCAAACGATCTCTTTCATCTAAGAAATCATTTGGAGATACTCCTCTGCCCGTTGCTTCAAAAATTCTTGAGTTTAAGTTTTTGATTTGTTCAAGATAACCGTTTATTAAAGTCGTGCTCGACTTAAATTCGGCAACAATATCAGTTCTAATGATGTCAAAACTTTCTTTAATTGTATCAACTTTGGATGCTAATTTCTGGGCAGAATATATAACGTTATTTCGGAGCGGGACGGAATTCGGATTTACCGATAACTCACTCCATGAATTAAAAAAACCGGTAATGAGATTTGATAAACCCAAAGTAGTCGGTTCAGAAAATACATTTTCAATTTGTCCAAGAAGGTATGATTGTTTTTCGTTATAACTGAATTTAGGATTATTGTAAAGAATTTGAGATTCTGTTAATTGATTTCTTACACGTTGAATTGTATCGAGTTTTACCCCGGTGCCCCAGATAAGCCCGGCATTAATTTCCGGAATCTCCGTATTAAAGTTTACTCTTTGTCTTGAGTAATTAGGATTGGAGGCATTGGCAATATTATGTGAAGTTACATCCAAGGCTCTCTGGTAAACTCCTAAACTTCGCTGCGCTATGTCAAATATTCTGCTTAAAGACATTTTACATTCTTCTATTGATAAGTGAACTATTCTTTGAACCTCTCACAGCTTGTATTATCCCTTTGATGAAAGTTCTTGATGTTTCGATAAGCATTTTATTTTGAAAATTTTTTAATTCAAGATCAGCGCTCATAATTTTTATTTCATGCAATGATTTTAACATTTTTATGCGATGATCACTAATTATATTGTTGCCGGAAAGTTCAATAACTTCCGTTAAGCTTGAAATCCGGGAAGGAATGTTCAATTTTTCTTTCAGCTGTTCGGTAAATATTTTCTGCTGCTTTGTTAAAAAAGCAATGTTATTTAGACATTTTTCTTCGTTTTCCGAAAGTGAATTAAGTTCATCGTGATTTCTTTGAATCAGAACCTTTTGTTTTGATACAGATAATTCCAAAAGTTTTGAAATGTTCTGTTCGATAGACTCAATTATTTCCGTAAGTTTTTTAGTATCCATGTGTTATCCATTAAAATATTTGTAATAACCAAGTACCCGGTTTACGTAATTTTCTGTTTCTTTGAATGGGGGAATACCGTTATATTTTTCAACATTTCCGGGTCCGGCATTGTATGCAGCCAAAGACAATCTAACATCACCACTATATTGTCGAAGTAATTGGGCAAAATATTTAGTCCCGCCGTAAATATTTTCAGTAGGATTGAAACTATTTTTTACCCCCATTTCCTTTGCAGTTCCATCCATCAGCTGCATTAATCCTTTTGCGCTTGCTTTGGATACGGCATCGGGTTTAGCCGCCGATTCAGCGAGTATAATAGATCGAATTAGATTTTTATCAACATTAAAATTTTCCGAGAACTTATTAATAATAGGTTCGTATCTACCCATTCTTCTTAATGAACTCTGTGATGGAGTAATTGTTGCAGAATCCTTAGTTGAGTTCTCAGTACTTATACCACTTGTTTCTATTTTTCTTGAAGGAAATTCTACATTAAATTTTTTATCCGGGGCAATTAAGGAATCGTCCCATTTTTCACCGGTTACCTTCCGGTAAATCTGTTCAGCCAATCCAAGTTTGCTGCCTTTCGAAATTTGTGAAGCTAACTCCATTGTAAAAATCGAATCGAAATAATCTCCACCGTAACTGTCTTCTCCAAAGAACCCGCCTATCGAAGAGGTCATACTTTTCAACATCATTCCAGTCAGTAAACTTTCAAAATCTTTGGATGCGCCGGCAATTTTTTGTTTTTCATTATTAGAAAAACGATTAATATGCTCCGTTGTTCTCGGTTCAGCAATGTGCTTTATACTATTCGTTATTTTTAATTTGATTTCTTCCATTACTCATTACATAATTACTAGTTCTGCAGTAAGTGCTCCAGATTCTTTTAATGCTTGGAAAATTGCAATAATATCTTTTGGTGATACCTTTAGCGTATTTAATGCAGCGGCAACTTCCTGAACGTTTGAAGCACCGTCAATTGCAATAGCAGATGTTGAGTCCTGTTGCGCATAAGGAACCATATTGTTAAAAAGAATAGATTCGGCTCTCGAAAACGCTCCAGGCTGAGAGATGATCGGATAAGATCTGATCGCAATATTAAGACCGCCATGAGAAATTGTAACCGGTTGAATTCTTACACTACTACCGGCAACCACGGTTCCGGTTCTTTCGTTCAGAACTACTTTGGCTGTGTAATCCGTCGAAACTTCAATTGATTCAAGTTCGGATAAAAATGAAATTACTTGCTGCTGTCTTTCCGCAGGTACATTAACAACCACTTCGGAAGGATCGGATGCAATCGCCAACTCTTGAGAAAAGAAAGTATTGATTGCTTGTGTAACGTTATTTGCAGTAGTTATATCGGGTGATCTTAAAAATACTTTTAACTGATTTGAAGCAAAACCACTACCAGGCAGAGACTGCTGCAAAATTCCGCCTAACGGAACTCTCCCGGCAAGAACATGATTTCTTGCAACTTTATTTCCCGTTGGAGTATCAAAATCAAATCCGCCAACCGATAGCGGACCTTGAGCCATTGCATAAACATTCCCATCCATACTCGAAAGAGGTGTCATTAAAAGAACTCCGCCTTGAAGACTTCTCGCATCTCCTAACGAAGATACGTTTACATCAAATTTTGAGCCCGGCTTTAAGAAATCAGAAATTGTTGCCGTAACCATTACTGCAGCAACGTTCCGGGTTTTAATATCTTGCTGTGGGACTGTAATTCCAAACCGTTTAAGCATAGAACTAATAGACTGAATTGTAAAAGAAGTTCTATGACTATCGCCTGTGCCGGCTAATCCTACAACAATTGCATACCCTATAAGTTGAGTTGAGTTATCTCCGCTTACATATGCAATGTCTTTAATTCTCTGAGCATTGGATATATTAAAGAGAAGTAATAGAATCAGAAAATATTTTGATAAGTATTTCATAATGACACCTAAAATAACCAGTGAAATAATTTAGTTAACCAACCGGGACTTTGCATTCTATCAATCATTCCGCTTCCTTCAAGTATTATCTCAGCTTCGGAGATGTTATAAGATTTTATAGTATTATCCGAAGCAATGTCCGATACTCTTACTACACCTGTGATAAAAATTCTTTGCTCTTCTCCGTTAATAGAAATAACTCTGCTGCCTCGAATAAACAAGTTTCCGTTGTTAAGAACCGAATCGATTGTAGCAGTAATTCTTGTCCTGACCATACCGGCAGATTTTGTCGCACCCGAACCGGAAAATTCATTATTGCTGCCGATATCTAATGTGGCATTTGGAATTAGGGATTCACCATCTAGAGAACCGCTTGCGCCAAATCCAATATCACTTCTTCTGCCTCCGCTTGTTTGTGCATTGTTGGCAGCTTCAGATGCTTCCATTACAAGGATTGTTATCGCATCGCCGACTCTATTGGCTTTTTGATCCGAGAAAAGCGACTTAAAACTATTCTGGCGCATGTCCTGAGCACTTGCACCAATCACAATGGCGAAAAGTATTATTATAATTTTTTTCATTCTATCTACTCAATTATTATTGCTTCATTTTGATTTATTATTTCGGCAGAATACTGATGATTATTTGCTCTTATTTTTACAACATCCCCTACGGTTCCGGATTGCCTTGCTGTTCCTATAAAGGAAACCGATACTGCACCGAATTCATATATTAGGTTAACTTTGTCACCGGGATTAACTACGGGTTCAGCCTGGATATGTTCTTTGCAAATTATTGTACCGGGTGTCAAGTTTAACCTTGAGATTACACCGCTTGGTTCTTCATTGACTTTAATCGGAGTTTGATTCAAATCAGTTACATTTTTTAACATGAAAGTAGAATTCGATCCGTTTATTAAATCACCTTTATTTATAACCGCATTGCTAATCAAAACCTTTTTGAACAATTCAATTTTTGCAATCAAAAACCTTTCTCTTGAAATATTGTTCCGATCAATAATTTTTACCGGGATAAAAAAGTTGTTCCCGATTCTATTGGATTTCCTTTTATAATTTATTTCCAATGATTTGACGGAAGAAAATTCATCATGTAATGAATACGAAACACTATCATATTCCGCATGGTTTTTATGAATATAATTTTCAATTTCCGCGTGAATTTTATCACCGGGATTAAGTAATAAGTTAAATACAATATTTATCAGTAAAAGGATCATCGATTTATCGTTTTAAATTGTTTGTAATAGTCATCATTTCTTCAACTGTCTTAACGGTTTTTGAATTAATTTCATAAGCTCTTTGTGCGGTAATCATCGCAATCATTTCTTCAACTATATCAACGTTTGAAGACTCAAGGTATCCTTGATGGACTTCGCCGTAACCATCAGCACCTGCTGACCCGAACATCGGAGGCCCGGAACTTTCGGTTTCGGCATATAAGTTATCTCCCAGTGCTTTAAGACCGCCGGTATTCATGAATCTTACTAATTGTATGTTATCGAGGACATAAGAATTACCGCCAACGGTTTGGACTTCGATTGTACCGTCTCTGCCGATGTTAATTCCTAAAACATCGTCACCAAGTGTAATTTCGGGTTCAAGCAAGTAACCGCTTGCAGTAACAACTCTTCCTTCACCGCTAATTTTAAAACTTCCGTCTCTGGTGTATGCGTATGTTCCATCAGCTTTTCTAACCTGGAAAAATCCTTCTCCTTGAATTCCCAAATCAAGTGAATTGTTGGTTGGCTGAAGATCGCCTTGTTTAAATATTTTTTGAGTAGAAGAAGCTTTAACTCCGCTTCCTACTTGCAGCACATCTCCTGTGGATTGAGAAGAACCGATATTGGTTCTTGCCTGGCTTGAAGTTGGAATTTCCTGATACATGAGATCTTGAAATTCCGCTTTGTTTTTCTTGAACCCGGTCGTATTAATATTTGCAATATTATTTGAGATTACCTGAATATTTATCTGCTGTGCATACATACCGGTTGCGGCTGAACGTAATGATTTTGTTGCCATTTTGTATACCTATAATTATTTAACATTTCCGATCTCATTTGCTTTACCCATAATTTCATCCAAGTATTGAATCATTTTTTGAGCTGATTCGTATTCTTTACTAATACGAATCATTTCTTCCATTTCAACAATCGGATTAACATTTGAGCTTTCTAAATAACCTTGTGCTACTTGATACTCTTCGGGATCCGCGGAGTCGAAGAAACCGTTTGCCAGTCTATAATTATTGTTTCCCGTTCGGATAAGATTAGTCTTCTCATCGATTTTAACAATCTTCAGTCTGTCCAAATATTCTTCGCCAATAAAGATTTCGCCATCAAGCGAAATATTAATCGATCTGTTTTTCTGCCAAAAATCTTCTTGTAAAAGTACTTCACCATTTTCGCCTAATACTTTATTTCCTAAAGCATCTACTAAGTAACCGTCTTCAGAGAGATTAAATTTTCCGTTCCTCGTAAATTGAATATCACCGTTATTGTTTTCGATAACAAAGAAAGCATCACCGCTTATTGCCAAATCAAGCGGGTTATCGGTTTGAACCAGCTCTCCCTGTGTAAAATCCAAGATATTACTTCTAACAGTCATTTCTTCATTGTTGAGGATTAACTGTTCAAAAGGTAATTCTCTCTTGTAACCGGTTGAGTTTATGTTTGCAAGGTTATTAACAATCGAACCAATTTTCTTTTCATTGAGACTTAAACTCCGTGATGCAGATTCCAATCCGTTAACCATGATTCCCTCGTTTAATAATTTAGTCCAGCGGTTTGTTTGTTAAATTTTGCCGCTAATAGTAATTCCGATTTTGCAATATTGTATTTCTTTGCAGTATCTGTTATATCTCTTTCGCTTGCATTTAAGTTCTTTGATGTTAAGCATAAGCTTGTTCTGATTTTTTTCAATTTCGGATCAATCGGTTTTATAAACTTCTCTTCTCTCATTAGTTTAATATTTTTTTTCAAAGTATTATTCCCGTTCGAACCGGATATTTTTTTTCTCCGGATAGCTATGTAAGAAAAAATTGATATAGAAAAGAGAATTAAAAATCCAATTTTCTGAAGCGTTACATCATCAGCAAAAAATTGAGATGTTGTATTAACATTTTGTTTAACTGCATCATTTTTTTCTGCAAGCAAATAAACTTTGGCTTTAGATTCCCGCTTTCTCGCGTTATCAATTTGCTGTTGAACTATTTCTCTAACATTGATTTCATTATTTGGGATAACCTCTTGCCCGTAAATGAACAGATTAAATACTAATAATATGACGGGTATTTTTCTCATTTCAACAGCTTCCGTTTTAATGGAAAAATTAATTCTAAACTGGAACCGCTGGAACTATCTGAAATGAATTTCGCACTTCCTTCGTGCTTTTTCATTAATGTCTCTAACATTAATAAGTTGATATTCTTGTTGTAGTTTGTTTTTTCGTCGGTTTTAATATTAGAATGATCCGTTGAAATAATTCTTAATATTACATTGTTATTGAAGTATTTGGTCTGGAGATAAATTCCGCCGGTATCTGATGTACTTACCATCAAACTAAAAGTATTTGTCAGAATCTGTTGAATATAATTCGGTGTACTTAAAATTGGCGGAAGATTATTCTCAAGATCCAATAGAAGTTCGTAATTATTTTTATTTAAAGATGTCTTAATAAAATCATGAAACTTGTTAACGAATGCATTTAACGAACAGGGGAGAACCGATATTCTTGCCTGTTCATCGTTGGAGAATTTGGCAATCTTATCGGTAATAGATTGTACTTTTTTCACTTGTGTTTTAATTGTGTTGACGATTTTATCACTGCCGCCGTTATTGTTTTCGAGTATATCTACACAGCTAAGTACTACCTGCATGGGTGATATAATCTGATTTATCATTGAATAAGTCATTTCTCCAATAGCCGATAACTTATAATCATTTGAAATCTTTGATTGGTAGACTTGAAGTTCGTCATAAGTTTGGCTCAGGTCTTGTTTCTGAAGAAGATATTCAACTCGCGGTACAAACATCTGAATAAATGATTGTAGAACTTTTCGTTTGAATGTCCCGCTTTCAAAATGCTTCTCTTTAGTATTAATAAGTAAAAAGTATTGGTTGGATCTATCTATATCTATTATCGGATAAATTAAAAAGTAATTATAAACTTGCGAATTTTTATCTCTTGTGGGAATTATTGCAAGATTACTGCGGTTCAATATTTTTTGAAGTATGCCGTCTTCTTTGATGGCAATTACGAAGTTCACGGTGTTCTCTTTACAATTTTTGGTAAGCGGTATGGGGTTAACATCGTCTTTTTGTTTATGAAACAATACAATTTCGGAAATATCAATAAATTTCTTCAATGATGTTTTTAAGTAATCATTAATAAGAGAGATGTTATTTGTTTCCCTTATTTTTCTTCCGTAAGTATAAAGAGATTCAAAAAGCTCTTCGTGTTTGTTGTTGAACTTCACGGGACTCTCGTCGATTGTTGGTTTTCTTTTCAACTTATTGTTAGTAACAAGTGTTGAATAAAATGATGGAAACTCACGTGTATTTTGTTTTATTATTCTCAAACCAAGTGCCTCGTTGCTTCTAATTGTGCATTTAGTACGTCTGTATATTTTTCAATTTGATGAATTACTTTTTCTTCATCATTAAATCCTAATACCGAAAGGGCTTTCATATCAAGCTGTAAATCATTGTCCCAGAAGTAAGAACCTATATTAAGATGCTTGGTTGTAAAATCAGCCAAATGAACAATGGCGGCTTGTTTGGAAAAATCTTCTGATTTGGTCGGTGCATGGTGATGTTTAGTAATATCACATAATATCACCGGTAAATTCCATTTATCCAAAACTTTATAAGCAATTTCACAATGAGATAATCCGATATTATCGATTTCTGCTGAAATATAATTAGTTCCGCTGCCTTCAACATCATTCATAATTTTAACGAAAGCCGAATGAAAATATTTATGGATTACCGGCAGTCCGATATCATGTAGAAAACCGGCGGTAAAGACTTCACCGGCATAACTTAATGAAAGGTCTTCGGCAATTCTTTTTGCAACACTTCCAACCAAAAATGAATGCTGCCAGAATTTTCCTTGATCTAAATATTCATCGGATTTGTTTTTAAAAGTATCCATCACGGTAAGTGAAGAAACAATATTTCTAATTTCATCAACACCAAGAACCATAACCGCAAAATCGATTGTTGTTACATTACGATGTAAACCGTATAGGGGAGAATTAGCAATTACTAAAATTTTAGTCGCTAAGCTTTGATCTCCGAGAATCATTTTACTTAACTTGGTATTGTTAACTGATTCCGTATTAAGATATTCTAATATCTCTGCTAATATCCGCGGTATTGAATGAAGCTTGATTATATTGTTAAGCACGGCCTCGGTTTTTTTAATTTTGTTTTCCATCGTAATTATTTCCATATCAATCTCTTAGTTAGAATAATTGTATACTATTAATATGTTCGGTAAAAAGTTCTTTGTAAGAATCAATGAATGAATTAAGATAAACCGGGTCACCAAGTGACAGATTATTAATGATACCCTGATCGAATTCTAAATTCTCATCCCAGTCAAAGTCTCCGTTTCGGAATTTCTGTGTCATAAAATCAGCAAGGTGAATAATTGAAGGAAGAATAGTCTCTTCTTGCGCTTCTGAAGGTTCATGATGAAATCTTACTGCATTAGCAAGGTTTTCAGGTAGATTCCAATTGTTAATTAAAAATTGACCAATTTCTGCATGTGTTAATCCCATAGTCATTTTTTCTGCCGTTATGTGTCTGATATTCTCATTTTCGACAAGCTTAAGAATACTATTAAACTCATTGGGGAAATATCTTTGAATTGCAGAAATACCAAGATCGTGCAGCAAGCCTGCGGTAAATGCCTCCCCGGTTCTGCCAAATCCAAGGTCGCCGGCAATTCGTTTAGATAATACACCCATAGCAATCGAATGAGTCCAAAATTTGTTTCTATTCCATTTTCGTTTATTGGTGCTTTGGAATGCATCCATAACAGAAAGAGCAACAACAATATTTTTAATATGGTTGAATCCTAATATTACAATTGCAAACTCTACGGTCGAAACTTTTCGTGGAATTCCGTAAAGAGGAGAATTAGCCACCATTAAAACTTTTGCAACCATAGCTTGATCTCGAGAAATTATTCTTCCTAACTCAGTTGCACTTGTTCTAGGATCTTCCAATAATCTTGATACTTCAAGCATAAGCGAAGGAATGGAAGGAAGATTTCTTATTCTTGAAAGGTGTTTGTTATAAAGGGTTCTTTTGATTTCTATTTCTTCGTTCAAGTTAACCATCTAAGTCAGCAAGTTTTGATTTCAGTTTATTAATTATTTTTGTGTGAACCTGTGAAACACGGGAAACAGTAATACCAAGTATTGTCGCAATTTCTTTGTAATTGAGATGTTCGTAATAATAAAGTGTGATGATAAGCCGGTCTCTTTCATCTAATTTTTCAAGTGCTTCAATCAGCAACTCTTTTGCTTCTAAATTTTCAACTGTTTCGTCCGGTTCTTCAAGCTCATCGGGAATTACTTCGTATAGCATAAAGTTATCTTCCTCGGATACACTTTTATTAAGAGAAAGATTTGTAGCCAGTACGTTTGAATTGGTTTGTATTCTATATTTACTTTGAACTTTTCGAATCTCATCTAAAACTTTTCCCCTGATTCTTTGAATTGCATAAGTTTCGAACTTGGTACCGTACTCAGGGTCAAATCTGTCAATTGCCTCACTTAGACCCTCAATACCAAATTGAAAGTAATCTCTTTCATCAAAAATATCGTAGCTGATAAACTTGGAATTATGAATAACATAATGAACCAGGTTAGTATAGTTAACTACTATTTGTTTTTTCAATTCGGTAGTCGGGCTTTTCTTATATTCAGTCCACATCTCTTCAGTAGACATTTTCTATTTTCCTTTTAAGTTTTTTGCTATACTTGCATTCTTTTTCATACTGGCGCTGTTGATTGATTTCATAAATAGAATTGTAATTAAGGCAATTGCTAAAGTTGAAAAGATGAACATTACAAATGACTTTAGTATCACATCAATAAATTCCATGTTCCTCTGCCCGAAATAGATTAAGGAGAGTGCAAAAATCAGTAGTCCTATTTGTAATACTATTTTATTCATGTTTTCCTCGTTAGCTATGTTAGACAAAGATTGTACCATTCAGCCGGTTACAAAAAGTGCAAAAAAGGGGAGAATTTGGGCTAATTTTTAATTATAAGGAAGCCGGTTGGTGATTATTAGCCATTTGACCGAAAGTAGCAATCGATAGTGCGGCGGAAGAAATTTCGGATATAATTTCATGAATTTCAGTCCGGTTTATAGAGGTTTGATTTAAGATTTTTGGTTCTTTTAGATGTTGGTCTTCGGATAAAATTCCCATCAAGTTTAATTCTGTTTTTAAGAAATGAGTGACTGCTTTGTTAAGATTTTCAAAGGCAAGTTTCCCTTCCGAAATTGATTTGCATTTGTTTACAATTACACCATTGCTAATATCGATTGAGTTTTTCTTCATCAATTTTACTACAACATAAGCATCCATAACTGCAACATGATCGGGAAGTGTAACAAGTAAGTTAAAAGTAGAAAACTTCAGTGCTTCGAAAATTTCATGACTAATACCGGCGCCGTTATCAATTATCACAAAATCGTATTCGCCGCCTTTGCTGTATAATGAATTAAAGAAATTTCTTATCCCTGCAATATTATTATCCGTATAATTCAGTCTGCCGTTATCTCCAAAAGCAACATGGAAATTTTCAAATATTTTTTGGGGAAGCTCTTCAAACAGAATTTTCCCATCAAAAAAATCAAATAGTGTGTTGTCGGGATTTATCCCCAGATGATAAGTTAAGCTTGCCAAGTTGAAATCGAACTCAACTAAAAGGGTTTTGTGACCTTGCTCTGCTAATAATTGAGCAATATAAAACGCGACAAATGATTTCCCGGTTCCGCCTTTCCCTGAAGTAACCGAGATTATCTGCTGCCGGTTTCTTCTTTCAACGGCATTTGATTTATAATACTCTCTTAATTTATAAGCCTGATCGAACATTTTAATTGAAGTTCCCGTTATAAATTAATTTGGCTGCATATTCCGAATCAGCAGCTAAGATATCATCAGGAATTATTTGACCATTGGTTAAGTAAATAACCGGCTTCTGAAATCTCAACGAAAGATTCAGCATACTACCGTGAGTAACTGCTTCATCAATCTTGGTAAAAACAAAAGAATCGTAATTGAAGATTTTAAATTTTTCGGCAGCATCAAGAAGATTTTTAGGAGAAGAAGTCATACTTAAGGCAAGATAGGTTTCATCAATTTTTACATTACTGAAAAAAGATGTCATTTTTTTTAATTCGGCAGTATTTTTTTGACTGCGTCCGGTGGTGTCAATAAAAATCAAATCCTTGTTTTTAAGTTTTGCAATAAGTTTAGGCATATCGCTTGGTTCGTAAGCAACAAGCATATCAACGTTGCTGATTTCCGAGAAAATTCTTAGTTGGTCAATTGCGCCAAGTCTATATGTATCAATAGAGATAATACCTATATCCAAATTATGAATGATCTTTGAGATTGCAGCGAGTTTAGCTATGCAAGTCGTTTTACCAACCCCGGTTGGTCCAATGATTGAAATTACACGACCGCTTTTTCTCTTTTCAATTTCAAAACTTCTTGTATTCAATAGTGAGGCTAAACCGGTTATTACGTAGTTGTCTAAATTATCAACAGTTAAGTAACTTTTTGATTTCTTGAGATAATTAATTACCAACTTTATAACATCTTTACTTAGATCCCTTTCAAAAAGCGTATCTGCAATCGTCTGAATTTCATCTTTAAGTGAGGTTAGATTTTGTGCTTTACCATTATTTTTATCTTTTAAAGATTTGTCTATTACGGTTTTAAAATCCGAAAGTTTCTTCTCAAAATCTAACCCATGATTATTAGCAGAGGATACATTGGATTTTTGGTTTAGGATTTCAGTTATTTCACGCTGTTCATCTTCATAAGCAGAGACAATCTCAAACATTTTCCGGAATCCGTTATCATAGTTTTCAATAACACGCGTACTTAATATTATTGCTTCGCTACCGAGTTCCAATTTCATTTTTTCGGTAGCTTCTTTGAGAGTAGGCGCTATAAATTTTTTAGTTTTCATCTGTTACCTCTAACTTGTCTATTATCTCAAGTTCAATGTTAGCCGGCAATTCCGAGTAGGATAAAACAGCAAGCTCCGGGAAACTAGAACTAAATAAGCGGTAAAAATAAGGTCTAATTGTTGCCGAGGTGATTAGAACGGGAGTATAACCTAAATTCATAAATTTGTCGGTTATTTGAGCAAGATTAATTTTTAATTTATTCAAAAGACCAGGGTTCAATCCAAGCGTTTGAATAGCGTCTTTCTGTTCTTTAATTGAATTTACAATATGTTTTTCAAGTTTATCTCCCATGGCTGCGGCATGTATTATATTATTTTGGTCCTTATAAATATTGGCAATTATATCGCCGACAGCATGTCTTGCATACTCAGTTAATACGTCTACGTTCTTTGTTACTTTTGAATAATCTATTAAAGCTTCTAAAATCTGTACAAGGTCTTTAATAGGTATATATTCTTTTAACAAGTTCTGTAATACTTTTTGAATAGTTCCGAGCGGAAGAATTTCGGGATTAATATCATCAACAACTGCGTTATACTCTTTCTTCAAATTTTCCAACAATTGTTTAACCGATTGTCGAGTTAATATTTTGTCAAAGTTCTTCTTAAGAGTTTCTTGTAAATGAGTTGTAAGTACAGATATTGCATCAACAACGGTGTAGCCAAGAATTTCGGCTTTCTCTTTTTCTTCTTTATTTACCCAAACCGCCGGAAGTGAAAAAGCGGGGTCATTAGTAGGAATTCCGTCGGGAGATTCATCTATTAAACCGGAATTCATTGCCAGCCATCTATCTGTGTGTATTTCAAAAGATGAAACAACATTCCCTTTAATTTTTATTATATACTGGTTAGGTTCTAATTGAAGATTATCTCTAACTCTTACAGGTGGAATCAACAGACCGTACTCAAGTGCAATAAATTTTCTTGTCGATGAAATTTTTTCAAATAAATTACCCCCTTCATTTTCATCTACAAGACTTATAAGTCCATACCCGATTTCCAATTCAATAGGATCGACTTGAAGATATTGTTCCACATTTTCTTCTTTTTCTTCTTCTGCTGATTCTTCTTTTTCAGATGTATCGACTTGACTCTTGGATAAACTTTTCTTAGTAAGATATGACCCGGTACCCGCAACTACACTGAGAACCATAAAAGGAATCATTGGCATGCCGGGAACAAATGCGAGCAACATAACAACCCCGGCAACAGTACCAAGAACCCTTGGATTAGAAAGTAACTGCAGTTTCATTTGACTATCCAACGAAGTTCCCGACGAACTCCGTGTTACAACCATGCCTGCAGAAGTAGCAATAACTAAAGCTGGAATTTGTGATACTAGTCCATCACCTATTGTTAATATTGTATAGCTTTGTAATGCGTCTGTAAACGGCATACCTTTTTGAGCGACACCGATTATAAAACCGCCTATAATATTAATAACATTTATCAATATACCGGCAATTGCATCACCTTTAACAAATTTACTGGCGCCATCCATAGCACCAAAAAACTCTGCTTCGCGAGAAATAGTATCTCTTCGAGATCTGGCATCGGATTCACTAATCAAACCGGAACTTAAATCCGCATCAATTGCCATTTGCTTGCCCGGCATTGCATCCAAAGTAAATCTTGCAGATACTTCCGAAATTCTTCCCGAGCCTTTTACAATTACAATGAATTGAATAATTACTAATATGAGAAAGATTATAAAGCCAACAACAAAATTACCGCTTACGACAAAACTTCCGAATGATTCAATTACTTTTCCTGCATAACCGTCAATTAAAATTAATCGAGTAGAACTTATATTCAGTGCCAACCTGAAAAGTGTTAAAATTAATAACAATCCCGGGAAAACCGAAAAATCCAGCGGTGATTTAATGTATAAGGATAATACAAGTACAAGAACCGCAAGAGAAATATTAAGTGCTAAAAAGAAATCAAGAAATGCAGCCGGGAGAGGAATAAGCATCAACCCGAGCATTAGTATTAATCCGAAAGCTAATAATATATCGGTATTTTTATTTATCTTAAACATTATTTACACAATTCTTTTCTTTTGCGATTTGGCTTTGAATACAAACGCAAGAATTTTAGCAACTGCTTCAAATAGTTTTTCCGGTATTTCTTCACCGATTTTACATGTTTTATAAAGAGCCTGTGCAAGTAATTTGTCTTCATAGAGCGGAACGTTGTTTTTTCTTGCTGCTTCTTTTATTCTAAGTGCTACTTCATCCATACCCTTGGCAAGAACAATCGGTGCAGAGTTTTTTGCGGCATCATATTTCAATGCTATTGCAAAGTGAGTAGGATTTGTAATAACAACATCGGCTTTCGGTACTTCTTGAATCATTCTGTTACGACTCATTTCCATCTGCTTTGTTTTAATTTTCCCTTTAACAAACGGATCGCCTTCAGTCTGTTTGAACTCATCTTTTACTTCTTGCTTTGTCATCATCATATCTTTTTTGAATTTATATTTTTGGAAAATAAAATCAGCTATTGAAAGCACCGCATAAACAATAAGTATTTTCCACAAAAATGATAAAGCTGCATCCGACATAAAGTTGACTATTTCTTCAATAGATTGGCTAAGCAAATTTGTTGATTGGACAATTAACGTACTAATTGCCAGGTAACTAAAGAGTCCGATTATTATCAACTTTACTAATGATTTAATAACTTCTACTACCGTTCGAGACGAGAATAATTTGTTCTTTAATCCCTTGATCGGGTTTAGTTTACTGAATTTTGGTTGTAATGCTTTAGGCGAAATTCTGATTCCTACTTGCATTAGATTTACAGCTAATGCCAATAAAATTATTCCAATAAAAAAAGGGGAGAGAGTAATAAAGAAAAAGAGAAACCCTTTCATTGCATATATTTGAATGACACTTCGACTTAATTCAAATTGATCTAAGGAAATAAAAATCTGTGATGAAATGGATGATAATCTTTGTCCGATAAATCCTTGAAATAGAAAAAGCAAAAGCAGACCCGAACCAAAAACAGTAAAATTGGAAATCTCGGCACTTTTTGCTGCCTGACCTTTATTCCTGGCATCATCAAGTTTTTTCTGCGTTGGTTGTTCGGTTTTATCCTGACCTTGTTGTTCAGCCATTTCTTAACTCATCGTTTGTATTAATTGATAAAGCTTGTCTTCATAGCTATGAAGCAAATTTTTAATTAAGTATACGTAAAGCGGAATTGTTACCATTAACATTACAATTCCCAATCCAATTTTTAACGGGTATGTAACAAAGAAAACCTGCATTTGAGGAATAACTCTTGCCATAATACCTTCTGCAAGGTGTACAAGAAAAAAAGAGACCAATATTGGCGAAGCAATTTTAACAGCAAGAACAAAAACCGAGGCTCCCATCTTAACGATAAAGTCAAAGACTTCGGTATTCAGCGTATAGGCTCCAATTGGAACTATTGTAAAAGAATAAGTAATTGATCTAATTATATAGTGATGACCGTTGATTAATATCAGTATCAAAATGGCTAATATATATAAGTACTCTCCTAAAACGTTGTTGTTAGTTTCTTCGGTTGGATTCAGAACTTGCGCCATAGACATCCCGATATCAAATCCTATTATTGTACCGGCAAAAGAAATAGCAAAGAATACAAGTGCTACACTAAAGCCAAGTATTACCCCGGTTAATATTTCTTTAATAACATTTGTAAAGATGAATGATAGAGTAATTTCGAGTTGGATTGAGTCTTTGTTGATAAAAGTAAAAATCAAGTAAGATATAACTAAGGCAAGTGCAATTTTAGCCATAGATGGAAATGCTTTATTACTGAATAAAGGAGCTGTTACAAAAACCGCCGTTACTCTAATAAAGATGAATAAGAATATCATAAAATGGGATGTAAGGATCTCCGTCATCAGACTACTGTAATAATTATGTTAATTATTTTCATTGTTATACCAACCAGCTTATCGAGTATCCATGGTATTAAAAATACAATAACAACTGCAGTAAATAATATCTTCGGTACAAATGTTAGAGTCATTTCCTGAATAGATGTAACAGCCTGGAATATTGAAATTGCAATACCAACGACTAACGAAACTCCGAGAATAGGCAGTAGAATTATAAAAACCGTATAAAAAACTTCAGTTAAAATTTCTATAACTAATTCTTCCGTCATCGCAATATTCCTTGTACTACCGAACTTACTATCAAATTCCAACCATCAACTAAAATGAAAAGTAATATTTTAAACGGTAATGATATCATCATAGGCGGTATCATCATCATACCCATTGATAGAAGAATACTTCCTATAATTAAATCAATCATTATAAAAGGGATGAACAGAAAAAACCCGATAATAAATCCGGCTCTTAGTTCGCTTAAAGCATAGGCTGGTACTAAGATATAAGTTGGAAGATCGTTTCGCTCTTCAGGTCTTTCTATATTAGCCATACTAACAAACAGTTCTAAATCTTCGTTTCGTACTTGGGTAAACATGAATTCTCTTATAGGTTCAATTCCTTTGTCGTAAGCTTCTTCAACTGTAATTTCGCCATCCATTAATGGTGTAAGAGCAGCTTCATTAACTTTTGACCAGGTTGGTGCCATTATAAAAAAGGTAATGAATAAAGCTATACCGGCAAGAAGCTGACCCGGAGGCATTTGTTGTGTTCCCAAGGCATTCTTCAAAAAATGAAAAACTACAATAATCCTTAAATAAGAAGTGGTCATTATCATGATTGATGGAGCGAGAGATAAAACGGTTAGCAAAAGTAGTATCTGTAGCGTTACAGATATGTCTTCACCGCTCTGTGCTTGACCGACATCAATTCCTATCTTGGGGAAAGGAATAGTTGTACTCTGTGCAGATATCTCCGAAAAAGAGATTACAAATAGAATAAGTATTATTATCAAACTCTTTTTGTTCATCTGCTCGGCCAACTGTTTTTTAATATTTCATGGAACTTGGAGCGCATTTTGTCGTCATTTCCACTGTTCAAATACGACGAATCGAATTCTTTTTCTTGCAGAAGATTAATTGAACTATCCGAGATTCCAAGTATTAAAAGTTTATCTTCAATTCTTACCGCGGCTATGTACTTTTTAGGCATTATGGATTTTACACTGACTATATCTATCGGAAGAGAATTATACTTAGAGAAGTTGTGTATAAATTTTTTCTTACTTACAAAATACCAAACTACTCCAAGAAGGATAGTTATTAAGAGTAACGGAAATAACATGTTGAATATATCACCAAGACCCATCTTAATATAATCCTTTCAACCTATCGGCAGGTTGACTTAAGTTTGTTATCCTAATTCCAAAATGCTTATCGATAACAACAACTTCACCTTCGGCAATTTTTTTGTTATTAACGTAGATATCAACCGGCTCACTTGCCATTTTATCAAGCTCTATAACATAGCCTCGTTCAAGTTCAAGAATATCCTTAATTTGCATTTTGGTTCGTCCCAATTCTATAAATACATTGAGTTGAAGGTCCTGTAAAAAGTCCAGTTTATTTTCACCGAAGTTCTTTTTTGTAGATTCATCAAATTCATCAAATTCGGCAACTTGTGAATCTACTTTTATATCGTCTTTTGAACCTCCGGCGTTTTCAGACGGATTACTGTTTTTTAGATTTTTATCTTCCATTTTTTTACCGGTGTTTATTTTATATTAATTTTTTTGTGACTTTTATGGCTTTTCTTTTATTTACAATTCCCGGTCTCCCGTAACAGATCAATTTATCTTCCATTTTAATTTCGCATTGATCGTTCAATTTTTTGTTAAGGGTAATGATATCTCCAACCTCAAGACTTAAAAACTCTGAAACAGAAATTGTTGATTTACCGAATTCAATTTTCAACGGTAGTTCGGCATATAATAAATTTCTTGCTAAAACTTCTCTGGATGTAGACCCTTGATAATCAGTTGGTCGAATAGAGGAAAATTTTTGTGAAGAGAGTTTAGCAAGTATAGCATCGAAAGAAAAAGTTGCTAAGCATAAATTCATTAAATGTGTTTCTTCACTAATCATTATTTCGAATGAAATAAGTAAAACAGATTCATTTGGCGAAGTTATTTGTGCAAAGTCAATATCCGGCTCAAATCTATCTACTTCAAATTCCAATTTGTCAACAACACTCCACGATTTCTTAAGATTTACCATGATACTTTCAACAACAACATTTAAAACCTTCTGTTCGATTGGTGTTATTACTTTTGCTTCTTTCTTTCCTTCTCCGTTACCGCCTAATAATCTATCTACTAAAGCAAGAGCAAGCTCGGGACTGAATTCCAATATTCCTTTTATATCGGTATTTTTTATACCAACGGTAAATAAGCAAGAGGGATTAGAAACAGAGAGTACATATTCGGAATAATACAATTGGTCGACAGAAGCTACAGTTGCAGTTACAAGAGTTTGTAATTTCGAAACAAGGAATGAACTAAAACTTTCGGCAAAGTTTTCATGTATGTTCATTATTGTTCGAAGTTGATTTTTTGATATTCTGTTAGGTAAACGAAAGTCGAACGGAATAGCTTCTTTTTGACCGGTTACTTCCGGTTTTTCTTCTGTTCCGCTTTTAACGTTGTTTAACAGATTATCTATTTCTTGTTGATTTAGAACTTCAGCCATAATTTTTTTAGTTGATTATATATTTACTGAAATAGACTTTATTGATTTTTACGTTCGGAAATTTATTCTGAACTCTATTTGAAATTTCTACTCTAAGAGTGTCACGATAATCATTACTGCTGAGCTGATGAATTGTTTTACTTGATAAAACAGATATTATCATATCCTTTACAAGAATCTGTTTTTTCTCTAAGTCTTTTGCAATAATTGCTTCCGGTACGTCAAATGCTACCGAAGAGAGTAAAAGTTGTTGACCTTGAGTATTTGCAGGATTAACAATTATATCCTCAATTTGAAATATGTGTTCACCCAAATTCTGGTTAGCCGTATCAATCGCTAATTTTTCTTCTTCTTTGATTTCTTCTACAACCGTAGAATTTTTTGCTTCAATAGTTCTTCCGTCCATTTTTTTCAGCAGTATATTGGCAGTAATAAAATAAACTGCAATTAACTGCACAACAAAAATGGGTAAACCGAAAATCAGCACTTTAGGGTTAAATTTTGATTTGGGTTTTTCTTCAGGAAGAGAATTCACTTCTTCCTGTTCTTCGTTTAGTTTGTTTTCTTTTGTCTCCATAGTAGTTATATATTTTCAAGTGTTGTGCCATGCTAAAATAGGTTGAAAATGAGGTTTAACGAAAGGAAATCAAATATTTGTGGCTATTAATAACCAAATGATTAAAAACGGCACAAAAAAAAGGAGAGATGAATACTCACCTCTCCTCAGTTATTTTATTAGTATGAAGTTATACTATCTAATAAGATTAGTTATCTCTTGAAGTAAATTATCGGCTGTTGATATTACTCTTGCATTTGCCTGAAATCCTCTCTGAGATACAATCATTTTAGTAAATTCTTCCGATAAATCAACATTGGATTGTTCTAAAGCACCGGATTGAACTGTTGTACCTGTTTCTTCACCAAGACTTCCGATTCTTGGTTCACCTGAGTTCGCATAAGCTGAGTACATATTATCGCCAACACTGATTAATCCGTTTAGGTTTGTGAATGTTGCTACCATTAGTTGAGCAAGCGTACGTGAATTTCCGTTCGAGAAAATACCAACTATATTTCCGTATTGATCTATATTAAGATTTGAAAGCGAGGCAGCTGCAGACCCATCTTGACTTAAAGCAGAAACAACAGAGCTTGATGAAGTCTGAGTAACACCACTGAAACCGCTTCCAAAATTAAGATCGATAACAACAGGGTTAGCACCACCGGCAGGTTGGAAATTAAATTGAGGATTGTTTGGCGAAATATTTGCCGGGTCTAATGTACCATCAGCATTAAAGGCAATTGTTCCGCTTGTTAAGGTACCTTGCCCGGAAACAGTGCTTGTCCCGGGAACCGATACTGTCCATGTCCATTGATTAGTATCTATTTTTGTGAACTTCAATGTTAATTGATGAGAATTTCCGAGAGAATCAAACACAGTAACCGATCCTGAAACGATATTCGGGGTTCTGTTACCATCTGCCGAAATACTTAGTGTTTGAGTTGTAGTGTTGTTAGCCATTGTTGAGGCATCTATTTGGAATAGGATGTCGCCGGAACTAGAACCAACACCATTAAATACTACCGCAGTATTTACATTGTAACCGGTTGCATTAGGATCAAATAACTCTTTAGAGGCATCGGTCATTACAAAGTTTCCTGAACCATCATCTGCGAAATTAACTGTAATGGCTGCTGCAGAAGTACCAACAGATGTTCCTGACTCATCAAGAACTTCCCATGTCATATCATATTCATTTGCATTTGTAGTTTCAGTATAAGTTACTTCCAGTGTATATTTTTCACCAAAAGTATCGTATATGGTTGTCGAAACTTTTGTTGTTGAACCGTCAAGTGTACCGTCATTTTGTAAATTGCCTCTTAATACAACACTCTCGGTGCGTGTTACGTCGGAATTACTCTTTAAGTTACCGCCCCAGCTTATTGAACTTGTTGCAACGGCAGGAAGCTTAAGATTAGTATCAATTATGATATCTTCAAGATTGTTACCGGGAGGAATTACGCCATCGTCGTTAGCTATTTTGCCTTGAACAACTGCACCATTTTGCGGGTTAACTAATTTTCCGTAACCGTCAAAAATAAATGCACCTGCTCTCGAATAAAATTGCTCGCCGTTACTATCTAACACGAACATACCGGGACCTTGAAGTGCAAGGTCTGTAGTAATACCTGTTCTTTCAAATGTACCTTGATTCCAATTTCGGTCAATAGAATTAATCTTCATACCAAGACCAATTTGGAAAGTGTTAGTACCGCCGGTAGTTTCTGTAGGGTTAGTACCGGCTTTTACAAATTGGTTAAAGGTATCGCTGAATGTTACTCTTGAACCTTTAAAACCAATTGTATTTACGTTAGCGATGTTATTACCAATAACATCCATCATTGATTGGTGATTTCGTAAACCTGAAACACCTGCGAAAAGAGAATTAAGAAGTGCCATTTTAACCTCCTAAGGTTTTATTACTCAGCTTCAGTCAGTCGGCTGAGTTAGAGCGTCCTTATTAGGTCCCGCTCTTTGTTATTTGTTATTAAATATTTTTTAAGCAAAAACTACACTATCAATATTTGTGAATACACTGTCGTTATTTTCGATCGGCATAGCTGTTATCACTGTTTTGTTGGGGATATTAACTATAAATGCATTGCCGTTAACCATTACTAAAGAATCTACCGCACCTTTTGTTTCGGCTTTTTGCACTGCTTCATTGATTTTCCCCACCTCTTCACTACTCAAAACAATGTTTCTGTCTTCCAGCCTTTTTGAAGCATGGCTTGAGAATTTTAGTTTAGATAACTCGTTGTTGAGAATGTCGTTAAATTTAGAATCAATCTCCTTCGAGTTATTGAAACCATTATAGTTGTTGTTATCAACTATAGGAACAAACGGAACACTTACACCATTAATTTGTGCCATCTGCTTTTGCTGCTCCTGTATTTGATGTTTGTGTTGAATTAAGTATTTCTAATATATCTGATAGATAATATTCAATATTGTCAATCATAATTTTTGTGCCGCTTTCGGTGAATTTAACACCTGTAATTGTACCGTATTGAAAAACATTTGCATTCAATTGTTCTTGTCCGTTGCTTTCAACTTCTACTTTAAATGTATATTTACCGTTTGTTAATCTCCTACCGTCATTATCGGTAAAATCCCAGGAAAGTTTATGGTCGCCTTTAGTAATTCCTTTACCATCAATAGTTCTTACAAGTTTTCCGGACTCATCGTAAATATTAATTGTAACTTTTTTTGCATTTGCGGGTAAGTTATATCCAATACGCGCAGTATTTTCACCTTGGTTGTGAAGAACGTTACTTTCAAACTTCACATCTTTTCCGATTAGAGTAGCAGTTAATGTATTATTAACAGATTGTGCTAACAGATAATTTGAATCGATACTTTCTCTTAACGAAGTATTGATATTAGATAATTGTTCGAGGGAAGAAAACTGTGCAAGTTGAGCTGCAAATTCGTGGCTGTCCATCGGGTTTAACGGATCTTGATTTTTTAATTGCTCTATCATCAATTTTAGAAAATCATCTTTTCCCATTATTCCATGTGAATCATTGTACTTTGGTGTTCCGTTACTCCATGATGTATTTATTGAATTTAACATTAGCTTCTCCTAAGCAATAAATTCGTATGTGTTATAACCCAACGATTTTGCTTGTTTTTCTTTTTGTATATTTTCTTTTGTGTCAATGTCCTTTATGCTAGAGTCTTTCCGTTTATCTCTGAGGGATTTCGAATTTTTCTGTTCAGAACTATATAAAGAAATACTTAATGAGCTAAGTTGAATTCCGTTGTTGGATAAACTATCACGTAAATATTCAACTTGATTGTGTAGCATTTCTTTTGCGCTGTTAGTGTCTACTTCAAGCCTGGCAGTCAATTTGTTTTCTATTATTTCAAGTGCCACTTTTACTCTACCCATATCAGCAGGCTCAAGATAAATTACAGCCTTATCTTTCTTCTCGGAGATTACTAATTCCGAGATCTCTTCAACAATTTTGGAATTAAGTTCAGGTTGAATAAACTCTTTAGTTCTTACTTTTACTTGATTAGCTTGCAGAGATTGTGGTTGTTCGATTTTTATATCTTTTGTTAAAACATACGAAGCATTATTCCCGGCTTTTTCAATTCTTTCTGATTTGGAGATATCGGATTCTTTATTTGACTGCTTGTTTGTTTTTTCTGCTTCCTCGGTGCTTTTTGCTATTTCTCTATTTACTTCTTGAGTTAAGTTTTTATTTGCTTTTTCAAAGTTTCCACTTTCATGAACAATTTTTTGTTCATTGTTCTCATTACTTTCACTACTTGTTTGAGAATCAGAAGAGGAATTTTGTCCGGAATTTGCAAATTGACCGGATACATTAAGCTTGTGATAAGTTATTCTAACAGCCGAATTAAGATTTTCAAGTTTATTTGTCAACCTTTCGGAAGAAGGAGATGCAGATTCCAAATTAGTTTTTGTCTTTTGTTCAATATCAATAATTCTAATGGGCATTTTATAATTATTAAAAATGTCTATACTACTCTCTACTGTGTTACTGCTTGTTATTCTTTGTGCTTGGTTTACAAAATCGTTGAGCTGAAGATTACTTTCATGATTGATACTATTACCTGGTTTTTGACTAATATGAATTATTATAGGTGAGTTCTCATTACTATTTAGTTCTCGATTTTGAACTACCGGATTGTTTTGAATAACCTCTTTCTTATCTTCAATTCCTTTGAGATATTCAACTTGTTTAGTTTCATTTACATTTTTGTCTTCAACCTTAGTATTATTATTGTTAGTTGTTGTATGTGTTGGCGAATTGCTTTCGGTTTTTTCTTTATTGTTAGTTAAATATTCTTCTTGCTCCGATGTATCGATTGAAGTCTCTGATTCCCGGGAATTATTTAGCGAAAACTTTGGTACTGCTTTTTCTCTGACCGATAATAACGGTAAGTCGGATTCAGAATTAAGCGGTTCTGATTTATTTCCCATCTCCGACGAGACATCATTTGATTTTTCAATTGAATACTTGATTGAATTTTGTACTATCGATTCTCTTTGTGAAATATTCTGTATTAATTTTTCGGCTTGAGTTACTTTCGTATGAACTGAGTTATTGACAGAATCTTTTTCATTGTTTATCTCATGCATGGTTTTATTCAATAATGAACTAGGATTTTGCAAATCATTTTTCTTTGAGGGATCACCTTCTAAGGGTATTGAACCACGCTCGTAAAAATGTTTTGAAAAATTAATTACTCTAAAAGGAGATTCATGCTGAACAGAATTATTGGATGTATTTACCTGGGTGGAAGAGTTATCTTTATTATGCGTATCTAATATTTTATCTGCATTATTAGTCTCATTATTTGGGGTAGCTTTTAATTGATCCCCATGAGATTCTTTTGAAAGGGTTGTACTATCATTTACATGAACATTTTGACTATTTTTTGTTTGGTTATAGCCTGATGAAGTTGTTTCTTTCGAATCAACCGTAGAGTTGTTGATTCTGTTTTCAATATTTTGAGAAATTTTATTGGGTTGATGTGAGCCGTTGGCACCGTCCGTTCTTTTCAGCGAGATAACATAAATTGATTCATCCTCATTCGAAATTGGAATTTCATTATTCTCTTGTTTCATATTACTGAATGTCAGAGAGTAATAATTTCCGGGGGAATCTTGATGAATTTGTATTGTAACCGATTGATTATTTTCTAATTGATTTTTTATGAAAGATAATAACTCGGTAGTATCGGAGTTACCTATATTACTAGTTTCGTTATTATTATTTACGGGTTGTTCAATCGTTAAATTAAATTCTTTTAGCAAATTATTCAGTGCGTTCCCTATAATTTCAACAACTTCTTCGGATGTTGCTATTACAAACGATGATTCATCAAAAACATTGTTTGTCAAATCCATTCCTGAAAGTTGTGAGAATGTGTTTGAAACATTTAACTCGGATAAAATTAGATATAGTTGTTGATCTGCTGTTGTGTTTGCCGAATAATTCGCTTTAGAAAGTGTTTCAACATCCTTCAAAATTGCGTCTAGTATTTCATTTGAATTAAATGATCGTGCAAGTTGATTATTCTTAGCTACTTTAATTATATCACGAAAGAGATAAGAATTACTTGAGTTGCCAAAACCAATATGATGGATTTGTTTTGCTTCCGTATCAATAAATAATGGATTAAAGATCATATTTGTGATTTAGTTATTCTGTTAACAAAATTGGGATCTAAATGAGTTAATATTTCCGCTGCTTTATTCTTTTTCATAGAGTATATCAACTCTCTTGCTTCATTATCGGAATAATTTTTAATTACTTTAGCAGCATTCTTTGGGTCCATTGATTCAAACAACTTTGCCGTTTGTTTAATCCACTCTTCACTAATTTGTCCGGATTCCACTTCGATTTTATCCGCTTGAGCAGTTGAATTTGCAACTTCCGTTCTTAACCTGGTTAGTTCACTTTGGAGAATATTAATACTGTCGAGTAATGCATTATCTTTAAGTATCTCTTGATATACAGTATCATATTTTACAATTGTATTTGCCTTAAGGGAATCAAGTATATTTTTTCGAAATTCATTATTGAAATAATCTTTAATTGTTTGGAAATCCAATGCGTATTCGTTTTTTTCTAATTGAAGCGAATCTTGCTCAATTTCAATTTTTGTGAAATCAAACTCAAAAATATTTTGGTAATTTGCGTTAAGGTAGATAATACCAAGAGTTACCACAAAGAATGCAAATAGGAAAGATGTTATATATATGATTAAATTTTTCACTTTTCTTTTCTGTTGAATTTTTGATTTGCTATATCATCGTTAAATTTCATTTCAGTCTTTAGCTGATCCTTTGTAAATTCCTCAAGTTTTTTTTCTTTAAGTAATTCAAAAACTTTATGTTCTTGATGATGCGTAACTAAAACTTTTAGTTTGTTGTTTTTTTCCTCTTCTAATAACGTAAGTTCCTTTTTATTAACGTCAAGCTGTTTGTTTAAAGACTCCCTGTATTTTTCGAGAAATATCATTTCCTGAGGTGTTAATTTTTCTTTTATTATGTATGACTCATCAATTTGTTTCTGAATAAAGTTTATTTCGGAAATTTTTTCATCAACAGCACGTTGGCAAACGGCAAATTCCTTCTGAGAATTCTTCTTAAATTTCTCTTTTATGTTTTCAATAGCTTGAAATTTGTAATTGAACCGAGCCATCATACACCAATCGGTTGTTCAATGATTTTATTTAGTCTAGCAAGAGTTTCTTCAAACAAGGCTTTCTCTTCCATGTCTTGTTTTAAGAAAATTCTCAATGCGTTTATTTTTGTTAATGCGTGATCAATCTGGGGATTACTACCTTTAACATATGCACCGATATTTATTAAATCTTCCGCTTCGTTATATGTTGAAAGAATTTCATTAAATATCATTGCACGTTCACGATGATCAGCATCAACTAAATCCGGCATAACACGGCTGACACTTTGCAGAGGATCAACTGCCGGGTATTGTCCTTTATTTGCAAGTTTGCGTGAAAGTACAATATGCCCGTCTAAAATCGACCTCACGGCATCTGCAATAGGTTCGTTCATATCATCACCATCAACAAGAACGGTATAAAGTCCTGTAATAGAACCGTCATCTTTATTACCTGCTCTTTCCAGCAATTTAGGAAGAATTGCAAATACTGAAGGAGTGTATCCTTTTGTAGTAGGCGGTTCACCAATTGTAAGCCCAATTTCTCTTTGAGCCATAGCAAATCGTGTTACAGAATCCATCATTAGAACAACATCATTCCCCTTATCTCTAAAATATTCTGCAATTGTTGTTCCTATTAATGCACCTTTCATTCTAATTAGAGCGGATTGGTCACTGGTGGCAACAATAACAACTGATCTTTTTAATCCTTCTTCACCTAAATCTTTTTCAATAAATTCGCGAACTTCTCTTCCTCTTTCACCGATCAAAGTAATTACATTAACATCAGCATTTGTATTTCGTGCAATCATACCAAGAGTAACGCTTTTACCGACACCGCTTCCCGCAAATATTCCAATTCGCTGTCCTTTTCCAATTGTCAATAAACCGTCGATTGATCTTACCCCCGTTTGAAGAGGTTCTTTTATTCTTTTTCTTTCAAGCGGGTTGGGAGGCAATTGAAAAACTTGTCTATGATCAAGAGACGTTATCGGTCCTTTCCCATCAATTGGTCTACCCAAGCCGTCTATTACTCTGCCGAGTAAATTTTCATCTACAGGAATTTTAAATGTTTCACCGGTAGATCTGATTTCACAACTTGGCGAGATATTATGCACTTCACCAAGTGCTATTGATAAAACTTTGCCTTCTTTAAATCCAACAACTTCCGACTTGCAGATTTCGATTCCGTTTCTATCAACAATTGAACATATTTCACCCAATGCAACATTAGGACCGGTTGAAACAATCACTAAACCAATAACATCCTTTACTTTGCCATGTACTTTTATAGTTTCTATATTATCAACAACAGTATTAAAGTTTGTCAATATTGAATGGATAGATGTCATTTATTCTTTATTAATAATTGATAGGTTACCAATGGCTTTCTTAATTTCATTTAATTGAGAAGAAATTTGTCCGTCAATATTTCCAATATCACTTTCAATAATAAAACCGCCTTTCTCCACACGAATATCTTCTTCAAACTTTATTTTGGAAAAATTGCCTTCGGAAAAGAGTTCATTTGATCTCTCTTTTAACATGTAAATTTCTTCAGGATTAGCTTTAATAATAAGATAATTTGCACCAATCATTTTTTGAGTTACGCTTCCTATATTTTCGAGCAGGGGAGAGTTCCTATCAATTTCATGCTGCAATATTTTTTTTGATACTGAAAGAGCTAAAGAAATTACAATCTCGGAAAACTGCTCTTCATAATTTTTAAGTTCTTCGTCAATTGATTTTAACAAGTCGTTCATTTTTGCAACTTCTGAGTCCAGTTTTAAATCATATTCGTCGCTCAATTTTTCTTTTAATTCTTTTACAGCATCTTCATAACCTTTTTGATACTCAAGTTCTAGTCTTTCGTTTAATCTTTTTTCAGCAGAATCGAAATCACTGAAGGTATCTTCAACACCTTGGTTAACCTTTAATTGTAATTTCTTATTAGAGCTTTGTAATTTGATTACGTTAGACATAAACTTCTTCTCTGCTTCCTCTCATATTAAGTGAAATTTCACCGTCTTCTTCCAACCTTTTTATAACATCAATTATGTTTGCCTGGGCAGATTCAACTTCTTTTAGTTTTACCATGCCCATGTATTGTAATTCTTCTTTAAGAAGGGTTGCGGCTCTTTCGGACATATTTGAAAAGATTTTTGATTTTAGTTTTTCATCGGCAATTTTTAGCGATAACACTAAATCTTTCTTATCAACTTCGCGTAATATTTTTTGTAAGTCTTTATCTTGAATTTGGATAAGGTCGTCAAACATGAACATAAGTCTTTTAATTTCGAAAGCAACATCTTCATCTTTTTCGGATATTTTTTCCAATAGTTCTTTACTTAAACTTACACTTGATCTGTTCAAAATTTGGGCTAAACTTTTTGTCCCGCCGATTTTACTCATCGATTGACTTATTGTTAATCCCGCCATTTCGTCAACAACTTTTTCTATGCGCTTTAATGTTTGCGGAGCTATTTTCCCTAAAGTTGCAATACGATAAGCTACCTCGACACGTAAGGGTTCCGGAAGTTCTCTTAGTGCAGCCGCTGTTTGATCCGGACTCAAGTGAGATAAAATTAATGCAATTGTCTGCGGATGTTCTTTGTTCAAGAAATTTACCAGTTGTGTTGAATCGGCTTTCTTCAATACATCAAAGCCTCTAAGGGTTGTTAAGTTTTGAACTTTCTCAATTATTGATTGTGCTTTTGAAACACCGAAAGATTTTTCCAATACAGCTTGAGCATATTCAAGACCACCTTCAAGGACATATTCTCTTGCAGTTACCATATTGTAAAATTCTTCAAGCACCAAATCAACGGTACCGGAAGCAGTATTTCTTACTTTAGTGATTTCTGCAGAAATCTGCTCAACCTCATTATTATCCAAATATTGAAACACTTGGGCGGCTGTGTCAACGTCTAAAGCGATAAGTAAAATTGCAGCTTTTTGTGCCCCGTTTAAGTTACTTTTCTGTAATATGTTACTTTGCATATTTTGCCTGTAATTAAACTTCTAATTCTTCATGCAGCCAGGAGTTTATTAATTTCGCCGCGTCAATTGGATTTTTGGAAACATAATTAGCAATCTTTTCCTGTTGATTCTTTTTTAGAACAGCTTCATCTGAGATTTCATCTTCCAAGTCACCTATCGGAATAAGTTCTCTTCTTTTGGGAGTTTGCAATTGGCTAAGTGAAGGTTTGGAGTCTACCAATCTATCCAGTGAACTTGAACCGGCTGATGTTCCGTATGCTAACTCGGACGGATTAACTGTTCCAATTAATATTTTTTCTTTCTTTATTTTTGACAGCAGGTTTCTTATTACAATAAGTGATAGTATAATTCCGGTAACTACAATTATTATATTTATTAATTGGTCCATATTATTGAAATCAAACAAATTTGGTACAGCTTGATTTTCAATTTCTAAATCAGTTGGAAAATTTGTTTCGAACGGTATATTCACAAGCGAAAAATTATCGTCTCGTTTAATATCATAACCGAGACTGTTTTTGATTATCTGTTCTAACTTTACAAGTTGATCTTGCGGTCTCGGTTCATAAATAATTTTTGTTACTCCGTCTTCTACAACGGTTTTTGGAATCTCATTAACCACAGCGGCAATGGTTAATTTTTTAAGTGTACCGCTTGCCTGGATTACTCTTTGTATTGTTTTGCTGATTTCATAATTAATTGTGTTGTTCTGGCTAAGTTGGGCAGAAGAATCTACCATGTTAGACCCGGTATTTTCGGTTTTGCTTGTGTGCTCGCTTATTGCTATTTGCGAGTCAGGATCATACAATTCCATAGTTTTTTCTACCTGGTCAAAATCGAGGTCAACATCAACTTGCACCATTGCATTGCCTAAACCAACTACATTATCTAATATATTTTGGGCTTTTTTCGATAGATAGTTCTCTATGTTTTGCTTTAATTCATATTGTTTTGATGTGGAAAGAGTGTTGTTTTCTTCATTTACTTCTTTCGAAAGGAGTCTTCCCTGTGTATCCATTAAAGAAATTCTGTTTTGTTGAAGACCCTCTACACTACTTGCAACAAAATTAATAATAGCATTAATTGAACCGTTATCAAGTACCGATCCGCTTCTTAGTTTAACAACAATTGAAGCAGTAGTAGGTTTTTGTTCCGATTTGAAAACCGTTTTTTCGGGAACGACTATATGAACTCTTGCACTCTCAATACCATCCTGTTGAATAATTGTTCGTGCAAGTTCGCCCTCAAGAGCTCTTTTATAATTTAGTCTTTGTAGAAATTCGGACATACCTAAAGTGCTTTGGTCAAAAATTTCATAGCCGACTATGCCGCTGCTGGGGATTCCTTTTGATGCCATTTCTAATCTTAATTCATGTACACTTTCAGCCGGAACTTGAATGGTACGACCGCCGTTATCCAATTTATATGGTATTTTTTTCGTCGATAATTGTTCGATAATTTTTGCCGCATCATCTTCATGTATATTAGTATAAAGAGTAGAAAAATTTGGTTGATTCAAAATACCGAACAGAACAACCATTAAAACAACTGTCGCAACTCCGGCAATACCGATTACAATTTTCTGTTGCGGTGCTAGTTTATTGAATATTCCAAGAATATCATTCATTCTGCTTTACTCACAATTGGTTAGACTTGCATTCTTGTTAGTTCGTTATAAGTATCTAATGCTTTGTTCCTTATTTCCGTCAACAGCATTAAATCCGTTTTAGCTTTCTCCGCAGCGATCATTACTTCGTGTATTTCTGTATTTCCTCCCAGAATAAAATCATTTGTTACTTTTACGGATTCAGCATTACTTTTTTTTACTTCTTCAATAAATGATCCCAATACATTATCGAATTTGGAATCTTTTTGTTTTTCTGTTTTTAATAATTGATTGGAGTCAATCTTAAGTTGGTTAATCATTCCTTCTATTTTCATTTTACATCCTTCTATCAAGATTTTTACCTACTGCAACACCCGACATTTCACCGGATCTGCTGTAGAAGTGATAGTTTATTATTTCATCCCTTTTTGACGGATATAATTCCGTAAAAAAATCTTTTTCTTTGTTAGTAATACGGGCATCAATCTTCTGTTCCTGAGCAATGTTTTTTTCTGGAGCTTTTGCATTGATTTTGTTGAGGGCATAATTCCCGATATTATTAGTGGTAATTTTCATTCTACTATATCTCCAATGAATCTTTAATCATTTCTTTAGATGCGTTAAGTGCTTTAAGATTAGCTTCATAGTTTCTTGTAGCTTCAATCATTTCTACCATTTCGTTTATGATATTTACGTTTGATGATTCAACAAACCCGTTTTGATCCGCATCAGGATGATTAGGCATAAAGATCAGTTCGCCCATTGATTTATCTTCGACTACTTCTAAATTCAAATCGGCAGATTTATTATCAGAGATAGTCATATTCTTGTTTACCGTCATAATATGCTCCGGTTTAGTGGTTGATAACCTTATTTGATTCTGAGGGGGAAGTGTACCTTTGTTAGAGTTTTCAATTACTATCGGCTTAATTGATTTTCGTTTGTATGCATCACCGTTTTCGGTTCTAGTAGATTCGGCATTGGCAATATTCTGTGCTATAATATCCATTTTCTTTCTTTGTAGCGATAATCCTTTCGAACTAATATTGAAGCTGTTATATGTTCCGCCTATTTCCATTATCTACCTCCTGATCTAATAACCGATTGAATATTTTTATAGTATCCGCTAATTCGCTTGGCTGCGAATTTGAAATTGATTGTATTCTTTGCAAGCTCAGCCATTTCCTCTTCAATATTTACTCCACGGTCTTCTATAAAAATATTTTCATCAACCGATGGTTTGTTTGTTGACTGAACTATTTGATTAGAATTTTTCAATTCCGAAGTACTGTTTAAACTTTTTTGTAAATACGAACCGAAATCAATATCTCTTCTTTTGTAGTCAGGTGAATTTATATTTGCAATATTTTGATTAATAACTTTGCTTTTATCGGCACTGTAATTCAGAAATGATTTTATAAGATTAATGTTGTTTGACATCAGAATTACCTTTTTTGCTTAATAAAAAGTCAATTCTGATGCCAGATGGGAAATGTAGAAAAAGTTGAATTTTCGAAAGAAATGTTAAAAAATGTGGCTAAAATTGTGCAGGTGCAAAATATTATTCATTATAATCAAGGGTAATGGTTTTTGTTTCACCACATGAACAAACAAATTTAATTTCTTTAACCTGATCATTATCATCTTTTTTTAGAAGTACTTGAACACCATCTTCATGTTCATCATGAAATTCAATCTTAGTATTTCCGATAAAATTTATATCACTTTTTTTAATAACATTTTTCGAATTTGCTTTGCTTGTATTAAGAACTTCTCTATAAGTGCTTTCATTAAAGAGTTCAGACATATCTAACCACCAAATTATTTATTGTTTCAGAAAATTTATTTAACGGAAGAATTGCGTCTGCAAGACTGGCATCAACAATTGCTTTCGGCATGCCGTAAACAACGCAAGTTTCTTCATCTTGTGCAATGATTTGTCCACCGATTTCTTTTAATCTTTTAATCGCTTCATAACCGTCTTTACCCATACCTGTCATTATTATCCCCAATGTTGAACTGCCGTAATTATCCACAACCGAATTAATCATAACATCAACAGAAGGTCTGTGTAAAGTCGTACTTGGTTCATCGGAAATATATATGTTCTTCACACCGTTAACCGGTTTAATTGTCATATGTTTTCCGCCAGGGGCAATATAAACAGTTCCGCCTTTTACAATATCGCCATGTGCAGCTTCTTTAACGTGTAGTTTACTCATACTGTTTAATCTTTCGGAAAGCGATTGAGTAAACTTTGGCGGCATATGCTGAACGATAAATATCGGAATATTAATTTTTTCCGAAAGTAAAGGAATTACTTTTTGCAACGATAAAGGACCTCCTGTTGATATTCCCAAAGCAATAGCCGAATAAATATGTTTTGGAAGAATGGACTTTACATACTGCCTTGGTTTATTAGTAACCTCAAAAGATTGTTTGTTAGTAATTCGACTTAACCTGTTTTTAAGTCTTGCATGCCTACCGATCGCTTTTACTTTACTTATTAACTCTTCTTTAATTTTAACAATGTTGACGTTTACAAACGATAATTCTTTGGGGATAAAATCGACTGCCCCAAGTTCCATTGCATTTAATGTAGCTTCGGCGCCTTCGGAAGTAAGTGAACTAACCATAATCACTGCAGTCGGGCATTCATTCATAATTTGTTTCAGCGCACTTAAACCATCAAGCCTGGGCATCTCAATATCGAGTGTTACAACATCAGGTCTTAATTTCTTAACTAATTCAACACCCTGAATTCCATCTCGAGCCGTATCAATTATCTCTATTTCGGGATCGCTCTCCAGCATAAGTTGGAGAGATTTTCGCATAAATGCAGAATCATCAACAATAAGTGTTCTTATCTTGTTCATTAAATTGTTTTTTTCGTATTAGAAATAAAATGTAGAATTTCGCCGATATCTAAGATCATTACAATAGTCCCATCACCCATAATTGTGGAACCGGCAATTCCATGAACATTCCCGAGGTAATTCCCCAATGATTTTATAACTATTTCTTTCTGTCCGATTAAATTATCTACTTTTATACCGAATCTTTTTTCTGCAATTCCGACTGTAACAATATTCTGCCATACTCTATCAGATTCTAATTTTTTATTTCCGTACATCACTTCATACACATCAACAAGCGGAATGATTTCGTCGCGGACTTTTATTACTTCTTTACCTTTAATTGTTTTTATATCTTCAACATGCATGCGAACAACTTCAACAACAGAATTAAGCGGTATAACAACCGTTTCATTATCTATTTTAACAACCATGCCTGAGATAATTGCAAGTGTAAGAGGAAGCTTTATCTTTACCGTTGTTCCTTTATTTACTTCAGATTCAATATCAATTATACCTCTAAGTTTTCTAACGTTTGTTCTGACAACATCCATTCCAACACCGCGCCCGGATATATTAGTAACATTTTCGGCAGTTGAGAAACCCGGTAAAAATATTAAATTAAATGCTTCATGCTTCGAAAGCTCTTTTGCTCTTTCTTCGGTTATTAACCCTTTAGCTACTGCTTTACTTTTTATTTTCTCCGGATCAATACCTTTGCCGTCATCCGATATTGAAATTACAATGTTATTTCCTTCTTGTGAAGCAGAAAGAATAATATTTCCTTGAGGGTTCTTATTTGCATCTTCTCTAACTTCCGGTGATTCAATACCGTGATCAATAGAATTTCTAACAAGATGAACAAGCGGATCGTTAATTTCTTCTATTAGTGTTTTGTCCAATTCGGTGTCTTCACCGAAAATATCAAGTTTGATATTTTTCCCGGTTTCTCTTGATAAATCTCTTACAAGCCGGGGGAAACGGTTGAAGACTTTGCCGATCTTTACCATCCTGGTCTTCATAACAACAAGTTGAAGTTCATTTGTCATTAAGTCGATTTGCTTTGTTGCATCCGCAAGATCTCTGGCAATTTGAGTCCCTTCAAAACCGGTTGAGGCAAGATTGTTAACTTGCTGTAATTGGTTTCTCCCTAATACTAATTCGGATACAATATTTAGAAGTTCATCTAATCTTTCAACGTCGACACGAATAGTTGAATCCGTCTTTGTGTGAGATAGGGCTTTCTTTATATTTTGTTCGGAATTATTTTCATCGGTTTGAATTTCTTCTTCGAAAAGTTCCTCTTTATTATCATTCTCAATTTTGTTTTCGACCTTAGTCGATTTTTTGCTTCGCTTACGCTTAGTTTTAACCGGCGGTTCTTTACCGTCCAATATTATAAGTGCCTTATCGAGGTTAGCAAGAGTTTTTTTAATATCTACATTTTCGGCTTTTTCTTTTTCTATGGATGCTACAATTTCTTGAATGGTATCGAATGAAACAAGAATTGTATCCATTAAGCCGGAATTTAATTTAGCCTCACCTTTACGAAGTTTATTGAGAATATCTTCGCACTTATGTGTAACAGATTGTAGTTTTTCAAGACCCAAAAAACCCGATGTTCCTTTGATAGTATGGAAAGCACGGAAAATCTGATTAAGAAGATCGAGATCATTAGAGTTTTGTTCTAACTCAATTAAGTCTTTGTTGAGTGTTTCAAAAATCTCTTTTGTTTCTTCTAAAAAGGATACAACTATTTCCTTCATTTCGGGGTCTTGAAGCATTTCGTATTTGTTTTGTTCGCTCATAGTATTATGAAAATAATTTATCGATTTCTTCCTGTGATGCATTTAAATTTTCTCGAACCAACGAGTCTGCCATTTCCTGCCTGGAAGTTTCCTTGTTATAAGAAGCTTGAGGATCAAAATGGACATTTTCCGGTGTGGCATCTTTTTCAATTCTCATTTCTTTAATTTCAGTTTCACCGAGAGTAATTATTAATGATGAAAGTCTTTCTTGTACTGATTCGATTAGGTGATTAACAGCCGCTAATTGCTGCGAGGTGATATCCTGAACTTGCAGTGAAATTGTAATATTGTATGCATCGTTTCTAATTTTAGAAATGATTTCTTGTATAGATTCAATTACATCCTGAGAAACCAATTCCTCTTTTAGTGAAACGAGTTTTGATTTTACCTCCGGTTTATCATCTAACAATGCTATAATTTCATCAAATTGTGAAGCTCTATTTTTTTCTTTTTCTATAACGGAATTAATTTTACTATCTATTGTTTGAACATCATCGGAAATAGTATCGACTATATCCAATATTTCGGTTGTAGCAAGTTCCGTTGCATTTGTAACATCGTGAATATGATGTTTTGCTTTTGGAATTTTGGTTGTGCTATCAGCTATAGATCTATTTATATTTTCAAGCAAAGGAACTGTATCTTTCATAAAATCCAAAAGACTATGGATAACTGGAATTATTTTTTGACCGTATATAAAAACTGATTTTAAATCATCAAGTTTTTCAAATAGCTGCATCATGCTTGTTTGTTGAGCCATTATTATTTTCTCCCTAATCGGTTAACTAAGTATTTGTTCTATTTTTTCTTTGAGAATTTGCGGAGTAAAAGGTTTTACTATATAGTTATTTACTTTAGCTGAAAGGGCTTCAATAATATCTTCTTTAACTCCTCTTGTGGTTACCATTAAAACAGGAAGCTCTTTGAGTTTTTCGTCACTTCGAATGGCCTTTATTAACTCCAAACCGGATAAAACCGGCATATTCCAATCGGTTATTACAAAATTTATATTATCATCCGCAGCTAATTTATCCAAGGCATCTTTACCATCGCTTGCCTCAACAAAATCGTTATAGCCAAGATTTTTCAATGAGTTAGCGACAATTCTTCTCATTGTTATAGAATCATCTACTACAAGAAATTTAATACTCATTTTAATTCTCCTCTAATTTAAATACTTAGAAACTTCGTAAAGAATTTTTGTAGGATCGAACGGTTTAACTAGATAAGAGTTAGCCCCGATGCTTAACCCTCTTTTAACTTCATCTTGAGAACTTAATGAACTGAGAATAATAATAGGTATATCAGAATATTGTTCATTACTTCTTATCCTGGATATCAATTCAAATCCGTCAACGTTCGGCATATTTAGATCCGTAATTACCAAATCGATGTTGTTCTGAGGTAATTTTTCCAATGCTTCCATTCCATCAGAAACGGGAATTATTTCAAATCCCTTTACGGTTAATGAAAAAGAAACAAATTTTCTGATAGTAGCTGAATCATCAGCAACTAAAATTACTTTTTTCATAATCTTTAACTACTCCTTTTTGTAACCGATTGTTTTAGGGAAACTTATAACCAGAAAAGCTTTCGATATACCGTGCAATGTCTCTGAATAACCGATAAACAAATAACCTTTTTGATTCAACGAGTTATATAGGTGTGAAACAACTTTCATTTTTGATTTCATATCGAAATAGATAAGTACATTTGCACAGAATATAATGTCATAGTTTATCATAGCTTTCATAGCTAAATCGTCATATAGATTGAGTATCTTGAATTTAACCATGTTCAAAATATTTTCACTTATTTGATACGAGTTATTCGTTATTCTAAAATATTTTTTTAAGTAATAAGATGGAGTTTGTCTTACGGAATATTCTTTGTAAAGACCACTTTTCGCCGTATTAATTACAGCTTGACTAAGATCAGTGCCAATTATTTCGAAATTATAGCCGGGATACATTGGTTTAATCAAGTCGTCTATTATCATTGCTACTGAATAAGCTTCTTCGCCGGATGAACTTGCCGCACTCCAAATCCTAATAGTTTTGTTACCGGTTTTATTTTTATGTGCAATTAACTCGGGTATAACTTTTGATATTAGAGCTTCGAGCTGGGGCTGATTCCTAAAGAAGAAAGTTTCGTTTATTGTTATTGCTTCGTAAAGATATTTTTGTTCATCCTTATTACCGTTTTGCTTTTGCACATGAAATAAGTATTGATCAAAGGAATCCAATCCCAAAAACTTAATTCTTTTTTGTAACCTGCTTTCCAGCAAATATTTCTTGTTGTCTTGAAAATATATTCCGCAATTTGAATAAATATATTGACGCCATTTTTCAAAAGCTTCGTTTGATAATTTGATATCATTTGAAGCATCGAGTATTGAATTAATTCTAAATGAAGAAGCAGTTTGTTCGATCATTGTTTGTCTTCTATTTCTTAATTATAAATAGAGGTTCTTTGTTTTAGTAATTCCGAAGCACGATTGCTAACCATTATTTCAGAGTCTTCGGTTAATATTTCTAAAATCTTATTTGCAGATTCGTCTTCAATTTCCGCAAGGTTATCAACAAATCTTAGTTTGTTCCAAATATTGTCATCGCTCAACATCTTATCTGAAAAAAGTAATGCCGTTTTAGAGTCAATTCTGAATAAAAGATTCATCGATATTCTGCGGGCTTCTTCATCGGAATTCGATAAATAATCAGAAAGTGCATCAATCAAATTTCTTAAACTAAGCCCCTTAAGTATATTTGTAACAGGAATTTCCAAAGAGTCTATAATATCATTAAGCAGATTAAGAACACATTCGGAATTTTTTAATTTAATTTTAAGAAGAGAAGGAAATGCTAATAGAGAATGTTCTTTGTTTTGAAGCACTTTTGTTCTGAGAATCTCATCCAATTCATAGTCTTCACCAAGTGCTGTTAAACAAGCAGTAACTATCTCTTTGTCGTTAAATTCTTTCAATAGATGAATTGCTGATTTCTTAAACTCGGAATTCGCTTGATAGATTGTAGCTAAAATTGCATTACGCATCTTTTCATCGAAGGGAACATCAAGATTTAATTTCTCGGACAACTGTTTAATGCTATTTATTAATACCCAGATGAGAGGACCTTCGGAAGTATTTAATTCTGAAATTAAGAAAAAGAAAGTCTCCATGTTACCGATTATCCCGAGACTTTCAATAATAGAGTACTTTGTTAAATCATTTTCAACGGGATATTTTTTTATCATAAAATCTAAAGCTTCTTGTGAACCGATTTTCCCGAGCGCTTCATTAATGGTCGGTTTATATATATCATCTTCATCATAATTTGTTAAAATTAAACCAACAGATTTTTCGGATTCCATATTACCGAGAGCTTCAATGCAAGATAGTTTTACATTTGCATCCTTTGTATTTCTTAATATTTCTACGATAGCTTCTTCGGCTTTATTATTTTTAATCAAACCTAATAGATCTATAATAAATTTCTGATCATCATAATTCTTGACTTCACCTAAATAACCAATTAGAGAATCGACTGAATTACTACCTATTTTAACTAAAATTTCACCTGCAAGATTTCTCGATGAAATATTAGTTGACGAAATATATTTAACGAGCAGTGAGGGAATTCTCGGATCATCACTGAAAGAAAATAAATTGGTAATGCAGTTTCTGATTCCGTTATCATTATCATCGATTAATAAAACAAGACTTTCCAAATCCTGTTGATCGAGGGTTTGTATATTAAGTTGCTCGAGTAGTTCAATTTTCTCTTGAGAATTGATATTTGAGAAAATCTTTTTCACATCATAATTTTTAGCCACTTTTTCGTCCGGTAGTTTATTTATATTAAATCCTGTTTCTATAATCGAAACATTTTTGCAAATATTTATACCTTAAAAGCAATTTTGATGCCTTATATTAGATTTGATTTATAGAAAAAATTGTTGTTTTGCTTACTCACCATTGCTCAATATTAGCCAGGTGTGCAATATTATATTGGTATGTTTAATAAAGAAAGTGGAAAAAGATGAGCTTTCTGAACAAAAAAAATATCTGAGGTATATTTTTTCTAAAGAAGAAATATTAACACTAATCAAAATTTTTAGTGACGGAAATATTCAGCTGTTCCATCCTATAGCGTAACTTAGATCTTGATAAGCCGAGAATTTTTGCGGCTTTAACTTGATTGCCATTTGTAATTTTGAGTGTTTTAAGAATTAAGTCCTTGATTACATCATCAATCTTAATCCCGCTTGGAGGAATAGTAAGAGTGAACTTCTCGGATTGTTTATCCCCTTTAGCATACAAATCGCTCATAAAACTTAGAAAATGTGGTTTAAGAATTTTTTCTTCATCGATCAATAATAAAGCTCTCTCAATGACGTTTCTGAGCTCTCTTATATTTCCTTTCCATGGATATTCCTTTAAACGATCCATTGCAACCGGATCAATATCGGTAACACTCTTTTGAAATTTCTTGTTAAATTCTGCAAGAAATGAATACGATAATGAAGGAATATCCTCTGAGCGTTCACGCAGAGGTGGAATGACAATCTTAGCCACGTTTAATCTATAAAAAAGATCCTCCCTAAAATTGCCGGCTCGTACTTCATCTTCGAGCTGTTTATTGGTTGCCGCTAATACTCTAACATCGACTTCAACTTCTTTTTCACCGCCAACTCTATAAAACTTTTTTTCTTGGAGTACTCTTAACAATTTAACTTGTAAATCTTGAGTCAACTCACCAATTTCATCAAGAAGAATTGTTCCCTTATCGGCTAATTCAAATTTACCAAGTTTAGTTTTCTGAGCAGCACCTGTGAAAGCACCTTTTTCATGCCCAAAGAGTTCGCTTTCTGCTAAGTCTTTTGGTATTGTAGCACAGTTGATTTGAATGAAGTTAGCTGTTTTCCTCGGACTATTTTGATGAATGAACTTCGCGAACACTTCTTTGCCGGTTCCGCTTTCACCTTCTATGAGAACCGTTGTATCCGAGCTTTTTGCTAATTTTTGAGCGGTTTTAACAATACGCTGAATTTTACCGCTTTTCCCGAAGTAATCTGGTGTTAATTCATCTTGTCTTAAAATCTCCTGTAGGGTTTCGACTTCTCTTTTCAGATTTAAATTCTCGGAAGCCTTTTTCAATACGGTGTTAAGTTGATCTAAGTCCAAAGGTTTAAGCAAAAAATCATAAGCTCCGTTCTTAATTGCATTAACGGCAATATCAACATCGGCATAACCTGTTATCATAATTACTGGCAGATCAGTGTATTTAATTTTTATTTCTTTTAATATTTCCAGCCCGTTATGCGTTGTTAGATATATATCAAGCAATATAATATCCGGATCAAAATTTCTGATGCTTTCGAATACTTCAACTGCATCTAAACAAATTTCCACGTTGAAGTTTAATCTTGTTAGTGCTTTCTTTAAAGAAACACTTACAAGTTGATCATCGTCAATAATTAAAACTTTTTTAAGCATCTTGAACCTTCAATTCGGTTTTGAAAAATATTCGGAACGTTGTTCCTTTTCCAAATTCACTGCTAAATTCCAACTTTGCATCTTTTTCTTCAAGTAGGTTTTTGCAAACAGTTAAACCAATACCTGTGCCGGATTCTTTGTTTGTAAAGAAATCTCCGAATATCTTTTCTTTAATTTCATCCTTGATACCCATACCATTATCAGTTATTGCCCACACTACATTATAAGGAGAAGTACCTGATGAATGTGTTCTTATAAAAATTTCTCCCCGGTTTCCATTACATGCTTCAATTGCATTGGTAATTAAGTTAAGAAAAACTTGTAAAAGATTACTTTTACTAAATTCTACTTTGGCAATGTTGTCCAAGTATTCCGTTGATATTGTAATTTTTTCTCTACTTGCTTTTGCCTGACTAAGACTAACTGCAATTTTTGAGACATCGTTGATACAAATTTTTTCGGAAGAATTTCTATTCCTTCTAGAAAAACTAAGAATATTTTCGATAAGGTACTCGATTCTTTCAACGCCGGTAATGCAGCTTTCTAAGGATTCCAACATTTCTTCAGGGAGTTCGTCTACACCCATTTTCATATAATCAAGGTTCAGTTTTATTGCTGATAGCGGATTACGAAGTTCATGCGAAAGGCTGGCGGCAAGCTTTCCTAAAATTTCAAGTTTATTCTTTTGGTTAATTTCAGAAAACATATCTCAGATCACTAATAAAAAGGATACTAAAATACGAATTATCCGGCAATAGTTAAATATGTTTTAACTGAGGAGAATGGATTTTTGACGATAAGAAATTATTCTGATTTTAATTCTTTAAGAATTGCTTCAGCAGTTTTTTCAATAACCTCTTTTCTACTGTAGAAATTTTGATTCAGTTTTTCTTTTATTTCGTTAAGCTTGGAAATTCTGTCCTGGCTTAATAGTTCTCTTGCTTCGGAAGATATTTGAATAGAATCCGAAACCTCGTTTCTTTTCCCATCTTTCGGTTCAATGTTTTTCTTCGAACCGGGAAGAAAAGAAGGGTTATTAATATTATTTATTTTCATCACACACCTCCGGAATAGCTTAACATTTTCCGCTTATTTCTACTAGTTTTTATTTCTTTTTCAATTATATCTATTTCTAAAGAATATTTCTCAATTATATTATCGTATTCTTCCGCAATAAGTTTAGCGATTTTCTCAACTTTTTTTAATTTTTCTTCAGTTACCGAATTACCGGAAGTTAATGAGATGTTTGCTCTAATTTCTTTTGCTCTTTTTAAGTTTTTGTAAGCCTCATTAAATTTAATTTCGAAATTCTCAGGTGCTAATTCTCTTAATGATTTCAAAGTATTAGCACATAAAATTTCTAAAACTTCCAATATAGCTTCAGGTTTATCCATAATTATCCGTTGTTACTCCGGAACTAAAAAAGGATTGGTTACTTAATAGAGCGGCATATTGTGATTGAAGCATTTGATATCTTTTTCTAAGAATATCCGCACTTTTATCAATACTGGTAGTTATACTGTCAATACGATCACTGAAATATTTAACCGAATTATCGTAGCTTGTTTTCGATAGACTGAGATAACCATCAGCCCCGGCAAAATTGTTAAGTGAATTATGGAAAATTGTTGCCAACCCATTATCCGTCGAATTAAATAAGTTTATAACAGAATTAGTATTAAAATTTACCTTTTCGTCGAAGAGATTTGAATCACTAATAGATAACCCGGTGTTTGCATCAAACTTAATTCCAATTTGCGAAAGAAACTGAAATTCGTTTGTTTCGTCTCCATAAGTTGAATAACCAACAGCTCTAAGTGTATTTAATAAAGATTGCGTAGTCGAATCTCCCCTTAATACACCACGCGAACTTTCTGTTGACTTAGTTTTATCTTTGAGTAATAAATATAGTTCATTGAACTTTTTGATAAAATCGTTTACTTCATCTCTAATGGCAGTGTTATCATTTTGAATATTTATATTAACATTGGATACTGAATCATCCATAACGGATTTTAGATTAAAGGTTACACCGGTAACAAGATCATTAACCGAATTAGAACTATTTTGAATTTGGATACTGTTAAAAGTGAATTTCGAGTTAAGTTTATTACCTTCCGATGTAATATCTGCATAAACAAAACCGGCTGTATCAGGTGATGCTGTTTGATCAAATGACGGACGCGAGGTCCCGAGATTTAATCCGAGTTGTGAAAGAATTTGTGAACCGGTTTCATCTGCAATGTTTTTTATTCTAAAATCAAGACCGGAATTTTTCGAGGTAATTGATAATTGAGCTTTCCCGGAACTTGGTGTAAAAGAGGAAGCGGATAATACTGCTGAAGCGCTGATTTCTTTTTCAATATCTATTCCTAAATGTGAAACTAAATCAAATCCTCCTTCGTGGGAGATAGTTAAATAGTCTTTTGTATTTGTTGCGGTTAATGAAAGTTTTACATCCCCGGTATCCGGGTCATCGGAAATTTTAACCGCGGTTACTCCTTTAGCAGTGGAATTTATTTTTTCGACTAATTCATCAATAAGTTCCTCATAAGTTCCACCTCCGACGGTATTAATAGTATATTCTGTACCACCCACATTTATAATAAAAGAACTTTCACCACCGCTATAATCAGCCGAAGCAGATTGCACGGTAGATGAAACCTCGGCATAATCCGTGTTAATTGCAGTAGATATTTTCTCAAGTAATGACAAATTAGTTTCTGTTCCATCCAATTCAAGAGTAACTGTACTTGTATAATCGGGATTACTACCGTCACCGGTATTTATAGTAAAAGTATGTTTGCCTGTAAGACCTAAAACCGCAGATGAATCGAGATCGGAAGATATGACCATATCATTTTTTGCTAATTGAGATACGGCAATTTCATATGAGCCTATACTTGCAGAATTTTCAGCGCTTGCTGTAACTAATTCTGAATTACTTGAAGTTGCGGTTTTAGCATTAAAGATTGAACTCGTTGATGTTGATTTTAAATTGGATAAGGAACTTAAAAGAGTTGTAACTTTTGTGCTGATTTCCGACAACGTTTTGCTCAACGTAGAAAAATTATTTTTCTTCGTTTGGATAGAAGAAAGTCTTTTTTTTATCTCAACATTTTTATAGTTATAAATGAGCTCATTAATATGTGAAGAGGAAAGAATTTGCATTTTACTTATCCAGGGATCTTATTTTTTTGCTTCAAGAACAACAACCCAAGTATCTTTTAATTCGGAAAGAATTCTTTCAACAATATCAAAATTTCTTTTTCGCATTTGATCTTTACAGAAATTATAAAGTTGAAAAAGTCCGGTAGATATTTTTTCTAATTCGGCTTCATCAAATCTGAGCCCGAAGATCAATTCATTAAGAGCTTTGTTTGTCTTTTCGATATTGTGCTGCCTGCAATTAGCAATTGCAAAGTCGTATAGTTTAACAAGTAATTTTTCTTGCGATGATTCACGAATTTCGTTTACCAAGTAAGCATTAGCGCGGTTTCTTGGTCTACTTGCAACGGAAGAATACATAAAAACTCCATTGATATTTTAATAAAGCCCTCCCGGGATATCCGGGAGAGCCGAGAAGAAAACAAAGATCAAGCTGTATTAGCCGAATAATTGTAGAACTTGCTGCGGAGCAAAGTTCATTTGTGCAACCATAGCAGTAGCAGCTTGTGCACCTATTGAGTATTTGGTAGCATTTAATTGCTCAAGTGCAATATCAGCGTCGAACAATCTGGAAACAGATGCTTGTGAATTTGTTATAGCTGATGTTAAAAATTCATCTTTAGCATCTAACCTTTGCAGATAATTACCAATTTTACCGAGCGAAGAAGAAACAGTTGTCTCGAAAGTGTTGAGGTTAGTTTCTAAAGCTGTAAAGTTACTTCTTGTAGCCGAGCTAACAAGAGTATCAACATCGGTAGAAACTGCAGAAGCATGTAAAGCAACATTAGCAGAGAATACGGTTGATAGTGTTTCTGATGTACCAACTCCGGTTTGGAATACCATACCGCCACTGGCAGCAGCAGATGTTGAAGTTAATAATTCCGTATCGTTGAATTTTGTTGAGCTAATAGCACTATTAATTTCATCTGCAATTGCTCTAACGTCGGCAGCTAATGAGTTAAGATCTGCAGCAGCATTACCTGAATCAGCAATTTTTGATTTGATTTGGGTAATCATATCACGAATACTGACCAACTGGTTTTCTGCTGTTGACAACATATCTTTTGCAGAACCGACATTCTTTTGTGCGGATTGCATTAAAGATACCTTTGCTTCAAGAGCTTTACCAATAGAGAATCCCGATGTATCATCTGCAACACTGTTGATTCTCTTTTGAGTTGCTAATCTCAACTGTGCTTTTTGAGTTTGCGAGTTGAGTTTTGCCAAAGCGTTATACGCTTCAAGCGCTCCGATGTTTGATGCTATTCTGAAAGACATTACAACCTCCTTGTTATTTGTTTATTTTGGCGTCCTTGCCATTGTTTAATGTTTTTAAGATCTCTTTTGTCAACTGGCTAATGACTTTTTGATCTTGTTCTCAGTTACATTATCGGAGGTAGTGTTGATTAGTTTAGTTAATGAACCAAATTATTTTTTTATAGGGAAATGAGCTCCGCCGTTTATGCAGAGCTCAATAGGAATATTTCACGTAATATTAACCGAAGAGTTGGAGTACTTGCTGCGGACTCATATTCAATTGCGCTAACATAGCTGTTGCTGCTTGAGCACCGATTGATGCTTTCGTTGCATTTAGCTGTTCAAGAGCTATATCCGCATCAAATAATCTGGATACAGATGCCTGAGAATTTGTAATAGCCGAAGTTAAAAATTCCTCTTTTGCATCTAATCTTTGAATATAGTTACCTATTTTCCCCAATGCCTCTGCCACAGTTGACTCGAAAGTATTGAGGTTTGTTTCAAGATTAGTGAAGTTAGTTCTTGTAGCACTTCCAACTAATGTATCAACATCAGTAGAAACTGCTGCGGCATTAAGTGCAACGTTAGTAGAGAAAGTTGTTGTTAAAGTTTCCGAAGTGCTGACACCGGTTTGGAAGGTCATACCGCTTCCGGCAGCTGCAGAAGTTGATGTTAACAATTCAGTATCATTAAATTTAGTAGAGCTGATTGCACTATTAATTTCATCGGCAATTGCTCTTACGTCTGCTGCTAATGAACTAAGGTCGGCTGCTGCATTACCAGAATCCGCCACTTTAGCTTTAATCTGAGTTATCATATCACGGATACTTACTAACTGGCTTTCAGCAGTAGCAAGCATATCTTTAGCAGAACCTACGTTCTTTTGAGCTGCCTGCATTAAAGCAACTTTTGCTTCAAGTGATTTCCCGATATTAAACCCGGAAGTATCGTCGGCAACGCTGTTAATTCTTTTTTGTGTTGCCAACCGTAATTGCGCTTTTTGAGTCTTTGAATTTAACTTCGCAAGCGCATTATAAGCTTCCAAAGCACCTATGTTGGAAGCTATTTTAAAACTAGACATTTTACCTCCTAATTCAGTTTGTATTTTGTTTGATAGAACTTACTTTTTCTTCAAAATCGTTAAGCTGCTTAATTAAATCTTTATTGCCGGAATATTTTTCCTTGCTGGAATTTATTAGTGATTCTAGGGAATTAAAATCACCTTTTTGAAGGAAGAGAGATATTAAATAAAATATTGCCGATGTATCTTCAGGAAATTTTTCTATTGTGCTGCTATAAATTGATATTGCCTCATCAATTCTTGCGGATTTACTTAAATCATGGGCATATCTGTTTCTAACAACAAGATTTTCTGGAAATTTTTCAAATAATTTTTTCTCGACCAATATTTTTATATCAGTACTCTGATAATAATTTAATAATCCCAAATAGAAATCTATATTATATTCACTTATTAAATCGGTTATGAAATTTATGTGTTCAAATGAAAGAACAGAGTTGCTTGCTAAATGCTGTATAATATCAAGTTCTTTTTGCCAAAGCAATTTATCTCTAGTTTTCAAATCCTCTAATTTGTTGAAGAAGTACTCAATGCCTGTTTGTTCATTTGACTGATATGAAATATGAAGTCCGTGGTAAAGTATCATCTCCTCATCGTAAAAAATATCAAGCAATCTAGAGTTGTTTTTCTTAGCTATACCTTTTTTATTTTCTTCAAATGCATTAATACAGAATGAAACTGCTTCGCTTCCTTTATTTGCTTTGAAATATATTTCCGATGCAGTGAGATTTGAGACAATATTCAACGGATCAACTTCCAGAGATTTGTCAATTGATATAAGTGCATCATTTATGTTGTTAATTCGTAAATAATATTCAGCTATACTGCTTAGTGCAAGTGAGCGATACTCATCGGGAAGATGTTTATCATCAAGCGACAATTTGAAATAATCGAACGTTTTTTGCTTATCATTCAAGATGTTGTAACTGTTTGCTATTTGAAAAGCATTATAACCGCTGGGGGTCGATTCATAATCATTTAATAAAAGCTTGAGATTCCGTTGTGCTTTTTCTTTTATGGCTTGCTTGGGAATGTTGTATCCGAAATGATAAATGAGAATATCCGAATCGATTATTTTATAATTTTTTTCGATTAGCGATGCATCAATTTGTTCATGTGCTTTCCCGCGGAATTCAATACCGGGGGAATTCTTAAATAACCTTGTATAACTCTGCAGTTTCGGTTTCTTGTTTATATCATCTACATTATAAATTTTACATCGTACACCATGATTATAATTTGTCTTGCAAAGATCTTTCAGCTTTTCTTTTGAACCAGGGTCTAATGTTTCATCAGCGTCAAGGTATAGAATCCAGTCCCCGGTAGATTTGCTTAAGGCAAAATTTCTTGCAGCCGAAAAATCATTTATCCAATTGAATTGGAAAATTTTTGCCCCAAAACTTTCTGCAATTTCTATGGTTCTATCAGATGACCCGGTATCAACAATAATTATTTCATCGGTGATATCTTTCACAGATTTAAGGCAGTCGAATAAATGTTTCTCTTCGTCTTTTACAATCATGCTGAGTGTAATGCTTGACACTTTAGACCGCCTTTTTTTCTTCGAGCGTATTGTTTGTTGTTTCTAAACCAAGTGCTTCATTTACTTTTTTGAGACCGCTAACAGCAAACTCATTATGAGGATCGTGTTGAACAGCAAATTGAAACATGGTTTTGGATTCTTTATCCATTCTTTTCAAATAGAAAAGTTCACCTAAACCGGCACAGGCTTGTGAAGAACGCGGGTCAAGATTTAAAGCTTTTTCAAAGCATCCTTGTGCTGTATCGTGGTTCTCTAATGCAAGGTAATTGAATCCCTTAAAATTTTCTAAAGAGGAAATTTTCAATAAAGTTGAGTTGCTCATTACTCCGGATAATAATAATTCTTGTGCCTTTTCAATTTTTTCGAGTGAGTAGGCGAACTTTTTTTCTTTAAATAGTGTATAAGCATCGGTTATGCATTTATTAAAAATGGTAAGCTCGTCTTCAGACATTGAGTCAACTTCTAATGAATTGTGGTAATCCGGAAGTGCAAGTGAACGATTTACTTTTACTAAACTACTTTTAGCAAACTCGTTTTGTGAATTTAGATCCAAAGCCCATTCCAGCATAATTTTTGCTTCTTCATCTCTGCCGTTTAAGAAAAAGACTTCTCCTAATCCAGCACAAGCTTGCGAAGAATTGGGATTTAATTGTAATCCTTTTTCAAATGAATCCTTTGCCGAGTTGTTATCCCCTAAACCGAGATAAATAAACCCTTTTAAGTTGTAAATACTTGCCAGATGTTCGTCTCGCTTATCTTCTTCAATGGTACTTAACTGATTATTAATATCTTCATCAGAATTATTAAGTACATCAAGAGCAGCTTCAAAATCTTTTTTTGTAAAAAGATCGTAAGCTTGTGTAACGGTGCTTTCCAATACTTCCATTTGTATCTCCTTTGTTGATTTAGAAAATTCTTTTATTTGGTTAATCAACACTTATGCCAGTTGACTAAATGAAGTGATTGTTAGTTATTTTAAATAAAACAGCAATTTTTAAGAGGGGGAGTGGTTAATATTAGGCAAGTGTTAAATAGTGGTCTTTATTCAGACCACTATTTAATTTATCGAATTTACTTCTTGTTCTATATATTTTAGATTATCTAAAGCTACTTCGTTGGAAGGATCTAGTTGGATAACCTTATTAATTTTTTCTAATGCCGGTTGAAAATTGTTTTGCATAATATGAACAACCGCATAATCATTAAGGGCATCGATATTATTCGGATTAGAGTTGAGAATTTGTAAAAGTATCTTCTCTGCATTAAGTAAATCCGATTTGCTAATTAATTCCTCGGCTTGTTGAATAGAGTGTATTTCATTTTCTCTTGAAAGCTCAAGAGAATTATGATTTTCTTGTAAACCTAATTGTTGATTGATACAGTTAAGCTTATTCCAAATTTCATTTTTATTTTCACCGTTTTTAATTGCCCATTCATACATTGTCTTTGCTTCTTCAAATAATTCTGCTTTATAAAAAGTTTCTGCCAGACCTAAACAAGCTTTGCCCGAGTTCGGATTTTCAACTAATTCCAACTCAAAAAATTCTTTGGATTTTTCAAAATGGCCAAGCTGTAATGAAATATTTCCTGCTAAGTTTAATAAATCTTCTTTGCTAATTTGTTCAAAACCTTTTCTATTACTTTCATTATAAGTGGTTATTGCTCTTTCAATTTCTTTAAGCGCCAATTCAAATTCATTATCTTCAGAATGAATTAAAGTGCGATTAAATGACTCCATAAACTCATCATTGTTGACAGGGTAAACAATATTCCTACTTTTAATTTTTGCTCCTTTTAACCATATCTCATTCGGATCTGCGCCCCATTTATCAACAAACTTCTGTTGATTGATTTTCATTCTTTCAGCATAAACAGCTTCACCGTTTGCCTTAAAGCTTTTTGATCCGTAATGATGAATAAACACATCTTTGGCAATCACTGTTTTGAATCCCGCTAATTGAGCACGTAAACAAAAATCATCGTCTTCAAAATTACCGGGCGAGAACCGCTCATCAAGTCCGCCGATTTTATCTATAACTTCCCTTTTGATCAAAGTACACAAAAATGCAACGCGGGGGAATTGTTCAACTTGTCCCTTGTTTTCTTTACTGACTTTTTCGGCATATTTTTGCATTTCTTCAATCGAATTGTATTTTGCATTTTTGTCGATTTGTACACCGCTTACGATATTGGAGATAGGACCGACTATACCGATTTTCTCATTCGAATCGGCAACATCAATCAATCTATCGAGCCAACCCTTAGTAACGACAGTATCATTATTCAAAATAAGGATATGCTTACCGGCGGCAGCTCTAATACCGATGTTAACCGCGTTAGGGAAACCGAGATTTTCTTTGTTTTGGATAAGTTTTATATCAGGGTATTTACTTAACTTTTCAACAGTATTATCTGATGAATTATTATCCACTACAATAATTTCGTAATCTACTTTTGTATAATCTTTTACACTTTGTATACATTCAAGCGTATAGTTTATTTGGTTAAATGTAACCAGAACAATAGACACTTTATTAAGGATTATTTCATTATTGATTTTTTTTATTGATAATTTTTTATTCAATGCAACGTCCAATTGATTATCTTCAGATGTAATTGTAGATAACAATTTATCTACTTTGTTAAGAGGGAAGTTGTGATTAAGAATTTTGGAATACTCTTCAATAAATATACTCAAGGTTTTTTTAAGTGAATATTTTTTTGCAGTTTCTAATCCATTGTGGATTATCCTATTTACCTTTTCTGAACCCCGCAATAATTCCAGAAGTATCTTATTAAAAGAATCATGGTCACCAAAATCAACAACAAAAGAATTTAATCCGTTTTTTGCAAAGCTTTTTACACCCATATTATCAACTGATAAAGTTGGAGTACCGCAGGCCATAGCCTCTAAAACCGGGAGGGTAAATCCTTCGTACCACGAAGTGTTAACAACAACACTTACGCTATTCATTAGGTCGGAAATTTCCTCAGGACTCAACCCACGTTTAAATATTATTTCTAGTTTACTTGTTTTCTGATAATCCATATCCCCTTTCAACTTATTCCCACCATAAACTATAAACAATTTCAGATCATTAACTTTGTAAGGAGAGCTTTGTAATTTTGAAAGTGAGTCAATTAGAAATTGCAGCCCTTTCAACGGATCTTTTGGGTTCCCAACAAATAAAACAGAATTTCTAATCTGTTCAATTTCCGGTTTGGGGCGAAAAATTGAAAGATTAATACCGTTAGGAATATAATTGGATATTCTTCCGAATTTATTTTTGAATAGATCTTTCAAATGATTAGAGACAACGATATTATTTACTTTCAAAGAATGTAATGTCGTATAAAAATACTTATCACTCCGTAGTTCTTTAAAAGTTTTTCCCAGGTGATACCCTTCATAACCTTGGCATAAGTGATATATTTTATCGCTTGGGAATATTCTTTTAATTTTTGGAACATCATAGACCGAAAAAACAATA
>DYHH01000053.1 GCA_020724265.1 Melioribacter roseus | reverse complement strand
AAGGAAATCAAACTCAGAATTCAGTTCACATAATAAATGGAAATCGTTCTCGTTAAGAAGCTTTAACAAATCGATTTCATCAATGCAAAAAGAATGTTCAGCGTGATCTAATTTATGTTTGATTTCTTCATTAGAGAGGCTGTGTGAAGCGATCTCAAGAGAAACCGGCTCATATCCTATCTCTAAGGTTTCAACTTCAATAGGAGGCTTTAAAATGCTTATTTCAAAATTCTTATTCATGTGATTTTTCACACCCTCAGCGACCGCCTGCTATATAGGAAGACGTTCGCAAGTGCATAGACAATAATTAGACGCTAACTTATTTATAAATAATAACTTATGATGTCTCAATCTGATTCGCTTTATTCTATATCACTACTATAACACACAAAGTTTGAAGCAAAGGACTTTATAAAATCAGTTCTCATTCTGATACATTTTTTCGCTTGTTATTCTGATAAACAATGCTTTCGATTGACTTGTAGCCTATAAAATACTGTTCTGCAAGTTGCTTTTTTACCTCAGTTATTGGAATTCCGGTCTCTTTTAACTGCTCAAAATCATATCTGATTTTCGCGTTTCGAAGCTGAGTTTCAGGTAATAAATTATGCTTCACAAATACTTCCATCAAATCAAATTCGAGACCACTTTTTATAATATTTGCCATAATAATGAGAATTTTCTTCGATTTAAGAGTTAGAATATGATCTTTTTTTGCTGTAAACTATACATATTATTTTGATTTGAGTAGAAAAACTAATTTTCTGATTGTGATTTTTGTCTTTAACGACAATTATTGCCAAAATGTAAAAGAAATTACATCTTCACTAATCCAAACTATTAACCGTATCGATTAAATCATTCGGTTGCAAGTGTGCATATATTTCCGTTGTGGAAATTCTCGTATGTCCTAGAAGCTTACTGACCTTGTAAATACTGTTTCCCATCCTGATCAGATTTGAAGCGAAGCTATGTCTCAATGAATGAAGATGAATCGATTTATCGATGTTGGTTTCTAAAACTGCTTTCTTAAACTTCTTGCTCACATAATCGACATTTAATTTGACACCATTTTTGATGAAAAGTAAACCTCCAAATTCTTTAGTCGGTTGCATGGTAATTAATTCGAATGCTTTTTCATTAATGGGAACTGTATTTTCTTTTAAAGTTTTAGTCCGGAAATCTCTCTGATTAACGATGTGAATCTGTTTGTTTTCAAGATCGATGTTTTCCCAATTCAATGTCAATAATTCATTTGCTCTTAAACCGGTGTAGAATAACAATGTGTAAATATCTCTCAATTGTTGTTTCTGTTCTTTACTCAAGATCGTTTCTAATTGCTCTTTAGTGATCCACGCTGGTCGTCTCTGAGGTAACTTTGGAGGCTTCATCTTTTCAATTGGTGAAGAGTTGATATAGTCATTAAGCATAGACCAATTAAAAAAGGTTCTCAAATTTCTAAAGTCTTGATGTGCTGCAAACAACTTTCCTTTGATCAA
>DYHH01000021.1 GCA_020724265.1 Melioribacter roseus | reverse complement strand
AATAAAAACGAGAACTCGGCGTTACTGGATATTTAACATAACACGCCGTTAGGCACTTTTGTAAAATTGTTCTTTGATTAAGTGAATCTTGAATTGGAAAGAAGCTACTTTGCTTTTTTTAGTCCATTTATGATTATTTGAAACATTTGATTCTCGTTACCAGACATACAATCAATGGATGCTTGGATAAATAAATTATCTTCATCATTTTGTTTTAGTGTTCCTTGGTAATCAATGTATTCATAACCATTATATGTAGCTATCATATCAAAAAAGAGTCTTGTTATTCTACCATTTAGTTCTAAAAATGGATGTAGTGCAATTAGTTCACACATATAGAATGCTATTTTTTCTGCAAATTCCTCTTTGGACTTTTCTGCATAATCTTTCAAATAATTATCATTTTCTAGTTTCTTGAATATATTATTAGAAGTTTTTTCGAGAAATCTTACTTGACAAAAGGTAGAATAACCTTTTGAGATATTTACGCTTCTATATTCACCAGCAAAGTCGTAAAGTTTATTGAAAGTTTTTTCGTGAAGTTCTTTAAAGTAATTTTCATCAAAAATGGTATTTTCAGCTAAATTCTTATGGAAATGTTCATATCCTTTTAATAATAGCTTTTGTTCTTCCTCTTCAAGTTTCTGTAAGTTCCGAATGTTGAGTTTGTTTCTAGGAATGTTTGTGTCTTCGTAGTAGATGTAATTATTGTCGTGAGTATACTTTGACATTAGTTCTTTGTTTTAGATCTAGCTTTTTTACGTTGATTGGTGGGTTTTCTGGATTGAATTTTGTGTCCCTCAATTTTGGAAGATATTTCAACTGTTTTTCTAGCTTTTTGTAGTGAGAATTTTGGTTTGTTCATGTTCATTATCTTTTTATTCTCTTTGTCCAATATACAAAAAGTGAAATGAAAGTAAAATATAAGAAAATGCCTAACCAGCAAATCAACACGACCACAAGAAGATGCGGTCATGCCGATTTGCTGTAAGGTTTTCAGTTTTTGTAAAGTTTCCTGTTTGGCGTAACAGTTTTTAATAAACAAAATACCGCCAAGTTTATCGGACAATTTAAACTTGGCTAAGGGTTTTTGGCATTGCATTTTAAATTGGGTTTCTTGCTTCTGGGCGCCGGTTATTTGCAACATCGTTATATTTGATATAGAATGAGTTGAATGTTTAAATTAAGGTTCTTTTATTGGGGCTGTAAATAAGGACTAATAAAAGGGCTATCAGAGGTTAAGATGCAACAAGCTAAAATAAGTTTTGATGAGCACCACATAAAAATATTGAACAAATATCAAGAACTCGGCTTCAAAGATAAAAGTTCATTGGTTCGTTCAGCTATTGATGATTTTATTAAATCTGTAGAAAAACAAAAGTTGGCAAAGTCAGCTAAACTCTATGCCGAGATTTATAAAGAGGATTCAGAATTAAGAGATTTGACAAACTCGGCAATTGAGGATTGGCCTAAATGAAATCAATTAAAAGAGGGATGGTTATTGCTATAGATTTAAATCCAGCAAAAGGTTCTGAAACTGGAAATATAAGACCCTGTGTTGTTGTAACCAATGATGTATTCAATCAAAGGGTCCCGGTAATTCAAGTAGTTCCAATAACTGGTTGGAACGAGAAAAAAGCTCAAATTCTTACTAACGTTTTTTTAGAACCCTCAAAAGAAAATGGACTCACCAAGAAATCCATCGCTGATTGCCTTCAAACAAGACCAATAGATTTTCAATATAGATTAGTTAAAATACGTGGTCAATTATCAGAAAACAAAATTATTGAAATAGATCAAGCATTGAAATCAGTCTTTGATTTAATGTAATTGAATGCAAATATAACCTGCCAATTAAGCGGACGCCGTTTTCAAAGCGGCATTTGCAGTGTTCTTTAGTTTTGTGAAAAATAAAAGGTTGCTGTTCGGCAGTAACATACTAAACTAAATTGTTGCAGCCGGCGCGTACGGTTGAATTTACGCAATGGCTGCTAAATTATTGGCAATTGATTTCATAGCTGCATAGCTGTTATAGACGGTAGCTTAAAAACCACACCGTTATTCAACTAAATATATCAAACACATATGAAATGCTCGGTTTACATTGCTGCCAGTACTGATGGTTTTATCGCTAAATCGGACGGAGACATTGCGTGGCTTCTGAGATCCGATTACGAGGATGCCGGAAAGATTGGTCTGGTTTATGATGAATTCATTTCGACTGTTGATGCAATTGTCATGGGACGTCATTCATTTGAGAAAGTATTGACATTCAACAAATGGTACTATGAGGGCACTGAAGTCATCGTATTGACAACAAAAGATTTAACGGTTCCGGAAAAATTAACCGGCAAAGTTAGATTTGAATCCGGTACACCTCATGATATTGTCGCAAAGCTTGCGAAAGAAGGAAAGAAACATCTGTATATAGACGGTGGAATAACGATTCAAAGATTCCTTGAAGCGAGTTTGATCAATGAACTGACCATTACTGTCATTCCGATACTTCTTGGAAGTGGTATTCCACTATTTGACAACGGAGGAAAGGAGCAGCCATTGGAACTGATTGAAGTGTTTACTTCAGTCAATGGTTCTGTCCGGAAGCGATACCGGATAAAGTCAGTTGAATAACAAACATTTTCTGCGGACCGGTAAGTAAAAAATTCCTACTTCGTTAAGATGAAACTCTGGCGGACAGGCCCTCCTTCGTTAAATGAGCAACTTCGGAGGGCAAGCAAGTGGGTATAAATATTCCTGACAAATAAATTTGTAAAAAGTTCTTTCACAAAGTGATGACTTCGTTATGAAAATGTGTTTATACTTTTGAAAAATAATATTTTATTCATGGTAAGAGCACAATTTACCCTTAGCTTTTTTATTAGTATCCGGATAATATGACCCGGTATGGTTGGGGTTATACTTTTTTTCTTGCCCGCCCGTCGTAATTTTGACTTTCTTTTCTATATACAACTTCGTTATGTTGTAAATAATACAGCAAAAAAAATCTTGTTTGTAATAGAATTTTTGAGTAGTTTCTTGTACAATTGTACACCGTTTAAGAGGAAATTTAATGAGTCTGATTGTTGATACTTCTGTTATCATTTCAGTCATTACAAATGAAAAGAGTAAATCAAAACTAATAAAAATTACAGAAGGTGAAGATTTGATTTCAACTTCATCACTTTATTGGGAAATAGGAAATGCAATCTCAGCAATGTTTAAAAGAAAGAAAATTGATTTGAAAGCTGCTAAAGAGTTTATAGAATATTATAAAATGATTCCTATTAGATTAGTTGATGTTGACATCAAAAAATCCATAGAAATTGCTCATCAGTATAAAATTTATGCTTATGATGCATATTTTCTTGAATGTGCAAGAAATTATAGTTCACCATTATTAACATTAGATAATGGCTTAAATACGGTTGCCAAACAAATGAATTTAAATGTAATTGAGGTATAAAATGAATACATATACTTATAGCGAGGCACGTCAAAGACTAGCAACATTATTAGACCAAGCGAAAATAGAAGGAAAAGTATTAATAATACGAAAAGATGGTTCGGTCTTTGAGTTAAAGTCAGTCGTAAAGAAGAAATCACCGCTTGATGTAAAAGGAGTGAATATAAAATTAGAGAAAGAAGAAATTATCGATATACTCAAAGAAGTAAGAAGTAGATAACGAGTAAAAATAAAGGCAACATATCTTCTTTAATCCACCAAAAGCATGGCGGGCAGATAAGTAGTTCCTACTTTGTTAAAATGCAACTTCAGAGGACAGGCCCTCCTTCGTTAAATGAGCAACTTCGGAGGGCAAGCAAGTGGGTATAAATATTCCTGACAAATAAATTTGTAAAAGGTTCTTTAACACTGTGATGACTTGGTAATGACAACCTGATCAAGAAAGTATTCTCAGCAAGCTCTTGCAGAGATTCCGGTTCGATTACCAAATGGTTATGCCATAGGTGACAAGCTATTTTGGAATATTGTTTAGATCAATACCGGTGATTTGATATCTCCAAATTATTGTTGGTCAGGAATTCTAATCTGCTTTTTACTTGTTGAAATATCTAGCAAATCAATCACGCTTATGGCGGGATAATTTGTAACACCCTTATACCGCCTTGAAAAGAAAAAGGAATGATATAAAATTAAAAAAAAGGAGAGTCTATACACCTCTATTTAAAACGGTGAGGAAGTTATGTTTATTAGAAAGTTAGTTTCAGTAATTTTAGCAGCTGGATTTTTATCGGTAGCACCGGCAGAAAATAATTTTAGTTTCTATTCTATAGGAGATTCAACACAAATGACACCACAAGAAATAATAATTGCAAAAGAAAAGGCATTTCTTGACCGTTGGATAACCGGCGATACATTCGGGTTCATTGAAATTGCAGCCGAAGAAATAACCTATTTTGATCCCGGATTAGAAAAACGTTGTACAGGTAAAAATGAGTTTCAAGAATGGATTGCTTCTTTTAACGGGACATTCAGCTTTCCCGATTATGAATTGCTTGATCCGCAGGTTCAATTGCACGGGGATATTGGTATTCTTACATTTAACTTTGTTGGATTTATGCAGGATGGCAGCAAAGAATATTGGAATACAACTGAAGTATACAAACTGATTGATGGGGATTGGAAGTTAATAAGCTCTCACTGGTCACAAACTAAACATGAACGATGATATTTATTTTCAAAGATATCTTTGTTTACTATATGATTAGTTAATGAAAATCCGTTGGTTACAAAGGTGGTTAAGTAAAGTAAAAAAGTTATAACATCAGAGGATATATTTAATAGAAAATCTGCTAGGCATCTTCCTTCAGCAATTCAAAAAGTAGCTTACAGAAAATTATTAATCGTTGATGCTGAAGAAAAACTTGATGATTTAAGAATCCCACCTGGAAATAGACTTGAAAAATTATCTGGAGATTTAGCTGGGAAGTACAGTATTAGAATAAATGACCAATGGAGAATAATTTTTAGTTGGAAAGCAAATAATGCTTATGAAGTTGAAATTATAGATTATCATAAAGGATAAATTATTATGAAAAAAAAAATAGAACCGATTCATCCGGGAGAAATACTATTTGAAGAATTTCTAAAACCAATGGATATAAGTCAATATCGATTAGCACAAGATATTAATGTCCCCGCAAGAAGAATAAATGAAATTGTTTTAGGCAAAAGAGCAATAACGGCTGATACTGCATTAAGATTATCCGAGTATTTTGGTTTATCAGAAAAATTTTGGTTGAACCTACAAATGAGATATAATTTAGAAATCGAAAAAGATAAACTGAAGGGTAGACTAAAAAGAGAAGTAAAGAGACTGCAAAAAGTTAGTTAAACAATGCGGTATATAAAGTGATTGCAAATGAACCACATAAGTAAATTACGAATTCGTCCCAAAATCGAAACTGGTCCATCTAATAAGTTAATTTTTTCAACACCGATTTTGTGAGCTCTTGCGGATTGTAATTTCGCGGTTGGTTGTTAGACTTCGATAGAGTCTGACGTTTTCTAACGAGCTTTTTACAAATTTTAGAGTTGGTCGACCAGTGTTTGCAATCTTGTTCAAAGTAGTTTAAATAAAAATTATGTTTAATAATTATTCTATGAATTCAGCGATGATACTTTCTACACATAAGTTTGACAAACCAACAAAAAATAATTTCAAGTAGCTAATCGAATTATCATTAGTTTATAATGCGAATGAATTATCTTTAGACATTAATTTGATGGAGGTAGTTAATGTCCGGAAGAGAAATGATCTTTGTTCTTTTCTTTTTAATGATTATTTCAAATATATGTGCACAAAATAACTTAAAAGAAATTTCGGAAGCAGCAAAATATTTTAAGGAAGCAAAATCATTATCCAATGCTGATAACGGGGAATTATGGGGAGTTAAATTATACGGTCCGATGATGTTGGCTTATCCCGAAACAAGATTAATAATAGCAAATGAACCTGATAATGAAAATTTCCTTGAAGAAATCAATGGTGTTTTTGTTGGCATATTGCCGGATGAATTAAATATTGCTAATACTGCATTCGACTGGAAAGGTAAGAAATGGACTATGGTAATGATGCCGCTTCCCGAAGATCAGTTTATTCGTAATTCATTAATAATGCACGAACTTTTTCATAGAATCCAAAACGATATTAATATTCCACTTTACAATTATACTTGTGATCATTTGGACAAAAAAGAAGGTAGAATTCTGTTAAGATTAGAATGGGAAGAACTATTCTCTGCTCTTAATTCCGGAAACGATGAAAGAGTGAAACACATTAGAAGTGCAATTATATTAAACAAATACAGAATGAAACTTTTCCCTGAAGCTGATTCTCTCGAATCAAGAATGTTGTTGAACGAAGGTTTGGCGGAATATACAGGTATTAAATTAAGCGGTGCACCGGAATCTGTTGTTAACAATATTTTGTCGGATAAAATTAAACATGCTGAAATGATGCCTTCCTTTGTACGTTCTTTTGCATACATATCGGGACCGCTTTATTCTTTCCTTCTTGATAAATCCGGAATTTATTGGCGAACTAACATTAATGAAACTTCTCGAATTACCGAAATAATTCGGAGTGCATTTGAGATAATTATTACTGATGATGTTCATGATGAGGCTCAATTAATTCTTAATGATTACAAAGATTCCGATATTCTGATATTTGAAGAAAATAGAGCACAGAAGCAAATTGAAAAACTTGAATACCTCAAAGAAAAATTTCTCGGTAAACCGGTTTTGGTTTTACCACTGCAGAACATGAGTATGCAGTTTAATCCTTCTAACTTAGTATCAATTGAAAACGTTGGAACAGTTTATCCGAATATAAGAATTACAGATAACTGGGGAATTCTTGATGTAACAAACGGAGCATTGGTTTCAAGTGATTTTAGAAAAGTGATCATTTCTTTACCCGATGATTTTAACCAGGCAGTTGATTTGAAGAGAATAGAAACCGATGATTGGGTTCTTGAATTAAAAGATGGTTGGTTGTTAAAGCCGGGCGAAAGTGATAAAAATTATATTTTGAGTAAATAGATAAAATAAATTGTCCTGTTGCTTATTGTATAGAGAAGAAAAATGAATGAAGATTTGAAATTAATTGAAAACTATCAAAACGATAATCACCTTGTAAATCAGTTTCATCTTTTTATCGAAAAAGTATTCCCAAGAATAAGTTTTACCGAATGGCATCAAAAAGGATTTTGGACTAAAGACTACATACCGTTTTCATTAATTGATAACAATAGAATAATCTCAAATGTATCTGCTGCATTGATGAATGTTTATATTGACGGGAGCAAATACAAAGCTGTTCAAATAGGGGCGGTTGCTACTTTAGATGAATATAAAAATAAAGGCTTAGCTCGAAGATTAATGAATTATGTTATTGAAAAGTATCATGACGATGTCGATTTGTTTTTTCTTTTTGCAAATGAATCCGTACTCGATTTCTATCCGAAGTTTGGATTTAATAGAATTACCGAGAAATTATTTTTACAAGAATCCAACCTTCCCAAACCAAAAAATGAATTACGCAAATTAGATTTAGTGAATGAAGATGATTTTGCTTTAGTTGATAAAATGCTGCGGATAAGATTACCTATTACAAAAATATTTGGTTGTGAGAATTATTACCATATAACCTGGTGGCATATCTTGAATACTTTTAGAAATGATATCTATTTATTAGAAGATGAGAAGATTATTTTTATAAAAAAGGAAGAAGAAAATACTCTTCAGATTTATGATGTTATTTATTCGCAACCGTTTGATATAGTAGAAGTTCTACCGAAAATTATTCAATCGGGTTCACTCAAAAAAATTATTTATCATTTTCCACCGGATCAAATAGATTATTCTTACAACAAGATTATCGATGAAGAATCATATCCGTTCATTTTAAGTAAGATTGAATTCGAAAATAGTAGCATAAAGTTTCCGGTTACTGCGCAGACATAAGTAAAAGGAATTACAAATATCGTTTTTAACATTGGGGAATGAAGATTAATAATATTTTTAATTTTAACCAAAAAAGCATTCTAAATCATATATCTTTTTTGTGTCAACTACGTCTAATACTCAAATAAACCACATCTCTCATTAAAAAAGGAACAAAAATGAAACGAAATTCATTTTTTCTCTTTGTAATAACTATCCTACTTTTTACAACAATCATAAAAGCACAAAACATTTCTGAAATAGATATTCCTTACACAAAATTTGTGCTTGATAATGGACTTACATTGATTGTACATGAAGACCATAAAGCGCCAATTGTAGCTGTAAATGTTTGGTATCATGTCGGTTCAAAAAATGAAAAAGTAGGTAAAACCGGTTTTGCTCACCTGTTTGAACATCTTATGTTCAACGGAAGCGAAAACTTTGATGACGATTATTTCCAGGTTATGGAAAGAGTCGGTGCCACTGACTTAAACGGTACAACAAGTAATGATAGGACAAACTACTTCCAAAATGTTCCTACCTCTGCTGTTGATTTGGCACTATGGATGGAATCTGATAGAATGGGACATTTACTCGGGGCTGTTACACAAGAAAAACTTGATGAACAACGTGGTGTTGTTCAAAATGAAAAACGTCAAGGTGATAATCAGCCGTACGCTGTTGCTTGGGAATTAATTACCAAGGGAACATATCCGGTAGGTCATCCATACTCATGGTCGGTTATTGGCTCTATGGAGGATTTAGATGCAGCTACTTTGGAAGATGTACATGAATGGTTCAAAACATATTATGGCGCCGCTAATGCAGTGTTAGTTGTTGCAGGAGATATAACACCGGAAGTAGCAAAAGAAAAAGTGGAAAAATATTTCGGTGATATTCCAGCCGGTCCGCCTATCGCAAAGTATGATACTTGGGTAGCAAAAATGCAAGGATCAAAAAGACAAATTGTTCAGGATAGGGTTCCTCAAGCAAGGGTTTATAAAGTTTGGAATATTCCGGAATGGGGTAATGAAGAATTAGCTTACCTTGATTTAGCGAGTGATGTTTTGGCATTGGGTAAATCTTCTCGGCTTTACAAAAGGTTGGTGTACGAAGATCAGATTGCTACTGATGTAGCCGCTTTTTATTCACCGGGTGAAATTGGAAGTCAATTTCATATCCGTGCGACCGTAAAACCGAACGGTGATCTTGTCCTAGTTGAAAAAGCTATTGATGAAGTATTAGCTAAGTTTTTAAAAGAAGGTCCAACTCAAGAAGAATTACAAAGAGTAAAAACTAAACATGTAGCTAATTTTGTACGCGGTATTGAAAGAATTGGTGGATTTGGTGGTAAATCCGATATTCTTGCTCAGTCTGAAGTTTTCGGTGGAAATCCTGAGCACTTTAAAAAATACTTAGGTTATATTGTTCACTCAACCGAAAAGGATATTCTAGATGCTTCTGTAAAATGGTTGGGTGACGGTGTATATATTTTGGAAGTTCATCCGTTCCCTAATTATCAAGAACTTGCTGTAGGTGCCGATAGATCAAAACTTCCCGAAACCGGAACTCCGCCTGATGTATCTTTCCCGGAAACTCAAACAGCAGTTTTGTCTAACGGATTAAAAGTAATGCTTGCACAAAGATCATCGGTTCCTTTGGTAAATGTAAGTTTACTTGTCAATGCCGGTTATGCATCTGATCAATTTGCAATTCCCGGAACTGCCGGTTTAGCGATGGCTATGCTGGATGAGGGTACTGCTAAATTGAAATCTCTTGAAATTAGTGATATGTTGGATAATCTTGGTACTAATCTTGGTACCAACTCTAATCTTGATATGTCCTTTGTTAACATGTCATCATTAAAAGAAAAACTTGATCTTTCACTTGAATTATATGCAGATGTTATTCTTAATCCCTCATTTCCTGATTCGGAATTAGACAGATTAAAGAAAGAAAAAATTGCTCAAATTCAGCGTGAGAAATCAAATCCGATTCAAATGGGTTTAAGAACATTCCCGGAATTAATTTACGGAAAAGATCATGCTTACGGATTACCATTTAGCGGTTCCGGTTATGAAGAAACAGTTATGAAAATTCAACGCGAAGATCTTGTGAAATTTCATCAGACATGGTTCAAACCAAACAATGCAACCATTGTTGTAACCGGTGATATTTCTATGAATGAATTATTGCCTAAGTTAGAAAAATATTTTGATGATTGGGAAGAGGGGATTGTTCCTAAAAAAAATATTGGTGAAGTTAAGAATAAAGAAAAGCCTGTGGTTTATATGATGGATAAACCGGGTGCACCGCAGTCAGTTATTTTTGCTGCACAATTGATTCCGGGAAGAGGAGTAGATAATAATCTTGAAATAGAAACGATGAATGATATTATTGGCGGAACCTTTACTTCAAGAATTAACATGAATCTTCGGGAGGACAAGCATTGGTCCTACGGTTCTCAAAGTATTATAATAGGTGCTCGAGGACAGCGTCCATTCGTGGTTTTTGCTATGGTGCAATCCGATAAAACAAAAGAATCTTTTGCAGAAGTATTAAGAGAAATTTCCGAGTTTACAAGTACAAATCCCGCAACTGAAGATGAACTAAATAAAATCAAACTGAATAATACTTTAGGTTTGCCTGGTAGTTGGGAAACTAATAATTCAGTTGGTAACTCTCTCGCAGATATTGTTCGTTATGATCTTCCCTTGGATTATTTTAATACTTATAGCAGTCGAGTAAAAAATCTTAATTTGGAAGATGTTCGAAGTGCAGCGTCACAAACTCTTAATGCGGATAATTTGATTTGGGTTGTAGTAGGTGATAGGATTCAGTATGAAGAAAAACTCAAAGAGTTTGGATATGATGTGCATGAAATTGACGTTGACGGAAATATTATTGACAAAGAAATAAAAACTCCATCGAAAACTGAATCACCTAAATCAACTGAATAATTTTTAGTTGTTTCCTAAACTTACCCCGAAAATTTTCGGGGTAAGTTTTATTAACTAACCGGAACGATTTCTTTTCACATTTATAAATGTCAATAAACAGTGAATCACTTTACTTAATTATATATTAATATATTTTCAACCGGTCTTCTAACACTGTTAGCGACTGGATAAGAATCAACATATCCGATACGTGCAATAAATTGTATTTGTCCCGGTAATGACAAATATTCATTAGCAAATTTTTCGAAATTCTCTTCTTCAATTAATTGATTCATCGGGTGTAAACCTAAATTTAACTCTCTGCATTTCAAATTTATTTTTTGGTAAATTCTTCCGGTTTCAATCCACTTTTGCGGTGTTTCTTCATTCTGAAAGATAACAATCCATCCACTACAGTTTTCTGTTTGCTCTTTTGTCTTTTCAATCCCGGTATTGACAAATGAATCTTTTAATGAGTCTTCCGGCTTATAGAAATTTCTAACAATGAATCCTCCAATACCTTTAATGCCCATACCGGCTGTTGTAAGCCCATCGCGATATTTCTTAACATCAGTATTCGAAAATCTTATCCAATTTGAAAGCTCTTGTTTTGCCTGATCATCTTTTGCTTGTTGAGTATAAGCGGCGAGAGTATTTTCCGCGATATACTTGCCTTCATTTGAAGCAGAACTAAAATAAAATACATTTTCTTTGTTTGAATCGATAAGTTTTTCTAAATGTTCATTGATAATCTCGTCATTACGAAAAGGCGTGCGTAATGTTCTGCGATCTTCAATTATATTGAGATCATAACCGGTTTCTAATGATTTACTTAATTTTATTGTTGCAGCTATGTTATCATTCTTATGTTGTGCGGTAATTTCCACATTCGCCTTATAACCAAAACTACCGGCAGCTATTTCAAAATTCTCTATAAAAGCTCCTAAAGAAATAAACAACCCTCTGCCATCAGGATCAACAATTTGAAGTTTTCTGGAAAAATCTGCTAAAATATGTACGGTAGTTTCGTTTTCAATCTCAACGATCCATGGTTGCGTATTATGAGAGTTTCCTGCTAATGAAGCGTAATAAATTATTTTCTCCAAAGGGTTGTGAAGTGTTTCCTTGAAATAATCTCTTGTGATTGATGCACAGCTTGTAAATATTGTAGCCAAGGAAAAGAGTAGTAAAATATTTGTAGCTTTCATTTCATCCTCGATGTTGTAAAGTAATTATTGACTATTCAAAACTAATATCTGTTCGAGGATAAAATCCTTGACTTAAGTTAAGAAATTAAACTTAAGTACGATTTCTAATGCGGCTGAGTGATTCCGGGGTAATGCCGAGGTATGAAGCAAGATAGTGAAGTGGTATATTTTTAATGTATTCCGGGTATTCTCTGATTAACCATTCATACCTTTCTTGAGGTAAGTCATTAAGAAAACTAAAAAGATGTTTTTCTGAAGAGATGAATACTTGTTCTGCAAGAAGTCTTCCCAATCTTTCGATTTTGTGCTCTTGATCATATAGAGCAATTAGATTTTTATACTTAATAAACAATATATCCATCTTTACCATTGCCTGAATATTTACTATTGATGGCTTTTGTTCTATCAAACTTGTAAATGAAGTGATAAATCCCGGTGCAAAATAAAAATCACTTGTAACTTCGATTCCATTTTCCTTAATATGAAAAAATCTTACAAAACCTTCCGGTAAGAAGAAAACTTTATCTGCAACTTTACCTGCTTCTAGTAGCAGTTCTTTTCTTGCTGTATTGTAATATTCGAAGTTTCCGAGAATTGTGTTAAACAATTCATCATCTGTTTTGATAAATCTATTTACAAAAGTATGCAACGACTTTTTTATTTCGGCTGTTATTTCTTTCATGCAAATTTTATGATCAAAGTATGATATTAAAATAAGTATAAAAAATTCTATTCTCTTCGCATTTTTGAAGCAATATAAAATATCCTTAGTAAATGAAGTTCATTATAATCGACTTTTTGTTTAAGTGAATTGAAGATTGGCGATAGTGTCTCTGCTCCTAATTCATCAAACAGTCTTAATACTTTATATCTTTCATTTTCGGAAAGATGAGATTCGTTTAACAATCTTTCCGGATTCGGTAAACCATTTTCAATTGTATAGTCATACAAATGTTTCAAGATAGTGCTTTTCTTATATTTTGTTTCTTGTGTAAGTTCATCTATCGTTGTACCGGAAATAAATTTTTCTCCTGTTGTTTGATATGATTTAGTTTTCTTAACTATTTTGATCTTAGGTGAATGGTTGTAATCTTCGTTGATTGATTTTAATTTATTCTCTTTACAGTAATCAATAATTTCTTTAAGAAATATATGTCCGTATTTCTCAAATTTAATCTCACCGAGCCCGTGAATTCTCAACATTTCTTTTTTGTTAACCGGGAGATATGATGACATTTCGGATAAGGATTTATCCGAGAAAATTACATATGGAGGAAGGCGTAATTTATCCGCGATTGATTTTCTTTTCTTTCTAAGTATCTCAAATAATGCTTCGTCGTAAGATTCTTTTATTTCCTTTTTAATCCTTTCTTCAAAATCTTCTTTTATTTTTGCTGTAACTGTTAGGTTTCCTTTTAATACCTGGTATGATTTCTCGGTTAATTTCAAACTCCCGAACTCGTTATCTTGAACGAGCAAACCCTGTTGTATAAATTGATGTGATAAAAACAACCATTGTTTTTTAGAGTATTCTGTTCCAATTCCGTATGTACTTAGTTTGTCATGACCTTTTTCTATTATCTTTTCGGCTTTTGATCCTTTTAAAATATCGACAATATGAACAGTACCAAATATCTCATTAGTTCTTTTTACACATGATAAAAATTTCTGTGCTGGAATTGTAACATCTACCAAATCTTTGTCAATTGAATTGCAGTTATCGCACATACCGCATTTTTGATGATTAAATTTTTCGCCAAAGTAAGATAACAACGGAAATCTTCTGCAAATACCGGTCTCTGCATAATTTAATAATGCTCTTAAATGACGTTCGGCAATTTTCTTTTCATGTTCTTCTTTTTGATTTATGAAGTATCTAATCTTTTGAATATCGGAATAACTGAATAATAACAAACAATGCGCACGCAAACCGTCTCTACCTGATCTTCCGATTTCTTGATAGTATGATTCGATATTTTTAGGCAGATCGAAATGAATTACAAATCTTACATTAGATTTGTTAATGCCCATTCCGAATGCAATTGTTGCAACTATTATTTGAATATCATCCTTAATAAATAATTCTTGATTTTCTTTTCGTTCCTCGTCTGATAATCCTGCATGATAAGGTCTTACTGAATAACCCGCATTGTACAAATCAACATAAAGTGAATCAACCTGCTTACGTGAAAAACAATAAATTATTCCGGATTGATTTGGATACTTTCGGAGAAATCTTATTGTTTGTTCAACTCCGTTTACTTTAGGAGCTATTTCCAAATATAAATTTTCTCTGTTGAAGCTTGCGATGAAATTATTATTACCTCTTAGTTCAAGCGAATCACGAATATCCTTTTGAACTCTTGGTGTTGCGGTTGCGGTAACTGCAACGCAAACAGCATCCGGGAAAAGTTTTCTAATTTCGATAATCTTTCTGTACTCGGGACGAAAATCATGTCCCCATTCCGAAATACAATGTGCTTCATCAACTGTAATGCAGTCAATTTTAAGTGATGATAAAAGTTGAATAGTCTTTTCAAGAAATAAAGTTTCGGGTGCAACGTAAAGAAGTTTTACATTATTGTTTATTAACAATTCTACATTCTTTCCATATTCTTCTTGAGATAACGAACTGTTTAAGAAAATTGCATCAGCACCTAATTCTTTTAATTGCTCAACTTGATCTTTCATCAATGAAATTAAAGGGGAGACTACGATAGTTATCCCGTTAAATATTAATGCCGGAATCTGGTAACAGAGTGATTTACCTCCGCCGGTAGGCATTATTACAAGCGAATCTTTTTTTGATAATATTGTTTTTATTATTTCTTCTTGAAGCGGACGAAAAGTCTTATAACCGAAAACTGTATGTAATATCCCATTTGCTTTATCTAACATTCGGATTTAATCGATTGAATTTTATTAAAAATAAAGATGGTTTAACAAATAATTATAATCAAAACAGATTAGTAATCTCTGATTTTTTGGTTAATTTTTCATTCTGGTTTTTGTCTTTACTATTCGGAAATTATTTTAGACAATATAGAATTTTTTGATGCCTTTATCGCAGCATTACAAACCATCGGAAAGATGTTCTCCACTTGTTGTCCGTTACATAAGTATTAGTTTTAATGACGGAGAAAAACAATTGATGGATAAGTATATTCCCGATGGATATACAGCAATCGTTATTCATTTTACTGATAACGAAAAGTATATTATAAATGGATTTCACAAATATGAATTGCCGAATATTTTTTTCACTGTTCCATGTATTAATAATTTGGTATTTGAAACCAATGATATACTTGAATCACTTATCATAATATGCCGAACTTCAGTTTTTTCTTCTGTATTTAAGATTCGTATGGATTTACTTCCAAATCAATTCTTCCAATCATTTGATTCTGTGTTGCTGGATGATATATACCGGCAAATGAGATTCTCAATTTCTGATATAGAGAAAATAAATATTTTTGAAGATTTTATTTCACAAAATTATTTGCAAAATGTGTATTTCACGGATGAAGTTGATGATGTTTATAACAAAATTATCTCCGGTAATATTAACCGGAGAATATCCGAAATTTTGAATGATGTAAAAATGAATCATAGATCATTCAGAAGATTATTCCATCAGCGTGTGGGAATAAGTGCTAAGGAATTACTACGTATTGTTCGCGTTAATTATGTTTGGGATCTTTACAGAAAGAATCCCAATTTGAATTTTAACGATATTGTATATGAATGCAAATTTTTTGATCAATCCCATTTCATAAAAGATTTTAAAAAAATTATCGGCGAAACTCCTAAAAAATTTTTCAGTAGAAATCTTGATAACGTCGAGACATTTTCAGGTAAACAAAATATATTGGAACAGCTAGAATATTAATGCAGTCTATTTTTGATTTTTTAATCCAACATGATCAATATCGTCTACTAAAACATCCATTTCCTTTAATACATTGCCATAACCACCGTTTATTTGTATTAAGAATCTATTTTCAACAGCATAAGTATAAGTGCATTGTTGAACTCCGTAATCGTTTTCGACTATCTCTTTCCATCCCTCATATTTATCTTTAAAGACCATGAAGCTTTGAGAACTTCCACTATAATCCAACATCGCATTTATATATTCGATATTATCCTTTGCATCGGTAATTGAAATACTTATTGTTCTACCAAGGTCAGTCATGTCTTCATTTATATCACCTAAACCTTTTTTCTGGTATAAAACTGTTACGGTAGGAAGACATGCATCGCATGGATCGTCAATTAATACTTCATCTTTAACAAACTCTCCAACTTTGTCAATCTTTGGTAAATATTTAACTAAATAATCATAGCTTTTTTGTGAGATTAAAGTTACCGTAAAACATAAAGTTAATAGTGCAGTTAAGAATATTTTTTTCATTTTATTATCCTGAATAGTTATGGATATCACTCAATAAAAATATTTCTTTCGCACCAAATTCAATTGTAAAAAATGGACAGAAATAAAAGATGAATTGTCTTAAAACATAAGACACGCATGACCATTTTTTACAATTAACTTGCTGGTCAATTCAATAAATTCATGCATAGTTAAAAAACAGTAAAATGTATTTTCTTCAATAAAAATAAGGTGATATCATGCTAAGAAGGATAATAATAATACTTACACTATCTTTATTAGCCTCGCAAATTAATGGTCAATTTCTGCAATCACTTAAAGAAAAAGTTAAAGACAAAACAAAAGATCGAATTGAGCAAAAGATCGATGAAGGAATTGATAAAACATTAGATGGAACTGAAGATGCATTATCCGGATCGGATGAAGATATGGAATATGATGAAATGAGTACTGAAGGTGAATCAAATGAAATGAAAACTTCTGCGGTTGTAAAACAACAAGATCTTAAAACCTATTCCAAATTTTATTTTATACCCGGTGAAGAAGTTATTTTCTTTGATGATTTTAGTGATGTACCGATTGGTGATTTCCCGCTTCAGTGGAACACAACTTCCTCTGCAGAAGTAGTTACAGTCAATAATGCACCGGGTAAATGGCTGAAACTAATGTCAGAATTTGCATACTACTCACCGGAGTTAAAAGTTTCTTTCCCCGAAAATTTCACTATTGAATTTGATGCAATTTATACCGGTAATGTTGATTGGCTTCTGGAAATTTATCAAAATAATTCTGATTACCTTGAGAACGGCTATGTACCCGGAGATGCTGGAATGAGTATTAGATTTATATATGAAGAGATTGTTATTGGTAATTACAGCAACGTTGAAGAAAAAGATGATAGAGGGCAAATTGGTCAAAGCTTCGGTAAAGAAATTAATCCTGGTGAAGTAATTAGATATTCAATATGGGGACAAAATCAAAGGTTAAGAGTTTATGTGAACGATGCCAAAGTAATAGATATACCACGAGCTATTCCAAGAAAATATGATCTGAATTATATGCGTATCGGATGCATGGATGCTTTAATTCTGGGCAATTTCCGCGTTGCTGTCGGAGCACCCGATACAAGAAGTAGATTAATAACAGAAGGTAAATTAGTTACAAGAGGTATAACCTTTGATTCCGGTTCGGATGTAATCAAACCCGAATCATTTGGAATCCTAAAAGAGATAGCAGATGTTCTCAAAGAAAATAGCTCTGTTCGAATAAAAATTGTGGGGCACACGGATAGCGATGGCGCTGATGATATGAACTTAACCTTATCTAAAAAACGTGCTGCCGCAGTTAAGAATGCGCTCTCAAAACAATTTGGTATTGACGCATCAAGAATGGAAACTGACGGAATGGGTGAAAGTCAGCCGGTATCTTCTAACTCAACTCCGGAAGGTAAAGCTAATAATCGAAGAGTGGAATTTATAAAATTATAAAACAGAGGATAAAATGAAATCATTAATAAAATTATTATGTGTTTTATTGTTGATCATGTTTTTCGGCTGCGGGGATTCAAACAATAAAAATGAACAATCTATAGTTGATGAAAAATTAAAAGAAACAACCGGAATGACATCAGGTGAAATACAACAAGAAACTGAAAAATATACAGTTGCTAAAAAGTACCCGATAAAATCGGGCATAATAACATTTAAAAGAACCGGTGTTTTAGGTGATCAAAAAATTATCGTTTATTTTGATGATTATGGGATAAAAGAAAGAAGCGAGACTTACAAAACTGACGGTTCTGTTGAAGAAATTAAGTTTACTGACGGCGAATTTATGTATAAGATTACACATGAATATTCTGAAGAAAAAGTTGCTTATATAATGGGTCCCGGTAAATTTGGCACCGAAATGAAATTTGATCCCGATCCGTTTAGAAACAATGATGAAAGAAAACAAAAATATCAATTCGAAAAATTACCGAATATGAATATACTCGGGAAAGATTGTGATGCTTACATTACAACAACTAAAATGGGAACAACTACTTTTGCGGGCAGCAACGGAATATTACTTTATACCAAAGCTGATCTTTCAGTCGGAATAATGGAAACTATTGCTGTGGACTTTAAAGAAAACGTATCGATTGATTCCGAATTATTCAAAGTTCCGGATGGTTATACGGCAAAACAAATTTGATGAACATGTTCAATATTTCATTTTCATTGTTTGATGATTATGCGAAATCCAAAATTATTTTTATTCGTTTAAAGAATTCAATAATAAAATTGCTTTTGAGGAGATAAAATGAAAAAGATAATTATAAGTTTTGCATTTTTGTTTCTAATTACTACTTATTCCCAAAGCTGGCATAGCTATAATAATAGAATTCCTGCATGGCCTAAAGATATTAATGAAAGCTCAGTTGAATCATTTAAAATCTCTTTACAAATACTTAAGGTTGAACTACAAGATAAGACACCCAATACAATGGCAAGGTACGAAAATTTGACACAGGCCGAGGCAATGAAATTGGCTCAAGAGTATCAGAAAAATATGTCGAAAATGTCACCGCAAGAAATAGTGAGAAGGAGCCAACTCTCACAAAACTACACAGATGTTGAATTCCCCGAAGAAATAGCTCTCGATCAACGTTTAGCAGTAATGAAAAATGAGTTTGACGAAAAAATCCATGATGAAATAAACAAACTTCGTGCGAAATTTCCTTGTGAAGCAGGACTTGGCGAAACAAACTGCGATGTCCTTTCTGCAGAGTTTAAAAAATTAGCAGATAAATTAGGCACAGAATATTTCATCGGTAATAAAGCAAAACTGAGATCTATAATTGACGAAGTAAATGATTATATGATTAAGAAAAAGCTTCCGGTTACCGAACAGAGAGAAAAAGATCAATATGAATTACTCGGAGACAAATCTGCTACCCCAACTTCCGGACTTAGCATTGTAGAACAATGTATTGATCACTTGTTATACGCATCGGAAAGAATGGAATGGCTAGTCAGACTTAAAGCAGACGATAATTATTTTTACTATCCGGGTCAGGTATATTAATTTATAATTGACAAAATTATTTTGGAATAATTAAATGGAACAATTCAGTAATTGTCACAAAAATGTAATATTAAATCTGCTTACAACTCTATTTATCGTACTTACTTTTTTCTTTGATCAAATTTTGTGTATCAATCATGACTATATAAATGCTATTCAAAATCAGAAGATAGGAAATATATCTTCTGGTTTGGGGCTCAGTATTGGTAATAACAAAGTTGTCCAAAAGGAATACACTTACTTTGGGAGAATGGAAGCAACAGTTATTACTCGTAAAGCATTTCCAAATTTCGGCAACCCTGAAGAAGAAACAATAATAGAAGAAAAATATTTTTCATACATGACGATGAAGAGCAGCCAGGGTAGCATAAATAAGTTAAGAAATCATGACTTCCGGGCAAATATTCTCACGACTGGAATTGATTATCCGGTCTTCTGGGGAAAAACTTCCAGAGATCATAACGATGAACCGCAAAGAGTGAGAACTGAAATCAATACTAAAATTTATAACAGTATTTTTGGCAAGTATCAGCTTTATTCTGATATAACTGTTAACGGAGAATCTAACGGTTATGATTGGAATTTTACTGTTAATCCTTATGCAAAGCAAGCAACCGGAATTCAAAGTATTGATGCACATACCCAGTATTGTGTTAAGTTATATATGTCGGACAATATTAGACTACACAGCGGAATAAAATATAAAACTATTGCAACTGCAGTCGGCAAGCAGAGAATAAGCGAAGATGAATTTGAACCCGTTTCAAGAAAAGTTGCGGAAGATTCATATTTAGGTTTAGCTCATTGCGATTGTGATAAAGAATTGCAGACTGAAGATAAAATGGTTATTCCGTTGATTATTCAGTCTCCACAAAAGTTTGAAGATTTTCTCTTTAACCCGGTTGATAATTTTATTATTGATTTAAACGGCAAGTTCTATACTAACGAAGATGGCACAGAAGAAATTGAAAAAACAATAAAGGTGCAGATTAAAGTCACATATTTTGAATAAAACGGCATTGAGCTCCGGCGGTATAATACTAATTTGTAAATAATACGAATCACTTATACTATGTATTGGTATTTATATTATTTCAGAAAAGGGCGCTATTATACCCAAATGCTCATTCTTCATTCCTCTCAAACGAACTTATCGAAAATCATTTTTGTTAGAAATAATATAACTTTTGTATAATTTTCATAACACAATTTCGGTGCTTATATGCATAAATTCTTTTTTGTGTTCATTTCTGTTGCAATTTTAGTATTGCAGGTTTCATTTAGTGCTAAAGAAAAGGCTCAAATATCCAAAGCCTCTCCAATTATTATTAATTCCGATACTTTGTTTTATATAGAAAAAGGTATTGGTGTCTTTAGTGCACAGAAAAGAGCAGATGAGATTAATTCTATTCTTAAATCCATTGTACAAGATGATAGTGTCTATCTCGATTCTATAAATATTATTAAACAAGATAATCATTATATACTTGCAGTTGGCAATCAAATTGTAATGGGAATTTATCCATATGATGTAACCGATTCTACATTAACAGTTGACTCATTAGCTGCAAAGTACTCTCAAATAATTCTATCTAAATTGCAATCTGAAAGAACAGATCATAAAAAAGCATGGTTACTTAAGAGCAGTATTTTGACATTGGTTTTTACTTTACTTCTTGTTTTAGGATTATGGTTGTTGAGTTTTCTTTTCCCGCGTATTACAAAAAGGATTGAAACTCTTGATGAAAAATTAACGGAACGAATTCAGTATAAGAAGAAAAAATTTATTAAGCATGAATATTTAATCAAGACCCTTAAAATTATATGGACCGGATTAAAGTTTGCACTTACTCTTGTATTGATTTATATCTATTTCTATGAGCTTATTGATCTTTGGCCTTTTATAAGTAATCTCAATATCCAGCCGATTATTAAAGGAATATTACTCTTTGTTTTTTATACCGTTTTAGCATATACGCTTATTAAAGGGATTAATACACTTGTTGGTTATTTAAACAAGCTTTTTATCAGTTGGAAAGACACTAAGATAAAATCGGTAAAAATTCGTTCGTTCGAACTTCTTTCTGCCGATAGAAGTTTGGAGATTCTTTCATTTTTAACAAAGGTTGCACGCTTTGTTCTATTTGGAATTCTTTTCTATACATACGTAACAATTGTTTTTAGTTTATTTGAATTTACCGAAACCTGGGCTGATACTTTATTAAGTTATATTCTTGATCCGTTAACAATTGCCCTTACTTCATTTTTGAAGTTCTTACCTAACTTATTTTTTATTATTGTTCTCTCATTTGTCTTTTACTATATAATAAAGCTTGTAAGAGTATTTTTTAATGAAATTGATAAAGGTACTCTCGAACTCCCCGGGTTCTATAAAGAATGGGCAATGCCGACTTTCAAAATTGTGCGCTTCTTAATACTTGTACTTGCTGCTATCATTATTTTCCCGTATTTGCCCGGTTCAGATTCACCGTTTTTCCAAGGTATATCGGTTTTCTTGGGAATTTTGTTTTCTCTCGGCTCTTCCTCCGCAATTGCTAATATGGTATCGGGAATTGTATTAACATATATGCGTCCTTTCAAAATAGGGGATAGGGTAAAAATTGCAGAAACCACTGGAGATGTTGTTGAAAAAAATCTTTTAGTAACACGGGTAAGGACAATTAAAAATGTTGATATAACAATTCCCAACGCAATGGTACTTAGCAGCCATATTATTAATTTTAGTTCTTCCGCATCACAAATTGGATTAATTCTTCATACAACCGTTACAATAGGTTATGATGTGCCCTGGCAAAAAGTTCATGAACTTCTTTTATCGGCATGTGATGAAAACGAGTCAATATTAAAAGAACCTAAACCATTCGTGCTTCAGACGAGTCTTGATGATTTTTATGTCTCCTATGAACTGAACGTATACACCAATGATAGTAACCGTATGGCGGTTACTTATTCGCAGTTACATTCTGCAATCCAAGATAAATTTAATCAAGCCGGTGTTGAAATTATGTCACCTCATTATTCTGCAGTTAGAGATGGTAATCAAACTACAATACCGGAAGATTATCTCCCGAAAAATTATAAATCGCCTTCCTTCAAAATTTTCGGTAACTGGTTTGGCGGTAATCCAAAAAGTGAGTAATTATTCTTTTCTTTCAAGATAAACGGAATTTCTTAGAAAATATCCTTTGTAAATTTAACGATGTTTATTATATTAACACTGTTAATAATATTGTAGGGTGTTAATATGGTCAAAAATACTGTCCAAGAAGAAAGAATGAGAAACTATTTCATTCAAGCAACAAAAGAAATATTGCGGGGTGAAGGATTAAAAGTCGTTAGTGTGCGGAATATTGCCGAACGTGCAGGGTATTCATATGCTACTTTGTATAATTATTTCGGTGATGTGAAAGAACTAATTTTCGAGTGTATCAATGATTTTCAAGAAGAATGCGAAGAATTTGTTGAAGCAAGAACTAACAAATCGGAAAGGGGAATAAGTAAAATTAAGGATACAATTATTGCTTATGCCAATTTCTTTGTTCAGCATCCCGGAATATTCGAGTTATTCTATCTTGAAAAACCGAATGATATTTCTAAAAAGCAGCCTACATTGGATTTGATTTATAATTTTCTCGATAGGCTCACGATGGAAGAGTGGGTTTATTGTATAAAGAATAATATAAAAAAAATGGACGAAGCCGAAAGAATGAAAAGTGAAATCAGATTTATTATTCCCGGAATTTTGCTTCTTTACCTGAATAGAAGAAGACCGGAGTCCTACAAACAATTCTCAGCTGAATTAAACTCGCAGCTCGATTATATTTTACACAAGGAGTAAAGAAATTATAATGGGAGCAAGACAAATTGATTTAGAAAATAAGAAGATAATTCTATTTGATGGAGTGTGTAATCTCTGCAATAATAGTGTAAATTTTATCATTCGTAGAGACATTAAATCAATTTTTCTGTTTGCTCCTTTGCAATCAAATTTTGGGGAAGTATTAACTGCCAAAATGAATATCCCCCAAAAAATTGATTCAATAATTCTCATCTCAGAAAATAAATATTACATTAAATCAGATGCCGTAATTGAAATAATAAAACAACTTAAATGGTATTGGAGAATGTTAATTATCATAAAAATCCTACCACTCAAATTTCGAGATTTTTTATATGATTTCATTGCCAATAGTCGATACAAATGGTTTGGAAAGAGAGATTCTTGCATGATCCCGGATGGAAACGTCAAATCGCGTTTTCTTGTATAAATAATTAAACAATAGTTATGGAGCAACCACAAACTGGTTATATTTATTTCTGTATTCTACCGGAGTTAAACCGGTAATTTTTTTGAACGTGCTCCGGAATGCTTTGTTATCATTATAACCAACTTTATACATTATCTCGCTTATATTTTCACTTGACGATTCTAAATTCATTTTAGCCGCTTCAACTTTTACACGTTGTATATACTCACTGATTGTATTTGACGTAGCTTTCTTAAATCTACGTTCAAAATTTCGCCTGCTTAAAGCAAACATTGAAGCAAGTTGTCCGACAGTAATTTTTTCTTGAAAATTATTTTCAATGAATTCCTGAGCTTTTCTAACCGGCTCATCATCATGTTCTTTTTGTCCTCTGAACATAATGAAAGGAGATTGACTGTATTTATTCAGATCAATCATAAATGACTTCGCAGTTAATATCGCTATATCTCTACCGGCATGTTTTTCAACCAGGTATAAAATTAAATTTAAGTATGAATAAGCACCTCCGCTTGTGTATATACCGTTTTCCTCGGTCATAATTTTATCATCAAGTAAATTAATTTGAGGAAACATTAACCTAAATTCATTAGCAAACCTCCAATGAGTTGTAGCTTGTTTCCCGTTTAACAGCCCGGTAGCAGCTAAGAAAAATGAGCCCAAACAGAAACTCGCAATCTCAGCACCTTCGTTATATTGATTGATAAGCCAAGGCATGAAATCCTTATTATTTTTAGCAGCTGTATATTGATCTCCGTGTATCGCTGGTATGATTATTATATCCGTTTTATTAACTTCATGGATTAATAAATCCGGCTTAACGACAAACAATCCTGTTGACTGCTCGGTTTTTCTTGTTAAGCCCACAAGGCGAACATCAAACATTGGACTTTTTCCAACTTCTTTTAAAATTTCATTCACGTTCGAAAAGATTTGGTGTGTTCCTTCAATATTTACTAAACTCGTATGACCAAGCGGTATAATGATTGAGATATGTTTCATGATTTTTCCCCCAATTGTTTATGTCAAAAGATAAAAAGACAAAATGTCGGAATCAACCCTAAGATTGCCGTAATTACCCCTCATAGATATAAATTCAAAAACTTAAATTTGTGCTGATGATGATTTTGTTGAGGAACTTAATTCAACTCAAAAAAAGGAGAATAAATTATGAAATCAATTAACCCGTATCTTAGTTTTCAAGGTAATACAGAAGAAGCTTTCAATTTCTATAAAAATGTTTTTGGCGGTGATTTCCAAGGCGGAATCTTCAGATTCAAGGATACCGAAATGGGAGATAAATTGAGCGAAGAAGAAAAGCAGAAAGTAATGCATATTGGTCTTCCGATGGGTAACCAAAACTATTTGATGGCAACCGATGCTCTTGAATCAATGGGACAAAAAGTAAATTTTGGAAATAATTTTTATATAGCTATTGACGCAGAGAGCAGAGAAGAAGCCGATAAATTATTTGCCGGACTTTCGGAAGGCGGCACTATCGAAATGCCGATGGCTGATCAGTTCTGGGGAGATTATTTTGGCTCGTTTAAAGATAAATTTAATGTTCAGTGGATGGTTATTTATTCTCCCCAAAAATCTGAAAATTAATTGTTCAGTTTATAGAATATTTAAAGAGGTCTTATGCCAAAATTAAGAGTTGCAAGTTTCGCAATATCAGTTGATGGCTATGGTGCCGGTCCAAATCAAAGCCTGGAAAATCCTCTCGGTGTTGGCGGTGAAGAATTACACAAGTGGTTTTTCCCCACACAAACTTTTCAAAAAAATGTACTTGGTAAAAATGAAGGCACCACCGGAATCGATAATGACTTTGCAATAAGGGGATTCGAAAATCTCGGTGCGTGGATTTTAGGTCGTAATATGTTCGCTCCAATCCGGGGTGAATGGAAAGACGAAAGCTGGAAAGGCTGGTGGGGTGATAATCCTCCGTATCATGTACCGGTTTTTGTTTTAACAAATCATGCACGAAAACCGATTGAAATGGAAGGCGGAACAACTTTTTATTTTGTTACTGATGGAATTCACACAGCACTTGAACGCGCATTCGATGCGGCAAAAGGAAAAGATGTAAGACTCGGCGGAGGAGTAAATGTGATTCGTCAATATCTTAAAGAAAAGTTAATCGACGAAATACATTTGGTGGTCTCACCAACATTGTTGGGTTCTGGTGAAAATCTTTTTGTAAGTATTGATATTCGTTCTCTTGGTTATGTTTGCACCGAACACACAAGATCGGAAAATGCAACTCACTTGATAATTGAAAAAAGAAATTAATAAACGAAGGAAAACATTATGTATAATGAAAAACAAATCAGATACAGATTTAAAAGAAACCATTCTTTCTTGTTCATAATTATTTTCTTGCTCGCAACGCAAACCCATTTGAAATCGGAAACTATCCAACTAAATAATGACTTTTATACAACTGAAGGAACAGAAACTATGAATAAACAAAAAATTATACCTTGTTTATGGTTCGATGATACTGCTGAGGATGCAGTGAATTTTTATGTATCAATTTTTGAGAACTCAAAAACCGGAAGAACAGCACGTTATGGAGAAGAAGCCGCTAAGATTTCCGGACGACCGGCTGGAAGTGTTTTAACAATGGAATTTGAAATAGAGGGTTTTCAATTTCTTGCTCTTAACGGAGGTCCTCTTTTCCAGATTAATCCGTCAATTTCATTCTTTTTAAACTTCGATCCGTCGAAGGATGAAAAAGCTTCAGAAAATCTTGATTCAACTTGGGCTAAATTATCTGACGGTGGAATTGTACTTATGCCGTTAGAAAAATATCCGTTCAGTGAAAAATATGGTTGGGTGCAGGATAAGTTTGGTGTTTCCTGGCAATTAATTTTGTCAAATTCCGAAGGAGATGATAGACCGTTTATTATTCCATCCTTTTTATTTGTCGGTGATGTAAACGGTATAGCAGAAGAAGCTACCGATTTTTATATGACTTTGTTTGATGATTCTGAAAGAGGACAAATGGCAAAATATTCGGCGGATATTCAGCCTGATATGGAAGGATTAACAATGTATACCGATTTCAAAATTCACGATCAATGGTTTGTCGCGATGGATGGCGGAACAGCTCATAATTTTACATTCAATGAAGCTATTTCGTTAATTGTAAATTGTTCTGATCAAGAAGAAATAGATAATTATTGGAATCATTTGACTGCAGTACCCGAAGCAGAGCAATGCGGATGGTTAAAAGATAAGTATGGAGTTTCTTGGCAAATAATCCCGGAAAATTTACCGGAATTACTTTCCAATCCAGATCCGGAAATTGCTCAAAAAGCAACAAATACAATGCTCCAAATGAAAAAAATTATCATTGATGAATTAAAGGAAGCGAGCAACAACTAATCATTGTAATAGAAAGGATTATTATGAATAGCACAAAAATAAAAATTGAAGTATTAGTTTCGGCAAATGTTAATAAAGTTTGGAATTACTATACTTCTCCCGAACATATTACTAAATGGAACTTTGCTTCTGATGATTGGTGCTGCCCAAAAGCAGAAAACGATTTGAGAGTAGGCGGCAAACTCAATAGCAGAATGGAAGCAAAAGATGGTAGCTTCGGCTTTAATTTTGAAGCTGTTTATGATGAAGTGATTGAGCACGAAAAAATTATTTTTACATTACTTGACGGAAGAAAAGTAGAAACTCTTTTTGAAATTGTTGACGGAAAAATAAAAGTAACAACAACCTTCGATGCTGAAAATGAAAATCCCGTTGAGATGCAAAGAGAAGGTTGGCAGGCAATTCTAAATAACTTCAAAAAGTATGTGGAAGCAAACTGAAATCTTTGAGAAATACATCTGCAAACATTTTATTAAAAATAAGAGAGGACTAAATGAACAAATTAAATTTTTCAATAGTCATAAACGCACCTAAAGAACAAGTATGGCACTCAATGCTCGATGATGAATCATATAGAATATGGACAGAACCGTTTGCAAAAGGTTCGCACTTCGTTGGTGAATGGAGCGAAGGAAGTAAAATGCATTTCCTGGGCCCCGACCCGGAAGGTAATATGTCCGGAATGGTAAGCCGGATTAAAGAAATCAGAGAATATGAATATGTATCAATCGAGCATATCGGATTTGTTAATAATGGAGTAGAAGATACAACCAGCGATGCTGTTAAAGATTGGGTCGGAGCTATGGAAAATTATTCAATGAAGGAAATGAATAATGTGACTGAATTAATTGTTGAACTAATTGGCAACATTCCTGATGAATTCAGTGAAATGTTCAAGGATATGTGGCCGAACGCTTTAAATAAGCTAAAAGAACTTGCGGAAAAATAATCTTAATTTACAATTTCATTTCTTTTAAGTGGAAAAATATTGAAAGAAGATACTGATTATAATCAACAAACCGGCGAATTAACAAATCAGCCATTTACTTATTCCGTTTGGCAGCAACTAAAAGATGCAGTCCGCGGGAGCGAAGCAGACTACACACAAATTCCAATAGGCAAAGCAATCTTTCTGCTTTCTGTTCCGATGATTCTTGAGTTAATAATGGAATCAACTTTTGCGGTTGTCGATATTTATTTTGTCGGCAGGCTAGGGGCATCGGCAGTTGCTACTGTAGGACTTACCGAAACCTATCTATTTCTTATCTATTCCATTGCAATGGGTTTAGCAATGGCTGTAACGGCTATTGTGGCGAGACGTATTGGTGAAAAAGAAAAAGAAAAAGCCGGCATCACGGCGGTTCAATCAATTTTTATTGGTGTATTGATTTCATTGCCTTTTGCTTTAGCAGGTATATTTTTCTCAAAAGAATTACTTGCTCTTATGGGCGCCGATCAATGGGTACTTGAGCATGGTTATAAATATGCTCAATGGATGCTCGGTGGTAATGTTGTAGTCATGCTCTTGTTTGTTATCAACGCTATATTCCGCGGTGCCGGTGATGCAGCAATTGCTATGCGAGTTCTTTGGATTGCAAATGGATTTAATATTATTCTTGATCCCATTTTAATATTTGGATTAGGGCCGATTCCCGCTTATGGTCTCGAAGGTGCTGCAATCGCTACTATTATTGGTAGAGGGATTGGTGTTCTAACTCAAGTTTATCTTTTGTTAAGAGGGGGTAAGCATATAAGAGTGCTAAGCGCGTACATCAGAATTAATTGGCCTGTGATTAAGAAAATTGTTCGTACTTCTTTGGGTGGTGTAGGACAGATGATCATCGCGATGGTCTCTTGGGTATTTATTATAAGAATTATAGCCGACTATGGAAGTGAAGCCGTAGCCGGTACTACAATTGCCTTGCGAATAATGATGTTCACAATGATGCCCGCATGGGGAATGTCCAATGCCGCGGCAACTCTTGTCGGACAAAATCTCGGTGCTAAAATGCCGTACCGTGCGGAACGCTCTGTTTGGATAACCGGTTTTTGGAATATGCTGTTTTTAATTGCAGTCTCTTTTATATTCTTCTTTTATAGTGAAGAGTTGGTATCGATCTTCACAGATGATTCAAAAGTTATTTCCATCGGCGGTGAGTGGATGAAAATAATTTCTTATTCATATTTCGTTTACGGTTGGTGGATGGTGGCAATTCAAGCTTTTAACGGTGCTGGCGATACAGTTACACCGACTAAAATCAATTTTTTCTTTTTCTGGGTACTTGAAATTCCGCTCGCATACTTCATGTCAAAAACACTTGGTCTGGAACACACAGGAATATTTTGGGCAATTTTTATTGCCGAAACTTCCGTCGGTTTATTTACACTATGGTTGTTCACAAAAGGTAAGTGGAAAAAAGTAGAAGTGTAGATTATTTTATTTTCTGAAAAATCTTCTTTGTTCGATATGGTAAATATATTACTAGGAGAAACTTTTTTTTAACCTATTATAATGCTCATAAAATTCTATTCTCCAATTTCACACCTCACTAAAAAATAGATTATATTTGCACCGTAATGAAATTCGAAATTCAACACAAAGACGCTAAAAGTAAGGCTAGAACCGGGTGTTTTGAGACGGAGCACGGGGTAGTAGAAACTCCCATTTTTATGCCTGTCGGTACTCAAGGAACAGTAAAAGCTGTAACTGCGGAGCAACTTAAAAATGAAGTGGGAGCACAAATTATACTCGGAAATACTTACCATCTTTATCTTAGACCCGGAATTGAAATACTAGAAAATGCCGGTGGTCTGCATAAATTTATGAATTGGGATAAACCGATTCTAACCGACAGCGGCGGATTCCAAGTTTTCAGTCTGGCAGAATTACGAAAACTCAAAAATGACGGAGTCGAATTTCAATCTCACTTGGATGGATCACGGCATTTCTTCACTCCTGAAAAAGTTATTCAAATTCAACGGAGCATTGGATCGGATATTTTGATGCCTCTTGATGAATGCACCCCTTATCCTTGTGACTATGAATATGCAAAAAAATCTCAAGAACTTACAAGTAAATGGGCAATTCTTAACAAAGAAGCATTCGAAAATTCCGAAGCTCTCTATAATCACAAGCAGTTTCTTTTCGGAATAATTCAAGGGAGTGTTTACAAAGATTTACGTGAAAAATCTGCCCGTGATTTAATCGAATTGGATTTTGATGGCTACTCGATCGGTGGACTTGCAGTCGGTGAACCTGCTGAAACAATGTATGATATTACAAATTTTACGACGGATTTAATTCCCGAAAATAAACCGCGTTATTTAATGGGTGTCGGAAGACCCGAGAATATTCTGGAATCAATCGCTCTAGGTATTGATATGTTTGATTGTGTAATGCCAACCCGTAATGCGCGTAACGCATATTTATTTACATCTGAAGGAGTTGTAACAATTAGAAATGCAATGTATAAAGATGATCACACTCCGCTTGACCCTGTCTGCGATTGTTATACCTGTTCAAATTTTACCCGTGCATATTTACGTCATCTATATATTGCTAATGAAATACTTGCTCTTACACTCGGTACAATTCATAACTTATCGTTCTATTTAAATTTGGTAAAAGAATCAAGAAGCCGTATAATTGAAGGGTCGTTTTTCGACTGGAAAAATGAAATCGTTAAAAAATTATCTTTAAATATAAATTCAATTAAGGAGGAATAAATGGAGTGGATTTTTGCTATGGCTCCTCAAGGGGAAGGCGGCGGTAGTATGGTTAGTACGCTAATTATGTTCGGTGCTATTTTTGCAATTTTTTATTTTATGATTATACGTCCCCAGCAGAAACGTGCTAAAGAAAGAGATAGAATGTTATCAGAAGTTAAGAAAGGGGATAAGATTATTACAAGTGGAGGAATTCACGGTACTGTAGCCGGACTCGATGAAAAAACAGTTCTTATTGATGTGGGAAATAATGTGAAAATCAAAATGGAACGTTCGGCAATCGGCAGCATTGCTCAACAAGTTAAAGAGTAAAATTCATATTTTATTGTGAAGAAAAAAGAGGCTTGTTTGAGTCTCTTTTTTTATTTTAAATCACTCGACAAAAACCGTTTAGTCAGGAAACCGTTAAAACGGTAGATGTTGTCAAGTTTTTTGATTAACCCACGACTTAAGTCGTGGGCTACCGAAATATAAATCTGCATGAAGAACCGTTTCAACGGTTTTTAGATTGTCAAAGTTAATTTGGAAAGATTAAATAATTTTAAGGGAGCCCATGAAAACACTCGGAATCAAAAAGAACTTCTTAGCTATCGAAGATGAATATTCTTCTTACAATAGTTCCAAGATTGTTATTCTTTCAGCACCATTTGAGAAGACTGTTAGCTACGGAAAGGGGACTGCCAATGGTCCGAAAGAAATTCTAAAAGCTTCTCATTATGTTGAATTCTATGATGAAGAATTCGATAGAGAGTTAGTCTTTGAAAAAGGAATTGCTACTCTAACGGAATTAAAATTCAAAGATATGTCGACAAAGAAGGGAATCAACAAAATTTATAAACAAGTAAAAGAATTAATAGCGGATAATAAATTTGTTGTTACTTTGGGTGGTGAACATTCGCTTTCATCGGCACCGGCAAAAGCCCATTTTGAAGCTTATGAAAATTTATCAATTCTTCAGATTGATGCTCATTCAGATTTCAGAGATGAATACGAAGGTTCAAAGTATTCTCATGCATCAGTGATGGCAAGAGTTGCGGAATTTACAAAAGATATAGTACAAGTCGGTATTCGAGCACAATGTATCGAAGAATCCAAGTTTATAAAAGAAAACGGAATTAAAACTTATTACATGCGCGATATTAGAACCGGTAAACATGGTGAAGATTGGCAGCAAAGGGTTTTGGATGACTTAAAAGAAAATGTTTACGTAACTTTTGATGTTGACGGTTTGGATCCATCCGTAATTACCGCAACGGGAACACCGGAACCCGGCGGATTGTTATGGGATGAAACGATGAATCTGTTCCGAATGATTGGCGAAAAGAAAAACATTGTTGGTTTTGATGTTGTTGAACTTGCGCCGTCAAAGTATCACGAGAGCTCAAGTTTTGTAACCGCAAAACTTGTATATAAATTATTAAACTACAGTTTTATTAATAAGTAAGTGAGGTTCATATGAGAAGGTCTTATATATTATTTCTTATCCTTCTCTTTACTGTTTCGGTTTTAGGTCAAACAAAAAAAGTTTACTACGGCGATATAGAAGGAGATATTGATTTAGGATTGGCACCTTATGTTAAAAGAATTGTTGCAACTGCAAATTCTACCGGTGCCGAAGCAATTATTTTTAGAATCAATACTTTCGGTGGAAGAGTTGATGCCGCAACACAAATTAAAGATGCGATTATAAACAGCCAGGTTAAAACTATTGCATTCATTGATAAACGTGCAATATCAGCGGGTTCCTTAATAGCTCTTTCATGCGAGAATATTGTTATGGTTCCCGGCGGTGCTATGGGAGCAACAACAGTTGTAGATCAAACCGGGACTAAACAAGCTGAGAAAGCTCAATCATATATGCGTTCCGAAATGAGGGCTACAGCAGAGCGAACCGGAAGACGAACCGATATTGCCGAAGCTATGGTTGATGAACGTGTTGTTATTCCCGGACTTGTTGACTCTACTCAACTTCTTACACTAACTTCCAAAGAAGCTCTTCAATATGGTATGGCGGATACACTTCTGGCAACATTGGATGAAGTTCTTGAAGCATATAATCTTAAGGATGCCGAAATTATTATGGAAGACACTAATTGGGGTGAAGATGTAGTAAGATTTCTTTCTCATCCGATTGTTTCATCAATTCTAATTATGGTTGCAATGTTGGGCATGTTTACCGAAATAAAAACTCCAGGTTGGGGATTGCCAGGTACAGCAGCTTTAGTTGCTCTAACTTTATTTTTTGGTTCGGGATTAATTTTAGAACTTGTATCGCTGTTAGAAATAGTAATTTTTGCAGTAGGTATAATTTTAATTCTTGTTGAAATATTCCTTGTCCCGGGATTCGGGATTTTTGGTTTCTTAGGTATTGCCGCCGTTATTACAAGTTTATTCCTTGGACTTCTATCTGATTTTCAGATTGTAACTTGGAGTATGGTTTCCCGTGCTTTGATTCAGCTTGCTTCTGCATTTGTTGCAACATTTGTAGCAGCATTCTTTCTCTCGAAAGTTCTTCCCAAAACGTCATTTTTCAACAGGTTGATTTTGAAGGATAACATTTTAATTCGTTCCGGTTATACTACCGAACCTGAAGTTTTGGAATTGGTTGGTAAAACCGGTGAAGCTATAACCGATTTACGTCCATCGGGTACTGCATTAATTGATAATAAAAGAATTGACGTTGTTACAGAAGGAGATTATTTGATAAGAGGAACGAAGATAGAAGTAATTAAAGAATCCGGTTCGAAAATTGTTGTTAGAGAAGTAAAGTAATTTATTAAAATCTAAATCGGCTGAATAAAATTTTCAGCCGACTTTTTAATTATTATTTTTTATTCAACACTAATCAATTCCAAATAATTTTTATTTACCGAAATATCTTTTCTTGTTGCAGTTTCCTTGCCGGTATTTGGATTATCTGCGGTTACAAACACATTCATCTCGGTTGTTGTTGTTAGTTCTGATTTCACAATTATTCTTTCATCCAAATTAAAATAACTGATTGCATTGCCGGATATCTTCGGCCTCTCAAACTGGTAAGATACATCGCCTTGTTTGATAAAACCGTCGCCTTCATAGGTTACGCTTAAATCGGTATTAATTTTTGCTATCAGGTTATCGTTTTCTTTAAGAATATCGGAAATTCTGCTGGATGCAATATTAGTTAATTTATATAGACCCATTTCGGTACCGTAAGTTAAAGTCCAAGTTGAATCTAATTTTGTTTTTCTGCCTGGTAAATATTTGAATAAATTTTGAGAAATCGGTTGTAATACCTGTTCCTTGAGTTGCAAATTAATTTGGTTCTTTTCATCATCGGTTATTGACTGTGCCTGTTGAATTTCCAGATACCTGTTTATTATGCCTTCGGTCTTACCGATATCAATTATCCTGCCTTCTTTATTTAGTGTAGCCCAGAATTGATTGTTCGGAAGAGATGAATACTCGGCAAATCTGCGGTTGGTTTCTTCATCGTTCATTTCTCTTGAATCATACTTAATTATTTCACCATTGTAATTGGCATTCATCTTAATCGACTCAATATTTAGTTCAATCATGGATACTTCTTCATCCAACTGTTCTGCATCCAAATTAAAAATATACTCGGTTGTTTGAGAAACATCGTTTTCAATTGTCGAATCAGCTGTAATCTTTTGATTAGATGTTACCACCGATGTAAGTTTATATTTTATTTTTTTACCTGTTGGGAACAGATAACTTAAATCGAATGCTTCATCCTTGCTGACTTCCGCTGCAACAAAATTAGTTGGTGTTTCTTCGGTTATTGTTCCATCACCTTTTTTTGCGGATTCCGTTTTTTCGCCTTCACTTCCACATCCAATAATAAATAGTAATGTTACAATAGTTATTATGATTTTTTTCATATCTGATCCTTAATAAATTAAATAATTTTTTCTCAACTCCTTAAATATACTTAATTCTTCCTGCCAAGACTCAATAATCTTTTCCGGTGATTTGCCGGAAAGAATGCTTTTTTTAACTTTATCCGTACCCCATAGTAAATCGAAATGCTTGTTAATCTTGAACTTACCCGGATTTAATTTGCGAACAATGTCCAGTAAGTATACAGCAGTTTCAACCGGTTTGTAATTGTCTCTATTATTTAAAATAATTTGAACACCTTTGCAGCTTTGATTTAAGTATTTTGGATTTGGGGCTTTATCTGTAATAGATATCGGGATAAATTCAATTGCACGCACCGCAAATATTTCACCTAATTGCTTTTCGATTTCGTTTTTCAGCGAACTTGTATCAATAAACGGTGCACCAAATACATTAAATGGGAGATATGTCCCTCTCCCTTCGGATAGATTTGTTCCTTCAAAAAAACATGTTGCCGGATAAAGTAAAACGGTTTCGAAATTCATTATGTTCGGTGACGGATTTTCCCAAGGTAGATTTAAATCATCCCAGAAATATTCTCGATTCCAATTTTGCATTTTAATAATTTCCAATTCGGCTCTGTATTCAATTCTATCATTAAAAAAAAGAGCCAACTCACCGATTGTCATTCCGTGGACAACCGGTAAGTTATCTATACCGATAAAAGATTTGAATTCATTTTCCAATACCGGGCCGTCAACATATATTCCTCCGAGAGGATTTGGTCTATCCAATACAATTACTTTCACTCCTTGCTGTCCTGCTGATTCTAAAATATATTTTAATGATGATATATAAGTATAAAACCTTGCTCCGATATCTTGTATATCAAATAAGATTATATCCACATCGTTAAGCATTGAGTGAGTAGGTTTCTTTGTAGAACCGTAAAGTGAATGAATTTTTATTTGGTCAACTTCGGAATTATCAATTAAAACACCGGCAGCGCTGCGAAGTTCGAACCCATGTTCTAAAGCAAATATTGCTGCTATTTTCATTTCTTTAGTATCAAGAAGCGCATTAATAAAAGGAGTTCCATCGGAAAGGATTGCTGCAGTGTTTGTAACAACACCAATTCTTTTGTTCTTTATCAACTCGATTTTTTCTTCAAGAAGAATCTCATTTCCAAGTTTTATCTGGCTTTCTTGAGCGTAAACAAATAAAAATGCGGCTGAAATTACAGCCGCATAGATTAACAATTTCTTTGTCATTTTTTAAGTTTAGGATTTACGGAATTAAAAACCGTTTATTTCTAATAATTCTTTTCTTGTAAAGAAATGAGAAATTTCTTTTGCAGCATTTTCGTCGGAATCGGAACCATGTACAATGTTTCTTTCAATGTTATCGGCATACATTTTTCTAATTGTACCGTCCTGTGCTTTTGACGGGTCAGTTGCACCGATTAATTTTCTGAAATCTTCCACGGCGTTTTCTTTTTCCAAAGCTATCGGAACACATGGACCGCTTGTCATATACGTCAATAAATCATTATAGAATGGTCTTTCTTTATGAATTTCGTAAAAACCGCCGGCGGAATCTTTTGTTAATCTTACCATCTTCATTCCAATCACTTTGAAACCGGCTTCCTGTATATGTGTAATTACTTTACCGATTAAATTTTTCTCAACACAATCCGGTTTTAGTATTGCTAATGTTCTGTTACTCACTATTAAACTCCTTTGATTATTGTAATCTTCAAGCAACCTTCGAGGTCACTGTTTTGTGTCCTCGAAGGTTACTCGTTAACTTGATATTTATTTTTTCTTACTTTTCTTTTTTGATTTTGTTTTGCTTTTTTTACTACCATAAAAGTCTTCAAGAGCTTTTTTCATTGTTGATCCGATTTCAGCAGGACTATTAGCAACATAAATTCCGGCTTTTTTCATTGCTTTCATTTTCTCGTCAGCAGTACCCTTACCGCCTGAGATAATTGCGCCTGCGTGTCCCATTCTTCTACCGGGAGGTGCGGTTCTTCCTGCAATGAACCCTACCACAGGTTTATTAACATGTTTTTTAACATAAGCGGCAGCTTCTTCTTCGGCACTTCCGCCTATTTCACCTATCATTACAATTCCTTCTGTATCTTTGTCGTCATTAAATAATTTTATGATATCGATAAACTGTGAACCGATAACAGGATCACCGCCTATACCGACACATGTTGACTGCCCGATTTTCAAGTCACTTAATTGTTTTACAGCTTCATAAGTTAACGTTCCGCTTCTCGATACTACACCGACTTTCCCTTTGCGATGAATGAATCCAGGCATAATTCCGATCTTTGCTTTACCCGGTGATATAACTCCGGGACAGTTAGGTCCGACTAATCTTACATCCATATTTTTAATAGCATTGTACACCTTCACCATATCTTTAGCTGGAATGCCTTCCGTAATACATACAATAAGTTTTACTCCCGCATTAGCTGCTTCTAAAATTGCATCAGCTGCAAATCCCGGTGGTACAAATATAACAGACGCATCAGCTTTCTTTTTTTCAACTGCTTCTGCAACTGTATTAAAAATAGGAATACCCTGAAATTTTGTGCCCCCTTTACCCGGTGTTACACCGGCAACTACGTTTGTTCCGTATTCAACCATTTGCCCGGTATGAAAGGAACCTTCGCTGCCTGTAATACCTTGTACAACAACTTTTGTTTTCTTGTTTAAGAGAATACTCATGTCTTATCCCGTAAATTATTTTTTCAATAATTGATTTTTTTAACTGACCAAGTTATAAAAAAAAGAGAAATTTTACTCGGTAATTTGTTGAGCAATATCCAATAGTATTTCTTCATTAAAATGTGAAGCCATAAATTGAATACCGATCGGAAGAGAATTTTCGGATTGATAGGGTACGCTAATTGCGGGAATTCCGGTTAGATTTGCAGAGACTGTATATATATCTCCTAAATACATTTGCAGCGGGTCATTAACAGTATCACCTATTTTATATGCTGTTGACGGAGCGGTTGGTGATATTATCAAATCTACTTCTCGAAATGCATTGTCAAAATCTTCCTTTATTAATCTGCGTACCTTTTGTGCCTTCGAATAATACGCATCATAATAACCTGAAGATAGAACATAAGTGCCGAGCATTATCCGTCTTTTAACTTCTTTCCCGAAGCCCTCTGTTTTTGTTAAATTATAAAGTTCATCAAATGTTCTTATTTTTTCATTTCTTAAGCCGTATCTGACTCCGTCAAATCGTGCAAGGTTTGATGATGCTTCTGCCGTCGCAAGAATATAATATGCTGCAATTGTATAATCGGAATGGGGAAGTGATATGTCAATAATTTCATGTCCGGTTTTTTCCAAATTCTCAATTGTAATTTCAATACCTGTTTTAACTTCTTCGGTTAATCCTTCCTTAAAATATTCTTTCGGTAAACCGATCTTATATTTTTTGTTTTGAGAAGGAAATTGAATCTCATTACTTTCGGAAGATGTCGAATCAAGTTCATCTTTACCAGAAATTATTTTAAGAATCAAAGCTAAGTCCAAAACATTTTTTGCAATTGGTCCAACGCAGTCAAATGAAGAAGCATATGCAGTTAAACCATAGCGGGAAACTCTTCCGTAAGTTGGTTTTATTCCGAAAGTTCCGGTAAATGCAGCCGGCTGTCTAATTGAACCGCCGGTATCCGTACCTATAGCGGCATCACAAAAATTTGCCGCAACTGCAGCTGCGGAACCCCCGCTTGAGCCGCCGGGCACTTTTAATTTATCAAGAGGATTTAATACCGGTCCAAATGCTGAATTTTCATTTGTCGAGCCCATCCCAAATTCATCGCAGTTTGTCTTTCCTATTAGTATTGCATCTTCGTCAATTAATTTTTCTATTGAGGTTGCAGTATAAATTGCTTCGAACCCTCTTAATATTTTTGATGAACAAGTTAGTGGTTTATCTTTAACCGAAAGTAAATCTTTAACCGCAATTACCATACCGGCTAATTTGCCGGAAGTACCTTCTTTTATTTTTTGTTCGATTTTGTTTGCACGATCAATTGCGTCATCAAATAAAAAGTTAAATGCATTGATGTCTTTATGAACAGAGATTTGACTTAAAAAAAACTCAACATTCTCGATCAGAGATAGTTGAGCTTTTTGAATTAACCGAATTTTTTCCGTGTGAGTTTTGTAAGGGAGCACTAATGATTATGAATTTTTATCTTTTACTTCTTTTTTCTTATCATCATCGGAATGTTTTATATCATCTTCAACATCACGGACGGCTTTCTTAAATTCTTTCATTCCCTTGCCGATACCTTGAGCAAGTTCGGGTATTTTCTTTGCACCGAATAAAATCAAAATTGCAAGTACTATTAACAATATTTCTGTTGCGCCTAAGCTTCCAAACATATTCACCTCAATTAATTAAATAAACTTTGTGCAATAGACTTAAATATAAGTTGTCCATCTGTCTTTCTCAATACCGGATCGCATGCATTTTCCGGATGCGGCATTAAACCCATAACATTTTTTCTTGTATTCATTATACCGGCTATATTACTAATTGATCCGTTAGGGTTATATTGATTGCTTACTTTTCCGTTTTTTGAAGCATATCTAAAAACAATTTGACCGTTCTTTTCTAATTCAGTTACTGTTTTAACATCGGCATAGTAATTACCTTCACCATGTTTTATAGGAATTTTAATCGTATCGTTCTCTATTTTATTGGTGAAAGGTGTATCCCTATTCTCAACTTTTAAGTAAATGTCTTTACATACAAATTTTAGTGATTCATTAACCTGCATAGTACCCGGGAGCAAGCCGGATTCTAGCAAAATTTGAAAACCGTTGCAAATTCCCAATATTATTCCGCCTTTTTCGGCAAAATTAACTACGTGCTCCATTATAGGTGAAAACTTCGCTATTGCTCCGGTACGTAAATAATCACCGTAAGAAAATCCGCCCGGTAATATAATTGCATCAACTCCGTTGAATGATTTTTCTTTATGCCAAATAAATTGAGCCTCGTAATCAAGGACTTTTTTTACAGCATAATAAGCATCATAATCACAATTTGATCCGGGAAATGTTACAATTCCGAAGGTAGGTTTCATTTAACTTTTTCCAAACGATATTCAAAATCTTCCATTATTGGATTTGAAAGAAGTTTTTCACTGTATTCTTTTACTTCTTTTTCTGCAGCTTTTTCGTCATTGGTGTCTATATGGAATTCTATATACTTCCCGATCCTTGTACCGGAGACATTATTAAAACCAAGTAATTTGGCACCTTGCTCGGCTGCCTTGCCTTGCGGGTCTAAAATTTTAGGTCTTCTTTTTACTATTACGGTTGCTTTGAACAATTTTCACCCTTAGTTTATTTCTTCTGCTGTATCATTGTTTTGAGATTTAGTAAACAATTCAAATATGGCTCGAAAAATACCAAATAAAACCAATACTAAAAATATATAAAACAAGTAATCACCTTTACTCATAATTAATGCTACTAAAGATACAATTACAAAACCGATAAATACCGGTTTTTGTTTTAATGACTGAAGAGATAATTTAGGAAGTGCATTGTACTTCACTGTACTAACCATCAAAAGTGATAGAACAACAAGTAACGGAATAACAAAAATATTAAATGGTGATGTAATCACAATTCCGTTATGAAAATTCCATACAAATGATGAAAGAGTTAGAGCAGCAATAGGAATTGGCAATCCCTTGAAATCTGTTTTAACGGAATAATCACTTACCTGTACATTGAACCTTGCTAAACGAAACGCACCGAAAACCACAAAGATTCCGCTTAATAAAATTCCAATCCAACCAAGTTCCTGTAAAGATGCATGATATATAAGAAATGCCGGGGCAACACCGAAACTTATAACATCTGAAAGAGAATCTAATTGAACTCCGAATTCACTGCTTGTTTTAACTAACCGTGCTAATATGCCGTCGAATAAATCGAATAAACCTGCAAATACAATAAAGAAAAACGCTGATTCATAATTACCGTTTACACTTTGAACAATGGAAATATATCCGCATAAAGCATTTAAAGCAGTAAATGAATTTGGAATAACTGCTTTGGAGAGCTTAAAATTCTTTTTTACTTTATCTTTCAAATAAGATTGTTTCACCGGCTTTTACCGTCTCACCCTCTTTTACTTTTATTTTCCAATCCTTTGGAACAATTACATCGACACGACTGCCGAACTTAATCATTCCAAAGCGTTCACCGATTATAACTTCGTCATTAAGTTTCAAATCATAAACAATTCTTCTGGCTACAAAACCGGCAACTTGAGTAAATAATAATTTTCCGTTACCATAATTTATTCCTATTTCACTTCGCTCGTTTAATGAATCTGCCTTATCGTGATAAGCAACAAGATATTCACCTTCAATATATTGCAGAAATTCAACTTTACCCGAAATTGGAATGCGATTGACATGGACATTCAGTGGCGACATAAATATTGAAACTTGCTGAGCTTCGGAATCTAAATACCTTTTTTCGAAAACATCTTTAATGATTAGTACTTTTCCGTCTGCCGGAGAAATAATTACATTTTCTGTTTTTAGTGGGGTTCTTTCAGGATCCCGAAAAAAATTTAATGTGAAAACTAGCAACAAAACAGCAAGAATTAATAAAGGATATCTTATATACCCGTTATTAACAATTATTGCTATTGCAATTAAAGCAAAGACAATAAATATTGCCCATCCGAGTGTTGCATAACCGTATTTAGTTAAAAACATTTTCTAACGAACTCTTTTTTTCAATGAAAATGAAAATAACATTTTTACACATCAATTTCTTTGTGTTTCATATTTTTATTAATTTTGACCTTCTATAATTTAGAATAAAAATCATACTAAGATTCGGAGGAAAAATGAAAGGCGGAATGCAGGGAATGATGAAGCAAATACAGAAAATGCAAGCCGAAATGGAGAAAGTCCAAAGTGATCTCGGAAATAAAACAATTACCGAAGAAAGCGGTGGTGGCGTTGTTAAAGCTACGGTCAACGGACGCAAAGAATTAGTTTCTATTCAAATAGATGATGAAATCTTAAAGAGTGACGACCGGGAAATGCTGGAAGACCTCGTTGTAGCTGCTGTTAATAAAGCTCTCGAAAGTGCCGGGAAAATGGCTGAAGAAGAAATGCAGAACGTTACTCGCGGGTTGATTCCTCCTGGACTAAATATACCGGGTATGTAATTTGCAAATCGCAGAACCACTCCAAATAGCAATTGATGAATTGAGCAAACTGCCGTCAATAGGTAAAAAAACTGCTCAAAGACTCGCTCTGCACTTACTGAAGACAGATCCGGAGAATGTGATTAATTTAATTAAAGCAATCTCCGACTTAAAAGAAAAAATTAAACTCTGCTCGGTTTGTTTTAATCTAGCTGTTGATGATACATGTGACATTTGTCAAAGTACAAAAAGAGATAAGTCTGTTATATGCGTTGTTGAAGAAGCAAGTGATATATTCGCCATCGAACGAACAAACGAGTATAAAGGGTTATATCATGTTCTTGGAGGAGTATTATCCCCTTTAAGCGGATCTTCTGTTGATGACCTGCATATTCAAGAATTAATCGGTAGATTACAAAATACTGAAGTTAAGGAAATTATTTTAGCCTTGAATCCCGACACCGAAGGGGATACAACTTCTCTTTATTTAGCTAAATTAATTAAACCGCTCAATATAAAAGTAACCCGTATCGCACGTGGAATTCCGATCGGGGGCGATTTGGAATTTGCAGATGATGCTACAATCGGGCGTGCCGTACTTGGTAGAAGTGATCTCTGATGTCTGAATGGTTTGAAGATTGGTTCTCTTCAGAACAATATCTGAATGTATACAAACATCGTGATCAAAATGATGCTTTACTGCTTCTTGATCTTATTCATAGAACAATTTCAATTAAAAATGATTTTCTGATTTTAGATGCTGCATGCGGTGCAGGCAGATATTCAAATTTACTTCTTCAAAAAGGTTACAAAGTCATCGGTTTTGATTTGAGTCTTCCTCTCTTAAAGATTGCAAAAACTGATGCCGGTAAAATCTCAGGTGAGAATATTTATTTCAGATCGGATATTCGATCGGTTAAGCTGAAAATGAAATTCAACCTAATCTTAAATGTATTTACAAGCTTCGGCTATTTTGTTACCGACGAAGAGAATTTCAGTTTTATAAATAATTCCATAACTTTCCTTAAAAAGAAAGGGTATTTTGTATTTGATTATATCAATAAACAATGCCTAATTGATAATCTAATCCCGTATTCGCAAAAAGAAATTGATGGTTATTTAATAGAAGAAAAAAGAAAAATTGAGAATCAAAGGGTTATTAAAGAAATTAATATTTCAAAGGGAAATGAAAGACATAGTTTTACAGAATCGGTTAAATTGTATTCGCCGGGAATATTGTTTGAATTATTTTCTAAAACAGGTTATAAAATTATCGATGTCTTCGGTAGTTATGAAGGAGAAAATTTTTCTGAGATAAATTCTTCCCGAATAATAATAATTGGGCAAAATGAAGGATAGAATATTTATCATATTATTAGTGATTGTTTTAAGCTCGTGTGATCTTTTCACAACACGTAATGTGGAGGAACCGAAGAAAACGGGCTCTAATTATGTCCCGCCCACTACACCGAAATTACTATTTGATAACTTGCGAAATTCACTATCTGAAAAAATTTCAGAAAATTATATGGCTTCTTTTGTCGATTCTGCGTTTCTTAATTCTGAATTTAATTACTTTCCGGCTTCGGGAGCAGAAGCTACATTTCAAACACTGTCTAATTGGGACTTATCGGCTGAAAGAATTTATATTAATAATGTTTTTTCAGCTGTTGGTCAATCAACCATTTTATTATCGCTAACCGATGAATTTTCTACTCCGCAAGGAGATAGCGCTATTTATTTTTATTCATATGCACTAAATGTTCCGGCTAATAATCCTGATTTACCGTCAGTATATCAAGGGAATGTTGAGTTTACTATTAAACTTGATTCTAGAAATCAATGGGTTATTACAAAATGGCGGGATATTCAAATTGGGAACCTGCCAAGCTGGAGTGAGTTAAGAGGTAGATTTTATTAAATCGGTAATTTTTATATTGCTTGTCTTATATTTCTTATCAGGTTGTGTAAATCCTTTTGCACCTGCACTGGATGACTCTATCTCCGGTGAAGAAGGATTAATAACCGATCAGAAAACAATTGACGGACTTTTTAGAAATTTTCAGTACGCATATAGTTTTAAGGATACTACTATTTATGGAAATTTGTTGACGAAGGATTTTACTTTTACTTACCGGGATTATGATTTGGGCTTTGATATTTCTTGGGGAAGAGAGGATGAAATGAGAGTAACTTATGGCTTGTTTCAAAATGCACAACGCCTCGATTTAATCTGGAATGAAATTGTTTCTATAACATCGGATTCAACAAATATTATTCGTAGTTTTGGGTTAACTATTACTTTCAACCCGACTGACGTTATTTCGGTAGATGGAAAAATAAATCTTTCTCTTATGAAAGATAGCGGTAGTAAATGGCGGATTGTTAACTGGTTGGATGAATCTAATTTCTAAGGGTAAATGATAATCTTTTATTTAAAAGAAACTTTTCGATCAATTAAGCGATCAAAACTTGCTTCGTTTATTACAATTATTTCTTTATCGATAGCAATACTTGCTACGAATATGTCTGTTGTGTTGGTTTTACTTTCTAATAAGATTGATGATGAGCTTAAAGAAAGGGTAGAACTAGATATTTTTTTGGTTAAGGATGCACCATCAAATGATATTCAAACACTTGGCAGTCAATTACGAAAAGATAAACGTTTACATATTGTTGAGTTTATTTCCAAAGAAAAAGCGGAAATAAATTTTATTAAAGAAACCGGTGAAGATTTTAAATCTATACTTGAAGCAAATCCGCTTCCTGCATCTTATAGAGTAAAGTTTAAATCGCAAAGTGTGGATCAAAATATTATTGAACAATTTGTAAATGATATAGAGAAGAATAATATTGTAGATGAAGTTATATACGATTACTCTACAATAATTTCATTGATTAATTTCATCAGTTCAAGTAAGTATATTATATTTGTTCTTTCATTTGTTTTTGTTTTTCTTGCGATTTATCTGGTTTATTCAACAAATAAATTGCAAATCCAAAATAAGTTTGAAAAATACAACACGATGAAATTGGTCGGGGCTAAACTAAGTACCTTAAAAATACCTATTTATTTTACAGGATTTATTTTTGGTGTGATTGCATCCGTAATTTCTATCACTTTAATAATTTTTTTATCTGAATTTATTCAAAGATTTTATTATAATTTTAACTTCATTAATTATATTTATATTAGTTCCTTAATTATCTTTTTCTTAGGTGTTTTTTATGGAATACTCGGTAGTATTATTACATCAAGGGGTATTTCACTCAAAATAAATAAAATTTAATAAGTTTTTTAAACGGAAATAATTATGAAATCAAAATTATTCTTTCTTTTTTTCTTTGTTCTTGGACTTTCATTATTTGCTCAAGTAAAAGATTATGAAATTGGTGTTTCTCCTTTTGATAAAAATCTTAGGCAAGGAGGCTTATACGACTATTCAGATCCGTCCTCAGTAAATATGAGAGTAGCTGTTTGGGGTTTTATGCGTTATCCCGGTAGATATATTGTCCCGGTTAATACAACTGTAGCTGATTTACTTTCATATGCGGGAGGTCCATCTGATGATGCTAATCTTGAAGATATTAGACTTTATAGAGTGTTGGAAGATTCAACCCAAATTATGATGAAAATCGATTATAATGATCTACTTTGGGAGAATAAATTAAAACGTGTAAAGAAAAATGTCCCGAATTTGAGAGGTGGAGATATTCTACTTGTCCCAGGCGCACCAAGATTGTATTTCAAAGATTGGTTCAGTATAACCTTATCTGTGGTATCAACATTAATTTCGCTTTCTATATTAGTTTTAAATATATTAAGAAAATAATTCTAAGGAGTTGAATTGAAAACGCAAGATTTTATGAATGAACAAAACGAAACAACTCTAAAAGATTATATTAATCTGATTCGTCAAAATCTTCTTCCTATAATTATTATAACTTTCGCTGCAGTCGGTATAGCGGTTTTTTATGCTTTGACTGCCACAAATATTTTTACAAGTACTACATCAATGAAATTGTACAAACCATCAGGAAATATTCTCGAAGCTCCTTTGCTTCCAGGGTTTCAAGATTTTGGTAGTGATAGGTTTATTGCAAATGAAATAGAAATTTTAAAAAGTTATAGCACAAGAGAAAGAGTAGCAAACTCTCTAATCGGAACATATCGTTTGTCTGATAATCCAGATGAATTTTTCTTGATTTATAATACTGAGTCAATATTTGATGATAATATCAGAAAAGAATTAAAATCAATTCCAGCAATAGCCGCAACCTTATCTGCAGTAGTTTCTATTGAACAAAAGCGTGGTCTTGATATTGTCGAAATATCGGTTGAATCTCCATCTCCAAAAGAAGCAGCTTTAATAGCAAATATATATGCTAAAAGTTATGTCGAGCTTAATTTGGAATATAACAGAAAACAATTAGTAATCGTAAAAGAATTTCTTGAAGATCAACGTAAAGGTAAATTAGATGAACTGCTTTTTGCGGAAGAACAGCTTAAAACATATCAAGAAGAAAGAGGAGTTGTTGATCTTACTCAGCAAGCGCGGGCTTTAATTGATCAGCTTACAACTTTTGAATCGCAGCGTAATGCCACAAAAATTGATTTAACTATCTCTAAAAAAACTCTGGATCAGTACAAAGAAGAACTTGAAAATCAAGACCCAAGAATTAAAGATTATCTTGAAAGCTTTGCAGCAGAACCTTATATAAAAAATCTTCAGACACAAATTGCGCAGTTGCAGTCTCAAAAAGATTTGGCTCTTAGTACTGTCGATAGAAGTGGTGGTGCAAATACCGCTATTATTAATGAATATGAAAAAAAGATTGATGATCTGAAAGCAAAACTTAATGAGCAAATTCAAGTTTATAAAGCCGGAATCTTTGCTTCAAATCCTGCTCAAATTCAGCAGCTTACTGCAAAAGTTTTAGAGGAGGAGGTCCGTTATCAATCACTCCTTACTTCTTTTAATGAACTTGATGAACTTGTTAGACGTTATGAGGTTCGCTTTAATGAAATGCCCAAAAGAACCCTTGACTTAGCAAGATTGCAAAGAATTAAAGAAGCAAATGAAAAACTTTATCTTCTCGTTGAAGAAAAATATCAAGAAGCTCAAATTAATGAGCAATCTACTCCGGGTAACGTGTTGATTATTGATGATGCTCGTGTACCAGGAAATCCTTCCAAACCAAATCGTATATTAATTATTGCCGTTGGTTTGGTTCTGGGAGTTGGTTTTGGATTTGGTTTCGCTTTTATTCGTAACTACTTTGATAATACGGTTAAAACTCCCGAAGAACTTCAACAAAAGAATATAAGCCTGCTTGCTTGGATACCGGAAATGTTTGTTGCCGAAAAAAATAGAACACCCGGTAGTGAATTTATTGTAAATAAAAAATCCGATTCAACAGCTAGTGAAGCTTATCGTGCTCTTCGAACACGTATCCGGTATTCTGGTGTGGAAGGGACAATGCCAAAGAAACTTTTAGTTACTTCATCTTCTGCCGGAGAAGGTAAAACCACAACTGCTGTTAATCTTGCCGGTAGTTTTGCTCAAGCTAATCAAAAAGTTTTGTTGTTGGATTGTGACTTGCGAAAACCTCGAGTACATAAAATTTTCAATGATGAACGATACCCGGGATTTATTGATTACTTCTTCGGTCAAGCTACATTTGATGAGTTAATTAGAAAAACCGAACAGGCAAACTTGTTTTATATTACAGGTGGTACTATTCCTCCAAACCCTGCGGAAATTCTCGGTTCACATAAAATGGAAGAATTTTTAACTAAGTTGGAATCTCATTTCGATCTTATTGTTATTGATTCTCCGCCTATTATCGCAGTTACCGATTCGGAAATTCTTTCTCAAATTGTTGACGGCGTTATGCTTGTAGTGTCGGCTGGTGTTACTGAATATGACATTCTTTTCAAATCACTCGATGTTCTTAAAATGGCTAAGTCACAATTCCTTGGTACTGTTCTCAATAAATTTGCATATAGACCCGGGTACGGATCCTATTATAAATACTATTACTATTATTATAATACCGGTAACGGTAAAGATGATAAAAAGAAATTACTCAAAGTATGATCTTAAGAATAAATTGTACATTAAAAAAGGCAGCCGTTCGGCTGCCTTTTTTATATCTTGTGTCTTGATACTTATTTCTTATATCTAGCATCAATACATTCCGTCCATACCACCCATACCGCCTGGAGGCATAGCTGGAGCCTTTTCTTCTTCAGGTTTTTCATAAACAACAGCTTCAGTTGTAAGTAGAAGAGATGAAACCGATGCTGCGTTTTCCAATGCGGTTCTTGTTACTTTTGTCGGATCAATTACACCGGCTTTGTACAAGTTTTCATATTCTTCGGTTGCTGCGTTGAAACCGAAATCATCTTTACCTTCGAGAACTTTATTTAATACTACTGCTCCTTCTAAACCGGCATTTCTTACGATTTGTTTTAAAGGTTCGGCTAAAGCTTTTTCAATTATCTTAACACCTGTTGTTTGATCTAAATTCTCGCCTTCTAAATCATGAAGTACGGAAATAGCTCTTACAAGAGCAACACCGCCTCCCGGAACTATGCCTTCTTCAACTGCCGCTCTTGTTGCATGTAAAGCATCTTCAACTCTGGCTTTCTTTTCTTTCATTTCGATTTCAGTAGCTGCACCGATCTTTAATACTGCAACTCCACCGGATAATTTTGCTAATCTTTCTTGTAGTTTTTCTCTGTCGTAATCTGAAGTTGTATTTTCAATCTGAGCTTTGATTTCATTTATTCTCTTCTTAATATCTTCTGACTTACCGGAACCTTCTACGATAGTTGTGTTATCTTTATCAATGTTTACCTTTTTAGCGTTTCCGAGGTATTCGACTGTAGCATTCTCTAATTTGAATCCTCTTTCTTCCGAAATAACTGTACCGCCGGTTAGAACGGCAATATCTTCTAACATTGCTTTTCTTCTGTCACCGAATCCCGGAGCTTTAACGGCACATACTTTTAGTGTACCTCGCAGTTTATTCACAACTAAAGTAGCTAATGCTTCGCCTTCTAAGTCTTCTGCAATAATTAATAACGGTCTGCCTGATTGTGCAACTTTTTCCAATACTGGAAGAAGATCCTTCATTGCTGAGATTTTCTTGTCATGGATTAATATATATGGGTTTTCTAATTCTGCTTCCATTGATTCTGAATTTGTAACGAAGTAAGGGGAGAGGTAACCGCGGTCAAATTGCATACCTTCAACAACTTCTAAACCGGTTTCCGTACCTTTTGCTTCTTCAACTGTAATAACACCGTCTTTACCGACTTTTTCCATTGCATCCGCAATCAATTTACCGATTGTTTTATCATTATTGGCGGAGATAGAACCTACTTGTGATATTTCTTCTCTACCTTCAACATCACGGCTTAATGATTTCAAGTATTCAACAACTTTTATTACCGCTAAATCAATACCGCGTTTCAGATCCATCGGATTTGCACCGGCTGTAACGTTCTTTAAACCTTCACGATAAATTGCTTGTGCCAAAACTGTTGCGGTTGTTGTACCGTCACCGGCAACATCGCTTGTTTTGGATGCAACTTCGCGAACCATTTGCGCACCCATATTCTCATTTGGGTCTTCAAGTTCAATTTCTTTTGCAACTGTTACACCGTCTTTGGTAACTGTCGGTGCACCGAATTTTTTGTCGATGATAACATTACGACCTTTTGGTCCGAGTGTTACTTTTACTGCATTAGCTAATTTATCGACGCCGAGCTTTAATGCATTTCTTGCTTCACTGCTGTACTCAATTATTTTAGCTGACATATTTATGTCCTCCGTTTTTTTTATATAATTCTTACAAAATTTGTTTTCGTATGATGCATTTTTTTAACTAACGATTCCGTATATATCACTTTCGCGCATAATTAAATATTCTTCGCCTTCAATGTTTACTTCGGTGCCGGAGTATTTACCATACAAAACTTTATCGCCTTGTTTAACGCTCATTTTTATTTCTTTGCCGTCTTCTGTAACTCTGCCCGGTCCAACAGCAACTATCGTTCCTTCAATAGGTTTTTCTTTCGCCGTATCGGGAAGAATTATGCCCCCTTTGGTTTTTTCTTCTGCTTTAGCTGGTTGTACTATAACTCTATCAGCCAAAGGTTTAATTTTGAAATCTGCCATGGTTTTTTCCTCCATTTTGATTATTTGTTAATTGTTGTTAGCACTCGATTTTTGAGAGTGCTAATATAATACATGATGTCAAAATTGTCAATATTTCTTATAAAAACGGATTTTTTTTGCTTTGTTTATTCACTAAGATGCGAAAAATTGGTGTGGTTATATGCAGATTTTATACTTTGATTTAATCTCCAAACCCGTATTGATTACTAAAATTAGTTTTGAAAATTCCCGTTTCGAGCTTAAATATTGTTTAGGATTTAGAGATTCAATTTTAGGATTTGCTTCTCAACCCTTTTCTACACTTCGTTCAAAAATAAAATCAATATTCTTTAGCATTTTTTTATTATCAAATACTTCTTCGATTTCTTTTACGGAAAGTAAGTTCATTATTTTTTTATTTGCCAACAACTCATCCTTAAGATTTTTCTTTTCATCCTGCCACACATCCATCGCGCATGTTTGAACAAGCTTGTAGGCATCTTCGCGTGTGATTCCTTTATTAACCAGCATTAGTAAAATTGTCTGCGAGAATACTAATCCTCTGGTAATATTCAAATTCTTTATCATGTTTTCCGGATATATTATTAAGTTATCCATTAACTTTATCATTAAATCAAGCATGTAGTTTAATAGAATGCAGCTATCCGGGACAATTACTCTTTCAACCGAAGAATGAGAAATATCCCGCTCATGCCAAAGTGCAACATTTTCGATTGATGCCATAGCATTTGCTCTTACCAATCTTGCTAAGCCGGTTATTCTTTCCGATACTATTGGGTTTCGTTTGTGCGGCATTGCAGATGAACCTTTTTGACCTTTTGAAAAAAATTCTTCGGCTTCCAATACTTCGGTTCTTTGTAAATGACGAATTTCAATCGCAATTTTCTCTAACATTGCAGCAATTATCGAAAGTGTCGTAATAAATTCGGCATGCCTGTCTCTCTGTATTACTTGTGTTGATACCGGGGCAGGTTTTAATCCCATCTTTACACATACATACTCTTCAACTTTAGGCGATAGATGTTCAAATGTTCCGACAGCACCCGAAATTTGTCCGACACTTATTGTCTCAATTGCATTTTCTAATCGTACTATATTTCTTTTGCACTCTTCATACCACAAAGCAAATTTTAATCCCATTGAAGTCGGTTCGGCGTGTATACCGTGACTTCTACCTACACATATTGTTTTCTTGTGCTCGAGGGCTCTTCTTTTTAGTATATCTTTTAATTGATTTAATTGATTCAGTAAAATCTCTCCCGCACTTTTCATTTGGTAGGAGAGTGTTGTATCAAGAATATCCGAGGAAGTCATTCCGTAATGTATATGCCTTGATTCCGGTCCTACATATTCCGCAACGTTTGTCAAGAAAGCAATTACATCATGCTTTGTCGTTTCTTCGATTTCTAATATTTTCTTTACGTCGAACTTAGCTTTCTTCTTAATTACTTCCACATCCGAAGAAGGGATTTCTTTCAGTTCCGCACGGGCTTCACAAGCAAGTATTTCTATCTTCAACCAGGTAGAATATTTGAACTCATCCTCCCATATCTTTCCCATTTCGGCGAGTGTATATCTTTCTATCATTTCTTTTCCAATTTCATTGTTTTCGATAACTGTTTGTTTTCTCTTAGAATCGTAAGAGTTAATGAATCACCGGTTTTGAATTCCTGTAATACTCCGATAAGTGTATTGTCATCGTTAATTTTATATTTACCGACTCTCAAAATTATATCACCGACCTTTAAATCAGCTTTTTCGGCTGGTGAATTCTGAGCAACGTGTGTTACAATTACACCTCTTGTGTTAGGCAGATTATAGTACTTCGCAATACCCGAATCAACAGCCTGTATTCTTAAGCCTGTCCAAAACTCCCTGTCTACCTTACCGTGCTTTTTTAGTTCTGCTACAATCTTTTCAATCTTTTCAATGGGTATTGCAAATCCAACTCCAACATTACCTCTCGAACCGTCTGCTGTAAAAATTAAAGTGTTCATTCCTATTAGTTCACCTAAACTATTTACAAGCGGACCGCCGCTGTTTCCGCCGTTAATTGCGGCATCGGTTTGAATCATATTAACATAATACCTGTTGTTTACTTGTCCTAAATTCATTCCGGTCGAACTTATTACACCTACTGTTACAGTTGGTTGATCGTTTATATCGAACAAACCGAATGGATTACCGAGTGCTATTACCCATTCACCGATAAGTAAATCGTCGGACCTTCCGAATTTAATATAAGGAAGATCTTTTGCATCAATTTTTAATAAACATATATCCGAAACCATGTCGGTTCCTACAACTTCAGCTTTATATTGCATACCGTCGGTCATGGTAACAATTACTTCAACGGCATTGCCGGCAACGTGATCGTTTGTTATAATATATCCGTCCGGAGAAATTATTACACCGCTTCCTAATCCCTGCACTCTCTGCTGCCGCCTGAAATAATCACGGAAATAAGGATCATCTCTAAAAAAATTATACCAAGGCGAACGGTATTCTCTAATTTCAACAACATTTATACCTATTACTGCCGGGTTGACGTTTTTTATAGTTTCGGTTATGATCGTTTCTCTGCCTTTATAAATCGAATCTGTAATTGATGCTCGCTCGGTTGGAGTTGAAACATGTTCAGCTTGATTGTAAATATTTTCATTGCTTTCGGCAAAACCTTCGTTGTAATAAAAAACAGCAAAAACCACGGAAAGAATTAGAACAGTTATTGCCGATGAAAGAAATGCTATTTTAATCTGTTTCATAATTATTCCTGCTTGTCTTTCTTTTTTGAATATGAAACCATTCCTTAAATGGTTCGATATGTTTACTCATTATAATCGCCATTACCAATGCAACGGAAATCCCGAATATCCAGTTCTCATCTGCGCTCTCTTTTGTATATTTATTTAATATATCCGAGTTTGCAATTGCAATGGCACCGGTCAATATTGTAGAGGACATATTGGAAAAATGAATATGTCTTCTGAAAAGGTAAGATACTATCCAAAAGAAAATCCAAATAACCGGTATGGAATAAGCAAATAAAACGCTCCCGCCGAGAGCCGTGGCTAATCCTCGTCCGCCTTTGAATTTTATCCAGGGAGAATAACAGTGCGCAAATACTGCCGCAGCTATTGCTGTTACTGAAAATAGAAAATCATTCCCGAATAATAATTGAACAATATATACCGGTAAAAATCCTTTTAAGAAATCAATAACTAATACAACCGCACCAATCAGTCTGGAATTGGAAACTTCATATGAATTTAATGCGCCTACGTTCTTCGAACCTTCATTGGTAATGTCAATCCCTTTTACCTTTTTCACTAAAATAAATGCAGTCGGAATTGAACCTAATATGTAACCGATAATAAATGATAATATGTAATTCATTTCTCTCTTATAAATTTTAAAAGCAAATTTACAATTTTATAGATCAATATAATAATTCACTGAACCTTATAACTAAATTATAGATATTGGGCTTCATATTTCAAAAAATGATTCATATCTTTAAATCTTAAAAATCACAAAAAATTTTAGATTAAAATGCAATATTGATATTGATTTTTTTTCCTCTTATTTAAGTAAACGTGATTTTTTCAAGTGTCAATTTTAGGAGTATTATTTCGATGGTAAAATTTATTGGAACATTTAACGTTGCACCTTCATTACCGAAAAAATTATCTGCACTTATTGATATAGCTTATAATTTGTATTGGACTTGGAACCAGGATGCAGTTGAATTATTCAGAAGACTCGATCGTGAATTATGGGATTCGTTAAACCATAATCCCGTTATGTTATTAGGTAAAGTTAGTCAAGAAAGATTGCTTGAAGTTGCTAATGACGATGGATTTATGGCTCATCTTTCAAGAGTTGATTCCGATCTTAAAGCTTATCTTAATGAAAATACCTGGTACCAAAAGAATTATAAAAAAGAAAAAGATTCTTACATTGCATACTTCTCGGCTGAATATGGATTAACCGAATGCCTGCAAATTTATTCCGGCGGTTTAGGAGTTTTATCCGGTGATCATCTTAAATCTGCGAGCGATCTAGGTGTTCCTCTCGTCGGTGTTGGTTTAGGTTATCGCGAAGGTTATTTTCAACAGTATCTTTCAAGCGATGGCTGGCAGCAAGAACGTTATGAAATGACCGATTTTTATAATCAACCGTTAACGCTTGTTGTAGACAAAGATGGCTCTCCGCTTAAAATCGAATTACAATTCCCGGGTAGAAAAGTTTATTTGCAAGTCTGGAAAATTCAAGTTGGTAGAGTTCCGCTCTATCTGCTTGATACTTATGTCCCCGAAAATAATGACGATGATAAAAATATTACTCGTTCATTGTACGGCGGTAATATCGAAACAAGAATACAACAGGAAATTATTCTTGGCGTTGGGGGTATTAGAGCGCTTCATGCAATGAATATTTGGCCCCTTGTCTGCCACATGAATGAAGGTCATTCTGCATTTCTTGCTTTGGAAAGAATAAGAACACTTATTAATAAATATAATCTCACCTTCGAACAAGCTAAAGATATTAATCTTTACTCAAATGTATTTACTACTCATACGCCTGTGCCCGCAGGTATTGACGTTTTCTCCGGTGAATTAGTTGAAAAATATTTTGGCGAATATTATAGAAAAGAACTCGGAATTAGCGACAAACAATTCTACAGATTGGGTACAATCATCAAACATAAAGAACCGGCTAACTTCAACATGGCTCATCTTGCAATGAATACTGCCGGTTTTGTTAATGGTGTTAGTAAATTACATGGATTAGTTTCCAAGAAAATGTGGGTTGCCGGTTTTACCGATATTCCCTTCGATGAAATACCGATTGATTACGTTACAAACGGTATCCATACATTATCGCATCTTTCCTATGATATGAATGAATTGTTCTATCGTTATCTCGGTAATAAATTTATTTCTGATCCCGCAGATGCCGAAGTTTGGAAACAAATTGATGAAATTCCCGACGAGGAGATTTGGCGTACTCACGAAAGAAGAAGAGAAAGATTGATTGCTTTTGCAAGAAAAAGATTGAAGAAACAAATTATCGATAGAGGTGGTTCTGATTCCGAAATTAGAGCAGCTTCAGAGGTGCTAAATGCTTCGGCTTTAACTATTGGCTTTGCTAGAAGGTTTGCTACTTACAAAAGAGCTACTCTCATCTTTAAAGATATCGAAAGATTAGCTGGAATAATTTGCGATTCAAATAGACCGGTTCAATTTATAATTGCCGGTAAAGCGCATCCCCGCGATGAAGAAGGGAAAGAATTGATTCAAGCTATTATTGACCTTACCAAAGATGATCTGCTTAGAAAAAGAATTGTATTTCTCGAAAATTATGATATGAACGTTGCAAGATACATGGTAGAAGGTTGCGATGTTTGGCTTAATAACCCGCGTCGACCTCTTGAAGCTAGCGGTACTTCCGGTATGAAAGTTATTGCTAACGGCGGTCTTAATTTTAGTGTTCTTGATGGTTGGTGGGATGAAGGTTACTCACACGATGTCGGATGGAAAATCGGCAACGGCGAAGAATATGACGATCTTGACTACCAAGATGAATTGGAATCTCGAATGATTTACGATACACTTGAAAAAGAAATTGTGCCCGTCTTTTACGAAAGAGGAGATGATAAACTGCCGCGTGGTTGGATTAACATGATGAAATCATCAATGAAAAAATTAGGACCTGTATATAATACCAATAGAATGGTAGCTCAATATGTCAGCAAATTTTATGTTAATTCTTATGAACGACGATCAGCATTGATTAAAGATGATTGTAAAGCCGGTAAAGAATTGTCTGCTTGGAAGTCTAATCTTATTGCAAAGTGGGATAAAATTAAATTCACTAAAATTGAACACGATAAAGAAACAAGTGAAATTAAGGTGGGCGATAAGTTTATTGTTAATGCGGAAATTGATCTCGGTGAATTATCTCCAAACGATGTTGAAGTTCAAATTTATTTCGGAAAACTTGTAGCTAACGGCAATACTCAAAATAATTCTTATACTATTATGAATCATCTGTCGAAATCTAAAACAAATATTCATTCTTACCAGGGTGAAGTTACCTGTAAGGACACCGGACAATTCGGTTATACGTTTAGAATTCTGCCGAAACATAAATTACTTATAAATCCGTTTGAAATGGGTTTGATAAAATGGGCTAATTAATATATGCTTCTTGAAACATTAGATATTCGTAAAAAAGACGTGATGATTTTTTCTCAAAATCGTTTTGATTTTAATAACAATTTCAGAATAATTTTTAAGTCACAGAAAATCAAACGTCCGCATAAAATCAGCTATTTCGATGTATGCGAAATTGTCAAAGACCCGATTCCTAAAAATTTAATTGTGTACCGGCTCTTAACAAATGTAACCGAACTTGACGGCTACTCTACCAAGTATGGCTATTTTATTAAAATTAATGGGAAACTTGAATTAATTTATTTTGACCCTGTGTTTGCAATTAAGGATATTAGGCATCTGCGATTTGACTTTGACCCGGAACTCTTTAGATTCAAAATTCAACAACTTGGTCTTACTTCTGCAAGGGTGCAAGGTTTGGAAGCCGATTATGACGAAGTTTTCGGTTTCGACCTTAAAGCTCACGAAGCACAAAATCAAAATGATAAAATTTTTGCCGATGCTATCTTTGCTTTCGATGATTCATATATCGACGAAGATGAGCATTTTGATGATGACGATATTATCATTGAAAAGAAACTTAATGCCGAACTTGCTCGTGATTTTAAAAGCGAAGGAATAACTAGATTGGAAAATGTTTCGGAAGAAAAATCTGTGAAGAAAGAAGTTCTTTCTAAACCCCATTTTGATGATGACCCGAAAGGAATTTCTAAAAGAGATGAGAAAGTTGAGATGTTAAAAAAAGCTATGGGAATTAAATCAAGCTCTAATGTAATTGAACAAACGGAAAAATCTTCCGGGCAAACTTCCTCTGAAAGTAGTAATGAATCGCTGTTTGATTTATTTAAAAGTACTGCTAAGTTTTCGGAAATTGAATCGAGAAAAAACCAGTCTTTTATACTTAAATTGCAGAAAAATGCTTAAATCAATTTTGATAATAATAAATTTGCAGTATATATTTGATTCGGAGAAAATATGAAAGTACCGTTGCTCGATCTCAAACCTCAGTATAATTCACTTAAGTTGGAATTGGATGAAGCTCTTCTTAGAGTCGCTGAATCTCAATATTTTATTCTCGGTCCCGAAGTGGATAAAATGGAGAAAGAGTTTTGTAATTTTCTCGGTTCTAAATATGCATACGGTGTTTCATCCGGTACCGATGCGTTACTTCTTGCTCTAATGGCAATCGATATTAATCCGGGTGATGAAGTTATTCTTCCTACCTATTCATTTTTTGCAACTGCAGGTGTTGTCGCTCGGTTAAATGCTGTACCGGTTCTAACCGACTGCGATCCCGTAACTTTTAATATTGATCCTAACGATATTGAAAAAAGAATTACCAAAAAAACTAAGGCAATTATTCCGGTTCACCTTTACGGACAAAGTGCGGATATGGATCCGATTATGGAAATTGCCCAAAAGCATAATCTTTATGTTATTGAAGATGCGGCACAGGCTATTAGTACTCAATATAAAAACGGAAAATCCGTAGGTACTATCGGGCATATAGGATGTTACTCTTTCTTCCCGAGTAAAAATCTTGGCTGCTTCGGAGATGGGGGATTAGTTACTACTAATGATGATGAATTAGCTTATAAATTAAAAATTATGAGAGTTCACGGAGGTGATCCTAAATACTACCATAAAGTGATTGGTGGTAATTTTAGAATTGATGCTCTTCAAGCTGCGGTGCTTAGTGTCAAACTTCCTCACCTTAATTCATGGTCCCAAAAAAGACGAAACAATGCTGAACTTTATTCCAAACTTTTTATTGAAAAAGGATTAGCTTCTGCGGAAGGTATGACACAATTTAACGATATCGAAAAAATACTTTTACCTAAAGCAGTTTATGAATCTGATACGTTGCAAAATTTCCACATTTATAATCAATATGTTGTTAGAGTTAAACACCGCGATGAGTTGAGAGCATTTTTAACCGATAAATCAATCGGCACGGAAATTTATTATCCTATTCCTTTCCATTTACAGGAATGTTTTAATTATCTTGGGCATAATAAAAACGATTTCCCGGTTTCTGAGTTTTGTGCCGATACTTCGGTTGCTCTTCCTATTTACCCTGAACTCTCGGGTGAACAAATTAATTATGTCGTTGATTCAATCGAAGAATTCCTTTCATAGGGCTGAGGAATTCTTTTACATATTCCAAGAAGAAAAAATCTCTAATGATTTAGATCAATGTGTGCATTATGTTTAATGCAAAATGCGACATTTTATGCTAAATTTATACTTGTAGTTTTATAGATAATTAAATTAATTGTAACCAAGTTGTTTGTCCTTTTGCAATAATGGGACTCACTTGGCGAAGCTGTATCTGAAAAGCTATTTCGAGTTCCTAATTTCGAATTAATAATTAAATACTTTATGCCGCTAAGTGTGTCCTTTGTGTTACTTTGTGGTCTTTCCTAAATCTAAATAACTCAATGAGAAAATATGGATTACAAAAAATTATTACTCAAAAAAATTAATGAAAAATCAGCCGTTGTCGGCATAATCGGTCTTGGTTATGTTGGTTTACCACTTGGACTCGAATTTATCGAAAGCGGATTCAATGTTGTTGGATTCGATATCGACGTAAAAAAGATTCCTATCTTAAAAGAAGGTATAAGTTATATAAAACACATTAACGGAAACAGAATAAAAAAAGCTGTCGATACAGGAAGATTTGATGCAACAACGGATTTCTCTCGATTACCGGAAGCAGATGCAATTATTATTTGTGTCCCGACTCCGCTCGATGAACACCGTGAACCTGATATGTCTTATATTATTGATACTGCTGAAACTATTCAAAAGTATTTAAAACCCGGACAAATCGTAACTCTTGAATCAACTACTTATCCGGGAACAACCGAAGAAATTTTACTCCCACTATTCCAAAACGCTCCACAAGTTCAGAAAGAATCAGAACTCTCCCCCCTTACCAAGGGGGGAGACACAGAGGGGGGTTATGTGGTTGGTCAAGATTTCTTCCTCGCATTCTCACCCGAGCGCGAAGACCCAAACAATCCGAACTTTACAACCAAAACAATCCCTAAAGTAATCGGTGGTGTTACTCCCAATTGTCTCGAAGTTTCTAAAGCATTATATGATGCGGTACTTGACAAGACCGTTGCTGTAAGTTCACCTCGTGCCGCTGAGGCTACAAAATTATTGGAGAATATTTATCGCTCGGTTAACATTGCTCTGGTTAACGAGCTTAAAATGGTATTCCATCGAATGGATATAGATATTTGGGAAGTTATCAATGCAGCATCTACAAAACCGTTCGGTTATCATCCGTTTTATCCCGGACCGGGTTTGGGTGGACATTGTATCCCGATCGATCCGTTCTATCTCACTTGGAAAGCTCGCGAATATGAAGTCAACACAAAGTTTATCGAATTGGCAGGGGAGATTAATACCTTTCAACCTTACTATGTTGTTACCCGAACTATGGAAATACTTAACGATCATGGAAAATCACTAAAAGGTTCCAAAGTTCTTATACTGGGTGCTGCATATAAAAAGAATATCGATGATATGCGTGAATCACCTTCACTGAAATTAATCGAAATCCTTCGCTCCAAAGGTGCCGAAGTTGATTATAACGATCCTTATGTTCCTAAACTTCCTGCGACTCGTAAATATAATTTTGATATGAACTCAGTCGAATTATCAAAAGAAAATCTCGGTAGATTTGATTTAGTATTATTATCCACAGACCACGATGATTATGATTATGAATTCATAACCCAAAATTCGAAATTAATTATTGACACTCGCAACGCATTTACCAAACACGACATCAAAAGCGACAAACTTTTCGATGCTTAACCTTTTTACTATATTTTTATAACTTAATTTAGATTTAGTATAACTAAGTATCTCAAAGTTATTCACCAAGTTTTACAATGGAAAAATCTTTGCGCAACTTTGTGTGTACTTAGTGCGACTTTGTGACCCAAAATTTTGCATAACCAAATTATAAATTCTAAATTGACTAAAAATTTCGCACTAACCGGCATCGCCGGCTACATAGCGCCACGACATCTTAAGGCAATTAAAGATACTGGTAACAATCTTATTGCCGCTGTAGATCCTCACGACTCAGTTGGAATTCTCGACCAATATTTTCCCGAAACGAGCTTCTTCACCGAATTCGAACGCTTCGATCGTCACCTCGAAAAATTACGTAGGGAATCACCCAATGATAAATTGGATTATCTATCTATCTGTTCTCCCAATCATCTGCACGATGCACATATCAGGTTAGGATTACGCTTAGGTGCTGATGTAATTTGCGAAAAACCATTGGTGCTTAATCCGTGGAATCTCGATATTCTTGAAAATCTTCAAAATGAATTCAAACAAAAAATTTATACTGTTCTGCAACTGCGTGTTCATCCTGCTTTAATAGAATTAAAAAATAAAATTGATGCTGATAAGAGTGGTAAGAAAAAAGAAGTTATCCTGACTTACATAACTTCTCGTGGAAATTGGTATAACTTTTCATGGAAAGGCGATGTAAGAAAATCGGGTGGGGTTGCGACTAACATCGGTATTCACTTCTTCGATTTATTAATGTGGTTCTTCGGTAAACCGGTTCATTCTGAAGTTTATATTAATCAAGAAGATAAAATGGGAGGATTCATTGAACTCCCAAATGCAAATGTAAAGTGGTTCCTCTCAATCGATGGAAAAGATTTACCAAAATCAGCTATCGATGCGAATCAAAGAACTTATCGTTCTATATTAATTGATAATCAAGAAGTAGAATTTACTCAAGGCTTCACTGATTTACACACTTTGATTTATCAAAATGTGTTAGACGGTAATGGCTTCGGTATAGAACATGCCCGCCCGTCAATCGAATTAGTACACAGCATTAGAAACGCCAAAGTTCTGGCAAAGATTGAAAAAGAAAAACTTCATCCGAACCTTAAATAATTTTCGTATTGTTTGAGATTTTGTATCACAACGTTTCACAAAGTAATCTCAAAGTCTCACAATGTAAACCATAATTATTATCTTTGTGAAACTCTGTGCTTGCCCGCCTTTGGCGTGGTGTACTTCGTGTAACTTTGTGACCTAAAAACTTTCAATTAATGGATTGAGAAAATAATGGATCGACCCCAAAATTACTACATCGATAAACACGCCGTCGTCGACGATAACGTCACCATCGGCGAAGGCACAAAAATATGGCACTTCAGCCACGTACAGTCCGGCACTACTATCGGTAAGAAATGTGTACTCGGACAAAATGTAAACGTCGGTAACAATGTCTCCATCGGCAATTATTGCAAAATCCAAAACAATGTTTCTGTCTATGAAGGAGTAACACTCGAAGATTATGTCTTCTGCGGACCTTCTATGGTTTTCACTAATATTTTAGACCCGCGCTGTAAATATCCCCAAGTCGGTGCTGAATATTATGTGCAAACACTCGTTAAAGAAGGTGCATCAATCGGTGCGAATGCGACAATCGTATGTGGTAATACGCTTGGTAAACATTGTATGATTGGAGCGGGGAGTGTAGTAACTAAAGATGTACCCGATTATGCATTAGTTGTTGGTATACCCGCAAAAATTATCGGCTGGGTTTCCGAAGCAGGTAGAAGGTTAGAGTTTGATAAAAACGGAATCGCCCATTGTTCTAAATCCAACAAAACCTACAAACTGGAAAACAATAAAGTTACTGAGATAGAATGAAAGTAAATTTTACGAATTGTTTGAGTATTCGTATCACCAAGTATCACAAAGGAAACACAAAGTACCACAGAGTAAATACATATATAGCCAATTAAATTTCGTTGTGTAACTTTGTGTGTACTTAGTGAAACTTTGTGACCCAAGTTCTTAAACCAATGACTGAAAACCAAATCAGCAAAATAATTCTCGATTGTGCATTCAAAGTCCACACAAATCTGGGTCCTGGCTTACTGGAAAATACGTACAAAGAATGTCTGCTTTACGAACTTATTAAAGCCGACTTACAAGTTCAGAAAGAAAAACCAATACCTCTGATTTACGAGGAAATTAAACTCGATTGCGGATATCGAATTGATTTACTTGTAGAGAATAAAGTTGTAATCGAACTAAAATCTGTTGATGCTATAAATGATGTACACGTTGCACAAACGCTTACTTACATGAAACTATCTGGATGCAAGTTAGGTCTATTACTAAATTTTAATGTAAAATCACTTAAGAATGGAATCAAACGATTAATACTTTGAGCAACTATTTGAACTAAATTGTGCAACTCCGTGTGTACTTTGAGAAACTTTGTGACCCTCGTTCTTATGAAAATTGAACAAACAAAAATACCCGACGTAAAGCTAATTTCTCCAACCGTTCATTCCGACGACCGCGGTTATTTCTTCGAATCATTCCGCGATGATATCTTTAAGAAAGAAATTGGTGACATCAATTTCATTCAAGAAAACGAATCAAAATCATCCTTCGGTATAATGCGGGGACTCCATTACCAATTACCTCCGTTCGCTCAATCAAAACTGGTTCGTGTCGTAAAAGGTAAAGTACTTGATGTAGCTGTCGACATTAGAAAATCATCACCAACATTTAGTCAATATGTTTCAGTCGAACTATCCGAAGAAAATAAATTACAAATGTTCATCCCGCAAGGCTTCGCTCACGCATACATTGTCTTAAGTGATGAAGCAATATTTCAATATAAAGTTGACAATTACTATTCACCCGAACATGATAGAGGAATTATATACTACGATACGTTTTTGAATATTTCATGGCCCTTAGTTCCTTCACAAATCAAAGTATCAAATAAAGATAAAAAATTACCGTTCCTTAAAGATGCTGAGTTATTTGATTAATATAATCTTTTGTACCACAAAGTCTCACAAAGTAAGCCCAAAGTCACACAATGATTTTTGCTTAGTGAAACTTTGTGCTTGCCCGCCTTTGGCGTGGTGTACTTTGTGTAACTCTGTGTTACCGCTTTAAAAATTTATAATCATTTAAAACTTACTTAACTATGAAAATACTAATAACAGGCGGCGCCGGCTTCATCGGCAGTAACCTCATTCACTATCTTATAGACAACACTAACCACAATGTTGTCAATGTCGATAAGCTAACCTACGCCGGAAATCTCGTTTCGCTCAAGGATATCGAAAACAACGACCGCTATTCCTTCGAACAAGTAGACATTTGCGATTATGACAAAGTAAGAGATTTATTCACCAAACATTCACCCGATGCAGTAATGCATCTAGCAGCTGAATCGCACGTCGACCGCTCAATCGACGGTCCGGGTGAATTTATCCAAACTAATATTGTTGGTACTTACAACCTCCTCCAAATTTCATATAACTATTGGAAAAGCTTGGAAGAATCAAAGAAAAACTTGTTCAGATTTTTGCACGTATCAACCGATGAAGTTTTCGGTTCACTCGGAGAAACCGGATTCTTTACCGAAACAACTCCTTATGATCCCAAATCACCATACTCAGCCAGTAAAGCTGCATCCGATCATCTCGTTAGAGCATGGCAGCATACATTCGGTTTGCCTGCAATGATTACAAATTGTTCGAACAATTACGGACCATATCAATTCCCCGAAAAACTTATACCTGTTGCTATTCTAAACGCAATCAACGGAAAAGATATTCCGATTTACGGTAAAGGTGATAATGTACGTGATTGGCTTTACGTCGAAGACCACGCTGCTGCTCTATACCTCGTGCTTCGTGAAGGTGAAATAGGGGAGACTTACAACATCGGCGGTAAAAATGAAATCAAAAATATCGACATAGTAAACATTATCTGTGATATTCTGGATGAACTAAAACCTAAAGTCTCAGGCTCATATAAAGATCAAATTAAATTTGTAAGGGATAGACCCGGACATGATAAACGCTATGCAATAGATCCTACAAAAATTGAAACCGAACTCGGCTTCAAACCCGCTCACAATTTCAGCGAAGGCATCCGCAAGACAGTCGAGTGGTATCTTAACAATCTTGAATGGTGTACCGAAGTAATGCAAAACAAATACAAACTCGAACGCTTAGGAACACTGAAGTGAAAAGCCCAAAATTCAAAGTGGAAAACTCAAAACCCAAATTGAAAATTTGAAATTGGAAAAAAGAAATAAAACGATACGGAAAAATGACCTCGAAGAACGACTATTTAACTTTGCTGTAAATGTCTTGAAATATCTTAGAACTATTAAAACAACAGAAGAGACGAAGGTAATTAAATACCAGTTAACAAAATCATGTACTTCATCAGGTGCAAATTATGAAGAAGCCCAAGGTTGTTCTACTCGAGCCGACTTTAATGGTAAAGTTTCAATTGCGTTAAAAGAAATGAGAGAAAGTAATTACTGGCTTAGAGTACTAAATAGTTTAGAGTTAGGTAATAAATCTCTATCTGATGAGTTGGTACAAGAATCCACAGAATTAAAGAAAATTTTGGGCTCAATCTCTTCCAAAGTTTCAAAATCAATCAGGAAATAATAATATAAATCTATTAAATAAAAGTAGAGTTACTGAGCTTCCCCCAATTGGTAGACACACTAAAAAAGTATTAAATTACTAATTAGG
>DYHH01000052.1 GCA_020724265.1 Melioribacter roseus | reverse complement strand
GAAATTGGACAAGGATAGATAGCAAATTGAATGAACTTGATAATGGCGGGCATGTCGCAGCTATCTGGTTAGATGAACGAGAGACCGGTAGAATGTACGTAGGTACATATTCATTTGGTCAGCCGTTAACAGATAACTTTTCAAACGGCGGATTATATCTAACCGAAGATAACGGAAATAATTGGCGTAAAGTTTACGGCAGCGCAGTAAATGTAATAAAAGCAGATAACGAAACACCGAGAAATATGTACATAGGCACAAAGTTCGGTGTAAAGACGTTTGTTGATACATTAACTGTTACTTCTGTAAGAAACGATGAAGAAGAAATATTGCCGAGTGTGTATACGTTGTTTCAAAACTACCCGAATCCATTCAATCCAAGTACAACTATAAATTATGAGTTAGCGGAAGATACTAAGGTAGTTCTCAAAATATACGATATACTTGGCAGAGAAATTGCTGAATTAGTAAATGAGAAAAAATCTGCCGGTTTTCACAAAGTAAATTTTAATGCATCCCATCTACCAAGCGGCATTTATATGTATAGAATTAAAACAGAGCATTATTCCGATAGTAAGAAAATGTTGTTGTTGAAGTAAAATCGAATAAGTTTGAGGAGATGCTCAGTATTTGAGCATTTCCTATATTAAAAACACCTATAGGTTATCTAATGAATTTTCTAAATAAATTTTACATTACATTTTTCTTATCAAGTTTATTATTTGCACAGCATTTAGAATTAATAGGTCCACCTGGAGGGTTTGTTCGTGGAGATCAATTGGCAATACACCCAACCTCCACAAGAATAGTTTATTCAGCAACTTGGAATGGCGCTTTTTTCCACTCTAATGATTTTGCGAATTCAAATAAACCAATAGAAGTAAATTTTGGAAATATCAGTGTAACATGGATATACCCAAATAAATTTGATATTAACAATTTGTTTATCTACAGTTATCATATATTAAAATCTACAGATACTGGAGAATCTTGGAAAATATTTGAGGAAAATGCTTTTAGGAAAGAATTTTTGATACACCCCCTAAATGAGAATACAATATTTTTAACTAGAAATGATAAGGAATTATGGCGAAGTAACAATTATGGTGAAAGTTGGACACATATTTATACATTTGATAACAGAATCTATAAGATGAAAATATCTGAAAATGACACCTCAAAATTTTATTTATCAACATCATCCCGAAACTTATATCGCAGTACTAATTCTGGTAAAGATTGGGAATTGAGAAACACTGAAAATGTATTCAGGGGAGACCCACGGCAAATAGAAATAAGTCCGTATAACGATAACACAATATATGTTGGAGCAAGCGGCATTTACAAGTCGAATGACGGTGGTAAAACTTTCTCTGTTCATCTGGAGGTGAATAATTTAACATCATTTGCAGTAAATCCATTGGATACATTAACTCTATATGCATCTGTAGGAGATTATGCATTTGCCCCTGTAGGAGGGATATTAAAAACCACAGACGAAGGGGAAACTTGGGAAACAATAGTAAA
>DYHH01000005.1:76649-213669 GCA_020724265.1 Melioribacter roseus | reverse complement strand
CCTAATTAGTAATTTAATACTTTTTTAGTGTGTCTACCAATTGGGGGAAGCTCATCTCTCCCTTTCTCCACTTCTCCCATTCTCCTCTTCACTATTCTCCCCCTCTCCCATTCTTCTCTTAACAAATTACTCTTCATCACAAGTAAATATCTAGTAATACTTTTTTAGTGTGCTATTGAACAATTTTTCTTATTTTGTTTTTCAGTTACAACAATTTAGGTTGTTATGAGTGTTATGCATTTGATTATAAATTTCTTTTTTAACTTATCTAAAGCGCAAAGTTTATCTAACAAAATTTCTATTTTCCCTAATAACAAGTGTTCTAATCTTGAGTAATTTTATCCATTTTACAACATTAAGTATTAGTGAAAAAACTCAATTAAAACAAAATACTTTTTCTTAACTACGAAGAAATAAACAGCTCAAAGAAATTATAAGTACCACAAAAAGAAAGGCATTAAATGAATTCAAATGAGCTTCGTTCACTACAGGCTTCCTTGAAGCAAAAATATAAAGACCATCCTCAATCAGCACTCATAACCCTGCAAGCAAAGGGAATTATAGGAGAAGGAATTACTTGCAGAGTCGAAACCGGCAAAGCACTTGTAGAAGCCGGACTTCACCCCGCAACCGGAGGCGACGGAATTGTAGCCTGCTCGGGCGACATGCTGCTTGAAGCGCTCGCAGCTTGTGCAGGTGTTACATTGAACGCTGTAGCTACCGCCATCGGAATTACTCTTAGTAATGGCAGAGTTACCGCCGAAGGTGATTTGGATTTTAGAGGTACATTAGGTGTCTCTAAAGAAGTTCCGGTAGGCTTCCGTGCAATTCGTCTTCATTTTGATTTGGATACTGATGCAGACGAAGAACAACTGTCGAATCTCTTGAGGTTAACCGAACGCTATTGCGTGGTTTATCAAACATTAACCAATGCTACCAAAATAGCTGTTTCGTGTAGTCCGGGGTCCGGGCAATAATTGGTTTAATTACATCCATTTTTGCATTGAATCAATAATTTGAAATTTGCTTTTTATTGAATGAAACTGATTGTTGTAAGTAGAAACAGAATAATATTAACTAACGCAGGTCTTGTATGATCAACAAATCTAGATTATACATTAATTTATTGGGATTGCCATAATTTTTTTATTAAAAGAAAGTAATGTTATGGATAATATAACTAGATTCTTTCCAGCCAATAAGAAACAAGTATTAATCCTTCTTATAATAATAAGTTTGTTTATCGCTTTCGGAGTATACCATTTTTATAAATGGGAAACTGGTAATATCCGTCAGCAGAAAGAAAAAGTTCTCTCCGCAATAGCTACACTTAAAATAAAGCAGATTGAAGATTGGTTACGTGATGAATTGAACGATGCACATCTAATTTCAAGAAGTCCTGCTTTACTTGAAAGTGTGAAAGTTTTTTATCAAAACCCGTCGCAAAAAGAGAGCTTATTAAGCATAATAAATCAAATAAAAATTGAGCATGATTATACTGATGTGATTTTAACATCACCGGAAGGTAAGCTCATTTTATCTACTAATGATCTAATTACTAATCTCAACAATGTTGAAAAAACAACATTGAGTGCAGCCATCAGTCAAGGTAAAAGTCTTTGTACTGATTTGTTTCTCAATGATAATTCCGGGAAACAGCATGTATTGATATCATTTGTTTCGGTTGGTGGTAATCAAAACAACAACACACCTTTTGCTCTTATAGTTAGAATGAACCCTGATGATTTTCTTTATCCGCTTCTTGATACCTGGCCTATTCCAAGTAACACATCCGAAACATTTATTTTCCGCGTTGAGAATGATAATATTCTTTATTTAAATAATCTTCGTCATAAAAACATCAAAGTTCTCGATTATAAAATTCCCTTATCAAATGCGGACCTCCCGGCAGTTAAAGCCGCAGCAGGTTATAAAGGAATATACAGAGGCAAAGATTATCGCAACGTAGATGTTTTTGCCTATATGGATAAAATAAAAGATACTCCTTGGTTTTTAATTGCAAAGATTGATAAAAGTGAGATGTTCGAGGAACTCCCGCTATTGGCTATTTACGTTATCGGTTTTACTTTGCTTAGCATACTAACTGTCGGTTCTGTAATTGCATTAATGTATAATCGGCGTCAGAAAGTTATGTTTGCGGAACTCTATAAAAAAGAAAAAGAAATTTGGCAGCAGCAGGAAAAATTTAAGGTTACTCTCGATAGTCTTGGTGAAGGTGTAATAACTCTTGATACCAACGGTAAAGTACAGTATATGAATAACCTTGCTGAAGATTTATCCGGGTGGAATTTACGTGAAGCAAGAGGAAGATATTTAGGTGAAATATATGCTGTAAAAAATGAAGAAACCGACGATCCTGAAAATAATATTCTCGAGAAAATATTAAAACACGGGATAGTCAAAGAACTTGCAAATCACACAATATTAATTTCAAAAAGCGGGAATGAGATCCCGGTAAGGGATACGGGTGCACCGATTTATGATTCGGACGGTTCGGTAATCGGAATTGTTATTGCCTTCCAGGATGAAACTGAAAAACGAACCCAGCAAAGATTGTTAAAGGAGAGCGAAGACAGACTTCGTTCGTCTTTAGATAATATGATTGAAGGATGCCAAATAATCGGGTACGATTATAAGTACTTGTTTTTAAATAAAGCCGCACTTCATAGCAGCCGGAAAACAAGTGAAGAATTACTCGGGAAAACGATGATGGAATGTTATCCGGGGATTGAAAAAACTGAAATGTTCCGAAAACTAAAAAGTTGTATGGAAGAAAGAATTCCGGCAAATTTTGAGAATGAATTCACATACCCTGATGGAGAAAAGAAATTTTTCTTCTTAAAATTTGAACCTGTCCCGGAAGGAGTTTTTGTTTTATCTGAGGATATTACCGAATATAAAATTGCGCAGGAGTTTGTCTTAAAATTTCAAACTGCCATTGAACATTCCACTGATGCAGTATTTTTAACTGATAAGAATGGAACAATAACCTATGTTAATCCTGCTTTTGAGAAGATTTTCGGATATACTAAAGAGGAAGCAATTGGTAATACTCCGCGTTTAATAAAATCAGGTACACTCGATAAGGGATTTTATAAAAAGTTTTGGCAGGATATTCTTTTAAAAAAACCAGTACACAAAATAATATTAAATAAAACCAAAGATAATAGATTGATTTACATTGATGCTTCAATAAACCCGATACTGAACGAAGCAAATGATGCAATCGGTTACCTTGCAATTGAACGAGACATAACCGAACGTATACTTGCAGAAGAAAAACGTAAACATCTTACCGCTATTATTGAAGCTACACCCGATTTTGTTGCAACGGCAGATGCTAAAGGTAACTCTATTTTTATAAATAATGCCGGTAAAGTAATGCTTGGTCTTGAACCCGACGAAGATGTAACAAAAATAACTATTGCCGACGCACATCCTGATTGGGCAAGAAAAATTGTTTTGGATGAAGGATTACCAACTGCAGCAAAAGAAGGTTTTTGGATTGGTGAAACAGCATTTCTTCACAGGGATGGATATGAAACACCAATTTCGCAAATTATTATTGCACATAAATCTGAATCTGAAAACGTTGTGTATTATTCAACTATTGCTAGAGACATAACTCAAAGAAAGAGGTTTGAGGAAGAGCTAATCCTTGCAAAAAACAAAGCTGAAGAGATGAACGAAGTTAAAACACTTTTCTTCGCTAATATGAGTCATGAATTAAGAACTCCTTTTGTAGGTATTATGGGTTATGCCGAACTGCTTGTTGATGAATTAAAAGACCCGGAACATAATGAAATGGCTCAAGGAATATTAAGTACTTCAAAAAGAATGATGGAGACTCTTACAAAAATTTTATCTCTCTCCAAACTTGAGATTAAGGATATTGAAGTAAAAAAAGAAAATGTAAATCTAAACGAGTTGTTTGATTCAATTCATAGAGAATATTTAGCTGCTGTAAATAAAAAAAATATTCTGATAGAAAAAACTATTGGATTTCAAGATGCGGTTGTGCAGTCGGATAAAAATTTGTTATTTGACATTCTTCACAACCTGGTTAGCAATGCAGTTAATTATACTGATGAAGGTAAAATTTCATTAAAAGCCGAAAAGAAGGTTGAAAATGACAAAGAAGTTTTAAGTATTAATATATCCGATACGGGAATAGGAATTCCTAAAGACAAACAAGAAATTGTGTGGCAGGAATTCAGACAAGTAAGTGAAGGAAGAACGCGAAGTTATCAAGGAACAGGTCTCGGGCTAACTATTGTAAAAAAATACACCGAACTTCTCGGAGGTAACATTTATCTTCAAAGTGAAGAGGGTAAAGGATCTACTTTTAGTGTTGAGCTTCCGATCTCCGGATAAATGAATTTTCAAATACTTTACCAATCGCCAAATTCAAAGTCAAAAGCGTAAGCCGCTAATTCGCGAATTAGCGGCTAAAAAAGAGAAATAGTTTTAAGTGCTATGTTTTAATTCGTTCAATTCAATAAAGGGAGGTTAGATTGAGCGATCTAATTTATAAAGATGAAAGCTACCTGATAATAGGCAAGTGTTTTGAAGTTCACAATAATCTTGGGCCGGGATTTTTAGAAATTGTATATAAAGATGCTCTGGAACAAGAATTTAATTCTGCAAACATTCCATACGAGAGAGAAAAAGAATACATTGTGAATTACAAAGGGAAATTATTACCCCATAAATTTTTTGCTGACTTTGTTGTTTTTGATAAAATTATTCTTGAAGTAAAAGCCGTCTCCGGTATCCCTGACGAATTTATTGCGCTTGCAATCAATTATCTAAAAGTATCGAATAACAAATTAGCCTTACTTATAAACTTCGGCGAAATAAAACTCAACTATAAAAGAATAGTACTTGACGAAAAAAGAAAAGAATGGGAATGAAAGGCAAAAAGCGTAAGCCGCTAATTCGCGAATTAGCGGCTAAAAAAAGGGATTAGTTTTATGTGCTATGTTTCTATTCGCTAAATCCCAACCAAAGTCGAAAGCCGCGAATAACATGATTAATCTTAACGTCTACGCTAAATTAGATGACAAGAGAAATTGATTAAAAATTCCAATAGAACAACATTTCTCTTTTAGGTACTTATGTATATAGCAATTCCACTTGTTCCCGCTTTGTTTAAATTCTCAACCGACCTTCTCGGCTATCATCTTTTCGGACGGAAATAATTTATAATCATTCCGGAAGTAATCAATGTTACCGTTTAACCAAAATTCCGATTCTTCATGGCTTAATATAATGGGCATTCTCTCAGCTTTGTGATATTGGTTGACGATCTCATTCCCTTTACAAGTTACCATAGTAACGGTGAAAAAATCTTTCCACTTTTCCCATAGACCTGCCATTAAAAACATCGGTTGATTTTTTATCGTAAATAAAACTGCTTTCGAGTCTTTTAATTTATTAGGTTCATAAAAGCCCGTAGCCATAAGCAAACAAAAGTTTTTATCATTTACAGCCGGCTTGAATGATGCTAATTTATTTAGTGTCTCTATCCTTGCATTGTGGTAAGGTCTATTTTGTTTACTCTTTTCCTGGTTATACCATCTAGGTATAAATCCCCAATAATAATCATGAATTTTATCTCTTTCATTTGAAAGAATTACGGGTATTTTATTTCTTAAATTGAATGAGGAGTTTGCAAAAATTGTCTCTTGAAATTCATTTTTTTTTATAAACAATGCATTAGTAAATATTTCCATATTCTGCTGCGATGCTTTGATATCTATAGAATAACACATATTATTTCCCTGTTTGTTATTGCAACAACTAATTGGATATTTTATCCAATAATGTTACAAAAAGAAAATCATATTTTACAATTCAGGTTTAGTTATAAACATTCTAAAAAAAATTCAGAAAAGCATACTTGTATTTTGGAAGGCATAAAATGCACAGAGTTTATTCCATACTCATTAAATTGATATTAGACACCCCTCTTCATATATTTAAAATCTTTATTTTTGTGAAAAATGAAACATATTAGAAACTTTTGCATAATAGCCCATATCGATCATGGTAAATCTACTTTAGCTGATGGATTGCTTGAAAATACGCATACAATTAGCGATAGAGAGAAACGTGATCAACTATTAGACAGCATGGATTTGGAACGCGAGCGCGGTATTACTATCAAATCTCATGCTATTCAGATGAAATATAAAGCCGAAGACGGAAATCTATACACCCTTAATTTAATTGATACACCAGGTCACGTTGACTTTTCTTACGAAGTTTCCCGTTCTCTTGCAGCATGCGAAGGTGCTTTATTAATTGTTGATGCCGCTCAAGGTGTTGAAGCTCAAACTATTAGTAATCTTTATCTTGCTATAGAAGCCGGACTGGAAATTATTCCCGTTATAAATAAGATTGATCTTCCGAGCGCTATGACCGATACGGTCAAAGCTCAAATTATAGATTTGATTGGTTGTGATGAATCCGAAATAATTTTAGCAAGTGCTAAAGATAGAATAGGAATACCGGAGATATTGGAAGCAATTGTTAATAAAATTCCTCCTCCCAAAGGAGATGAAGCGGCTCCATTACAAGCTTTAATATTCGATTCCGTTTTTGATGCATACAGAGGTGCGGTTGCTTACATTAGAGTTTTCAATGGTACGATAAAAGAAAAAGATGCAATTAAATTTTTTGCGCACGATGAACGTTATGAAGCCGAGGAAATAGGAATACTAAAATTAGGCAGAATCCGAACTAAAGAATTAAAAGCCGGCGATGTCGGTTATCTTATTTCCGGTATTAAAGATGTACATGATACAAAAGTTGGCGATACTATAACTCATCTTAAAGGGGGTTCCGAAAAACCGCTGCCCGGTTATAAAGAAATTAAGCCGATGGTTTATAGTGGTTTATTTCCGGTTAACTCGGAAGATTTTGAAGATTTACGTGATGCTTTGGATAAATTTAGATTGAATGATTCATCATTGGTGTATGCACCTGAAACATCCGCCGCACTCGGATTCGGATTTCGATGCGGTTTTCTTGGTATGCTTCACATGGAAATTGTTCAAGAAAGATTGGAACGTGAATTCAATCAATCAATTGTTACTACATTACCGAACGTTGAGTATATAGTTTATACAAAAAAGGGAGAAAAAATTATCGTCGATAATCCTGCAGAAATGCCGGAAGCCGGCAATATTGATAGAGTTGAAGAACCTTATGTTAAAGCTCAGATTGTTTGTCCAAGTGATTATGTCGGTACCGTTATGCAGCTTGGTATGGAAAAGAGAGGTACTTATATAAACACAACTTATCTTGACCCTACACGTGCCGATATACACTTCGAGTTCCCGTTGTCGGAAATTATTTTTGATTTCTTCGATAAACTGAAATCATTATCCCGCGGCTATGCATCTTTTGATTATGAATACATCGGTTATAGAGAATCTGATTTGGTTAAGCTGGATATTCTCCTCAACGGGGAAAAGGTTGATGCTCTTTCTATTATTGTTCATAGAAATAAATCGTATGAGTGGGGAAAGAAAGTGTCGTCAAAATTAAAAGAACTGATACCCCAGCATATGTTTGAAATAGCTATTCAAGCAGCAATAGGAACAAAGGTGATTTCCCGAACTACTGTAAAAGCTCTTCGGAAAAATGTTTTGGCAAAATGCTACGGCGGTGATATTACAAGAAAGAGAAAATTACTTGAGAAGCAGAAAGAAGGTAAGAGAAGGATGAAGCAAGTCGGTAATGTAGAAATTCCTCAAGAGGCTTTCCTGGCAGTGCTTCAAATTGAAGATTGACCTTCAAGTAAAAATTATGTTCAAAAAAAAACAAAAATTCTTTTCGATAAAACGTTTTCTGCTATTACTGGTTCTTGCAGTTTTTCTTGCGTTCGGATCAAAAGTTTTCATAGCCGAAGCATACCGTATTCCGACTTCTTCGATGGAGACAACATTATCCGCCGGTGATTATGTAATTGTTAATAAACTAACTTACGGACCGCGAACCCCCGAGTATTTGCCTTTTACCGGTATTAAAATTCCTTCAATAAAATTTCCTATTATTTCAAACATAGAAAGAAACGACGTTCTAATTTTTGATTTCCCGGATATATTGAATACCGATTTCCCAAACGGTAAATCAAATTATATTAAAAGATGTGTTGCCTTGCCGGGGGATACGTTAAGTATTATTAACAGAATAGTGTATGTCAACGGTCATGAATTGCCCCCGCCTTCAACTCTTCACTTCTCGCGCACAAAATCAAAATATTTTGGAGTGCCGAATAAATTTATTTTTCCGAATGATGCCGAATGGAATGAAGATAACTATGGCCCGATATTAATTCCGAGAAAGGGTTTATCTATTAATCTTGCTCCAAGGAATTTTAAAAGATGGATGGATTTAATCAAATACGAAAATCCCGGAAGAATAGTCTATTCTGAATCGAACAAATTATATTTTGAAGGAGAAGAACTTACCTCGTATACATTTAAAAATAATTATTACTTTTTCTTAGGAGATAACCGGGACGAAAGTTTTGACAGCAGATTTTGGGGATTTGTACCCGAACAAAATATAATCGGTAAACCGTTTTTTATTTATTGGTCTGTAAATCATAATGCCGAGATTACGGATATTTCGAAATTATGGAATTCAATAAGATGGAGTAGAATAGGAACCATAATTAAATAAATGTGGTTTACTCAATATTGAATTTCTGAATATTTTGCAAAATTAAAACAGCCGGGAATTAATAAAATGATATTTCTTATTATTATCATTCTCTCTATCGGTTTGAATCTAACCGCTCAAGAAAAATATTTCATCTTTTTTACGGATAAAGGAATTACCGAAGCAAATTTCAATTCACAGGAAAAAACTCTTTTCAAATCTCAAGTTCAGCTTACGCAAAAAGCAATTGATAGAAGAAAGAAAGTGCTCGGCGAAAATTATATTCGATACATTGATATTCCTTTAAATGAAAGATATATGATAGAATTAGAAAACCACGGAATAAAAATTGAGAAAGAACTAAAATGGTTTAATGCAGTTTCGGCTTACTTAAACGAATTCGAAATAAATGAAATATCCGGTTTGAGTTTTATTAAAGACATAAAAAAAGTTAGATCGTTTCCGGCAAACAATATTGAGCAGATAAAAACTAATTCTGAACAAACCGTACAATCACAAAAATATACTTTGGATTATGGACAGTCACTTGCTCAAAATGAAATGCATGATATTCCAATTGCACATGAAGCGGGTTTTAACGGGAACGGAGTTATTGTAGGCTTTCTCGATACCGGTTACAATTGGAAAGAACATCCGGCATTAAAAAATTTAGATGTCTTATATGAATATGATTACGTTAAAAACGATGAAGTAACTTCAAACCAACCCGGAGATGCTCCTGGTCAAGATATGCACGGAACTGCTGTCTTTTCAATTGCAGCCGGATATTCCGAAGGGGAGTTAGTTGGACCCGGGTACGGTGCGTCATTTTTCCTTGCCAAAACCGAAGATATAGCAACTGAAAAAAGAATTGAAGAAGATAATTTTGCCAAAGCTGTTGAAGATTTTGAAATGATGGGAGTTGATGTTATTACAGCATCTCTCGGTTACTCTCTTTTTGACCCCGGTGAAGGTTCTTATACTTATCAAGATATGAATGGTCAAACTACTGTTGTTGCACAAGCTTATAATTATGCTTATGAACTTGGAGTTGTTACCGTTAATGCAGCCGGTAACGAAGGGTTGAGCAGTTGGCGGCACATTATATCTCCTGCCGATGCATTTGGTGTAATAGCAGTTGGTAATATTGATTTGAACGGTCAATTGAATTCGACAAGCAGCAGAGGTCCGACTGCCGATGGAAGAATTAAACCGGAAGTTACTGCAACTGGTACAAGAATTTACCATGCCGAATCAGCAGGAGGATTCAGCAATTTTGGTTCGGGAACATCATTTGCTGCACCTATGGTTGCCGGGATGGCTGCACAATTACTTTCTGCTTATCCCTATTTAACAAATGATCAGGTTAGAAGTATTATCCTTCAGTCCGGTGATAATTATGAAACTCCTAATAACGATGTCGGTTATGGAAGGATGTCGATTTTGCGTGCATTAAATGCTCCTAACATTTGGCAGTATGATTCAAATCAATACCGTGTTAATAAAATGTTCCTTGATGAAGATATTTTGTTCAACGAAGAATTCGGTATTTATTATAGAAAAGCAAATAACGATTGGCAGTTTCATAATTTTGGACAAAGCATCAGTGGTTATTATACATTTGATGTGCCTGATGATTTTATTACCGGCGATACTATTAATTTTTATTATACTTATCGAAATACCGATGATCAGCTTATTAGAGAACCGCAGGATAAGAACTATACTTTTATTCTATCGCAAATTAGTCACCGCGAAGAACATGAGCCTTTAACAAATACATTTTTGCTTTATCAAAATTATCCGAACCCGTTTAACTCGCAAACAAGAATTGAATTCGAATCTCCCAAAAGTGATTACGCACAAGTAATTATTTATAACATACTTGGTCAGCAAGTAAAAGAATTGTTTAACGGAGTGGTTGTTAAAGGTATTACAAGACTTTCTTGGGATGGTACTGATAATTCCGGGAGAAATGTTGCAACGGGTCCCTATTTATATTCCGTAAAATTGAATGGACAAGTTTTATCAAAAAAGATGATGTTGTTAAAATGACGAAAAAAATACTTTACTCTTCACAGCAAAAATATCTTGATTCGCTTCAACCGGAATCTGAACCACTCTTAAAAGAAATGGAAGAGTTTGCTTATGAAAGACAAATCCCGATTTTAAGTAAAGCGGCTGCTGATTTTCTCGAACAAACTATTTTGATTCATAGACCTAAAAGAGTTTTAGAAATTGGAATGGCAATAGGTTATTCGTCAATACGAATAGCAAGATCACTGCGCGGGAAAGGGATGTTGGATACTATTGAACTAAGTAAGGATAATTTTAAAATAGCTCAAGAATTTATTTCAAGGTCCGGAAATGAAGATAAAATAAATATCATAGAAGGGGATGCACTTGAAATACTTCCGACGATAAAGGATAAATATGATTTTATTTTTATTGATGCCGACAAAGAAGATTATGAAAAATTGTTCTACTACTCTTTGTTGCTCTTAAATAAAAGAGGAGTAATGTTTATCGATAATCTCTTGTGGCATGGATACACGGCTTCTAAAAATATCCCGGCAAAGTATAAAAACTCCACTGAATACATAAGAAAATTTAATAAATTATTTGTTTCACAAAAGGTGTTGAAGACAACAATCCTTCCGGTAGGTGATGGGATTGGTTTAGGTATTAAATTGGATTAGCTATGGGTCAAGAAAATTATAAATTACAAGCGGAAGAGTTTATTATAAAGGTAGACGAATTTTCGAATAAGAGAATTAAAAATGCTGAAGACTTAACAAGGTTATCGGAATTATTTTTTAAAGAAGATAAATTCGATAAGTTAAATAACCTTGCGTTCTCTGCTAAATATGCACAAGGATTAATAAAAATAATTCGTGACCGCAGCAACAATTTTGAAGATGATTACTTTGATAAAATTAGAGTTGAATATACAGATGCAATCAGTAAAATCAGATCGGTTATAGAAGAAATTCTCGGTGGGTCATCGTCCTTCATAAAAGAAATTATTTCTGAAAAATATTTATCAATGACTCACGAAAGTTTAAACAATCTAATTATTTTAATTGATGATTTGAGCTGGGTGAAGTTATATCTCAATGATCAAAAAAGATAACCGGTTGGGTTAAAAACGGAGGGGCTCTCCTACAAGTAGAGTTACAAAACTTTGAATTAGCTGAGTAATTTTACACAGTTAATTAAACTTTTTAGACAGCCCCGATTACTTTCAGGTCAAAATCATTTATTTCGTTTTAGCGTTTCCGAATATTTTTCAGCCACTTCCTGTACCGATTTACTTGATATCAAATTATAAATCCTGTTTCTTAATTCTGCCCATTCTTCGTGTAACGGGCATGGATTTTCATCCGAACATTCTTTTAAACCGGTAACACATTTCAAATTAATAACGGGACCTTCAACTCTTTCAACAATTTCGAGAATGGAACTTTTCTTTGCCAATTCCGTAATCTTAAAACCACCGCCTCTTCCTTTGAAGGAGTCGACGTATCCGTATTTTGCCATTCTCTGCAGTATCTTTGCAAGATAGTGCGCCGGAATTTCTTCACTTTTTGCAATTTCAGAAGACATGATTAACGATTCTTTTGGTTGTCTTGCCAGAAATAAAATTGCACGAATAGCATACTCTCCAGTTTTTGTGTAAATCATTCTTTGCCCCTTTTGTGTTAATAAAAATATTGTAATCGGGAGTCTAATATCTGAATTAAAATTAAGTAAAAGAGAACTTTTTGTCAAGATTTATTGAAAATTAATAGGAAGTTAGTTTTTTGAAGAATTTGAGAAGTTTTTTTGCAAAACCGGACTTATTTAACTTCAACTAAAATATTCTTTTCCATCAAGGATACTTCTGAACTGCCGCGTGTACTGTTTACTATATCTTCTACAAAATTATCAATGTCACCAGGTTTTACCAGAAAATTTATTGTCGGTTTTTTTTCGAAGCCGTTTTCTTTAATTAGACAATTATACTTATTTAAGAAATGATGTATTGTTTTACTGTGTTCAAAATCGTACTTAATCTTCATTCTGGAAAAATTTTCCATCAAAATATTTTTAATTGAGTTCAAAACTCCGAAGGCGGAGTTGTAGTATGCTTTACCGAGATGTCCGACTCCCAACTTAGTCCCGCCGAAATAACGTGTTACAACTACAATTAAATTACTTAATTCAAAATGTTGAATAGCATTTAAAATTCTTATTCCTGCAGTTCCGTTTGGTTCTCCATCATCCGAATATTTAACTAAACCCGGCGCAATTGAATAAGCATAACAATTGTGAGTTGCATCATAAAATTCTTTTCTTTTTTGATTAAGAATATTTTGAGCTTCTTCTTCTGAACTACAAGGAGCAGCAAAACCAATAAATTCCGATCCTTTCTCTTTGAAACGGAATTCATTTGAGTACTTAATCGTTTTGAGTGAAGATGGAAATTCCATAGAAAAATTTACCCAAATAAAAATTGATTTTCAGTAGTTCTTATACTAATATAAAAATTTGGATTTTCACAAAAATGAACAATGGATTTTATAAATAAAATTATAATAAAAGGTGCGCGGGAACATAACCTAAAGAATATCGATCTCGAAATTCCGCGTGATTCGTTGATTGTAATTACCGGATTGTCAGGTTCAGGCAAATCTTCATTAGCATTCGATACAATTTATGCTGAAGGACAAAGGAGATATATCGAATCACTTTCGGCTTATGCTCGTCAATTTTTAGACTTGCTCGAAAAACCTGATGTTGATTTAATTGAAGGGTTAAGCCCGTCTATTTCTATTGAACAAAAATCTACAACCGGAAATCCACGTTCAACTGTAGGTACCGTTACCGAGATTTACGACTATCTCAGACTTTTATACGCACGCGTAGGAAAACCATATTGCTATAATTGCGGAAGAGAAGTAGAAAAACAATCTTCAGATCAGATTATTGATTCTATTCAATCGAACTTTTTGAATAGAAAAATACAAATATTTGCTCCTGTTGTCCGCGGTAGGAAAGGGCATTACAGAGAACTATTTGACGAGATGCTTCGCGACGGTTTCTTGAAAGTTAGAGTTGATAATGAAATAAAAGAATTAAAATCCGGTTTTCAAGTTGATCGTTATAAAGTACATAATATCGAAATTCTGATTGATAGATTCAAAGTTGCGGATAAATCAAGATTTAGAATTAGCGAATCTGTAGAAGTTGGTCTGAATTACGGTAACGGAAATATTTACGTTATTGATGAAGATTCAAACGAAGAGAAAATATACAGCCGAAATCTTGCATGCCATCATTGTAATATCAGTTATTCGGAAATGGCACCAAATTCATTCTCATTTAATTCTCCTTACGGAAGCTGTCCTGATTGTGAAGGACTCGGTGAAAAGAAAGAGTTGGATATAAATTTAATTATTCCCGATTGGTCGAAATCTATTAATGACGGAGCTTTAGAACCGTTAGGCAAACCGCGTAATATTTGGTTCTTCAACCAGCTTGAAGGGGTTGCGGAAAAATTTGGGTTCGATTATGATACACCGCTGAAAAAATTAAATGAAGAGCAACTTGATGTTTTACTTAACGGGAGCAAAGAAAAAATCCCGTTTAAGTATAAATTCGGTGGTGGTAAGTCTGTTACTTACATGCATAAGTTTGCAGGCTTGCTGAATTACGTTAAACATTATTTTGATAACACTTCGTCGAATAAAATACGTGATTGGGCTGAATCTTTTATGAATACAATCACATGCTCAACTTGCGGTGGCGGAAGATTAAAACAAGAATCACTGTCTGTAAAAATCGGTGATAAAAACATAAGTGAAGTAACAAAGTTATCAATTGAACGGTGCAATGAGTTTTTTCAAAATCTAAAACTAAACGAACGCGAAGAAATTATAGCCGCACAAATTATTAAAGAAATTAAAGAACGTCTGTCGTTTCTATTAAATGTCGGTTTGGAATACTTATCATTAGATAGAAGTGCTCGAACTCTTTCCGGCGGGGAATCACAGAGAATCAGACTTGCAACGCAAATAGGTTCACAACTTGCCGGTGTTCTTTATGTACTTGATGAGCCGAGTATCGGTCTTCATCAAAGTGATAATATAAAATTGATTGAATCCTTAAAAAATCTGCGCGATCTTGGGAATACTGTTATAGTTGTTGAACATGACCGGGAGACAATCGAAAGTTCTGATTACTTAATTGATCTCGGACCAAGGGCAGGTATTAAAGGTGGCGAGGTTTGTCTTGCAGGTGTTTATGATAAATTCCTAAAATCTCAAAACGGGTATTCCTCAATAACTTTAGATTACTTAAAGAATAAGAAGAGAATTGAAATACCCGAGAAAAGAAGAGCAGGCAACGGTAACTTTATTGAAATTATTGGGGCTAAAGGACATAACCTGAAAGATATTCATCTCAAAATTCCTCTATCAACTTTTTCTTGTGTAACAGGTGTAAGCGGTTCAGGCAAATCAAGTTTGATAAATGAAACTCTTGTAAAAATATTAATGAGAAAATTTTATCACTCTAAAGTAGTCGCACTTCCATATAATGAAGTTAAGGGTTTGGATGGAGTTGATAAGGTAATTGAAATAGATCAATCCCCGATCGGAAGAACACCTCGTTCCAATCCGGCAACTTATACCGGTCTTTTTACTTTCATTAGAGATCTTTACACTCAATTGCCCGAGTCTAAAGTTAGGGGATATAAAGCCGGAAGATTCAGTTTTAATGTTAAAGGAGGAAGATGCGAGGATTGCCAGGGTGACGGACTCAAAAAAATTGAAATGAATTTTCTTCCTGATGTTTACGTCTTATGCGAAACATGCAGAGGAAAAAGATACAACAGAGAAACGTTGGAAATCTTATATAAAACAAAATCAATTGCGGACGTATTAGATATGTCGGTTGCCGAAGCAATGGAGTTTTTTGAAGATCATCCTCGAATTAAAAGAAAGGTTAAAGCGCTTTGTGATGTAGGTCTCGGTTATATTCGTTTAGGTCAGCAGGCAACAACTCTTTCGGGCGGTGAAGCTCAAAGAGTGAAACTTGCAACGGAACTTAGTAAAGTTAGTACCGGCAAAACTCTTTACATTCTTGATGAACCGACAACAGGGTTGCATTTTGAGGATGTAAATATTTTATTAAAAGTTCTCCAAAAATTAGTTGACAAAGGTAATACTGTTATTATAGTTGAGCATAATTTAGATGTAATAAAAGTTGCCGATTACATTGTCGATTTGGGGGAAGGCGGCGGTGAACACGGTGGTAAAATTATTGCCGAAGGAACACCAGAACAAATCGCAGAGAATAAAAAAAGTATAACAGGTAAATATCTCAAGAAAGAATTACAAAGAAAGAAGGTATAAAATGAAAACAACTATTACGCAATTTAAATCATATCGTTCCGAAATGAACGATAAAATCCTTAACTCCGGTTTTAATGATTTCAAAAAGTTTTTTGCTTTGGATAATAAAGCATATATTGATGGAGCACTTCCCGCAAAAATGAAAGAATTAATGGGATTAGTTGCTTCAATGGTTTTAAGATGTAACGATTGTATACTTTATCATATTGACCGTTCAATTGAGGAAGGTGCTACACGAGAGGAATTGCTGGAATCTTTCAATATAGCACTAATAGTAGGAGGTTCGATTGTTATTCCGCATCTTCGTTTTGCTATGGAACAAATGGATGCACTTTTCTCTGAAGAAAAATAAACTTATTACTAAATTTAAATAAAAGAGGAAATACACTTTGGGTAAATTGGTTTTTGCTTCTACCAACGAGGGCAAAATAAAAGAAGTCTGCAATATTTTTAGTGATACCGGTATATCAATAATTCCTATGAATGAACTTGGCAGTATTCCTGAAATTGAAGAAGACGGTCTTACCTTTGAGGATAACGCATTCAAAAAAGCAAAAATTGTTTTTCAGAAATTCGGATTGCCGACTATTGCTGATGACTCAGGGTTGTCAATTGAACAACTTGGAGGTAGACCGGGAGTCCTTTCTGCAAGATATGCCGGAGAAGGCTGTTCGTATTCCGATAACAATGAAAAAGTTTTAAGTGAATTAGACGGATTGCCGGAACCGCATAGAGCGCAATTTATTACTATGGCACTTTTTTATAATGGCAGAGCAGTTCAAAGAGCCGTGGGTAAATTGCCGGGTAAAATAATTCATGAATATCGCGGTACAAATGGTTTCGGTTATGATCCGATTTTTGTCCCGGATGGATATGAATTAACTTTAGCCGAAATGACATTAGAGGAAAAAAACAGAATTAGTCATCGTGCGAAAGCATTTAATGAATTAAAAGAAATTTTATTAACAACAGAGGTGTGAGATGAAAAAATCTCTTATTTACTTACTTACAATTTTATTGATGCTTTTTATATTATCATGTTCAAGTGATGATGATGGACCTACAGATCCGACCGATGGTACTTCTGCAACTCAATATTATCCGGGTGGAGTCGGTTCTACATTTAATTATCAAGGACAAACTACGGATTCAAGCGGTACTTCGAATTATACCCGCGATGTTAGTTTTTCTTCACAACTAAATATTGGAAACACTACATACATTATTCAAAATAATAATGTTAATATAAGTACTGCAACATTTTCGGCAGAGTTTCCATTTAGAACATCAAATACGGGAATGTTTATTTATATAGATACTGCTGTATTTGACGAATTATTAGATTCATTAGGTATTGATCCTTCGCTTGTAACAATCATAGCGGATCAAGAAGTTAGATTAATAAGTTATCCGTTTAATACAACCCCTCAGTGGAATGCATATACTGTAAAGGTAACTGCGTTTGGCGGTTTGATTAGTCTAAATATTCTTGAATTGCAGGGGAATTATAAAGGGCAGGAACAATTAACTATAATGGGACAAAGTATGACTGCCGAAAAAGTAGAATATATTGCTACTGTTAAAATACCGGAATCACTTGAAGATATAGCAAATCCACCGACTGTTACTCTATCGGCTACGGCTTGGTTTGTAAAAGATGTTGGTTTAGTTAAACTTGATGGTTCAGGTGTTATCATTGCTGCATTTACCGGCGGCGGATTAGAATTTGATGATGACGAAAGTACTGCAACTGAAACATTAGTTGCTTACGATATTAAGTAGTATGAAATAAGTTATATTGATTTTTAATCAAACCCGGTTGTTATACAGCCGGGTTTTTTTATTACAACTTTTCTGCAATAACAACCTGAACAATCCCGAAGGTAAGGGAATGATTTTCTATGTTTGAAAACCCAGCTCTTGTAAGTAATTCAGGTATATTAATTTTTTCGTCGAATTCGTTAACCGATTCAGGTAAATATGTGTATGCTTCTTTATCCTTCGAGATAACTTTACCGATTTTAGGCAGCACAGTATTAAAATAAAACGAGTATAATTTTCGTATCATGGAATTTGATGGGAGTCGAAATTCTAAAATTGTAACTTTACCTCTTAATTCAAGCACTCTAAAAAAGGATTTAAATCCTTCAAGAATATCAAAAAAATTTCTAACACCGAAAGCTACCGTAATATTTGTGAAAGAACTATCCTTGAATGGTATTTCTTCGGCAACACTTTGAACTACATTCCCATTACTCCAATCGCGTTTTTTATTAAAGATTTTCAGCATATTAATTGAAAGATCCGCACCGATAATTTGATCAACACCCCTCTTTTTTGCGGCAATAGCAAAATCGCCGGTTCCGCATGCAACGTCAAGCAGTTTTGCATTTTTAGAAATTCCGGTTAGCTTTAATGATTTTCTCCGCCAGTAGAAATCTATGCCCGCACTTAAGAAATGATTTAAGAAATCATACCTTCTTGAAATGCCGTCAAATATCCTTTTTACTCTATTTTTTTTATCCATTTGTCAATAAATTGTCAACTTGAAAATACATCCCTTAATTGGTAAATTTTTCATATCGAAATTAGAGGAAATAATGCAAAGATACATAGATGCAATAAGAAAAAATGTTTGTGCAATTTGTGTCGATTCCGATGATGACGGAGATTGCACACTTACCACAAAAGAATTATGTGCTGTTGAGTATTACCTTCCAAAAATTTTAGAAGTTGTTCATTCGATTGATTCAGATGATTTAGCAGAATATCATGCCAAATTAAAAGATACAATTTGTGCCGAATGTGCCGCATCCGATGACAAAGATCATTGTTACTTGCGTGATGATGCAAATTGTTCATTAGACAGATATTTTTCATTAATTGTTGAGACTATAAAAAAAGTTGATCAAGGGGTTATCTGAATTTTATCAAGATAAAATTTTTGATCACCGCGTATTTCCATCCACCAATTGAAAAGATATTTACCGATCCACAACGTCAATACCATGAATGCCGCACCGGCAATAAGATCTATTACGTAATGGTATCTTAAATAAACAGTTGCAAATATTAAAAGAGTTCCGTTCGGAATAAAGAAATACTTAGACCTGCTTCTATACTTTATTGATAAATACATAACAAGCAATGTCATTTGAGTATGTCCGCTGGGAAATGCATCTCGCTGTACTACTTGTGCCGGATTTGGAGTCCCTTTCGGAATTGATTCGCCTGAATTTACTACTTCACGAAGGAAATCCGTTAAAAATAATCCTGGGATTTCAATATCATTTAAAGCGAAATCGTGTAAAGTAAATCTTGGTCCAATGGCCGGAAGTAAAAAGTATCCAATGTATGACAAGAAAAATCCCAGTACAATTATAAACGCCATGTAATGCAGTTCTCTTTTCTTACCTTTGAATAATAAACTGATTCCAAGAATTATAGGTAAAAAGAAAAATGTTCCGTAGACAATTTGCAGTAATTCCGTTAAGTAAGGATTTGCAATGTTGTAAAGAACATAAGTAGGATCGGTACCGAACAAAAATCTGTCTATATCAATTAAAAGCTGATCGTAAATCTTTCCGCGTATCGGGTCAACCATAAAATAAATTTCTTTGAAAACAAGGAGAATGGTAGGGACAAGATACCAGAAGCGTAATTGATGAGTGAACATATTTCGTTTATGTTCATCAAAATAAGCAAGTGAAAAAACGAAAAGTCCTAAGAATAAATTTATTACAACAATTTCCTTCCAATATATCACTCTTGAATTAAAATAAATAGCCGTAAGAGAAAGCAACGATGTGAAAATAACTACTAGTAAATCCGTAGCATTAAGATTTAGAATAATTGAATTAATTTTTTTCATTGAATCAGAAATATGGTAACCAGGGTGAGATAAATTGATAATCCTAAAATATCATTTATAGTTGTTACTAAAGGTCCGGTTGCAATAGCCGGATCGGCACCGACTTTTTTCATAATTATTGGTATTAATGCACCTATCATCGTTGCATTGGTCATAATAATAAAAAGTGAAAATGTTAGCACCAGTGTAAAGTATACTTCAGCTTTAAAGAAGTAGTGAGTTACAAACAATAATACCGCACTGCATACCGTAGCATTTAAAAGAGCGACTCTAAATTCCTTAAATATTCTTTTCAAAGAATCTCTTATCCAATACTCACTTTCAGTTAAACTTTTTACCATAACAATTGCTGCTTGGGTACCGGAACTTCCACCCATAGCCATAACTACAGGGATAAAGAAACTCGCAATAATGATTTGTGCAATTGAAGCTTCAAAAGAAAACAAAACCACTGCACTAATTAATTCACCGGTCAAACCGATTAGTAACCAAGGTAATCTATTACGAGAAATTCGAAATGAGCTATCGCTGAATTCTTCTTCTTCGGATAAACCAGCCAGTCGCTGTAAATCTTCCGATGCTTCTTCGTGTATTACGTCAACAACATCATCAACTGTAATTCTACCAAGCATAATCATTTTTTCATCAACAACCGGAATTGAAACGATGTCGTACTTTTCAATCAATCTTGCAACTTCTTCCTGATCTACTTCGGGTGTAACATATACTAAATCTTCTTCCATAATGGAAGAAATAGGTTTATCAAGGGGATTAATCAAAAGTGATTTTAACGAAACTGTACCGACTAATTCGTGATTATCCTTTAATACATAAATGTAATATATGTGATCAATTTCTTCGGCGTTTTTTCTTACTTCTTCGATAGCATCTTTAACAAGTTGACTTTCGTAAACAAAAACGAAGTCACTGTTCATTATACCGCCGGCAGTATCTTCGGGGTATTTAAGAAGTTCTTTTACATCTTCGGAATATTCCTTATCAATCTTATCAAGTACTTGTTCTTTAATTTGCTCGGGAAGATCACTGACAATATCTGTTGCATCATCTGTATCAAGCTGATCAACAATGTTTGCAATGTGATCGGTTTCAATTTCCGCAAGTAGTCTTTCTCGCAAATTTTCATCAAGTTCGGTTAATACTTCACCGGCTACTTCATGATCTAGTAATTTGAAAGTATATACCGCATCATCAAAATCCAAGTGATTTATTATTTCACCGATATCGGCAGAGTGCAGATCGGCAAGCAAGTTGACAAGACTTTTATCAGCTTCATTTTCAATCAGCGTCGAAATATTTTCGTAAATCTCGGAATCAAATTTCGACAGGTCTCGTATTTCTTTATTTTCGGTTGGGTTGCTCATCTATTTTGCTTTTGAAGTAATCATAAATTTTAATGAAATCTGAAATTTCTAATTCTTCTGCCCGCTTTGTTAAATCAACCGGAAAAGAGGTTAGTTTATAAGTTCCAAATATACTATTACTATAAGAATTTTTTAAACTTTTTCTACGGTTTCCGAAAGCTCCTTTAACCAAATTTTTAAATAATTTTTTATCAAACGAATCATTTATATCTTTTGGTGTTAAACTAATAATTGCCGAATTCACTTTTGGCTTCGGATAAAATACAGTCGGCGGAACTTTGAAACACAATTCGACATTAAAAAAATGATTAAGAATAACGCTCAAAATACCATATTCTTTTGTGCGGGGTTTCGAGATAATTCTTGCAGCAACTTCATATTGCACCATGAATAATGCATCTTTTATTAATGTGATATCATCAATTAATTTAAATAAAATTGAAGAAGTTATGTTGTAAGGAATATTCCCGATTATTCTAAATTTTCTTTCTGTATAATCGCTTAATTCAATTTTTAAGAAATCTTTATTAATAAATTCTACATTACGGAACTTCTCTTTAAGGTCGTCAATAACACGCTTGTCAATCTCTACCGCATAAATTTTTGCACCAGTAATATTGAGATGTTCGGTTAAGACTCCGCGCCCGGGACCGATTTCCAAGATAAGATCATCTTTCTTAGGATCAAACTGACTAATAATTTTTTTAACTATATTTTGATCGACAAGATAATTTTGCCCGAATCTTTTTAAAGGTTTTGGATGCTTGTTCAATGTAATTTTTCTTCTTTTTTACTATAATTCAATTTAAGTAATTTGATTAATAAATGGATACTATTTATTGGATACAAATACACTAATAAACAGACTTCAAAAAATTGCTGAAAACCGGAAATCTATCGACAGGGTTTTAAAGGTCGCTATTTCAATTGGTCTACTTATTTTTTTGGTAAGCTACATTTCGGTAGATAAAATTACCAATGTTTTTCTCTCCGCTAATTATGAATTTATATTTTATGCCTCGATTTTATCCCTCGTAAATATTTATTTACAATCATATAAATGGAAACTTGTACTTAATCATTCACTCGGCAAGGTTACCTTTATGCGGGCGTTGCATTCTTATTTCGGCGGGGTTACATCCGGGTTATCAACCCCGGCAAGAATTGGCGAATTTATTGGGCGGGCAATTCCGCTTGAAGAATTTAATTTTTTCAGTGTTACTATTGTTTCGTTTATTGATAAAATTATTAACATGATTGTTATCACTTTCTTCGGGGCAATATCATCGGTATTCTTTTATCGCTCTTTTAATGAACCGCACTTTTATGTCGACGTCCCGCTATTAATAATTATTGTATCGTTGTTTTCGATAACTGTTTATATGCTCTTTAACAGTAATTTCTTTGTAAGTGTTGTAAAACGAAAATTCAAGAATAACCAAAAAGTATTGAACAAGATTTCGGTTGTTGATAATTTTTTATCGCAAAGTTTTTCGGTAAAGGCAAAAATCTTTTCTATAAATATTCTCTATTTTGTAGTAATACTATTACAATTCGCACTACTTGTTAATGCATTTGCAAGTTATTCGGATATTATTCAATTGATGGTGATTGCTTCGTTAATATTGTTTGCCACTACCGTTGTCCTTCCGTTTTCATTTGGTGATTTAGGTGTACGTGAAGGTGCTGCAGCATATCTTATCGCAATGATCTCTCTTTCTCCGGCAATCGGATTTAATTCGGCTTTGGTGCTTTTTATTATCAATGTAATTCTTCCGGCTTTAATCGGTCTTATCTTTTTAATTAAGAATAAGTGATGGAAATTATCTACTTAATTTTTATTCTGCTTGCTCTCCACTATGTTTACTTTATCGGGAAAGTTTATGCCGGTTTAAGAAGATTACAAGAAACTTCCGGTAAAAATGAAAATGCCGGATTGATTTCTGTTATTATTCCATTACGAAACGAATCGGAGAATATAAAATCTTTATGTGCAAGTTTAAGTTCACAATCTTTAGCTGAAGATAAATACGAAATAATTTTTATCGACGATAATTCTAATGACGATACATATGAAAAACTTCTTAACTATAAACCAAATAATTCAAAGATTATAAGAGTTGAGAATGGCAGAGATAATCAAGCACGAAAGAAAAAAGCACTTATCGAAGGTGTTATAAATTCCGGCAATCCGATTATTATTTCAACGGATGCAGATTGTAGTTTTTATCCACGCTGGCTGGAAGTTATGTTGGGATATTTTGATGAGAAGACAGCCATAGTCGCGGGACCCGTTGAATTAAAATCGGATGAAAAACTATTTTCTAAAATTCAACGACTCGAATTTGCAGGTTTAATCTTAACAGGTGCCGGATTAATCGGGGTCAATTCACCTACAATTTGTTCTGCTGCAAATTTTGCATACAGAAAAAGCGTTTTTGAAGAAGTCGGCGGATATAATGATCAACTCGGTTTTTCGTCCGGAGATGACGATTTGTTTTTACAAAAAGTTGCTTCACAAACATCTTATAAAATAAAGTTTGCTTTTGAGCGTGAAGCAATGGTAACAACAAAACCAAGAAATAGTGCAGGAGAATTTTTTCAGCAAAGAAAAAGATGGGCGAGTAAAGGTTTGTTCTATAATAACAAAAAATTGGTTTTGAAAATAATATTAATATTTCTTTTCTACGTGGGTCTTTTATTACAATTAATTGGGGGTCTATTTTTTGATCCTGTTTTATTTTTAACATTCGGGTTAAGTTTGTTATTAAAAATTATTATTGAATATATGGTATTAAATTATGGTGCTAAAACATTATACCAAAAAGAAATTCTTCATCCTTTTCTTTTTGCAGAGATAATTCAAATACCATACATTATTACCGCTGCAATCGGTGGTTTATTCGGTAATTTTAAGTGGAAAGGGGAAGTTGTAAAAAGATGAGAAAATATTTTTACGCTCCGCCGAATGTGCTCAAAAAAATTTATCCAAATTCTATCTGGACTTCATTAAGTAATAAAGTTTTGATAACATTTGATGACGGACCTACTCAGCGAGTAACTTCTGAAGTATTGAAGCAATTAGAGCAATACAATATTAAATCCGTTTTCTTCTGCCAGGGTGAAAATCTTGATGGAAACTCAAAAATTATAAATGAAATGTTGGATAGAGGTCATACAATAGGCGCTCACGGCTGGCATCATAATAAAATTACAAAAATGACTAATACAAAAATTTTGGATGATATTTCCAAAATGAATGAGATTCTTTTTTCAAAATATAATTACGAGATAAAATATTTCCGCGCACCATACGGACGAATTTATCCATACCAGGCATCGATGTTAGGAAAAATTGGTATAAAGAATGTTATGTGGTCGTTGGTTACTTATGATTATGAATCCGATTTTAATAAAGTGAAGTATGCCGTTGATAATTATTTAAGCAGTAATTCAATTGTTGTTTTACATGATTCATTCAGTTCGCATAAGATTTTATCGAAATCCATTGATTACTTGTATGAATCAATTCAGAAAAATAATTTTGAAATAGGTACTCCCGAAGAATGTTTGAAATAATATTCATATCGATAATAGTTGTTTATTTTTTCCAAACCGTGATATTTATAATCGGGTCGAAAAAAAGATTCGGAAAGATTGAGGATGATAAGCTGCCGTCTATATCTGTAATTGTTGCTGCAAGAAATGAAGAGAAAAATATTTTCGATTGTTTAGAGTCATTAGAAAATCTAAAATACCCTGAAAATAAAATTGAAATATTTATTGTTAACGATCACTCAACAGATAACACAAAAGATATAATACAAAAATTTATACACGGTAAATCTCGGTTTAAATACCTTGAACCCGGTGCGGAAATTGGTCAGCTTAAAGGAAAAGCAAATGCTCTTGCTAATGCAATTAAAGAATCTAAAGGTGAAATTATTTTTACAACGGATGCTGATTGCAGAGTTTCACAGACTTGGGCAATAGAATTAGCATCATATTATAAAGATGATGTAGCAATGGTATGCGGATATACAAACCAAGTTGACACAACATTATTCGGCGGTATGCAGTCGGTTGATTTCACTTACTTATTAATGATTGCCGGTGGTGTTATGAATCTTGGCAAACCTTTAAGCTGTATCGGTAATAATATGTCTTACCGCAAATCTGTCTATGAAGAAGTTGGAGGATATGAGTCACTGCCTTTTTCTGTTACGGAGGATTTTAATTTACTGATGGCGATGCACAAGTTGAAGAAATATAAAATTATATATCCGTTGACTGCCGAAGGATTAGTTACTTCAAAACCATGTTCAACTTGGAAGTCGCTTATCAAACAAAAAAAACGTTGGGGTGTTGGAGGCTTGAAAAGTGATCTTGCCGGTTTTGGAGTTATGGCTACCGGTTTTATTACGCACTTATGTATAATCTTACTTCCTTTCTTTTTCTCGGCGCTATCTTTATATTTGACACTTTTCAAAATAGCTGTTGATTACTTTGCGTTAAAAGGAGTGCATGACAAATTAAACTTGTCATTACGAATTAAAAACTTTGTAGCTTTTGAAATTTATTTTATTCTATATGTTGCTCTTCTTCCTTTCATAACAATAACGAACCGAAAAGTTGAGTGGAAGGGAAGAGTATATAAATAGCGGACATTACATGAAAAAAATTATTCTTCTACTGATTGTAATTTCATCACAATTTTTATCTCAAAATAAAACCGAAATTTTTCCGGATGTTTTATTGATACAACCATTCACTGCAAACATTTTAGAACCAAAACTTGGATTCCTTTTTCAGATCGGCGAAAATGAATTGAGATTGGATATAGGTAATTCAATAGATGTACTTCGTCATCAAATTAGTGAAGATGAATACTTATCCTTCGGTGCAGATCTTTTTACTTATACTTTATTACGAGGTGAGAGCGATTTCCACTTCCCGGTTGATGCCGTTGATTATTTATTCGGAATTAATTTCGGATATAAAAAAACTACAGATAAAATTGAATACGGTGCTCGTTTAAGATTGAGCCACATTAGTGCTCATTTTGTTGACGGTCATTTTGATAATCAAAAACAGCAATGGCGTGACGGATTAGTTCCGAGAGTTTACAGCAGGGAGTTCGTTGAGTTAATGCCTTTTATTAAATGGAATCGAATTCGATTTTACGCTGGTTTTACATATTTAATAAATGTAACACCTTCCGAATTAGGTAAAGATAGTTATCAAATCGGTTTTGATTATTTCGCTTCAGATTTAATTAGTAATTTTTTAACACCATTTGTTGCATATGATTTTAAGCTTGTGAATATTGATGATTATTTCGGTAATAATTCTGTTAATCTCGGATTGAAATTCGGTAAACAAGAAGGAAAGGGAATTAGTATTTATTTTCATTATTATTCCGGTAAAAGCATACACGGTGAATATTATGATTTCAACAAAGAATATTCCGCAATAGGTATTAATATAGATTTATAATGGATGACCAAAATTTATATACTGAAAATCGAATAGGTTCTACTTTACTAAAGAAACATAAAGAAAATTATCCGATTCATATCGGGTTGTTCTTAATTACGTTTGTAACTACAACTATTGCCGGAGTTGAGTGGACTACCGGAACAATGGGTCCTTATGAGTTTGAAATGCTTGCAAAGGGATTACCTTACTCTTTATCAATCTTATTTATGCTGGGAGTTCATGAATTCGGTCACTACTTTGCAGCTCTATATCATAAAGTAAAAGCAACATTACCTTACTTTATACCCTTTCCCCCTATACCCGGTTTTTTTCACTTCGGAACTTTAGGCGCTGTTATAAAAACCCGAACTCCCGTAAGCAATAATAAAGCAATGTTTGATATTGGGGTAGCAGGTCCGATAGCCGGATTTGTTGCTTGTTTAATTCTTTTAGTTTACGGTTTCCTCAATCTTCCAGGCGAAGAGTACATTTTACAAATTCATCCCGACTATTTTACACCGGAGTACGGAGAAGGGGCTTTAAGTTTGGAATTCGGTGATACGATTTTGTTTGCTGCATTGCGTACATTATTAACTTCGCCGGATCAATTTGTTCCGCCGATGTCTGAAATTTATCATTATCCGTTTTTATGCGTTGGTTGGTTCGGACTTTTTGTTACTGCAATGAATATGATTCCCGTTGGTCAGTTGGATGGAGGTCATATTGTTTACAGCATGTTTGGTGAAAAAATTCATGAGGTTATCGCAAGTATTTCAATGTTGTTTCTATTCGGGTTCGGGTCTCTCGGTTTATTTAGTACCTTAATGGATTTAGAAAATAGTATCGGTTGGACTGGATGGTTATTCTGGGGGTTTGTTCTGTATTTCTTTATTAAAGTAAAACATCCGCCGGTTCAGAATTTCGAAAAACTAAGTAACGGTAGAATGATTCTTGGCTATGTTAGCTTAATAATTTTACTGTTATCATTTTCACCGATGCCGTTTATTGTTTCATTTTAGGAGCAAGAATATTTACTTGACAATTAATTTAGAAATTAATTAGTTTTGTCTAAACAAAGAAAGGGAATCATTTATAGAGAATTTCTACTGTATTTCTGATTAATCAAAATAAGGTTTTAATACTGCATCAGAATTTATACAGTAGGTTCTTAGTAAAATGATTCCCTTTTTTTATGGGTTAAAACATGAATAAAATAATAATAGCAATTTTCTTAAGTCTTTTCGTTTTTGTTTCTTGCGAAAATATTCCAAGTGATGTAATTGAAACTTCAGATGCAGACTTCAAACTTGTTTCGATAAATGCACCGGAAGAATTCGTTTACACACAGCAAGACTCAACTTTCGAAACGACTATTGAGTTTTCGAACCCCCAATCAATTTCTCGTGTTTGGTTTAATATTATTACCGAAGACGGTACAACAATGTTAAAACAAAACGTTTCGATGGTTGGCGGAAGTTTAACACCATCCGAGATAAGAGGATATTATGGAAGCACTGTATTAGGGAAAGGTATTCCAACCGGTAATTATATTGCCGAATATTATGTTGAAGATAATGTTAGTTCGGGAAATGACAAAGTCCATAAAATTGTATCGCATAATTTTCTTTTTATAAGCGGGCAACAAAACAAACCACCTTTAATCAGCAATTTAGTTGCACCGGATTCCGTTGTGGTTGTGGCTCCTCGATCATTAATAAATCTTCATATTACAGTCGACGATGAAAACGGATTGATCGATATTCGCGAAGTCTATTTTATGGTATTTGGTCCGGGATCAACAACCGGTAATAAAGTAAATATGTTCGATGATGGTCAAGAAGCGAATGGTGATGATACTGCAGGCGATGGAATTTTCTCAAGAATTATTGAAGTTACACCTACAAACACAAAAGGAGAATATCGTTTTGAGTTTGAAGCCGTTGATAGAGCCGGTGCAGTAAGCAATAAAATCATTCATTTATTACAAGTGATATAAGATGAAGAAATTATTCATATTAATTGTTGTTTTTGGTTATTATTCTTTCGGGCAATCGCTCCCTTATTATTTTGAATTAGATAATCCGAAAAGTTATAAGGTCACTGCAAGTACACCCGCAAGCAATACTATTGAACATGTGCATATTGATAATAATGGAACTATTTGGCTCGGTACTTCGCGTGGGTTAAGTAAATCTACAGATAACGGATCAAGCTGGACAAATTATTATCAAACTCAAGATTTTGGTATAAAGAAAGTTTCTAAGGTTGGTTCTCATAACGGAGTTATTTGGGCGGGACTTTGGGATTTTGTCGAATTCTTCGGTGAATCGTTTGTCGAAGGCGCTGGTCTTCGTTTTTCGACTGATAATGGTCAAACCTGGACTGTAATCTCTCAACCTGTTGATGATCAAAATGATAGAACAGTCACTTACGGTATCAACACATTAGATGCGCTTCCAATTACGGTTGCTGTAAATAATATGACTTACGATATTGGATTTACATCCGATGCCGTATGGATTGCTACTTTTGCCGGTGGACTTAGAAAGAGTACCGATTTGGGGCAAACCTGGCAAAGAGTAGTTTTACCCCCTGATTATCTTGATTCAATTCATCCGAACGATACATTAAATTTTGATTTATCACCAAGTGACGGTGAACTTGGGCTTGAAGGTAATCTTAATCACAGAGTGTTTTCTATTCATGTTGTTAATGATAGTCTTATGTTTGTTGGTTCTGCCAATGGAATTAATAAATCAACAGACGGCGGAATTAGTTGGTTGAAATTTAATCACCAAAATCAAATTGAAACTATTAGCGGAAATTATATCGTCGATTTAGATTACGATAACTTTTCAAACACAATATGGGCTGCTACCTGGAAGGCTGTAGATTTATCTGAATATTGGGCTGTTAGTGCCTCATCAAACGGCGGTGAATCATGGAAAACTTTCTTGCCTAATGAACGTGTTCATGATTTTGGATTTAAGTATAAGTATTCCGGAGAATCTTTAGTTGGTTCCGAAGTTTTTGCTGCTACGGAAAATGGTGTATTTAGGACAAGCAATTATGGTTCAACATGGATTGCCAACCCTAAACCGATCGATGATCAAACAGGTGCATCATTATTAACATCTAGTTTTCGTTCCGTTGAAACCAAGTATTTATCTGACTTTACCACTGATATTTGGCTGGGCTCTTTACGCGGCTTGGCAAAATTGAATGAAACACGGAATGAATTCTGGTCCGGTAATTGGACGGTTTACATAGCATCCCAAGAACTTTCAGAAGAAATCAAAGCATTTGCTTTCCCAAATCCCTTCGCACCCGATCGTTCAAAAGTTACAATTCAATATACTATAGGAAATAATGATGCCGAAGTTACAATTAGAATTTTTGACTTCGGAATGAACTTAGTTAGAACGGTAATTCAAAATGCACCTCGAATCGGTGGCATTGAACAAAGAGAACTTTGGGACGGACGGGATCAAAACGGTAATCTTGTTCCTAACGGTGTTTATTTTTACAGAATCGACCATGGTTCAAATGAACCATTGTATGGTAAAATTATGGTATTAATGTAGAGGTTACATTGAATAAAAAAATAATTTTCATATTAAGTATAATCTTTACAATCGGTTTACAAGCACAACCAGAATTCAGCAGTATTGCGAGTAAACCAGGTGCATTTTCCAGGATGGGATTCGGTGCCCGCGGTATCGGTATGGGGAACGCTATGTCTGCAGTTACATCGGGCGAAGTAAATTCTTATTATAACCCGGCTTTAAGTTCTTTTCAAAAGGGAAATTCTTTCCACACTTCTTACTCATTCTTATCATTGGATAGAAATCTCAATTTTGTAAACTTCACAAGAAATTTTGGAAGTATTGAAGAAGGCAGAGCTGTACCGGGTGTTACAATTGGTGTAATTAATGCTGGCGTTGATGACATTGATGCGCGCGATAGTCAAGGAAATCAATTTGATGCGCTTTCTACTTCGGAAAATCAATTTTTCTTAGGTCTTTCAAATCGATTTTCTGAAAAGTTTGCAATTGGTGTTGCATTCAAATTTTATTACTATAAACTGTATGAAGATGTTAATGCATCAAGTTTAGGTTTTGATATAGGCGCTCTTTATTTACTGAATGAAAATATCACTATTTCATTAATGATATCGGATATCAATAGTAAGTATGAATGGGATACATCGGATTTATATGGAGCAAGTGGAAAATCAACAACTGATAAATTCCCTGTTCTGAAAAAAATTGGTGTTTCATATAAATTAGATAACCCTAATATCATTGCAGCAATTGAATTTGAAAATAGTAATGCAGAAACAAATTATATCCGGTTCGGAGCCGAGTATAACATTTATGAAAACTTATATTTAAGAGGCGGTGTTGATAAAATTGATATTGGAAATTTTGATATTCCGGTAAGACCTTCGTTAGGATTTTCTTATTTTCATCCTCTCGGTTTTGGTGTTGTCGGTTTTAATTACGCATTTGCGATTGAACCTTATTCATCGCATGATCAACATATTGTTGGACTAAACATTAATTTCTAAATTGTGATTATGAAAAAAATACTATTTATACTTTCGGTTTCTTCTTTACTATTTGCTCAAACAGCCGGTTCATCAGGATTATCTTTTTTGAAGATCGGGTTTAATGCAAGAAATATTGCTATGGGTGATTTTGGTGTTGCTACGGCTAATGATGTAAGTGCACTTTATTATAACCCCGCATTAATTGCTGATTATGTTTCGCCTCAACTTACATTTACTCATAATCAATGGATGGGGGATGTAACGAGTGAGTTGTTCGGCGCGAGTTTCCCTTTATTCGGTCTTCCTTTTGCAGTAGGTGTAAATACTACATCAATTTCAGATATTGAAGTTAGGAGCAGACCGGGAGAAGCCGAATCTACTTTTAATGTACATTATTTTTATGGTAGTTTATCAACAGGTTTTTATGTTGCGGAAAATATTTCGGTTGGACTCACGGCAAAAATTTTATATGAAAGCATGTTCTCGGATGACGCAAGCGGTTTGGGATTTGATTTTGGTATACGATATAAAAATATAATTGACGGTCTTGATCTTGCTGCTTCTTACAGCAATGTCGGTTCGATGAACAAACTACGAAATATCGAAACTGAATTACCGACTGATTTAAGAATAGGCGCTGCTTATAATTTCTGTTTTCAACAGATTAAATCAAATGTTATTGTTACAGGCGGATTGCAGCAGTATACAAAAACCGATGATACTCATTTTCATTTTGGTGCTGAAATTTTTTATGATAACTTAATTGCATTACGAGGCGGTTACATGACAGGTTATGATTCTAAAGGAATGACAGCCGGTTTTGGATTGTTGTGGAATAATTTCAATATCGATTATGCTTTTGTTCCGTTTGATTTTAGTCTCGGTGATTCTCACATTATTTCTTTGATGTATACGTTCTAATTTTTGTTATGTATAATAACCTTCAACGTTATTGTCTGCGTTAAGCGTGAATAAACGTTGAAGGTTGCTACTTGAAGATAATTCCTTAAACTAAACAATTGAGTTTATTTTCATTATTTTTACCAATCACAAAAACAACTCTTATTCTAATGGCAATCGAAATTATACCTTACAGCGAAGAATGGAAAGAAGAATGGGATCAATTCGTTCTGAAATCAAATAACGGAACAATGTTCCACATGCAGAAGTTTTTCGATTATCACACTCCGGGCAAGTTTAATTTCAATCACCTAATGTTTATAGAAAAAGGAAGAATTGCAGCCTTATTACCAGGTGCCAGAATTAACGATTCGTTTGAATCACCGATTGGAGCAAGCTACGGCTCAATTGTTACCGAAGACCTGAAATTCAGCCGGGCAATGGATTTAGTTAATTGTTTAATCGATTACGCCAATAAGGAAGGCATTAAAGAAATTGAATTAACTTCAGCACCGAGAGTTTATGAAAGATATCAAAATGAAAATTTAGACTTCGCTTTACTTTGGTCGGGGTTTAAGTATAAACTTCATTATATCTCAAGTGCAATAAAACTTGATAAAGAACGAGATATAATTTCAAGGTTTCAGGCAACAATCCGGCGTAATATTAGAAAAACTTTTAAAGAAGATGTAAGAGTTGAAATCAACGAACGATATGACGAATTTTATCCGATTCTTGTTGAAAATAAATCTAGGCATAACGTTAAACCAACTCATAGTTACGAAGATTTGTTACGTTTGAAAGAGTTATTACCGGATCGATTGAAGCTCTTTATGGTTTATGTTGATGAGAAACCTATCGGAGGTTCGGTAATGTTTTATCCTAATGAAATTGTAGGACTCTGTTTTTATAACATGCTTCTTTATGATTATGAAAAATATAAACCGATACAACGTGTTATGTTTGAGGTAGTTAAAGATGCTACCGAAGCCGGTTATCAATATATTGATATCGGTGTTTCTCAAGATACATCTGCAGAAAACCCTATGACTCCGGCTATGAGTTTGATTGAGTTCAAAGAAAAGTTTGATGCAAAAACTGTAATGAGAAATACTTTTCATATTAAGTTATAAACGGTCTGCTGGATGTTTGAATGAAAAATATTTGCATATCTTTCTTAGGCAACCCATTTCATGATTCTCGAATAACAAATCTTAAAAAATCTCTTGAAGAGAATAACTGCAGAGTAAAAGTAATCGGATTTGATTGGACTACACCGGATTTCAAAACTTATCGAGATAAAGACACTGTTGTTTACAAATTAAACAAGCAAAAATTTTCAATTTTGTTCTACGCTGCATTTAAGTTTTTGCTTCTTTATGAATTGTTCAAACAAAAAGCAGATATTTATTTTGCAGAAGAAATTTATTCGCTACCTTATGTAAAATTTAGAACGTTCTTCGGTAAGGGAAAAGTTTATTATAATAGCCGTGAACTATATGCGTTTCTCGGCGGTCTGCGTAATCGAAAATTTATTCAAAAGATTTTTACATTTATTGAAAAGTTATTAATTCATCAAGTCGATTTGGTTTTAACTACCGGTGAGATGGATTCCGATTTCCTATTTAATTTTTATGGCATAAAAAATACCCTGGTTATTCGAAATATCCCCAAGTTAAAAACACCGGATAAAAAAATTAATCTTCACGAAATATTATCAATCAGTCCCGACACAAGAATATTGCTTTATCAAGGAGTGCTGATAGATGGTAGAGGCATTGAACTTGTAATTGAAAATCTTCCAAAAATAAAAAATGCGGTGTTTATCATACTCGGTGATGGAGTGAGAAAACTTAAATGGAAAAAATATGCGGAAGAATTAAATGTTTCCGAAAAGGTTTTCTTCTTAGGTACAGTTCCGCAGGATGAATTGATCAATTATACGGCTGCTGCAGATCTTGGGATTTGTTTGATCGAAAATATCAGTATTAGTTATTATCATGCGCTGCCGAATAAATTGTTTGAATATATTATGGCTGGACTCCCGGTAGTTTCTTCAGCTCTACCACAAATGAAACAAATTGTTGATCAATATAAAGTCGGTGAATGCATAGATATAGAAACAAACAAAAATATCGCAGAGCAAATAAATAACTTGCTTGATGATGCGAACAAACTTGATAAGTATAAATCAAATTGTGTCGAAGCATCAAAAGAATTGAATTGGGATGTTGAGTTCGAAAAAGTTAAAAACAAGTTAATTGATTTTTGATGAATAATTACGAACAAAAAAGAATCTTGATTTCCCGCCCAGATAGAGTTGGAGATGTTGTCTTATCAACACCGATTCCACGAGAGTTAAAAAAAACTTTTCCAACCAGTTTTGTTGCCGTCTTAGTTAGAAGCTACACAAAAGATATTTTTCTGAATAATCCATTTGTCGATGAGGTTATTATTGCGGATGAATTCCTATCCGGCTCAAAGAAAGATTTTTTAAAGTGGGTGAGAGAAATTAGAAAGTTTAAGTTTACCCATGCATTAATGCTACTGCCAAATGAAAGAATAAACTATTTACTATTTTTTGCCGGAATAAGAAAACGTGTTGGAGTCGGACATAAATTATTCCAACTTATTACCGGTGTTATAAGTGTAAGCAGAAATAAGTATATACCTCTTAGGCATGAAGCTGATTACTGTATGGATTTGGCAAGAAATATGGGTGTAGAAAATCCAGATATTTCACCTAAGATTTATTTGAGTGATGAAGAAAAAGTAAAACTTGCCGAAAAACGGAAATTATTGTTAGGTGAAAAAAAATATTTGATTGGTATTCACTCTACAAGCGGGAACTCTGCACCAAATTGGACCCCGGATTATTATGCCGATTTAATTAAATTGCTTGTAAATAATAATGAATTACAAATAGTATGTACCGATCAAAATGTTCCGGAAATTATTTTAAATACGTCCGGTGTTAAAATTCCTGAAGAAGTGTTGTCGATAAGAGAATTTGGCATATTTGATTTATTAATATCTGCAAGTACCGGTCCAATGCATGTTTGTGCCGCTCTGGGAATTAAAACAATCTCGATTTTTTGTCCATTAACAGCTTGTTCACCAAAACTTTGGGGACCGTTGGGAAATGAATCAATTGTTGTAATGCCCGAAGAAAATTATTGCCAAACCAAATGCCCCGGTGATCCGAAAATTTGTACATTTAGTGGTGAAGGAGGTATTTCACACGCAAAAGTTTATGAAGCTGTAATGAAATTGCTTTATCAGTAATGATTGATGCAATAAATTATTTTTGTGTAGACATTCCTTTGGAGAAATAATTTGAGAAAACAAGTTTCGATAAATAAAACAATAACTATAACTCAAATTGAGAAACGCTCATATAAGAAAAAACTAATCAAGTTGAACGAACCGGTGAAAGTTGCTCAGATTAAGAATAAAACTATCAATCAAGATTTATTTACTGCAATAGAGAACCTGCCGAATAAATTTGTTGATTTACTTTTTATTGACCCGCCCTACAATATGTATAAAAAGTTTAACACAACCTCATTCAGGAAAATGGCTTTTGATGAATATGTAGATTGGTTTGATTCGTGGCTTTCTAAAATTGTAAGAATATTAAAACCGACTGCTTCAATTTACATTTGCGGAGATTACATCTCATCGCTAGCAATTTATCACGTTGGTATTAAATACTTCATTTTACGAAATAGAATTGTTTGGGAACGTGAAAAGGGGAGAGGTGCTAAATATAATTGGAAGAATAATACTGAAGATATTTGGTACTTCACAATGAGTGACAATTACATTTTTAATGTAGACGATGTAAAACTTAAAAAGAAAGTAATAGCTCCATACAAAATAAATGGTAAACCAAAGGATTGGGAAAAATCCCTTGACGGTAATTTTAGATTAACACATCCTTCCAATATATGGACAGATATTACAGTTCCGTTTTGGTCAATGAAAGAAAACACGGAACATCCGACACAGAAACCGGAAAAATTATTGGCAAAAATTATTCTTGCATCCAGCAATAAAAATGATTTGGTGTTTGATCCTTTTTTAGGTTCGGGAACTTCATCGGTTGTGGCAAAAAAATTAAAGCGTAATTACTTGGGAATCGAAATTGATGAAACATTTGCTTGTATTGCAGAGAAAAGACTAGCATTAGCCGATATGGATAAATCAATACAAGGATATTCCGATGAAGTTTTTTGGGAACGAAATTCATTAATTGATCAAACAAGGATTAAATCAAAAAATAAGATTTAGGATATAAGTCATATCTAATTCTTAGATATACATCCTAGATTTTTATATATTTACACCCTCAAAAAATTACATGTCGGGCGCCGGTTAACGGGCTAATACCCAATCCCGTCAGGTCCGGAAGGAAGCAGCGGTCAGTATTTAATTCGTGTAATCGGTCAGCCCGGCATCTTAAATTTTATTACTTGTAATAAACTTAAGCTTACCCCTGTATAACATCACATTATTTTCAAACTCGATTGCAGCAATAGTTGCCGGTGCAAATGCCAACTCAACGTTATTCGTGGAAATTAACAGCGAGGTAAGATCGGCTACATCTGGCATATGACCGACAATTAAAATATTATTAACGGAAAACGAGGATAAAGTGTTGATTACATCCGGTATGTTCATAATTGGTTGGAGAGATAGATCCGTTATTAATTCATGCTTTACATTAAATCTTTTATGAATAATTTCTGCGGTCTCAAGTGCTCGTTTATAGGGTGATGTAAGTATAATATCAATTTGCTCTATCTTAGTTTTCCAATATTGAATTTGTTCGGAAAGATAATCACGTCCGCGTTGACTTAATTTTCTCTCGGAATCCGGCACTCCGTTTTCAGCATGAGCATGTCTTGCAATGTATAAGTTCACTTAAACTCCGTAATCAATAAAGAATACCGAAACATGTTGAATAAAACTTGTCAGATTTCTATTAAACTTTTTCCCATCGGGGGTAGATAATGCTTTATCCATTTCATCTTTTGTTTTGAATACTATCTCACAAATCTTTATGTAGGGCTCAGGATTTAGTTTAGCTCCGTCAACATCCCCTAATTGAATTTTTTCCCCGGCAGCTTTTTCAAGATGAATTATAACATCATCTCTGAAGTGTTTAATCAATTCATCGTTTGCTGAATCTTTTATCATCAACAAAATTTTATACATTTTTAACCTTTCATTTGGATTAATGTTTTGCTTTCTGAGAAAACAATTTTATTTTAGCCGTAATTCAATTTCAATTAATATTAATATTGAAAAAATTTTTTCTCATATCTATAATCGTATTAAACTTTTCTTCTCTTTATTCGCAAGAGATTGAAGTCCCTAAGTTTCAACTAAGTGAAATTTCTTTCCCGGTAAAAATAAAAAATTTACACGACTCAACATTACATCAAGTCTCGGTATATGATGCAAATCAAACGTTAGTAAATGAATTTACTTTCGAAGGCAATAATTATGAAACTAAAATTACTTTACATCGATCAGGTAATTATAACTTTGTTATTTCAACAGAACCCGGAATCTCAGCATCGATAAGAATAATACCGGGATGGTTAAGTATTGTTCCACCATTACTTGCAATTTTTCTTGCATTAATTATACGACAAGTTTTAGTTTCGCTTGCAGCCGGAATTTTTATCGGTGCAATAATTATATATAATTATAATCCACTTACTGCACTTCTTCGTTTTACCGATACAATTATAATGAATGCACTTGTTGACCACGATCATATGTTTATAATCGTCTTTACATTAATGATAGGCGGTGTAGTGGGGGTTATTTCTAAAAACGGAGGAACAGCAGGTTTAGCAAACTTGATTACACGTTATGCAAAAAAGGCAAAGTCGGGTCTTATCTCAAGTTGGCTGATGGGTATGGTTGTTTTCTTTGATGATTATGCTAACTCATTAATTATCGGGAATATGATGAGACCAATTACAGATAAACTAAGAATATCAAGAGAAAAGTTAGCATACATTGTCGATTCGACTGCTGCACCGATTGCAAGCGTCGTTTTAATAAGTACATGGATCGGCTACGAACTCGGATTAATAAATGACGGGCTGAAAAGTATCGGTTCAGACGCTAATGCTTACGATGTTTTTCTTCAGACAATACCTTATAGATTCTATCCCATTGCCGCAATGTTTTTTGTGTTTTTAACTTCTGTTATGAGAAGAGATTTCGGACCTATGTATAAAGCAGAAAAAAGAGCAAGTCTTACCGGTCAACTTACTGAAAGTAATGCCAAAATTGATGGTCTCAAGGATAATGAATCGCAGCTTTACACCGGGGAAAAATCACGTTGGTGGAATGGAGTGATTCCAATATTTATAATTTTATTCGGAACAATTGCCGGTATGGTTTACACCGGAATTCTTGCAATTGAAGCATCAGGCGATATCAATTTTTCCGTACAGAATATTATCAGCAATTCAGATTCATATTCTTCACTTTTATGGGCTAGTTTTACCGCAAGTGTAGTCGCAATTATTATGAGTTCATGGCAGAGAATTTTAAAAATTAATGAAGCAATAAACGCTTGGCATAGCGGTGTCAAGACAATGTTGCTTGCGGCAATAATTTTAGTTTTTGCATGGGGAATAAGTGACATAACCAATCAATTAAAAACAGCCGATTATCTCATCTCAATTTTAAGCGATGCAATTGATCCGCGATTTTTACCGGTATTAGTATTCTTGGTATGCGCATTAATTAGTTTTTCAACCGGAACTAGCTGGGGAACTATGGCGATTGTTATGCCGATTGTAATTCCACTTGCCGCAAAAATGGTTGAAGTTAGTCATCTTCCAGATTCGGAAACACATTTAATTATAGTCGGGGTGGTCAGTTCCGTATTAGCCGGTTCTGTATTTGGTGATCATTGTTCACCTATTGCAGATACAACTATTCTAAGTTCGATGGCTTCTCAATGTAATCATATCGATCATGTTAAGACTCAGCTTCCGTATGCAATTCTTGTGGGAGTATTGTCAATGCTGCTCGGCGATCTGCCAACTGCATTCGGGTTGAATCCGTTTATTTCAATCGGGTTGATATTTCTTGTGTTGTATGGCGTCTTGTATTTCTTCGGGAAGAAAGTACCGGAAGCTAAAGAGATTTAGTTTTATTCGAATAATAATTCTTAACCTTCTCTGCTTTTGATATACCTATCACATTAGCAAGTTCTGCAGTTGCCGCATTCTTAATTTCATCGATACTATTAAAATTGATCAATAATTTTTCGGCTACTTTTTGACCGATACCCGGAATCTCGGTAAGCTCCGTTTGTAATGTTCGCTTATCCCTTCGAAGTCTGTGAAATGTAATTGCAAAACGATGAGCTTCATCACGCAAATGCTGAATCAATTTCAAACTCGATGAAGTTTTGGGGATGCTTTGTGATTCGGATATGCCGGGGAAGAAAATTTCTTCTAATCTTTTAGCAAGTCCTATAATTGGCTGATCTTTTATTCCAAGTTCATCTAGAATTTCAACTGCAGAAGATAATTGTCCTTTACCTCCGTCAACAATTATCAAATCGGGGGAATGTTCGTTTTCTTCAAGCAGCCTTTTGTATCTTCTCCTAATTACTTCCCGCATACTTGCAAAATCATCGGGACCTTCAACTTCATTTATAATATATTTCCTGTATAAACTTTTCTTCGGTTTCCCGTCAACGAAAACAACCATGCTTGCAACAGTATCGGTGCCTTGCAGGTTTGATATATCGAAACATTCTATTTTACGGGGAAGTGATTTTAGTCTTAAATCTCTTTGCAATGCAGAAAGAACATAAGGTACGTTGCCTTCTTTTTTCATTCTTTGAAGTTGAATTTCTTTCAACTGGAGAATTGCATTTTGCTTACACATCTGAAGTAAAGATTTGGCTTCGCTTTTTCTTTGCGGTATAACAAAACTTACATTACGGTTCCCTTTTTTACTTAACCATTCTAACAATGCATCCTTATCAATTGGAGTTTCTTCGACAATGATTTCTTTCGGTATGTCAACGTATTCATTGTAATAGAATTTTATTATTGCATTGTAAATTTCATTAAGGTCATCACTTCTTTCCGAACTTAAATTTAGCTGGCGTTTACCGACCAGTCTGCCGCTTCGTATGTTCAAAATAGTTGAAGCAACATCTTTCCCTTCGATTGCCGCACTTATTATATCCTTATCGTCATTGCTTTGCAGTACAATTTTTTGTTTTGATGAATAAACTTCAAGCTGCTCGATTTTATCTCTAATTGAAGCTGCTTTCTCAAATTCTAAGTTTGAGGCGGCAGTATTCATTTCTGTTTTTAATTCAGTCATCAATTCATCTGTTTTACCTCGAAGAAGTTTAATTACTTGGTTTACCATTCTGTTATAATCTTTCTCACTAATTAAACCTTCGCAAGGTCCGTCACATTTATTTATATGGTAATCCAAACAGAGTTTTATTTTTTTTGATTTGATAACATCATCGTCAATCCAGTATTTGCAGCTTCTTATTTTGAATAATTTATTAATCATTCTCAGCGAAGCTTTCATATTCTTCACATCGGTATATGGACCGAAATATTTTGAACCGTCTTTTTCGATTGTACGCGTTGAATAAATTTGCGGATATGGTTCGTTAGTTATTCTGATATATGGAAACGATTTATCGTCTTTCAGATTAACATTATAACGGGGTTTATGCTGCTTGATTAAATTGTTTTCGAGAATAAGCGCTTCCATTTCGCTGCTTGTGATTAACAATTCAAGATCGGCTACTTTTTCAACCATTATTTTTGTTTTTGGAGAATCAACCGAACTGTGAAAATAGGAACGAACACGGTTACGCAGATTTTTTGCTTTACCGATGTAAATAATTTTTCCTTTTTCATTTTTAAATTGGTAAACACCGGGCTCGGCTGGAAGATTTTGTAATTTATTTTCAAGTTGTTGAGTCATGTTAAGATGTATTTAACATTTATTTCGGAAATAAAAAAGGCTGACAAATGTCAGCCCTAAAAATAATATTTCATCAATAATTAATTGAAAGAATAATTCTTAGGTATAACAACAATTCCGGTTTCAGTTACAGTGAATCTCTTTTTATCCTGATCCGGATCAAACCCAATTTCAAAACCTTCGGGGACAGTTACATTCTTATCAATTATTGCTCTTCTAATTCGGGAATGTCGCCCGATATTAACATTGTCCATAATAATTGAATCGGTAACATATGAATAACTGTTGACTCGAACATTTGGTCCGAGAATAGACCTTTCAACTAAACCGCCGGAAATAATTGTTCCGTCTGTAATTAATGAATTAAACGCTCTTCCAACCCTCTCTCCCTCATGAGATAATGTTTTAGCCGGAGGAAGTTGAACTTGACGGGTTCTCAGAGGCCATTTTACATCATATAAATTAAAATGCGGACTAACATTTATCAAATCCATTGCTGCAGCGTAGTAGCTGTCAAGAGTACCAACATCTACCCAATAAGGGTCTGCTGTTTTGTTTTCATCAATAAATCTGTACGAATAAACATTATACTTATTCTTAATCATATAAGGAATAACATGTTTCCCAAAGTCATCACTTTCAACTTTTTCATCACTCATTTTTTTAAGAACATCTTTAAGAACTTTTGCGTTGAAAATATAAATTCCCATATTAACAAAAGAATATCCTTCCCTGTCAGGACTTTCAGGCGGGTTTTTAGGTTTTTCTACAAATGATTTTACTTTGTAATTTTTGTCGATATCCAATATTCCGAATCGGGATGCTTGATCTTTGGGTGTATAAATACTTGCAATTGATAAATCGGCATTTTTTTCGGTGTGATACTGAAGCATCTTCATATAGTCCATTTTATAAATGTGGTCACCGGACAATAACAACACCCAATTAAAATCATTTTCTCGGACTAAGTTCAAATTTTGGAATATCGCATTTGCTGTTCCCAAATACCAATTGTTACTAATCTTTTGCTGGGGTGGAATCGAAAATATAAATTCGCCTAATTCGTAATTAAAAATATTCCATGCTTCGTAAATATGTTGATTGAGTGAATCGGATTTGTACTGGGTAAGTAAATAGATTTTTCGTAAACCGGAGTTCAAACAATTCGATAATGCAAAATCAATAATTCTGTATTTACCTCCGAATGGAACCGAAGGTTTTGTGCGGTAAAGGGTGAGTGGATTTAATCTTTCACCTTGCCCTCCGGCAAGAATCATTGTTAAAGTAGCCCTTTGTAAGGCAGAACCTGTGAATGCCATTGGTGGTCTCTCTGTTTTTATTTGTGAATATATTCATTTCACCTTTATTTGGCAAAAAAACAAATTGTTAAGAACAATTATCCATAATTTTTTCTCATATAAGTCAAAATATAAATTTATTTTAGGATATTCATTAAATTTATACTCTAATAAAAATAGACTGAATTTGGACAAAAGGTACTTTTTTATTTCGGATATTCACTTAGGGCTTCAAACTAAAGAAGCAGAGAAAGCAAAGGAAAACAAGTTAGTTAAGTTTCTTGAATTTGCCGCAGATAATTGTGATGAGTTAATCATTCTCGGAGATCTTTTTGATTACTGGTTCGAATATAGAAGAGTTATTCAAAAAGGATTTTTCAAGACATTAACTGCGTTACAGAATTTATCCGATAAGGGAATAAAAGTTCATTACATTATTGGTAATCATGATTTTCTTCATAGAGATTTCTTCGAAACTGAAATTGGAGCAGAACTTTACTACGATTCTGTTTCAATGCATCTCAATAATAGAAAATTTTATTTAGGTCATGGTGACGGACTTATAAAAAATGATATGGGATATAAAATTTTAAAGAAACTTTTAAGGAATAGAGTTTTACAATTCATGTTCTCTTTGATTCATCCGGATCTTGGAATTAAGGTTGCAAGCTCGACAAGTAAAAAATCACGTGATTATACAAAAACAAAAGATTACGGTGAAAGCGATAGTTTATTTGAAGTAGCAAAAGAAAAAATTTCGGAAGGTTATGATTACGTTTTGTTCGGGCATTCGCACAGAAAAAGATTCGAAAAATTTAGCAATGGATTTTATATAAATTTAGGAACATGGCTCAGAGAACCATGCTATGGTAAATTCCAAAATGATAAATTTGAGATAATCGATTGGTAAAAAATGCAAAATTCTAAAAAGAAAAAAACAAGCTCAAAGAAAAATCTTAAAAAAATATTGTTATCATTTTTCGGCACCCTGTTTATTGTGTTATCGATTGCCGCATTTATTTTCTTTGATTATGTTGCCTCCGGACTGCCTTCTCTCGAACAACTTGAAAATCCCAAACCGCAATTAGCAAGCAATGTTTATAGCGCCGACGGTGAATTAATCGGTCAATACTTTCGCCAGAATAGAATCGAAATAAATATTAATGATGTTCCGGAAGAGTTTATAAATGCTCTTATAGCTACAGAAGATAGAAAATTCTATGACCATTGGGGAGTTGATCTCGAAAGACTTATAAAAGCAATGGTAAAAAATGTATTTCTAATGAGAAGGGAAGGCGCTTCAACTATAACACAGCAGCTATCGCGAAATCTTTACGGTTTTTGGAGCGGTAAAGAATCCTCGTATGATATTGTAGTAAGAAAAATTCGTGAGTGGATTACTGCCGTTCAAATAGAAAGCAATTATACCAAAAAAGAAATTTTAGGAATGTATTTTAATATATCATACTTCGGCAGAGGCGCATACGGAATAGAAATGGCATCTCGAACTTATTTCGGGAAAAGATTTATTGAACTTGACTTGAAAGAGATGGCAGTTTTAGTTGCAATGTTGAAATCACCGGTTTTATTCGATCCAATAAGACGTTATAACAATTCAATTCAGAGAAGAAATCTTGTATTGTATAACATGGTACAAATGAATATGCTTAGCCGTGATAGGTATGATCAGTTAAAAGAAGAACCAATAGATTTATCTTTCCGGGAAACTGCAGAAGGATTTAAGAGTAATATCGCTCCGCATTTTGTTGAATATGTCAGACAGCAGCTATCTCGTATGGCAGATAAATATGGATATGATCTTTATGAAGACGGACTAACAATCTACACAACACTTGATACGAAAATGCAGAGAATTGCAGTTAATGCTGCTCAAACTCATTTGAAAGAATATCAGGATATTTTTGATAAACGATGGAATTGGAACAGGAACAGAGCCACCTTAAACGATATGCTTGATAAAGCAATAAAGAGACGATCTGAATATCGTAATGCTGCTACTAATGATGAGAAGGAAGAAATTTATCAAAGATTAATTAAGAATGTTGCTTTTGTCGATTCGGTTCAAAAAGTAAATCAAACTATTGAGGTTGGCTTTGTCTGTCTCGACGTGGCTACCGGAGAAATTAAAGCAATGGTTGGCGGAAGAGATCAACAATTTAGATATGGATTAAATCATATTACACAAATTAGAAGACAACCCGGTTCTGCTTTCAAACCAATTATTTATACAGTTGCTATTGATAATGGATTGTATCCGGCTTATCCGATTTTAAACCAACCTTTTAATTATGAAGGTTGGGAACCGAAAAATTTTGATAAAAGTACTTCCGGTTTTGTTACTTTAAGAGATGCATTAAGAAGGTCACTCAATATTGTTTCCGGAAGATTAATTATTGAAGACCACGTTAAACTTTGGCAAGTAGGTAGATACGCAGATAGACTTGGAATAAAAACCAAACTTGATTTATATCCGGCAATTTCGCTTGGTGCTTCGGAAGTAACACCCCTGGAATTAACTGCAGCATTCTCAACCATTGCAAATCACGGTATCTACAACGAACCGATATCAATCGTTCGTATTGAAGATAAAGATGGAATTGTTATAGATAATTTCTTTACCGAAACACGGGAAGCAATCCCGGAAGAGACGGCATATATAATAACCGATATGATGAAATCCGTCGTTGATGCGGGTACAGGTGTTAGAATAAGATCCCAGTTTCAATTCAATAGACCTGCCGGAGGGAAAACAGGAACTACACAAGAGTTTGCAGATGCTTGGTTTGTTGGGTTTACTGCTCAATTAGCTGCCGGAGTTTGGGTTGGGTTTGATGATAGACGTGTTACATTTACCGGAAATTACGGGCAAGGTTCGCAAGCAGCTCTTCCAATTTGGGGAAGATTCATGAAAGATGTTTATGATAAATTTGATTTCCCTGTTGTAGATTTTGAACCGCCTGCCTCCGGAAATATTACATCCATTAATTTCTGTGCAGAATCAATTTTTGAACTTGGTGATCCACGTATTTATTCCTCTGATTGTGGTTCGGGTGTTTATACGGATATAATTAAATTGAAAGACATTCCTCCAATGTTTAACTCTGAGCGTGATACAACTATTAAAATATTCGAAATGTACCTTGCACCTGATAGTAACGCTTACGAAGCAATAGAAATAGAATAATTTATATGATAATTGAGATTTGTTGTTAATTTGTTGGTTAATGTATTTTATAAGACATTTAACTATTTTTAAAGAAATTACAATAAGGTTTTATGGTAATTTGTTACGATTGTTTGATTTAATTTTGATGAACAATGCCCGGATGGCGAAATTGGTAGACGCGCTAGGTTCAGGGTCTAGTTGGTGAAAACCAGTGCAGGTTCGACTCCTGTTCCGGGCACAAATAAAAATAAGCTGGTTTTGAATATTAGCTTATTACTAACTATGCTAAAGAAAACATTTATACTGTTGTGGATCAATCTTATTATTTCCTCTCAAAATATTGATTCAATTACATCAATCATCTCAACTGAAACACCGTCAACCCAATTGGAAATACTTTCAAAAGAAACCTGGCAATTCCGAAGTAAAAACCCAATGTATGCTCTTGAATGCGGTCAAGAGGCGCTAAACCTAGCTGTAAAACTAAATGATAAAGCAAAAGAAGCTGAGATTAATAATTTTATTGGTGTTATTCATAGGAATATAGGAAACTATCCGCAATCACTCCTTTTCTATAATAAAGCTTTGGAAATTGCTAAAGCCATTAATGATTCCGTTCAAATGGCTTATTCATATAACAATATTGGTGGAGCTTATCGTTTGGAAAGAAATTATACTTTAGCTCTTACTAATATGTTTAAAGCAATTGAAATTTTTGAAAAACTGGAGATGGTTGAAGGCATAGCATTTTGTACTATCAATATCGGTATTGTATATCGCTTTCAAGGAAATTATGATAAGGCTTTAGACTATTTCAATCGTACAATTGAAATAAGAGAAAACATTGGGGATATATTCGGACTTGCGATTGCAATCAATCAAGTTATCGAAGTTCTATACGATAAAAAAGAGTATAATCTAGCTTTAGAACGATATAATGACTTACTGGAACTATACGAGGAACTTGATGATACAAAAGGAATAGCTGCAGTTTACGGTGGAATTGGGGGAATTAAATATAGGACAGGTGATTATCCGGCGGCAAAAGAATATCGAGAAAAAGCTTTAAAACTAAATGAAGAAATTCAGAATACGGAAACCGTATTGTTGAATCTTCATGAATTATCTTTAATTTATCTTAAGCTCGGGGAAAATGAAAAATCCCAAAATGCACTCGCCAGGGCGTATGATATTTGTAAAACTAGGAAAACTTCAGTACTTGCCGAACACTATAATTATAAATCCAGTTGGTATGAACTCTCCGGGAGGTTGGATTCTGCACTTTATTATTATAAGAAATACACTCATCTCAAAGATTCTTTAGCTGCATTAGAAAATATTCAAAGCATTGCTTTAATGGAATCCGTACACCAAGTAGACCGCGCATTCCAGGAAAATAAAATTCTTCAAAATGAAAATAGACTGAAAGATGAACAAACTAAGTTCTTGTTAATTTTATCAATAATATTAACTGCATTTATATCTTTTATTCTTTATAAGTTTTTTCAAAATAGAAAACTTAACAAGCAGTTAAAAGAATTGAATGCTACCAAGGACAAATTTTTCAGTATTATCGGGCATGACTTAAAAAATCCGTTTAATAATTTATTAGGATACACTCAACTTTTAGCAGATGATTATGAGACTATGACTGAAGAAGAACGGAAACAATCGGTAATAAATCTTAACCAATCTTCAAAGAAATTAGTAATATTAATTGATAATCTACTTCAGTGGGCAAGAACAAATATTGGGGCACTTAAATATAGTCCTAAGTCGATTAATCTTTTTCTCTTTATCAATAATCTTATCAGTAATCATAACGAATCAATTGTTAACAAAGATTTAGATGTAAAAATAAAAATTGATCCGGAGATGGATATACTTATTGATGAAGATTATCTTAATCTTGTAACGAGGAATTTATTATCAAATGCAATTAAGTTTTCAAATCGAAATGGCAGAATTGATTTTATTGCCGAAGATAAAATTGATGAGGTAGTAGTTCATATTAAAGATAACGGTGTTGGAATCGAGGAAGATAAACTTAAAAAGATTTTAGATTTCGAAGGCGATGTTTCAACACCCGGTACTTTAAACGAAAGAGGGACTGGACTTGGTTTAATTTTAGTAAATGATTTGATTAGAAAATGGGGAGGCAAAATTTCTGTGCACAGCAAAGTTGGTAAGGGGAGTACATTCTCCTTTACAATTCCGAAAACAAAACAAATTCCCTAAATGTCCTATCATAAAAATGAATTATCAGAATTAGACGATGCAATTAATTTAGCGGAAGCTCATTATGAAAACTTTCCTGTTGCATCTCTTCTCTTTCCAAAAAAAATTAGAAACGATGTTGCGTTAATCTACAGTTTCGCAAGAACTGCAGATGATATTGTTGATGAAGGAAATGAACCAATTGAAATAAAGCATAATAAACTTGTTTCGTTTAGGAAGGAACTTGAAAGCGCTCTGAAGAGTAATTATAAAAGTAATTTTTGGAAACTTCTTCATAATACAATTACTTCCAAACAGTTAAACCCCGTTCATTTTTTTAATCTGTTGATTGCCTTTGAGCAGGACTTATTTAAAAAAGAATATGAAACATTCGATGAATTATTAAGTTATTGTGAGAACTCTGCTAACCCTGTGGGGAGAATTATTCTTGAACTAAACAACATTAGAGATGAGAGCTTAAATTTGCTTTCCGATAAAATTTGTACTGCATTACAGCTTACTAATTTTTGGCAGGATGTAAAAATAGATTTAAAAAAAGGTAGAATTTATATCCCGCAAGAAGATTTTAAGAAATTCGATACTGATAAATCAAGTTTGCGACAAGAACAAATAACCGATAATTTACGTCAAATAATAAAATTTGAGTTAGAAAGAACGGAACAACTCTTTAAAGAGGGGAGTAAAATTCTAAATTATTTACCGTTTCGATTACGATGGCAAATAAAATGGACGATTAACGGGGGAACGAAAATTATTGAAAAGATCAAAAAAAATGATTATGATGTTTTGAATTTTCGACCGACTCTTTCAAAAAGCGATTTTTTGATTGCGTTGATTAAGCCGGCAGCAAAATATGTTAAATGATTCTAAAAAAATATCGAAAGAAAGTAAGAGCAGTTTTTATTATGCTTTCAATTTATTACCCGCCGATAAACGCGATGCGATGAATGATATTTATGCATTCTGCAGGTATACTGATGATATAGTTGATAACGGTAACGAATCCGATGAATTAAAGTATGAAAAACTAAGAAAGTGGCGGGTTGAACTTGAACGCGCTATTACCTTTCAATCTAATTTACCTTTGTTAAATAAAGTATCAAAGAGTATTCAAAAATATAATATTCCGCTTGAGCCATTTTATGAATTGATACGTGGAATGGAGATGGATTTGCAGCATAAAAGATATTTTACTTTTAATGATCTGCAAACATATTGCTATCGTGTCGCTTCAACAGTCGGATTGATGTGTATTGAAATTTTTGGATATAAACATCCCAGCATAAAAAACTATGCAGTTAATCTTGGTATGGCACTTCAGCTAACAAATATTTTACGTGATGTAAAAACCGATGCTGCAAATGGACGAATCTATTTACCTAAAGAGGATATGGATCGTTTTAATTATACCGAACAAGAGTTAATCAATAATGTCTATAATAATAATTTTGTTCTGTTAATGAGATACGAAGCAAGTAAAGCAAGAAAATATTTTGAAGAAGCCGACAAAAATTTAAGATTTGATGATAAACCGGCAATGTTTGCTGCACGTGCCATGCAACATATTTATTGCCGATTGTTAGCGAAATTAGAAACTGAAAATTTTAATGTGTTCGATAAGAATATTAAAGTATCAAAAATAGATAAAACTTTTTTAGCACTTGGTGTTTGGGCAAAATATAAGTTAGTTTATTAATGGCTAAATGTATTGTTGTTGGTGGCGGTTTTGCCGGATTATCAGCCGCTGCTTTTCTCGCCGATAAAAATCACAATGTTCACTTAATCGAAGCTTCACCAAAATTAGGCGGACGTGCTTATTCCTTTTTAAACTCGAAGCATAATACAATCGTAGATAACGGGCAGCATATTATGATGGGCTGTTATCATTACACTCTTAAGTTTCTTAATATTATTGGTGCCGAAAAAAATGTTGAGATTCAGAAAAATCTTAAAATAGATTTTGTTGCTAATAACAAAAAAATATTTCAGCTAAAGGCAAAGAGCAATAATTACCCGATTAATATTCTATTTGCTCTTATTAATTATAAAGCATTATCTCTATTGGAAAGATTGAATGTAATTAAACTATTTTTAAAAGTATTATATAATTATCCTGAAGATTATTCGAATATTACTACAAAAGAATTTCTTCTTAAAAATAATCAATCGCAAAATTCGATTGACTCTTTGTGGGAGATTCTTCATGTAGGAACAATGAATTGTAAACTGAATGAATCCAGTGCGGAAATATTTGTTAGAGTTTTACGTGAAATATTCTTTACCGGAAATCAATCCACAAAAATTATTTTACCTAAATTTGGTTTGAGTGAGACTTATTGCAAACCAACAGAATCATTTTTAGAAAAAAAACAATGTAAAATCTCTTTATCTGAAAAGTTGATTAAAATTAATTTTAATCAAGAAATCAATAAAGCGCTTTCCATTGAGACAAATAGAAATGAATTATCCGAGTTCGATTATTTAATTCTTTCTGTTCCGCCATTTCAGCTTCAAAAAATTTTTGATGATAGTGAAATAAAAATTACTCTCCCTACTTATGAATACTCGCCGATTCTTAATATCCATCTTTGGCTCAATAAGAATTTTTTAAAAGAAAAATTTTATGGATTGATTGATTCAAGAATACATTGGGTGTTTAATCATTTTGATCACATTACTCTTACAACAAGTGCTGCTGATGAATTAATGAAATTAAGTGATAATGAAATTATAAAAATTGTTCGGCAAGAGTTAGCCGAGTATTTTGATGAATTTAACAATATAGAAATTAAAGATTATCTTATTATCAAGGAGAAACGAGCAACTTTTAAACCAAGCATTTTGAATACTCTTCATAGAAAGAAACTATTAAATAATCTCGGTAATATTTATTTCGCAGGTGATTGGATTAACACCGGGTTTCCTTCAACAATTGAAGGAGCAGTTAGAAGTTCGCATATTTTTGCGGACGAATTATCCTAAATTATTTCAGAAAAAAGATAATTGTATGCTTTTAGGCTTGATTTATGACCCAATTTCTTAATACTTTAATATGTCAAGAAATTTAAAAAATGATGTGATTCCAAGGAGGAACTAATGTCAATTCTAAAACAAAAGCTTGAACAAAAAATTGCTGATTGGAGACCTCGTACCGAACGCTTAGTGAAAGAGTATGGCGATGTCAAAGTTGGTGAAGTTACAGTCGCACAAGCTATTGGTGGTATGCGAGGAGTTAAAAGTCTGGTAACAGACATTTCATATCTTGATCCGATGGAAGGGATCAGATTCCGGGGATATACAATTCCCGAAACTTTAGCCGCTTTACCAAAACCGCAAGGGGCAGAAATGCCTTATGTTGAAGGACATATTTATTTATTACTAACAGGCGAAATTCCGAGCGAGGAACAAATCGCTGATTTCACGGCCGACTTTAACAAAAGAAAGGGTGCACCGCAATACGTGTTCGATGTTATTAATGCAATGCCGAAAGACACACACCCGATGACAATGTTTTCTGCTGCCGTTCTTGCTATGCAGCGTGAATCAATCTTTGCTCAGAAGTATCATGATGGTCTGCATAAAAATGAATACTGGGAACCAACTTACGAAGACTCTATGAACCTGCTCGCAAAGCTTGCTCAAATTGCTGCTTATATTTACAGGTACAAATACAAAGATGGCGATATTATTAAACCGGATTTAAGTTTGGATATGGGCGGTAACTTTGCACACATGATGGGAATCGATAAACCTTATGATGATGTATCAAGATTATATTTTATTCTTCATAGCGATCATGAAAGCGGAAACGTAAGTGCACATACAGGACATTTGGTTGCAAGTGCGTTATCTGATGTTTACTACTCAATTTCTGCTATGACAAACGGCTTAGCAGGTCCTCTGCATGGACTGGCAAACCAAGAAGTTTTAAGATGGCTGCAAGGTGTGATGGATAAAATGGGAAACCAAGAGCCAACAGAAGAATTAATGAAACAATTTGTGTGGGATACTTTGAAATCAGGTCAAGTAATCCCGGGATACGGACATGCCGTCTTGAGAAAAACCGATCCGCGTTATACAGCACAAAGAGAATTTTGTCTGAAACATTTACCGGATGATCCGATATTCAAATATGTTGATCTGCTTTATAAAGTTGTACCGGATATCTTAGTTGAACAAGGAAAAGCAAAAAATCCTTGGCCTAATGTTGATGCACAATCCGGTGTAATTCAATGGTATTATGGTGTAAGAGAATATGATTTCTATACTGTAATGTTCTCGGTAGGTAGAGCAATTGGTGTTACAGCTAATATTATTTGGGCAAGAGCTCTTGGTTACCCAATTGAAAGACCGAAATCTGTAACAACAGAAATGCTTGAAGCTGTGGCAGGAATTAAAAAATAATGTAATAGGGATGCTTCGGCATCCCTTCTTTTATTTTGGGTTTCACCCTTCTTTTTAAGAATACAAATATTTTCAAAACTCTTTTGGATTATTTACCACCACATTTATTAAATCGAATAGTTTTAAAACCACTTGATAGATAATCGATAAGATTCGTAACTTCAGTTCATTAAATTAACAATACGAAAAAAATACATTCCCGGCAGATCAAGGATTTCTTCTATGACATACGAAATACTGATAGTATTCGGTGTAATTATACTTGCAGTTATTCTTTTTGCGACAGAAAAAATTTCTGTTGACTTAACTGCTATTCTAGTAATGTCGTTATTACTTGTTAGCGGAATAATTACGCCAGAAGAAGGAATTGCCGGATTTAGTAATACTGCAACTATAACTGTCGGAGCAATGTTTATTGTAAGTGAAGCATTAAAAAAAACCGGAGCGGTAAATTATCTAGGTATTGTTTCTTCAAAAATCTTCAAATACAATTTTTGGGTTGGGTTAGTCGGGACAATGGTTGTTGTTGGAATTGTCTCTGCTTTCATTAACAACACTCCAGTTGTTGCCGTGTTCATACCGATACTTTTAAGCGTATCAATGGATAACAAAATCAACCCTTCAAAATTATTGATGCCAATTTCATTTGCTTCAATGTTTGGTGGAGTTTGTACACTTATCGGAACATCCACCAATATATTGGTTAGCTCTATTGCAGTTGAACACGGTTTGGAACCATTAAAGATGTTTGAATTTAGTTCATTGGGAATTGTTTTCTTTGGAGCCGGAATGATATTTATGTTTCTTTTTGGTGTTAGAATGATTCCCAAAAGAAAATATGAAGGCGAGCTTACAGAAAAGTACGATATGCATGATTATCTAACCGATATTATTTTATTACCGAGTGCTGAATCAATTGGATCAAGAATTCCCGATTCGCCTCTTGTAAAAGAATTAGATATAGATATTCTTGAAGTGATAAGAAATAATAGCCGTTTACTAAGACCGGTATCTGAAATTTATCTGCAGTCAAATGATATTTTAAGAGTTAGATGTGACATAAAGCAGATACAAAAATTAAAAGACAGAATAGGGATAAAACTTCAATCGGATTTAACCTTACATGATGAAGATTTTAAAACCGAAGATCTTGAGTTGGTTGAAGTCATTGTTGCACCGAATGCGGAGTTGATAGGTAAAACAATAAAATCGTCTCGTTTTAGAAATGTCTTTCATGCAAATGCATTAGCAATTAGACAAAGAGGCAAGTTATTGCGAAAAGGGTTTACTGAAACAAAATTAAAAGCCGGCGATGCAATACTTGTTGAAGTAAGAAAGGAAGATTATTACAATTTAAGAAGTAATCCAAATTTTGTGATTGTATCGGAAATTGAATTACCGAAATTCAATAAGAAAAAAATTATTCCGGCATTGTTGATTGTTATGGGAATAATTCTAACAGCGACTTTGAACATATTCCCTATAATGGTCAGTGCTTTGTTAGGGTGTATTTTACTTGTTGCAACAAAGTGTATTTCGCTTGAAGAAACTTACAAAGCGGTTGATTGGAAAGTAATTTTTCTTCTTGGAGGGATTCTTTCACTTGGCGTTGCATTGGAAAAAACAGGCGCAGCCTTGTTTGTCTCTAATAAAATGATCGACTTACTAGGAGGTATCGGTCCGGTTGCCGTTGTTGCAGCTTTATTCTTTCTTACCTCCGTTTTAACATCGATTATGTCAAATAATGCAACGGCAGTTCTTTTAGCCCCGATAGCTATATCTGCTGCAGCAACAATGAATGTTGATCCGAAACCATTTTTAATGGCGGTAACATTTGCAGCATCGGCAAGTTTTATAACACCGGTTGGCTATCAAACAAATACAATGATTTACGGAGTGGGGCAGTATAAGTTCTCGGATTTTTTAAAAGTTGGTACTCCGTTAAATTTGATTTTTTGGATTTTAGCAACTATACTAATTCCAGTGTTCTATCCTTTTTAGGTTAACTGATGAACGGTATTAAAACTTTCTTTAATGATATTGTAAACTTCCTAAGTGTTCCGATCTTTTCGATCGGGAATACCGATGTTACTTTGTGGACGTTAACATATCTTATTTTACTCCTTGTACTTCTTTATTATGTAACGGCAAAGCTTAATAAAATTGTAGTATATAAATTATTAGCTAATAGTAAAATAGAATTAGGCGTAAGAGTAGCTGTAGGCACTATATTCAGATATGTGATTCTTACTGTTGGTTTTATTATTATTCTTCAAACTGTAGGAATAAATCTAAGCAGTATTACTATTTTGTTGGGTGCGCTTGGTGTTGGTATTGGTTTCGGTCTGCAAAATATTACCAACAATTTTGTTAGCGGATTGATAATTTTATTCGAAAGACCAATTAAGGTTGGCGACAGAATAGAAGTTACAGGAATAACCGGTGATGTTATAAATATTTCAATGCGTGCAACAACAATTGTAACAAATGATAACATCTCTATCATTGTACCTAACTCCGAATTTATTTCTTCAACCGTTATTAATTGGAGTCATAGTGATAGAAAAGTCAGATTTAATTTCCCCGTTGGAGTTTCCTATAAAGAAGATCCGGAAAATATTAAACAGATATTGCTTGATGTTGCTAATACTAATCCGGGTGTTCTCCGCGAACCGAAACCAGATGTATTATTTACGGAATACGGAGATAGTTCATTAGTTTTTGATTTACGTGTTTGGACTGACCAATATATAACTAAGCCTGGCGTTCTGAAAAGCCAGTTATATTTCGAAATCTTTAAAAGTTTTAAAGAAAAAGGTGTTGAAATTCCTTTCCCGCAAAGAGACCTTCACATTAAAGAGATGCCCGTTAATAAATAATAATTGATTTTTATTGAGTTGACTAATACTTTAAAACACCTTCGTTCATTTCCAAAGTAAATCCTTTTTGTTTTACCCAGGAATAATTATCTAATTCATTTTTTTCTCTTTTGCCAAGCCATAAACCATTGCTGTCTAAAAATAATCTATAAAAATCATCACCCTCCTTATAATACCAGAATGAACTATCAATCCTGAATTCCCATAATTTACCATTTTTCCATCTAACGTTCATTTTTCTGCTAGGCTGCATTATTACCTCAATATTTGGTTTTATAATCCGTTTAACTTACAAATAAAATTGTTATTTTACTCCCCTTAAAATTTCAAAAAAACAAAATGAACATGAATAAAAAACAAAAAGTTGCTAAAACTTTCAAAGAAAAAGTAATTGAAAATGTAATTAGCGTACTAAAGACGGCTTTAGTACTTCTTATTATTATTTCTGCAGTAGTAGAAGCTTCAAGAGTTCCTACCGGCTCTATGGAGGATACTATTTTAGCCGGCGATTTTCTATTAATAAATAAATATCTATATGGTCCTGCAACACCAAGATATATTCCACTTACAGGAATTGAACTTCCTTATTACAGATTCCCTTCTTTTAGAGAACCGGAAAGAAACGACATAATTGTTTTTAAGTATCCGGGCAACAGAGATCAAATTGAATTTGAGGAATTAACGCATTATGTAAAACGATGTGTTGCTGCTCCGGGTGATACTCTCGAGATTATCGATAAAGTGATTTTTATCAACGGAGAAGAATTTCCCATACCAGAGCATGTAAATTATGATAACAAATTACTGCCGAAAGGGTTAGCAGACCCATATATTTTCCCAAAAGGAAGCGGTTGGAATAGCGATAACTATGGTCCGATTATTATCCCTAAAAAAGGTGATGTAATTAAACTTTCAAAAGATAATATTAGTAAATGGGATACGTTTATTAATAGAGAACATAATAAGAACGTTGTTCGTTTTGTTAATAATGAGATATTTATTAATAATACAAAAACTGAAGAATACATTGTCCAAGAAGATTATTATTTCGTAATAGGAGATAATAGAGATAATAGTTTAGACAGCCGTTATTGGGGATTTGTACCCCGCGAAAGTATTACGGGTACTCCAATTATAATCTATTGGAGCTGGGATTCGGCAATTCCTTTTAGTCAATTTTTTGATCTTTTAGGTTCAGTTCGTCTTGATCGCATTGCAAAATTGATTAATTAATCATTTTAGAAAATTATTTTAAAAAGTTTTACAAATTAATGGGAATGTTATAGACATATCCCATTTTTTTTTTATCTTTAATCCCCAAATGGTTTTTCTTACATCATCCCAACATCTATGAAATTAAAGAAGAAAGTTAAGTACATTTTTATTACCGGTGGTGTTGTTTCATCACTTGGGAAAGGCATAACCGCGGCATCATTAGGACTCCTTCTTAAACAACGGGGTTACAGCGTTACTATCCAGAAATTTGACCCTTATATCAATGTTGATCCCGGAACAATGAGCCCGTTTCAACATGGTGAAGTTTATGTTACAGATGATGGTGCCGAAACTGATCTAGACCTCGGACATTATGAGAGATTTCTCGATGTCAATATGTCCAAAGATAATAACACTACAACGGGACAAGTTTATTATGATGTTATTAATAAAGAACGCCGCGGTGATTATCTTGGCGCGACTGTTCAAGTTATTCCTCATATAACCGATGAAATAAAATCAAGAATTACCAATCTTGGAAAAAGCGGGAAGTATGACATTGTTATAACAGAAATTGGAGGTACTGTTGGAGATATCGAAAGCCTTCCGTTTATTGAAGCCGTTAGACAAATCATGCTTGAGTATGGTAGAAAAAATGCAATTAGTATTCACGTCACACTTGTTCCTTATATACCTTCTGCGGGGGAAGTCAAAACAAAACCTACGCAACATAGTGTAAAAAATTTATTGGAATATGGTATTCAACCTAATATTCTCGTATGCCGGTCGGAAAAGAAACTCTCGCAGGAGATTCGTAATAAAATTGCTTTGTTCTGTAATGTTGACTCTAACTCTGTGGTTTCGGCACATGATTGTTCATCTATCTATGAAGTTCCTCTTGTTTTATTTAATCAAGATCTTGACAGAATTGTATTAAAGAGATTAAAGCTTCCCGATATCAATATCAATCTAGATGAATGGAGCGAGTTCGTAAATAAAGTAAAAAATCCTTCGGGCATTGTTAATATTGCAATTTGCGGTAAGTATACCGATTACAGAGATTCTTATAAAAGTATAAACGAAGCTTTTATTCATGCCGGTGCTGAAAATGATGTTAAAGTAAACTTAACTTTTATTGAGTCCAATAAATTCGAAACGGAAGAATCTGCAAGTTTACTTAACGGTATTGATGGATTACTTATCCCCGGCGGATTTGGAGAAAGAGGAATAGAAGGAAAAATTAAAGCTATTAAATACGCCCGCGAAAATAATCTTCCTTTCTTCGGCATATGTTTAGGATTGCAATGTGCCGTTATCGAGTTTGCTCGAAATGTATGTGAAATTAAAAACGCAAACAGTTCCGAGTTCGTTAAGAATAAATCTAATGTTATTCATCTGATGCCTGAGCAGATTAAGGTTAAGATGAAAGGAGCTTCCATGAGGCTCGGTGCATTTCCATGTGTCTTACAAAAAGGAACTAAAGCAAAACAAGCTTATAAAAAAGAAAAGATATCCGAACGTCATCGTCATAGATATGAAGTGAATAATAAGTACAGAGAAATTCTTGAAACTAATGGAATGATTATAAGCGGTGTTTCGCCGGATAATGATCTTGTTGAGATGATTGAATTAAAAGAACATCCTTGGTTTGTTGCTTGTCAATTTCATCCGGAATTAAAATCGCGGGCAACTAAAGCGCATCCTTTGTTTAGAGAATTTGTCTCTGCTGCAATCGAATTTCGGAAAAGAAAGAATAGTAATTAATTAAGTCTCAATAATTCTTCGTAAATCTTTTATTTTTATTGATTTAGCGGCTTTCCTAATTGATTCTTTTTTTCGATTTGAATAACTTTTCACACTAATTTATTTCAGCTATGTTAAAACTGGCGGTTTTTGTTTCCGGTAGAGGGTCAAATCTAAAATCAATTGTCGATTCGATTGAAACTGGGAAATTAAATGCGATTGTTTTAGCCGTAATTAGTAATAAAAGTGATGCACCGGCTTTAAGCTTTGCAAAAGATAAATCAATTCTAACTTTTGTTGTTTCATCTAACAATAATCAAGAAGCGATTTCTTTTTTTGATTTGTCACAGAAGTTGATTGAATTGGAAATTGATTTAATTGTTCTTGCCGGTTTCTTAAAAAAAATTCCTGATGATTTTGTTGAACTGTTTGAAAACAGAATAATAAATATTCACCCGGCGCTTCTTCCTTCTTTCGGCGGTAAAGGGATGTACGGTTTAAACGTTCACAAAGCTGTTTTTGATTCTTCGGCTAAATTAAGCGGTGCAACCGTTCATTTTGTTAATCAAAATTATGATGAGGGAAAAATTATCGCGCAAAAATGTGTTGATATTTCCGATGTTAAAACACCTGAAGAAATTGCCGATAGAGTTCTTAATATTGAGCATCTACTTTTACCCGAGGTAATTCAGTTCTTTGCTGAGGGAAAAGTTAAAATCATAAATCAACGTGTTGTTATTGAATAGGTGAAAATTTTGAAGAAGTTAGCATTAATAAGTGTATCCGACAAAACTAATATTACAAATCTTGCAGCCCGCCTTATAAAACTTGGTTATGAAATAATTGCAACAGGAAATACCGCGAAGGCTATTGAAGAATCCGGAATTAATGTTACAAAAATCGAATCCTTTGCATCCTTCCCGGAAATATTCAGCGGACGTGTTAAAACCTTACAACCGAAAGTATTCGGTGGAATTCTAATGAGACGTGATAATCAGTCCGATCTCAACGAAGCTAAAGCTAACGGTGTATTCCCAATTGATATCGTTTGCGTAAATCTTTATCCTTTCCCGGAAGTTGTAAAAAGAAATGATATTGATTTACAAACAAAAATTGAAAACATTGATATTGGCGGACCAAGTTTAATTAGAGCTGCAGCTAAAAATCATCAGTATGTTTCCGTTCTTACAAACCCAATTCAATACGAAAGTTTTTTGAATGAGATTGAAAACGGTGAAGTTAAACTTGAGACCAGGCAAAAATTAGCATATGAAGCTTTCGCTCATACATCTTACTATGATACTTTGATTGCCGAATTTTTTGAATCAGAGTTCAACCAACCAAAAAAAGATTTGAGAATTAATATCCCGATGAAAAGTGAATTACGGTATGGAGAAAATCCACATCAAAAAGCTTTTGTTTACGGTGACTTTGAAGATTATTTTGAATTACTTCATGGAAAAGAATTATCCTTTAACAATATAGTAGATTTAATAGCTGCAGCCGAATTGGTTTCCGACTTTGAAGAAACGGCATGTGCAATTATTAAACATACTAATCCATGCGGTGCTGCTTTAGCTGATAATATTTTTACTGCTTATCAAAAAGCTTTATCTTGTGATCCTGTTTCTGCATTCGGCGGTATTGTTGCTTTCAATCGAAATGTTGATATCAGAACAGCCGAAAAGCTAAATGAAATATTTTTGGAAATTATTATTGCTCCGGACTTTGATACAGATGCTCTTGAACTGCTTATGAAAAAGAAAAACCGTCGATTGCTTAAAACAATTAAACCAATTGATAAAAATAGTTATCAAGTACGTTCACTTCCCGGCGGCTATCTAGTTCAAGATCAGGACAATTCCAAGTTGACAAATGATATTCTAAAAACAGTAACAGAAAGAAAATATACAGAGGAAGAACTACAAAACCTGAAATTTGCATGGACAGTTTGCAAACATACAAAATCGAATGCTATTGTCTACGTAAAAGATTTGAAAGCGGTTGGAGTTGGTGCCGGACAAATGTCTCGTATCGATTCTGCAAAGATAGCTGCTGAAAAAGCAAAACAATTTGGACATGAATTAAAAGGGTCGGTCGCTGCTTCAGATGCATTTTTCCCTTTCCCCGATGGCGTAGAAATTATTGCGAATCAAGGTGCAACCGCAATTATTCAGCCGGGCGGCTCGGTGCGTGATGACGAAGTTATTAAAGCAGCAAATGAAAAAAATATTACAATGATTTTTACCGGAATCAGAAACTTTAAACACTAAGAGGGAACATGGGATTATTTGACTTCTTTGCAACAGATATAGCAATAGATTTAGGAACGGCAAATACTTTGATTTATATCAAAGGCAAGGGTATTGTTTTAAATGAACCGTCAATTGTTGCTTTTGATAGAAATACAAAAAGAATTATTGCTCTTGGCAATGAAGCAAAAGAAATGCAAGGAAGAGAACATAGAGAGATTAGAGTATCTCGTCCCATGCGCGACGGTGTGATAGCCGATTTTGAAATAGCTGAAGGTATGATACGTGCATTTATTAAAAAAGTTAGTTCAAGTGGATTTGCCAGCAGAAGAATTATTGTCGCCGTACCAAGCGGTGTAACCGAAGTTGAAAAAAGAGCGGTTAGAGATAGTGCCGAACATGCGGGTGCAAAAGAAGTTCACTTAATCGCCGAACCGATGGCGGCTGCAATCGGAATTGGTATCGATGTTGAAGCGCCTGTTGGAAATATGATTATTGATATCGGCGGCGGTACTACAGAGATTGCGGTTATTGCTCTTTCCGGTATTGTTAATGAAGAATCGATTCGTATTGCCGGTGATGAAATGAATAATGCTATTATGCAGTTCTTCAAAAAGAATTATAACTTATTAATCGGTGAACGCACTGCCGAATCGATCAAGTGCGAGGTTGGATCAGCCGTTCCTCTTAAAGAAGAAGTTACTATCCAGGTAAAAGGCAGAGATTTAGTTGGAGGTATTCCGAAGACTGCCGAAGTAAGTTCGGTTGAAATTAGAGAAGCTCTTAATGAAAATGTTGTTCAAATTGTTGAGGCAGTCAAACAAAATCTGGAAAGAACTCCCCCCGAACTCTCTGCAGATATTCTGGATAGAGGTGTTATGTTAACAGGCGGTGGTGCGTTGTTAAAAGGATTGGATGAACGAATTAGAATGGAAACAAATCTGCCGGTTCACGTAGCTGAGGATCCTCTAACGGCTGTTGTTCGCGGTGCCGGTAAATCAATTGATAATATGAATAAATATTCAAAAGTTTTTATTCGTAAACGAAGTTACTAATGCAAAAATTCTTTAGAAAATTACTTGCAAACTTTAAGGAATATATCACACTTGTTGTACTTCTATTAATTAGCCTCTTCTTACTCTCCATCAATAACAAGCCCGGTGTTGAACGTTTTAGAGCTATTTCCTTCGGAACCTTCGCATATATTACTTCAACCGTTCACTCAATTACTAATATTTTTAAAAATGATTCTGAGACCGCTAAACTAAGATTGGAAAATGCTGAACTTATGCTTGAAGTTAATAAACTTCGAAATTATGCACTGCAAAATGAACACCTAAGAAAGATGTTGGAAATGAAGGATACCTTAACTTACTATCTTTTGGCTGCAGATGTGATTTCAAAATTGACTTCAAAAATTGAAGGAAACTTTATTATTAATGTAGGTTCCAAACATGGTGTGGAAGTTGGAATGCCAGTTATTAATGAACAAGGACTTGTTGGTATAGTAATCGGCGTTGCGGCAAGTTTTTCCTCGGTTAGAACACTTGAAAATATTTCCCTTAATGCGGCAGTTACAAACCAGCGTTCAGGTATAAACGGGATATTAAGCTGGAACGGGCAGAGACATGTGATCAAAAATATTCCTACAACTTTTGATATGCAGATTGGTGATAGAATCGAAACTTCCGAGTTTAGCACAATTCTTCCTCCGGCAATACCTGTTGGTATTATTGTCGAAAAAGAAACAGAAGTTTCCGGTTTACTAAGTTATATATATGTTAAACCTTTTGCTGATGTAAAATCTGTAAAGAATTTGTTTGTTGTACGCTTTGTAAAGAATATTCAGATCGATACACTCGAAACAAATTTGTTGAAGAGAATTAAATGAAAAAAGAGTATATAAAATATTTTCTGATTTTTATTCCTGCTTTAATTTTACAATTATCATTAGTCCCGTTGATTTCAATTGATCATTTTACTCCGGATCTTATAGTTATTTTACTTGTTTATTTTACTTTATCGGAAGGTCAGCTTCACGGCACAGTTGCAGGTGCACTATTAGGATTTCTTTTTGATTTGTTCTCGGGTAACTTACTCGGGATTTCGATGTTTTCAAAAACAATTGCTGCATTTACTGCCGGGTATTTTTATAACGAAAATAAAATTGAATCAAATATGGCAGTAATGAATTTTTCGCTTATTGTATTTCTATCTGCCTTTATTGATTCTTTCTTTAATGGTATTTTTACAGACAACCAATCGGTTGGAATTGTTTTTATGATTTTTGAAAAAAGTTTATTCCCTGCAATATATACTTCGGTTGTTGGTGCATTAATAATCATCAGTTTACCAAAGAGAAAACTTATATGAATGATAGCATCTTAGGTTCTATTATTAGAAAAAGAATTCTCAGTTTCATGATAATTGGTTTTACTGCCATTGTCATATTCCAATTATTCAAAATGCAATTGCTGGATAACTATTTTTATGTTGAAAAGTCGATGGAGAATAGTGTTAAGAAAAAAATGATTCCGGCTCCGCGCGGTGTATTTTACGATAGAAATTTTAATGTAATAGTTAGCAACAAACCTGCTTTTTCAATCGAAGTACTTCCTTCAGAATATAATGTCAAACAAAATACATTAATTGAAAATGTCCTAAATGTAAAACCGGGTTACATCTCCAACATATTGGTGGCAAACAAAAGATATTCTCCTCATATACCGGTGAAAATCAGACGCAACTCTGATTTTGCTTTTATGGCTTGGATGAATGAAAATAAAGAAATGCTTGAAGGTATTGATTATGATATTGAACTCCAAAGAGATTACTCCTTCGGAATTAATGGCTCGCACATTTTTGGATATACTAAGGAAATATCTGCATCGCAACTTCGAGAAAGAAGATCAATATACGGAATGGGTGACTACATCGGTTTTAGTGGTCTTGAAAAACAATATGAAGATATTTTGAGAGGTAATAAAGGATACTCACTTACTCTCGTTGATTCGAGACAGCGTACTATCGGAAGATATTTAGAAGGTAATGAAGATACCTCTCCAACTAAAGGAAATGATTTAATTCTTGGATTAGACGCCGATGCACAACTAACAGCGGAAAAATTATTTGAAGGAAAACGTGGTGCACTAGTTGCAATTGAACCAACTACAGGAGAAATTATAGCATTTTTAAGTTCACCTTCGTATGATCTTTCTAAATTTGCCTCTGTTACATCAGCGGAATACTGGGATTCGTTGAGCAGCGATATGGATAAACCGATATTCAATAGAGCCACTCAATCAATTTATCCGCCGGGTTCAACTTTCAAAATGCTCGCGGCAATTGCAGCACTTGATGCGGGAATTATTGATGAAAAAACAACAATTAACTGTCCCGGAGGTTTACAATTCGGTGATAGATTTTTCAAGTGTATGCATGTACACGGCAGAATTGACGTTGTTGAAGCAATTAAAAAATCATGCAATACTTTCTTTTATCAGTTAATTCTGAAAATTGGGTTGGAAAAATGGTCTGAGTACGGCAAGCAATTCGGCTTCGGTAAAAGAACGGGAATAGATATTCAAGAAGAGTCACCTGGCATTTTACCCGATTCAGCTTATTATGACAGAGTTTATGGTAAGAAAAAATGGACGAAAGGTTTTCTTGTTAGTTTGGGAATTGGTCAGGGTGAATTAGGTGCTTCACCTTTACAACTAGCCAAGTATACTGCATTAATCGCTAATAATGGTAAAAGTTACGAACCTCATTTTGTAAGAGCATATATTGATAAACATACTTCGGAAATTATTCCATTATCTTTTAACAAAATTGAATTAGATATCGATCAAAAAGTTTTTAACCTCATTCAAGAGGGTATGTTTAAAGTTGTTAATGAACCCGGCGGAACAGCAGGCAATGCTAAACTGGATAATATAGAAGTTTCGGGTAAGACAGGAACGTCACAAAATCCACATGGGAAAAATCATGCTTTGTTTGTCGGGTTTGCACCTTCTAAAAATCCCAAAATTGCTATAGCCGTACTTGTGGAGAATGTTGGATTCGGAAGTACACATGCGGCTCCAATTGCACGGGAAGTAATAAAAGCTTACTTGGATAAAAAAGAATTAAAGAATGATTCATTAAAGGAAAAAGTTGCAAAGGTAAATTAGATGCGAATAGGAGCTAAATTACAGGATAAACTTGACTTGGGACTTTTGCTGCCGAGTGTGTTCCTAATTGTATTTGGTCTTCTGGCAATATATAGTTCTACAATAAACCATCCAACCGCACAGGGCAATTTTGACAGGCAGTTCTTTTGGTTTTTTATATCGATAGCTGCGGTTATTATTGCATATTTTATTCCGCCGCATGTGTATCGTCTTCTTGCAATTCCAACATATATTTTTTCTCTCGCTACCTTAGTGCTAGTTTTATTGATGGGTAAAACTGTTTATGGTTCAAAAAGCTGGCTTGGGATAGGTACTCTTGGAATGCAGCCGTCTGAATTTGCAAAAATCGGTTTAATTCTGTTTTTATCATATTGGATTTCACGAAAACAAACAGATATAAACAGTGTGAAAGATTTAGCAATTATTTTGGGAATCGGGTTTTTACCTATTGCTTTGATTATGTTACAGCCCGATACAGGAACTGCAATTGTGTTTGGTTTATTAACTTTGTTCATGATCTTTTGGGGAGGGATTAGTCTATTCGGTTTGTTTGTTGTTCTTTCTCCAGGTGTTGTGATGTTCGTATCTGTTTTTGGAACACTACCGATGTTTATTGCTCTGGGATTAATTTTGTTACTTTTAATTTACTTTAAGAGAGATTTATTTGTCAGTGCCTCAGTATTTGTTGTAAATATTGCCGCCGCATTTTTCTTTGATTATTTATACCATATTCTTCAACCGCATCAACAAAAAAGAATTGAGACATTTTTAGACCCCAATGCAGATCCTCTTGGAGCGGGTTACAATGCTCTGCAAGCCAAAGTTGCTATTGGTTCAGGTGGATTAATCGGGAAAGGTTTTTTAGAGGGTAATCAAACTCAGCTTCGTTTTATTCCCGAACAGTGGACCGATTTTATTTATTGTGTAGTGGGGGAAGAATTCGGCTTCATCGGCAGTGTAATTGTAATAATTCTATTTGTTTTGATATTTACGCGACTGCTTAAATTGGCAAGTGTAGCAAGGGATCAATTTTCTAGTTTGGTTGTCATGGGAGTTTTAGTTTTATTATTTATTCACTTTGCTATAAATATAGGAATGAACGTTGGGGTAACACCTGTTATTGGTCTGCCTCTTCCGTTTTTAAGTTACGGGGGTAGTTCATTAATTGTTAATATGACTTTGATCGGTATTGCACTTAATATTCATAAAAACAGGAAACGGTACGACTAACAAAATGAATGCTGTTAACAAGTTAATATCAAAATTCGATTCAGGTAAACATATTTGCGTTGGTCTTGATTCGGACATCACAAAAATTCCTAAACACTTATTAAAACTTGACGACCCAATATTTCAATTCAATAAATCCATTATCAATTCAACTAAGGAAAATGCTGCGGCATACAAATTAAACCTTGCCTTTTACGAAAAAGATGGAATAAAAGGATTACGAACTTTAGAAAAAACATTAAAGCAAATCCCGGATGATATTCTAACAATTGGTGATGCAAAAAGAGGTGATATTGGAAATACTAGTCAAATGTATGCTTCTTCACTTTTTGACCATTTTAATTTTGACGCATCAACACTCCACCCATACATGGGCAAAGATTCTCTCCAACCTTTCCTTGATTATAAAGATAAACTTAACTTTATACTGGTATTAACTTCTAACCCGGGTAGTTCTGATTTCGAAAAACAAAAATTAAGCAACGGTAAATTTTTGTATCAAGAGGTTCTTCATAAAGTTAATGAATGGAATAAAACAAATAATTGCGGAATAGTTTTTGGCGCTACAAATCCAAAAGAACTGGAAGAGAATTTTTCTTTATTTAATAACTTACCTGTACTTCTTCCCGGAGTCGGCTCTCAAGGCGGTGATTTAGAAACCGTTGTTAAAATTTTTAGAAAGAATAGCAACAAGAATTTTCTTATTAATGTAAGCAGAGCTTTGATATATGCCGATGATTCTGCCGGTTTTGCCGATAAATCTGCCCTGAAACTTATTGAGTATAATTCGAAGATAGATAAGATCGAACGTAGCTAAATGAAAAAACAATTTTAGAAATTTATTATAATTTCTTAAATTGAATTCGAAATGATATTTCTGATTCGTAATCACGAAAGTTCAGAGGGTATCGATGAGCAGTAAAGAAAAAATGTTCGAAAAAGATTTGTACGATATTTGGTTGAACCAAAGATTCGATGATAATCTACAAACTATTGACGGCGAGAAAATATCTCTACTTGATCCCGGGGTTCACAATTCCGACACATCAGGACCGGATTTCCAAAATGCACGTATAAGAATCGGTAATTTAACTTTTGTTGGAGATATCGAAATAGACAGTGATTATGTTGATTGGAAATCACACGGTCATCACCTTAATAACCGCTATAATAAAGTCGTACTTCACGCTACGTTGACAAACAAACATAACCAGCCTTATGTTTATACAAAAGACGGTAGAAAAGTCCCTTCCATAAAACTTTCGGAATTTATTGATGAAAATACGGTTGAAGATATATCTAAGAAAATAAAAACATATAATAGTGAACATGAGCATACATTAAGGTGTATTGATGAGAATTCAAGTGTTGATAGAAAAATAAAAGAGAAATTTGTTCTTCAGCTTGGTACAGATAGGTATAAAAAGAAATGCCGTAAAATGTATGATAGGTTAAAAGAACTTAAATATTTACGTGAACTTCGATTGAAAGAACCGGTGGTGAATTATGAAATACCGGAAGAAATACGAAATAAAAACTACTCACATGACGATTTCAAAGAGAAGGAAATATGGCTGCAGCTTTTATACGAAAATATTTTCGAGGCATTAGGTTATTCGAAAAATAAATCTATAATGCTTAAGCTTGCTCAATCGGCTGATATCGAATTTTTAAAATCGCTAAAGTTGAACGGAACAGATCTAACAAAATATGAAGCGGCACTTTTTGGAATAAGCGGGCTAATCCCGGAAGCTGATAAAATACCGGAGAACCACAGTTCCGAATACACCAAGAATATTTTTAGTATTTGGAATTCGATTAAAGAAGATTACGACGGCGCAACTTATAATGAAACCGATTGGAATTTTTTCAGATTGCGACCGCAAAATTTTCCTACTGTTAGAATTGCCGGAGGTGCCAGGTTACTTAACGGGTTATTGAATAAAAACCTAGTGATGGTATTAGTAAAAAAGATAAAAGAGATTCGAAACTTGAATGTGCTGGTAAACTCGTTGAGATCCGTGTTTATTATTCAGTCGGATGGATTTTGGCAGGACCATTATGTATTTGATAACAAAGCATCAAGTAAAATAAAATATTTTATCGGTGTTGCTCGTGCAGATGAAATTTTAGTGAATGTAATTTTCCCGTTTTTCACCGTTTACTTTGAAGTTTTTGGAAAAGATGAATTAGCAAAAAAAGTTTTTAAGCTTTACAGTATATTTTCGCAAAAAAATGATAACCGGATTGTACGTGAAGTAACAGATTGTCTCGAATTGCAAAGGGTATCTAAACGAACGATCTATTCGCAAGGAATGATTGAATTATTCAGAAATTATTGTTCAAAAGGAAAATGTTTAGAATGCGAAATCGGCAAACCGATTTTCAGTTAGTTGTTGCTTCCTTTTCTCCTGTTTATTTCATCTCTCAATTTCGCTGCGCGTTCATAATCTTCTTTTTCTATTGCTTCTCTTAGCTGATCTTGAAGTGAGGCGGTTTTTGTTTCAGCTGATTTTTTTATTTCCTTTTCTTCTTTGGAAATCTCTTCCGAGAAATCTTCATCTTCGCTCGAAGGTATAAACGCTGCATTTTTCATCACCTCTTCGGAAACAAAAATGGGAGCTTGAGCTCTTACTGCAAGTGCAATTGCATCACTTGGTCTGGAATCAATTTCATTAGTTAATGAAGAAACTTCCAGAATAACTTTAGCGAAAAACGTATTATCCTTCAACTCATCGATTATAACTTCTATTACTGTACCTCCTAAATTATCGATTGTTTCTTTTAAGAGATCATGAGTTAAAGGTCTTGGCGGTTTAATTCCTTCCATTTCCAAAGCAATAGATTGGGCTTCAAAAGAACCTATGATAATCGGTAGTCTTCTATTACCAAAAGATTCTTTTAACAAAAGGGCATAAGCCCCTCCGGCAGAGGGGCTTGCTGATAAACCTAATATTTCGACTTGTATTTTATTCATAAAAAATTATTCGGCTTTCAGTTTCTTTATTTCTTCAATTAATTTAGGCACTACTTCAAAAGCATCACCGGCAATACCATAATCGGCAATACTAAAAATAGGTGCATCTTTGTCTTTGTTGATAGCAACAATATACTTAGAAGAACGCATACCTGCTAAATGCTGAATTGCACCGGAAATACCTACTGCAACATAAAGAGTTGGAGTAACTGTCTTCCCTGTTTGACCAACTTGCTCGCCGTGAGGTCTCCATCCGGCATCAACAACTGCACGTGAAGCGCCAACCGCAGCACCAAGGACTTCTGCAAGTTCTTCAATCATTTTGAAATTCTCTGTACCTTTTAATCCTCGTCCACCGGAAACTATAATATCCGCTTCGGCTACATCAAGTTTACCTTCGGATTTTTTTATTTCAACAACTTTTGTAGAAAGATCTGGATTACTAACCTCTTTAACTTCAACACTTGCAGAATCACCGGTTGGTTCACCTGCGTTGAAGACATTTGGTCTAAGTGTGAAAATTTTTATCTCTGAATTCAATTTAACATCGATTAATGCTTTACCTGCATAGACAGGTCGAGTTGCAGTTATATCACCTTCAATATCAAGAGCAACACAATCCATTGCAATACCACAATCTAAATTAGCCGCAACTCTTGGTGCTAGGTCTTTTCCAAGAGCTGTGTTTGCAAATAATAGAACATCAGCTGAATTTTCTTGAACATGCTGAACTACTAATTTTGTATAAGCAGTAGGTGAGTACAATTCTAAATCTGAATTTTTCAGATGGATAATTTTATTTATTCCATAACCGCCAACTTTTCCCAAATCAGAAACTTCAGAACCGATAACTAATGCTTCAACTTCACATCCTAATTTTTCTGAAAAATCTTTTCCTACTTTGACAGCTTCGAGTGATGATTTTTTTATAATTCCATTTCTTTGCTCTAAGTAAACTAAAATTTTATTTGCCATTTTATTCCTCCCTTAAATTACTTTGGCTTCTTCTCTTAATAATCTTACTAATTCCGGTACCGCTGAAGAATCTTCTCCTAAAATTTTACCGGGTTGTTTTGCGGGAGGTCTTTTCATTGCAACAAGTTCTATCATATTTTCATATGGTGAAGGAGTTTTTTCTTCAATTGTTTTTTTCTTTGCCTGCATGATTCCTTTAAGAGAAGCATATCTCGGTTCATTCAATCCTTTTTGAGCAGTAATTACAAGAGGTAGGGAAGTTTCAACAATTTCGCGTCCTCCTTCTATCTCTCTTTCCGCGGTAACTTTTTCACCATTGATTTGTAAGTCCACCACAACCGTAACGCAATTGTAATCTAAAAGTTCGGCAGTTACTTGTCCGGTAATTGAATTATCGAAATCAACGGATTGTTTACCGAAGAAAACTAATTTTGCATCTTGAGCTTTTATTTCTTCTGCGAGTGCTTTTGCAATTCCAATCGAATCTCTATCCTTATCTTCTTTTAATAAAACAGCAGAATCAGCACCCATTGCAAGTGCTTTACGAAGTGTTTCTTTATTTGCATCAGTTCCAACGCTTATCGCAACAACTTCACCGCCTTGTGCATCTTTTATTTTTAAAGCTTCTTCTATAGCAAACTCATCATAGGGGTTTAATACATAAGTAACACCGCTCGGGTCAATTGATTTCCCGTCACTTCCGACACTAATTTTTGCGGCAGTATCGGGAACGTGACTCACACAGACCGCTATTTTCATTATTCCTCCTTTAATTTCATAAATAGAATAAAAAGATATAAATCAATATATAAAATTACAAAATTAGCACGACTAATTTATTTTATTGACTTAATTTCATAACTTTCCACACAGATAACAATTGTTATTAAAAATCAATGACCGAAGAAAAGCCAACCCCTATTATTGAACCAGAAATTGAAGAGGAAACATCCGTTGGAATTCCGTTTAAGGTGATTTTGTATAATGACGACTGGCATACCTTCGATGAGGTTATAAACCAAATAATTAAAGCTACTAACTGTTCTTTTGAGAAAGCCCGTGATTTAACTTTTGAGGTGCATGTTAAAGGTAAAGCAATTATATTTTTCGGTCCGCTTCCCGAATGTTTAAAAGTTTCTTCCGTTTTGGAAGAAATTGAACTTCATACTCAGATCATTTCCTAATTTTTCCCCTATATTTATTTATATTTGAAAACAGAAAATTACTCAACCTAAGGGAAATATATGCAAATTGGATTAGTAGGATTGCAATATTCAGGTAAATCAACTCTTTTTAATACACTCGCGCAAACAGAAATACAGCAGACAGGAAAAGAAGAAGCAGTTATTGAAGTTGTTAAGGTTCCCGACGAACGTCTTGATAAACTAACCGAAATGTTCAATCCCAAGAAGAAAGTTAACGCCACAATTGAAGTTTTCGATATTCCCGGTTTACAAATGCAGGATGACGGAAAAGTTAAAATCACTAACACATTTCTTAATAATGTCAAAAATAACGATGCATTATTTTATGTGATTCGTCAATTTGAAGAACCTTCTGTACCGCATCCAATGAATTCAATTGATGTAAAACGCGATGTGGAATTTTTAGAAACCGAGTTTTTGCTTTCCGACTTAAGTTTTTTGGAAAACAGAATTGATAAACTTCAAAAAGAAGTTATGAAATCTAAAGATGATAGACTAAAACGTGAACTTCCGGTTATCGAAAAATGTCAAAAACATGTTGAACAGGAATTACCGCTACGTACTATAAAACTTGATGAAAACGAGAGAAAATTACTTTCCGGTTATCAACTTCTTACGTTGAAACCTCTTGCTATTGCAATCAATTGTGATGAAAACTCAATACAAAGAGTTGAACAGATTGTAAATGAAGTTAAAGATAGTATCAGTGATAAATCTGTTGCAGTTATTCCGTTCTTTGCAAAAATTGAATATGAATTATCGCAAATGGATGAAGAAGATCGTACTTCGTTTATGGAAGACTATGGGATTAAAGAATCTGCTCTCTCAAAAATTTTACGTACATCGTATGAAATATTAGGTTTACAATCATTCTTCACTGTAGGTGAAGATGAATGCCGTGCATGGACTATAAAGAAGAATTACACTGCACAAGATTCTGCCGGAGTAATTCATACGGATTTTTACAATAAATTCATTAGAGCCGAAGTCGTAGGTTATGATGATTATATTGCCCATGGTTCATTCGCAAAATGTAAAGAAGCCGGTGTTTGGCGGCTTGAAGGTAAAGAATACATCGTAAAAGATGGAGATATTTTAAACATCAGACACAACTAAAGGAGTTTATATGTCTAAAAAAGCAATCGAAGGATTACAACCAGAAATTATTTGGCAGAGATTTTTTGAAATAAGTCAAATCCCAAGACCATCAAAAAAAGAAGAAAAGATTTTAGATTATTTGAGAAAGTTTGCAAATCAACATAGTCTCGAAATGAAAGAGGATGATATTCATAATATTGTAATTAAAGTTCCGGCTACAAAAGGATATGAAAATGCACCTACGGTTGTTGTTCAAGGTCATGTTGACATGGTTTGTGAAAAAAATAAAGGTACCGAACATGATTTTGATAATGATCCGATTAAACTTGTAAGGGACGGTGATTGGATGGCAGCAGAAGGCACAACACTTGGAGCTGATAACGGTATCGGTATAGCAGCCGGATTGGCTTTAGTAACAGACCAATCCGTGATTCACGGTCCGCTTGAATTACTGTGTACCGTTGACGAAGAAACCGGGCTAACAGGTGCAAACAACTTAGGTAAAAACCTTATTGAAGGGAAGACTCTACTGAATCTTGATTCGGAAGAAGACGGTGCTTTTTATGTCGGTTGTTCCGGCGGACAAGATACAGTCGGTATTTTTAATATTGCTTGGGATAAAATCCCGGCGAACTATAAATCATACGAGTTAATGCTCGACGGTTTGAAAGGCGGTCATTCCGGGCTTGATATAGCAAACGGCAGAGCAAACGCAATCAAACTTTTCGCCCGGTTGCTTCTAAAACTAAAGGATATTGATTATAGAATTGCGGAGATAAACGGCGGTTCTAAAAGAAATGCAATCCCACGTGAAGCCGAAGTTGTTATTTTTATTAATGAATCAGATGAAGCAAAAATCAAAAATATAGCCGATAATTTTGTAAAAGAAATTCTACTCGAATTCAAAGTTAATGACGGCGGAGTTAAAGTCTCTTTAACAAAAAAAGAAACAAAACATGAAAAAGTATTTAAAAAAGATTTTTCTGATAAAGTTGTAAATCTTTTACACGCTCTTCCACATGGAATTATGGCAATGAGTCCAGACATTCCTGATCTTGTAGAAACATCAACCAACTTAGCTACTATATTTACACAAGAAGATAAATTGAGAGTAGGGACAAGCCAAAGAAGTTCAATTGATGCAGCAAAAACAAATATTTCCGAAATGGTAAAAGCAACTTTCAATCTTGCCGGAATCGACAAAATAGAAGATGCCGATAGTTATCCTGGCTGGCAGCCGAATCTTGACTCAAAAATTCTTAAACTCTCCAAGGAAGTTTTCAAAGTGCAATATGGTAAAGAACCGGAAATCAAAGCTATTCATGCCGGTTTGGAATGTGGGATCCTTGCTGATAAATATCCCGGATTAGACATGGTCTCTTTCGGTCCAACAATTCAAGGTGCACACTCTCCCGATGAAAGAGTTAATATTAAAGATGTAGAAAAATTCTATAAACTTCTTGCCGGTATTCTTGAAAAAATAGCGAAAAGTAACTAAGTATAAATTAAAGGGGATAGGTTATTTCAACTATCCCTTTTTTTGTTTAAAATGCTGTGTGGATAAACAAGATAATAACATCCAACAATAAAATAGATAGAGTCATGAAAAAAAATCTAAAACTTTACGATGTCCCGCAAATTAATACTATTCAGCAGATGATGCTTGAAAGCGCAGAAAAGTTTTCCCACAAAATTGCATTGGAAGATTTAAATCCAACTCCGATTAAATCCGTGACTTATGAAGAGTTGCTTCAAAACATATTAAAATTTGGAACCGCGTTAAAAAAATTAGGTCTTCAGGAAAGAGCACACATTGCTGTTATAGGAGAAAACCGTGTTCAATGGGCAATTAGCTTTTTGACATGTATGTGTTTTAACTATGTTATTGTCCCGATCGATAAGAACCTTACAACGAATGAAATCTTTAATATTGTTCACGAGTCTGATTCAGAGGCAATTATTTTTTCGGAATCATACTCTTCTACTTTTTCGGGAAGTCATGTTGCATTAAAAAAGGTAAAGCACTTTATCTGTATGGATCAGACAAAAGAAGACGCAAACTTTCTTTATATGGTTGATTTGATAACCAATGCCGAAATGGCAGATAAAAAACTACTGCCGAAAATTAATCCGAATGATTTAGCGGAAATAATTTTTACTTCCGGGTCACTCGGCAGAGCAAAAGGTGTTATGCTTACTCAAGGCAATCTTGCCGCTAATTTAGTTGATATGGTCAGTATGATAATAATTGGTAGGGGTGATAGATTTCTATCCGTATTGCCGATGCATCATACATATGAGTGCACATGCGGCATGTTATGCCCGCTTTACAGCGGAGCTTCGGCTCATTATGCAAGATCTCTAAAAACAGTTGTTGACGATATACAAAAAGTTAAGGCGACAATTTTATTGGGTGTACCGCTATTGTTTGATAAAATGTTCAAACGTATAATGAAAACGATTCATGAAGATAAAGTCAAATCAAAAGTTGTACCGCCGTTAATGAAAATTACTTCGTTGTTACAAACCGCAGGGGTGAAGGGACTCAAACAAAAAATTTTCAAAGAACTACATGAAAAATTTGGTGGTGCTATAAGAATATTTATTGCAGGTGGCGCAGCTCCAGATCCGCTCGTTGCAAAAGGTTTACGAGAACTTGGTTTTACTTTTATCCAAGGATACGGATTAACTGAAACTTCACCGATATTGGCGTTAAACAGGCTCGATTATTTTAAGGATAATGCAGCCGGAATACCTCTTCCAAGAGTAGAAATTAAAATTAACGAACCTGATGAAGAAGGAATTGGTGAAATTTGGGCAAAAGGTCCCAGCATTATGTTGGGCTATTATAAGAATGATAAACTTACCGAGGAAGTTTTTGAAAAAGGATGGTTCAAAACAGGTGATCAAGGTTATGTTGACGAAGACGGATTCCTCCATATTGCCGGCAGAAAGAAGAATGTAATTATTTCAAAAAGCGGTAAGAATGTTTTCCCTGAAGAAATTGAAGACGTTTTAAATAGAAGTCCGTTTATTTTGGAATGTATGGTCTACGGTGAAAAAGATCAAAAACAGGATGAAATAATAGCGGTTCAAATTGTTGTTGATGCGGAAGCATTTATCGAACTTGCGGAAAATGAAGGTGTCGAAATAAATGATGAACTTATAAATAAAAAAATAGCAGAAGAGATAGATAAAACAAATAAACAACTTGCAAATTATAAACACATAAGAAAATTTTATATAAGAGATAACGAGTTCGAAAAAACAACCACACAAAAAATTAAGAGGTACCTTGTAGAAAAATCATAAATTTTTCTTTTATATACTTTTTATTAAATTCAATGCAGTTAATCAACCGTGTTGAAAGGAAAATTTATGGATGAGAAAAAATTTGCACAGTTTCAGAAAAGTATAAAGGTTAGACAACTACGTCTAAAAGATTACGAGCAAATTAAAGAATTACAGCTGAAATGCTTCCCCGGGATGAAACCGTGGTCTGATGAGCAATTTAAAAGTCAGATCAAAGTTTTTCCCAAAGGTCAAATTTGTGTTGAGTATCAAAATAAAATACTCGCTTCATCTTCAAGTTTGATTGTCGATTTTGATATTTACGGCGATGATCATTCCTACCAAAAAATTACAGGCTCAGGTTTTATTACAAATCATAATCCCGAAGGTGATACACTATACGGCATTGAAATTATGGTTGATCCTGACTATAGAGGAATGAAGTTGGCAAGAAGATTATATGATGCACGGAAAAAACTTGCTCGTGAATTGAATTTGATGAGAATTGTAGTAGCCGGCAGAATCCCAAGTTATGATAAGTTCAAAGATAAATTTAGCGTAGAAAAATTTATTGAAAAAGTAACAAATAAAGCAATTTATGATCCGGTTCTCACAACTCAGCTTTCTAATGGTTTCGTTATTAAAAGAATTATAACTGATTACTTGACGGCTGATCATGCATCCGGAGGATACGCTACTTTACTTGAATGGACAAATATTTCTTACCAGCCGCATCCATCAAAACGATGGGAGATAGGAAGACCGGTAAGAATTTGTGTTGTTCAGTATAGAATGAGGAAAATAAATAACTTCGATGAATTTGCCGGACAGTGCGAATATTTTGTTGATGTTGCTTCGGGTTACAAAAGTGATTTTATTCTTTTCCCGGAATTACTTACAACGCAACTCCTATCTTTTATTGAAAATAAACGCCCAGGTATTGCAGCACGCGAACTTGCCAACTACACCGATCAATACTTGGAAATGTTTTCGGATCTGGCAATTCGGTACAACATTAATATTATTGGAGGTTCTCATTTTATTAAAGAAGATGACCGACTTTTTAATGTTTCTTTTTTATTTCACCGGGACGGTAAAATTGATAAACAATACAAGTTACACATAACCCCGAATGAAAGAAGATGGTGGGGAGTTGAACCCGGGAATAAACTCGAAGTTTTTGATACGGATGCGGGGCGAGTAGCTATTAATATCTGTTATGATGTTGAATTTCCCGAATTATCCAGAATTGCAGCTGAGCAAGGTGCACAGATTATATTTGTTCCGTTTTGTACAGATGAAAGGAAAGGATACCTAAGAGTGCGTTATTGTGCGCAAGCACGTTGTATCGAAAATCAAATCTATGTTGCTTTAGCCGGTACGGTTGGAAATCTTCCGCAAGTTGAAAACATGGATATACAATATGCACAATCGGGAATTTACACTCCTTCGGATTTTACATTTGCCCGCGACGGAATTGCTGCCGAATGTACGCCTAATGTTGAAACTGTCGTAATACATGATGTTGATATTGAAGAATTAAAGCGCGCAAGAACTAACGGTACAACACTTAATTGGAATGACAGAAGGCTTGATTTGTATGAGTTGAAGTATAAAAAATAATTGTATGTTATTGAATTTTATTTATGAGATAATTAAAAACCTGATTAAAAAAATAGGTCTTTTTGTTGAGGCGGCGGTCGGATTCGCCCGCCTACGGCGGGTTGCAGACCTTCGCCTATTTCCCAATTGATTTTAAGAATTCTCTACCTTTGCCGGACTTAAAAAACTTTTCACGTTTCAATGCATCATTTTTTGTATTGTATTCTTCGGAATAAATAAATTCAAGAGGTCGGCGATTTTTAGTGGATTTAACTAAACCGGCATTATGTTCAGCTAATCTTTGGTTGATGGGTCTTTCGGTCATACCTACATAGCGTTTTTTGTCTTTTAAGCTACGCAATATGTAAACCGAGTAAATCATAATTAAAAAAACCCGATTGAATTAATCGGGTCAATGAGGTGGAGGTGGGATTCGAACCCACGAATAAAGGTTTTGCAGACCTTCGCCTTAGACCACTTGGCTACTCCACCAAATCAAAAAACAATTAAATAAGCATCGGCGGAGGGATTCGCCCGCCTAAGGCGGGTTGCAGACCGGAGTTTATCCCGCTGATTTTAAGCGGGACATTAGACCACTCCTGCCCGCCGCAGGAAGGTGGCTACACCGCCATAATTTTTAATTTAATATAAAAAAGAAAATCCACACATGGTGGATTATTTTGAGCGGGAAACGGGACTCGAACCCGCGACATCAACCTTGGCAAGGTTGCGCTCTACCAACTGAGCTATTCCCGCATTATAAATTAGAACAAACAATATTTCAAATTGCAATTGATTCTGGAGCTAGGTGAAAACCAACTGCCTGTCCGCCGAAGTTGTTTCACAAACGAAGGCGGAAACTATTCCCGCATTAATTTTAAGAACTACTCTAAAAAGAGCTATCAAATATAGTATCCAAAAAATACTTTTGCAATAAATTTTCTTATTTCCTTGCACCGTGGATAAACCCTCGGTATGGTCTGGAATGCTGTATTGTCATAAACGCTTTCGGATCAATACTATCAATTATTTTTTGAACCGGCTTAAGATCTTTTCTTCTGATTATAATTACCAAAATTGCTATACCACCGCTTCCGCCTTCTGCCGGAAGAATTGTTACTGCGTATTTTGATTCTCTTAATTTATCTGCAATTGTATCTGTGAAATGGCGGGATATAATATTTAACTGAACATAACCTAAAGCTACTTTTTCTTCTAATGTAATTCCTAAAAGATTCCCCAATCCAAACCCGATTGCATACCCGAATAAATTCATTGTCTGATCCATATGTTCCACGATATATCTCATAGCAAATATCCAAATCAATACTTCAAAAAATCCGGTAATTGCGGCATGATATTTTTTAGCATTCACAACCAATATAGTCCTGAAAGTACCAAGTGTAACATCCGCAACTCTCATAATCATAATAACCAAACCGCCGATAATTGCTTCTAACATTATCTCTCCGAAATTTTAGAAATCAAAATTACAGAAATAATTTCATATTTTTGCTCACAACAAAATATTAAGAGTATGAAAGAAGAAGAAAGAAAAGAATTAGTTGATCATCTCGAAAAGCGTGGCATAAAGGATTCCAAAGTTCTTTCAGCAATTTTGAAAGTTGAACGTCATTTATTTGTTCCTCCCCCTATGGTACACTTAGCTTACAATGACAATGCTTTGCCGATCGGAAAAGGACAGACTATTTCTCAGCCTTATACTGTAGCATACATGACAGAAGCTCTTCAAATTCAAAAGGGGGATAAAGTTTTGGAAATCGGAACCGGCTCAGGTTACCAAGCTGCTATTCTCCATGCTATGGGTTGCAAAGTTTACACGATTGAAAGAGATATTGATCTTTATCATAAAACTGTAAAATTATTTGAAAAATTAGGACTCAGAATTGCTGCAAGATTCGGTGACGGTACTATCGGGTGGGAAGAGTTTGATCCTTTTGATAAAATTATTGTTACTGCCGGAGCGCCGGAAGTTCCTCAAAAATTATTGAAGCAGTTAAAAGTCGGTGGACGATTGGTTATCCCTGTAGGTGATCGTAAACTCCAATCCTTAAGAATGATTGATAAAATTGATGACGATGATTATAGAATAAACGAGCGTCCAAACTTTGCTTTTGTTCCACTAATCGGAAAGGAAGGATGGAACAACGGGTAATTGTAATAGCCGGTCCTACATGTTCCGGTAAAACAAATCTTGCTGTTGATTTAGCCGTAGAACTTGACACGGAAATTATTTCCGCAGATAGCCGGCAGATTTATAATTATCTAACAATTGGAACAGCTAAACCGAGCAGGGATGAATTATCTAAAGTTCGGCATCACTTTGTAAATAAACTAAATCCTAATGAAGATTATAATGTGGGTTTGTTTGAAAAAGATGCACTGGAGATAATTCATAAAATCACAAGTGAGAATAAAATCCCTATAATTGTTGGAGGTTCAGGTTTATATATCAAAGCAATTATTGACGGAATAGTAGATGTCGATTCGGATGAAGAGTTGCGAGAACAACTTAAAACGGAAAGAGAAAAATTCGGGAATGAATTTATTTTTGAAAAATTAAAACAAATTGACCCAAATGCCGCTTCTACTATGCTTCCGCAAAATTGGAAAAGAGTTATTCGTGCAATTGAAGTTTATCATCTAACAGGCAGATCAATATTGGAAATTCACGAACAGCAAAAGCGAGTAATGGATTATTCTTTTTTTCAATTCGGGTTAATGTGGGAACGTGCAGCTCTTTATAATAATATAAATTCTCGTGTTGATGTAATGATAGAAAACGGTTTGGTAGATGAAGTAAAGAACATTCTGTCGATGGGTTATTCAAAAGAATTGAATTCTTTGAACACTGTCGGTTATAAAGAAATTATCTCCCATCTCTCCGGAGAAATTTCATTAGAACGAGCAGTCGAATTAATAAAAAGAAATACAAGAAGATTTGCTAAACGACAGCTAACTTGGTTTAGAAAAGATGAAAGAATTAAGTGGATAAAAATCAACTCAATAAATGATTTGCTAAACGCGAAAGACTTAATCCTCAATTCAATCCGAATTGTTTGAACAAGACGCACTTAATAGATATATTTGTTTCATTATTCACAATCAAAATTTATAATGAAAGAAAAAATAAGAATTGCTTCCGGGCAAGGATTTTGGGGCGATTTAATTGACGCACCAGTTAAACAAGTAACCGAAGGCGAAATAGATTATTTAGTGATGGATTACCTTGCGGAGGTTACTATGTCGATTCTTCAGAAACAAAAAAACAAGAATCCGCAGTTTGGTTATGCCCGGGATATTCCCGATTTGATGGAAAGAATTTTACCGGTTTGTAAAGAGAAAAATATAAAAGTAATTACAAACGGTGGTGGTGTAAATCCCGAAGGATGCGCAAATGCTATCATTGAAGTTGCAAACAAATTGGGTATTAAAAATCTTAAAGTTGCCGTTGTTCTTGGTGATAATATAAAAGACAGAATTGATGAAATTATTTATGAAGGTTGTCAATTAAATAATATGGAAACCGGTGAATCAATTCTTCCTGTTAAAGATAAATTGTTGAGTGCTAATGTATACTTCGGTGCAAAACCAATTGTTGAAGCTTTGCAAAATGGTGCAGATATTGTTATAACCGGAAGAACTACCGATACAGGCTTAACGCTTGCACCGATGGTTTATGAATTTGGCTGGGACTGGAATAACTATGATTTAATATCCGCCGGAACCGTTGCCGGACATATTCTCGAATGCGGTGGTCAAGCTTCTGGAGGAAATTTATTAGCAGATTGGGAATCGATTGATTTGGTTGATATTGGATTCCCGATAGCTGAAGCATATCCGAGTGGTGAAGTGATAATTACAAAACATGAATCTCTCGGGGGAAAGGTAAGTTTCGAAACAGTTGCTGAACAATTAGTTTATGAAATCGGTGATCCTGAAGAATATATTACTCCCGACTGTGTTGCCGATTTTACTTCTATTAAATTGGAAGATTTGGGCAATAATAGAGTAAGAGTCTATGATGTAAAAGGAAAACCCGAAACAGAATTTTTCAAAGTTTCATGTTCGTTTGCCGATGGTTATTCAGCGAGCGGTCAATTAACTTACACATGGCCGAAAGCTTTAACAAAAGCAAATGCTGCAGATAAAATCTTGAGAGAAAGATTACAAAACCTTGAATTGGAATTTGAAGAAATCAGAACCGAGTTTGTCGGTTATGATTCATGTCATGGTCCCTTATCAAAAGAATTGTCCGAAGATGATATTAACGAAGTAGTTTTCAAAATTGCAGTTCGATCACACGATTATAAAGCCGTCGAAAGATTTGGGAAAGAGATTGCACCTTTAATATTAACCGGACCTCCGTCCGTAACCGGGTTTGCCGGAGGGAGACCAAAACCGAGTGAAGTTGTTGCTTATTGGCCTGCTCTTATTCCTAAAAAATTGATTGAACCATCAGTAAAAATTTTGGAGTTATAAATGAAAATAAAATTAATAGATATTGCTCACGGCAGAAGCGGTGATAAAGGTGACGCGGCAAATGTCGGTATTATCGCTTACGATGATAAAGGTTATAAAATAATTGATAAATATTTAACTGTAGAAAAAGTAAAAAAACATTTTCACGGTATTTGTTTCGGCGAAGTTGAGCGATATGAACTTCCCAACATACGGGCATTAAATTTTGTGTTAAACAATACGTTAGGAGGCGGCGGTACTGTTTCACTTAAACACGATGCACAAGGAAAAACTTTAGCTGCTGCTTTACTTAGAATGGAAATTGAAGTTAACGGAAATGAATTAAATTAATTACGGGAGAATCACAGAATGTTTGAAGATTTTTTAGATCAAGTAAAAGAATACTCCAATAGATTGAAAGAACTACGAGGTTATCTTTAAGTTAGATGAAAAAGAAATTAAGATAGAAGCACTTCAGCATCAAACACAAGCGAATAATTTTTGGGATGATCAGCAAAACGCACAAAATATTCTTCAACAAATAAAATCCCTTCAAGTTTGGGTTGATCTTTGGAATGAAATTAAAGGCAAAACTTCCAATCTGCTTGAATTTATAGAATTAGCAGAAGCCGAACAAGATGAATCATTTTCTGATGAAATTAAGAGCGAAGTAATTACTCTTAAAAAGTTAATTGATGACCTAGAATTCAAAAGTATGCTCAGCGGTCGTGATGATTCAAGAAATTGTATTCTTACAATTCATTCCGGTGCCGGTGGAACCGAAGCACAAGATTGGGCTGAAATGCTAATGAGAATGTATCTTCGCTGGGGTGAACAAAATGATTATAAAATGACTCTACTCGATATACTTGAAGGAGACGGTGCCGGTATTAAATCCGCATCAATTGAAGTTGAAGGTGAATTTGCTTACGGTTATCTTAAAGCTGAAAACGGTGTTCACAGACTTGTAAGAATTTCTCCATTCGATTCTAATAAAAGAAGACATACTTCGTTTGCATCGGTTTTTGTAATTCCTGAAGTTGATGATTCAATTGAAATAGAAATTAATCCGGCAGACCTTCGAATCGATACTTATCGTTCCGGAGGTAAAGGGGGACAGAACGTTAACAAAGTGGAAACAGCAGTTCGAATAACTCATATCCCGACTAATACGGTTGCGGCATGTCAAAGCGAAAGATCACAAGCACAAAACAGAGTTAATGCAATGAAGCTGCTTAAAGCCAAGCTCTATCAAATTGAATTAGAAAAACAAGCAGCTGCTCAAGATGAAATAGAAAAATCCAAAATGAAAATTGAATGGGGAAGTCAAATTCGGTCTTATGTTTTTCATCCGTATAATATGGTTAAAGATCATCGTACAAATTACGAAACATCGGACACTCAAGGTGTAATGGACGGTGAGCTTAATGAATTTATTAAATCGTTCTTATTGAAGTTTTCTAATAATTGATGCATTATTAAAACGAAAATTGCGAGGGCGACCAAAAAGTAATGTTTTATTTATATTAGCCGCGAATTACGCTAATATTCGCAAATAATTTTATTGAATAATTACTTTTTGGTCACCCTCGAGAAAATGGCGACAAGACTATACGGGCTTTAGTCCTATAAAGGATTGATGATGGAGCTAAAGTCTTTATTTTTCATTCTTCGTCGGTTTTAACCGACAGCAATATTTATTAATTGGAGAGAGTTAATTAAAATGAAATTTCACACAGAGTATCTTTGGTTTAACACATCAAAAAGAAGAGAGTATATTAACATCACTCACGAAGTTGAAAATGCACTACACAAAAGCGGAATTAAGGAAGGAATGATTCTTGTTTCTGCGATGCACATTACAGCCGGTGTATATGTAAATGATGCCGAAAGCGGATTAATTGCAGATATAGATGAATGGCTTGAAGGCTTGGCACCATTTAAAGAAAATTACCGTCATCATAGAACGGGCGAAGATAACGGCGATGCACATCTTAAAAATTTATTAGTTCATCATCAGGTTATTATACCGGTTACAGATGGAAAACTTGACTTCGGACCTTGGCAGCAAGTCTATTATGCAGAGTTTGACGGCAGACGTCGTAAACGGGCAATCATTAAAGTGATGGGCGAATAAACCTAATGAGAAAAAAAATCTCTGCAATTATTATTGCCGGCAATGAAGAAAAAAATATTCGAGATTGTCTTGAAAGCGTTAAGTGGTGCGATGAAATTATTTTAGTGGATTCCGAAAGCGAGGATAAAACTGTTGAGATTGCAAAAGAATTCACAGACAATATTTTTATTAAAAAATGGGATGGCTTTGCAAATCAAAAAAAGTATTCACTTGAAAAAGCAAATAATGAGTGGGTATTAAGTATTGACGCAGATGAAAGAGTTTCGAAAGCATTACAAAAAGAAATTGAAGATTTACTAAATGGTTTTCCGCAATATGATGGTTACAAAATACCTCGTGAAAATTATTTTTTAAATAAAAGAATTAAACATTGCGGCTGGTATCCTGATTATCAACTTCGACTTTTTCAAAAAAGCAAAACTAAAGTAACGGAAAGAAAAGTTCATGAAGGATTTATTGTCGATGGTAAAGTTGGAACACTAAAAAATAATTTAATTCATTTTACTCATCAGAGTATTGCCGATACAATTTCTAAAATAAACTCATACTCAACACTGGAAGCGGAAGAAAAATTTGATAAGAAGAAGGTTAAATCGTTACAAATTCTTACGCATCCAATTGCTGCTTTTTTGAATCATTTCTTTTCACGTAAAGGTTATAAAGAAGGAGTTCACGGATTGATGATATCACTTATCCATGCTATGACGAACATGCTTACTTATATGAAATTGTGGGAAATGCAGAACAAAAATAAAAATTAGTACTCTGTGGTTCTCTGTGTCTTCTCGGTGGTACTCTGTGTAATGCCATTTAAAAGCTTTAGACACAAAGGGGCACAGAGGACTCACAAAGTTTCACAGAGAAATGCTATGAATAAAAAGAACCAAGATTTTTTTGATAGAGTTTATGAGATTACAGCAAAAATCCCAAAAGGAAAGGTAACAACTTACGGTGCTATTGCCGAAGCATGCGGATTAAAATCATCTGCACGGACAGTCGGCTGGGCTCTTAATTCTTCTAAGCATTCCAACATTCCCGCCCATAGAGTTGTAAATCGCAATGGAGCATTAACCGGTAAAATGCATTTCGGTGATCCTCATTTGATGAAAGACTTACTAATTTCCGAAGGAATTGATTTTGACGAAAATGATTGTGTTAATATGAAAAAACATTTTTGGAAACCTGATGCAAATTATTAACTGAAGTTACGCAACCGTTCGTTATATCCAATGTCCGTTACTATCAATAAGAAATAGAACACATATAAAGAGGCTGTTAAAAAAAATTAGAAAAGAAAATTATTCGATACATGGATTGACATAAGGATAAAATTCTATGAGTTAAAACAAAAAGCTAAGCCGCCAATTCGCGAATTAGCGGCAAAAAAAAGCATCGTTTCAAGTGCTATGTTTTTATTCGCAAAATTAAAAAGCGAAAACCATAAGCCGCCAATTCGCTAATGTATTCGCGATTTAGCGCTAATAACACCGAATTTGACTGGAGGCAGATTTCGATTGTTAGAGTGCGTCAAGGTCTAACGACATGCGAGATTTACGCTAAAAGAAAACTGTGAAAATCAGTTGTATCTGTGTCATCTGTGTGCCATTAGTCGTATTGCGTAACTTCAGTTATTAATATCTCCTCACCTCTACATTTGAAACGGCACCTCGAACATCAATTATAATTTTTTTATCCGCATTAGAAAAATTTTCTGTTTCATAGCTATTATTAACTTTGTTGAATCCTTTGAATTCTTTACCGGATAAAAACATTTTCCCGGTTATTTGGCAGCCGCTTTCTCTTGGTACAGCTATTTCCAAATTTGCCGCACCCATCTCTACATTAATATTGGTTCTAACGGATTTATCACCCAAACGTAAATCGATATCCGTAGCACCTGTCTTTAATGTTAGTTCATCAATTTTGAATTCTTCCAGTTCAAAAACAGCCTTTGCTGCACCGATTTTAAATTCCATTTCCCAATTTGGATTATCATTTAAACTTAAGAGCAAAGTATTATTGAGATCGTCGTCAAAGGGTCTGAACTTTCTGCTTTTCATTTCAAAATCAATATAAGCAGCATCATTTAACGTTCTTGTATCGACACGGTAATTAACTCTTTCCCCGCGTGAATAGCCTGAAAGCAGATCGTGAGAAGTTTTACGAATAATTATTTTCCCCGCTCCGGCAGATAAATTTAAATGAGCCTTTGTGATATTTTCATCATAATCGACTACATATTGATTCTCCGAATCGCGCCATTCAACTCTTCTATCCCAATCGTTATTCCAAAAATTAAAATGAAGAACGTTAGATATACCGCCGTAGATAATTAGCGCAGTAACTATCCCAAACAAAATTGCAAAGAATGGTTTTATAACAGTTTTTCTCGCTAAGATTATTCCGCCCCAAAGAATTAAAATTAACGGCCATAAATCCCAAATAAAGTTCCAATCCAAATCAAACCAGTTGAACTTAGCAGCAAAAATTAGAATTCCTATAGTAACGAAAAAGAATCCCCAAAATAATTTACCTGAGTTCATCTTTTTTCTCTCTTTTGGTTAATGAATCAATAACAAGCCAAATACCGATAATAAGAATTGCAAGTGGAAAGATATCTTTAAATCGGAAAGAAGGGAACCAGTTTTCCGCTAAAAATATAAAACCGAGTGCAATTAATATTATACCAACCGCAGTTTTGCCTTTACCTTCTTTTTTAATCTGTTGTGAAGTTCCGTTACTTTGAGTTTGACTCCCGGTTTCATTTTTCGGTTCATCACTGCTCGGACCCATTTCATAATTGTACTGATTATACGGCTCTTCCTGAACAACGATCCATAAAATAATATAAAGTAAGATTCCAAGTCCGTTAATTAAAGTTATGATGACAAATAAAACTCTAATTAAAACCGGGTCGATGTTCAAGTATTCGCCAAGACCACCAGCGACACCTCCGATTACCTTTTTTGTACGCGAACGATATAATCTCTCTGCCATAACACACCTCTATTTTGGAATTCAATTTTTTAGACGTACTCCTCTATGAAATGTTTTGAAGTTATTCAAGAATTACCACGTTTATTTGTCATAAATTGTCATTCAAAAAATATACTTCGGGATACACATCACAATCAATTCGCTAAATTTTGATGATACATTCCTATTTTCATTGAAAAATCAGAATAAGTTGTCTATTTTTTCAAGTAATAAAATTATTAGTTTATACATGAAAATTGCTCTGTGTCAAGCCAACCCGATAATCGGCGACATAGAAGGAAATAAAGAGAAGATTTTAGAAGGTTACAGAAGGGGAGTAAAAGATCAAGTTGATCTTGTAATTTTTCCCGAACTTTTCCTTTGCGGATACCAACCTCAAGATCTCGTTGAAAAGAAAGAATTCCGTGACGCTGTAATTAAAGCAGCCGATGAAATTTCTTCTCACACCGCTGATGTGGGTTTAATTTTCGGAACTATCACCGAAGAATTTGATAACGTAGGAACCGGTATTTATAATTCCGCTGCATTTTGTTACAAAGGTAAAATCCAGTTTGTACAGCATAAAACCTTACTCCCAAATTATGATGTATTTGATGAAGTAAGATATTTTGAACCGGCAAAGAATGTTTATGTTCACGGGTTTCGAGGTGAACAAATCGGTATTTCGATCTGTGAAGATATTTGGAACGATGCTGATTATTGGAAAAAAAGAAGATATGAATATGACCCTGTTCAAAGATTAGTTGATAAAGGGTCAACTATTCTTTTAAATATTTCTGCTAGTCCCTATGCATACGGAAGAAGAAAAGAAAGATTTGATATGCTTTCTACCTTGACTAAAACCGATAAACTTCCTCTTGCTTATGTTTGTAACGTTGGTGCTCAAACCGATTTGATTTTTGACGGTGCAAGTATGTGTTTTAATTCCGAAGGGAAATTACAGCTTATAGGTAAATCATACGAAGAAGATTATTTTATTTTCGATACGAAGAAAGATTATCAAGAAATAACAAATTTCGAAAAATCATTTGAAGAAGAAGTTCTTAATGCTTTGATCTACGGATTAAAAGAATACGGCAGAAAAACCGGATTTAAAAAAGCATTAGTTGGGTTAAGCGGGGGAATTGATTCTGCAATTGTTACTTACATCGCAGTAAAAGCTTTCGGTAAAGAAAATGTTCACGTTGTAATGATGCCTTCCGAATTTTCATCTGACGGAAGTTTGAAAGATTCTCAACAACTTATTTCAAATCTCGGCATCTCATCTGATACGATTTCTATTCAACCGGTATTTGAAAAAACTAAAGAAATGCTTGAACCTGTATTTGAAAATAAAAAACACGATACGACTGAAGAAAATTTGCAATCGCGTATACGTGGACTTTACTTAATGGCACTTTCGAATAAGTTCGGATATCTATTATGCACTACGGGAAATAAATCTGAAATCGCGGTCGGTTATGCAACTCTTTATGGCGATATGGCCGGTGCATTAGCAGTTATTGGTGATGTTTACAAAACTGACCTTTACCGCATATCGAATTACATTAATAGGGAAGAAGAAATAATTCCGCAAAATATAATTGATAAAGCTCCTTCTGCTGAATTGAGGCATAATCAAACCGATCAGGATTCGCTTCCGCCTTACCCGGTTCTTGATAGAATTTTAAAAATGTATCTAGAAGAGTACAAAGAGTTTAACGAAATAAATAAAGAAATAAAAGATGCAGAAACCGTTCGCAAAGTTTTAAGATTAGTTGATCTAAACGAGTTTAAAAGAAAACAAGCCGCACCCGTTTTGAGAGTAACTACTAAAGCTTTCGGTTACGGAAGACGATTCCCTATTGTTCAAGGATGGAGAAAATAATGAGAAGGTATTTTAGTTATTTATTTTTAATCATATTACTTAATATCAGTTTAGTTGCACAATTTGGACCTCCTGAAAATTTATTATCCTCAAAACTTTTTCAATCATTCGAAAAAGTCCAGCCGGAAAGCCAATTAAAGTTTGCACTTAAAATTAATATTGAAGATACATGGCATATTAATTCGCACAAACCGAACGAAGATTTTTTAATAGCTTCTGAAATTACTGCTGAGTTATCTAATAATTTTAAATTACTTACAGTTGTATATCCGACACCGCACGAATATAATTTTGGTTTTTCAGATGTTCCGGTAAGTGTGTTTGAAGGAGAAATTTTTGTTGGTGGAATAATTGAAGTATATCCAAATACTTCGCTGGGAATATTTGAAATTCCGATCGAGTTTACTTACCAAGCTTGTAATGACGTAACATGTCTTCCGCCTAACTCTATTAAGGATACAATTAGAGTTGAAGTCGTCGATAATCAAACTCCAATAACGGAAATAAACGGTGATATATTTTCACAATTGGAATTAAGTTATGTTACCGGTTCATTAAATAAAGATGAAGATTCACTTGTAGCTCAATTAGAATCGAGCGGGTTAATAATAAGTTTATTGTTGGTTTTTATCGGCGGACTCGCGTTAAATCTTACTCCATGTGTTTACCCGTTAATCCCGATTACGGTTAGTTATTTCGGCGGACAAAGTGAAGGCAGAACCGGGAAGCTTTTTATTCTTGGTTTGATTTATGTCCTTGGTATGTCGGTTACATATTCGGTTATTGGTGTTGTTACATCTTTAAGCGGTGCAATTTTTGGCGGGTTATTGCAAAATCCTTTTGTAATAATTTTTATCGCTGCAGTTTTTGTAATTCTTTCGTTAAGCATGTTCGGGCTTTATGAGTTTAAGTTACCGGATTCATTAGTAATGAAAGCCGGCGGAGCTAAATCCGGGATATTCGGTGCGCTATTTATGGGATTAACAATGGGAATTGTCGCCGCTCCTTGTATCGGACCTTTTGTTTTAGGGCTTGTAACTTATGTTGCCGCTAAAGGTGATCCGGTATTCGGATTTTTAATGTTCTTCTTTTTAGCAATCGGATTAGGAACCCCATATTTATTTCTTGCTCTTTTCTCCGGAAAGATTAAGCAATTACCCAGAGCCGGATTTTGGATGGAAGCAGTCAAACATATTTTTGGTTTCTTGCTTATTGGTATGGCACTTTATTTTATAGGACCGCTTCTTCCAAAAGATGTGAATACCTATCTACTTCCGGTTTATGGAATTCTTGTAGCGATAATTCTTCTTTTTATTGATAAAAAAGGAAACGAAATAAAGGGATTCAGAATTTTTAAATATGCTTTTGCTCTATTTGTGTTGTTAATTTCAACTTATGCAATAATTCCTTCTGAAAGAAATTCACCTAATTGGCAGGAATTTACTTTTGAAAAGTATGAAGCAGCTATCGCAAATAATGATAAAGTTTTGATCGATTTTTATGCAGATTGGTGTATACCGTGTAAAGAACTTGATGCGCTGACTTTTTCTGATCCGCAAGTAATTGAAAAATCAAACGAGTTTACTGCATTCAAAGTTGATATGACACGAACAATGGATGAAAAAACTGAAGAAATAAGAGACCGGTTTAGTATTGTCGGTATGCCGACTGTTTTATTAATTGATTCAAAAGGAACCGAAGTACGGCGGTTAACAGGTTTTGTAAATGCAAAAGAGTTTTTAGACATTCTATTAAGTGTGGAATAAAACGGTTTTCATTGCTAATAGTAATTAGCTTTTCTAACTTAGTAGAATACTTTTAATTAAATATGTATCAATAAATACAAGAGTTAAGTAAAAAAATGACACAAGCAAACGGAAAAAAAGTTGAACAAATTTCCGAAGTAACTGTAATGTTTGCCGGAGATTCCGGCGACGGAATGCAGTTAACAGGAACGCAATTCAGTGATACTACTGCAATTGTGGGAAACGATTTAAGTACATTACCTGATTATCCTGCCGAAATTCGTGCACCTGCCGGTACTTTATACGGTGTATCCGGGTTTCAATTACATTTTAGTTCAAAGGATGTGCATACTCCGGGCGATAGCCCAGATGTTTTAGTAGCAATGAACCCGGCAGCTCTGAAAGTTAATCTTAAAAACTTGAAACCTTCGGCTGTAATAATTGTCAATTCAGACGCCTTTGATCCGAAAAATCTAAAAACTGCACGGTATGAATCTAATCCTTTGGAAGATGATACATTAACAGGTCATAAAGTATTCCAAGTACCAATTACTTCACTAACCAGTAATGCACTTAAGGATACAAATCTAAGCACAAAAGAAGTTCAAAGAAGTAAAAACTTCTTTGCTCTCGGTCTGATGTATTGGTTGTTTAATAGACCTCTTGAACCGACTTTAAAATGGATAGAATCAAAATTCTCAAAAACACCGCAATTTATAGATGCAAACACCAAAGCTTTGAAATCAGGTTATTACTTTGGCGAGCAAACTGAATTATTTACTACCAGGTATACAGTTGAACCGGCAGAACTACCAAAAGGAATTTACAGAAACGTTTCAGGAAACGAAGCAATTGCATTGGGTTTTGTTGCAGCTTCCGAACTATGCGGTCTTCCTTTATTCTTAGGATCATATCCTATAACTCCCGCATCTGAAATTCTTCATTTTTTAAGTGGTTATAAAAATTTCGGAGTAAAAACATTTCAAGCTGAAGATGAGATTGCAGGGATTGCATCTGCTGTAGGTGCATCATTCGGCGGTTCTTTGGCTATCACAACAACAAGTGGTCCCGGTATGGCTTTGAAAACCGAAGCAATGGGTTTAGCTGTAATGACTGAACTTCCGCTTGTTATTATAAATATTCAAAGAGGCGGTCCGAGTACCGGGCTTCCTACAAAAACAGAACAAGCTGATTTATTCCAGGCTATTTTTGGTAGAAATGGTGAAGCTCCTATTCCGGTATTAGCTGCAAGTACTCCAAGCGATTGTTTTTATATGTCGATTGAAGCAGCAAAAATTGCATTAAAATATATGACTCCGGTAATCTTATTAAGTGACGGGTATATTGCAAACGGCTCCGAACCATGGCGGGTTCCGCGTGTTTCCGAACTGCCGACTTTTAAAAAAGAATTCTTTACTGATGCCGAAACTTTCCAACCTTATATGAGAGACGAAAATCTTTCAAGACCATGGGCTGTCCCGGGAACACCAGGTTTAGAGCATCGTATTGGTGGTCTTGAAAAAGCACACATCACAGGTAATGTAAGTTATGATCCCGATAATCATGATTTTATGGTTAGAATGAGAGCAAATAAAGTTAAAAAAATACAACAGGATCTTCCTAATCTCGAAATTGACGGCGATAAAGAAGGCGAACTTTTAGTATTAGGATGGGGCGGTACATTTGGTGCAATTACAGAAGCAGTTGATCTTGCTCGTAATAATGGATTGAATGTTTCGCAAGCTCACCTTAAATACCTTAATCCTTTACCACAAAATACCGAACAAGTTCTTCGTGGGTTTAAAAAGATTCTTATTCCTGAATTAAACTTAGGACAACTTGCAAGAGTACTAAGAGGTGAGTTCTTGATTGATTTTGAATCTTTTACCAAGATTAAAGGATTACCGTTTAAGTCATCGGAAGTTTATAATAAGATTAGTGAATTACTCGGAGGCAGTAATGGCAAATAATGAAAACATTGAAATAAAAAAATTGACCGCAAAAGATTTTGCTACCGATCAGGATGTCAGATGGTGTCCGGGCTGCGGTGATTATTCTATTCTTGCTCAAGTTCAAAGATCTTTCCCGGATATCGGAGTTCCTAAAGAAAAAATTACATGGATCTCAGGTATCGGATGTTCAAGCCGGTTTCCTTATTACATGAATACTTATGGAATGCATGGAATTCATGGTAGAGCAGCTGCTATTGCAACCGGACTTAAAATTGCACGTCCAGATTTATCAGTATGGGTTGCTACCGGCGACGGTGATATGCTCAGCATTGGTGGAAATCATTTTATTCATACTTGCAGAAAAAATGTTGATCTAAAGATTCTCCTTTTCAATAATAGAATTTATGGTTTAACTAAAGGTCAATATTCTCCGACTTCCGAAAAAGGAAAAGTTACAAAAAGCACCCCTTACGGCAGTGTTGATTATCCCTTTAATCCCGTTACGCTTGCGTTGGGTGCGGAGGCAACTTTTGTTGCAAGAACTATTGATAGAGAACCGAAACATATGCAGGAAATGATCAAACGAGCTGCTGAACATAAAGGTACTGCATTCATAGAAATATTCCAGAATTGCAACATCTTTAATGACGGAGCTTTTTCATTGCTGACAGAAAAGGATACTAAAGAAGATCATCTTTTATATTTAGAGCACGGAAAACCGATGGTTTTTGGTAAAGAGAAAAATAAAGGAATTAAAATTGAAGGCTTTACACCAATCATTATAGATCTTAATGACGGAGAGCATACGGTTGATGATGTAATTGTTCATGATGAGTTTGATCATAGTGCAGCAAGAACTTTCATGCTTGCACACCTTTCTGATAACCCTGAAATGCCTACACCGATTGGAATTTTTAGGCAAATTCTAAAACCGACTTACAATGAAGGGATTGATGAACAAATTAAAAGAATCACCGAGAAAAAAGGTAAAGGTGATTTAGAAAAAGTTCTCTTCAGCGGTAATACTTGGGAAGTAAATTAATTTCTTTTTGAGGTACGGTATTAATGTGCCGTACCTCATTTAATCACCTGCCGATATCTATGAAATGATAATAAATTTTCGCATTTTAACCCCTTCGTTTTTTCTAAAGGTATAGAATGGATTTTTCCTTATTAAAGAACATTATTTCTCAAAATAACTCTTTCATTATTACTTCTCATGTAAATCCTGATGCCGATGCAATCGGTTCAGAATTAGCGCTCTATTTCATTCTCAAAAAATTGAATAAAGAAGTTCGTGTTATTAATCATAGTCAAACACCAAGTTTTTTATCCTTTCTTGATTCGGATAATGTAATTGAAAAGTTTGAACCTGGTCAACATAGCGAAATGTTAAATAATGCTGATGTTCTTTTTGCCCTCGATTTGAATCAATGTAATAGACTTGTCAGTATGGAAAAATCTTTTTGTAATAGTAAAGCAATAAAGGTTTGTATCGATCATCATCAAGACCCCGGTGATTTTGCAGATCATTATTTTATAGATACAAATGTTTCTGCTACCGGAGAATTAATTTATGACTTTATTAAAGAGACAAGTATTGTCGATTTTGATTATGATATCGCTCTTCAAATATATGCTGCGATTATGACCGATACCGGTTCATTCAAATATGACCGGACTACTCCTAATGTACATCGCATAGTTGCACATCTTTTGGAATTAGGTGTAAATCCTACTTATGTTTATGACCAAATTTATGATCAATCAAAATTCGGGAAAATAAAATTACTCGGCGGTTCATTAGCTTCGATTGAACTTTTTGCATCAGGACAAATTGCCGTGATGGTTGTTCCTCAAAAAATGCTTCAGGAAACTAAAACATTGGAAGCCGATATCGATGGATTTGTAAATTTTTGTCTTGCAATTGAAAATGTAAAAATCGGTTTACTATTTATAGAATTAAAGAACGGAATGAAGATAAGCTTTCGTTCAAAAGGAAAAATTCCGGTTAACAAATTAGCTGCTGAATTTGGAGGTGGTGGACATACAAACGCAGCCGGTACTAGATTATTCGATGGTTCGATTAACGATCTAAAACAAAAAGTAATTAAAGCTGCTGAAAAATATTTATCAGAGGAAAATTAAATGTTATTCAATCTAAAATTTGATGCGGTAAAAGAAATCTCTAAATCAGTTAAAGAGACTGGCGTGGTACTATTTATCCATGAAGAATTATCAAAAACTGTTTTCAAAAAAGAAATTGAGAAAACTGGTTTGATGTTTAGTGAGACAATCTTTCAAAAATATTCTGATAAGGAATCAAAAACTTTCAGTTATCAATTCTCTGATGGAAGAATTTCATCTCTGCACATAATAAAACTGAAGAAAGATAAAATCACAAACGACACTTTCCGTAATGAGATTGCCGGAGTTATAAAAAATATCGCTGATAATAACATTAGTTTAATTCACATTTTTACTCCGAAGTTTTCTTCAATAAATAATTTATTTTCATCTGAAGAATATTTTTATCAAACCTTAGTCGAAGGTGCATTTTTAGGCAATTATGAATTTGATGTTTACAAATCCAAGAAAAAGAAAGCGCATCAATTACAGATTAACTTAGTGACCGAAAATACAGTTAAGGTAAAGAAAGCGATAAAGAAATCTCAAAAATTGATGAATGCCGTTGTATTTACTCGTGATTTAGTCAATGAACCGGCAATAACTTTAACTCCAGCAGAATTAGCAAAAAGAACTAAAATTGAATTAACTAAAGTTGGTGTTAAGGTAAATGTATTTAACAAAAAGCAATTAAAAGAAAAGAAGATGAATGCTATTCTTGCGGTGGGATCTGCATCTCCAAACGACCCGTGCTTAATCGTTTTGAATTATAAACCGAAAGTGAAAGCAAAAAGAAAAATTGCTTTGGTTGGAAAGGGAGTTACTTATGATACCGGAGGATTATCGATAAAACCAACACAAGGAATGCTTGAGATGAAAGCCGATATGGCTGGTGGTGCTGCAGTTATCGGTATAATTAAAGCCGCTGCAGAACTTCATTTGCCTTATGAATTAATCGGCGTTGTTCCCGCTGTTGAAAATGCAATTAATGGTAATGCTTATAAACCTGGCGATGTTATTAAAACAGCTTCCGGTAAATCGATTGAAGTAAAAGATACGGATGCAGAGGGAAGAATTATTCTTGCTGATGCTTTAGAATTTGCATCAAAACAGAAGCCGGATGAAATAATTGACTTTGCAACTTTAACCGGGTCGGTAGCGGTTGCATTAGGTCTTTACGCCGCCGGATTATTTACTAAAAATGATAAGCTCGCCGGCTCATTGTTTAATGCCGGTATGAGTACTTATGAACGTGTTTGGAGATTACCGTTTTGGGATGATTATAATAAACTAATTGACAGCGATATTGCGGATGTCAGCAATCTCGGACCAAGATGGGGCGGTGCAATTACTGCCGGTAAATTTTTAGAAAAATTTGTTGATGAAAAAATCCCTTGGGCTCATCTCGATATTGCCGGGACTGCAATCGAAAATGATATGAATAATTATTCGAAGAAATGGCATACAGGTTTTGGTGTAAGATTGATTATTGATTATCTGGATAATGTAGGTTAATTGAAAGAGTATTTATATCGCTTACAATAAAGTTCCAAGTCGAATAAATAAGTTTACTTGAAAATTTTTCCATCCTTAATTTCATGTACCACATCGCCTAATTTAACTAGATCGGGATTGTGAGTAACGATAAGGAAAGTTAATCCGAATTTCGTTTTTAAATCGACAATTAGTTGATGTAAAGCTTCGCTGTTTTTTGAATCAAGATTACCCGAAGGTTCGTCTGCAAAAATTATATCAGGATCGTTTGCAAGTGCACGCGCAACTGCAACTCTTTGCTGCTCACCGCCTGATAATTCGGCAGGCTTATGATCTTTTCTATCTAATAATCCAACTGTTTCAAGTAATTCTTCTGCCTTCTTATTTGCTTTTCGTAATGAAATTCCTTTTACCATTTGGGGAAGGGCAATATTTTCTGCTGCAGTAAATTCAGGTAGAAGATGATGAAACTGAAATACAAATCCTATATGTTCATTTCTAAACTTCGATATTTTTTCGTCATTGAGTTTGAAGATATCCGTCCCTTTAATTTTTACATTACCTTGATCCGGTTTATCCAGACCACTCAGCAAATAAAGTAAGGTACTTTTACCTGCACCCGAAGCACCTATTATTACTTCAATGTTATTTTCTTCAACACTTAGGTCAATTCCTTTTAATACTTCTAAAGTCTTTCCCTTAGTATTCATAAATGATTTGGTGATATTTTCCGCTTCTAAAATCTTAGTCATATTATTCCCATTTTATTGCTTCGGTGATAGAAACTTTTACTGCTTTTTTTGCCGGGTAAAGTGAAGCCAAAAACGTTAAGAAGAATGCCGCAAATCCTACAGCAAAAAAATCACTCCATTTTAAAACAACTGGTAAAGAATTAATAATATACTTGGTCGGATCAAGTGGGTAGAAATTATAAGTTAATTGTAACCAGCAAATAAAATATCCGATTAACATTCCTGTAGCAGTTCCTATTAATCCGATTAAAATTCCCTCGAACATAAAAATTCTTAAAATAGATTTTTTTGTAGCACCCATTGAGCGAAGTAATGCAATATCTTTTTTCTTTTCGATAACCGACATTGTTAATGAACCGAGAATATTAAACGTAGCTACAGCTATTATTAAAGCAAGAAGTAAATATGCACCCCATCTTTCAATAAGCATTACATTGTATAAATCCTTATGCAAATCATACCAGGTATTCACGGTTATTTGCTCACCGGAAATCGCTTGAATAACTGGTTTTACTTTTTCGGAAGAAGAAATATTATCTAACCGAATTTCGATTCCGGTAACACTATTTTTTAAAGCAAGCATGAGTTGAGCAGAGGGGAGAGAAGTAAACGCAAAATTATAATCATATTCTTTATTCTTAGCTTCGAATAATCCGGTAACCAAATAAGGTCTTGCTTGCGGAATAGATAGAGAAAGAATGGATCTTTCAATTGAAGCTGCTGATGATACAAAAATTGTATCTCCAACTCTTGCCGATAATCTTAATGCAATTGGCAATCCTAAAATAATCTTGTCAATTCCGTTATCATATTGAACATCAAACTCACCGGAAATTATTTTTGATTTCACACCCCAATCTGTTGTCTGTAAATTTTCATCTATACCTTTTAAATTAATTATCTCGTATGATTTGTTGTTTAATGCAATAATTTTTCCTTCGGCATAAAATCCGGCGCTTTCTACTCTATTTAGTTTATTGATTTCTTCAATAAGAACCGATTTGTCGCCCTCAAATTGGTTAAGATTTGATACTCTGATATGAGGATCAAATTCAACTAGTAGTTTTGTAACTAAAGAACCGAATCCGTTAAATACCGATAACATTACTATTAAAGCTGCAACTCCTATCATAACTCCAAGCGAAGACAACAATGTAATAATGGTTATAAAATTAACCTTGTGTTTAGACTTGATATATCTTCGTGCAATAAAAAATTCAAACATTAGTTGAACCTTATCGATGTAATTATATTCAATCGAGACGCTATATAACTTGGAATTAGCGATGCAAATAAGCTTAACATTAATCCGATTCCGGCAACAAGTAGATAATTTTCAATATCGATAGAAATGGGAACAGTTGATATAAAATATATAGAACCGGGTAGTGTAATTAAGTTAAACTTCATTTGCAGAAAACTAAGTGTCAGCGCAAGTAAACAACCAATAGTTATTCCTAATAAACCTAAGAAAACACCTTGAACAAAAAATATTTGTAGAATCTTTTTCTTTGTAAAACCGATAGCTTTTAGTACACCGATTGAACTTGTTCTTTCCAAAACAATCATTAGCATTGTACCGACTATATTAAATACCGCAACTACGATTATTAATCCAAGAATTATCGGTATTGGTTCTTTCTGAAGATCGAGCCAGGTGAAAATATTTTGGTGAACTTGAAAAATAGTTCGTACGTAATACGGATAACCCAATAAATCTTGAAGTGCAATTGCAGTAGAATCTATTTTGCTAACGTTATTTAATCTTATGTTATAACCGGAAATGCTGTTATGTGTTTCGAACAAATCTTTTGCGTTATTTAAGGAGATGTAAACATTCAAGTCGTCATATTCAGCCATACCGCTTTCGAATATGCCTGAGATAATAAATTGCTCTATTGCTGGTGGATTATCAGCATCAGGCAACGCATCTTTCCTTAAAGAAAATATTGTAATCTTGTCACCAGCTAATACATTAATTTTTTCGCTTAATTTTTTGCCGATTAATATTTGCTTATTACTTTCTGATTCAAGTTCATATTTACCATCAACGATATAATCTTTTATATCGGTGTTATCGTTTGCCGGATCGATTCCGATTATTGTTACTCCATCGGAAACTGTTCTTGATTTTATTATGCCAAGCTTTGAAGTAAACTTTGAAATACTTTGAAAATCATCTCCAATTTTCTGAATTATTTCGGATTCTATTACCTCCGAATCTGGTAAATTTCTATTGCCGAAAGCTGTAATCTTAATATGAGAATTGAAGTTGATAATTTTTTGTGCGACTATTTCTTCAAACCCGTTCAAAATAGTCAGAGCAATTATTAATACAGCGGTGCCGATTGCAATTCCAATCACAGAAATTACAGACACAAGAGAAAGAAATTTCGAACTTTGTTTATTAGATATGTATTTCTTTGCTATGAAGAATGAAACCGGCATTAATATCCCTCATTTGAAACATTCAATTTAATAAAAATGGTTGATATAAGATTGACTTTGCACGTCTAAAAATATATTTTACTTAGCCGTTTTTGAATTAATTCGCAAAAGGTGCATAATTAGAATTTTCCAACTCCTTTTGCGTTTTTGTTTTTTGTTTAATGCCTTGTAAAAATACTCTAATTTTTCATAAAAGTTTTTTATTAGAGTTATTTAATATCTCGGGGCGTAGCGTAGTCCGGTTAGCGCGCCTGCTTTGGGAGCAGGAGGTCGCAGGTTCGAATCCTGCCGCCCCGACATTACTTTAGCAATTGTTCTTTATTTTCTGAAATATTATTATACGTCAGTAACTTTCTTTTCGTTTACCTTGAATGAGTTTTACTGTAAATATTCGTAAATAATTCTGATTGCAAAATTTTCTGCGCCAGTAGCTCAATCGGATAGAGCAACAGCCTTCTAAGCTGTAGGTTAGTGGTTCGAGTCCACTCTGGCGTACTTGAGAAAATACTAATTCCTAATATCCAAATCCTACTAATCGGTTTAGAATTTCGATATTAGGATTTAGAGTTTGCTTTTAAAAAATGGTGAGCGTAGCTCAGGTGGTTAGAGCGTCTGGTTGTGGCCCAGAAGGTCGTGGGTTCAAGTCCCATCGTTCACCCACAGTTTAAAGGTTGAAGATATTCTAAATTTTTAATTTGTCAATTTGCCTTTTTACTTTGAAATTTATCCTTGACCTGGCCCCATCGTCTAATGGTTAGGACCTCGCCCTTTCACGGCGGTAATAGGGGTTCGAATCCCCTTGGGGTCACACTAATAAAGAGCAGTTCGAAGCTGCTCTTTTTTTTGTTCTTAATTCTTAAATTGATTATTCAAAAAATTCAGCTTGGCAAATACTATTTCCATTTTCTCTTTTGCCTTTACACTTTGAACTTTATCCTTGACCTGGCCCCATCGTCTAATGGTTAGGACCTCGCCCTTTCACGGCGGTAATAGGGGTTCGAATCCCCTTGGGGTCACAATATTAAATGCAGTTTACTTTTTTCATTTTATTTAAGTATCTGAATAAATAATAAACTTCACTTGTTTTCTTTCCATAAGTTGTATTCCAAAATCAATCTTTTTATAATTTTACTTCTTAGAAATAAATTACAGATAACAATAAGACAATTTGACTATTAGTCAATTAGACAATATCCATTAATAGCATCAAATCAATTATATAACATGATGTCATAGAACAAACCGCTACCTATTTTATTTTTTCAATCTTATTCCTATTTTTCTCAAAGTTAAATATAGAGCAATATGAAAAACCATACTGATTACCCGTTACCTTTTAAAGGAAAAAAAGAGTACAAAACCAATAGAGAAGAAATCAAAACAAATTTTTTGAACTATCTTTTGTTTTATCCGCGCATAATTAAAATTGTATACGGCAGCAACCGTATGACAAAAAAGAATTTATACAATAGATATAATTGGGTTGCTTCTTCTTTATTTACAATTAGAGCTATGGAAAAAGCCGGGTTGGATTTTCATGTTGAGGGATTAGATAACATAGGTAAATTTGATGGACCAGCTGTATTTGTCGGTAACCATATGAGTACACTTGAAACAGTTGCGCTGCCGACATTCATTCAACCGATTAAGTCTGTTGTATATGTTATAAAAGAAGAACTTACAAATTATCCTCTCTTTGGTCCTGTCGCAAAAGCACGCCATCCCATTTTAGTTGGAAGAGCAAATCCACGTGAAGATTTACAAATTGTTTTGAATGAAGGTTCTGCAAGACTTCAAGATGGTCGCTCTGTTATTATTTTTCCTCAAAGAACACGAAGTAAATATCTCGATGCAAAAAATTTTAACTCGCTTGGAGTTAAATTGGCAAAGCGAAATGATGTCTATGTAGTTCCGCTTGCTTTGTTAACCGATGCATGGCAGAACGGAAAGATTGTTAAAGAATTCGGTAAACTTGATCGAACAAAAAAAGTCCATTTTGCATTTGGCGAACCTTTCAAAGTTGAGACAAACGGTACTGAAGAAAATCAAAGAGTAATAGACTTCATTAAGTCAAAACTTATAGAGTGGGGGAGAGAAGAATATGTCTTATAACTTTTCGCCAGTTACTAATCCTCGCAAAAAATAAGAGATTGTCCAATTGCTGCATTGTTTAATTGTTCTATTGTAAATACAAGTTATTCACAGAAAGTAATTGACAAAAGAATTAACCAAGAGGAACACTAAGAATTCACTAAGTCCATAAGAAAAAATGCTTCCTTTTCCCCACGTATGATAATTAAGATGAAATAAAGAAAATCAGTATGGATATTTCTCTTCAATGTATTAAAAACTCAAGTAAAAATTCTACTTACTCGTTCATTCTAAAGCATCCATTAGACAATTAGACAATTTGGCAATGCACTTCTTGTTTCTTAACAATTCCTTAACATATCGTTAACTCCGGGTTAACATTCAAACCTTAGTTTCGTACCAGAAGATTTAAACCACAACAAAGAGAGAGAGAAAAATGTATTACAAAACCAAACTAAAATTTGGCGGCTTTATTTTGAATATTCTTTTTAAAACAATTTTACTAACCATTTTAACATCTACTTCGCTATTTGCTCAATCAGGTAAAATAACCGGTATTGTTGTCGATGGTGAATTGGGTGAGCCGCTTATTGGTGCCAATATAATGATAGATGGAACCTCAATTGGAGCCGCATCGGATCTTAACGGAAAATATTTTATTGAAAATGTTCCAGAAGGTGAATACGATTTGGTAGTTTCCAGCATTGGATTTTCTAGAAGTATAATCAAGGGAGTAAGAGTTGAAAAAAATATAGTAACAAAGATTGATGTTGTTCTTCAAGTGGAAAGTTTCACAACCGATGATGTGATTATTACTGCAAAAGCTGCAGAAGATTCCGAAGCCGGTTTGCTTGTTAAAAGACAAAAGTCATCCGCTGTTAGTGATGCAATAAGTGCGGAACAAATTTCGAGAACAGGAAGCGGAGATGCTGCCGAAGCAGTTAAACAAGTAGTTGGGGCTTCGGTTGTAGACGGCAAATATGTTTATGTAAGAGGTCTTGGAGATAGATATAGCTCCACTCAATTAAACGGTGCCGAACTTCCAAGCTCAGATCCAAATAGAAAAGCTTTCCAATTAGATTTACTTCCGACTAATCTTCTTGACAACATAGTAACTATCAAAACATTTACACCTGATAAACCCGGCAACTTTAGTGGTGGTATTGTTGATATAGGAACAAGAAGTTTCCCTGATGCTTTTATGCTTAGTTTTTCATCTTCCGTTACTTATCATGGGCAAGCTACAGGTAACGGTGATTTTCTTACTTATGCCGGCGGGGGGAATGATTGGTTCGGTTCAGATGATGGAACCCGAAGTATTCCTTCCATATTTAGTAATCCGGAGACTAAAGTACCATCAGCTGTTGAAGCCCGATTTGATGGAAACAAAGCTCAAACACTTGATTTAATGTCGAACTCATTTAATAATATTTTGGATTTGAATAAGGAAGCACCTCCTGTTAACCAAAGTATGTCGCTTTCAGTGGGAGATAGAATCACACTTGGTAAAGAATCAAATCTTGGTTATTTGGGAAGTTTCACCTTTGGCAGAAATTTTTCTTATTACGAAAATGGTGAAATAGGAATATATAGATGGAGTCCTGGAGTTAATTCACTTAATAATCAACTAAAATTAAAAGATGCACAAGGCTCGGCTGAATCAACACTTGGTGCTCTCACTTCAATTGCTCTCAATATTAATTCCAACAATCAAATTAGCGGTAATGTTTTTTACTCGAAATCTGGTACTTCTACAGCTCGTTTTCAAGAAGGTGTATGGCCTCAAGAGTTAGACGATAAAAGAATAGTTAGAAATAGAGTTATGGGTTGGGTAGAAAGGGATGTATTATCATACCAAATTAGAGGTGAACATTTGTTTAGCTCTTTCTTAGGTACAACCATAGATTGGTCAGCTTCTTTTGCTAAGACTACTCAAGACGAACCGGACTTAAGATTATTATTCTCAATTGAAGACACAACACGAACTCCAAGTTTACATACAATACGCGGTTCAAATTTTGACGACCCGGCGAGATACTTCAGATACTTAGAAGATAACTCAAACACTTACAATATCAATCTATCTATTCCATTTACTCAATGGAGTGGTTTAGCAAGTAAATTCAAAGTCGGGGCTTTTTATCAAACAACCGACCGAAATTTTACTGAAAGAATTTTTACTTATCTCCCTGTAAATGCTTTCTATAATGAAGTTAACGGAAATATTACCGAACTATTTTCGGATAAATATAATGGTTTAATAAGTACTGATACATTAAGTAACGGTACTCTGCGTTATAATTTCGGTAATGTAATAAGAGATAACTCTAGACCAAGGAATAATTATTCCGGTGACCAGACAGTACTTGCCGGTTATTTTATGATAGACCTAGCAATATTTGATAGACTAAGATTGATTGGTGGTATTAGGTATGAAACTACTGAGATTGAAGTAATAAGTAAAGATACAACTCTTGGTATCGGCAATATTAAAGAAAATGATTTACTTCCGTCATTAAATTTAGTTTATAACCTTGCAAATAATATGAATCTAAGATTTGCTGCAACCCAAACACTTGCAAGACCAACATTCAGAGAGTTAGCCCCATTTTCATCGAAAGAATTTGTTAACGGTTTTGAATTGCAAGGTAATCCCGGCTTAAAAAGAACATTAATTGAAAATTATGATTTGAGATGGGAATGGTTTACAAGACCCGGTGAAATATTAGCGATAAGCGGATTCTATAAAAAATTAAAAAACCCGATTGAACGTTCCTTCGCTATCGGAACTACAGAATCAAATAGAATTGTTACGTACACAAACGTAGACAATGCAACTATTTTAGGGGCGGAGTTTGAAGCAAGATTTAGATTAGATCATCTATGGAAAGAACTCTCGAATTTCACTATTGGTGCAAATCTTTCTCTTGTTGATTCCGATATCGATATAGCAGAAAATGAATTGGCTTCTCGTCTTTCTATAGATTCAACTGCGAGCAGGGAAAGAGATTTACAAGGTCAATCTAATTTTATTGTCAATCTCGATTTGTCTTATACAAACTTCTCTACGGGGACTACTGCAAGTTTATATTTTAACACATTCAGCGAAAGACTTTCAAGAGTCTCAACTAACTTAACACCGGATGTATTTGAACAACCAGCAGCTCAACTCGATTTAATTGTCAGTCAAGAATTATTCTCAAACTTCTCGATGAAATTATCGGTTAAAAATATTCTCAATTCAAGCTATCGTGAAGTTTATAAGTACAGAGGTCAAGAGTATATCTTTCAAGAATTTAAAAGGGGTATGACTTACTCTGTAGGTATATCATACAAAATATAGGATAACTATTTAATTAATCATTAATAAAGGAGATGTACATGAAGCGATTCTTTTCATTTTTCTTACTCGTCTTTTTCCCAATATTGATTTCGGCTCAAGTTATTGTTACCGATGATATCTCAACGGATGTAACTTGGACGGCGAACAACGAGTACATTCTTAACGGTCTTGTGTTTGTTAACGATGGCGCAACATTATCAATTGAACCCGGTACTGTTATTAAAGGACGTGCACAAGGCAATATAACAACAGGCGAAGGAGCAAGTGCGTTAGTAGTTAGAAGAGGCGGTAAGATAATGGCAGAGGGGACTGCAGCAAATCCTATAATATTCACATCAGAATTTGATGACTTATCAATTCCCGATGATCTAACAAATGAAGATAGGGGACTATGGGGTGGCATAATAATCTTAGGAAGAGCAACCACAAATCAACCGACAACAGAAAACCAAATAGAAGGTATTCCAAGTGAATTGGATGCAAAGTACGGCGGAAATGATGATGACGATAATTCTGGTGTATTAAGATATGTATCAATTCGTCATGGCGGATTTTCAATAAGCGGTGTACCGGGCGATGAAATCAACGGATTAACAATGGGTGCAGTAGGAAGAGGTACAACGATTGAATACATAGAAGTATATGCAAACTTTGACGATGGATATGAATGGTTTGGTGGTACGGTAAATACAAGATACTTGGTAGCAGCATTCTGCGGTGATGATTCATTTGACTACGATCAAGGCTGGAGAGGAAAGAACCAGTATTGGTTTTCGGTACAAGGAACAGATGAAGCCGGTAGAGGCGGTGAACATGACGGTGGAGATGACTGTGAAACATGCGAGCCGTATGCAATCCCAATGATAGCAAATGCAACATACATAGGTTCTGGTGTAGGTTCAACACCTGCTGGTGACGGAAACGACAGAGCAATTTATTTTAGAGATAATGCAGGTGGAAAGTATTACAACAGTATATTTACTGATTTTGTCGGAGTAGGCTTAAAGGTAGAAGACATAGCCGGAGAAGACAGCAGGTCGCGATTAGAGAATGGTGATTTAATAATGAGTAATAATTATTGGTGGGGATTTGGAGCAGGAAATGATTGGTTAACAATAGCATCAGGCGATCAATGGGTAGTAGATCACTTAGCAGCAAATAATAATCATTTAGTTGACCCTCAATTAAGAGGAATCAGCAGAACTACTGATAATGGTCTTGATCCTAGACCGCTTTATTCAAGCCCAGCAGTTGGCGGTGCTGTTAATGTTGTTGATCCATTTTTTACAAGAACTACATATCACGGTGCATTTAATCCTAATCAACCATTGTGGATTAAAGATTGGACAATCTTAGATCAAGCAGGTTACTTGGGAGATCTATCAGGCGGTGATCTTGATGTGGTAGTTGTTACTGAAGATATTTCAACCGATCAAACTTGGGAAGCAAATAAAATGTATATGTTAAACGGACTTGTATTTGTAAATGATGGAGCGACCCTTACTATTGAAGGTGGAACTCAAGTTAAAGGACGCTCACAAGGCAATATAACAACAGGCGAAGGAGCAAGTGCGTTAGTAGTTAGAAGAGGCGGTAAGATAATGGCAGAGGGGACTGCAGCAAATCCTATAATATTCACATCAGAATTTGATGACTTATCAATTCCCGATGATCTAACAAATGAAGATAGGGGACTATGGGGTGGCATAATAATCTTAGGAAGAGCAACCACAAATCAACCGACAACAGAAAACCAAATAGAAGGTATTCCAAGTGAATTGGATGCAAAGTACGGCGGAAATGATGATGACGATAATTCTGGTGTATTAAGATATGTATCAATTCGTCATGGCGGATTTTCAATAAGCGGTGTACCGGGCGATGAAATCAACGGATTAACAATGGGTGCAGTAGGAAGAGGTACAACGATTGAATACATAGAAGTATATGCAAACTTTGACGATGGATATGAATGGTTTGGTGGTACGGTAAATACAAGATACTTGGTAGCAGCATTCTGCGGTGATGATTCATTTGACTACGATCAAGGCTGGAGAGGAAAGAACCAGTATTGGTTTTCGGTACAAGGAACAGATGAAGCCGGTAGAGGCGGTGAACATGACGGTGGAGATGACTGTGAAACATGCGAGCCGTATGCAATCCCAATGATAGCAAATGCAACATACATAGGTTCTGGTGTAGGTTCAACACCTGCTGGTGACGGAAACGACAGAGCAATTTATTTTAGAGATAATGCAGGTGGAAAGTATTACAACAGTATATTTACTGATTTTGTCGGAGTAGGCTTAAAGGTAGAAGACATAGCCGGAGAAGACAGCAGGTCGCGATTAGAGAATGGTGATTTAATAATGAGTAATAATTATTGGTGGGGATTTGGAGCAGGAAATGATTGGTTAACAATAGCATCAGGCGATCAATGGGTAGTAGATCACTTAGCAGCAAATAATAATCATTTAGTTGACCCTCAATTAAGAGGAATCAGCAGAACTACTGATAATGGTCTTGATCCTAGACCGCAATTAACAACAACAGCAGTAAATGTTGGCGATCAATTTTTTATCCCGACAAATTATGCAGGTGCTTTTGATCCTAACAATGGTTTATGGACTGAAGGTTGGACAGCACTTTCCGTTTTAGGTTATACACCTCAAACAGTTGTAGGTGTTGAAGAAAAATATGATTCGGAAATCCCGGTTAGTTTCGATTTATCACAAAACTATCCTAACCCGTTTAACCCTTCAACCAAAATTCAGTTCACAATGCCGGAAGCAGGTAATGTAAAGTTGACGGTTTACAACGTGCTCGGTCAACAAGTTGCCGAATTAGTTAATGACTTCAAAGCAGCGGGTACTTATACAATCAATTGGAATGCTGAAAACTTATCATCAGGAATGTATATATACAGATTAGAATCCGGTGCAAATATAGTCACAAAGAAAATGACTTTATTAAAATAAGAGAGTATCACATACCTTGTAGGTTGAATGAATTTAACTTCCAAGGTTACTCAAAAATTTAGCAACAAAACTCTCTCTCCTTCCTTTGTGGTTTGGGGTGTCGAAAGGCACCCCTTTTTATTATAAGTTATCAATTACAATAATATCTAGTTCAAAAATTCCGTCTGGGATTTTATTTTTGTATAAACCAACAAATAAACTCATTCGAAACATGCATATCAAAAAATCCCGTTAGGGATTTCATTATCGTAGAAAATAAAAAGAAATACATCCGCCAAACACCGTAGGTGTTTCATTAAATAGTAGAGCTCAAGCGATGAAGAAACCACAAATTATTATAAAATTTAATGAAGCTTCTACGAAGCTTTTGCAAAGCAGTATTAACATGTCTGTTACAATACTGGAACTTCTACGAAGTTCATTAAAATAGAATCATTCGAAATAGACAATTAGTTAATCCCTTTGGGATTATATTATCGTATAAAACAACAAAAAAATCATGTGAAGCATGCATATCAAAAAATCCCGTTAGGGATTTCATTATTGTAGGAAATAAAAAGAAATACATCCCCCAAACACCGTAGGTGTTTCATTAATGAGTAGAACTCAAGCGATGAAGAAACTTGATTGACTAGGTGCAAAAAAAGACCTGAAATGAAAATCAATAAAAATATGCAGCGAATTTGCGAATAACAAAACAATTAAAATTTCGAAAAAAAAATATTATTATCCGCGCATTAGCGGCAAAAGCCATTTGCTTTTTAATTGAACTAATAAAAACAATGCACATAAAACAAGGCTCTTTTTTAGCCGCGAATACGCCAATACATTTGCGCATTAACGGATTTTAAAAACTATTATATCCTTTTTTACAATCAATAAAACAACTAAAGCTTTATTCTTATTCCAGTCTATTAGAATTAAAAATCTATTTTTTCAAAAACTTTGCTTTTTTGCTAAATAATGGTATATTTTGAGAAAATAATTCTCTCCGGTCAAAGAGGCATTAAAAATTTTGTACCTTTCAAAAAAAATAAAATACTTAAGTAGTGCATTTCGTAATAAACCCAACAATCCAACAACTAAAGGAGGTAGTATGAAGAAAATTATTTCTCTTCTATTTATCACGGTTTTCTCTTTGTCACTCTTCGGGCAGAGTCTCTTGCAGACTGAAATTCCTAAGTCTCAAGAATTTATTCAGAAGAAGGAAGCTGAGATTGCAAGACTTCAAGAGCTTCAACAGGGTGTTAAGATGCAAGAAGCTCAAATCGTTCCAATCAGGATCAAAGGACTTGATAAAAGCAATAACATCACTGCCGATCCTGTTACTTTTTGGACAAATGATTTTGAAGGTGATGTTTCCGAATGGCAGAACGTTGACTTAACCGAAACACCGATTTACATTGAACCAAGTGATTACAATGCTTGGGAAGGTCTTTCCTGGTGGTGCGGTACAGAATCACCTGCAGGTTGGGTTGGTTATGGAAATAACTGGTACCAAACTCTTACAACAATTGACCCAATTGATCTTTCCTCAGCTTCATCGGGTGAATTTTCATTCGTACTCGCTTATGATGTAGAAACAGATTGGGATTTCATTTATGTTGAAGCTTCAGCAGACGGTGTAACCTGGGATGAACTAGACGAATTTACAGGTTTTGCTGACTGGAATTTTTATGATTATGATCTTGCAGATTATGTCGGCGGCAATGTTTGGGTTAGATTATTATTCATCTCCGATGGTTCGTATAGTGATGAAGACGGTCTTAATCCAACTGATTACGGCGCATATCAAGCAGATAATTTTTCTGTTGTAGTTGACGGTGTTGAAACCTTAATCGATAATGCAGATGATGTTATCGGTATGGTTGCTGCAAGTCAAGAACCTGCTGGTGCATATTGGACTTTAGTCTCTAATACTTCAGCAAGTGGAAGTCATAGTTTCCATACATTAAACTATGTTGCTGATGCACTTTTTGCATTAGTCTCTGAACCTGTTGAATTATCAGGGATTACACCTGGTTCAACTTTATTCCTAGACTTTATGGTTAATGCAAATGGTCTATATTCAGAAGAAGCTTCATTTGGTGTTGAAGATTATTACTATATCGAATTATCATCAAATGGGGGTTTAACCTGGTCAGGTATAAATAACTTCGGTTATCAAAATACAAACGGCTGGGTTTCGTGGAGAAATACTTATGGTGCACAAGTAAATACCGATATGAGTGAATATCTTGGTGAAACTGTTCTTATTAGATGGGTATTCAAAGCAAATAATGTTGGTAAAGATGCCGCTAGTGCAACATCAGGGCTTTATATCGATGATCCGAAAGTATTAGTTCTTTCAGATCCGTATGAACCGAACAACACTCCTGCTACAGCAACAGTTATTAATTTACCGTTTGCATCGGAAGGCGCTCTTTGGGCACCCGGTGATGTAGACTATTATACGTTTACAGCTTCAGCCGGGCAATGGATCAATATTTATATTGATAACTCAAATCTTGACATGGAAGTTTTAGTTGCAAGTCTTTATGGTACCGGTACAACCCCTAGTTTATGGTTGATCCCGGGTGACCCTAATGGTGCTTACTATGCAGACTGGGTACCTTACGATCAAGTATTTATTAATACTTATACTGCAGGCAGCTATATTTTACGCGTAAGACATGCTGATTGGCAGACAACTGATGAAGCAGGTGAATATAAACTTTATGTTTACAGCCCGGACCCATATCCTGATTTCCATACTATGGTAGATATTCCGAATGATCAAGGCTTACAGTTAAGAGGTACATGGGATCATTCAGATTTTGTTGATCCTATTATGATTCCTTGGCAGGCTAGAGTTGAAAAATATCATATGGAAAGAAGAAGCGGTCTATCAACTTGGTCTTACCTTGCAACCGTACCAGTAATTTACAATGGTACAAATAACACAAATTGGACATTCCCTACATTGCAGGATAATTCACCAACAGTATTTAAAGTTATCGCTGAAACTAACTTTAATACATCAATGGTTTATCCTTTGATGCAGCATCCTGCTTATCCATGGATGGAAGCTCCGAGAACTCTTTACGAAAGAGGATTCAAATATTTCGCTGATGTAAGTTCAGGTACTTCAATCGACAACATAGACCCTGTAATTCTTGGCGGTGGTGCAGAATATGTTTCGGGTGGTGTTAAAGTATACTGGGAAGTTGAATCAGCTCCTGATTTATTAAGATATGTTGTTAAGAGATCTCCTGTTAGCGGTCAAGAAGGTGAAGTTATTTTCGAAACAGAAAATCTAACACAAACTTCATTTATCGATACCGATGGTCTCGATAGAGAATATTTCTATGTTGTTGAAGTTCATGATGACGGATTCAACGTTGCAGTATCTAAAGAGTTTACTCCAACAGTTACTAGTGTTGAAGATCAAGCTGTTCCTACTGTTTACAGCTTAGGTCAAAACTATCCTAACCCATTTAACCCTTCAACATCTATTAAATTCGGATTACCGGTTAACTCAAATGTTACTGTAAAAATATTCGATATCTTAGGACAAGAAGTTGCTAATCTTATCAACTCAGATTTAGCAGCCGGTTTCCATACAATTAACTTTGATGCCAGCCAGCTACATTCCGGAATGTACATTTACAGAATCCAAGCTCAAGGTATTGACGGCAACAACTTTGTCGATGCTAAGAAGATGTTGCTTGTGAAGTAATATTTATTTTTAATTGTGAGTCGGTTTGAATAAAACCGGCTCTCAATTTTTTTTTTCTTATCGATAAATAAAATCTCTTAAATGAATTAGAAGCATTAATCATACACAGCATATTTAAAATTTTTTATTTAGAAAATTTGTGTTGGGTAGTTTCTCATCTCTGCGATATTAATCACTTCGTTATAATTAATATTCTCATTGGCAATTTTACGAACACTAATCTATTATAAACATTTTCCTTCCTAGATATGTTTAATAATAATTCCGTAATGGATTTCTCTTAATGGTAACAACTAAAATAATTCTCGATCATCATGAAAAAAATTCCCGTTAGGGATTTCATTATTGTAGAAAATAAAAAGAAAAACACATCCCAAACACCGTAGGTGTTTCATTAAAGAGTAGAGCTCAAGCGATGAAGAAACCACAAATTATTATAAAATTTAATGAAGCTTCTACGAAGCTTTTGCAAAGCAGTATTAGCATGTATGTTACAATACTGGAACTTCTACGAAGTTCTTTAAAAATAGAATCATTCGAAATGGACAACAAGAAAATCCCAAAGGGGATTTCATTGTTGTATAAAAAAATCAAAAAGAAAAACATAACCCAAACAACGCAGTTGTTTCATTTTCTATTCCATATTTGATTTCAAAATCATAATTTAATCAGGAAATAATATGAGGAATAAATGGCAAACACATACACACAGTTATACGTACAAATTATCTTTTCTACAAAAAACCGAGAAAGACTTTTACATAAATCAATGCGCGAACAACTATTCGCTTACATAAGCGGAATAATTAATAACAAAGGACAATTTAGCTTAGCTGTAAACGGTTACTTGGATCATGTCCACATATTCCTATCGATGAAGCCGGATACAGCAGTTTCTGATTTGGTAAAAAGTATTAAACAAAGCTCAACAAACTTTATAAAAGAAAAAGGACTAATAAAAAATAGGTTTGCTTGGCAAAAGGGTTACGGTGCCTTCACATATTCAAGGTCACAAATAGATGATGTTGTAAATTATATTGTGAATCAAGAGGAACATCATAAACATAAAACTTTTGAGGATGAGTATATTAGTTTTCTGGAAAAGTTCGGTATCGATTTTGATAGAAGATATGTTTTTGATTAGCTATAGTGAAGTTTCTATGAAGCTTTTGGAAACTAGCGTTTACATAGTTGTTACAATAATGGAACTTCTACGAAGTTCTTTAAAAATAGAATCATTTGAAATTGACAATTAGAAAATCCCATCGGGATTTCACTATTGTATAAACAACAAAAAAAACATTCGAAACAGTCATATAAAAAATCCCGTTAGGGATTTTATTATCGTATAAAACAACAAAAAAAACCATTCGAAACATTCATATAAAAAATCCCGTTAGGGATTTCATTATTGTAGAATATAAAATGAAAAACACACCCCAAAACACCGTAGGTGTTTCATTAAAGAGTAGAGCTCAAGCGATGAAGAAACCACAAATTATTATAAAATTTAATGAAGCTTCTACGAAGCTTTTGCAAAGCAGTATTAACATGTATGTTACAATACTGGAACTTCTACGAAGTTCTTTAAAAATAGAATCATTCGAAATGGACAATAAGAAAATTCCAAAGGGGATTTCCTATTGCAAAATCAACAAAAAAAAATTATTTAAAACATAATTTCAAAAATTCCGTCTGGGATTTAATTATCCAATAAAACAACAAAAAAAACATTTGAAACATGCATATCAAAAAATCCCGTTAGGGATTTCATTATTGTAGAAAATAAAAAGAAAAACACATCCCAAAACACCGTAGGTGTTTCATTAAAGAGTAGAGCTCAAGCGATGAAGAAACCACAAATTATTATAAAATTTAATGAAGCTTCTACGAAGCTTTTGCAAAGCAGTATTAGCATGTATGTTACAATACTGGAACTTCTACGAAGTTCATTAAAATAGAATCATCCGAAATGGACAATAAGAAAATTCCAAAGGGGATTTCCTATTGCATAATCAACAAAAAAAATTATTTAAAACATAATTTCAAAAATTCCGTCTGGGATTTAATTATCGTATAAAACAACAAAAAAAATCATGTGAAACATGCATATCAAAAAATCCCGTTAGGGATTTCATTATTGTAGAAAATAAAAAGAAAAACACACCCCTAAACACCGTAGGTGTTTCATTATAGGGTAGTGCTCAGGCGATTAAGAAACCACAAATCGTTATAAAATTTAATGAAGCTTCTATGAAGCATATAAAAACTAGCGTTACATAGGTGTTACAATAATGGAACTTCTACGAAGTTCTTTAAAAATAGAATCATTTGAAATAGACAATTAAAAAATCCCAAAGGGATTTCACTATTGTATAAAACAACAAATAAACTCATTCGAAACATTCATATAAAAAATCCCGTTGACTTGATTGACCATACACAAAAAGACGTGAAATGAAAATCAAAAAAAAATATGCAGCGAATTTGCGAATAACAAAACAATTAAAATTTCGAAAAAAAATATATTATTATCCGCGCATTAGCGGCAAAAGCCATTTGCTTTTTAATTGAACTATTAAAAACATAGCACATAAAACAAGGCTTTTTTTTAGCCGCGAATACGCTAATACATCCGCGTTCATTATTTTAGAATGCTTTTTTATTTATTTAATTTATTGTATATTTTCCAAAAATAAATTTTTCATTCTCACAAAGCATTTGGAGAATAGTGAAACCCGCATTTACGAAAAGTCTTTTTCAAACAATCATCCAAAAGCTGCAGATCGGTAGAACCAACTTTACTTTCATTTTTATACTTTTATTTAATATAAGCTTACGAAAAATGCTATCTATATATAATAGTAGATTTAAGAGTTCACAATTTATCTCAAAAAATAAATATTTGTCGGCATCGCAATTCCATTTTTGTGCAGTTAAAAAAATCTGTTGAGATTTATAATTATAGAGTACGGTATTTGTTACAATGAAAATTATCAAACCAAAAAAACTTAACCGCGGTGATTTAATCGGAGTGATTGCACCTTCATCACCAATAAACAATTCTGAAAAAATTAATAATGCAGTTAAGTATTTTGAAGCACAAGGTTACCCTGTGCTTTTGGGCAAATCTGTTTTTTCCGAAAGAGGTTATCTTGCCGGAGATGATGATTTGCGGCTGAATGATTTTCATTCTATGTTCGCTAACAAAAATGTGAAAGCAATTATTTGTTTAAGAGGCGGTTACGGCTCTATTCGTTTTATTGATAAAATTAATTTCAAACTTATCAGAAGCAACCCGAAAATATTTGTCGGCTTCAGCGATATAACAACATTGCAGTTGGCAATTCTTGAAAAGGCAAAATTAATTACATTTGCGGGTCCTATGATAAGCACATATTTTGGTCTTGATGAAAATGAAAATTTTATTGAAGAACAATTCTGGGATATGATTACCTCTAATAAAAAGAAAAGAAGAGTAGTAAATCCTAACAGCGAAAAATATTTTGTACTTAACAAAGGACGCGCTGAAGGTCGATTAATCGGAGGCAACCTTACTTCTTTAATTGCATTATCGGGTTCTCGTTTTCTTCCTACATTTGACAATTCAATTTTATTGTTGGAAGAAATAAGCGAACCGCCTTACAAGATAGATAGAATGTTCAATATGCTGCGAAGACAGAATATCATTAAAAAAGCAAAGGGAATAATTTTAGGAAGGTTCATTGATTGCTATGAACAAGACTCCGATAAAAAGACACTTACATTGAATGAAGTTATACTTGATTATTTTGCAAATATTCGTAAACCGGTAATCTATAACGTTAATCACGGGCACGTAAATAACAATATCACTTTACCAATTGGCGCCCGCTGTAAAATAAATACTACCAAGGGTTTTTTTGAAATCCTTGAAAATGTGGTAAATTAATTACCCGTATGTTTGTGATGACTAACATAAAAATTAAGTTTTTGTTGTATTTTGCAATATGCTATTGACATAGAATTCCTTTAGTAATATATTTTGATGCAAGTAATTTTTCTTAATATAGAGGGTAAATAAACAATAAATATGTGTAATGCTTGCGTTTTTTCAGATTTTAAGGCTGCCCTATGATTCCAAAGATTGAAGTTCATTTATTGAAAAAGTTTTTTATTATCTTCCCACATATAATGGTTATTGTTAATTGACAGTTACTAAATACAAAGCATGCAATATTTTACAAATACATTTTATTTTTTAATTGATTGACAAAAGGAACTTTTTTGCATATTTTTCTATGAATTCTTACAAAGGGAATTAAATTATTTCTATAAATGACTAAGCAAAATCGAAGAACATTGAACCTACTTGAATCCTTAAATATTTTTTTTGACAAAAAAAAGTGGAGGTTACTAAATGATGAAAAACTTACCGCCTTGATTTTTTTATTAATTACTTTAACTCACGATTCAATATTGAAAATTTTTTTTCAACCAATTATGGGGAATTAAATATGAATCTTAAAAGACTCGTATCACTTGTTCTTGTGTTTCTCTTTATGGGAGTAATAGCACAAGCACAAACATTCTATGTAAACAACCAGTCGGGTAATGATGCTAACCCTGGTACTCAGGCTCAGCCTAAGTTGACCGTTGGTTCGGCAATCATTGGAGCGCCTCCCGGATCAACTATCTCGGTTGCATTCACAGGCGATAATTATACCGAAGGTAATATCACAATTAACAAAGCCCTCACTTTCACTTCTACTGGTGGAGGTACACCGGTATTTGTTAATGCTGGTATAGACGTTCAGGTAAATACTGCCTTTACAGGACCATTCCGGTTTACAAACCTTACTTTAACGGCTGGTGCTGTAACAGGTGCTTCTAATTTAACATTCAGCGGAAACGTAACGAGAACTGCAGGTACTGTTGATTCGCAAATCAACTTTACTGCTGGTACTCATAACTTTACTTATAACGGTGGTGCTGCAATTACTTCAGGATTTGAATTGCCTGCTGCAGGTAACACAACCAATTTTGGAAATTTGACAACTGTCGGTGGTGGAACTGTTCTAACACTTAATGAATCAAAAACAATGTTGGGTGTTTTAACAACTGCTGCAGCTTTGAACTTAGGTAGTAATACATTAACAATAGTTGGTGCAAGCGGTGCACATGCTGTTGCCGGCAACGTTACCAACGGTACTCTTGCATTTTCGCTTACCGGTGCTGCTACAATTACAGGCGCTGTAACTTTACCTAATGTTACGGCAAACAAAACAACCGCAGGTGTTGCAGCTGTTAATCTAACTAATATTACTGCAGTTAGCAGTTTAGTTACTATGGGCAATGCAAGTGCAAACGTTACTCATGCTGTTACTATTGGTACTCTTGGCTCTGCTGCAAATAATTTAGTAAACAGTGGTAACGGTATTATCAATATTACAACAGCAGCTCCCGTTGTTGTTCATGGCAATGTTTTATTAAATGCAACAGGTCTTGATGCTGCTAATGAAGGCCAAATATTGTTTGCGCAGGGTGGTGCATTAACGGTTAACGGTAATGTTACTAACCAAGCCGGAGTTTCAATCGGTAATAACGCTGCTCTTAATGGTGGTAATGCAGGTTTGGTCCAATTTGCCGATCAAGTAACAATAATTAATGGAAATGTAGTTAATAGTGCTGTTTTAAGCGGTACATTAGGTGTTGCTACTGATGCTACACTAAATGCCAATATCACTTTCTTAAATACAGCTGCAAACCTTACTGTTACTGGTCAAATTTCAAATACCGCATCAACTTCGAGTGCTTTTGCCGGTCTACCTGTGAATTATAACACAAGTGCTAATATCAATATAGCAGCTTTAACTACAGGTATTCTCAGAGCTGATGGTGGTATCAATAACCAAGCAGATTTTGCAGGCGTTACAAATGCTGCCAATATCAACAATGGTAATATTAATATTGGTGGTGGTGCAAGAACAGGTGCCAGTACAATCGGTGATGCCGGTCTTGTAAATCGTATTGGCGCAATAACTTTAAATTCAATTTCGAACGTATCCGGTAATAACGGTAATATAACAATAGCAGGTGATGGAACTACTTCCGGCTTCTTCGGAACAAGTGTTACTGTTTCCGGTGGTACCGGTGGTTTACTTACATTTGCTAATGAAAACTTTAATTTATCAGGTAGTATTACAAATTCAAAAACAACTGCAGGTGCAGCAGCAGTTAGTGTAGGTGTGGGTGCCGGTTTAGCCGGAGCTACATTTACATTAGGTGGAAGTATACTTAACCAAGCTGCTTCTAATGTTGTTGTTCCTTTATCTGTTGGTGGTGCTGTTGCAATCACCGGTAGTATCAATAATAGTGGTGCTGGTACTGTTAACTTTTCTAACCTCACAACTGCTAATGTTACTGTAACCGGTGGACTTACTAGTAGCGGTGCCGGTGGAACTATTACTTTCCCGGCAATCACTAACGGTGTTGTAAATGTCAATAATATTAATCTTAGTGCCGGTACTATTAACTTTGCTGCTTCTCATAATGCAGCATTTAATGTTAACGGTCCTTGGACAGTTTCTGGCGGTACACTCAATATTCAAGGTACTGGTGCTGTTGCTGTTAACGTATCACAGACAGTTACTTCTACCATTACATGGACTGGCGGTACAATAAACTTTACAGGTAGAAACAACATTAATATTGGTAGTGTGAACACTTATATTGGTGGTACAGGTGTAAATCCAACCTTTACAAGTGCAGGTACAACATTACGCTTTATAGAACCTCTACCAAACGTTGTTCAAAATATTTATGTAGGTCTTTCTAGCCCTGTTTATCCGGGACCATTAACAATAGATAACGATGGTAATATACCGTCTCCTGTTGTAAGAGTTCTCCCGAATGGCGGTGCTTTAGCTAATTTATATGTTCTAAATGATGTTTTATTTGATACGGATGTTGTTCTTAACTCAATTCTATTGGATGGTGTAAGACTTAATGTTGGTAAGAACGGATTAGGCGGCGGTGATGGTGACTTCGATAATACATCAGGTTACACTACTGCAAACGGCGGTATGGTTATGATGTCCGGTACTGCCGCATTACAAACAGTAAATGGTAACTTTAACCCAACAGCAGGTGCTACTTTCGGTGATTTTGGTGTTGATAACGAAAGAGATGCCGGTGCTCCTGACGGTGTTGCAGATGTTGTTTTTGCAGCTAACCTTAATGCAGCTGTATTTACCGGTGATTTCTTCCTCGCTGAAGGTGAAGTTGATTTAGCTAATACATTATTTAACGGTTCTGCGCCTGATTGGCCTACAGTATTTAGAACCGAGGGGTTGTTCGTTACTACAGCTCCGATTATTGCCCCTGGAACAAGAATAAGCGTAACTTACTACGGTTTTGATAAAGTTACCGCTCTTGAAATTCCAGCAGGTGCAACTGCATTACATAATCTAACTGTTTCAACTACTAACGGTGCTCTTGCTGGTTTTGGCATTGTCACTATGGGTGGTCCTGCAACAGTTAACGGAACTTTAACAATCGACGCAAATCAATCTTTATATACTGGTGCAAATGTATTAACACTTGCAGGTGCAACCGCAGTTGTTAATGGTAACTTAGTTGATGACGGTGGTGTAAGAGTTCAATTAGCTGCTCCTACAGGTACAGTTTTCTCAGGTACCGGAATTCTTCCATCTATTCAAGTTAATGCCGGATCAGTTGGTAACAACCTCGCAGGTGCGGGATTAGTTTCTAATGGTTTTGGTGCTGACGGTGTTTGGGGTGGTGCTGGTGTTAACGCTGATGACTTCAACACAAAAGATGGTAATATTACATATGCAGGCGGCGCAGCTTCATCATTAATGGCAACTTTCTCTGCTCCGGTTGCTCCATCAACAACAAACTTCTTGAATTTAACTACCGCTGCAGGCGCAACATTTACTTTAGGTGCTAATGCAATTATGGGTGGTAATATGGCTCATGTTGCCGGCAATATTGACCTTGGCGGTTTTACATTAGACCATAGAGGAACTGCCCCTGGTATTAATGTTGGTGCTACAACTGTTAATGGCTTGTTGTATTTCCAAACAGCAGCTACAAACTTAACAGTTACTGGTCCTGGTACTGCAGTAATCGGTGCTAATTTCCAATATGCAGATGTAACAAATGACGGTGCAACTCAAACATTTACATTATTATCCGCTTCAACAGGTAATTTACAAATTACCGGTGACATTACGTTAAGCGATAATACTGCTGCTGTTCCTGCTGGTGACGGTGCATTACTTGATATCGGTGCGGGTAGAACATTAACCGCTGCAGGTGCAAATGTTACTGTTGGTGCTGGTTGCGGATTTACAGCAACAAACCTCGGTACAACAGGTATTTTGGATCTTGATGTTGCTGCTCCAAATACTCTATTAACCTGGAATACTCCTGCAAACTCATCAGTTACTAACTTAACTGTTAATGATGACGTAGCTTTATCAGGCGGTATTGCTGGTAGTACCCTCATTATTGGAAATGGTGCTCCTGGTGCATTTGTTCACAATGCTGGTAACCTTGATATTGGAACAGCCAATTTACAAATTGGTGATGGTACCGCTCCAAATCCAACAAACTTTAACAGAACCGGTGCTACAGCAACTTATAGTGGTTCCGGATATATGGTTTGGAACAGTACTGGTGCTTTCAACCATTCAACAGTTGTTGCAGCCGGTGCTATGACAATAAATAAATTTAGAACTTTATTAAACCTTGCATTGGTTAATCCAAGAGGTTTGGTAGTTGTTCAAAATCTTGACATATTAAATTCTTCAGTCTTTACAAATAGTGTTGCTGGTGTTGGTTACTTAACTGTTGGTGATGCAACCAATGTCCCGGTAATTTCTTTAGGTGAGATTAATGCAACTGATCCAAATATTGCAACAAATGCACCTACTTTTGGAAATGCTGAAGTTGATTATATCTTTACAGATGCAGCAGGTGTGCCTGCTGATGGCTATACGGTTACAACTACTGTTTGGCCAACTGCACAGCCGGCACGTAATGTAACTGTAAATATGGCAGCAAATGTTAACAACGTTACTTTAGCCGCAAACAGAAACATTACTACTGCTCTTAATCTAACACAAGGTGGATTGGTTTGGGACAGCCCTGTTAATGTAACCTTAGATGCTGATCTTGTTATTACAAGAAATGCCGGTGGTTTCATGACAAGAAATGCTGATGGCGTTGCACCGGTTGGTACTTTAACTGCACCATCAGTTGATCTTGTTTATACAAATGCTGTTGGTAATACAGGTGAAGAATACTCATTGCCTACAGTAGTAAGAAATGTTACTTTAGGTCTTCCGGCAGGTACTGCGGTTGCAGTAGCATCTTCAAGAACTATTGAAGGTGTTATAACCTGGAATTCCACATTAACATTTAACGCAGCTACAACAACAAACGTTACAATGGCGCAAACACTTCCTGCTCTATCTACAGTAGTTAATAACGGTACTGTAAATTGGAACGGTGGAATCACTGTTAATGGAACTTATACCAATAACGGTACAACTTCAACCACAGGTGGATTTGCCGGAACAGGTAACGTTGCTAATAATAATATTATGAACCTCGATGGTTTGAATATGACTGCGGGTACATTTACACTTGCAGGTGGTTCAGCTACTACATTCACTGGTGATGCGGTATTTAATAATGTAGTGCTTCCTGCCGCTTTCCCAGCAGCAACCATCAATACTGCAAATGACCTTGCATTTAACGGTACATTTACAAACGCTTTACTTAACTTGAACTTTACCGGAACCAATGACCAAGCTGTTGCCTTAGGTGCAAATAGAGTAGTAAATAACATTAGTTTGGTTAAAGGTAATGACGGAACTGTTTCTGTAAGCGGCGGTAATGTCACATTACAAAATGGTGTGGCTCCATTTGGATTGTTAACTTTAACTCGTGGTATTTTGGAGATGGTTGATCCAAGTATGTTAACACTAAATCTAACTGTTGCTGGAGGTATTATTACTAATTTAGGTTATGTAAGAAACCTTGCACAAGCAACACATTATTCACATGTTGTCGGTAAACTTGGTGTTGCAATTCCTGCAGGTACAATAGGAAGAACAGAGTGGCCTGTTGGTTCAATTAATCCAAATTACAGACCGGCAGCTATAACATTTACAGCCGGTAATGCAACAATCGCTCCTACAACAATTATAGTAAGCCATGTTGATGCTGAGCCGACAGGTGTTAAAAACTTACCGTTAGACGGTGGTGTTAAATTTGCCGATCCTAATGTTGATAATATGATCGGCGGAAAAGCTCCATACCACTGGTCATTTGAAGCTACAACCAGTTTGGGTGCAGCTCAAATGATGAACGTTGAGTTAAATGGTACTAATTTAAGCAGACCATTAGATAATCATAACGATTTGAGAATTATCAGAAGATTTGACGGTGATGTTGCTGTTAACGGCTGGTTCTTAGAAGGTGACCCGGCTAATTACAGTAATGCTATGTATGTAAATACTCCTGCTCCTGGTGATACATTATTGTTAGTAAGAAATATTGGTTCTGCTGGTAGTGCAATTGCACAAAGAGCACTCTTTACAATTGGTATTCCTACTCAACCTCCGGTATTCACAGCTAAAGGTTCCGATGATCCGTTGGCAAACAGAACAATAAACGAAAATGATACTTATACATTTACTTATCAAGCAAATGACTTAGATGCTAATCCACAAGCAATTGTTTATTCTGTTCAAGGTGTAGCTCCAGCAGTTCCTGACACAGAGTATTCAATTGATAGTGTAACGGGTGATTTTGAATTTACCCCTTCATTTGATTTAGTTCTTGCAGGTGATGAAGACTTCACATTCATAGTACAAGCTATGAAAGATGGAGACTCAACATTTGTAACAGATCAATTAGTTATTAATGTAACTCATGTTAACCGTCCTCCATCAATTGACAGCTTGTTGGCAGATACAACCAGCGTCCAAATTCTAAATGAATTTGCTCATGAATTTGTATCTTCGGATCCTGATGCTGGTCAAACTTTGACATGGGCATTAACAGTAGATCCTACCGGCGGTGCCGCAACAATCAACCCGGCAACAGGAATGTTCAGCTGGACTCCTGATACGGCAGATGCAGGGAACGATTATACATTTACAGTTACTGTAACAGACGACGATGCTGCTCCATTAGCCGATGCAACCACATTTACTTTATCTGTTGGATATGATAGAGTTAAAGGTGATATCAACGGTGATGGAAATGTAGACTTACTTGATGCATTATTAGCGCTTGATGCAGCAATTGAAAAAATAGTATTATCCGGCCTTGAGCACTGGGCAGGTGATATGGATGATGATGGTGATGTAACCTTATTAGATGCGCTTGCAATTCTTGATGTATGGACAGGTGGACCTATGGCAGCAAGCGGTGGAAAACCAACAAGTAACATTTTAAGCAAAATCCAAAGCTATAATGCTTTAGCATCTTTTGGTAAGCTTGATGTAGACCAAGAATCACGTGTTATTCATTTACCGGTTAATCTATCGAATGTAGAAGGCATCAGAGCTTTCGGTTTTGATGTTGAACTTTCAATGGAAGTTGAATCAATCACTCCTCTCTTCAACATGCCTTCAGAGTGGTTGACCGCATCTAACTATAAAGATGGTAAATTAATGATCGGTGCAATTGGTCTTGAAGACTTAGCAAGTGACTTAGTACTTACTCTTGAAATTGTCTTAAAAGACAAAAAAGATAAAGTTAGTTTGAGCGGTATCGCAAAAATAAACGGTAAGGAACAAGTTCTAAATCAAGTTACGGTTCAAGAAATTCCGAACAGATTTGATTTATCACAGAATTATCCGAATCCGTTTAACCCATCAACTATAATTAAATACGATTTGGCAGAAAACGTGAACGTAACAATGAAGATTTACAACATTGCCGGTCAAGAAGTTGCTACAATCGTTAACGGTTTCCAAGAAGCCGGAAGTTACCAAGTAAGATGGGATGGAACAAACAACTTTGGTTCTAAAGTTGCTGCAGGACTTTATATTTACAGACTCGAAGCAGGTCCATTCACCTCTGTTAAGAAAATGATGTTAATTAAGTAATTGAATTCTGCGGGGTACTAAGTACCCCGCAATAATTCTTATAATCTTTTATTCGTGAAAAAAAGGGTGAAAATATGATTAAAATAAAAACAAGCATTCTAAGATTCCTTGCTTTATTTATTTGCTTGCTTGTCTTTGGAAACCTGAATTATGCTCAAGGGTCTGTAGATGTGACAATTCCCACTGTTTTCGGGGAAATCGGTGTTGCTCAATGGCTTGATGTTGAAGTCTCAGAAATTGAAGCAGCCGATAATGTCAGAGCTTGGGGTTATGAACTTACTTATGATCCGGCTGTAGTTTCAATTAATGCTGTTTCAATCGAAAATACAGTTTCGGCAGGTGGGTTCCTGAGCAGTAATTTGGTTTTTGCGGCAAATAAAATCAAAGTAGGATATATTAATACTAATCCCATTACTTCAGACGATGGGGGAACCTTATTTAGGGTTCAGGTTACACCGTTGGCTACAGGTGTTTCACCTTTAACTTTCGATGGAACATTTGAATTCCCTGGTGCCAATGTTACGGCAAATGAGGTAAACGGTAGTGTTACAATTGGTGAAATTGCAGTTACCGTTGTTTCGGATACAGTTGCTGTTGGTGATGATATAGAAATTCTTATTTATACAGATGCATTACCGTCCGGTAGCAATATCCGTTCTTATGAATTTCAAATAGCTTTTGATGATACGTATTTAGAAATTGATGAAGCAGATGCTTTTAATTTATCCGGCACTTTAAGCGAAGGCGGTTTTGCTTCCGCTAACGTTACAAGCAATAATGTAAGAGTCGGATATATTAATTCTACTGCTATTCAAACAGGTGTTGAAGGAGTACTACTCAGACTGAAAGCATCTGTGCTAGATAAACCTGCTAATGGTATTCTAAATCTTACTTTAACCAGTTTTGTTTATGAAACCGGAACTATTACAGTTTCACTTATTAGTGGTTTTTTATTAATCCAGGACCAGGAACCTCCGGTATTTATTGATGAATTAGGTGATGTAACAGTAACTGAAGGTGATCTTTTAAGCTTCCAATATACTGCAGCTGATCCAAATCCTGGTGATGTATTAGTTTTTGGAATTGATGAAGGACCTGGTGAAATTGATCCGTTAACAGGTTTATATACCTGGCAAACAGAAGATGGTGATGTAGGTGAATACGATTTAACAGTTTTTGTTACAGACGGTGCCTGGGTTGTTTTCTCATCTGCAACTATAACAGTTTTAGATGATAATAATCCTCCGGTATTTACGGATGTAATTCAAGACGGAAGAGTATTTGTTCCTGAATTAACACCTTCAGGTTGGGTTGTACACAATTTCCAATATGCAGGTTCAGATCCTGATGGAGATGCAGTATCATTTTATTTAGTTGACGGTCCGGATGGCAGTAGTATCACTGCCAGCGGCTTATTTAGTTGGGAATTAACTGATCAGTATGCTGCTCAGACCAATATTCCGATTACTGTTGGAATTACTGACGGTCTTTTAAGTACTGAACATACTTCACTTGTTAATACTGATAATGTTGTTGGTGTTGAAAGTGAGGCAATCCCGACAGATTACAGCTTATCACAAAACTATCCGAACCCATTCAATCCGTCTACTACTATTAAGTTCGGAATTCCTGAAGCTGCAAATGTAAGTGTTAAGATATTTAATTTGTTAGGACAGGAAGTTGCAACTTTGGTTAATAATAATTTGGAAGCCGGTTATCATATAATCAACTTCAATGCATCTAATATGATTTCAGGTATGTATTTTTACAGAATTCAAGCAAACGGAATTGACGGTTCTAACTATACTGACGTTAAGAAAATGTTGCTTGTTAAGTAAGATTTTTCTTACTCACAAAAAAGCCGGGCTGTGTTAGTCCGGCTTTTTTTTTTACGTAAACCAATTTTGGTTAATAGTAATTATTTTTTAATAATAAAGTGATGGGACATTGCATGGGCAAGCCGCAAATTCGCGAATTAGCGGCTAAAAAAGGGATTAGTTTTATGTGCTACCTTTCAATTCGCTAAATTAAAAAGCTAAAGCGTTTCCGCAAATGCGCAAATTATAGTATTTACTCCGGCTTATACTTAAAATGAAAAAACAGATAATTAAGGAAATGATTTTCTGAGGTCAGCTATCTGTAGATTTAGAAAAACTCTCAATCAATTCCGATACATAACTGCGAAGTTGATTAACTTCCACAGGTTTTACAACAAACAAATCAACACCGGCATCTAAAGCGTTTTTTTTATCATTTCTAAATGAATGAGCAGTCAAACATAGAATGGGTATGTTCGAATGGAACTCCGATGATTTTAACCCTCTTGTTAAATCCAGCCCGGTAAGTTTTCCGCGAAGTGAGATATCCATTATAATTATGTCATATTTTATGTTGGAAAATTTTTCATGAAAAATTTCTACCGATTCACAAATATCAATTTCAAATTCATCTCTAAAAATACGTTTTAGAGTTTCCTGTGAAAGATAATCATCTTCCACAACAAGCATTCTTTTCATTTTTTACTCTCTAATATATTTTGAATATTACTCGAAAAGTAGAACCGACATTTTTTTGACTTTCTACTTCGATAGCGGCATTATTAATACTGCAGTAATTTTTTACTAGAGCTAAACCTAAACCGCTTCCTTCAAAGCTTCTTGTGTACCCACGTTCCTCCTGGTGAAAAGGAGTAAATAAATCTTTCATAAAATCTTCATTCATACCGACACCGGTATCATTTACTTCAACTGCAATTTCAGAATCGGTTTTCTTATAAGCAACTATTTTTACTTTTCCTTTGTGAGTATATTTTATAGCATTATCAATTAAATTGCTGAATATTTGCATTGTGCTGTATTCATCAGCAATTATTTTGCAGGATGGCAGTCGATATTCATAATGTAATTCCAATTTCTTAAGAGCCGCAGATTGAGAAAATTCATGGCAAAGTCTGCTTAGTATTTGAGAATCCAAATCAATTTGCCTGAATTCGGGTTGATAACTTCCCGTTTGAATCTCGGAGACGTTTAATATAAGGTCTATTGTTCTGATAATTCTTCGGGAAGCCGATTCTATACTACTGAAGATATCTAAATATTCCTTTTTAAAATCACTATCAACAAAGTCTCTTAATAAAGTATGATTACCGATAATAACATTAATTGGTGTTCTGATTTCATGAGACATTTGTGCGAGGAACTCGGTTTTTAGTTTATTACTCTTTTCAGCTTGTTCTTTCGCGGTAATAAGTTCTTCGATAATTTTTTTCCTTTCGGTGATATCTCTTGCAACACCAAAGATGATATTCTCTTCGGGATAGGGGAACGAATTCCACGAAAGCCATTTAAGACTACCATCTTTGCAATAATATCTATTCTCAAATTGATATATCTCTTTACCATCAACCAGTGTTGATTTAACATTATTTGTTACTTCAACATCATCAGGATGTACAAAATCAATCCAAGGTTTTGATAACAATTCTTCGTTGCTCCAACCAAGAGTTTTTTCCCAAGCGGGATTCAGAACTTTGAAATAACCATCATAACCGGCAATACAAAGCATATCAATTGAGTGGTTGAAGATTTTATCACTGGTTTTAAGTGATTCTTCCAGTTCTTTGAGTTTAGTTATATTTCGACCGATACCAACTATACCGTAAACGATGCCGTTGTCTTCTCGAAGAGGTGAAAGAGAGGTCTGAAAATATTCGGTTTTATTATTTCTCATTGAATTCCATTCATAAACAACAAATTCGCCTTTTAATGCCTTCATATTATTTTGTTTATGGATAGCAGCAGCGTCTTTTCCAAAAATCTCTTCAGTTGTTTTCCCAATAAACATATTATCGGATAAATTGTTTTTAGCAAGCCATTGACCATATACTCCGGTGTGACGCTGGTCTTTATCTAAAGTAAAAATTACATCATCTGTAGATTGAACCAACTTGCGAAATTTTTCTTCACTCTCTTTTAAATCCTTTTCAGCTTCTTTTCTAATTGTTAAATCATTTATTATTGCAAGAAATAATTTTTTCTCATCATGTTGATGAAGTTGTAGATGAATCTCAACAGGATATTGAGTACCGTCGGCTCTTTTATGTATTGTTTCAAATACTATCTTTTCTTCTTTGCCTGTTAATAGGGGTTTGACTAATTCTGAGAAAAATTCCTTATTAAACTCGGGTTTTATATCTAAAGGAGTAAGATTCTTAATTTCTTCCAAAGAGTAACCAAGGTTTTTAAGGGCACCTTGATTTACCCATTGAAATCTGTATGTATCGGAATCGAAAATATGAATTTCATTCAGACTCTTATCAATTACATCCAAATACAGTGTTTTTTCTCTTTGCATTTTTACTAAGTTAGTAATTACTTCAGTATATAAAATAATTCCGCCGATAGTTCCGTCTGCTTCGAACCATGGTCTGCATTCCCATCGAGTGTAATCGATAGATCCGTCGGCTCGAATAAAAATATCGTTATCTGAACTTAATAGTTCTCCGGCTAAAGCTCTCTTATGAACTTCCTTCCACCTATCCGGTATTTCGGGGAAAATTTCATAATGATGTTTCCCGATTATATCTTGTCCCTCAATATTATAATCTTTCATATACCTATCACTTACATAAAGGTAATTAAGTTCCTTGTCATGAACTGCTATAGCATTCGGGTCGTGTTCAATAATGTATTTCATTAAATAATTATTATGCAGTATTTTTTCCCTTGCTAATTTATTATCCGTGACATCTTTAATTAAAACATGTCTTGCCGGACGGTCATTGAATGTAATAGAATGTGATGTTAGTTCTACATAAATTATTTCACCGTTTTTCTTTACATGAGGCCATTCATTATTAGGATTATATCCTCTCGGAGTTACCTCCACATCTTCCAAGGCAAAAGGTTTATTATAGGTTGGACGTATATCTTTCACTTTCATATTGAGGAATTCTTCCCTAGTATATCCATAGTGTTCAATAGCTGCTTTATTAACTTCAAGAAATACTTGAGTTTGAAGATCAAATATCCACATCGGCTGGGGATTATTTTCAAATAGATAGCGATATTTTTCTTCGCTTTCTTTTATTTTATTAAATGATTCTCTTTCTTGAGTTTGGTCTCTAAATACTAATACAACACCAACTACATTATTATTCTCATTTTTAATTGGTGCACCGCTGTCTGCAATCGGAATTTCTTTCCCGCTTTTTGAAATTAATAATGTATGATTTGCAAGACCAACAATCATACCTTCGCGCAAGACTTTCTCTACCGGGTTTTCTACCTTCTCTCGTGAATCTTCATTAATAATTTTAAAAACTTCTTCCAAATTCTTTCCGTATGCAGATTTTTCATCCCAGCCTGTGAGTTCTTCTGCTACGGGATTGAGATATTTTATTTTTCCTTTTGAATTTGTTGTTATTACGGCATCACCTATGCTGTATAAAGTAGTTTTAAATTCTTCTTGTGATTCATATAAAGTTCTGAAAATATTACGCTGTTTGGAACTGTATATTAACCAAAGCACCGCAATAACTAACAATACAATGAATATAATAAGTATGATTGTTAGAGTAGTTCTTGTAGTTAATTCAGATAAGATTTCACTAGCATTAACTTTTGCTATCATATACCAGTTTGTATCTTCAACTGGACTGATATAAGCAAGTACTTCAATATTCCTGTAATCAAATCCTTCATATACTCCCGTATAGCCAAGAACAGCTTTAACAGATGGATGTAGCGATTGAGTTAACGGAATTCTTAATTTAAGTGCGGTTTCCTTTTGATCTCTAAGTTCATTAAGAAACAATACGTCATCACCGTCTTTTCTTACAAGAAACGTTTCTGCGGTTTCGCTTGGTAACGGCCACGATTGAATTAGAGGATAAAGAAAAGTTCCCGGGTCAATTCGAAAAACCATCGCTGCAATATTGGTTCCGTTGCCATTTCTTACCGGTGCTATTATATCCAGATGTGGTTTGTTACTTAATTTACAAATGTAAAAATCTGAAAAAATTACTGAATTGCTGTTTAAAGAAAGTTGTATAAAACTTTTTGTAACTGAATCTATTTTTTCTAATTCTTTGTCTAAAGTGAAAATAATGCTATTGTCGTTCGATGTAATAAAAATATTTTCATAACCATGAGTAGTTTTAATATGAGAAAGTCCTTTTGTTAATGACTCAACTGCATTATTGTTTTTTGAATTTAATAAATCTTCAATATTTTTTTTGTAGGTCATGTTTTCCGAAAAGAAATAAGCTTCCGAAGTTCGTTCCTTTTTCCAATCAACAAGTTGTCCAACCTTTATTTCCGCAATGGCTTTTAGTTCATTGTACTTTTTTGTTCGAATTTCTTGTGATTCATTATTTAAATAGAAGTAACCGGATAATATTGTGAGGGAGCTGATTGCAATTATTAACAAAATTATGTGGGATCTTTTAAGAATTGTTAAGTTAAATCCACTTTTCATAAACACTCCGTAAATATAAATTGATAACGGATTGCAATCGGTTTTTATGGAGTTTCTTTATATCATGCTAATAATAATTTGGTAAAGGTTTATTGATTTTTAGTAAAATATATGAATATAAAGATAAATGTATCTTAATAAGAAGATAGAGAATTTTATCTAAAAAATCATTAAAAAAGGACTTTAATTGACTAAGAGCACAACTCCAAAAATATTTTGTTGACTTGAAATGGAATATAATTATTGATCCTTTAAGGAGGAGGATCACTTAATTAGTATACCGAAAGTAATGAAAATGGAATGAGTTATGAATGTTTTAAACTGATTAATTGTTCTATGAAAACAAAATTGTTCGTTTAGGAAAAACAGTAAAAGGAATATTGTTGGGTTTATATTTTATTGGTCAATTTTCACACTCGTTTATAAAACTTAAAACGGCTTTTCATGTGTAGTGGATCAAATTTTAACTGAAATATTATCTTCCAAAAAGAATTGTGGAAATTAAAGTAACACAATATGCGAGAACGGCTGTAAAAAAGACAGCATCAAAACCAAACTCAACCGCAATTACGATTGCAAGTACGGCACTTATAACCGAGAAACATGCATTGATTCCCCACGCCCATGGAATTTGCTGTTTATTGTTCTCGCTTAATTTATTTATCCCGGTTGGGAAAGGGAATCCCATTACAAATGCCGGGAGACCTATCAAAACGAATGATATTAATCCTTTAATAACTGTTGAATAATGAATGCTATTTTGAAGTAAAGGATTTAAGGCAACCGTATAAGTGATTAGTAAAAAAATAATGATTAAAACGGAACTAGTTATTCCTTTTGATTTATTATTTACAAATGATGAAATATAACTCCCCATACCGGAACATATTAACATAAAGCTAATCACTGCCGCAGCAGAATAAATCGGATTGCCGAAATACAAAACAAATTTTTGAATGAGTGCAATTTCAATTAGCATATAACCTGCACCTAACCCGGAGAAATATAAAACCGTCCATAATTTATTAGCCCCCTGCCAACCTAATTTGAATAACGGAAGGATTACAAGAATTATCGATATTAATGCAATTTGAAAAAATGTTAACAATACAATTAAGTAACCTAATTCAAAAAACGGAATTGCACCGGTACCGAAGAAATACTGCAAGTCGGGTATGTTTTCCCATTTAAGAAATTGAGAAAAGTATGGATTGTTATCAGTCGGCGGAAAAATTCTAAAGCTATATTCTTTTAAAAAATCTTCTCTTCCTTTAGATAAAATACTGTCGATATATGAAAAGAATTTTTCATCTTGAAGTTGATTAAACTGTGTTCTATCTTCAAGGGAGATACCCGGTAGAACAACGGTATCAAAATTCATTTCATTGCAAAAATTTCTAACCGCTTCTATATCGGAATTATTCAATTCTTTTTTCTTTATAAGAAACGAAATACTGCTCCAGCTTCTAATAGATACAATATGTTCCTCGACATTATTGATTCCGGATAACTCGAGAGCTTCAATAATGGTAGCTAATATTCTTAATGGATTTCTAAATGGATAATCCATCCAGCAGGTTACTTGAATAAAACCGTTTTCTTTTAAGCGGCCAAACATTAAGTTGAATGATTCAACTGTAAATAGGAAATCTTCCTTAATTGCCTGAGTACCTGAGGAGCCGCCGAATGAACCGATCGGTGGTAATAAGATAATATCATAGAAATTAGAATCGGTATTAAGAAAAGTACGTGAAGAAATTTCAAATACATCAACATTCTTTTTATAATAAATCGAATCGGTTTCGTCAGCCAGCTCATTATATAATAGGGAATTGATTGCGATGTTTGATTCAACTGCACGAATTATTCCCGCATTGTGAGTAAGTGCATGAATAATATCTTTACCTGTTCTTGAGTCCAATATTAAAATATTATTTTTCTCCGCCAATCTATAAACCAACTCATCGATTGTATAATTCAATACAAAGTTAGAATAGTTTGTATCTCGCGAAATTATCGGCCCGAACCAGTCGCCGTTATTGAAGACAGCCTTTCTAACTGGTATTTCATTTGTGTATGTTAAACTTAATCCCGGTGCGTGTCTAATTAAATTTGACTTAACAACTTGTATAAAACCGAACGGACTGTTTTTCTCAAGCTCTATTTCAGCATCCGGTAAGTTCAGTGTCTTACTTATACTTTTATACTGAGAACTTTTTATTCCAATTGGATAAATAAGACTTACTATAATTATAAAAGCCCAAAGTGAAACGGCTATAAAAGGGAGTAGTTTTTTATCCTTTCTAATCTGTATAACTCCAGCCGCAATCGGGAGTATAGAAATAACAATTGGAAAAAAAGCCGAATACATAAACCAAAATAAAATTACAACCCCGAGCCCGCCAATACCAGCACCAAGTAAATCAGAAAAATATAACTTACCAATTGATTCGGCATATGAAACATAAATTAAACCGATAGCTAAACCGGCAAAAAAGAATGGAATGAAAAATATAATGTATGTAAAAACTATTTTGAAAATATGTGATGTTTCGGCAAATAATAAAAAGGTATCAAACCTTGCAAAATCCGTTTGTGATAAGGGTACCGACAACAAAATAAAAATGCCGGTAAGTATCATTGTGAGAGGAATTATAGTTGATCTATATTCGACAAACCAATTTTTAAATATAGATAATACCGTTCCGGCTGTTCCAAAACCAAGTAATGCAAGTGAGATAATCATAAATGCAAAATGATTCCACTGTGTAATCGATAATATCTGCATTAATGTAATTTGGAAGGCTATAACTGCTGCGGAGGTTAGTGAGATTGAAAAGTAGAGTTTTATATTCATTACTATCTATTGAAATGAACCTTTTGTTAAACTGAATCATTAAAAAATTATTCTCTTGTAAAAGGAACAAAACGAACCGGCATCATACTTTTTGTTTTAATTTTTTCGTTATCTTTTTCAACTAACATTAATTGTTGCGTTAAGAATGGAGAGCCGACCGGTATAATCATTTTTCCGCCGTCTTTAAGTTGTTCAATTAAAGGTGGAGGAATATGTTCTGCGGCTGCCGTAACAATAATCGCATCAAATGGGGCATGTTCTTCCCATCCGAAGTAACCGTCACCTTGTTTAACGGATATATTTTTATAACCAAGTTCCTTTAATAAATCACCGGCAGACTCGGCTAATTGCGGAATTATTTCAATTGTATAAACCTGCTCGATTATTTCAGCCAATATTGCAGCTTGGTATCCTGAACCGGTTCCAATCTCTAATACTTTATCGGTTGGTTTTGGTTGAATAATTTCAGTCATGTAAGCAACAATGTACGGTTGCGAAATTGTTTGTCCGTAACCAATTGGAAGAGGTCTGTCGCTGTATGAAGAATTAATTAATCGATCCGGTACAAATTTATGTCTTTCAACATTCATAAATGCCTTAAGAGTATTTTCATCCTTTATACCGCGTGATTTTATTTGCCCGTTAACCATACTGGTTCTTGCTTTTTCAAACACATCCTGAGCAACTAGAAAGTTTGAAAAAGTGAGAAGAATTAGAATTAAAAAAAATCTTGTCATATTTTTTTTACATTATTGAAAATGAATTAGGTAATCATTTCTAAATATAACAATTATGGAATCTTACCAAAGGGAAAAAGAAATCAATTATTGTTTAAAGAGAAAACCCAAGACAATTTTTTGAATATACATTTTCATTAACCTAACTTAGCAAAGAGTCTTTCAAATCCGTCATAAGGAATAATCTGCAAGATATTAAAGGAAATTAATCCGTCCTTGACTAATGGGAATTCATTAATTATTTCTTTTGCTTGATTTAATGAATCGCATTCCAAAATTAAAACAGCATCTTTATTGGGCTCTGTAAACCAAATATCTCGAATAATATCTCTTTGATTCAACCTCCAAACGAATTCGGCTTCTTTTCTTAGGACATCCTCTTTACCATCCCAACAAATATTGGGATTGTCGTAAGACATGGCTAATATTCTCATTTTTTTTTCACTAATATGATTTAGAAGATATGCTGCTAATTGATTTATTGCCAATATACTACTAAAAAATATCATTCGAGAGTTGAATTCAATTGAATGAATAATTTATAAAAGTATTAGACAATTCAGAAATCATTAAATCGTTTAACCGATTAAATGAAATTTTATATCTCAATATCCTTTGATTGTGCATGCGTTATTTACTTGACAAAAAGTATCAGCATAATTATATTGAAATCAAGTTAAACGTTTAACTGAGAAATTGAATGGCAGCTACCATAAAAGATGTTGCTTTAAAGGCGAAAGTTTCCATCGCGACTGTATCTTTAGTCATTCATAATAACAATCGTATCTCACCCGAAACAAAAAAGAAGGTTCTGAAGGTCATTAAGCAACTCGACTATCATCCCTCAAAATCTGCTCGCGATTTAGTATCACAAAAAACAGGGAACATTGGATTCATTTTGACCGATGATCACTTTTTACGTACCGAACCATTTTATACAAGAATATTTTTAGGAACTGAGTTTGAAGCAAGAGATAGTGGATTTTATATTCTCTTGACTACGGTAGCTTCCGATTATAGCGAGAATGATCCTTTACCAAGATTTATTCTTGACCGAAGTGTGGATGGTGTAATTATTGCCGGAAAGGTGCCGCATATCCTGATTGATAGGATCGCTAAGTATAAACTTCCTTTAATTTTTGTTGATTATGTTCTCGATAATGAAGAATATCCTGTGGTATTGATAGATAACATTCAAGGGGGAATCCTCGCAACAAATCATCTCATAGAAAATGGACATAAAAATATTGCTTTTATAGGTGGTGATATTCAACATCCGAGTATTTATAACCGGCTGATGGGGTACTCAAGAGCACTAGAGAATGCTGGCATTAAGCATAATGATAAATATATCCATACTACTTCTCCTTATCCCGATAGGCAAAATGGTTATGATGCTGCTAAAACATTATTCAAGAAGAATAAATATATAACAGCTGTATTTGCTTGTAACGACGCAATGGCAATTGGGGCTATGCACTTTCTAAAAGATAACGGATACAGTGTTCCGCAAGATGTTTCGATTATTGGCTTCGATGACGTTGAAGTTGATTTATTGCTCGATCCTCCATTAACAACAATTAGAGTTCCCAAAATTGATTTAGGAACCGAAGCATTTAGATTAATGATGGAAGTTTTGAAGAACAAAAATACCAATGGTAAGAAAATCCTTGTACCGGTTGAATTAATAATTCGCAAATCGACAAAAAAATTGTGAATAATATATGTTAGCTGCCGTTTATAATGGCGTGAATCAATTTGAGTTAGCAGAATACCCACTTCGAAAATTAGACAATGGAGAAGTTCTTATTGAAGTTAATTATTGCGGGGTTTGTGGTACGGATCATCATATCATATCAGGAAAAGCGCATGCAAACATCCCTGTTATTCTAGGCCACGAATTTTCCGGCGTTATTACAGATAAAGGTCACAACGTAAATGATTTTCAGATTGGTGACAAAGTTGCAGTCGACCCGAATATCTATTGCGGTAAATGTAGATACTGTAGAAAAGGAAAGGTGCAGTTTTGTGAAAATCATCAAGCGCTTGGTGTTACAGTAGATGGTGGTTTTGCTGAATACGTGATTGTACCAACTTCTCAAATATATTTATTGCCGAATAATTTTGATCTTTCAATCGCAGCATTTGCTGAACCTCTTTCTTGTTGTTTAAGAGGAATTGAACAAGCAGAAATTAAACCGGGCGATACAGTTACAATAATAGGTGGCGGCTCAATTGGTTTATTAATGGTACAGTTGGTAAAATTATCCGGAGCTGCTAAAATAATTCTTGTTGAACCTATTGAATCAAGAAAGCAAATTGGATTAAAGCTTGGTGTCGATATTGCATTTTCTCCTGACGATAAAAATTTAGTTAAATCCATTATCGATTACAATGACGGCGGTACTGATGTTGCAATTGAATGTGTTGGAAAAAGCGAAACTGTTGAGCTATCGTTAAAGCTTATTGCTAAAGGAGGAACTATTGTCGTATTTGGTTTAGCCGCTAAAGATGAAGTAATAGAATTAAACCTTCAAGAATTATTTCGTAACGAAATCAAAATTCACAATTCTTTTTTAAATCCGTTTACTTTTGATGCTGCTGTAAAATTGCTTGTCTCCGGTAGAATTAATCTTAACGGTATTCCTACAAGCAAAATTCAATTAAAGGATATCAAAGATATTTTTAATAGAGTAGATCATACCCGTATTATCAAGAGTCAAGTAACAAACAAAAACAAGGAGGAGTAATGCTTAAATTTTTCAAAACATTTAAGTGGGCACATGGATTTTTAATAATCCTAATCACCGGCACATTATCGGTTTATGCGCAAAGTGGAATTAATGAAGTCGGTAGTTTCGAACAAGACTTACCATCCTATTGGACGAAGGGCTCAGAACCTGGCGGAGCAACATTAAGTTGGGCAACCGATCAATTTATCTCGATGGGAAGAAGCTTAAAGATCACAAAGAATGCCACAGGTGAAGCAGCGATGTGGGAATCAGAGAACATGGCAGACTTGTGGTCGCCGCTGCATTATAAAGATGTAGATATCAATATGGGAGTAAGCTATAGAACCGAAGGAGTAAACACAAATCCGGCAAATGAAGATGCGAAGTGGTATGTAAATTACAGTTTCTATAGAGAGAACGGCACATTGATAGGCGAGAAGAAATTCGAGTTGGATCAAAGTACGGCAAATAGCGGAGGCTGGATAACCGATAGTACAGCGATAGGAGAAGTAATATTACCGGAGGATTCATATACAACAATAATCCGGTTTGTAGGAGGTAAAGATGCAGTAGGTACAGTATGGGCAGATAACTTTGTATTTGTAGGTAGAGAAGGTTGGGCAGGTCAGAACTGGAATACACAAGTAGGAGTACCTACAGGTTGGTTCTACTGGTTACCCCCGATAGGCGGCAATGACGGACAATTAACGGCAGGCTATGAGAATACAATAATAACCGATGAAGAATCCTATCACGGGAATTACTCATTGAAGTTCGACATACCTGAAGGCACAAGAGACGGATTTGTAGGGACTGGCAGATATAAACTGAATGAAGTAACAGCCGGTGACAAAATCCGTATCAGTTTATGGGTAAAAGGTGAGAACTTAGAGCCGGATTCGGTAGCAGTAG
>DYHH01000005.1:0-76549 GCA_020724265.1 Melioribacter roseus | reverse complement strand
ATTTGACTGGACACAGTTTTATGTAGATATCCCGGTACAAGAAGGAGCAGTATCATTATCAGTTAGAATACATCCATTAGGCAGATTTCAAGGAACTATTTACTGTGATGCATTGACTATCAAAAAAGCTAATACGGTAACCGATGTTGAGCAGGATCAATTTTTACCTACGGATTATGCATTATTCCAAAATTATCCGAATCCATTTAACCCAAGTACTGTAATTAGTTATGCATTACCTGAGCACTCGGTTGTAACAATAAAAATTTATGATATGCTTGGCAGAGAAGTAAAGACATTGATCAACGAAGAGAAAAATGCGGGCGTTCATAACATTACTTGGAATGCAGATAATAATTACGGTTCAAAAATTGCTAGCGGCACATATATTTATACGATCAAAGCCGGAAAATTCTTTCAAGCAAAGAAAATGATTATGCTTAAGTAAGTAATCGTTTCAGGAGGGAGGCAGAAATTCTGTCTCCCTTCATATTATATTGATAGGTATATTTTTCTAAACATTAGATTACAGGTGAATGTAATGTTCACTCATAAAAAATTCTTATACGTTTTTCTAGTAAGTTTATTTCATATCTCAGGTATGCTGTTTGCCGGAACAACCGGGAAAATAGCGGGGAAGATAACCGATAAAAATACCGGCGATCCACTGCTTGGTGCAAATGTTATTATTGTCGGTACAAATTATGGAGGAGCTGCAAATATTGACGGCGAATACTTCATAATAAATATTCCGCCTGGGGTCTATGAATTAAGAGCTTCAATGATTGGTTTTACTCCTACGGTTGTTCAGAATGTAAGAGTATCTGTCGATCAAACCACTAGAATAAATTTTGAATTATCAGAAGAGACAGTACAGATTTCCGATATAATTGTTACCGCAACAAAACCTATTGTTCAAAAAGATCTAACATCTACCGAAGCTAAAGTTAGCGGTGAACAAATTTCAATGCTGCCACTTGAGGATGTTGCCTCTGTAGTTAATCTTCAAGCCGGAGTAGTGGATGGTCACTTTAGAGGCGGACGTAATAACGAAGTTAAATATCTTATTGACGGAGTTCCGGTTAATAATGCTTTTACAGGTCAATCCAGTTTAAGTGCCGAAGTGAATAGTTTGGAAGAAATTCAGGTTCTTACCGGTACTTTTAATGCCGAATACGGTGAAGCGCTTTCCGGTGTTGTTAATCAAGTTACAAAAATTGCCGGTGATAACTTAGACGGCGAATTCTCTTTTTATTCCGGTGACTATGTATCGGGAAGGAATAATTTGTTTACAAATATTGATAAGGTGAGCCCCTCTGATGTCTATAATTTTCAAGGTAGTTTAAGCGGCCCGGTACCCGGTCTGGGTAATTTATTGAAATTCTTTATTTCAGGTAGATATAATTATGACGACGGTTATTTGTACGGTAGAAGAATGTTTAATCCATCTGATTCATCGAATTTTTCTGCAAATAATAGTGAAGATTGGTATGTGGGTGCAACCGGGGATAATGAATTTGTACCTATGAATTTCAGTAAACGCCTTTCTTTACAAGGAAAACTTGCTATTAATGTCGGTGGAGGAAGAGGAATTGTGCTTACCGGTCTTTATCAAGACAGCGAATACAAAGACTACAACCATCAGTATAAGTTAAATCCGGACGGTGATTACAACAGGTATGAAAAAAGTTTTCTCGGTATTATCAATTATACTTGGGTCTTAAGCAATTCTGCATTCATTAATTTTGTTGCTTCGGGAATTAGATCTGAGTACAAGCAATATGTATTTGAAGACCCCTTGGACTCGCGCTATGTGAATCCGGATAGGAAGAAAGATGTCAGTGGAAATGCTTTCTTAACCGGCGGAACAGAAAATTGGCATTTCAATCATAACACAACTTCTTTAACTTTTAAAACCGATGCAACATGGCAGTATGATCAAAGAAATCAATTTAAAACCGGTTTCGAATTTCAGTATCATAGTTTGGATTACGAAGATTTTCAAATCGTGATTGATGCGGCAAATAATTATAAACCGGCTTTACCTCAGCGGGGTGCATTTAATTTTAATACTTATACATCAAATCCATATCAGCTTGCTGCTTATATTCAAGATAAAATTGAATTTGAATACTTGATTATAAATGCAGGTATTCGTTTTGATTACTTTGAACCGGACGGCGATTATCTAAAAGATCCGAATAGGATAAATTTATTAGATGAGTTTCAACCACCGTTTCCCGATTCACTCCTCGAGAAAGCAAAACCGAAATATCAATTTAGTCCTCGTATAGGGATTTCTTATCCCATTACCGATCGCGGTGCAATTCATATTTCTTACGGTCACTTTTTCCAAATTCCGCCGTTTGAAAATTTATACCGTAACCCGAATTTTAGAATTCCGTTAACCGGTGATTTCCCGGCTAATATTGGAAACACGATTGGCAATGCCGATTTAGAACCACAACAAACAATCATGTATGAAATCGGTTTGCAGCAGGCTTTAACTGAAGACCTGGGTGTTACAATAACCGGTTATTATAAAGATATTAGAAATCTTCTCAGCACTGAAATCTATATCAAAAATGAATTCCGGAAATTCAGCAAGCTTGTAAATAAAGATTACGGCTCGGTGAAAGGAATAACTCTATCATTTGAAAAAAGATTTAGTCACGGCTTCGGTGCAACGCTTGATTACACTTTTCAGGTTGCAAAAGGAAATGCGTCGGATCCAAATGATGCATTCGATAAAGCACAAGCTAATCCACCGATTGAAATAAATAAACAACTTGTTCCGTTGGCTTGGGATAGAACACACTCTCTTAATTTTACGTTTACTGCAGGCGTTCCGGGAGATTATATTGCAAGTTTTATCGGTAGACTCGGTTCTGGGCTTCCATATACCCCGGCTCTCCAAAATCAAAGAACCGGTTTGGAAAATAGCGATAACAAGCCGGGTATCTTTAATGTCGATTTGTATGTTACCAAATACTTTGATATAGGTTCATACAAAATTTCTGTATTTGCTAAAGTCTATAATTTATTTGATACCGCAAATGAACTTGATGTATTTGGAGATACCGGTCGTGCAGGTTATTCTTTAGAACTTACACGCAATCAAGAACCGCCGCGTGGTGTTAATACAATAGAAGAATTTTATACAAGACCGGATTTTTATTCTGCTCCGAGACAAATTGTTCTCGGTGCTTCATTGGCTTTTTAGCAATTGGTTAATTTTGGAGGATATCGTGTATAGGTTTAATGGTAAACATAAGTATAGGATAATTCTTTTTTTATTTATCTTAACTTTGTTGCAGATCAATGCACAAATTGTTCCCGATAAAAATAAAGGTGACCATAACCAAACCCGTAAAGGGTTTATGGATGGTAATCTTGTCGGAACTGTTTATTATAATTTCGGTCAAATAGCCGATTGGTTAAATGAACCCAGCCGGAGCGGAGTTTGGCCCAAAGGAACAAACCATACTTATGTTGACGGGGTTGCAATAATTGTTCAAGCAGAAGCTAAGGACCCCGCAGGTAACTTTATTCATCCGCTTGAAACAAATTATTATGAATTCACACGCTTTGATAGAGCAACAGGAATTACATACGGCTGGTGGCCCCTTCCCGGTTATGCCGCCCCATATAGTTCATCTCCCGCAAGAAGTGACGATAAATCTACATGGCCTTTAACCTGGCCCGACAGATTGAATGATTGGGATGGATATTGGAATGGATTTTTCGGTAAAGGAATTATGAATGCCGATCTCGAAACTTATTTTGTTTTCGATGATCATCTTGATAGAGAATATATTTTAAGAAATAATTTTACTCCTGATTCCGACGATCCGGATAGAGGGGGTTTAGGAATGCAGGTTAAAGCACGCGGTTTCCAATGGTCTCAAGTACTAGCTGAAGATGTTATTTTCTGGTATTATGAAATAACAAATATCGGGAATTATGATTATGACAAAGCTCTCTTTGCTCAATACGTTGATTGGGGAATTGGCGGGCACGATAATTCTTCCAATAATGCAGGTGATTATAATACTTTATTAGATTTATCGTATGCATGGTCTACTGTTCCGTTCGGTAGTCCGGGTAATTGGAGTCCTGTTGGGTTTGCTGGTTACGCATTCCTTGAAAGTCCCGGTATTCCCGATGATAGAAAAGATAATGATCAGGATGGATTGACTGACGAAAGAAGGGATAACGTTGCTAGATTTTTTATTGAAACTCCCGAACAGGATCCTTTTATTCTTAACCCTGCAATTGATACTGTGAAATTCAGAACGTTTTTTGGTTATCCGTGGAGACCTCATTGGGATGCTGATGAAAATGCTAATTGGCGTTCCTTTACAGATGTTAATGGAAACGGAGTTTGGGATAATGGTGAACCTCTTAACGATGATGTCGGAACTGACGGTATCGGTCCTTTCGATGAAGGTTACCCTGGTCCAGACCCTGACGGCACAGAGGGTAACGGAAGACCCGATCAAGGTGAACCCAATTTTGGAATTCTCGATAAAGATGAATCCGATCAATTAGGTTTAACCGGGTTTGCTATTTTCCCTGTTCATAAATATGAATTGAACAGAGACGAAGAGAATTGGCAAGTTCTATCCGGGCTGCCTGAACCGCACGGTCAATCACTTCAAGGTGTTAACCTTGCAAATTATTTTTCAAGTTATCTATTTAGTATGAACGGAAGAGATACGTATTCACAAACAACCGGTGAATTTGAAGAGACCGGTGAGACCGAAAGGTTCTCAATGTCACTTCTGTTTGGAATTAATGAGAATGATCTTTTTAGAAGAAAACGAACTGTTCAACAGATTTATAACGCTAATTATAGATTTGCAAAACCACCCGAGAAACCGATTCTAACGGCAATACCCGGAGATAAAAGAGTAATTCTTTATTGGGATGACCGTGCTGAAAAAACATTTGATGCTTTTTATCAAAGAATAAATTTTGAAGGATATCGTGTTTATCGTTCAACGGAACCAAATTTTCTTGAAAATAAAATTATCACTGACGGTTTCGGTAAGCCAATATTAAGAGATCCGATTGCTCAATTTGATCTCGTAAACGGAGTAACCGGTTTTCATCCTATTAATGTAAATGGTGCTATGTTTTATCTTGGTGAAGATACCGGGTTAAAACATTCATTTATTGATTCAACAGTTCAGAACGGACAAACTTATTACTATGCGGTTGCCGCTTACGATCAAGGATATACAACAACGACAATCGAAGGAAATTTTGAAGGAATCCCTCCTTCAGAAACAACCACAATCATCAAGCAGGATATTACCGGAAAAGTAACTACTGATATCAATACGGCGGTTGTTACCCCTAGGGCACCGGCGGCAGGCTACCTGGCGCCGGGTGTTCATTCTTTTGCGGCAACGGGTCCCGGTACCGGAGTTGTTTCTGTTTCAATTTTGAATCCGGATTCCGTAAAAAGTAACAATATATACAGGTTAGCTTTTTATGAAGATTCAAAATTCAGTAATGAAGCTCATCCTGAATATAAGTTAATTAATATCACAACAAACGATACTTTGTTAACTAATCGTGAAATAATAACTACTCATGTTCAAACACCGGTTGTTGATGGATTCACGATTGATATGAAAACCGATACATTAGTTTCGATTAATTACGATCAATCTAGATGGATAAAAGGAAACAGCAACTATATTATTCAACTTGGATTTGATTCAAGATTCCGGGCTGCTTATCAAGGAAGACGTGTAGATTACCCGGCTGATTTTGAAGTTGAAATTACCGAACCCGGACAAGGGATTTTATCATTCCCTTCAAGTGGTTTCAGTCAACCGATTCAATCTAATATAATAGTTAGAAATCTCACCGAAGGAATTGATGATTTTCAATTTATATTTCGTGATGAAAATAGAGATGGATTGTTTAATGACGGCGATGCAATCTTTGTTGTTGTCGGAGATTCGCTTGGTAAAAAAGCTACTTCCTTTGCCGATGTTAGGGTTAGCTGGTCTATGACTTTAGTAAAAGATTCTACAATTGCTGAAAGTCAGCAAAGGCATCCGCAGATAGGAGATGTCTACAAAATTGTTACTAACAAACCGTTCCGGAAAAACGAGTTTTTTGAATTTACTACTACCGGACAAGGATTCGATAAATCAAAGGCTACTTCAGATCTTGACAAAATCGCAGTAGTTCCCAATCCCTATGTAGGAGCCGCTTCTTGGGAGCCATTCTCAACATCTGTGGGAAGAGGTGAACGAAGAATTTACTTCATGCATCTTCCTAATAAGTGTACAATTCGGATATACACTATCAGCGGTAAACATGTTGATACAATTGAACATGATAGTTTTATTTCCGACGGACAAGTAAGCTGGGATATGGTTTCGAAAGACGGAATGGATATTGCATACGGTGTTTATGTTTTCCATGTTGATGCACCGGGTATTGGTGAAAAAATCGGTCGCTTTGCGATAATTAAATAAGAACTAAAAATCTTTGCGGGGATGTTATGTTTAAGTTAAAACTCGCTTATAAAATATTTTTATTAACAGTAATATTAATTGCCTCTCAAAGTATTAAAGCACAGAATGTTTCCAAAACCGGAACAACTGCCGCAAGCTTTTTGGAAATAGGCGTTGGCGCTTCTGCAGTTGGAATGGGTGGAGCTTTTGTAAGTGTTGCAGATAATGCTTCTGCTCTTTACTGGAATGTGGGAGGCATTGCCGAATTACCCAAGTTTGAGGCTATTATTGTTCATACAGATTGGATAGCCGAAACTAATTTTGATTTTGCCGGACTTGTGCTTCCTCTTGGAAGTTTCGGTACGCTCGGTTTTAGTTTTACTTCACTATCAATGGACGATATGAAAGTTACTACTGTTGAACAGCCCGATGGTACAGGTGAATTCTTTAACGCTAGTGATATTGCCGTTGGTGTCTCTTATGCAAGAATGTTAACCGATAGATTTTCAATAGGTTTTACGGTTAAATATATAGAGCAAAGAATATGGCATATGAGTGCTTCTGCTTTTGCAATTGATGCCGGAACAAAGTTTAGAACTGATCTACTTGGGGGTCTAACAATCGGTGCATCAATATTGAATTTCGGTACTCCAATGACACTTGACGGAAGAGATGCAAGATATTTTATCCGCGTTGATGATACAAAGCAAGGTTCAAATGAAAGGATTCCAACGAAAATTGAAATGGATTCATGGGATCTGCCAATGCTTTTTCAAATTGGTGTTTCCACCTATGCTATCAATAATGATATTTATAAATTTAGAATTGCTGCCGATGCTTCGGTTCCAAATAATAATTATCAAAGCATGAATGTTGGTGGTGAATTGTCCTACCAAGATTTTCTCTTTTTAAGAGGTGGTTATAACTCACTTCTTCTTGAAGATGGTGAAGGAGGTTTATCATTCGGTGTTGGAATCAATTCCAAAATGATCTTTGCAGATGCTGTTGTTAATTTTGATTATGCTTATAGAGATTTCGGAAGATTACAGAACGTTCATAATTTTTCGGTCGGACTTAAATTTTAATGCAGAAAATCTTAAGAAATATTTTCATTGTTAGCTGTACTTTTTTCGGAGTATGTAATATATCTGCTCAAACTTATTTTGATATGAAGAATAAAGAAACAGTTAATAATTATGAAGTTGTTGCCGAGGTTGGTGATATCAAAATTACAGCGGAAGAATTTTTTTATAGTTATGAATTTGGTCCCGCTTTTCCCAAAAGGAAATCCGACTCTAAAGAAACACATCTCAAATATTTGATTAACGAAAAGTTACTTGCTTTAGAAAGCTATAAAGAAGGATTAATAAACGATGAAGAAGTAAGTTCATTATTTGATGATATTCAAGCTGATCTTGCAACCGAAGAAATGTTCAAGGAAGAAATATTAAGCAAAATAAAAATAGATTCGGCAGCAGTTGATACTATTTTTCATTCAAAGCAGGTTGAGCTTGAATTGAAATGGCTTTATTCACATGACGAAGAAGGAATAAAAGCATATTGGTTATCGTTGTATAATAATGTGTCGTTTGATTCATTATTTGTGAAGCAATTTAATGACTCTGTCTTTTTGGATATGAGATCGTTGAGAACAACTTTTTATTCACTAAGAAAAAATAACCCGTTGTTAGCTCAAATAGTTGACACAATGGAAGCAGGGCATTACTCCGCTCCAATTCATGTTAATAGCGAATGGTATATAGTTAAACTGGAAAATATTTGGCGAGACATGATTACAAGCGAAACGGAATTAAATAAATTAAGATACGAATCCGAACAAGCATTTCTTAAAAATAACATGGATCGTGAATCCGATAACTATGTAGATAACTTACTACGTAATGAAAACCCGATAATTAAGAAACATGCATTTAATTTCCTTCGTGCATATCTTGGTAAATATATTCTTCCTTCAGAACAATACGAGGAATGGGATTTAGAAAAAATACTTGAATCCGCGTTATCAAATCTGGGATTGACTAGGGGAGAGGATTACACTGGTGTGGAATTAGTTGTAACCGAAAAAAAATCATATTTGCTTGATGAATTTATTACATGGTATCGCAACCGGAGTCATTATATAAAATTTGATAAAAGTGATATAAATTCATTTTCGCGATCGATTGAAAATTTAATTTGGTTAATGCTTCGTGATAAGCTATTAACTCAAAGAGCCAAAGAGAATGGATATTTTGAAAATAATTGGGTTAAGACTCAAAGTAATTGGTGGCGTGATAAAATCGCATATAGTGCAATGAGAAATAAACTCGCTAATTCTATTCTATTAGCAAATGAAGAAGTAAACACCGGCAGTGAGTCCGAACCTTCACCTGATGATTTATCAATTGAATTAATTGCTAAAATGTTCAGAATGATTCAAGCATCAAAAGCGAAGTATGATGTTGTTATCAATAGTGAAGTGTTGAATAGGATTTCAGTTTCCGAAGAAAATGATCCTAAAGTAGTTGATTTTTATTCGGCAAAAAAAGGAGGATTGATTCCTCGTCCCCCTTATCCTACGATAGATAATGAAAGGGTCAATTGGGAATAACCGAGATGAAACCGACTCTTCTTATTACTGCATCCGTTGTTTTATTATCCCTTATTAATTTAAGCTGCGGAAGAAGTGAAGCCGATAGAAATACTATACTTTATTGGAGTTCAAACAATACTTACGAAATACAATTTGCAGATTATATAACAAAAAAATGGAATGACGAAAATTTAATTAAAATTAGATTCCAGCCTGTCCCCGAAGGACAATCAAGTGAAGAAGTTATACTTGCCGCTGTTGTTGGTAAAACCACTCCCGATATATATTCGAATATGTGGCAGGGCGATGTTGAAGCTTATGCACAAGCCGGGGTTCTTATTCCTCTAGATACCTTGGATGGTTTTTTAGAATTTATTTATGATAGATGCGATAGTGCTGTTGTTAAAGAGATTAGATCTACCGACGGACATATCTACCAAATCCCGTGGAAGATTAATCCTATTATGCTGATTTACAACCAAAGAGCCATTGAAGAATTGGAACTTGATTCGGTACCGGGTAATTATTCGCAATTCACAAATGCTGCCGATAAATTTCAAGCCGACTTAAACGGTGATGGTTACATAGATAGATGGTTCGGATATGCAGAAGTTCAGGTTACCTGGTGGCAGAGATTTTTTGATTTTTATCCTTTATATCTTGCTGCTTCGGGAGGAGCTTCGCTTGTAAAAAATAACAAAGCTGTTTTCGATAATGAGCATGCTGTAAATGTTTTTAAGTTTCTCAGAAACCTGTATGCAAATAATTATTTCTCCAAAGAAAGATTATCGGCACGTCAGGATGTTTTTCTATCCGGTGTTATTGCTACGCGTTTTACTGGTCCATGGGAAATTGCACACTCGGAAAAATACAAACCTGAAGGCTTTGAATATGATTTTCATCATCTTCCTGTACCGGATAACCATGAAGGACCTATTTATACTTACGGAGATCCGAAAAATATTGTAATATTCAATACATGTAGAAATCCTGAATTAGCCTGGAAATTTTTGCGAGATATGATTAATGAAGAAAATGATCTGAAACTTTTAGAACTCAGTAACCAACTTCCTCGAAGAAAAAATATAGATCAGAATTCATTATATACCGGGTACTTCGAACAAAATCCTAAAATGAAAACATTTGCAAAACAAGCAAAATTTGTAAAAGGGACTGATGCTAGTCCTGTACTTAAAGAAGTTTTCGATTTAATTTCTCAGCAGTATGAAGCTTGTGTTATTTACGGTGTTAAATCACCGGAAGAAGCTGTTAAAGATGCTGCAGATGCAGTTAACTTATTATTCTTAAAGTAAAACACTAAATGAGATTACGAACAAAGATAACGCCCTATTTACTTGTAACTCCCTACATAATTCATTTTATGTTATTTGTAGTGTTCCCTGTTATTTTTTCAATCGTTTTAACTTTTCATAAATGGAATATCATTTCACCGATGGAATACATCGGGTTGAACAATTATATCAGGTTATTTAAGGACGAAGTATTTTTTCGATCTTTAATAAACACGTTAATTTTTCTTGTTATTCATATCCCGCTGCAAATAATTGTTGCTCTGTTCCTGGCAGTAATACTAAATCAAAATATCAAGTTCCGTGGATTTTTTAGAGCTGCGTTTTTTCTACCTGTAATTGTGTCGGGAGTTGTAGTTACGATTCTTTGGCAGCAGCTATACGGTTTTGATACCGGTTTACTAAATAGATTATTGGTAAGCATCGGTTTAGGTAAAGTTGGGTGGTTAACCGATCCGAATATTGCAATGCCTTCAATTGCATTAATGGCAACATGGAAAAATGTCGGTTTATACATAGTTTTATTTTTAGTTGGGCTGCAAACTGTACCAAATCAGTATTATGAAGCAGCCGATATTGAAGGTGCATCGAGGTGGCAAAAATTTTATAAGATAACTTTACCGATGATTAACCCGACAATTTTTATGGTTGTTATTTTATCAACAATAGGTGGTTTTTCATTATTTATCGAACCGTATGTTATGACTGGCGGCGGACCGCTTAATAGCACTATCTCCGCAGTTCTGTACATTTATAAACAAGGTTTCTTTTATTACCATATGGGTTATTCAGCAACATTAGGTCTATTTTTCGCCTTAATTATAATGGCGGTTGTTGTTATTCAGAAAAAATTTGTTGAGCGTGATATTTGAAACTTGTTAAGAAAATATGCTTTTATTTTTTATTGTTAATCGGTGCACTGATATTCATCTACCCGTTTTACTGGATGGTAATGGCATCGCTTGCGCCCGAAAATGAAATTTCAATTCTAACTCTTCTACCTTCTTCGGTTTCAATAAATAGTTATGTACAGATGGTTGATAAAATTCCAATCGGTAGATCACTTATAAATAGTTTAATTGTAGCATCGTCTGTTACGGCGGGAGTTCTTATTTTCGGCTCGATGATTGGTTATGCGTTATCACGTTTAGAGTTCAAAGGAAGGAATACGATTTTTTACATTATAATTTTTACTATGACGCTTCCTTTCCAAATAACTCTTATACCGCAATATATAATTATGGTAGAGTTCGGATGGATTGATACATACTTGGCATTGATCGTTCCATATTTTATTAATGCCTTGGGAATTATAATGTTCAGACAATATTTCAAATCCATTCCGCAAAGTTTAATTGATGCTGCACGGTTAGACGGCTGCGGTGAATTGAAAATTATTTTCAAAATTCTTTGGCCTAATTCCATACCGGCAATTGTTACGATCGGTATTATAACTTTTATGGCATCATGGAATGAAGTGCTTTGGCCGTTGATTGTAATTAGAGAGGAAAGTTTAATGACAATGCCGCAGTTAGTTACATTATTTGCAGTCGGTGGTAGAGCTGATTCACAATTGGGTGTTAAACTTGCGTCGGCTGTGCTATTAGCATTGCCTATTATTTTAGCTTACTTATTCTTCCAAAAATATTTCATACAAAGTATGGCATCAACCGGTATAAAGGAATAATGTTTTATGCATTTACAAAAATTAAAACTACGCTTAAAAGCTGACCCAAGGAAAGTTATTATTCAACCGTTGGGAATGAATAAACAAAGAACTAAGAGAGTAATAGATAGAATTGTTACGTTAAGTAATTCCGATATAAATAAGAAAATTAGTGAAGTATATGATGCGTTCTCTAACCGTCATAAGAATATCGAAACAAGACTGCAAGAAAATTATAACCGGGTGAAGAAAATTGTATCAATAGGAAAAATAAATAGGAAAACACAACAATTAATCGGTGCATATTTTTCAAAAGAATACTCAATAGAATCAGCCGCACTTTTTAACCCGTCTATTGTTCCGCATCCGGCACAAGATAAAACAGGCAAAGGCGAATTGAAATTTGTGATGAGTCTACGTGCAACCGGTGAAGGTCATATTTCTTCAATTGAATTTCGTGAAGGTATTATTTCAACAAATGGTAGTGTTAAATTAATTAACGAATCCGCATTCAGAATGCTCCCCAAAGTAACTGCTTATAAATACAAAGAAATAATTGATAAAAAAAATATCAAACATAATTCTCTTAACTATTCTAAAGAAGATTTAATGAGCAGCAATTACAAATGTATGTTCGAGAAAAACTCTTTGATTTCCGAACGTGTTCTCTTTCCTTCTTCTAAAGCAGAATCGATGGGAATGGAAGATGCAAGATTTGTGAAATTTACTGACGAAGGAAATGCAAAATATTTATCGACCTATACAGCTTATAACGGAAAATCATTTCGCACACAGCTTATAGAGACTAAGGATTTTCGAAATTATGAAGTAGGAACTCTTCACGGGAAAATGATTAATGATAAAGGAATGGCTTTATTCCCAAGAAAAATTAAGGGAAAGTATTTTATTACATCAAGACAGGATGGTGAAAATTTATATATGATGGAATCTGATAATCTTTATCAGTGGGATAAAGCACGAAAAATTCTTCAACCAAAACAAATTTGGGAATTTGTGCAGCTTGGTAATTGCGGTTCACCCATCGAAACAAAAGAAGGATGGCTGTTATTAACTCATGCGGTTGGACCATTAAGAAAATATGTGATGAGCGCAATTCTACTCGATCTAAATAATCCCTATAAAGTTATTGCAGTACTTAAAAAACCGCTTATTGAGCCGGATGAAAATGAAAGAGAAGGATACGTACCTAATGTTGTTTATTCGTGTGGATCGCTAGTTCATAATAATAATTTGATTATACCTTACGCTATGTCTGACTCGGCTTGCGGTTTTGCAAAAATTGAACTTGATAAGCTCTTTAATAAATTCTCTTAAATCCAATTAACGTACTAACTATGGAAAAATACTATGAATGTAATTCGATTTAAATTAAATCCAATTTTAACAAAAGATAACGTTCCCTTTAAGGTGAATAGTATCTTTAATGCCGGTGCAGTTAAATTTAACGGTAAATATATTTTAGTCTGTCGTGTTGAAATGCCGAACGGAAGATCTTCGTTTGTACTTGCCGAAAGTTCCGATGGATATTCTTTCAAAGTTCATGATAAACTTTTTCTTACTCCCGAGGATCATAGCGAATTTTATGAATATGTTGAGTGGGGTATTGAAGATCCTCGTATAACTCAGCTTGAAGATAAGTTTTTCCTTACCTACACCGGTTACTCAGAGTATATGCCTTTAGTTATTCTAGCCGAAACAAAAGATTTTAAAAATGTTAAAATTCACGGACCAATTTCAGAACCTTCAAATAAAGACTGCTCATTATTCCCCGAAAAGATAAACGATAAATATTGGAAGATTGATCGACCATCTGCCGAAAATAGAAAAGATATCTGGATTGCATCAAGCCCGGATTTAATTCATTGGGGAAATTATAAAATTCTTATGCAGCCTGAACCCGGTACATGGGAAAATGATAAGATTGGTTCATCAAGTGATCCGATAAAAACTGATAAAGGTTGGTTAATGCTTTATCACGGTGTGCGTGGATTTGGGATTACATCTCTTTATAAATTAGGTGTTGTACTGCTTGATTTAAACGAGCCTTGGAAAGTTATTGGTAGGAGTAAAGAACCGATTCTCGCTCCTGAAATGGATTATGAAAGAGTAGGTGATGTCAACAATGTTGTTTTCGCAAATGGCTGGATAGCCGAAAGTGACGGAAGCGTAAAAATCTATTACAGCGGCGCAGATACAAATGTTTGTGTAGCAGATACAACTATCGATTATTTAATCTCGGTGTGTAAATGAAATACTATATAAAAAAATATTTTCTTTTGTTACTGTTTGTTGCCATAACTATTAGTTGTAATGGAAATGATAAACTTATTATCAATAACTCTCATCTTGATTACCTTTATGAAGAAATAGTTGTTGACGGTAAGGAGATGGCGATTATTCATATATATAGTGATTACCCTGATTATACATTTGTAGGTGATGATGATGAAGGAATTTCATGTGTTGATGATGTTGCCCGTGCAGCAGTTTATTATTTATATGATTGGGAAATAAATTCAGAGCAAAGTAGTATTGATAAAAATAAAAAGCTCATTGAGTTTGTTCTTTATTTACAGAGTGATAACGGTTATTTCTATAATTTTATTTGGGATGATTATTCTATAAATAGAGATTTCAAAACAAGTGTTGCTGAGCCTAATTGGTGGTCTTGGAGAGCATTGTGGGCTTTAATGGAATCTTATGATTTCTATAAACAAAGTGATCAGGTTTTTGCGGAAAGAATATTTGATTCTATTGAAAAACTTATAAGTGCTGTAAAAAAAGATATTCCAACAGCATACGAATATGAAGAATTGTATGGATTGAATTTACCGACTTGGCTGCCCCATAAATATGCATCGGATCAAACGGCAGTCCTTTTACTGGGTTTGGTAAACTATTATAACGAAACAAGCGATCCTATTATTTACAATTATATTGAGATATTATGTAAAGGTGTTTTAACAATGCAATTAACAGATGAAGAATTTACCTACAATGGTGCATTTTTAAGCTGGCAGAATTTATGGCATGCTTGGGGAAACTTGCAATCCTTTGCTCTACTTAAATGTTATTCTATCTTAAATGATGAAGCTATTCTAAACTCCGCACTTTATGAGTTGGATAATTTTTATGCATTTCTTATTCATGCAAACTATCTAAACTATTTTAACGTCAAAAAAACTAATGGAAAGCTTAGCGTAATTGAAAGCGAAAAATATTCACAGATAGCATACAATATTAGACCGATGGTTTATGCATTGTTGGAAGCATACAAAATCACAAGTAAGGATATTTATGCTGAACAAGCAGCCGAAGTTGCAAAGTGGTTAACAGGAAGAAATCCGGCAAATGCAATGATGTATAACATAGATACAGGTAGAATTTTCGATGGTATAAATTCTGAAAGTGAAGTTAATAAAAACTCCGGCGCTGAATCTACCATTGAAGGTTTGCTGACGTTACTTAAAATAAAAGAGAATGAAAGAGCACTAAAATATTTCTTGTCGGATAATTGATCAATTATGGATAGAAATAAAATTAATCTTAACCAAAATTGGAAATTTTCTATTTCTGAAAAATCAAGAGGAATGGAAAATATTCCTGCCGGTTTAATTGAACCCGGTACATGGTTCAATGCCGTCGTTCCCGGTACAATTCATACTGATTTACTGAATAATAAAATGATTGATGATCCATATTACGCCGATAACGAAACAAAATTGAATTGGGTTGCCGAACAAGATTGGATTTATAAAACCGAATTCTCAATCGATACTGAAAAGAATATCAATTACTACTTAGTCTTAAATGGAATTGATACAATTGCCAATGTCTATTTGAATGATAAGAAGATACTTTCATGCAGCAATATGTTCGTGAAGTATGAAAAAAAGTTAAACAAGTATTTATCGAAAGAGAAGAATGAATTAAAAATATATTTCTATTCACCGGTTAAATATGCAGAGAGTGAGGAGACAAAGTACGGCAGACTTCCGGTCGAATTAAATTCTTATCGTGCATACATCCGTAAAGCTCAATATTCATTTGGTTGGGATTGGGGTCCTTCATTTCCTACATCTGGAATATGGCGTGATGTTTATATCGAAAAACGAACTTCAGCTAAGATTGACTCTATTAGTTTCGATACAATCAAAATTACTTCCTCTAAAGCTAAAGTAAAGATATCTGTTGATATAATATGCGAAGCAAAACAAAAACATAAACTTTTACTAACACTTGCCGGCGAGAATAAGGAAATAAAAGTTAACAATTCCGGTATTTATGAAATTGAGCTGTCAATAAAAAATCCTAGATTCTGGTTCCCTAACGGTGAAGGGGAGACGTATTTATATGAGCTTAATTTGCAGTTAATAGACAAAAATAAAAATGAAATTGATCACTGCAAAAAGAAAGTCGGCATTAGAACTATTGAATTAATTACGAAAGAAAAGAAAGAAAATACTTTCAAGTTAAGAATCAACGGTAGAGATATTTTTGCTAAAGGTGTTAATTGGATTCCGGCAGATTCATTCTTACCTCGTGTTGAAAATGATAAGTATAAACAATTGCTGACACTTGCCAAAGATGCAAATATGAACATTGTTAGAGTATGGGGCGGCGGCGTTTACGAATCGGATTATTTTTATGGATTATGTGATGAACTTGGTTTACTTGTATGGCAGGATTTTATGTTTGCTTGCGGTGCATACCCTGATCACAAAGAATTTATTGACAACATTAAGATAGAAGTCGAACAGAATATAAAAAGACTACGGCATCATCCCTCAATTACATTATGGTGCGGTAATAACGAAAACGAATGGATATGGTATCAAAAATACTCACCTGATTATACAGAAATGCCGGGTTATAAAATTTATCATAAAGTTATACCTGATATTTTAAAAGATTTAGATGCACAGCGTCCGTATCATCCATCATCACCTTTTGGCGATGATGAAGATCCGAATTCGTTTAACTCCGGGAACACTCATCAATGGAAAATTTGGAGTATGTGGGTTGACTATCCACAAGTGGTAAAAGATAAAAGTCTTTTTGTTACCGAGTTTGGTTTTCAAGGTCCGGCAAACAAAGACACACTCGAAAAAGTAATTCCAAAAGAAAACAGGAATACACACGATCGCATTTTTGAATTTCATAACAAACAAGTTGAAGGTCCGGAACGAATTTGGCGATTTCTATCAGCGCATCTACCGGTACCAAAAAATTGGGATGAATATTTGTACCTATCTCAATTAAATCAAGGCCTTGCTCTAAAAACTTGCCTAGAACATTGGAGAACTAACGGAAAAACAAACGGTGCTCTTATTTGGCAGATTAACGACAGTTGGCCCGTTACCAGCTGGTCAATTATAGATTATAATTTGAAGCCTAAGTTGGCCTATCATTTTGTTAAAAATATTTTTTCACCGCACTTAATTTATTTTTCTGAAAGAAATGAAATCATAAAAGTAAAATTGCAGAATCAGTTTAACAATGTATTCAAAGGGAAATACAGGCTTACCGTGATCGATACTTATTCCGGGAAAATAATTGATGAACAAAACGGTAAAGTTAAAATGAAGGGCGGAAGAATCGATTCAATTTATGAATTTAAGAAAAGCAGTTTTCTTAATAGTAATAAAGTCATTATTGCAAGACTTTATAACACCTCAAACGAATTGATAAGTACAAATTACTATCATCAAAAACCTTGGAAACATTATCAAATTGCTGAATCAAACATCTCACTGAAACTAATTGAAGAAGAGAATAGAAAGAAAATAATCGCAAGCAGTGATAAACCGTCATACTTCGTCGATTTGTATGCAGAAGGAATGGAGTTCTCAAATCGTGGTTTTACTATTCTCCCAAATGAAGAAATTATAATAGATATCATGAATATCAAGAAGCAATTCGATTTTAATGACATAAAAATATTTTCATTAAATAATTACCTGCATTAAAGCGAATTTAAAAATGTAGTTAACAGTAAAAATTAGTTATCAATTAAATTTAGGATTCTGATTGAACTCATTATATCGAATATCAGTAATTATATTAATCACTATCATTCAGTTAAATGCTCAGCAAATTAAAATCAATCGCATTGATATGATGTCGGACTTCCCGTCTCCCTATTTAATGCGCGATTGGAAGGAAGTTACAATCGGTTATGATTCGTTTGTGTTCGATTATAATAAAGAAGGTCAATATCTTCCTTTAATTTTCTTTAGAAATAATACAATTAATTATCCGAATGATATAAGCTTCGGTCTGCACACGGTTGTCGGTACTACTTCTCCAACATCCGGAGAAGCAATTAATGTAATACCTGCAGTAGTTGGTGCTGCTCTTGTCGGAATCGATAAGAGCAATCAAAACGGGTACGACTGGGTGAAGATGTGCAGAGAGTTTTTTAATAACCGTCCCGAAGAAAATGTTTATCTCAATCATCCATCGGCAACAAGCGGGGATGATTGGTGGTACGCAACTATGCCCAATGTTTTCTTTTACCAGTTATATGACTTGTACCCGGAGACAATTGATTTTTATTATCAGTTAAGAAGTGTTGCCGATCAATGGCTGCGAGCGATTGAAACGATGGGAGGAAGTAGTACACCGTGGACTATTCCAAATATGAACTATCGCGGTTGGTATTTATCGACAATGAATCCGCATACATCCGGTGTAAAGGAGCCGGAGGCTGCCGGAGCGCTTGCATGGTTATTATATAATGCATACAAAGAAACCGGGGAAGAAAGGTATAGAATCGGTGCCGAATGGGCAATGGAATTTCTTAATAATTATTCGACCAACCCTTCTTACGAATTACAATTACCATACGGTGTTTATATTGCCGCTAAGATGAATGCCGAACTCGGTACTCAATATAACATAGAGAAAATGATTAATTGGACTTTTGATGTTGGACCGCTTAGAAATTGGGGAGCAGTTGTTGGAAGTTGGGGCGGACTCGATATGCATGGTTTAATTGGTGAAGTCAACGGAGTTAATGATTATCCGTTTTTAATGAATACATTCCAACAAGCAGGCGCATTGCTCCCGTTACTTCGATATGATGACCGTTTTGCCGATGCTCTGGGCAAATGGATGCTTAACGCTGCAAATGCAACACGGTATTTTTACCCGAATTACCTTCCTGCTAATAAGCAGGACAGTGAAGATTGGGCTTTTCAATACGACACTAATTCATATATAGGTCACGAAGCTATTCGTCAACTTCAATACGGCGTTTCTCCTTATGCAACCGGTGATGCAATTGCTGGAGGATGGGGGCATACAAATCTTGTCCTTTATGGTTCTTCTCACGTTGGTATCTTCGGCAGTATAATTGATACAACCGACGTAGAAGGAATATTAAAATTAGATTTACTCAAAACGGATTTCTTCCGTGATGAAGCTTATCCGACATTTCTATTTTACAATCCTTATGATATAAATAAAACAGTTACGATTGATGTTGGCAGCAACAAAGACATTTATGAGACTACGACTAATTCTTTTTTATCGACCGGAGTTACCGGGCTTACTCAAGTAACAATCCCAGCTAAGAGGTCTTACATTGTTGTAATTACACCGAACGGTGGAACCATAACTTATAAATATGATAAGATGTTAGTTAACGGAGTAGTAATCGATTATATGTCGGGACAAACGGTATCAAATTATCCTCCGAGAATTAAAAGTATTGCCGCACATCAAAATAAAATACTAAGAAGTGATTCTACAACTATTTATTGTACAGCCGTTGATAGAGACGGAGATGAACTGCAATATCAATGGAGTTCTGATGCAGGAAACTTTTTCGGTAGCGGTGCAAATATTATTTGGGAAGCTCCGGAGGAAACCGGTTTATTTATAATTGAAGCAATAGTAAATGATGGAAAAGGTGAATCTGATTCCGCTCAAATTGAAATTGAGGTAGTGGAAAAATTCAATACGGCACCAACTATTGATTTGTTGAAAGCCGATCCGCGAAAAGTAGACCTCGGAGGAATAACGGAAATTGAATGTATCGCTTCGGATGAAGAAGGCGACGAGATTACTTATGAATGGTTTGCTTCAGAAGGATTCGTTGATGGAATAGGTTCAAAAATAAATTGGACTGCACCGAACGTTGTTGGGAATTATTATGTTGTATGTAAAGTAAGTGATCCTGACGGAGAGAGTAATAGTGATAGCATTGCAATTGCTGTTAGAGATTTTTCAATTACACAAACCGGTGATTTAATTTTATTCCTTCCTTTTAACGGTAATGCACAAGATGAGAGCGGTAATAATAATACTGTAACTGTAAATGGTGCGGTGTTAACTACTGATAGATTCGGTAATTTGCAAAGTGCATACAAGTTTGATGGTCTTGATGATAATATGCGGATTACAAATTCAACGATGCTCAACTTTCCAAACGCAATAACCGTTAATTTTTGGATTTACATCGATCAACTTTATGATCGAGAGCAATATCCAATCTCTCATGGAAATTGGGATCAGCGATGGAAAGTTTCTATCTCAAATAGTAAAATAAGATGGACAATCAATACAACAGGCGGAATAACCGATCTTGACTCTGAATCTTCTATTACAAAAGGACAGTGGTACAATATTACCGGCTATTATTCCGGTCAAGATATGGAATTATATATCAACGGCAGGCTTGATGCTTTCAAGTACTTTAACGGCGGAATTAATTCTTCCTCTGTTGATCTTACTTTGGGCCAGACTGTTCCTAACAATACGCAGTATAATTTTAACGGGAAAATTGATGATGTAAGATTGTTCAATTACGCTCTTCCGTATAATGAGATTTTACAATTTTATGACATCGAAACCTCTATTTATGATAAAGATGATGATCTTCCGTTAAGCTTTCAACTACTTCAAAACTATCCGAATCCTTTTAACTCTCAAACAAACATTACATTTTCAGTAAAACATAACACGAAAGTTGAAATTGATGTTTACAACATACTTGGTCAGAAAGTTGTTTCTTTGCTAAACAAAGAAATGAATGCCGGTCAACACTCAATTACTTGGGAAGGCAAGAATAATAATAATGACAAAGTTAATTCCGGCATCTATTTTATTAGAATGAAAGCTGATGCATACTCATCGGTTATAAAAGCTGCATTGTTAAACTGATACAGAGGGAGATGAAATGATTAATCGAATAATGTTATACTTTGTTTTGTTGCTTATGTCCAATGCATTATTGTTTAGTCAAGAAAGAGACAACGCATTAATGATAGAATCGGACTATGAAATTGGGCAAATTGAAGTCGGCGGTCCGTTTGTAGGAATAGAAATTCATAAAAGCTTTCCGATGATTAACAGAATTAGTTTTTACTATCCCGTTGCAAATAGTATTGATATCAGCGAAGATTATTGGAAACGAGAAAACTATCGAATTATGTCGATGGGCTTAAAGATTGGTAATGAACCAAAATTTATTTTAGAAGAAGAAGCCTGGAAAGTTTTACAAACACCTTATGATGTTGAGTTTCAAAAAAATATGTTCAATTCTGAAATAAAAATTAAGTATGAGTTCTTAAAAAATAAACCGGCAATGGCTGCTGATTTTATGATAACTAATAATTCTGACTCAAGTAAAACCTATGAAGTATATTTAAGATATGAAACAATTCTACGAACGAGTCACACTTATGATCTTTTCGATAACGGCATAAGCAACATTTCAAGTGATAAAAAGTTATTAACTGTGGAATATGATTTCCTTCAAACAGGCTTTTCAAAAATATTTTTTTACAATGCAGGTGAACAGCCTGAATATTCATTATCGAATATCGATTTGGAAAACTCTGAAACTCCGGATGAATACTGGCTCAAATCAAATCCACCCTATGAGAGTACAAATAAAAATTCTAATTCATGTGCAGTATTTATCTATTCAAAAGAATTACAGCCCGGCGAAAGTCTGAATATTACGCAGTTAATCGGCTCAACAAAAATTGACGAATCAAAAGAAGTTATTGATTACTTATCGAAAAATTATAAAGATGAAATCAAATTATACGAAGATTATATTCTTTCCAACTCTATTGATAAAGAAGTCATAAAAACCGGTAACTATAATTTTGACCAAACAACCGATTGGTCACTAGCGGTAATGAAAACTAATGCACATTTCTTAGATGAAGAGATAGTTCCAATGCCGGCTCAAGCCGAATATAACTTTTATTTTACACACGATGCATTGTTAACCGATTTAGCCGCTGTTTATTTCGATACCGAAAGAGTAAAAACAGATTTAGAGTTTATTATGAAGCACGCTAATGAAAACAACATTATTCCGCATGCGTATTATTGGAAAGATACAACTTATATGACAGAATATGCCGGTACTGAAAATTGGAATCACTTTTGGTTTACTTTACTTTCGGCAAGATATTTAAGACATACAAAAGATATAGAATTTGCCGAACGACTTTACCCGTATGTAAATAAGAGTATCGAAACAGCACTAAAAAATAAAGAAGATAACTTAATGTGTTCACAGCAGCCGGATTGGTGGGATATAGGTAATAATCATGGTCCGCGTGCTTATATGACGATTCTTGCAATACGAGCATTGAGAGAATATGGTTACTTACAATCACAATTGAATGTGGAGACAAAGGAAATACAACATTATCAAAATATAGCAGATACTTTGCATCATAATTTAATTGAACGGCTTTGGAATGATGAGCTGAACTATCTTACAAATTATTACAATGACGGCAGTGAGGATAAGCATATTTATATGGGATCGATGTTAGCTTCACATTTTGAACTTCTTGATAGAGATAAAAATTATAAGTTGATGGAAACTGCGAAGAAATATCTACTTGATGAAAAACTCGGAGTTTATACTCTCTATCCTATGGATTTACATTTGCTGGAAGAATACATGGGATTTGTAAATAACGAAGCGGGTCAACCTCATTATTACGCAAACGGAGGAATTTGGCCTCACGGAAATGCTTGGTATGTACTCGGGTTAATCAGTAACAAAAAATTTGATGAAGCATATAATTTCATTAAAAAAATAATGACTTTGGAAGGTCTGATCAATAGTCCAAATGGACAGCCGGCAATGTATGAATATAGAATCAGCGATAAATCAAATCCCGAAGTTTACGGCAAGATAGATAAACCTCAATTTTTATGGGCGGCAGGATGGTACATCTATTCACTATATCATCTGTTCGGTGTTAAAGAAAATATCTGGAACATTTCGATTGAACCGTTGCTTCCTGCTGAGATTGATTCGATTAAACTTGCGGTAAGTATTGGTGGAAGTTTAGTCCCGGTTTACATAAAAGGTAAAGGAATGTATGCTTCATCAATTCTATATGATGACGAGATAGTTCCTTCATATATAATACCGGAGAAGAAGGGAAATATTTCTAAAATAATTATTGATTTGGGTGAACTCAAATATCCGTTGCTTACAAAAGCCGGTGCAAAAATAGGTAATATAAATTATTCGGAATCGGAACATAAACTTTCATTTACCGCAAAATCTTTTAACGGCAACTCCGTAGTTATTAATTTAGTTTCACCGATGGAACCAAGTGAAATAAAAAATAATCAAAATAAACTATATGCATTTGAAACTATTTATCTTAAAGACGGCAACTGTTCTATCAAATTTGAATTTACTCAGGAAGAAGAGAATATTATAGATATTTATTTCCAATAAGACCGAAGGTTTATAATGGCGCAAGTAGAATTAAAAAACATATCGAAAATATACAGCGGAAATACAAAGGTTGTGAACAATGTAAACTTAACTGTAGAAGATCGCGAATTTGTTGTATTAGTGGGACCATCCGGCTGTGGCAAATCAACAACTTTAAGAATGATTGCCGGTCTTGAAGAAATAACCGAAGGCGAAATCCTAATTGATGGTGAAGTTGTTAATGATCAAGCGCCTAAGGATAGAGACATTGCAATGGTTTTTCAAAATTATGCTTTGTATCCACACATGACTGTATTTGAAAATATGGCTTTCGGTTTGAAACTTCGCAAATATTCAAAAGTAGAAATAAAAAATCGTGTAAATGAAGCTGCAAAAATTCTTGATCTTGAAAACTATCTCGATCGAAAACCGAAAGCTTTGTCCGGCGGTCAGAGACAGCGCGTTGCGGTTGGGCGGGCTATTGTTCGGCATCCTAAAGTATTTTTATTCGATGAACCGTTAAGTAATCTTGATGCGAAACTAAGAGTTCAAATGCGAACAGAAATTTCTAAACTTCACAAAAGACTTAATGCAACAATAATTTATGTTACGCACGATCAAACCGAAGCAATGACAATGGGGGATAAGATTGTAGTTATGAAAGATGGTATTGTTCAACAGATTGCTTCTCCGTTAGAGCTTTATAACAATCCGAATAATCAATTTGTTGCGGGATTTATCGGAAGCCCGGCAATGAATTTTATTCAAGGCGATTTATCGGGTAACGGAGATATAGAATATTTTAAGAATGAACAAGTACAAATAAAAATTGATAAAACTATGTCATCAGCTCTCCATAGTTTAAAGAGTGATAAATTAACAGTTGGTATACGTCCCGAGCATTTCTCTTTGTTTGAAGGCGAGCATTATAATAATGACTCATACATAAATACAAATGTTGAAGTTGTTGAACCGTTGGGAAATGAAGCATTTCTATATTTTACTGTCGATAATTCTCAATGCGTTGCTCGTATTGATGCAAATACTTATATGGATGTGGGGGAAAGTATTACTTTATTTATTAACAAAGAAAAAATTCATTTCTTCGACGAAAGCGGAAATAGAATTGTCCGCTAATGAATTAGAAAAATCTTTTTAAATACTGAAATCACTCAACTTGTTCATCATCTCTGCTCTTCTTTCATCCGATACAAAACTTGCTTCAAATGAATTTCGAACAAGTTTTAGTACATCATCCTTTGTTAAATTAATTGCTTCTGCGGTTTGAATAAAATTATCATTTAAATAACCTCCGAAGTATGCAGGATCATCCGAATTGACTGTAGCTTTAATCCCGTATTCGAGCATCTTCTTTAAAGGGTGTTTCTTTAGATCATCGACGACTTTTAATTTAACATTTGAAAGAGGGCATACAGTAAGTGCAATCTGCTGTTCTGCTATTCTCTTAATTAAATTATTATCTTCTAATGAACGGTTACCGTGATCGATTCTGTGAACGGTTAAAATATCCAATGCTTCCCAAACGTATTCCGGTGGTCCTTCTTCACCAGCGTGAGCAGTTATTTTCAAGCCGTCATTCTTTGCTTTTTTAAATACATCGGTAAATAAAGATGGAGGATTACCGACTTCGGATGAATCTAATCCAACAGCATGAATCTTATCTTTATGATGGACAAAGTAATCGTAAATTTCAAATGCCGACTTTTGATCGAGATGTCTTAGAAATGACATTATTAGTTTAGATGAAATACCTAATTCAGTTTCAGCATCTTTTTGTGCTTTGCTAATGCCTTCAATTACTGTTTCAAACGGAATTCCACGATGCGTATGAGTTTGTGGATCAAACATTATCTCTGTATGAATAATATTATCTTCTTTTGCTTTCAAGAAATAAGCCCACGTTAAATCGTAAAAATCTTCTTCGCTAATTAGTACTTGAGCACCGGTGTAATAAATATCCAAAAACTCTTGAAGATTATTGAAATTATAAGCTGCTTTTAGATCGTCAACAGAATTATAATTGAGTTTGATTTTATTTCGATCGGCAATTTTGAACATTAATTCCGGCTCAAATGTACCCTCAATATGAAGATGCAGTTCAGCTTTCGGAATCTTTTTAATATAATCGGTTAGTGAAAAACGTTCCATATATATTTCCGAAAAAATTTCTTGAAGATAAATAAAATTTTAGAGAATAAGAAAGTTTTTGCAAGTTGTTTCCCGGTTTTGATGAATTAATTTGAGTGATATCATTCAAGAAAATATTGGATTCTTAATTTTCAAATTTCTTCTGATAAAAAATGCTTTTAATTGTAGAATTTTATTAAGAAAATTCTACAAAGTAATTAGTAATTTTATATTAATAAATATTTGTGAGGAAAGAATGTCTAACAAAGTAGTAACATTCGGAGAAATAATGTTGAGATTGTCAACACCCGGCTTTTCAAGATTTGTGCAATCATCCAATTTTGATATTACCTTTGGCGGGGGAGAAGCTAATGTTGCTGCTTCTTTATCTCAATACGGACTAGAAAGTTATTTTGTATCAAAACTACCATCGCATGAAATCGGTCAATCTGCAGTTAACCATTTAAGAAGATTCGGAGTTAATACAAATTTTATTTCAAGAGGTGGTGAAAGACTCGGTATTTATTTCTTGGAAACCGGTGCAAGTCAAAGAGCTTCCAAAGTAATTTATGATCGTTCGAATTCATCAATATCTGAAGCAGATAAAAATGATTTCGATTGGGAAAGTATATTTGAAGAATGTAAATGGTTTCATTGGACAGGTATTACTCCGGCACTTGGTAAAAATATTCAGTCAATTCTTAATGATGCATTACAAACCGCTAAAAAGAAAAATGTAACCGTTAGCTGCGATTTGAATTTTAGAAAGAAGTTATGGAGTACTGAAGAAGCTCAATCGGTTATGAAACCGTTGATGGAATTTGTTGATGTTTGTATTGCAAATGAAGAAGATGCTGAAAAAAGTTTAGGCGAAAAATTAGGAAGTACAAAAATTGAAGAAGCAACAATTGACGAAAATGCATACTTTGACCTACTTCATATTCTAAAAGAAAAATATAATTTCAGTACCGTAGCAATTACTTTAAGAGAGAGTTTCTCTGCATCTCGGAATGGTTGGAGTGCGTTAATGATAGATAAGAAAGATTGCAGTAAACCTTATAGATCAAAAAAATATGATATTCAAATTGTTGATAGAGTAGGAGGCGGCGATTCTTTTGCAAGCGGTCTAATTTTCGGATTATTAAACTATGATAACTCCAGGACAGCTTTGGAGTTTGCCGTTGCCGCATCATGTTTGAAGCAGACAATCCCCGGTGATTTCAATCATGTTTCAGTTGACGAAGTTGAAAAACTCATGGGTGGCGATGCATCCGGTAGAGTTGAAAGATAAAAATTATGGGCTCTTTTTTCTGTCCTCGATTATACTTCATGAATTTTCACTAAACTACAAATAATATAGAAATTAAAACTAAAAAAGGAAGCCCAAAATTGACTTCTCTAAAAGAGCGGAGAGGGAGGGATTCTCGCAAAGCGATCCCTATTGGAGAACCCTCGGTAGCAGCGTGTCCCGCCGAAACAATAATTATGTGAAGGCGGATTTCCCACTACGACGGTTTAGTTCGTTCCTTCGGAACGGAATCTCGTCCGTCCCGATTTCATCGGGACGAGACGGACAAACCGTTGGTTTCTAGATACTGTGAAGATAATTCTTGAGAATTTCAGCAATTCTTTTTCTACCGGCAGAGGATTTATACCATTTCTCTTGCTTCATGGCTTCAGCTCTTGAATTATATATGTCAGTATGGATAAGTACCCAAGGTTTGTAAGCTTTAGTTGACTTAACTCTACCAGAATTATGTTTATTAACTCTACTCACAACATTTTCAGTTTGACCGGTGTAAGTACGATTATGATTGTGAGAATAAAGGATATAAACGAAGAAACTCATGTAGAAATGTGTTTGTTATTACAGTGCGGAGAGGGAGGGATTCGAACCCTCGGTAGCAGTTTCCCACTACGACGGTTTAGCAAACCGTTGGTTTCAGCCACTCACCCACCTCTCCGTAAGCTGAAAATTTAATCTGTATTTCTTATAATATGAACAAAACTATAAAAAGGTTTAGCATCCCGCCACGGCGGGATCAGCCACTCACCTTTACCCGCCGTAGTTTTAACGAAGGCGGGCACATCTCCATTAGCTGAAAATGAAGTACAAAGATAGAAATATTTTATCTCTTTTAAAACAAATTATTTACCTTAAACATTTCATTTACACTACAATATCTGCTGTAATAATTATATGAATATTGTCGGTAGAGCTCATTCTTTGACGCATCCGATTATCTCAACTTTTTCAAAAAACAAACTATTCGTTCCTGAAAAATATCCGGCAACACCGAACTTGTTCAATTCAATTGAGCTCTCTAACTTCTTTTAATTAATAAGAACTTTTTATTACAACTTGGTGACTTTTCTTATTTGTCCGTCTATATATTAGTTAGACAAAAAGATATTTATTTTAAAATTAACATTTTTTTCGACTCTATATAACTACCCGATTTTAATCTATATATGTATACGCCGGTAGGAAGTTCACTTGCATCAAAAGTTATTTTATAATTACCTTCATATTGTAATTCATCAACCAATTTTTTTATGCGCTGACCTAAGATATTATATACCTCAAGTGTTACATGGTTTGAATAAGGAATGTTATATACAATTGTTGTAGCCGGATTAAATGGGTTAGGATAGTTTTGTGAAAGACTGAATCCAGTCAAAAGTTGGGAATCATCCTTAACACTGACTAAGGTACCATAACCTATCCCATCAATTGTGCAGCCAACAATAGAAGATGAAGACGGCGGGTAAAAATTAGACCACTTATAATAAATACCAAATTTATCGGAAACTTTCTGTTCACCCATATGCACATTATTGGATTCACTAAACCACTTGAATATTCGTATTTTGGTTAGATCTCCAAACATTTCGCGTTCTAGTGAGTCTACAGTTACATAATATGGTGCTGAATAAATTGTGGTATAAAATGTATCTTTTGGCGCGACCGAAAAATCAAACCATATTTCTAAAGTATTATCACCAAAATATTGGTACACATTACCATTAGGTTTTATATTATATCTAGGTGTATTAGAACTATCAAAATATACGTCAATTGAGCCGTCAGAAAGTTTTGAGGTGTCAGATATGAATTGAAAATAAGTTGTATCTCTTGCCGATGAACTCCACTCCCATTTGTCTCCAATCTGATGAGGAAAATAACTATTCTCATTTTGCGCAAATAGGAATTGTGGGTAAATCATTACAAGTACTGTTAGTATTTTTAGTATAGTTTTCATAGAGCCACCTAACGATTTCTATCTTTCCGTCAGGAAAGAAGATATTTATTTTAAAATTAACATTTTTTTCGACTCTATATAACTACCCGATTTTAATCTATATATGTATACACCGGTAGGAAGTTCACTCGCATCAAAAGTTATTTTATAATTACCTTCATGTTGAAATTCATCGACCAATTTTTTTATGCGCTGTCCTAAGATATTATATACCTCAAGCGTTACATGGTTTGAGTAGGGGATATTGTATACAATTGTTGTAGCCGGGTTAAATGGGTTGGGATAGTTTTGATATAATAAATATTCATTTGATATCTCAGAATCATCTTTTTCAATATAAGTAATAGTTTTTCCATATGCTTGACCATCAATTTCTGCATATACTAAACTTGTTGCACCGCAACTAAATTCACATCCGTATTTTTCGATTAAGCCAAAACCATATGCAAGTTTGTAATTCATACCAGGAATAAATGATTGGTCAAAATATTCTTTTACTGTCGTCGGTACACCGAATATAGTGTCCGCATAAGTTGACAAACAAATTGTTTCAAAATAATCATAACTACTAAATCCTTCTCTTGAGCAACGTATTGTATCTCCGGTTTGTGCAAATAAACTATCGATTTTGAACTCATTATCATTCAGAGATTCATCTTCTTTATATCGATATACACTACCATTTGTTGAATCAATTCTTTCAAATGTATAACCTCTATAGCTATCTTCTGGAATTCGTTTGTTCAATAATATTTTGTATTTTTTACCATTACTTAAAGTTGTATCGCCAAGTACAGTTATTGAATTTGCAGATGAATCTGGTGGATATGGCATCTCAGAATAAATACTTAAGTATTCAAAATAATTACCCGTTCCAAGGGGGTAATATTTTAAATCTTCACTCGATAAAGAATCTTGTGAATAAATTGAACTAATAAATCCTATTAATAAAATTAATCTTATCATTTTTTTTTCTGGTTATATGATACTACCGAAGTAAGATCATCTTATTTGTTTTTCGAAAATTATCTGCATTGATGGAATATAAATAAATTCCACTTGGTAAATCTTGAGCATTAAATTCTATTTGGTAATTACCTCTATTTTGATACTCACTAACTAAAGTTTCTACCTTCTCTCCTAATAGATTATAGATCTCAAGTTGAACATACGATCTGTTTCCCAATGAATATTTAATTTTAGTAGTTGGATTAAATGGATTAGGGTAATTCTGTGTAATTCCAAATTCAGCTGACATATTCTCTGTTTCTCTTTCTACGCTTACAATTGTTCCATATGTAATTCCATTAATAATTGCTCCAGTTAAACCATAAAACAAAGCTTCGCCTGAATATTGCGTCAATCCTAATCCATCAACAATCGTGAATTCACCATCCCCAGTCGAGCTCGCAGATTCACGGTGAAAAATCATATAATCTCTTTCTTGACCGAATATATTTTTGGTTCCTTTAGCTGTTACTGTCGTAATTACTGAATCTTCTCCAAATATCTGAACACTCAATGTATCACCAACTGTCAAATTAAAATCATATTCTAATTTTTCTGTATAGTCGATTGAAGAGTAGAAATAAACTTTAGCACTATCTTCTCTAAAGTATCCGCCTGTCAAACTACCTTCAATAAGTGTATATAGTTTACCGTTTGGCATTAATGTATCTCGGACTGCTTCACTTTGACTAACGTGACCTGGAAACTCAGAATATTGCCAGATATTACCCAACGCCAATGGAAAATCCATTTGAGATATTTGTCCAAATGAAGGCTGAACAATAAATAGTAATAAAGGAAACAAACGTATTAATATTTTTGATTTCATTAGTCTCTCCTTACTTAACATATAACGGCATGTTATGTTAAATATCCAGTAACGCCGAGAGTTCTCGTTTTTATTTTTACTACTTATTTAAGAAGAAGTAACATCATGTTATTTGCTGTCTTAAGCAGCAGTTATCGTTATCGTTTTTAGTGGATCGTGCCGCATTCTTGCATAACACAATAGAATATCATTCATCTACTGCCATTCATCTTTTGTATACCAAACAATGCCCACATTGCTAAAGTCTTTTTTTGCGTATATAATTAATCTACCTTTTTATTCTCCAACAAAGCTTCAATAATAATTGCGAATTTCTTATTTGTTATATGACGAACAATAATATAAAATGATTGTAAACAGAGGATTAAAGCAACCACAAACATAAAAGCAGGAAACCACTCCAAACCTTGGTTCGGTGATTTTTCAATTGAAAGCATATATAACCTCGCCAACCATATTAATGAAACTACAAATCCGCACCAAGCTCCAAAGTAACTGTTCCTTGAACGTATGCCCCTAATTTTTTCCAACTCTTTAACTAACGAGATAATTGTTTCAACTTTCATAAAAACACCTTGAATAAATTTTAGTGCCTACCGACATGTTATGTTAAATATCCAGTAACGCCGAGAGTTCTCGTTTTTATTTTTACTACTTATTTAAGAAGAAGTAACATCATGTTATTCGCTGTCGAACAAATATAACTATCTGCAGCAATTTCGTTTTATTAAAAAGGACTGAGCGCAATAAATATTTTTTTTGACCAAATTATACGATTAACAGATATAACGACAATAGCTTGTTGAGAATACTTTTTTTGGTCAAGTTGTAAAAGAACTTTTTACAAATTTATTTGTCATGAATATTTATAACCACTTGCCTGCCCGCCGAAGCTGTATTCTAGCGAAGGAGGGACTTTTTACTTACCTGTCCGCCATTCTTTTGGCGGAATTAAGAGGTTATACCCGTTTCTTAAAACTTGTCGTCCATTTAATAAAACAATACATATCTTTTGGGACGATTAATCTTTTTTGCAAAATTGTTTTTCTTCTTTCGTTGACAACTAATACTATATTTATTGGATTTTCCGTTTTACTCAAAAAATATTCTTTCGGAAAATATTTTTTATTCGCAGATGGTTTAGCGAACCATATCCAAAAACTTTCATTGAAATATTCTTCTTCTTTACTAGGTTGGCTAAATCTACAGATAATACTATCTGTCTTGCTGTCAACAAAATCAATAGATAACACACCCTTGAGATAATTCTTAAAATTAATAGCTTGAGTGACGACAAATATACTACCATCCACGAATGTACTATTACTAAATGGATCTGGGAAAGACATCCAAAACACATCGCTAGAGTCTTCAAGATAATTCTGCTTTGAATTCCGATATTCATTGTAAAATTCACGCGGTCTTTCTTCAAGAATGTTCTGACTTGAAGAACAGCCAACAATAAAAACAATTAATATTATTTGTAAAATATATTTATTCATATTAGAGGGTATAACGGCATGTTATGTTAATATCCAGTAACGCCGAGAGTTCTCGTTTTTATTTTTACTACTTATTTAAGAAGAAATAACATCCTGTTATTCGCTGTCTAACAAATATAACTGTCTGCAGCAATTTCGTTAAATTAAAAAGGACTGACTCGACGAGTCGGTACTATACGTAATAAATAATTTTTTTGACCAAATTTTACGATTAATAGATATAACGAAAATAACTTGACTGTTTTTATTTGGTCAAGTTGTTATGACAGAGTCATCACTATGTGAAAGAACTTTTGCAAATTTATTTGTCATGAATATTTATAACCACTTGCCTGCCCGCCGAAGCTGTATTCTAGCGAAGGAGGGACTTTTTACTTACCTGTCCGCCATTCTTTTGGCGGATTAAAGAGGTTAGCTGCATCTCTTATTTATCACTGTTTATTTTTATTGATTCCTCAATAATTTTAATAGATGATTTATCCTTAACGTCTATTACTTTTCTATTTATAGTTATTTGCGTTAATTTGGTTTTTTTTATTTTATCATAAATCCAATTCGCAACAATAGAGGTTGGTATTCCAGTTGCAATTGTGATAATAACCGTAAAGATTATTTCACCAGTGCCAAAATCTCTACTTTGAGCAAATGGATTCAACTTTACATTAACACCTTCAATTGTATCTTGATTTAAAAGAGTATAAAGTTTAGGATCACCAATTTGTATTATGTTTTCCACATTTGTACTCAATAAATTAAAAGAACTATTAACTATTATTGTTTGGAGATAGTTTTTCTGAAAAATCAATAAAGGTTTCTATGCAATGATGAAGATTTGCATAATTTCTAGTGGTTTCGCCTTTTGCCATAACGCACCAAGGTTTTTGCTTTTTAGTTTTTTCTGTTATAAAATCTTCTTTTTCTAAATCATAAATCATTTGTTCAGAAAACTCATCATAAAATATTGATACATCAGATGATTTTTTAGGATTACCATTTTTAAAGTAAGAATGAAGTGAAAGAGATTCCGAATTATCTAATTTAACAAACCAACCCTTTTTCTCGAAGATAGGTTTATAATTAATATAAAGGTCCTCAATATTCTCAAATGATTGGCGAATTAATTGCTCGACGACATTTTTTGAAGCTTCATATACATCCTCCCCATCTGAAAAAGATATTTTATCGAGGGAGAATGTTTTTACAATATTTGTCACAAGGCAACGAGCTTTTAATTTATTACCTTCAATTTTAACTGGAGCAATACTTCTTTGCTTGCCAGGAGTACTTCCTCCAAAATATTTTATCTCAAGTATTTCTCCATTTGATATCGCAGCTTCAATCCTCTCCTTTAAATTCATTCATACTCCTAATTTTTATTAGCAACTAACCTATATTTATCCCGATGCTAAATCAGGTTTAATTACATTTTAAATTTCCGTTATTCACGAAAATATTTCGGGAATAACACAGCGTTAGTCCAGAGGACTTCTTACACCAGAAAAAATATATAACTCATGCGTATAAATCATCGCAGTATTTAAGCTAGCATGTTTTACAAATACTTGTAAAGTTCTAATTTCATAAATTGCTTTCAAACAATACTCAGCAAATTCAACAGGTGAATATTTATTAAATCTGTTATTAATTGTCTTTTGGCTGTATCGCTCGGAATGTAATTTGAATCTTGCTTGGTCAAGCAGTTTTGGTTTTGCTGAAGCTCTATTTCGGTTTTCAATCAATGTTGAAGTCCCGATTAAATCTACTTAAATTGATATTCCATAATAAATCAAAAATATTTAAGTGTCAATATAATTTACTGCATCTTTTTCAATATACCATCATTCCAATTTTCCATTATTCCACTATTCCATTATACCATTATCCCTTTATCACCTTCATCCACTCAACAATCATCCAATCATTCGTTTCTCAATTTTCCATCATTCCACTATTCCCATATACCCCATATACCCATATACCCCCATATTCCCATATTCCATTATCCCCCTCATCCTCCCCATTGCATTTCAACCCGACAAACTTTAATTTCATTTCAAAATAACACACACTTAGTCTCATTTTAAGGAGGAATTGATGGCAAAGAAAAAACTGCAGGGTGAAGTATTCTACCCACCGAAAGAAGTAATCGAAAATGCACACATCAAAGATTGGGATAAACTTAACAAACAGGCAAACACCGATTATGCAAAGTTTTGGTCGGATAGAGCTGAAGAACTACATTGGTTCAAAAAATGGGATAGAGTAATTGATGATCGAAAGAAACCTTTCTACAAATGGTTCACCGGTGCAAAGACAAATATATCTTATAACTGTTTGGATGTTCATGTTCAAACACACCGAAGAAATAAAATTGCATTAGTATGGGAAGGGGAGAACGGCGACTTTGAAGCAATGTCGTATTTCCGGTTGCACAGAGAGACATGCAAGTTTGCCAACATCTTAAAAAGTATGGGAGTTGAAAAAGGTGACCGTGTAACAATTTATATGGGAAGAATTCCCGAGATAATGATAGCAATGTTAGCTTGTGCCCGCATCGGTGCAATTCACTCGGTTGTTTACGGCGGCTTTTCTGTTGAAGCTCTTCATGAAAGAATTGAAGACAGTAAATCAAAAGTTCTTATTGTTGCCGATGGCGCATATCAAAGAGGGAAGATCGTTCCGCTAAAACAAATTGCAGATGAAGCGCTCCAACGTGCCGGCGGCATTGAACATGTTATTGTCGTTAAACGAACGGGACAGGAAATAAATATGGAATTTGGTCGTGATATGTGGTATCACGAATTAAGAGAACTTCCAATCGCATCAAATCAATGTGCGTTAGAAAAAATGGATTCGGAAGATCCGCTGTTTATTTTATATACATCCGGTACAACAGGTAAGCCGAAAGCAATTCTCCATACGCATGGCGGATATATGGTCGGGACTTACACTACTCTCAAATATGTGTTTGATATTCAAGAACAAGATAGATATTGGTGCGCTGCCGATCCCGGATGGATTACCGGTCATAGTTATATAGTTTACGGTCCATTGCTCAATGGCGCTACATCTTTTATGTATGAAGGTGCTCCGAATTATCCTTATCCGAATCGTTGGTGGAAGATGATTGAGAATTACGGTATTAACATTTTATACACGGCACCAACAGCAATAAGAGGATTAATGCGTTTCGGTGAAGCATGGGTTAAACGTCATGATCTTTCTTCATTAAGATTACTCGGTTCCGTTGGCGAACCTATTAATCCAGAAGCATGGAAATGGTATCACTCAGTTGTCGGTAACGGCAATTGTCCGATCATGGATACATGGTGGCAGACCGAAACCGGTATGTTTATGATTACCCCGATGCCTTGTGTCCCGCTTAAACCCGGTTCCGGGACAAAACCATTCCCCGGAATTGAAATGGATGTAGTTGATGAAAAAGGTAAACCGGTCAAACCGAATGAAGAGGGTTATCTTGTAATTAAAACACCTTGGCCTGCTATGATAAGAACAATTTATGGCGATGATGAAAGATATGTAACTCAATATTGGAGAAAGTATAAAGGTATGTATATGACAGGCGATAGTGCAAGAAAAGATAAAGATGGTTACTTCTGGGTTATCGGAAGAGTTGATGATGTTATCAAAGTTTCCGGTTATAGACTTGGCACAGCCGAAATCGAAAGTGCATTAGTGAGTCACAGTGCAGTTGCCGAAGCTGCAGCAATTGGAGTCCCACACGAAGTAAAAGGAAATGCAATTTATGCTTATGTAATTTTAAGAGCGGGTTTGACCGGCAACAGTACATTAGTCGAAGAATTACGTCAGCATGTTGCTCATGAAGTCGGTCCGATTGCCAAACCAGAACAAATAGAATTTGTTGATTCGTTACCGAAAACTCGATCGGGAAAAATTATGAGACGAGTTCTTAAAGCTAAAGCAATGGGTGAAGATCCGGGTAACTTATCTACTTTGGAAGATTAATATTGTAGAAGTTAGATGCTTATAGAATAAAAAGATGGTAATGCTATATGTCTGATTTTCAGTGCTGCGGGGGAAATAATAATATCAAAGCTCTAATTTCTAAACAAATTGTAAACAATAAATTCAAAAACACCAAACAGACTCTAATTAGTTTATTCAGGTTGACCACTTACATTTATAAACCGTTAAAACGGTTCGAAACCTTTACTTTTTTCTCATTAAGAGGCTGTATTAAAAGTAAAATTTTTTATAGAATTGGAACACTGATACCGCAGATTTAAACTGATTTCCACAGATTATTTATTTGAAATTTACTTTTGATACAGCCTCTTAATAAAGCGAATAACAATTTACTATAACCGTTTCAACGGTTTCTTTTCTTCCCGATGATTTAGACGGTCAACTTGAGTTTGTTTATTATTTGGAGTTTTGTGCTTCTTATTTGTCTAGGATTTCATCCGTTTGCTAACGTATTAGATTTTAGGATTTAGATTCTCCGTAGGTGTTTCATTATTTGTATTATAATTGCAAGCTATAGTAAAACAGCATAACAATATTTTATAAAAAATATATCTATTTTAATAAGCACAAACGTAATGAAGATTATTTTTGTAGGATATATCCTTGATGAGTCTTTCTTTTCATAACTTATGTTTTAGAATCAATATTAAGATTTCACTATTTCTTTTGCTTTCATTTACAACGTTAGTTTATTCTCAACAATGGGGCAGTTTGAGAGGATTCGTTACAGATTCTACCAGCGGTGAAGCTTTACTAACATGTAATGTATATTTGAGTGAGATTGAACTTGGTGCTTCAACCGATCAAAGAGGATATTATTTCATAAATAAAATTCCTGCTAACCAAAATTATACGGTTACTTTTTCTTTTATCGGGTATAAATCAAAAACAATAGATGTTCGAATATCTCCAAATAAAATTACTGAGTTGAATGTTCAATTAGTCCCGTCCAGTCTTGAATTTCAAGAAGTTGAAAAAATCGGTCAGCGTATTACAAAGCAAGATCAATTTAATATCGGCATCGAAAGAATAACTTTAAAAGATATTTACTCTAAACCGCAAACCGTTGAACCTGACGTACTTCGTCTATTAAAAACAATTCCGGGTGTTACGTCGACTGGAGATATATCGGCAAAATATTATGTGCGCGGCGGGACTGGAGACCAAAATTTGGTCAAGCTGAATGGTGTTTCACTTTATAATCCGTTTCATGCACTCGGTCTATTCAGTGTTGTTGATGCCGATATGGTAAATAGTATTGAATTTCATAAAGGAGAATTCCCGGCAAAGTACGGTGGTAGAATTTCTTCAATAATGAAAGTTGCAACAAAAGACGGTAATAGAAATAAATTTAGCAGTACCGCTTCAGCAAATCTAATGACAGGTAAATTATTAATTGAAGGTCCGTATAAATTCGGTTCGTTCATTTTAACCGGCAGAAAAAGTTATTCGACTTCCATATTAAAAAATTTTCTTAACGACGATGATGTACCAATAGATTTTTATGATTTTTCATTCAAAGCAAATTATACCGATCAAAATTTTTTGAAGAACGGAAGATTTACTGTCTTCGGATTCTTCAGCGGTGATAATTTTGACGACCCGAAACCTCGTTCCGATGATTTTAAATGGGGAAACGATTTACTTAGTTTTGAATGGGTTCAGATATACGATAAACCTTTCTTCTCTCGCTTCCAGTTCAGTTACAGTAACTTCAAAGGAGAGGTAATCCCAAACGATACTGATGTAAAACCTCGCTTTAATAGTCTGAAGGACTTTACATTCGATGCAGAGTTTTCTCTTGTCCGCGAAAATAATGATCAATTTACAGTAGGACTTGAGTTCAAAACGGTCAAAACCGAATTGGAACAGGAGAACGAAAATTCTTCATTAGTTGAATTGAGTGACTTCGGTGGAAGCTATGTTTTATATTCTAATTACGAGTTGCTTCAATTTGACCACTTCGGTATTGATGCCGGTCTGAGAATGTATATGACAGGACTAAGCTTAAAGGGTGGCTTCTCAATAGAACCGAGAGTTAAAGGTTTCTGGCAGCCATCAAAAACTCTAATTCTAAAAGCTTCTGCCGGAAGTTATAGACAGGAAATTGCAACAATCACAGATGAAAATGAAGTCATTTCTTTATTCGATCCGTGGACTATCTATCCCGATTATCTTGAAGCTACTAAGTCAATAAATTTATCATTAGGTGCTGAGTATTTTTATCTTCCATCGTCAAGCGTTTCTGTTGAAGTGTATTATAGAACAATTAAGAATCTCGCTGTTATTAATGAAAAGAAAATTTTCCCCGATGACCCTGCTTTAATAAATGGTGATGGCAGAGCTTATGGCATAGAGAATTCACTTACATTTGAAACTAACCGGTTTAGTTTCAAAGCATCATATACACTCAGCTGGGCATTCAAAAAAGTAGATGATTTTGAATTCTCACCAAAGTATGATTCAAGACATAATGTAAATTTTGCATTCAACTACATATTAGGGGATAACTGGGAAGCTGGAATTTCATGGGCTTATAATTCGGGTTTCCCGTTTACACCTCTCCGTGGTTATTTTGATAGATATGAACTATCCGACTTTTTTGATTACGATCCTGCATTCGATAAATATTCAATCTATACAATTTTAGGAGAAAGAAATATTAAGAGAATGCCGGATTATCATAGGTTGGATATTGCTCTTTCTAAAATCATTCATTTTAATTTTGCTACTTTAGAATTATCGGCGAGTATTATTAATGTTTATGACAGAAAAAATATTTTTTACTTCAAACGCGATACCGGCGAAAAAGTTAATATGCTTCCGTTTTTGCCAACCGCATCTGTAAAGGTGAAATTTTGAAAAAATATTTACTCTATATATTTGCTTTTTCTTCATTACTGTTTTTGAATACGTGTGAAGAAAACTTTAGTCCCAAAGACGAATTGCTCGAAGCATATATTTTGAACAGTATAATTAGAGTAAATGATGATTTGCAATTTGCGTCTCTTCATAAAACTTTTGATGTGCAAGGTTTTAATCCAGAAAGTGATTCGCTCAATCCTTTTGTTGATGGGGCTGATATTACTTTAACTTATCTTGATCAAGAATATAAATTCAGAGATACGGTGCTTATCCCGTTTCACGATCAACGGTTTGAAGGTCCGTTAAAATATTATTATCTAAAAAACTTTAAACCAATACGCGATCAGGAGGATATAATTATTAAAGCTGTTTTACCCGACGGCAATATTCTCAAAGCTGCAGCAAGAGTTCCTATTTTATTTGAGATTGACAGAGGGCAATCAGATCAAATTATTCCGTCTGATTTTCATCCCGATTTTATAAGTGTGCATTGGTTCCCGCGAAGTAGGGTTTATTTTCAATACTATAAATTTAGATTAAGAATTAAATACGAAATTAATTCGGGAAATGAACAGGTTGTAAATTATGTAGAAGTACCGATAAAAAAAACGAATACTTCCGATGATAATCTTATATATCCTTCTCTTACAAGACAAATTAGTACAAGCTATCCTCTAGAATTATTTGAAGAGACGATGAGAAGCATTGGGGATGATATTACGGATAAGAAAAATATTTTCATCACAAATAAAGCTGAATTTGAAATTGTAGCGTTAGACCCAAACCTTGCTGCATACTACTTTGCCGGAGTTACGCAAAATATTTATTCGGTTAGATTTGATCAGACTTTATTCAGTAATGTTGAAGGTGGTTTCGGTATTGTCGGTGCTATGATGGAAAGAAAATTTACTATTAGTATTTCGGATTCATTTATTAGACGATTTGGTTACAGTGTAAAGAACTAATGATATAAGAAATAATTTTCCGAAGCAATTATTTAAAAATTTTGTGAATGTTTTTGCTCAATTTATTATTTTAAGCGGTGTTTTATTCAAATTAATTGGGGGGAAGTAAGGTTACTGCTTTCCTTATGGTTTTTAATCATGAGAGTTTTTCCGTATTTAATCTTTTTTGCATTTCTATGCTTATCAATATCAGCACAAGAAACCGGTCGATTAAGAGGAATCGTATCCGATTCAAATAGCGGCGAGTTTCTTCCATATGCTAATGTTTATATAGATGAGCTGCAAACCGGGGCTTCGACCGATGAGCGCGGTCTATATCTTATCAATCGAATACCGGCAAATAAAGAATATCTTTTACAAGTATCATTTGTCGGTTACCAAACTAAATATGTAAAAGTATTTATAGCTCCTAATAAACTAACTCAATTAGATATCACTCTTTCACCCGAAGGTGTTGAACTTGGCTCAATTGAAAAAATCGGTGAAAGAATTATACAGAAAAATCAAACCGATATTGGATTAGAAAGAATTTCGGTAAAAACGCTGCAAGCTTTGCCAAAAGGCGTTGAGACTGACGTACTTCGCTCATTGCAGTATGTCTCCGGCGTTAGAACTACCGGCGATGTGTCTGCTAAATATTACGTTAGAGGCGGAACAAGCGATCAAAATTTAGTTAAGCTTAATGGCATTACAATTTATAATCCTTTCCATGCACTTGGTTTATTTAGTGTTATCGATCCTGAAATGATTAACAGTGTCGAGTTTTATAAAGGAGGATTTACTTCCGAACATGGTAGTAGACTTTCATCTGTCTTAAGTATCATTTCGAAAGACGGAAATCGAAATCAATTTAGTGCTTCTGCAAGTGCAAGTTTTCTAACAAATAAATTGTTGGTTGAAGGTCCGATTCCCAACGGTTCATTTATTCTTACCGGGAGAAAAAGTTTCTCAAATGATATTCTTAAAAAGTTTTTAAATGAACAAAGTGTACCGATTGATTTTTATGATGCTTCATTTAAGCTGAACTATTCCGATGATAACATTATTAAAAACGGACGATTCTATATTTTTGGTTTCCTTAGTGGCGATAATCTTGAAGATGATGATCCTTTATCCGAAGATTATAAATGGAGCAACAACCTAATCGGATTTGAATGGATACAAATTTATGATATGCCGCTGTTCTCGCGTTTTGGTGTTAGTCTTAGCAAATTCGAAGGAAAAGTAATCCCTAATGAATCGGAATTCAAACCGAGGACAAATACAGTAGAAGATATGAATTTAAGCTTCGACCTAAATTATGTTTGGCCTTCAAAAGATGAATTAGGTTTAGGACTTGAGATTAAGTTGTTGAACACAAAACTCGTTCAATCAAATAGTCAAGGTGCCGTATCCGATATTGAAGAATTCTCCGGTAATTTTAGTCTCTATCTTAAATACAAATTCCTAAGATTTGAAGATTTCGGCGTGGACATCGGAACAAGATTCAACCTTGCCGGATTAACCGAAGGGGGAGGGTTATATCCCGAACCACGTATTAGTATGACTTACAGACTTTTTCCATTCTTAACTCTAAAAGGCGCTGCCGGTTTGTATCAACAAGAAGTTGCTACTATATCCGATGAGAATGAAGTCATTTCTTTATTTGAACCCTGGACTATATTGCCTGATTATTTAAAACCGTCAAGAGCATTACATCTTACCTTCGGAACTGATTGGTTCTTAGCTGAAAATTTTCTATTTAAATACGAAGCCTACTATAAAAAGATTGAAAACCTTGCTGCTATTAACGAGAAAAAAGTTTTTGATTCCGATCCTGACCTCGTTAATGGAAACGGCGAAGCTTACGGTTCGGAATTTATTATTAATTACTCTTATAATAGATTTAAAATAAATACTTCTTATTCGCTTAGTTGGGCTTATAAAGAAGTAGAAGGCTGGTTATTTTATCCCAAATTCGATTCGAGACATTCTTTTAATTTCGGTATCGAGTATAATATTGGAGCCGGATGGAGTGCAAATGCTATTTGGTCTTATAGTTCGGGACTCCCTTTCACGCCAATGATCGGATTTTATGATAAGTATCAAACCGGTAATTTCTTTGACGTTAATCCCGGTAATTATATTTTTAATCCCTATACAATATTAGGGGATAAAAATATTGAAAGGTTACCGGTCTATCACAGACTCGATTTTACACTATCCAAAAAATTTGATTTTACTTTTATTAAAATGGAACTCGACTTGAGTTTGATAAACGTTTATGACCGCGAGAATATATTTTACTTCAAGCGGGATACAGGTGAACGGGTAAATATGCTTCCGTTTCTTCCAACTGCTACATTGAAGGTGTCTATATGAAAAAGATTTATTCTATTATAATTATTTTGTTTGTGTTTATTCTTATCGGTTGCGAAGAAAATTTTAGTCCGAAAGGAGAATTTGAAGAAAAGTTTGCACTTACTTGTATTGTTCGGGGCGATACTTCACTTCAGATTGCATCAATTTACAGCAGTTATGATGTCGAAGGATATGATCCTTCGGTTCATCAAGAAAATCCGGCTTATTTCGGTGCCGATATAAGATTATGGTATCAGGATACGGTTTATGTATTTAAGGATTCTTTGGTTTATAATTTCAACAATCCCGATTCAATTTTTCACTTTTATTACCTCGACAATTTTAAACCGTCCGCTACAAATGAACTGCTTGAGATTGAAGCTACATTGAAAAACGGAAAGAGATTAAAAGCATCATGTTATACACCAGCTCGATTTGTTTTTGATACAAAAGAAACTTCTAATACAATACCACCGGTAAATACATCGACAGTTAATATTGTCTGGGATTCAGATTCAAATAATAATTTTTTCGTTGGGAGAATAAAGGTGAAATACTTTTTAAATATGGGTGGAAATGTTGAACAGAAGTGGTTGATACTTCCTGTAAAATTAATATCGCATGAAGGTGAACTTATTCCTATTTACCCGGTTCCCTCAAAATCACATGCAATAGCTTATTCGGTAAGTGCAATCAATAATGTGATGCAATCCATTTCATCCGGAATCGATAACAAAGCAACTATAACTGTATCGAATAAAGCCGTTGTAGAAGTACTTTCCATTGACGAAAATCTTTCAAGGTATTATTCATCTTTACAGGAAGATAATAAATATACTGTTCGGGTTAACGAGTCTGATTATTCAAACGTAGATGGAGGTTTCGGACTTTTCGGCAGTCTTCAAATGAATTCAAGAAAAATTACTGTTCAGCCCGAGTACATTGAATCTTTCGGCTACAAAGTTTTTTATGAGAATTAGTTTATGAGAAAAATTTCTAAATACTTAATTACGTTTTTAATTGTAATTCTTTTTTATTCTTGCGATCAAGAAATTACAAGATCTCCTTCCGAACCTGAACCTCCTCAAGGAGCAATCTCTGTTAACTCAAATCCACAGGGATTTAAAATTTATCTTAATGGAAGGTTTACAGGCAGATATACTCCAGATAATGTACCGTTTATTGAGACAACGCTACACGAGATTAAACTTAAAAGAGATTTGTGGAAAGATACATCAATTGTTGTAGAAGCAAGCGAAGAAAATCCGCCGGTAGTAGAAATAAACTATTTACTCAATCAAAGTATGTATGGAAGAATTAGTTTTAACTCATCACCGCAAGGAGCGGAAGTTTATTTGAATGATTCTTCACTTAATATAGTTACGCCGGCAATTGTAAGCGGTTTATTACCAGGAAGATATAAAGTCAGATATATTCTTCCGGAACATAGAGCGAATGAAGCAGTTGTGTCGGTTAGGAGCAGTCAGACTTCCAACATTAATATTGCACTAAAAGATACTTCAGTATGGGTAGACTATCACAAGCTAACCGCACCGTTGCCAACCAATATTATAACAACGGTAGCTGTTGATGAAAATGACGTAGTATGGATCGGTACCGTTGATAAAGGAATAGTGAAACACAAGGGTAAAAGTTGGGAACTTATAACTACGGCAAACTCATCTCTACCGAATAACGACATAGTGAAAATTTTTGTTGATAGAGATAATAACAAATGGATAGGCACACAAGGTGGTTTGGTTAAATTGCAAGACCCTAACTTAATGACAGTTTATACAATGAGTAATTCGAATCTGGCTAACAATACTATAAGCACAATTGGTCAGGATAATTCCGGGTCAATCTGGATTGGAACTCCATCCGGATTATTAAAGTTAGATGGCTCACTTCCGTTTACGCTTTACAACTATTCCAATACAAATTTACCTCGTAAATCGGTCAATGTCGTTAAACCTATAGCAGCAAACGATGTTTGGGTTGCTATTGATTCGTTTGTAACTCGATTTGATGGAAATAAATTCGAATTCTTTAAACCACATTCAGAAATTCAGCACCCATTTGAAAAAAGTTATGATATTCCTAATACACAAATTAGCGGAATGGGTGTTGCTGAAAATGGTGATTTGTGGGCTTGTTTTACTCCTCAATCGGTTAAGCAGAATGGTGTTTTAAAAATTCTAACCGGAGGTATCGGAGTATTTGACGGTACTAATTGGACTTCAGTTCTGATTTCGGGAAATACAAACAGTATTAATGATTTGTACATCGGGAAAGATGGTTTAATATGGGTTTCTTCTGCAAACGGATTATTTAAATTTTTTGATCTGCATACGTCCACAGCTTACCGTCCTCTTAATTCAGGGATTGCAAGTTTAAAAGTTAGTTCCGTTGCTGAGGATTCATTCGGGAATCTGTGGATTGCAACTGATAACGGGCTTTCAAAATACAAAAAATATTTAGATGCTAAGTAATTTTTTCAGTTTCTTTTTTAATTCTGTTTTATAGACTTCCGAATTTTTTAATATCTCTTCGGCTTTCATAAATTCATGAACTCTAACACCTTTTATATTCGTCTTTATAAGAATATCGGGTCTGTTTGTTTTTAGTTTTTCGTTTACAATAGCAGACTGCATTATTTGAAAGGATGAAAAGAGAACTTCATAAGAAGGGGGAATTTCCGGAGTGCCCGGGAATTCATTAGTTGCAGAAACATCTACTGCAACTGTTATGTCACAATCATTTCGGATCACGTCAAAGGGAAGTGGATTTACCATGCCGCCGTCAATTAATAATTTCCTTTCTCTTTCAATGGGAGCAAATAAAAACGGAAGTGCATAACTTGCCCTTACTGCCGATAATAACTCACCTCTATCAATAATAACCTGCGCTTTTTCGTAATAATCAGTAGCTAATACTTTAAAAGGAATTTCTAACTCATTGAAATTACTTACTTTAACCTTTGTAGATAAAAAACTCGCTAACTTGTCGCCTCGTAATAAACCACCTGTTTTTATTGTTGGGTCTAACAAATCAAAATATTTCACAAAATCGGATTTTTTATGGATTTCCCAAAACTTGCTCCGTGTACCATAGATGATTTGATTTAGGATTTTCTTCATTTCTGAGGTTGAAAAGCCAGCCGAATAAAACAAACCAACAATTGCCCCGATACTTGTCCCGGAAATTACGCATGGTCTAATATTTAATTCATCGAGAGCTTCAAGAATGGCTAAATGAGCAATTCCTCGTGCTCCGCCGGCTCCTAAAGCTAAACCAATTTTCTTCATACTTTGGATTTGTCCTTCTCATCATCAACACTTTTTGATTGAACTGCTTCAGGTTTGGAAGAGTAAAATGTACTTTTAAGTTTTCCTGTAACCCTCATTGAATAGTAAATCATTATAAAGACGGAGATAGTAAAAACTGTATATACAATTCCGCTTGCAATCATTAAAATCCATTCAAGACTGAATTTTGTTAATCCTTTCTCAATAATTGACCCCATTACAAAGTAGTCGATGATCAACCATGTAATTGAAAGGCAAGCCATAATTAAAGAGAACGATGTTGTACTCTTCAATCGTTCAACTAATTTTTCCATAATGCACTCCATTATTTGTGCTAAAATACAAAAAATGCATTCAAAATTTACAAGTTGGTTATTTGCGACTTCAATAAAATGAGACTGTTGCTTCAATGCAACAAAAAGGAGGATATGTCCATAATTTAACGGATTTTCCTATCGGCATAATAATGGATGTTAGGTATGAAATAGTTTTTGCAAGTCGACAAGCAAAATTGTTTTATCAACATAAAAGAGGAAAAAAATGAAGAAAATAACTTTACTAGTAATTATTCTAATCTCTATTACTTCACTCCAAATCTCGGCTGAATGGAAAAAAGTTTATGGCACCAACATTAACAATTCCATTATATATGATTTGATCATCCATCAAGGGAACTACTATGCAGCAACAAATGGATCGCTGTTAAAGAGTGAAGATAAAGGTGAAACTTGGATTAGTTTGTCAACCGGTACAATGGGAATATCAGCTTTGGAATCGGATGGTACAAGATTGTTTGCCGGTTCAATTTTTTCTTTTAGCGGTGTTACGCTTCACTATTCCGACGATAACGGTGAAACATGGAATAATACAAATGTTTCAGTTTCACAGGTATCCGAAATAAGGGTTATTAACCAGAACCTGATGCTTGCCTATTCCAATTTTCAGAAATTTTTTAAGAGTACGGATAGAGGAGAAACTTGGACTGAAGTTACGGATTTTCCTTTTCAATACACTCGGTCTATATATAAAGCAAATTCGGGAAGAATTTATATAAGCGGTTATTATTCCGATGATGACGGACAGACTTGGAATCAAACCGGATATGATAGAGATGGGTCCGGAATTTATACTTATGCGGAAAATCAGGATGGACTTTGGGCTGGTGCCGGTAAATTATGGTTAAGTAAGAATCATGGTGAAACATGGGAAGAAAAAGATCCTTACCTGACCGCATCTTTGATAGTTAACGGTAGTAATATTTTCCAGGGTAAATCAGGTTTTGCTTACAGCACTGATGGCGGTGAGTCATTTACTGATTATAATGAAGGTATTACAAAAATTGACCGGGTTTTATCAATGTTGTTTGACGGTGAATTTATAATAATTGGTCTTGACGGGCCCGGTATTTATAAAATTGCTGCCTCAGAACTCGGTATTACTACATCGGTTGAGCAAACCGAAGAGTTAGCAAACAATTATGAGCTGTCACAAAATTATCCCAACCCTTTTAATCCATCTACAACAATTAAGTTTTCTATTCCCGAAAGTGGATTTGTATCATTAAAAGTTTACGACTTGCTGGGAAAAGAAGTTGCTTCTGTTGTTAATGAGGAATTAAATGCCGGAAGTTACACCGTAAGTTTTGATGCATCACAGTCTACACAAAACCTATCAAGCGGAATTTATTTTTACAGATTAGAAGCAAATAGTTTTATTCAAACAAAGAAATTAACCTTAATCAAATAATTATAATCAACAAACAATGAGGGTACAATCATGAAGTTATTTCGCATCACATTTTTTCTAATCGTATTATCAGCGATGTTTTTAACATCGTGCAATAAGGATGACAGTAATCCCGTTGATCCGAATGGTGACGGAGGGGGCGGCGGCAGCACAAACCCAAGCGGACAACCAATTCCTGCACTTGGAGGAAATCATAACGGTGTAATGGCAACTATTAGTTATGAAATGGAAACAATTCCCGGATTCCCGGCGGCAGCTATATCACTTGGATTTGCTCAATTTGGAAATGGAGTAGATGCCGGTAATGTTGTTGTTAATGGTAATACATTGGGTAAAACAACTCAAGGTGGTCAAACATTTTACATTACTCCTTCGCCAAGTAATCCTACTCAAATGTTGACAGGTGTAAATTTTGACGGGTCAAACCATAGTTGGCAAGTAAGCGGCGGTAACGGTATACCTGCACTAAACGGAAGTGTTCCGAGTCCGCGCAGTTTTTCTCTTTCAAGTCCGGCAAATAATACAACCGTAAATAAAGCTAATGGAATAAATGTCAGTTGGAATAATACATCAAGTAATAATAGAGTACTTTTATTACTTGTTCCATTAAACAACTCCAATCAATATTACACTGCTGAAGACTTAGCCGATAATGGAAGTTTCACAATTCCTTCAGGTGAAATTAGCGGTTTCAGTGGTCAAGCTATGCTTCAAGTTGTTAAATATAGATATGCTGAAGTTGCGGCAGGGGGCAATAACTACTATATAATTTCTGAAGTAGTTAAAAGCGTTAATCTTACAATCAACTAAAATAAAATTAGATTATCGGAAAAATGTTGTAATAAATAAATTTCAATTCCATAAACAAAGGAGAAACAAATGAAAAGATTATTTTCAATCGGAGTACTTGCTTCATTATTAGTGTTGTTTACCGGTACTTCATTAGCACAATTCGATGCCGGTAAAACAACAGTAGGTGTCGGTGCCGGTTTCGGCGGCGGTGGCTTAGACGGTAGCGGTGCTATTCCAATTACCTTAGAAATAAATTTTCTTAAACTAAGTGATAATCTGCAAGGTGGTATCTTTGCTGCTTACGCAAGTACTTCCGAAGAAATGAATTTCTTTACTGCAAAGGGAGAATGGTCCTTTACAAATATAATTGTTGCTGCACAGACAAATTATCATTTTTCTCCGGGAGCTACGTTTGATCCATTTGCTGGTGTAGCTTTAGGATATAATGTTGCTTCAGCTTCTTGGTCATGGGATGGAAATACAAATCTAGCCGAACCTTCTGCAACTGCCGGGGGATTCTTTTACAGCGGTCAAGTCGGGTTTAATTATTGGTTAGGAAAATCTACGGCAATCCAGTTAAGAGCCGGTTATTTCCCTTATGTAAGTGCCAGTATTCATTTCTCATTATAAAATTCTTCCTTTCTTCATGAATCCTCAAGTCCCTTGTATTTAGCTTAGTTATATGTGCAAGGGACTTTTTATTTTGCAGAATTTACTGCAAAAATTAATTCCTATATAGAATAACTTTGAGAAGGAAAGATTCCATCTTTCTAAAAGATGGAATCTCTATTTGTCAACTTGAAAAACAGAATCGAGGAGAGTTCCGTCTACCCATTTAACTACGGCAACAACTTTGTTTTTGTTTACTTTCGGTTTTTTTGGAATTCCGCAAAGTTCAATTACTTCATCATATAATTCTTTTATCGATTTAATTGGTAGAGATGAACCTTTAACTGCTTTTAATAAATCTTTTCGTTTAGGATTTATTGCAATTCCTCTTTCGGTTACGATTACGTCAATCAAATCTCCTGGACCAACGAGTGTTGTAACTTCATCAACAATAACCGGGATTCTATCTCTAAAAGAGGGAATTGCTAAAATTGTGCATTTAGAAAAAAGACAATTCTGCCATCCTCCGATTCCGTGCAGTAAATACCCATCCGAATGCGTAACAACATTTGCGTTAAAGTTTAAATCCACTTCGGTTGCACCAAGAACAACAGCATCAACCATCGAAGCAAAATTTCCTTTACCGTGATAGTTATAGCTTGTGAAGGGAGATGTGTTAACATGTTTAGGATTTTCTCTCATCGATCTCACGCCTTCCAAATCAAAGGTTTGTCCGTCAAGAATGTAATCAGTTAATCCTTCCTCTAACATTTCGACTAAATATTTCGTACTTCCACCGCGTATGAATCGAGCTTTCACTCCATTCTTTTTCATTTTCTCTTTTAGGTAAACAGCAAATGCTAAATTTGTTCCGCCCGCTCCGGCTTGAAATGAAAATCCGTTTTTCATTATTCCGGAATCTTCTAAAAATTGAGCAACGTATTCAGCAATTAATAATCTATCAGGACTTTTAGTTACTTCAGTTGTGCCGCTTACAATTTTTGCCGGGTCACCAAGCGAATCAATCTCAACAACATAGTCAACATAATTTCCTTGAATCTGCCAAGGATAGCATGGGAATTCAATTAAGTTATCTGTAACAGCAATTACTTTATCGGCATATTCTGAATCGGCTAAAGCAAATCCTAATAAACCGCAAGCAGATTTACCTCTATCACCGGTTGCGTTCCCGAACATATCGGCAGTCGGAGCTGCTATAACAGCAATATCAATATGCACTTCCCCGTCTTGAATAGATTGATATCTTCCGCCGTGCGAACGGAGAACACCGACACCTTTCATTTTACCTTCCGAGGTATATCTTCCAAGCGGACCGTTCATACTTCCTTCAATATGATGAATTGTTCCGTCATCCAAATATTTAATTAAGTGTTGGTGACAAGGAAATGAAGCAGTTGGAAACCATCTTATGTTTTTAACTCCCATTTCTTTTATTACATCAAAAAGATAATTTGTTAATACATCACCGTTTCGTAAATGATGATGAGTGGATATTGTCATCCCATCCTTTAGCCCAGCTTTCTTCAATGCTTCTTTCAAATTTTTTACAACTTTATTTCCATCGGCGGGATAATCGGCACAGGTTTTAATAGGAGGTTTTGCTTTATTTCCTTTTGGTTTGAATTTCCCGATACCTTTAAATGGAATTTGTTTTTGGTTATTAACTTTTTCGGGTACTAATCTACCGGCAGAATTTTTTACTAATTTCATTGTTTAATTGTCCAATTGTCTAATTGTTATGAGTGTTGCTATATTTTTAATTTATTGTTTGTATAATTTATTAGGCTGTTGATTGCTTTTGGTAATTTTTTTAATTCAACATAGATATGGTTGTATTCATCGTCTGAAAGTAGCTTTCTAACTTTTGCTTTTTCATTCCAATCTAACGATTCATACATTGATCCGAAGCTAATCCGGTAAAATCTAATTTTATCTTTTTTATTATATCTCCCAAATCCTTCTGCGATATTTGCGGAGATTGAATCTACTGCATCAGTAAATTGCGAACCGATAGTACTCTTCGGGAAATAATCCCATTTGATAACGATATTGCAGATATAATTACTTAAAGCAAAAGCAATTCGATATGCTTCGATGTCATTCAATTTTAGATATTTAATTTGCTTTTCAGCCATATGACAATGTAACTATTAAACCATTAATGAGTTTACTTCTCTCCAATTTTCATCTAATAGATTATTCTCTTCAGCAAGTTTTACAATTCTTCTCGCACGTTTAACGACCGGTGCATCAATCATTTTGCTGCCGAGTGATACGACGCCTTGTCCTTTAGATTCGGCTTCTTCGAATGCTAATACTATTTTTTTTGCTTTATCAATTTCTTTTTCGTTAGGAAGAAATGTTTCGTTGATAATTTTTATTTGTCTTGGATGAATACAGCCCTTTCCTTCAAATCCAAGCGACTTTGCTTCCAACACTGAGTTTCTTAATCCTTCCATATCACTTACATCGGAAAAGACAGTATCGATAGCTTGAATCTTTGCAGCTTTTGCTGCGTTAATAATCATACTTCTTGCGAATATACTTTCGTGTCCTTCGTTAGTTCGTTCCACGCCAATGTCTGCTGTATAATCTTCAAGTCCGACTGCAAGTGCACAATTATATATTGAAGCAGTAGCAATTTCATAACTATTAATAACACCAAGCGCACTTTCTATTATCGGCATAAAATAAATTTCATTTTTTGTCTTAAATATTTTCTTAAGCTCTTCGACTTTTTCTTCGACCAGATTTATTTGTTCGGCACTTTCAACTTTTGGTATTAAGATCACATGAACATTATGAGGTATAATAAATTTTAAGTCATCCAATCCTTTTGGAAGTTGATTGATTCTAACCATTCTTTCAGCACCATAAAAATCAACTGAACGAAGTGCATTTCTTACAATCAATTGTGCAGCTTCTTTTTCTGTTGGAGAAACACTGTCTTCTAAATCTAAAATTATACCGTCAGGTTTATGTAATCCTGCGTTTGGATAAAATTTCGGTTCATTGCCGGGAAGATAAAGTCTGCTTCTGCGAAGACGATCTTTGGTGGTTTTATATAAATTCTTTTTGTTAAACTCCGGCAAAAAGTCTTTATCGATTCCCGGAAAGAGTTTTTTTACTGCTAATTCAAATCGTGCAGCAATTACAAAGGGGAGAGCTCCTGCATCTTCGAATAAAATGTTTGCATTTTTTAATCCGAAAAACTCCGACATTTCTTTTATTTGTTCCTGTATCGAAACACCGAACATCGAGTCTACTTTACTCTTTAAATCGATTTTTAATCCGCCGGATTTTTTTAATTCAATTTCAATATAACAGTCAGATCTGACTTTGTCACCTCGCTTACCGGCGTGAGCAATATTACTTTTTGTTGACATTTAATTTCCTCTTTAAAAACATTGTCTCATTGTCCAATGGTTAAATTGTTTTGAAGAATAACAACAATATGACAATGCAGCAGTTGTACAATGTAAATTCCAGTTAATCATAATGACCAATAATAGAGATTATGAATACTTTATCCTTCTCAACTTTGTATATTAATCTATCTTTTTTATTTATTCGTCTAGACCAAGACTTAGGATAATATTCTTTCAATGGTTCAGGTTTCCCTAGTCCTTTAAAAGGATCTTTCTTAATTGATTCCAATAGCTCAATAATTTTAGAAAGGTATGAATCGAGATTCTCTATTTTCGTTTTCTTCAGCTCGTCAAGTTGTTTTACTGCTTCATCAGCCCAAATTATTTTAAATTCTTTTTCCAACTTTTTTACCTACTGAGAATATCATCAACAGAAAGTCGCTTAACTTTTCCTTTCTCAATATCCTTTAATCCTTTTTCTATGCTCTTTTTCCATTTAGGATTACTCACCACATAAAGATTTTCAATAATGTTATCATATTCCTCTTTTGAAATCAGAACTGCATCTTTCCTTCCTTTGGAACCAACTATAATTACAGGGTCGGATGAGTCATTCACATAATTAATAAGTTTATGTAATTTATTTCTTGCTTCAGTATAAATTATTGCTTCCATTTCTTACCTCATTCTGTCATTATTCTGACAGAAATATAGTTTAATCTAAAAAAACTAACAAGCTATATTGAATTGTCTCAATTTCCAATGGCTTAGTTGTTGGAGAAGCAAAGTAACAATGCTACAATTAGGCGGTTAAACAATTAACTTCCCCATAAATTCAATTGCAGAAAAATCTTCTGCTTCAAAAATCATTTTCTTTATTTCATATTGCCGATCTATTGAAAGTAAATCCGAAGCTAAACCTTCAAATTTATTATCAAGATCAACTTCGGTCATAGGTTCGCGCGGATCGCCTTTCGGGTATTCCAAATATTCTTCGAATTCTCTGCCATCTTTAGTTTTAACAACAACTTTCGAGGGCTGTTTTGCCGGGAACATTTTTTCAAATTCTATTGACGGTTCACCTTTTATTTTATCAATCACTTCAAAAATTCTTGAGTCGTTTAGTTTTTCGTCATCAAATGAATGGACTGTTATTTTTTTATCAACTATTGCCGCAGCAAGACAATAGGGGAGTGAATGATCTGCGGTTTCTCTTGATTCGGGTCTATATTTAGCCGGATCAAATAGAATATCGTAAGCTTGCGCGAATGCCGTTACTTTTACTTCTTCAATGTCGGTGTAATTTAAATTGTTTTTTATCATTGCATTAAGCACGCATGAGATATGTGTATGTGTTAATGCTTCGGTCGGAAAAGCTTTCATACTGCATTCTAAAATTTTATAGCTATCACCTAAACCTTTTGTAAGAGCATCAACATCCCATGACCATTTAGAGAGACCGTCGCGCCCCATCATTTCGGTTGGATTAACTTTTTCTTCTTTAAAATTCCATCCAATGAAAGCATCCATAAAACCTTCTTTGCCTTCGAATACTTTTTCGGTGCCGGAATAACCCCGCTGTGCCATTAGAGCCGCAAAAACACCCGATTGAACAGCCATCGGATCGACAGTGTTTTTCATCATTGTTAATTTACCTGCCGTAGGACAACCGATTGTGTGGTTATGCGAACCGTTTATACCAATTGCATTTACCATTTGATCGACTGTTAAACCTAATATTTTCCCTGCTACAATAGGAGAAACAAATTGAGTTAGTGTTGCATGATGCCATTTTCGTTCACGGATTCCGGGTTTTGCAAACAAGCAAAGTCTTTGTTCAAATTCATAAGCAAGAACTATTGCAACAATAACATCTTTCATATCGGCATTGACCAACTCAGCAACAGAAAGTGCCGCCGGGATGATATCGGATGGGTGAGACGGGTCTTCTTTCCAATATATATCGTTAAAATCAAGTGCACGGATCATTAAAGAATTTACAAGAGTAGCATTGACAGCCGGAATCTTATCACCAAACCCGATAACGGTTGCTTCTTGTTTGCCCCCCATTTCGTTGTATATGTCTCGAATTATATTTACGTCTTTTGTGTGGTATCCGCCGTATGCACACCCGATTGAATCATATACATATCTTTTAACTTCATGAATAACTTCTTTCGGTAAATCTTCATACTTAAGATGAAAAGCAAATTCTGATATTGTTCTTGCTATTGATTTTTGCATAGAATCCTCTTGATGTTTTATTTTATCTGAAAATATGGTTTATAAATATTCATAATACTTTCTTTGAATTCGAAAGGATCATATTCTTTATCACCGATAATAAACTTATAATGTTTGTGACCTTTTTCGTAATGCTCACGATCCATTACTCTCGGTTTTTTTGTATAATCCGGTTCATTTTGAGCTCGCGGGTCATCAATCAAAATTTTATAAGTTTTCTTTGCAGTGATTATATCTCTGCATAATTTTATGCAGTCTTCACCGACAGCTCTTTTGACTAAACGTTTACCTTGCTGAGAAGAATGAATAGGCGCACTTTTAATCCATTCATGCAGGTGATAAGCAGTCGATACAAAATTGAATACGTTATCTCCGTTCACGCGAATATCAAGCTGTTCGTAATCGCGGATTAATTTTTCGAATATGTTGCGAGGAGTAGAAAATTCGTGGGTGATTTTCATAACTAACCTCGTATTTGTTTTTAAGAGTGCTCTTTATAAATCAGTTTTCCAATTTTTGGTTTACCCAATTTTCAAGTCCGCCGATAACAATTAACTCTTGAGCGGCTGTTCCAACCGGGCTGAATTCAAATTCTTTTTCTTCAAAAAATATTTTGGAATTTCTAAAATCTATTTCGGCATCCGAATTAGAATAACACGTCAATTTTTCTGTCCCGAATTTTTCTTTTAAGTAATCAGTTAATTCGGAAGATTCAATTACAAGAAAGCCGTTATTTATAGCATTACGTTGATAAGTCTGACTTGCAGAGCCAACAATTACACATTGGATCCCGGCGTGTTGTAATGCCGTTGCTGCTTGTTCTCTTGAACTTCCTGTCCCAAAATTATATCCGCTTACAAGTATATCGCCATGTTTAATATTTTTAGCAAAGTCCGGATCATAATTTTCCATAACCACTTTAGCTTGATCTTCCTTTTTGAAATCATCCTGATAGGTGTATTTGCCCGGATAAATTCCGTCGGTATTCAAATTATCTTGATAACAATAAACTAACCTTCCGTTTATTTTTTCTTGGAAACCATTGACGATCTTAACAACTTGATCAACTGATTTTTGCTTTTTATTTAATTGTAATTCAGCGCGAATATTCGGGGTAGCGGATAGAGATTCGTAATCAATAAAACCTGAGACAGCCGATTGAGCTACAACTGCAGGAGAAGCTAAGTAGGCTTGAGCATTCGGCGAACCCATTCTCCCTTTGAAGTTTCTATTTGTTGCAGAAATACCAACTTCGCCATCTTCGAGCAATCCGGTTCCCAACCCTATACAAGGACCGCATCCCGGCGGCAATTCGATAGCACCGGCTTGAAGCAAATCATTCCAATATCCTTTTTGTTCGGCTAATTTTTGTACTTCGCTAGAAGCTGCAGCAACATAAAATTTTACATCATCGGCAACTTTTTTCCCTTTGATAACTTCCGCTGCTTGTTGAATATCTTCTAATCTGCTGTTTACACAAGAGACTAAATAAGCTTTATTAATTTTTATTTTTTCTTTTTTTAGTTGGCTTACGGATTTCATTACTTTAACCGAATTGGGTCCGGAAACATGCGGTGTAATAGAAGGAAGAGAGATTGAAATTACTTTTGAATAGAATGCATCTTTATCAGGATTTAGATTAATCAGGTCTTTTTCAAGTTCATCGATTTTTTCTTTATTAAGTCGTGGATGTCTACCGTTACCGTCGGCATCTGATGGAACACCTTCTAATCCTCTTCTGGCAATAAAACCTGCTCTGGCTCTTAACCATTTAATTGTAATATTATCGATTGGAAATACACCGGCTAAAGCGCCCCATTCTGTCGTCATGTTAGCAATTGTAAGTCGTTGGTCTACACTTAAAAATTTAATACCATTACCGGTGAACTCAATAACCGTATTAAGTACTTCATCTTTGTTGAAGTAACCGCTAAGTATAATTATCACATCTTTCCCTGTAACACCGGGTTGAAGTTTTCCATTTAATTCAACTTTTACAACTTGTGGAATTTGCCACCAAGTTCTTCCGGTTGCCCAAATTGCTGCAGCATCGGTTCTAACAATGGGTGTACCTAAACATCCTATTCCCCCGTACATATTCGAATGACTATCGGATGCGACACACATTGTTCCGGGGAATGCATAACCTTCTTCAATCATGATTTGATGACCGATTCCTCTTCCGGCAGGATAGAAATCGCATCCCATTGATTTAGAGAATTCTTCAATCTTTCTATATTTCTCTAAATTCTTTTCGGATTTATTTTGAATATCATGATCGAGTGTGTGAACAACTTGTCTTGGATTTGCAAGTTTTGTTGCGCCAATACTTCTAAATTTTGGTATAACAGCACCGGTATTATCATGTGTCATTACATAAGCAGGTTGAATAGAAACATAATCACCGCTTTTAACTATTTGGTTCTCTTCAAGACCTACTGCATGTTTTTGTACTATTTTTTCAATTAAGTTTTGGGGCATTTGAGAAACCTTAAAATTATTATTGATTACATTTTGTTCCATTCGGAATTGTCAAATTGTCTAATGGTTAAATTGCTAAATAGCTTTTTAGCAATGCGACAATGTGACAATTAAACAATTTTATACTTTTAATCTCGTTTCATCTTTAAACGGTTCGAAGCTCACAAAGTCCGCATGATGCACGATTATAGATTCAATTGTGCGCTTACCCAAATCACCTTCTTTAGAATGATACGCAATTATATGTTGAATTTCAGCAGGAAGACCGAAACGATCGGCAATTGAAACTCCACTGAACGGGTGTCTTAATAATTTACCTTGTTTGCTTGTCGATAGTTTGCCGTCAACTTTCTCATACTCGATAAGTTTACCAACATCAATTAATATTGCACCTGAGATTAAGTAATCCCAATTAATTTTAACATCATCTTTGAAATTATTCTCCATAATTTTTGCAATCTCAATTGATAATTGTACTGCAGTTCTTTTGTGATTCATAAAGGAGATATTGCAATTATCGATTAATAATGAAAAGGGGATTTCTTCCAAGTCTTCAGGTTCCAACGGACTGTTTTCTATGGCATATTCCCAGCATTGATAAGTTTTCTCTTTTATAACATCATCTTTTATAAGTTCAATTTCAGGCCATATTTTTTTTATTTTTTCTCTCATTGTTCCTCCGTTATAGTTACACTGATTTTTATGATGTTTATGATTGAGAATGATTTAAATCATATTAAATCATAACTATCATAATGATCTGCGTTCCTATTAAAGTTTTTCAATTATCGCATCAGTCATTTTTTGAGTAGTTGCTGCTCCTTGTTCGATAGCTTTTGAGCCGCCTCTTAATTTCATCATATCGTATGTTTTAACTTTGCCTTCTTCAACAACATCAGCAATTGCTTTTCTAATTTTTGTAGCTTTCTCATTTTCACCGATATGATCCAGCATCATACATGCACTTAGTATCATCGCAATCGGATTTACTATTGATGGATTTAAGTTTTCATACTTAGGTGCCGAACCATGAGTAGGTTCAAATACGGCAACTTCATCACCGATATTTGCCGAGCATGCAAATCCGAGTCCGCCAACTAATCCGGCAAAACCGTCACTTATAATATCACCGAACATATTTTCTGCGACAAGCACTCCGTAATCTTCCGGATTTTTTGTCAGCCACATCATCTGTGCGTCGATATTCGTATCCCATAAATCAATACCCGGATATTCTTTTGCAATTTGACGGGCAATTTTTAAATACATACCCGAAGTCTCACGAAGAACATTTGGTTTTTCGCAAACCGTAACATTTTTATAACCGAATTTCTTTGCATAATCAAACGCTGCTCTGAATATTCTTTCCGTTGCTTGACGCGATACAATACGAGTAGATATTGCCATATCTTCGCTCTTAACATCGGCAAACTTTTTCATCTTTGGATGAGTTTCCAAAGCATCTCTTACAACTTTTGGAGGATTTGTCCATTCAATTCCACCGTACATTCCTTCAGTATTTTGTCTAAAGACCACAGCATCAACAGCCGGTTCTTCATAACCACCTTTCCCATCTTTTCGAATAAAATTGAGAGGATTGCCTTTGAATGCTTTACATGGACGAATACAAATATCAAGATTAAAATGTTGTCTTAAACCTACAATAGGGGAGAAGTAAACATAACCTTTATCTTTTAATTCGGGCGATAATTCGTTAACAGCATCATCTTTTGGTTTACTTGTAATTGCTCCGAAAAGCCCGATTTTATGTTCTTTAAGAAGTTTAATTGTACGGTCGGGCAAAGCATTTCCTTCTTTACACCAAAACTCCCAACCGATATCGCCATGTACATAATTTGCCTTAAAACCTGCGGCTTCAAGAACTCTAATTGCTTCAGGTAAAACAACTTTTCCTATTCCGTCACCCGGGAGAGATACTATTGTTCGCATACTTGCATCCTTTTTATTAATAGTTAAAAATTTCTACAAGAAAATTAGATAGAGTTATCGATTTTAGCAAGAAAATGTTACAGTATCTGTAACAAATAATGTCGATTTTTTTTTAGAATTTTATATCGAGTTGAACTGAAATTCGATTATCAAGATTACCTGAAATTTCGTTATTTCCGCTGCTAAGAACAAGTTCATTCGGTTTGTACAATTCGGAATATTTGGCTGATATTCTTGCAAAATCGAATAAATCATATTCTACCATCATATACCAGCGGGTACCTTTGCCGAAAAGTGCGGGATTAGTTAAAATTCCGCGTAAATCATTTTCAAACTGATAAACACGTGAATTATAGGATTCAGTATCAAAAAGAACTATCCTTCCGTAAATTCTTAAAGAATTAACAGGTTCATACCTTATATCCTGAAGTATCAAATATCCCTTTTCATGCACATCGGTAATTGCTTGGTCGAAGAAAGCATATTCAATTCTCGTTCGGAAACGTAAATTTCGCAAAACATAATAATCGTAACTTATTCTTACATTTGTTCTTATTTGATTTAATAGAATATCTTCGTTATTAATACGTTGTGTTACTTCTTTTTTTTCGCGTTTGAATCTGACATTTAACAAAGTTCTGGGTACAGGTCGAAATTGATAATCTATTAATACTTCATCGCCTGATGATGGATAAGCCGAATTAAAAGTAGCATAAGGAAACTTAAACTGATCGTAATACAAATTAATTGTTCCAATATCCGATCTCCAACGAACTCCGTTATAAATTCCAACCTCGTTTGTTGTATTAGAAGATTCACCGAAGCCGGTACCTTTTATTGTATAAAAATTTCTCGGATAATTACGGAAAGAAGTGATAAAAGAAAGTTGATTAGTTAATACCCACTCCAAATTATGAATGGAAGCAACAGATATTTCGTTATACGCAACTTCTCCGCTTAATCTAAATTTATTGTATACAATCGAATAACTAGTTGAATAAAAGTTGAATGATTTTCCGAAAGGGTTAAATAGCCCGCTTTGTGCAATTGGATGTTCATATTCAATATTTTGATATGCAACTCCAAGTGTAACAAAATTGAATAAATAAGCAGAAGCAATTCCACCGATTGATTTTTCACTGGTTTGTTGATACCGGGAAATCTCTCCGGAAGTTCTATGATAACCTGAAATAGGTAATGAAGTAATTTCGCCGGTTTCCGGATTAACATTTGCATCCCGCTTGTTATCCGAATAGAAAACTGTCAAATCAAAATTATCAAATTCAACATTTGCGGCTGCACCGCGGAAAAATTGATTTTCATCCGTGCTTGTATAATCTCTTATACTTCTTGCCGAACGGGTTATACCTCTAACTGCTTCACTTCCTTTCCCGAACGAATAAGGTCCCCAGTAAATTAATCCTTGACCGAATTCAATTAGGTAATCACCGACAGTAATCTTTTTAATAAAATCATAATCGTTAAATGAAAATGAAAAAGAAGCAAAGTCATTAAATTTTGTCTCGCCGGGGTCTTTCTCAATAAGTGCGGCAAGATTGAAGTTATTGAATTTCAGTTTTGCTCTTTGATAACTTTTTAACTCAGAACCGGCATAGTTCCCGTTATTAAAACCTCTTCTCGTTTGAAGGTCTTGCATAAATCTTGATCTAATTTCTCCGGAAAAATCTGTTAGGTCTATAAATGGTCTATCTTCAATTTCACCATCTGCTATAAAAGTAAAAAATTGTAAAGCCCGTGCAAGGTTTAAATCCAACCCTTCAACAGCAAAGAGTTCTTGTTTGGAAAAGAAACTGCCGAATCTTTCCCTGTAACTAATAATGTTTTGCGCAGCGTTTAAGTCCAAAAAAGGAATTGTAAGTAAAGTATTAAGATCAGCTGTATTAAGGTTAATAGGATTGTCCTGTAAGTCTTCCAACAGATCATATAAAAAATCTTCCTCCAAATCGATGGAGGCTTCTTCTAAAAGATCTAATATTAATTGAGATGAAGTTAGGGTAGAATCAGTCTGTGAATAGGTTAACAGTATAGATAAAAAGAATATTGGAATAATTATTTTCATCATCTGAGGAAGAGATATTGTTTGATTTTTTCTTTTCTTGAGGAAGTAGGATTAAAATCAATGATTATTCCCATTTGATGAGTTAATCCTAAATCGGGATGCGAGAAAAAAGCATAATCGAGATTCAAGAATGAATAATGAATACCAACACCCACTGAATATGAACTTGGTTCACTCATAAAGCCTGATCTGAGAGTTAAGTATTCGATAATACTATATTCAACCCCAAGTCTGAATGACGGATCAAAATCAATTTCTTTTTCTACCGAACCGTTAAATGTTATATCCTCGTTAAAATCATAACTAGCACCAAATCCCAATACAAAAGGAATTTGATCAGGTTCCGAACCGTAAGTTGCTCTAAATAAATTGTGAGTGTAAACTCCCAATCTTGTAATATCGGATAAATAATATAATGCACCTAAATTAATTGTAAAAGTATTATCGTTTCCGTATCGCTCAATAGAGAGATTTTGATAAAGTCCTGTTACGCCGACAAATAATTTGTTATCAACGTTACTCGAATAACTGAGAGCGATTTTGTTTTCTTTATATAACTCAAATCCGTATTGCATATACCCGATTGCCAAATTCCCGAAAGAAAAAGGTTCGATGTATGCAGCATAAGCATTTGCAAGTTCGTTGACACCAAATGGCGAAGGAGAATAATATACTCCTAATTCTCTCCAGTTCATTTGTGCTAAGCCTGCTGGATTTGTAAAAACTGCAAATACGTCGTTAGAAAGTGCTGCATCTGAGTGAGATAAGGCAATTTGTCGGGCACCGGGTGAAACTTGTGCTGATATTACCGAGTATAAAACAAGAAATACGACTAATGTTAATTGGGAAAATTTTTTCATATTTTGAAGTTACTTTATTGTCTAAAAAGATTCAAATTCCTAACTTTATAAAAAATAATTTTGTGAAGGAACAACCGATGAAGAAAATAATAATTTTATTAATGTTTATTTCGGGTTTAATTTACTCACAAGAATTACGAGCTAAAGTTACTGTAAATTATGAACAACTTCCCACAGCCGCTAAAGAAAGATTAGTTGATTTCCAATATGCAGTTGAAAATTATCTTAACGATACTCGTTTTACCGAGCTTGATTGGGAAGGCGAACCTGTTCCATGTTCATTTAATATTTTTTTTACCGGGAGTGCAGGTGAAACCAAATACAGCGCTCAGGTTGTAATTAATAGTCAAAGACCAATTTATAAGAGCCAAAGAAGTTCTTTAATGATAAACGTTATGGATAAAGAATGGAGTTTTGAGTACGAAAGGAATCAAACTTTAAGATATAACCTCGTCAGTTTTGACCCGCTTACCAGTTTCTTAGATTTTTATGCTTATTTAATTATCGGTTTTGATATGGATTCTTTCAGCCCTCTGGGAGGAAATCCGTTTTTCGAAAAAGCATACGAAATTGCTTTGCTTGGTGCCAGCAGCGGTTTCAGTAAAGGCTGGGCTTTGGAGAGTTCCGCTTACAATAAAAGAAGTCTTCTTGATGAAATTCAAAATGCACAATTCAACCAGTTCCGAAGAGATTTTTATGATTATCATTATAACGGACTTGATATATATAATGAACATAGAATCCCCGCTCAAAAAAATATGATCAAACTTGTTGATAATCTTTACAAAGTTGCCGATAAAATTGCACGCAATAGCGTTTTGTTAAAAGTTTTCTTCGATGCAAAAGCTGGTGAGATTGTTGATTATTTGGAAGGTGCTGACGAATTAGTTTTTCGAAAATTGATGAAAATTAATCCCGCTAACATTTCAAGGTATGAAAAGGCTATAAGCGGGTAATTATAATTTTACATTGTAATTTACTTTGTAATAAAAGAAATGTTTTTCTATATAAATACATATTTGTAAGAAAAGTAGAATTGTAAATCTGAATATTGATTAATAATATTCTGCTTACCTCATCAATTCTTTTTCATATATACGATACTTTTTATAAAGGTCACCTCTCATAGTTTCGGCTCCTCTGTTCATCATATCGTTATCTTCAAGAATCCAGCTTGCTTCTCCTCTTACGATATTTCTTTTTTCTGCACGAACCATTATTTCATAATAGAGTGCTGCATCAAGACCTCTTTTTTGAAATTCCGGAATTACACCGAGTATAATAATTCTAGCCCAGGGGATTGTTTTCCTTTTCGTAAAAAGTTTAATGAAGTTGAAAGGTAAAAGTCTGCCATTCATTTCTTTGAAGATAAAATTGTAATCCGGCATAGTTAAAGCAAAGCCGACTGTTTTATTTTCAATTTCTAAAAAGAGAACAAGATTCGGGTCAACTAACGGTTTTAAGTCAGCGGCAAGTGCGTCAATTTCTTCATCGGTTAACGGAACAAAGCCCCAGTTAGGCTCCCACGCTTTATTATAAACAAATTTAACTTTCTCTAACTCGTTATTGAAGTCTTTCATATTAAGCGGTCTTATAGTTGCATTTGATCTTTTCAAGGCAATATCAGCAACACGTTTGATCTTATCATTAGTCTCCATTTTCTCTTTCGAAATTTTCCATGCATATAAATCCTTTGCTTTTTGAAATCCGTAGTTATCCATCAAATCCATATAATACTTTGGATTGTAAGGCATCAAAATTCTCGGTTGATCATCGAATCCGTCAATCAGCAAACCGTATACATCATTAACGGAAGGATTAGCGGGTCCGCGCATAGCGTTCAATCCTTTCTCGGAAATCCATTGCGCGGCAGTATCAAACAATTTATCGGCAACCTCTTGATCGTTAATGCATTCAAAAAATCCGAAGAAACCGACTTTGTCATTATGTTCTTTATTATGAAGATCATTTTTAACTGCGGCAATTCTACCGACAACCGAACCTTCTTTTACTGCAAGAAATAATTCAATATCGGCATGATTGAAAAAAGGGTTTTTCTTTTTGTTTAGTACTTTCTTTATATCATATAAAAGCGGCGGTACCCAATGTGGATTGTCTTTATATATTAGCCAAGGAAATTTTAGAAATTTTTTCAAATCGGATTTACTACTTACGGAAAATATTTCAATTGATGACATTATCTTCTCCGGTTTATAAAATAAAAAAGGGGTTACAAGAGTTTGCAACCCCAAAATATATTATGGTAATATTAATAATGTAACTTATTCAACAATTCCTAATTCTTTACCGACTTTCTTAAATGTATCGATTATAAAATCGAGATGTTCATCTTCGTGGGTTGACATGTAACTAGTTCTCATCATTTGTCTTCCTTGAGGAACACCGGGTGAAATGAATACATTCACAAAAACACCGGCATCATATAACATTCTCCACATCTTAAAGGCAAGTAGGTCATCGCCGACAATAACCGGAACAATTGCAGTTCTACCATCAATAACTGTAAACCCGGCGGCACGTAATTCGGTTCTTACTTTGTTAGCATTCCTTATTAATTTTTGCACACGCTCCGGTTCTTTTTCCAAAATTTCTAATGCAGCCATTGCGGCGGCAACGGAAGCCGGAGTGGGTGATGCAGAGAAAATCAATGCAGCAGCATGATGTTTAATGTAATCGATCACTTTTGCGTCACCGGCAACAAATCCCCCTAGAGATGCAAAAGTTTTAGAAAAAGTTCCCATAGTCAGATCAACTTGATCAACTAGATCAAATTCGCTGGCAGTGCCTCTTCCGCCTTTACCAATTACACCTACCGAATGTGCATCATCAATTAATATCCTTGCATTATTATCTTTTGCCAATTCAACTAATCTCGGAAGTTCGACAATTTCGCCCCCGGTACTGAAAACACCATCACTTACAATTAATTTTGCCTGATCTTTACTTGTTTTGCTTAATACTCGTTCAAGATCATTCATATCATTATGTTTGTAACGAAGCAGATCGGCTGTGGCACCGCGTGCCATCAAATTACCAGCAACAATACATGCATGGTTGTCTTTGTCGGAAATTACAACCTCACCTCTTTGAACTAAAGTAGGAATAATCCCTTGTGCAGTTTGATAACCGGTACTAAAAAGTAATACAGCTTCTTTCTGAAAAAATTTAGCCATTCTTTCTTCAAGTTCGATATGAAGATCAAGTGTCCCGGTAAGATAACGGGAACCGGAGCAACCGGTGCCGTATTTTTCCAAAGCTTGTTGAGCTGCTTCTTTAACTCTTGGATCTGCCGTTAAGCCCAAGTAATTATTTGAACCAGCCATTACAATTTTTCTGCCTTCAATTTGGACTACCGGTCCTTCATTTTCTTCAATAGCTCTGAAATAAGGGTACATACCGCTTGCCTTAACTTCATCTGCTCTGGTAAAGTCGTAGCATTTCTGAAATAAATCCAACTTTCCTCCGGTTCTTTATGGTATATTTTTAGTATTTTTCGAAAATTGTTAAAACAATCTTGAAATTTAATTGAGAAGTCGTATAAATGCAAATAAAACAATAACATAGATATTAATATGAATACTAAAATTATTTCGGTTGTTACAGGAGCTAATGGTTTTGTAGGAAGTCATTTAGTTGATTTACTAATTTCAAAAGGTCATACTGTCAGATGTTTGGTAAGAGGTTCCAGTAATTTACGTTGGCTGGAAGGTAAAGATGTAGAAATACATAAGTATGGTCTCTTCGATAAAGAAGGACAAAAAAAAGTACTAACAAATGCTGATTATCTTTTCCACGTTGCCGGCGTTGTTAAAGCTAAAGATGAAGCCGGATATTTTAACGGTAATGTTGAAACAACCCGTAATCTTCTGGATACGGTACTAGAGGTTAATCAAAATATAAAAAGAATAGTTATAGTGAGCAGTCAAACGGCTTCGGGTCCTTCAGATGATTTAAATACACCGAAAAAAGAAAATGATCCTTCCTTGCCGATTACAACTTACGGCAGAAGTAAAAAAGCCCAAGAAGATTTAGCGAAAAGTTATATGGATAAACTTCCAATAACTATCGCACGTGCTCCCGCTATTTATGGTGAACGAGATACTGAAATTTATCTCGTTTTCAAAACTTACAAATATGGTTTATTCACTCTTATCGGGTTTAATGATAAGAGACTAAGTTTAATTCATGTTTCGGATTTTGTAAATGGATTGTACTTGTGTGCCGTTACTGATAAAGCGGTAAACCAAATATATCATATTACATCGGAAGTATTTTATACCTGGCCCCAAGTAGGCAAAGAAATTCAGAAATCTTTCGGAAGGAAAGCTCTTACACTTAGATTGCCTCATTTCTTAGTTTATTCGGTTGCGGCAGTTGCTCAATTTTTTGCAATCTTTAGCTCAAGTGCAGCAACTTTCAATCTCGAAAAAGCTAAAGATTTTGTTCAAACATACTGGACTTTGGATTGCACCAAAGCAAAAGAAGATTTGGGTTATCATCAAAGTGTATCAATATCTGATGGAATTAAACGTACCATTGATTGGTACAAAGAAAATAAATGGCTATGATCTATTTTCTTCTTTGAATAAAACAAATGAGTAGAGCTGCAATTGTTGTCGGAATTACCAAACCTATGTAGTGAACTGTCTAGTTTAAGTTTCTTCTCAAAATAATTTGCAAGTTCACATTCCAAATTCTTTTTTGATCCTTTTGAAAGCGAAATTGATTTTATACTATTTGTGTTGATTGAAGTTATATGATCTATATGCCAGTGGATGATTTTATTTTTTTTAAGATGCCTGGTTAATCTCTGTTTAAGATTTTTTTGTGCGCTCCCAACGTAATAATAATATCCGGCTGAAAAAATTCTATCGGCAAATCTTTTTATTCTTACCGAAAAATTCTTCTTTGCGAAGATTTCTAAAACATAAATACCGGAATTTACGGTTTGTTTGCTCCGGGTTTTGCTCCTTCTGCTATCCAAGTTTTGATACCTTTGATTTGATTTTCGGTGAGAGGAGGTGCTGCGCCCGGAGGCGGCATTGGCTGTGTTCCGCCGGTCCCTTCAATTGCCCATACCAGTTTACTAACACTTGGATCACCGGGAAATACAATTGATAAATCCGCAGTGGCGTTACCGTAACTTGTTAAACTCAAACCACCCGCACGGGTTCCGTCATCGTGGCAAAAAGATGATGCACACTTAACGGAAAATATAGGTTGTATGTGTGTATAATAATCAATGTTGGAATCCGGGATTACGCGTTTATCTAATTCATCACTTGTTATTGTATCATCGCAACCTGATATCAGCATCGTAAAAAAGAGAATTGAAATACCGCTTAAAATTATTTTGTTGTAAAAATTCATAAAAACTTAATTTCTTTTTTTGTCAAACTTAGAGTATTTTTTACTAACAATCTAACCACAAATTTAACCGGTGGAAAAATGAAAAATATTTTTACATACGTTATTATAATTTGTTTCATATCAACTGCATTTGCACAAAAGGATTTACTACAATCCGGACCAATGGTTGGTTATTCACAAATGAGAGAAGTATCACTTTGGGTGCAGACGACCGAACCGGCAGATGTTTATTTCGTGTACTGGGATAAAAACAATCCTTCGGTTCAATATCAAACATATGTTGTTGAGACTTATCCCGAAGATTATTATATGACAACTTTAATTGCCGATTTAGTTGAACCCGGAATTACATACGAATATCAACTTTACATCAATGATATTCCGATCGAATTGAATTACAGAACAGAGTTTAAAACTCAAAAATTATGGCAATGGAGAGAAGATCCACCCTCAATTAAATTCGGTATCGGCAGCTGCGCTTATATTAATGAAACAATTTATGATAGACCCGGTGAACCATACGGAGGTAAACATCATATCTTTACTACAATTTACGATAAAGCTCCGGACTTCTTTATTTGGATGGGAGATAATTCATATCTGCGAGAAGTTGATTGGCATTCAAGAACCGGTATCTTAAAAAGATTAACACATGATCGGTCACATCCTTTATTACAGCCGATGCTCGGTTCTATGCATCATTATGCAACCTGGGATGACCATGATTACGGTCCGAATAATAGCGACAGAAGTTTTTGGGCTAAGCATTTAACACGCGAAGCTTTTCAATTATGGTGGGCTAACCCATCTTATGGTGTGCCCGGTGCTGAAGAAGGTATCGCAACATATTTTGAATGGGCGGATTGTGCATTCTTTTTAATGGATGATAGAACTTATAGATCACCTGAAAATAGACATCACACAAAAAGAGAAATGCTTGGTGAAGGGCAGATTGAATGGCTGCTTGACGCACTTTCATCAAGTTACGCACCTTTCAAATTTGTTGTAATCGGTTCTACTGTTTTGAATCCCGATCCGCTTGGTGAGAATTATTCAAATTATCCTGAAGAAAAAGAATATTTACTCGATATGATTGCAAAAGAAAAAATCAGTGGAGTGATTTTTTTGACCGGTGACATTCATAGAGGCGAGTTAACAAAAATTGAAAGAGATAATAATTATCCATTATATGAAGTTACAGCATCACCGCTTACAGCCGGAGTATCACGGTATGACCAAAATACAGCAAGAGTTGAAGGAACATTAGTTCACGATAGAAACTTTGCAATTTTAGAAGTAACCGGTCCGAGAAAAGACCGAAACTTAAATATAAAAATGTATGATGCAGACGGTAGCGAGAGATGGAGTTATTCTCTAAATGAAAATGAGTTGAAAGTGAAACGAGAATAAATTTTTATGATGTTAATTAACGAATAAACTTAATCAATCAACTGTATTTAGTTATGATTTATTAGAGTTACGATCTGATATCATATGCAATTTGATTTTCATTTATTTGCAGAATTATTTTACTTATCCATTTTGCTGAGTGCTAATTATTTGTTATGAAAAAAGTTAAGGGTATTTTTCAGTTAATAAGATTTGAACTTCCGTTTGCTGCCGGTATATGTGTTGTAATGGGACAATTATTAGCACTTGGAGAGTTTGCTTCATTATTCATTACTTTATCAGGTTTCTTTTCGGTATTTACTATTTCGGCATCGATATTAGTATTAAATGATTATTATGATATTGAAACTGATAAAATCAACGCACCGCATCGCCCCATTCCCTCTAACCTTATAACACCTTTCGAGGCATTGCTTCTTTCAATTATTCTATTAATCATAGGATTCATCTTAAGTTATTTGATCACTATTTCAGCACTATTATTTTCCATAGTATTAGCAATCATTGGATTTTTATATAATAGAAAATTTAAAAAGAGTGGTTTACTTGGAAATATTCTCGTCAGTTTTTCGGTTGGGATGACATTTATTTTTGGTGGTTTAACAGTCGAGTTGCCTTTTCATAAAATGGTTATATTTTTTAGTTTGATTGCTGCATTGATAGATTTGGGAGAAGAAATTGCTGCCGATGCAATGGATGTAAAAGGTGATCTGCTAATTAATTCAAATTCAATAGCAATAAAATATGGTAAAGAGACTGCTCTCAAAATAAGCGGATTCATTTTCTTTATTGTTGTTTTACTTACGTCAATTCCGTTTTTATTAAAATGGTTTTCGTCAGCTTACCTGTTTCCGATTCTCTTAATGGATTTCTTTATTGTTTATCCGACTATTAAATTAATCAAATCTCAAAACGAGGAAGGTCGTAAATATATTCGATGGATTTATTTAGGATCAACATTTGGTTTAGTGATTTTTCTAATAATGAGAGTAATCGGTATTTGATAAGGAAAAGGAAACTAAACTAGGATTAAAACCAAAAGTGAGATATAAAAAACCTTTATCATAGTTTCTAATTAAGATTTTGAAGTGGAGCTAAGATGGATCTAGCAATTGACCCGTTGAATTCGTTTTATGTTATTTATCCGGGTCTGACCCCTATCTTCTGCCTACCCACCGTCTCGTCTACTGACCTGTCCTCCGAAGCTTTAGCGAAGGAGGAAATTCTACTTCTGCATTATTTTCTTACTGTACATTTTATCATTTTTTCTTATTTTGTTTTTTAATTATATCAATTTAGGTTGTTATGGATTCTCTGCTCATTTCAATCCTCATACTCGGACTATTCCTTTTACTTCACCGACTTTCAAATATATTTAACAGAATTTTATCCAGCAGTTTTTGCATAAATAAAAACTGTGATATTGTTCGCGCTATCTTAATAAAAGTAAGTATCGTATTAGTTTACCAGAATCTCGTTCAAAATCAATTGGATTTTAGAATTGCGGATTATGTATTTCTAATATCACTTTAAAATAAATAGTTGTTAGCTTAAGTAATAGTTATATTTTTATGAAAAATAATCTTTCAATATTAATTGCATTTCTATTTATTGCTTCGTGCAACGTTGTTGATAATGGAGATAGTAAAGACACAATAATTCCTGATGGTGCGATTTGGCATAATCAAACACTTAAACAAGTTTATACACCGAATAATTTTAATGCTGTTTTAGGTTGGTTGCAAGCAGCAACAATTACACCTATTTTCTCAAATGACAGTGGAATAATTTATGTTGACTATATGAAACTAATTGAGGTTACGAGTAATATAGAAAAAACCGTTTACTTCGAAGATTATAATATGACTACAATTCGTCCTCTAAATCTTAACGAAGGTGGTTTATATAAACGTTTTCCTAAATGGTTTGTAGATAATTCACATACTAAAATTATGAGTTCAAGTATTGAAAATGGTGTTTTAAAAATTATTGTGTCAGATACACCAGATAGGATTGTGCATTGGTGGACATCAAGAGTAAAAACATTAACAAACAGTAAATATTTACTGGAAATAAAAGTGAAAATAAAAGGAAAAATTAGCTTACAGTTGGGCTCTGACTTTTGGAGAGAACTTGATAGCCCTTATAATGGTTTTGATCCAAATTGTATTACTTCAAATAATTGTGAAGCTTGGATTTCAGATTGGTATAGCGATACAAATGATGAGTTTATAATTATTAAAGCGCCAAAATAAAAATATAACCTCTTTAATAAGGAAAAAGTCCCCGCATCAAAAAAACTGCGGGGTGAACAAGAGGATATAGTTATTCTATGAAATAAGTTTTGCGTGAAAAGTTCTTTGTAAATAATTATTAAAAACATAATCCGGTGTTACTGGATGTTTAACATGACACGCCTTTAGGTTGTTAATTATGAGACTAAAATTATTCTTAATAATCTTATTCATTAATACATCAATATGGTGCCAGATGAAAACCGATCATCTTTCAATGATTACAACACAAGTAATATTATTAAAGGGAGATTCTACGGTATCACAAGGAACCGGCTTTTATTTTATTAAACAAGACTCATCAAAAAAATCATCTTTTATATCTCTTGTTTCAAATTATCACGTTCTTACCGGATCTGCTCCTGATGAAAATCAACCTCCTATTGGTGATAATATTATTTTTTATTTTCATAAAAGTGAAACCGACCCTTCTGAAGTAAAGCAAATAAGATTTCCACTTTTTACGAAGCAAGGGAAACCAATATGGGTCTCAAGTGACAAACATCCAAGCGCAGATATAGCTATAATACCTCTCGTAGCTTCACTTTATTCAGACTGTAAAGTTTTTGGAATTTCTGAAGAATGGACTCAACAAAAAATTGTACTCCATCCAACTTCTACAATTACATTAGTTGGGTATCCTTATGGGTTTTCTGATAAGAAAAATAATTTACCGATTTGGAAAACTGGTACAATTGCAAGTGAGCCTTTATTTGATTTTGATGGAAAGCCCTTGTTTATAGTAGACATTTCAGCGTTTCCCGGAATGTCTGGTTCGCCAGCTTTTGCAGTAGCTAACGGCATTTATGAGGTTGAGCCCGGAACTATGACGCCTGGAAATGTCCGTAAATTCTTAGGCATTTATGCAAGTATGCAAATGCTCGAAGAAAATAAATATTTGGAACAACTCAATACTGATAAAAAGGAGGGAATAAAAATATCAGAATCATTAGAGCTTGGAAATATCTGGAGAGCCGATTTGATCATTGAGATTATTAATACAATTGATGTAAATAAATACGAAAATGAAATATTGAAAAATTTATAAGCAACCTAACCTCTTTAATCCGCCAAAAGAATGGCGGACAGGTAAGTAAAAAGTCCCCGCATCAAAAAAACTGCGGGGTGAACAAGCGGATATAGTTATTTCATGAAATAAGTTTTGTATAAAGAAGTTCTTTGTAAATAATTATTAATAAATAAAACGGTGTTGCTGGATATTTTCTCGTAGGAATGGCTTTGCCAAATTACTTATCCCAACTTGTCGAGATAACACGCTGTTATAAAAACATACTAGGTGTCGAAATGAAAATAATATTTATCTTTATTTTTATATTTTTCTTTGCAATTGTTTGCCCTACATTAATCTTTGCCCAAACTCCATACCATAGAAATCATTCTAAAAGTTCATTCTCGATAAATGATTACCTATTATCTAATTATGTACAAAAAATAAGCTCGGATTTTATCAGATTGGATAGCTTAATCTCAACCTCTGTTCAAGGCACGAGTTCAAAATTTCTTTTCCAGTACAACGAAAACAACAAAATAACTGAATGGCTAATCTTATATAACTCTGGTTCAGGTTGGGAAAACAGTCTTAAATATAATTTGCTCTATGACAATCAAAATAATTTGATAACAGAAATCAATCTCGGATGGTACATAAATGATTGGGACTCTTTATCTCTAATTAAATATAGTTATGACAATGGGATGCTATCTCAAAGTGTTCTTCAAAATTATAACAATAACTACTGGCAAAATTCATCACGGCGTAATTATGAATATGACGTAAATCAGAATTTATCGTTTACTTTAACTGAATACTGGATAAATAATAATTGGCAATATGGGTTATTAGTTACAAATTATTATTCATTGCAAAACAAAAGAGACTCTGTTTTATTCCAGTCGTGGGTAAATAATGTTTGGAAGAATGATAATAAAACTATTTTTTACTATTCCGAAAATCAGATTGATTTAGATTCAATTGTTGTTAGTAGTTGGAATGGCTTATACTGGATTAACTTTTTGAAACGCGAGTTAGTAAACGATTTGAATCATAATCAAATTGAGCAACTCGAAAAGATTTGGGTTTTCGATAGGTGGGTAAATACTATAAGAAGGTTTTATACTTATAATGAAAATAATTTTATTGAAAGTGCATATTGTGAAATTTGGTATAATAATCAATGGTTAACTGGCGATGGTGACATTTTATTTCAATATCCTAATGATTTTTTGGTAGCTATAATAACAAATAATATTTCTGCTTATTATTCAAATATTGTCAGTGTAGATGAAAATGAAAATGTAGTAATAAGTGAATATTCACTATCACAAAATTACCCGAATCCCTTTAATCCATCGACTCTTATAGACTATAAAATACCAGAATCTAGTTTTGTAGAAATTAAAGTCTATGATATACTTGGGAAAGGAATTGCAACTTTAGTAAATGAATATAAATCAAAAGGTATATATAAGGTTCAATTCAACACAGATAATTTACCAAGCGGTGTTTATGTATACCGTATAAAAGCTGGTAATTTTTCTGAAACTAAAAAAATGATATTGATGAGATAAAATGTATTTATAACATCTATAATAACTAAAATTTATCCACCTCTGGCGGATAACACACCTTTATAATGCTAAGGTATGAAAATGAAGAATTTTATCATAATATTCGTAATAATGCTTCAGTCATTATTGTTTAGCCAACAGATATTTTTAGATAAAGATTCACTATCTATTACAAGTAATTTGCCGCATGGATATACTGGAACAGTAGAGTATACATATTTAGATTCTCTTTGGATTAAGAATGTTGGTCAAGAAGTACTAAATATCGATTCTATAAAAACGGAAAATTATTATTCCTACAGAACAAAAATTATATTTCAAGATTCGATAGTGTACGCAATATTACACAATTATGAGGGAATGATAACTTTAAAAATCTTACCACAAGATAGTATAAAAGTAATTTTTGCGGATCCAGACTTATGTCCAATATGCGATACATCAATTCTAGAGAATTTTACAGATAAATTTTATATCTATAGTAATTCTATTTATAATGGAGTATATGAAGTAGATGTAAGCGGAATAGGACTATACACAAATGTACAAGAAGAAACTGCACCATCATCTTTCGAATTATATCAAAACTATCCAAACCCCTTTAACCCATCAACTTCAATACAATTTTCAATTCCGAAATCTGATAATGTTACTCTAAAAGTTTATGATATCCTTGGCCGTGAAATAACGACACTTATTAACGAATACAAACAATCCGGCACTTATGAGACAAAGTTTAACGCAACCAATCTAGCAAGTGGAATCTATTTCTACACTATAAATTCGGGCTCTACATTTATTACAAAGAAAATGATACTCATTAGGTAATTACATGCGAGATCTGATCAAGCGGTCGGGTCTCGCATTTGTCGTGCTGTCGAATCATTCATCCATAACCCATTACACCATTCCGTCCGCTGCTGCATTCCTCTTCATTTCTATTATTCCTTATTCCTTATCCGTTAATTAACCAATAAAAGCAATTTACATACGCAGATTGTTATTCATTCCGCAGTTAACCCGATAAAACATTGGGATAACTAAACGCTTTATAACAAACTGCATAGGTAAATCCTAACATGGGAATTGCAAACTTTTCGCGTAGCGATCAATTCTGACAGAAATCTACTATCATTAAAGTCAGCTGATTCAGATTATTTGTTAGTGTTAATCCTAACTTTCCACCATAATTCATCTAGGCACTATGAAATAATAATTATCAACCAACATCGGATAGCTCGTCTTTTATGTACTATTTTATACACTTTATTAATTAAATTTTGTACTTTATATTTCATTTATATTCTTATTGATGTTTATTGACTTAAATCTCAATTAAATAGTGGAGCTAATATGAAGCGCTCATTCTTCATTAATATTTTCTATGTAGTCATTTCTTCTCTTGCTATATTCTCAATTAACGGTTTACAAGCTCAAACACAAGACAACATCTGGATTGAATATGATTTACCACCAATTTATGAAGTAGATTGGTCACCCGATAATTCTAAAATAGTTTCTGCTGTTTGGGATTCATATGTTTTAGTCTGGGATTCTGATAATGGGAACATCACACACGCCCTTTATCACCCTTCACCTGTTTCTATTATTACATCGGTTAGTTATTCTAATGATGGTTCGAAAGTTGCTTCCGGAAGCTATGGAAATCTGTTAATTTGGAATGGAAATTCATTTAACTTTATCAGTGCATTATCAATTAGTGAAAAGTGGTTATTCTCCATTCGTTGGTCACCTAATGATGAGTATATCGCTCTAGAATCTGATGGTATTATCTATGTAATTGATCCATTTAACAATTCTGTAACTGATTCGTTTTCATTGGGCTTTCCAAATGCTGGTGGTCTAAAGACCGGCTTAGCTTGGTTTGATAACAATACTATACTTGCTGGTACTCATGATGGATATTTTCTTGTTTACAACATATCTGAAAAAATCGTAGTTGAAAGAAAAAAATATTCTGATGCTACATATGGTATATATGATATTTCAATTTCTCCTGATAAGAAACTTGCTGCTCTTTCAACTTATCAGTATTTATATTTTATCGACACTGAAAGCTTCGAATTAATCAAGACACTTAAAGCATCTCAAGATTTTCTTTGGACTTCTGCATGGTCTCCGGATGGTCGCTTTATCACAGCTTCAGGTAATTGGCGTCAAATAAAATTTTTCGATACTGAAACCTTCGATGTAGTTGGCAAAATCCCTTTCCCCGCTGATACCATTCAAACCTCAAATAGATCGATTAAATGGTCAGCTGATGGTTCAAAGCTTTTAGTTGGGTCAAAATTGTTTCCGCAAACCGGTTCACTTTCTCTTTGGGAAGTTAATTTAACACCCACTTCTGTTTATGATCATAATTCCGAATTAATATCTTCCTTTGAATTGTTCCAAAACTATCCGAATCCGTTTAATCCAAGTACAACAATTAAATTCTCAATTCCTAATTCCGGATTCGTGACACTGAAAATATATGATCTAATTGGTAGAGAAATAGAAACCATAATTAATGAAAATAGAACAGCCGGTATTCATGAAGAAGTGTTTAATTCATCAAGCTTAGCAAGTGGAATGTATTTTTATTCAATTGAATTCGGTAATTCTAGGATAACTAAGCAGATGATTTTAATCAAATAGTATCAAATGACCACAGGAAGGTCTAACTTATTGTAAAGAAA
>DYHH01000020.1 GCA_020724265.1 Melioribacter roseus | reverse complement strand
AAAAATTAACTTAACTAACTTATTTTTTTGTCTACTTTTTGGGGTAAAGATCACTCAAACGAAGGCGGGAGTTTTGTTTTTGGCTTAATTCTGACTTCTGCTTTTCTGCTTTCGTTTTAATTTGACAAAAAAGTACTATTATTCGTAAATTTCTATTCTAAAATTTAAATACAAAAGGAGAGGTGTTGTGGTAATAGCTGTTCCTAAGGAAATCCTCCCCGGCGAAAACCGTGTCGGCATCACACCCGATGTCGCTTCAAAACTGATCAAAAAATCTTTTCGAGTGCATGTTCAAAAAGGTGCAGGTCTTAATGCAGGTTATACGGATGATCAGTATGAAAAAGCTGGGGCTAAATTGTATGATAGGGTAAGCGAATTATATTCCTCGGCTGATATCGTTGCTAAAGTTCATCGCCCTATGGATCACCCTGAAGAAGGTAAAAATGAACTCGATTTAATGAAAGAAGGAACTATCCTAATTACTTTTCTTTATTCGTTAAATTATCCGGAGTTGGCTAAAAATTGTGCCGAGAAAAAAATTAATGTAATATCTATGGATGCCATTCCGCGAACCACACTTGCGCAAAAGATGGATGCGCTAAGTTCTCAAGCTAATATTGCCGGCTACAAAGCCGTTATTATGTGTGCAAATACGCTCGGTAAGATCTTCCCGTTAATGATGACTGCAGCCGGTACAATCTCACCGGCAAGAGTTGTGATTATGGGTGCCGGGGTTGCCGGATTGCAAGCTCTCGGAACTGCAAAACGGCTCGGTGCCGTTGTTGAAGTTTCCGATATTCGTCCTGCTGTTAAAGAAGAAGTGCAAAGTCTCGGAGGTAAATTTATTGAAGTGGAAGGTGCCGAAGATATGCAGGATGAAGGCGGTTATGCTAAAGAAGCTTCCGAAGAATTCTTACAGAAACAGAAAGAACTTATCTTCAAACATGTTACCAATGCAGATATTGTGATCACTACTGCACTCGTTCCCGGTAAAAAAGCTCCCGTGCTCGTAACCGAAGAAATGGTTAAAAATATGCGTCCCGGTTCGGTTGTTCTTGATATGGCTGTGGAATTCGGTGGTAATTGCGAAGTTAGTGAAAAAGGAAAGACAGTTAAAAAACATGGTGTTAATATTATAGGCGAACCGAATTTATCAAGTTTAGTCCCTACTCACTCAAGTGATGTTTATGCAAAAAATATTTTAGCATTGCTTGAACACATTGGTAAAGAAGGGAAAGTAGAACTTAACTTTGATGACGAAATTGTTAAAGGTTCCGTGATAACTTTCAACGGTGAAGTTGTTCAAGAAAGAACAAAATCACTGCTGTCTTGATTAATCATAAAAAATATTTGAATAAATAAAAGGAATAAAAAATGGATTTACTCGCTCTGATAATGCAAATATATGTCTTTGTGCTTGCAATATTTGTCGGGTTTGAGTTGATAACTAAAGTTCCGCCAACGCTGCATACTCCGCTTATGTCGGGCTCTAATGCAATTTCGGGTATAACTATTGTTGGAGCATTAATTGTAGCAGGCGAAGGACAAAATATGCTTAGTACCATTTTAGGGTTACTTGCTCTTATCTTCGCAACTATTAACGTTGTAGGCGGATATCTCGTAACCGATAGAATGCTCAAAATGTTCAAAAAGAAATGAGAGATAACACATGCAAATTGTATCTTATATAATTTATCTACTAGCTTCAGTACTATTTATTTTCGGTATTAAAAAACTAGGTTCTCCTAAGACTGCGCGACAGGGTAATATGCTGTCTTCTATCGGTATGTTCCTCGCTGTCGTTATTACTTTATTTGACCACATGATTATTACTTATGAATGGATTATTATCGGGTTGATTGTAGGTGCACTTATCGGGTCAACAATGGCTTTAAAAGTTCAGATGACCGGTATGCCTCAAATGGTTGGATTGTTAAACGGGTTCGGAGGCGGTGCTTCAGCTTTAGTCGCTCTCGGTGAATATTTCAAAGTAGATAACCCCGCATTTGAAATTAATATTATTATTACTGTTGTACTTTCTGTATTAATCGGTGCTGTTACTTTTACCGGTTCGATGATAGCATTCGGAAAATTGCAAGGAATTGTAACAGGTAAAGTTGTTAAATATCCGCTGCAAAATCCTATTAATATTTTGTTATTCTTAGCGACATTAGTAGCCGGTGTATTTTTGGTAATTGATCAAACACATTCCGAACTGCTTATTGGAATAGTGGCTGTTGCATTAGTGTTGGGTGTCCTTCTTGTATTGCCGATCGGCGGTGCAGATATGCCTGTCGCTATTTCTTTGCTTAACTCATATTCAGGTATTGCAGCTTCTATGACGGGATTTGTGATAAATAATAATATGCTGATAATCGCCGGTGCATTGGTTGGTGCCTCAGGTATTATTCTTACATTGATTATGTGCCGTGGTATGAATCGCTCCTTAATGAATGTTGTCCTCGGTGGATGGGAATCCGCAGGTTCTTCCGGTCCTGCTGCAGGCGATGGTACTCAAAAGCCGCATAAATCAATTGACTCCGAAGAACTTGCAATGCTTTTTGATGCTGCAAGCAGTTGTATAATTGTGCCGGGTTATGGTATGGCGGTTGCTCAAGCTCAACATGCTATTCGTGATCTTGCTAATGTGCTGGAATCGAAAGGTGTTAAGGTTAGCTTTGCAATTCACCCGGTTGCAGGTAGAATGCCCGGACATATGAACGTACTTCTTGCAGAAGCTCAAGTTTCATACGATAAACTTTTTGCTCTCGAAGATATTAACGATGATTTCCCGAATACCGATATTGTTTTAGTTATCGGTGCGAACGATGTTGTTAACCCTGCTGCTCGTCATGATAAATCCTCACCGATTTTTGGTATGCCGATTCTTAATGTTGATTATTCAAAAACAGTTATCGTTAATAAACGCTCGATGAACGTCGGTTATGCCGGTATTGATAACGAATTATTCTATCTCGATAATACATTAATGTATTTTGGTGATGCAAAAGGCGCTGTTACAAAATTAGTAAATGAATTGAAAGAATTGTAAGCATCTGAAACGCATTCAAGAATCTGCTTTATTCAAACGGCAGAAGTGAAACATGAAATGAAAAACTTTAATCCCGCTTCGGCGGGATTTTTTTATGCTAGAAAGTATTATTAATAAGATTTAATAAATATCTTTTATTCTAACTACAGAAACTTTTTTTTAATAATGTGACTTCATTTTTTCTTTCTGATTCGAAATTGATGTATGTAAAAAATTTACTATACTTAGTACCAAAATTTGAAAGTGATTTCCAAATATGCTTAAATACATAAAGATATTTCTGTTCCCAATTTTAATATTTCTTAATTCATGCGGTGAAAATCCGTTCGAGTCTCAACCTGTTGATGTTATTGAAAGGGGAGAGATTGTTAAAATACTTTCTGAAAATGAAGTCTCACAAGCTGAATTAAATTTACTTTTTAACCAGTTTAATCTTCCGGGTGGAATTGAAATAAATTTAAGAAATGGTATTAAAGTAATTTCTGCTATTTACAGAACGATTGATTATAACGGTAATCCGGTTGATGCATCAGGACTTTTTGTTATTCCTAAAACACAAGATGTCTTCCCTTTAATTAGTCTGCATCATGGTACACAATCAAAAAGAGATAATGTTGGCTCTCAATCATCTATTTATAGTTTGGATGCGTTAATTGCAGGTGCTCTTGGTTATGTTGCAATTTCTCCGGATATGCTGGGACTCGGAATTTCCACTCTTGTTCATCCTTACCATGTTGCGGAGGTTAATGCCAATACCTCAATCGATTTTATTCGAGCTGTAAAAAAATATGTATCTCAAAATAATATTCAGATAAATGGACAGTTATTCTTAGCCGGTTATTCTCAGGGCGGGTATACTACAATGGCAGTTCATAAAAAGATGCAGAATGATTTATCAAGTGAGTTTACAATTACAGCTTCTGCACCGATGGCAGGTGCTCATGATTTGGTTGGTACGGCAAGATTTATAATTTCAAACAATAATTATGAACGTCCGTCATTTCTTGCATTCATGATTTATTCTTATTCACGAATTTACAACCTTGGTAATTTATCTCAGTTCTTTCAACATCCCTATCAAAATTTAATACCGACTTTGTTTAATGGTTCGTTAACCACAGAAGAAATTGATGGTGCGCTTCCAAATACATTATCTCAATTGTTTAACGAATCATTTCTAAATAGTATGCGAAATGACTCCGAACAAGTTATGACTAATTTACTCCAACAAAACAGTCTTTTAGATTGGGCTCCGCAATCGCCGGTTCTTATTATTCATGGTAATGCAGATACTTATGTTCCTTACCAGAATGCAATTACCGCTAAAGAGAGTTGGGAAGCTAAAGGTGCTCCTAATGTCGAGTTGGTTACTATTAATGGTGGTACTCATACTTCATCTATTATCCCGGCAATACTTACCGCAATTGCATGGTTTGAAGATTTTAGAATTAAAACGGGAAATCATATTTTTGCTTCGAAGTAAACCGGTAAAAGATTTCAATATTTTTTTAACTACAAGGGACACGAAGAATTCATGGAGTTCACAAATAAAATCATTGTGTCAATTGTACTTTCATTGCGAACTCCGTGTTTAATATTTTTTATGATGTTATCGTAAAAAATATATTACTATTAACTTATTTTCTAAAGTATGAAAGTGAAGAAAGCAATATCACCCCTTCGGGATTTTTTATCTAACATAATTTATGAATAAAAAAGTATCAATAATTTCCATAAGAATAAATTTAGAGAAGGTACTCTTTCAATTACTCTAGTTATTCCTAATTGTAAAACCGTGAATTGATGAAATTATATTCACGTTACCATAACCGGTAAAAAATCGCGAAGCGGTGATATTATTTTAACATAACTTGTAATCCAATAATCTTAAAACCCCGAAGGGGTGGTATTATTCTAACTTAACTCGTAATCAAGAATACTCACAACCCCGAAGGTGTAAAATTGTTTTATACTACTTATCTGATAGGAATTGATATGGAAAATAGCGGTTGCGGGGACTCATCTTTCAACATATCGTTTTCTTCATGTACATTAACAAAATATTTTGCTGTTACAAAACCGATAATCCCGCCAAGCACAACATCGGAAAACCAATGCCGGTTTTCATATATACGCGAATAACTTGTAACTAATGCAGGCAAATAACTTGCTGCTTTCAAAACATCTGACTTACTATTTTGAGATAGCACAGTAGATAAAGCAAAGGCTATCGCTGTATGCGCAGATGGTAATGAAAAATAATCATTGTCAAATAAAGTAAAGCCGTTAAAACTCATGTTGTCATCGGTAAATTCAGGTCTTTCTCTTCCTAAAACAATTTTGATCAGTTGTGTCGTTGCAAACGCATAAAAAGTTGATTGAATAATTTCAAACCCCAATTTCTTTTGGTAAGCACTAGCATTTGAGTTTCCATTAACAATAAATAATGTGCTTAAAACAATTGGAGTCAAAGGTTCACCATAATATCTCCCCGCTAAAATCGACAACGAAGAGTATTCTTTTCGATTTCTTTGAGTAAATTCCTTGAAGTCGTTATCAAATTGCATTGCAGAATATGTAGCCCCGACTGTCAAACCTAAATAAAGTAAATCTTTGCTTGTCCATTTGAAAGGAGCAAAATAATAATCGACACCTTCGTTAATAAATTGATCTAAATCATATTTGTTTTGTGCAAAAGATAAATTAGAAAGTAATAGAGTAATGAAAAGAATTGTAATTCTCATAAAAACATTATTTTGTTGAAGTGTACTTAATAATTTCGGCAGCTTCAATTGTGATTAAACCGCCCGCATTAGACTCCTCGAATATTTTTTCGACAACCGGGATAAACGAATTGATTTTTTCTTCACTATCAACAATTTCAATTACTAAAGGTAGGTCTTCGGATATTCGCAAAACTTTTGCAGTATGAATCCGGCTGTTGCTTCCGAAACCCATTATTCCTTTATAAACTGTGGCACCGGCAAGATTATTCTGACGAGCTTCAACAACAATCTTTTCATACAAACCGACATGTCCGTGTTTATCGGTTTCGCCTACAAATATTCTCAACAATTTTGCTTTTGAATTTGTTTTCATTTTTATCTCACAGCTATGTAAGCTAAATAAATGCCTAATATTGTAGTTAGTACATTCAATGTGATATTAAGTGTTGCAAGAAGAAATTGGGTATTTTTAAGTAAATAAAAAGTCTCGTACGAAAAAGTTGAAAAGGTTGTTAAACCGCCGCAAAAACCTATTCCTATAAAGAGTTTTATTTTATCATTTATTAATCCTTTCTCATCAAATCCGAATATCATAAAACCAAGTATTAGACTGCCGATTAAATTCACAATCAATGTCCCGAATGGGAAATAAACTGAAAAATTTTTCGCAGCAAAATCCGAAATTAAATATCTCAAACTCCCGCCGATACCGGCACCGATAAAAACAATAAACAGATTAATCAATTTTAATTTCCTAATTGGTGATACTCTTAAAAAAACTTTTTAAGTCTGATGAAATTTAACAAAAAGTGTAATTCTAATTCACATTATTTTTATATAGCTTAAATCTACTCAAATCAATATGTAAAAATCTTTTACATTTCTTTTACATTCTCAAAGAAGCAAGAAAGATTTTAATTCTTAACTTTACCTCAATATTTCGCCTCACAAAAAATACGCAAGTAATATTATGATTAACAAGCCAATACATAAATTTCATATACCTGTAATGGGTCTCGGTTTCTCAATAGATACACCGATTAAAGTTGCTCATTTTGGTATTGATTCAGTCATTTCAATTGTTGATGATGATCTTATTGAAAAAATGAGAAAACACCATTGCAAAAACTTTGATGTTGAATACGAACCGATATCAACAAAAGAAGAAGATTACCGTGCCAAACGAATTACTGCTTATCTTAATTTAGTTGATGATATTGTACAAGATAACTTTGAGAAACTTAAAAATTCATATGGGAAAGAACATAGTGATTTTGCAAAATATATTGAATTGTTGCCCGATGATTCCGATCTGAAAATTAAGTACAATGAAGCATTAGAGAATAACGCCTTGGAGGTAATAAAGGAGTGGGTTCTTCTTAAGGTTAAGCCCGGGAATATTGACGTCAACATTATGACCAAAGTTGATAAACCTAATTACAATAGAGATTTACAGTTACCGGTAATTTATAATGATGCACATGCTTCGTTGCGTGGCTTTGCCAACAGTAAATTGAAATCTTCCATTGTTTTATCCGCCGGTATGAACCCAAGGCTTTATAGTTACTTCGAAGAATTTGAAGACTTTTTCCCAAATGAAAATGGCGAACTGAATAAGAAAATAATTCTAAAAGTAAGTGATTATCGTTCGGCAATAATTCAAGGTAAATACCTGGCAAAAAAGGGTATATGGATCTCAGAATACAGGATTGAATCGGGACTTAATTGCGGCGGACATGCTTTCGCAACAGATGGCTATTTGCTGGGACCTATTCTCGAAGAATTTAAAACCAACCGTGAATTGTTGATTAATACAACCCATGAAATTTATATAGATGCACTTAAGAAAAAGAATAGATTAGCAAATGATCTACCGCGCGATATTAAAATTACCGCACAAGGCGGCGTTGGTACTTTTGACGAGCAAAAATTTCTTCTCGAATATTATCAAGTTGATTCCGTTGGGTGGGGAACACCTTTTCTTCTTGTTCCGGAAGCAACAAATGTCGATCAAAATACTTTATCGCTATTAACTAATGCAACCGAAGAGGATCTTTATTTAAGCAGAATATCTCCGCTTGGAGTTCCTTTTAACAGCATAAGAGGAAATTCAAAAGATATCGAAAAATTAGAAAATGCTCTTAACGGAAAACCCGGAAGTCCTTGCCCCAAAAAATATTTACAATCAAACACCGAGTTTAGCGAAAAAGCAATTTGCACTGCATCAATAACTTATCAAACAAAAAAGATTGATCAACTTAAGTCTCAAAATCTAGACAAAACTAATTTTGATTCACAGTACAAAAAGATTATTGATAAAGCATGTCTTTGTGTTGGATTAGCAACTTCGGTTCTTAAAATGAATGATGCAGCGGAAAAAACTGACGGTGATGGTGTGTTAATTTGTCCGGGCCCAAACTTAGCTTATTTTTCTAAAATTGTGTCGTTGAAAGAAATGATAGACCACATATATGGCAGATTAAATCTCATTAGCAGAAAAGATCGCCCTAATATGTTTATTAAAGAAATGAAACTTTATCTCAACTATTTGAAGGAGGAAATCAAAGAAGTTGAAGATAATTCTTCTATCGGTAAATTAAAATATTTTGACACATTTCAAAAAAATATATCTGATGGAATAGAGTACTATAAAAATTTATTCTCTTCGGATTTATTGAAAATAAATAGAACAATTATGCATGATCTACTTGTACTGGAAGAAGAATTTAAAACGATGAAAGAACAAATGAAGTTGTTAAAATTACTTCCAATTGAGAGTAACGAATTAAGTGCTAACGTAGCAGTGTATTAATTGATGGAATTAACGGCTGTTTTAGTTGCAATTTTTCTTTTCATATAAATAATTTCTTCTTTCCACTTTATTCTTAATTTACCTATCTTTGCGCCAACAATTTTGACGGAGTAATTCAATAAACACAGCCAAACTTGTTTTTGAAAACGGAACTTCCATTCAAGGAAAATTATTTGGGGCGGCTAAATCGGCAGCAGGGGAGATCGTTTTCAATACCGGTATGGTTGGTTACCCCGAAACTCTTACAGACCCTTCTTACACCGGACAAATCTTAGTTTTAACTTTCCCATTAATTGGTAATTACGGAATTGAAAAAGAAATTGAAATTAATTCCACTTTTTTCGAATCAATAGGAATTAAAATAAGCGGATTGATAATCTCAGATTATTCTAATGATTTCAGCCACTGGAATGCTTTCAATCCATTATCTAGATGGATGGAAAAATATAACATACCCGGTTTGTGTGAAGTTGATACAAGAGAACTAACTAAGCTTATTCGAGAAAATGGTACAATGCTCGGTAAAATTGAATTAGATACCGATCCCATTGATTTCTTTAACCCGGATACAATTAATTTATTTGAAAAAGTTGCAACTAAAGATGTTGTGGAATACGGAAAAGGTAAAACTATTCTTCTTTATGATTGCGGTTGTAAAGAGAATATTGTTAGAAATATTGTTAGCAGAGGATATAAAGTAAAACGCGTTCCATGGAATTATGATTATAAACAAACAGATTTTGATGCGGTATTGTTTAGCAATGGTCCGGGTAACCCGGAAATGTATCACGATCTTGTCAACACAGCAAAAGAGATTATTACTCTTGGAAAACCTATACTTGGTATTTGTATGGGGCATCAAATTGTTTCACTTGCAGCCGGAGCAAAAACTTATAAAATGAAATATGGTCATCGAAGTCAGAATCAACCTGTTATTAATAAAAAAAACAATCGGTGTTTTGTAACTTCACAAAATCACGGCTTTGCAGTTGATACTCAGACATTACCAAAAGAATGGGATGTTTGGTTTGAAAACCTAAATGACAAAACCAATGAAGGAATTATTCATAAAGAATTACCGATAATGTCGGTACAATTTCATCCGGAAGCTGCACCAGGTCCGGTGGATACCGAATTTATTTTTGATGAGTTCTTGAGTAAGATAAAATAAGTATAAAAAATCAACTAAGTGTCTTGGCGTCTCTACGGTTGTTTTTCATTAACTACTGCAAATGCGCAAAAGAGCAAAGAAAAATAAATGACAAACAAACCAAAAAAAATATTAATACTCGGAAGTTCCGCACTGAAAATCGGTGAAGCCGGAGAGTTCGATTATTCCGGAAGTCAAGCTATTAAAGCCCTTAAAGAAGAGGGTATTTACACGGTATTAATTAATCCGAATATTGCAACTATTCAAACTTCAGAATACTTAGCAGACAAAGTTTATTTACTTCCTGTAAATGTTGAGTTTGTTACAAAAATTATTCAAAAAGAAAAACCCGATGCAATTTTAATCAGCTTCGGCGGACAAACTGCACTTAACTGCGGAATGGAACTTCATGAAAAAGGTATTCTTAATAAATATAATGTCAAAATCCTCGGCAGTCCGATCAAAACTGTAATTGATACTGAAGACCGCGAAAAATTCAAAAAAAATCTTGATTCGATAAATGTAAAAGTAGCAAAAAGTAAAGCTGTGACCTCGATTCAAGATGCAATAAAAACCAGTGAGGAGTTAGGTTTTCCTGTATTAATAAGAATTGCATTTGCTTTAGGCGGTTTAGGTTCAGGTGTATGTAGAAACAAAAATGAAGTGGAAAAATTAGCATCCAAAGCCCTCTCTTATACTTCTCAAATATTAGTTGAAGAATATCTCGAAGGTTGGAAAGAAATTGAATACGAAGTTGTTAGAGATAAATATGATAATTGTATTACTGTATGTAATATGGAAAATTTTGACCCGATGGGAATTCATACGGGTGAAAGCATTGTCGTTGCACCAAGTCAAACCTTAACCAACCATGAATATCATAAGTTACGTGAAATAGCCATTAAAGTAATTCGTCATTTCGGAATTATTGGTGAATGCAACATTCAATACGCACTTGATAAAAATTCGGATGATTATCGGGTAATTGAAGTTAATGCAAGATTATCGCGTAGTTCGGCACTTGCATCTAAAGCAACCGGTTATCCATTGGCGTTTGTTGCTGCTAAATTGGCAATCGGTTATGGATTGTATGAGTTAAAAAATAACGTAACCAAAACTACACCCGCTTTCTTTGAACCTGCACTTGATTACTGTGTAATTAAAATTCCAAGATGGGATTTGAAAAAATTCCGAAATGTATCAAAACGTATCGGTTCTTCGATGAAATCGGTCGGCGAAGTTATGGCTATCGGAAGAAAATTTGAAGAGGCACTGCAGAAAGCCGTTCGTATGTTGGATATTGGTGCTAATGGTGTGGTTTGCAATGATAAAAAATTTCAATTTGATGATATTGAACTATTCTTAAAAGAGCCGGGTGAAGAACGTTTATTTGTTATTGCCCAAGCGTTTGAAAACGGTTACTCCGTCGAACAAATTCATGAATTGACTAATATTAATAAGTGGTTTCTTCATAAGATTAAAAATATAGTTAATCACAAAAGATTACTTGAAATTGACCAGCGTGTTACTAAAGATTCACTGCTTCATGCCAAAAAGTTAGGTTTCTCCGACCTTCAAATTGCAAAAGCAATTAATAAAAACGAAGAGGATATTAGACAGATAAGGGTTTATGAAAATATTCATCCATCTGCTTTGCAGATTGATACTTTAGCCGCTGAGTATCCGGCTAAGACTAATTATTTGTACTTGACTTACAATGCCTCTCATGATGATCTAAGTAAAGATGATAAACTAAATCCTATTATAATTCTTGGTTCCGGACCTTATCGAATTGGAAGTTCGGTTGAATTTGATTGGTGTTGTGTCAATGCCGGTAGATTCTTAAGAAAGTATGGTGAAAAATCAGTTATGATTAATTGTAATCCGGAGACAGTTAGTACGGATTACGATGAGTTTGATTTTCTCTTTTTTGAAGAACTTACTCTCGAAACTGTTGAAGAAATCTACCGAAAATTAAATGCACGCGGTGTAATTATATCTATGGGGGGACAAGTTCCAAATAATTTGGCAGTGCCATTAAATAAACGGGGAATAACGATTTTAGGTACATCTCCGGACAAAATTGATCTTGCAGAAAACAGAAGTAAATTTTCTTCCTTACTTGACAAATTAAATATCGAGCAACCGGAATGGAGTGTCCTATCAACTGTTGAAGAAGCACTTAGGTTTGCAAATTCAATTGGTTATCCGGTACTTGTTCGACCGTCTTACGTTTTAAGCGGAGCCGCTATGGGCGTCGCATCCAATGATCAAGAATTAATTACATTTCTTCAAAAAGCTGTTGAATTATCAAAAGAATTCCCGACTGTTATTAGCAAGTTTTTAGAAAATGCGAAAGAACTTGAATTTGATGGTGTAGCAAGCAATGGAAAAATTGTTAAGTATGCAATTTCGGAACATGTTGAAAATGCCGGAGTTCATTCGGGTGATGCAACATTAGTACTGCCTCCGCAAAGAACTTACTTGGAAACTATAAGACAGATTAAAAAGACATCAGAAAAAATTGCGGAAGCTTTGTCTATTAACGGTCCATTCAATATTCAATTTATTGCAAAACAAAATAACGTAAAAGTGATTGAATGTAATCTGCGAGCATCCCGAAGTTTTCCTTTTGTATCAAAAACAATTAAAGATAATTTTATCGAAACAGCTGTGAAAATAATTCTTGATAAACCGTTTGATACTAGCGAGACATCATTATTTGAATATGATTATGTTGCTGTTAAAGCACCGGAATTTTCTTTTACTAGGCTTGAAGGAGCTGACCCGACTACGGGAGTTGAAATGGCTTCAACCGGGGAAGTCGCATGTTTCGGTGATGATTTTAACGAGGCATTTTTGAAAGCTTTAATCTCAGTAGGATACAAATTTCCTATTAAGTCGGTACTCATTTCTTCAGGTACAATTGAATCAAAAGCAGAGTTATTGGAAACTTCAAGAATACTTACGAAACTTGGAATTAAATTTTATGCTACACCCGGTACGGCAAAATTTATGATAAACAATAATATAACAGTCGAAAAAGTAAACTGGCCTTCACAGAAGAAGAAACCTAATGTTATTGATTTAATAAAATCAAAAGGCGTTGATCTTGTTATAAACATTCCGAAAAGTTTTCAAGAAGATGAACTTACAAATGATTACATGGTACGAAGATTGGCAGTTGATTATAAAATTCCATTGATAACAAATAGACAGTTAGCAATGAGACTTGCGGAAGCTCTTGAAAAATATGACGATGATTTTCTTCAAGTAAAAAGTTGGGAGGAATATACAGAAATCAGAAGTCCAAATTCAGAACTCGAAAGCATTTAGAAAAAAATCTAATTTAAGTTGTAGTTTCTATATTTATGCCCACATGAAGGAATTTAAGTAAATCCGCTAAATACGTTGATTCGCTAAATTTAGAATTAAATTTTGTTGATAAAATAGCCTTAAACATCTATATTTGTAACTCGTTTGTTTACAAAAAATGTTGTTCTGTAAAATTTTGTAATTAATATCACTTTTGCCGGGGTGGCGGAATTGGTAGACGCACAGGACTTAAAATCCTGTGGGCGCTTGCGCCCGTGCCGGTTCGACTCCGGCCCTCGGTACTAATACAAGGCAAAAGTAATTTCCCTTTGAACTTTCGCCTTTATACTTTTTCCTTGTTATTCCCGGGTTCTTAGCTCAGTTTGGTTAGAGCGTCTGCTTGACGTGCAGAAGGTCATAGGTTCGAATCCTATAGAACCCACAAATAGATGATTTAATTTGGTTCTTGGTTTGAATGATTGACCAGATTCTTCAATTGGCAATTCAACTTAAAAGAGCCTAATAATATAATCGGAGTTTTCTCCGTTTTTTTTTATTTAGACATTATGAATAGTAAAATAAATATTACATTCCCGGATGGTTCGGTAAAAGAATACGATAAAGGTATTACTCCTTATCAAATTGCTGAATCAATTTCAGGTCGTTTAGCTAAAGAAGCACTTGTGGCTAAAGTTGACGGTGAAGTAAGAGATCTTCATACACAAATTAATGCGGATTCTCATCTACAAATACTTACTTTTAATGATGAAGAGGGGAGAGAAACTTACTGGCATTCTTCATCCCACTTGATGGCTCATGCGGTAAAAGCTCTTTACCCTGAAGCTAAATTCGGTGTTGGACCTGCTATCGATAGCGGATTTTATTATGATATTGATATTGATACTCAACTTACTGAAGAAGACCTTCCGGTAATTGAAAAAAAGATGATGGAAATTGCTTCTGAAAATAGACCTTTTCAAAGAGAAGAACTTAGTAAGCAAAAAGCAATTGATCTGTATTCGCAAGTCGGTGATAACTATAAATTAGAAATAATCGATGACCTAAACGAAGATGAAGAAATAATAAGTATTTATAAAGAGGGAGATTTTACGGATTTATGCACAGGTCCACATCTTCCTTCTGCCGGTTTGATAAAAAATGTCAAATTATTAAGTGTTTCGGGATCGTACTGGCGTGGTGACGAAAAACGTCAGCGTATGCAGCGTATATATGGTATTTCCTTCCCTAAAAAGAACATGCTTGATGAACATTTGGCATTACTTGAGGAAGCAAAAAAACGTGATCATCGTAAACTTGGAAAACAACTTGATCTTTTCAGTGTGCATGATGAGGGAGGTGCTGGATTAATTTTTTGGCATCCTAAAGGCGGTAGAATTAGAAACTCTATTGAAAATTTTTGGCGTGAAGCTCATCTTTCAAATGGTTATGAAATTCTTTATTCTCCTCATATTGGTAAATCATCTTTATGGGAAACCAGCGGTCATCTCGGCTTCTACAAAGAAAGTATGTATTCTCCAATGCAGATAGATGAACAGGATTATTATGTAAAACCAATGAACTGCCCTTTCCATATAATGATTTATAAATCTGATCTTCGTTCTTATCGTGATTTACCATTAAGATGGGCTGAATTAGGGACTGTATATAGATATGAAAAAAGTGGTGTGCTCCATGGGTTGCTCCGAGTTCGCGGCTTCACTCAAGATGATGCTCATATATTTTGTTCGCATGAACAAATTGAAAAAGAGATTATTGAAGTAATTAGATTTTGTCTTTTTGTTTGGAATTCATTTGGGTTCAAAGATCTGAAATATTATGTCTCAACGAAACCCGATAAAGCTGTTGGAGAAGATAAGTTATGGGAATTGGCTGTTGAATCACTTAAAAAAGCTTTGGAGCATGAATCTCTTCCTTATGAAATCGATGAAGGTGGTGGAGCATTTTACGGACCCAAAATTGATATTAAAATAAAAGATGCGCTAAATCGTGAGTGGCAGATGAGTACAATTCAATTTGATTTTAATCTACCCGAACGATTTGATATGACGTACATAGGTGAAGATGGTAAAGAGCACCGACCATTTATGGTACACCGTGCATTACTCGGATCTTTAGAAAGATTTTTTGGAGTATTAATTGAACATTATGGCGGAGCTTTTCCAACCTGGCTTGCTCCGGTTCAAGTCGCTGTTATTCCCGTTTCTGAAAAATTTATGAATTATGCGTCGAAAGTACATGATTCATTGAAGAACAAGGGACTTTTTGTTGACTTAGACAAACGGAATGAAAAAATTGGTTATAAGATTCGTGATTGGGAAACTCAAAAAGTCCCATATATGTTAATTGTTGGAGAAAAAGAAGAAAGTAACGGAACAGTCTCAGTTCGTAAACATGGTCAAGGAGATCAGGGAACTGTTGATTTAGAGAAATTTATCTCAGATATTAGTGCTGAGATTAAAAACAAATCCAATAACAAATAGAGAGGTGTTTCATCGCCCAAACAAATTATAGAGTAAACCGGGATATAAGGGTACCACAAATTAGGGTCATTGATCCTGAAGGAAATCAGCTCGGAATTTTATCTACTCAAGAAGCATTAAAAGAAGCTGAAGCGAGAGGGCTTGATTTGGTTGAAATTGCTCCTCAAGCTAAACCGCCGGTTTGCAAAATTATTGACTATGGTAAATTTATTTACGAACAGCAGAAAAAAGAAAAATTAGCTAAGAAGAAAGCTCAGACTACAGTTCTAAAAGAAATTAGACTTCATCCTAATACTGATACACATGATATTAACTTTAAGGTAAGACATGCAGAAAAATTTCTTGGTGATAACAACAAAGTAAAAGTATCAGTTATTTTTAAAGGAAGAGAACTTGCTTATAAAGAGCAGGGTGAAGATCTATTAAAACAATTTATCAGTCAACTTGAAGATGTTGCAAAAATTGAACAAGAAATAAAATTTGAGGGGAGAGCGATGTTTACCATCTTGGCTCCTCAAAAAGGAAAATCAAAAAAATAATAGGAAGGTGTTACAATGCCTAAAATGAAAAGTAATCGCGGAGCTTCTAAGACCTTCAAGAAAACAGGTTCCGGTAAGATAAAAAGAAACAAGGCTTTCAAAGCCCACATTCTTACCAAGAAGACAACAAAAAGAAAAAGGAACCTGAGAAAAGCTACTTTAGTAGCTGCTTCCGATTCAAAACGTGTTAAAATAATGATTCAATAAGGAGTTGAAGAACTATGCCTAAAACAAGTAACAACGTTGCGTCAAGAGAACGAAGAAGAAAAGTTCTCAAAGCAGCGAAAGGATATTGGGGCGCGAGAAGTAAAGTCTATACCATTGCAAAAAATTCAGTGGAAAAAGGCTTAACTCATGCCTACAGAGACCGCAAACTCAAAAAGCGAGAATACAGAAGATTGTGGATAGCTAGAATTAATGCTGCTGCAAGAATTAACGGTACTACTTATTCAAAACTTATTCATGCTCTAAATGAAAAAGGTGTTGATATAAACAGAAAAGTACTTGCAAATCTTGCTCTCGAAAATCCGCAAGCTTTCTCTGAAATAGTTAAATTTACTATGAATTAATCTATACCCTCATTGGAGAATTATTTGCTTAATTCTTAATGAGGGTATTTCTTTAAATTAACGGATACGGTTTATGCACACACGAATTAAAGAACTTGAGAATCAATTCAATTCAGAGTTAGCGGAAGTAACAAATCTTAAATCCCTCGAAGAACTGCGTATAAAATATCTCGGAAGAAAAGGTTCTATTACCGCTCTGTTTGATGAATTCAAAGAATTACCAAAAGAAGAAAAACCAAAATACGGTCAGGTTCTTAACCGGCTTAAAAATTCTACACAAAATAGTTTTAATGAAAAGAAAAGTCTTTTAAATGAGAAGGAAAAATCCCAAAAAGATTTTATTGATTTATCGCTTCCGGGTATTAAAACTAATCTTGGTACAAAGCATATTTTAACACAAACGCTAGACCAAATGAAATCGATTTTTAAAGTGTTGGGATTTTCGGTTTATGAAGGTCCCGAACTCGAATCGGATTATTATAATTTCGAAGCGTTAAATTTTCCCGATGATCACCCGGCAAGAGATATGCAGGATACCTTTTTCGTAAATAAGGATTTTCTTCTGCGAACTCATACTTCTCCGGTTCAAATAAGATTAATGCAGAATAAAAAGCCGCCTCTAAGAGCAATTATGCCCGGTAAAGTTTTTAGGAATGAGGCTATTAGCGCAAAGAGCTACTGTTTGTTTCATCAGTTGGAAGGTCTAGTCGTTGATACCGATGTTACTTTTGCTGAATTGAAAGCAACTGTGATTCACTTTGTTAAAGAGTTTTTTGGTGAAGATATTAAGTATAGATTTAGACCAAGTTTTTTCCCTTTCACCGAGCCGAGTGCGGAGGTTGATATTTGGTGGCAGCCTAAAGGTAAGGAAGGAAGATGGCTTGAAATTATGGGATGCGGTATGGTTGATCCTAATGTATTGGAAAATTGCGGTATCGATTCCGAAAAATATACCGGATATGCTTTCGGAATGGGAGTAGAAAGAACCGCAATGAGAAAATACGGTATTGATGATATACGTACTTATTTTGATAACGATAAACGATTTCTTATTCAATTCTAATTTTGGAGTAAGTTGTGAAAATTTCTCTTAATTGGTTATCCGATTATATTGAGTTTGATGATTTATCAACCGAAGAAATTGCCGAGATTATTACAAAAGCCGGTCTTGAAGTTGATGAAATTATCGACAACAAAAAAGTATATAAAAATTTCGTAGTTGGTTTTGTCAAAGAGACTAAAAAACATCCTAATGCTGATAAACTTACAGTATGCGTTGTAAATGATGGTACTGAAGATTTTACTGTTGTTTGTGGTGCACCAAATGTTCAAACCGGACAAAAAATTGCTTTCGCAAAAGTTGGAGCTATAATTCCAAATGGTCAATTCGAAATTAAAAAAGCAAAAATTAGAGGTGAAGTTTCTACTGGTATGATCTGTTCTGAAAGTGAACTTGGAATAAGTGATAATCATGAAGGAATTTTAGTTCTTGATTCTTCGCTGAAAGAAGGGACTGATCTTGCTAAAGCTTTAGGACTTGATAATGTTACTTTTGAAATTGATTTGACCCCAAACCGTGCTGATGCTTTAAGTCATATCGGAATTGCTCGTGATTTAGCAGCTTCATTGAATAGACCATTTAAATTACCTGAATTAAATTTGCAAGAAATAAATGAAGAATCTTCAGTATATGCAAAAGTTTCGATCGAAGATGAAGAAGGATGCCCGCGATACATTGGAAAAGTTGTAAGAAATGTTACTGTTAAAGAATCTCCCGAATGGTTAAAGAAAAAATTAACAAGTATCGGTTTGCGTCCGATAAATAATATTGTTGATGTTACAAATTATGTTCTTCATGAAATAGGGCAGCCGCTTCACGCATTTGATTTGGATTTACTTGAAGGAAATGAAATTGTAGTTCGCCAGGCAGGTGATCAAAAGAAATTTGTTACCCTTGATTCTAAAGAAAGAGAACTTGTTACAACCGACTTGATGATTTGTGACGGGAATAAACCGGTTGCTTTCGCCGGAATAATGGGAGGAGAAAATTCTGAAGTAACAAGTAATACAAAAAACATTTTAATTGAATCGGCTTATTTTAACCCGTCAAGAATAAGAAAAACAGCGAAAAGAATTGGGCTTTCTACAGATGCATCGTACCGGTTTGAAAGAGGAACTGATATTGAAATTACAATTTGGGCTGCAAGAAGAGCGGCTCAATTAATTGGTGAAATTGCCGATGGCAAAGTTTGTAAAGGCGAGTTGGATGTTTATCCGAAAAAATATCAACCCAAAATTGTCGGTCTACGGTTTGATAGATTGAATAAAATAATGGGTTTTACAATCGAAAAGAAAAAAGTAACCGATATAATTAAGAACCTCGGTATAAAAGTTACATCAGAAACCGAAGAAAAATTAACTGCTGAGATCCCGGCTTTTCGACCTGATATTGAACGTGAAATTGATTTGATTGAAGAAGTTGCTCGAATTAACGGTTACGACAATGTGCCGGAAATTGACGACATCAAAGTAGTTTTGGAAAAAAATGTTGATCAATCTAAATACGTCGATAATTTAAGAGATAAATTAGTAGGACTCGGTTTTAACGAAATTATTACAAACAGCTTATTAAATAATGAGAGAAATATTCCTTTCGGTAAACCGATTAGTTTGATGAATCCGCAAAGTAAAGAGATGTCGCATTTAAGGACGTCTTTAATGCCCGGAGCATTACAAACAATTTCAAATAACTTGAAAGTTAGAGAGCAAAATTTATCTCTCTTTGAAATTGGTCACACTTTTGAAAATATCGGGAAAAATGAAGTAAAATCATTTGATGACATTTCTGAAAAAGAAATGCTTCTTATGATTATGACCGGTAAATTTAACGAAGATGAATGGTATGCAAAATCAACCGATGTCTCAATTTTTAATTTGAAAGGAACAGTTGAAGAATTGCTGCATAAGCTTGAAGTTCTACCGTCGGTTAAAATAGAGTACGGTAAAGAAGTTAAAGGATTGAAAAATACACTTGTCTATTCTTATAAGAATGTTGATATCTGTAAAATCGGACAAGTTGAAGAAAATTTGCTGAAAGAATATGATATCGAACAAGATGTATTTGCTGCAGAAATTAACATAGATGAATTAAAGAAGATCGAAATAAAAGAAAAAGTATTTACTCAATTATTAAAATATCCTAAAGTAATTAGAGATTGTGCTTTTGTGCTGGATAATAAAATCAATAATTTTGAAGTAGAAAAAACAATTAAAGAGAGCAGTTCTAAGCTATTGAAAAATATAAAGTTATTCGATATCTTTGAAAGTGATAGCTTAGGTGAGGGCAAAAAAAGCCTTGCTTTTCAGTTAGAATATTATGATTCATCAAGAACATTAACTGAAGAAGAGGTTGAAAAAGATTTTTGGAATGCTATCGAAACCGTTAAAAGAAAATTAAACGCACAATTGCGCGGAGGATAATTGCCTGATTCCTCGAAATATGATTTTTTTATGGATGAACTTTCATCCTTAGAAAAACAAGTTTATAAGCATATACAAAGAACTTCTGAAGTATCCGAAGAGAACAAAACTCTTCATAAAAGAATTAAACAATTAGAAAAAGAGAATGAGGTACTAAAACTAAAAGTAGACGATATAGAAACTAAACTTAATAACGCTTTCATCGATACGGAAAATTCGCAGTTCGGCGGATTGTTGAACGATGAAGAAAAGACTCAATTAAAAAACAAGATTAACGATTTAATTTCAAAAATTGATTTTCATTTACGCTCTTAAAAAATTTGTTTGTGTGGCGGAAGTGATATAATGACAGAAAAAAAGAAGCTGAAACTAAAAATATTTGATAAAGAGTATTCTCTCTTAGTAGAAAACGAAGAAATTGCTACAGAACTAGCAAAATATGTTAATAATGTAATGACCGAAACTAAGGAAGAATTGCCTGATCAACCTACTGAAACTATTGCAATTATTGCATCTCTTAATATAGCGTATGACTTGTTTGTAGAAAAAAATAAATTTAGAGAATTCAGTATACAGGCTACCGATAAAATCAAAAAAATCAAGCTTCTCTTAAACGACTCAGAAATTATATCCTCCCCATAATGTTTTACGCCGCATAACCGATCGGAAAAAAGGAAGAACTAACAATTAGGAAAAAAGGGTTATTGACTCACGGCGTGTATTACAGGCCTCGGTAAGTCCCGATTTTTTATCGGGATGAGTCGCTCTCCGGAGCGGTCAGTGGAAGTAAAAAGCGTCGGGCAGTTTCCCGCATTGTCCATCTGAGTTCTTCTCTTTTTGATGATCGGCTCTGTGCGGCTCCTTATATATTCGTTTAGTGGAGGAAACATGGTTGTGGAATTGATTCATATTATTGCGCTTGTTGTCGCATTAATTATTGGATTTTTTATCGGGTGGCTTATTCAAACTAAAGTTGCTGCCAACACGGTAAAAAATGCAAAAGAAATCGCAAAAAAAATTGCAGAAGATGCTGAAAAGGAAGCTAAACATCTTAAACGTGAAAAGCTTCTCGAAGTAAAGGATGAATGGTTAAAAAAGAAACAAGAGTTTGATAACGAAGTTAATACAAAAAAACAGAAAATTTCCAACTTCGAAAAACAGCTTGAAAAACGAGAAGAAATTCTTGAGAAAAAAATTGAAGTTGTAACTTCCAAAGAAAAAGAAATTAGCCAAAAAGAAGAATCTCTTAATAACATCAAAAAAGATGTTGAAAGAAAAAATTCCGAGTTAGACAGACTCTTACTTGAACAAAACTTACGGCTTGAGAAAATTGCAGCACTTACCGCAGAAGAAGCTAAGAAAATGTTGATGGAAAATATGATCAACGAAGCAAAATCAGATGCTTCTCAAATGATTAGAGATATTAGAGATCATGCAAAAGCCGAAGCCAAAAAAGAAGCTCAGAAAATTATTGTTCAAGCTATTCAAAGAACTGCAGTTGACCATTCGGTAGAATCAACAGTCTCCGTTGTGCAAATTCAGAATGATGATATGAAAGGAAGAATTATCGGTCGTGAAGGAAGAAACATTCGCGCATTCGAATCCGCTACCGGTGTTGATGTGATTGTTGACGATACACCCGAAGCGGTAATTCTTTCGGCTTTTGATCAGTTCCGAAGAGAAGTTGCGAGAATTTCTCTCGAAAGATTAATTGCAGACGGAAGAATTCATCCCGCAAGAATTGAAGAAGTTGTCGAAAAAGTTCAAAGCGAACTTGAAGAAGAAATTATGAAAGAAGGTGAACACACATTAATTCAATTAGGTGTTCATGGAGTTCATCCGGAATTGACTAAAGCTATCGGCAAAATGAAGTATCGTTCAAGCTATGGTCAAAATCTATTGCAGCATAGTATTGAAGTTTCATTACTTACAGGTATAATGGCTGCAGAATTGGGATTCGACACACATGTTGCAAAGAAAGCCGGTCTAATGCACGATATCGGGAAAACATTAGATAGAGATGTTGAAGGTCCTCATGCTCTGCTTGGTATGGAAATGACAAAGAAGTTTAAAGAACATCCAATTGTTATTAATGCAGTCGGTTCTCACCATGAAGATATTGAAATGGAGCATCCGATTTCCGCATTAGTCCAGGCTGCCGATGCAATTAGCGGTGCAAGACCCGGTGCTAGACGCGAACCTTTGGAAAGTTATGTGAAGAGATTAGAAAATCTAGAGAACTTGGCAAAGTCATTTGAAGGTGTTGCAAAAACTTATGCAATCCAAGCTGGTAGGGAAGTACGAGTTGTTGTTGAGCCGGATAAAGTTGATGACGATTTGTCAGATCGTTTATCATACGACATTGCACAAAAAATTCAAGAAGAAATGGAATACCCCGGACAAATTAAAGTGACAGTAATAAGAGAAGTTCGTAAAATTAATTACGCTAAATAATTTGATCAATTATAAAATGCCATCTTCAGAAAACGGATGGCATTTTTTTTATAATGAAAAAAAAACTTAAAGTTGCAATCACAGGCGGAATCGGATCAGGTAAAAGTTCTGTTTGTGAAATTATTAATTCAAAAGGTTACCCGGTTATTTATGCCGATGACATTTCAAAAGAAATCCTTTCCACTGATAAATCCGTTCAAGATAAAATAGTAACTGAATTTGGTAAAGAGTCTTTCCATAATAATTTACCAAATACAAAATATTTAGCTGAAAAAGTCTTCTCCGATCCTCAAAAAATAAATAGGATAAATTCCATTTTGCATCCTCCCACAATTGAAAAAATTAAAAATTCGATGGAAGAAAAATTGTCCAAAAGTGAAATGGTTTTCATTGAAGCAGCTTTAATTTATGAAGCAGAAATGGAAGATATGTTCGATTATATAATAGTTGTTGCTTCACCTGCAGAAACCCGAATTATCAGATCGATTAATAGTAAGAAAATAGATCGTTCTGAAGTTTTAAGAAGAATAAACAGTCAATTGCCGGAAGAGAAAAAAAAGAAACTTGCAGATTTCGTAATTGAAAACAATGGTTCAATGGAGGAGTTGAAATCAAAAACAAATTTTGTGCTTTCTGTTCTTGATGCATTAAGAAAATAAAAATTTTTACAATCATATAAGATAATAAGGTCTTAACTTGCTTTATGAGTTTTGCAGCTATATTTTTCGTAATCAAAAATTGAGGTGTTCTAGTGAATCCACTTAATATGGCAATTGTTCAGTTTGTAAAATTATTACCGAAATCAGTTGTTCACATTTTTGCTAAAAAATATGTTGCGGGAGATACATTAAATGATGGAGTTAGAGTTGTAAAAGAATTAAATGCAAATGGAATTGTCGCAACAATGGATATTTTAGGAGAGTCAATTAAAACAAGAGGCGAAGCTTCTGAAACAAAAGAACAATATTTTGAACTACTCGAAGCAATCGACAAGCATAAATTAGATTCAAATATTTCCATAAAACCTACCGCTCTTGGTTTGGCAATTGATGCAGATTACTGCAAGGAGTTGATTACCGAAATTATTGAAAGGGCAAAAAGTTATAATAATTTTGTTAGAATCGATATGGAGGATTCTCCGTTCACTCAAATTACTATTGATATATTTAAAGAATTACGGACTAAGTATGATAATGTTGGAATTGTTTTGCAGTCTTATCTGCGCAGAACATTAGATGATGTTGTTGAGCTAAATAAAATTGGTACTAATTATCGTTTGTGCAAAGGTATTTATATTGAACCTGAAAAAATTGCCTTTAAAGGTAGACAAGAAGTAAGAGATAATTTTCTCAAATCACTTGAAAAAATGTTTGATGATGGAAATTATGTCGGTATTGCTACTCATGATGATTATCTAATTAAAGAATCTTACCGTATTATTGAAGAGAAAAAAATTCCAAAAAATAAATATGAATTTCAAATGCTTTATGGTGTAACCGAGCATTTGCGTGATAAAATAAATTCGGACGGGCATAAGATTAGAATCTACGTTCCCTACGGCGAACATTGGTACGCATATTCGATTAGAAGATTACAAGAGAATCCGCAAGTAGCTTGGTATATTACTAAGAGTATATTTTCGTTTAAGTAAAGCAAGCCTCTTACTAGTTCGATTCTTTAGATTGAATTCATTTCTTTTTCTTCAACTTTTATAATGGTTGATGAATTTACACGTTAACTATTGTTTTCATTCAATAATTCAATTAGTAATTTTGTCTTGCCAATTAATTACTCAAAAAGAGAAAAACAAATTTGATAAAGAATGTACTTGGTATCGAAACTTCCTGTGATGAAACATCTGTTGCTATTATTTCCGATGGTGTGCTTAAATCTAATTTAGTATCCTCTCAGGATTTCCATAATAAATACGGCGGTGTTGTTCCGGAACTATCAAGCCGTGCACATCTGCAAATTATGAATCCGTTAGTGAAAAGTGCTCTTAAAGAAGCCGGACTCGAATTCAAAAATATTGATTTGATTTGTGCAACTGCCGGACCGGGTTTAATCGGTGCTCTTCTTGTCGGACTAACTTATGCAAAAGGATTAGCACTTTCTTTGAACAAACCTTTTGTTCCCGTTAATCATATCGAAGGGCATATATTTAGCGGATTTTTAATGAAAGATAAACCTGAATTCCCTTACCTTTGTTTGGTTGTATCAGGTGGACATACATTACTGCTCATTGTAAAGAACGATTTGGAGATTATTAAATTAGGTTCAACTATTGATGATGCTGCCGGTGAAGCATTTGATAAAGTTGCAAAAATGTTGGGTCTCGGTTATCCCGGCGGAAAGGCAATTCAAGAATATGCTGAAAATGGGGATGAGAATTCAATAGTGTTTCCGATTGCACAATTAAAAACCGAGTATGACTATTCATTCAGCGGATTAAAAACGGCAGTTCTTCGTTTTCTCCAAAAAGAATACTATCAAAATATTGAATCAATTCCGGCTAATGAATTAAATAATATTGCTGCCTCATTTCAAAAAGCGGTTGTTGATGCACTAATAAAGAATGTAAAGAAAGCAATTTCAAACTTTGAGTTTAAGTCGATATCTTTAGTCGGAGGAGTTGCGGCAAACCAAAAATTAAGAGACGAGTTCAAAAAAATTGCAGAGATTAATAAACTCAAATTGGTAATACCGGATTTACAATTTTGCGGTGATAATGCCGCAATGATAGCCGAAAGAGGTTTTCGTATTTATCAAAGCGGAAATAGATTTGAACTGAATGCTAATGCTTATCCATCATTACCGCAGGATGTATTTCAAGAGTATTCACATCGGTAAAAAGTAAATTATTTACTATATTTTGCTTCTTAAAAATCGAAACAGACGCTAATAGTGATACCTAAAACTGAAGAGACTCAAAACAAAAAAAGATTTTCTGAAAATGAAGTTTATTTAATTGCCGGTTTTTTCGGTTTCGTACTCGGCTTTTTAATTATTACTTTTTTCACTCCAAACTACTACAAAAAAATTCCACCAATAGAAATTAATGTAAGAGAAGGGGCAACTTTAACAGAAGTTGTGGATTCTTTATGTAAGTATGAAGTAATTCCGAGCCGGTTTAATTTGAAAGTTGCGGCATTTCTTTATGGTGCGGAAAGAAAAATTAAAGCGGGCAAATACAAAATCCCCAATGGATTGAGTTATATTCAACTTGTTCAATTACTTGTAGAAGGATCACCCTTAGCTCAAAAATTAGTCTCAATTCCCGAAGGTATTTGGCAGCCTAAATTAGCAGGAATTGTTCAAAGGGATTTGGAAATTGACTCAACTGAATTTATGGAATTAAGTTACGATCAAAATTTTCTTCGGAGTATTGGAGTTAATTCATTTTCGCTTGAAGGCTATTTACTTCCCGAAACATATTATTTCTTTGTTGATATATCTCCTGTTAATTTTATTCGGAAACTTGTAAACGAAATGCATAAGTTCTTCGATGATGCAAAAAGAAAAAGAGCAGAGGAACTCGGTCTTTCTATGCACGAAGTTCTTACTTTAGCATCTATTATTGAAGCTGAGACCAGCATCAAATCTGAATTACAAACAGTTTCCGGTGTATATCATAATAGATTGAAAATTGGAATGAGACTTCAAGCTGATCCAACGGTTCAATATTTAATACGAAATAGAAGAAGTCCAATTGTATTATTAAAAGATTTACAAATCGAATCACCTTATAATACTTATTTAAACACGGGTTTACCGCCTTCCCCGATTAATAACCCGGGCAAAGATGCAATTCTTGCGGCATTGTACCCGGAAGAAAATAATTATTATTATTTTGTAGCTGATGGAAAAGGTGGGCATAAATTTGCTTCCACGCATAATGAACATTTAAGAAATGTAAGTGAATATAGACAATGGCAGAGAGAACAACGATTCAAAAAATAATTTTAGCTGCGTTAATTACTCTCTTGTTTTATTCATGCGCAAATCAATTACCCCCCGGCGGTGGAGATATCGATAGAATACCGCCTGAGATTGTTTCTGTTTATCCGGAAGACCAAACCGTGAACTTCAGCGATAGTTATATTGAAATAGAATTTTCGGAGTATGTTAACAAAAGGTCTGTACAAGAGTCAATTTTCATTTCACCGAATATCCCCCAACGATTGGAATATGATTGGTCGGGTAGATCTTTAGAAATTGTTTTGCCTGATAGTTTAAGAGAGAATACAACATATACAATTACAATAGGAACGGATGTTGAAGATATAAACAATCGTAATAAAATGGAAAAAGCATATACATTTGCTTTCTCAACCGGTGATAAAATTGATATAGGTACTATAACGGGCACTGCAATTGATGCTGCTCCTCTTGGGACAATGATATTTGCGTATAAAATGTTAACCGATACATTAAATCCATTAAAACAAAAACCTGACTATATTACACAATGCGGTACTGACGGAAGTTATAGGTTAACCGGTTTGAGTGACGGTTCGTACAGAGTTTTTGCCGTTAAAGATGAATTCAGAAATTTCTTATATGATCCTTCTCAAGATCGGTTCGGAGTTCCTCATACGGAGGTTATTTTATCCGATTCTATTGACTTATTTACAAATTTAAATTACCAACTTCAGTTGGAAGATACTGCAAAACCACGTGTTTTAGGTTTAACAATGACAGATGCAAATCATTTGTTAATCGAATTTAACGAACCGGTTGATTCTACATTAATATCAAATGAGAGCTTTTTTATTTACGATTCTACAAATCAAAGAAGAACTTCGGTTGATTATTTTTTCAAAGGGAAAACAAAAAAGAAAAATTTCTTATTATCATTTTCAGATTCATTACTCGCATCGGATGAATTGTATTTAATTTCGACAAACATTATTGATAAAAGCGGCAACAAACTTGAATATGAAATTACATCTATTGTAAGAAATGATAAACCGGATACAACATTTCCGGAACTGCTTTCGCTTAAAGAACAATTTCAGAATGGGAAAGTTGATTATATAAACGGAGATGTTCTAGTAAACTATTCCGATGGATTTGATTTTAATATTCTCAAAGACGCTGTTAAAGTTTTCGATAATAGAAAAACTGAGGTAAATAAAGAATTTGTTAAAATAGACGATGCTACATTTTATATAACTTTTCCTTCACTTAGACCAAATAGTGATTACGAAATTAAAATTGATAATAAGTTATTAGTAGATGCTGCCGGTAATTTTATTGATTCGGTATTTACTTATAAATTCTCTACCATTAACAATTTGGATTTCAGCGGAATATCCGGGAAAGTTATTGCCGATGATGAAATGAATATTGTTGTCCTTGCAAAAAATATCAATGACGAAAAACTTGCATATAAACAAAATACTCGAAATTTTAATTTTGATCGTGTGTTCCCGGGTAAATATTTATTGATTGCTTTTGATGATAAGAATGAAAATTTGGAATATGATAAAGGTATGATTTATCCATTTATACCTTCAGAACAATTTGTTTTTTATCCCGATACATTGGAACTTAAGCCTCGTTGGCCTGTTGGTGATATTACAATAAAAATAGAATAAAATGTTTCATAAAGGAGAAAGTTTATGACTGAAAGATTAATTGAATGCGTTCCCAATTTTTCTGAAGGAAGAGACAAAGATATTATTAAACAAATTACTGATGCGATTGAATCGGTCGACGAAGTAAAACTACTTGATGTTGACCCCGGTGAAGAAATGAATAGAACCGTTGTTACATTTGTTGGTTCACCAGAAGGAGTTAAAGAAGCAGCATTTCGCGGGATCAAAAAAGCGTCAGAGTTAATTGATATGAGCAAACATAAAGGCTCGCATCCAAGAATGGGTGCTACGGATGTCTGTCCATTTATTCCTGTAAATGATGTTACAATTGAAGAATGTATTGAACTTTCCAAAGAAGTAGCTAAAAGAGTGGGTGATGAATTAAACATTCCGATATATCTATATGAAAAATCTGCGCAAACTCCTGAAAGACAAAATCTCGCTGTAATAAGAAAAGGTGAATACGAAGCACTTGAAGAAAAACTAAAAAATCCAAAATGGAAACCTGATTTTGGTCCGGCTAAGTTTAATCCGAAAGCCGGCGCAACTGTTATGGGAGTTAGGGAATTTTTAATTGCATATAATATTAATCTTAATACTCGCGAACCCAAACATGCTACCGATATTGCTTTTGAAATTAGAGAAAAAGGAAGATCCGCACGTGAAATTTCGGAAGGATCATTCTATTACAAGAGTGAAAATATATTAAAATATGAAAAGGGTAATTATCCTTGCGGTCATCATGATTTTGTCGGTAAAACAATTGACGAAACTATACAGCATTGTAAAGATGTACACGATTATGACCTCGCCGAAATTCTTGAGATGCATGGAATCGATCCCACTAAACCTGAAGGTGAATCGGTAAAGATTCCCGGGAAATTTAAACATTGCAAGGCAATCGGTTGGATGGTTCCGGAATACGACAGAGCTCAGATTTCAATTAATCTTACTAATTACAAAGTAACATCGATGCATCATGTACTTGATGAAACAAGAAGATTGGCTGCCGAAAGGGGATTAGTAGTTACAGGAAGCGAAATAGTTGGGTTAGTTCCTTTCCAAGCTTTATTGGAGTCGGGAAAGTATTATTTGAAACTTCAGCATCGTTCAGCAGGAATCCCGATTAGAGATATTCTTCAAACAGCCGTTCAATCACTTGGTTTGAATGATGTATCCGAATTCATTATTAAAGAACGGGTACTGGGACTTCCGAAGGATTTGGATAATGCATTAGTTGAAATGAAAGTAACTGATTTTGTTGATGAAGTTTCTCGAGAATCTCCGGCTCCCGGTGGTGGTTCAATTGCAGCATTATCCGGAGCTCTCGGTGTTTCTCTTTCATCTATGGTTGCAAATTTAACCGCTAACAAAAGAGGCAGCGACGAAGTAGATGATATTCTTAATGAAGCTGCTGAAAAATGTCAGGATATAAAATTCAAATTAGTAAAAGCGGTTGATGATGATACAAATGCATTCAATCAATATATGGATGCAATGCGGCTGCCGAAGAAAACCAATGAAGAAAAGAAAAAACGAACTGCTGCGATGCAAGATGGATTAAAAGTAGCTGTGCAAGTTCCTTATTTAACGGCAACGTTAAGTTACGAAGCAATCGAAATTGCTGAGGTTGTAGCAAAACACGGAAATCCAAATTCAATAACTGATGTTGGCGTTGGTGCACAGAGCGCATACACAGGGGTTCTTGGGGGTATTTATAATGTTTTGATAAACTTAAAGTCAATCAAGGATGAAAAATTTGTTGCTGATATGAAAAAGAAATGTGACGAGTTACGAATGCAAGCAGAAGCAAAATTGAAAGATGTATTGTCTATTGTAGAATCTAAACTTTAGTTGACTTACAAAATGAATAACGGGAGGCTGTCTTAAAAGTAAATATCAAATAAAAAATCGTGGGAATTTCGCCAGAGTTCGGCGTAGTCTGCCGACAGTTCAAATCTGCGGTATCTGCGTTCTAATTTTACAATAAAATTTACTTTTGATACAGCCTCTTGTCTTTTTCATAGTTTGACTATTTTTTATAAATAACGTTACCATCCTTAATAGTCATCTCGCAAATATTTTTCCCAACTTGATAAACAATATCGGCATAATTATCCGTATCAAATACCGAAAAATCAGATTTCTTTCCTATCTCTAAGCTTCCGATGCTTTTTGCTCTATTCAAAGCGGCAGCAGAATTGATTGTAACTGAAGTTATAACTTCTTCTATTGATAATTTCATTTTCAACGCAGCAAGACTCATTATAAAATTTAAGTTTGCTATGTGCGATGACCCGGGATTATAATCTGTTGCAAGAGCAATAGGAATTCTGTTTGAGATCAGCTCTCTTGCCGGTGCATAATTATAATTAAGGAAGAATGAAACACCGGGGAGCAGCACAGCAATTGTTTTTGATTTTTTAAGTAATTCAATCTGCTCTAATTTTAAAACTTCGAGATGATCTACACTGACTGCTTTGTTATTTATCGCGACTTCAAGTCCACCGATATTATTGAATTGTTCAGTATGTAATTTCAATTTCAGTTTATGCTTCGAAGCAGCTTTGAAAATTTTTTCAACTTCTTTAGCTGAGAAGGCAGTTGATTCGCAAAACGCATCGCAAAACCCAGCTAATTTATTTTTAGCAATATATGGAATCATTTCGTCACAAATAATTTCTATATACTTCTCACGATCTTTTTTGTACTCCGGAGGGAAAGTATGAGCACCTAGAAATGTTCCGACAATATCAATCGGGTAAATTTTATTTAAGTGTTGAATGACTTGCAGTAACTTTATTTCATCAAGAAAACTTAGCCCATAACCACTTTTTATTTCTAAAGTAGTTATACCTTGTGAAATAAAATGTTCAACTCTCGGTTTTGCAATTTCTACAAGTTCATCAAAAGTAGATTTTCTAACAGCTTTAACCGTTGAGATAATTCCACCACCTTTTTTGGCAATTTCTTCATAATCAATTCCTTCAAGTTTCATTCGGAATTCATCTGCCCTTGAGCCGGCAAATACAGTATGAGTGTGACATTCAACTAATCCCGGGAGAACTGTTCTGTTCGAGACATCAATTACTTCTTCATATTTTTCTTTTTTTACAGAATTCGTAAGAACAAAATTTTTGATTAATCCATTCTCAATTTCGATTGAATGATTCTCTAACAAACCGATTTCGGATTGTTCTTTACCACGTTTAAGATTTTTTCCATTTGTATTAATTGTTAGTATTTGGGCTGGATTGAAGATCAATTTTTTCATTTTACACTCAGATTCTCATTTATTTTAATGAAGGTGTTTACGGTAAGTCAACATAACGAAAAAACTTCAATATCCTACATTTTTGTCAATAAGTCAATAATTTTGTATTTTTGTAGGCTAAAAATATGAGGCATCCCGCAATGGCATCTTCAAAAAAGTTAAAAATTCTATTTGTTACTTCAGAAGTTGTTCCTTTTATTAAAACCGGCGGTCTTGCAGATGTATCTTCTGCGCTTCCTCAAAAACTTCAAGAATTGGGACACCAGGTCAGAATTGTTGTTCCAAAATATGGCGCAATCGATGAAAGAAAATATAAAATACATGAAGTTGTTCGATTAAAAGACTTAACTACAAAAATTGGCGAAAAAGATGTAGTCTTTTCGTTGAGATCCTCTTTTTTAGTCGGGCAAAAAGTCCGAGTTCAAATTTATTTTTTGGATAACGAAGAATATTTTGGAAATAGACCAAGTCTGTATATCAACCCATTAACAGGCAATGATTTTGATGATAATGATGAAAGATTTATTCTATTAGCAAAATCAGTTTTTGAATTAATTAGTAAACTTGGATGGGTACCCGATATAATTCATTGCAATGATTGGCAGTGTGGTCTGATCCCGGCTTATCAAAAAACTTTATTTAAAGATGATGAAACATTCAAATCTGTAAAAACTCTGTTTACCATTCATAATTTATCATTCCAAGGAGAGTTTCCAAAGAGTTCTTTTTCGAAAACCGGGTTACCTGAAGAATTAAATAACACTAAAGGTGTAATTCATGATGGTAAAGTCAATTTTATGAAAACTGCGTTAACTTTTGCTGATCATATTAATACTGTTAGTGAGACATATGCCAAAGAATTATGCAAAGACAAAGAAATAAGCGGTAGTCTGCAAACCTTGCTTTGTAAAAGACAAAAAGATATTGCCGGTATTATTAACGGAATTGATTCATCAATTTGGAATCCGGAAAAAGATAAGCATATTGCAAAAAAATATTCTATTAAAAATTTAGAAAACAAACTCGATAATAAAAAAGCTCTCGCAGAAAAATTTGGGTTTGATTTTGATGAGAATAAACCGATTATTGGAATGATTGGACGGTTATCGGATCCAAAGGGTTTTGATTTAGTTAAAGATGCTTTTTCGGAATTGATGAAACTAAATATTCACTTGATTATTCTTGGAACAGGTGAAAAGAAATATCATAAATTTTTTGATTCGCAAATAACTAAGTACAGCAAGAAGTTTTCTTGTTATCTTGGGTTTGACGACGAGTTAGCACATTTAATCGAAGCCGGTTCGGATATGTTTTTAATGCCCTCTAAAACAGAACCTTGCGGTTTGAATCAAATGTACAGTTTAATTTATGGCACTGTACCTGTTGTTCATGAAACCGGCGGTTTGGCAGATACCGTAGAAAATTATAATGAGAAAACAAAAACCGGAACAGGTTTTGTGTTCAAGAAATATGATCACAAAGAGATGCTTAAAGAAATTAAACGAGCAATAAAAATTTACTCAAAAAATAAAGCTGATTGGCAGAAAATTATGAAAGAGGGTATGAAACAAAACTTTACATGGTTGAATTCTGCCAAAAATTATGTGAATCTTTACAAGGATATTGTCAGTTAAAATGTCGTCTTTCGCTGTATTTTTAGACAGAGATGGAACAATCAATGAAGACCCGGGTTATTTGGGTGATCCGAATTTGGTTAAGCTACTACCCGGTGTTGCTGAAGGCATTTCGGAATTAAAATCAAAATATGAATTTAAAATTATTGTGATCTCAAATCAAGCCGGTGTAGCAAAGGGATTAATTACCTTACAACAAGTTGAATCTGTAAATAAAAAAATTAATGAATTACTTTCGGAACAAAATGCCGGTATAGATGTATTCTATTATTGTCCTTATCATCCTTTGTACAATAATGACCAAGAAGCTAAGTGTAGGAAACCTTCACCTTATATGATTAATAAAGCTGCTGCAGAAAATAAAATTGATCTTTCAAAATCATACATGGTTGGAGATAAGGCAACTGATATTCTTTGTGGATTTAATGCAGGTGTTAAATCAATATTAATTAATTCACAATTAACTACAGACGAAATAAATATCTTGAAAAAAGAAGGAAAAACTCCGAATTTTACGACTGATAATTTTTTGAATGCAGTTAATTTTATTAAGCAGGATTTTAATAAAAGGTGATTTTTTGCGGCTTGTAAAACTTTCCTCGATTATTCTAATAGTTACTTCTATTTTTATTTCTTGTCAAGATGATCCTACTTCTTTGGGCAAGGATTTTATTGGTAATGAATTAGAAATTATTATTCTTAGTAGTACTGAAGATTCATTAGCACAACACTCAAGTTCATATCTTGTAGACTCTTTAAGTCTTGGAGCTTCCAGCAGAATACTTCTGGGTAATCTGAACTATGTTAAATCGACAATGCTACTTCGGTTTGGGATTATTCTTCCGGATTCCGTTCGAACTTCGCTATTGAATAAATCTCTTACCGTACACAGTTCTGAGGTTGAATTAAGACCAAATTATAGAATTGGTGACTTAACTCAACAATTTGATTTTTCAGTTCATAAAATAACTTCGGATTGGGGTTCTGCTAAATTCAATGCAGACTCTTTGACACTTCTTTCCTATGAGCCGAATGAGTTAACAGATCAAAAAGAAATTTCCGATACGCTTATTAAATTCAATGTTCATTCGGAAATTGCTTTAGAGTGGATGAACGCATTAGCCGGGGATTCACTTGCCGAAAATTACGGTATGGTTTTTTTCCCTTCACCCGGTACAAATCTGATTTATGGATTTAGAGCTTTTCCCTTTATCCAATTTGAAAATTCACCGTTAATAAGATTTGTAGTTGAAAACGAAAATAGCAAGATGGATACTGTGGTTGCAACATTAGTATTCGATGTACACGTTCCAGAAGGTACTCCACCTGCGATTGATGACGATAGAATTCAGTTAATAGCCGGTTTAGGTCAAAGAGGAAAGTTATTTTTTGACCTTTCAAAACTACCTCAAAATGTTAATATCAATAGAGCTGAACTGACTCTTCAATTAGATACTCTTAACTCAGTAATTGGTTCGCCTGCAGCAGATTCACTAAGAATTCAACTTTTTGCTGATAGCTCGGATTTTTCAGTGGTTTCAAATTTGAGAAGTTCGCGTCTACGTTTTGATGGAAAGCAATTTAAAGGTGAAATTACTCAACCCATTCAAGTAATTAATAAAGGGACGGAAAATCAAGGGATGCGTTTGATTTTAAGCAACGAAATTGAGGCATTAGATAAGTATGTTCTTTATGGAAGCAAATATAGCAACCCATCTTTAAGACCTAAACTAGTCATTTACTACAACGTATTGAAATGAGAAAAATGAAAAATAAAATTATTATATCGTTGCTTCTTCTAAGTTCACTTGTTCTTGCATCCGGAGGTTCAATTTATACCCGTTTTGGAATTGGTGATATTCTGCTTTACAATTCGGCAAGAGAAATGGGATTAGGCGGAACCGGAATTGCTCATGGTAAACATGATTATATAGGCACACTAAATCCAGCAGCTTGGAGTAAAATTGAATTGACAAGATTATCCACCGGTGTAAATTTCAAAGGTTATGATCTTTCGGATAATTCTCAATCCGCTTTTTATACCGAAACCGATTTTAGCGGAATGATGGTTGCAATCCCGATTTCTAATGATTACGGTATTACTCTTGTCGGAGGTCTTTTACCATATAGTAACATTAATTACAATGTTGCATATGAACAAAGTTCACCGGATTTGGGAAACTATAAAACTGATTATACAGGAAGTGGTGGATTATCAAAAGCATTTTTAGGCTTATCATACACGTTGCCCTTCGATCTTTCGATTGGTACTACTCTTGAATATTTTTCAGGTAAAACAGATTATTTATCGCGGTTGGAATTTGAAGATCAAATAAACTTTACAAATTCAGAATATTCATTAAGTCTGAAAAATCATGGAATTGGTTTCACTTTTGGAATCTTATCTCCGGATTTTTCAAAATATACTGATCTCGAATCTCTTTCTGAAATAAGAATTGGTGCCACATATCATATTACCAATAAAATAAAGTCGGATTCTATTGCCGCATTTAGAAATTCTCGTGGTTTTGAAGAATATAGTAATTCGGCTTTTAATAGGGAAATACCCTCTAGACTCGGAGTCGGTTTATCACTTCAATGGAAAGAAAAATATACATTTATGTTTGATTTTGTGAACCAAAATTTCTCCGAATTTACTGAAGATGGAAACCTTAGCCCATTTTTAAGAGATTTACAACGTTATTCGTTGGGTTTTGAATTTAGGCACGGTTCTGGTAGATTTAGTAGTACATGGGAGCAGATGATTTGGAGAGCGGGTTTAAGTTATGAACAGTCTCAATACATTGTTAATGGAAAAGGTGTAGATGAAGTTGCTGCTTATGCCGGGTTTTCATACCCTATTGGTTTTGATAACTCAATTGATTTCGGATTTAAATATGGTATTAAAGGAACAACAGAAAATAACTTAATAAAAGAAAATATTTTTGCTGCATTTATCACAATTAATTTTGGAGATCTTTGGTTTATTAGACCGGAAAGATAAAAATAGGGGAAACAAAATTGAAAAAATTAAAAAACATACTTGTAATTTTCTTGACTTTAACTGCATTAAACTCATTTGCTCAAAGTCAAGAATTAATGGCTGAATTCAGCTTGTTTTTTGAATATCATAAAAACAATGATTTCACAAGTGCTCTTCCTCATGGGTGGAATGTAATTCATGAAAATCCTGAGCCATTTGTTAGATATAAAATCTTTACTCGAATGGAAGAAGCTTTATTTTTTATGCATGATAGTATTGCTACAACAGATGAAGAAAAATTACAAATTGCAGATACTACATTGTTTTTATACGAAAGGGCTGTACAGTTTGAAGCAGATAAAAAATCATATTTCTTAGCAAGAAAAGCATTTGTTATTGAAAACTGGACTGATAGACCCACTGAAGAAGCAATTTCTGCATATGAAGAAGCTCTAATGGCTGATCCCAATTTGGATACATTTTATCAAGATAGATTGGGAATTTTATACGCCAGATTATCCACAGATGGCAACGGATATAAACTTAAAGCACTCGATTTGTATTCTAAACTGTCTGAAGCTGATCCTTCTAATCCAACTTGGATTTCGAGAATTGAAAATTTAGCCGAAGATATGGATGAATTAGTAGAAATTACTTACAAAGCTTGGCAATTAGACAAAGATAATATGGAAAAAGCCTGGAAATTTGCTAGTACTGCAATGAGAAATCAAAGTTTTGAGAAAGCTATTGAAGGATTGGAATTTCTAGTTCAACAAAGTCCTGATGTAATTAATTATTGGAATCAATTAGCTACGGCTTACCAAAGATTAGAAAATACAGCCAAATCAATTGAGGCATACAAAAAATTGATTGAACTACAACCGGATAATGCCGAACACTATGTAAACCTTGCTGTTATGTATAAAAATCAAGGTCAGTTAGCTGCATCCAGATCATTTCTACTAAGAGCTATGTCAATAAACCCCAGTTGGGATTATCCTGTTTATATAGAGGGAACTCTTTATGAACAAGCAGCGCGTAGTTGTGGATTTGAATTTATGGACAAATTAGTATACTTGTTAGCTGTTCAAACATATAGAAAAGCAGCAGCAATGGGCGGGAATTTTAGTTCCACTGCTCGTGAAAGAGTTTCTGCTCTTGCTAATTCTGTACCATCACAAGAAGACTATTTCTTTAGAAAAATTAAATCGGGTGAAACAATTCAAATTGAAGGAAAATGTTACGATTGGATAAATAAATCTGTGGTTGTTCCATAAAATTGGTTAAAAATTATGATTGAATATCTCAAAGCGGATCCTGAAATATTTGAAGTAGTTAATCTGGAACTCAATAGGCAAGAAGACCATTTAGAATTAATTGCTTCGGAAAATTTTGTTTCTTTACCGGTTTTAGCAGCTGCAGGCTCTATTCTTACAAATAAATATGCCGAAGGTTACCCTGGTAAAAGATATTATGGTGGTTGTGAATATGTTGATATGGCGGAAGATTTAGCACGCGATAGATTAAAACAACTTTTCAATGCTGAGTATGTAAATGTTCAACCACATAGCGGTTCTCAAGCTAATATGGCAGTTTATATGGCTTTGCTGAACCCGGGAGATAAAGTTCTCGGTTTAAGTCTTGACCACGGAGGTCATCTTACTCATGGGTCTTTTGTAAATTTTTCAGGACAACTTTATAATGCTGTCGGTTATACACTAAACGAAAAGACTCAAGTATTGGATTATAATATAATTGAAGAACTTGCAGTCAAAGAAAAACCTAAGCTTATAATAGCAGGAGCAAGTGCTTATTCAAGAGAATGGGATTACAAGTCATTCAGGCAAATTGCAGATAAAGTAGGTGCTTTTTTGTTATGTGACATGGCACATCCTGCCGGTTTAATTGCAAAAGGTTTGCTCAATAATCCTATTGAACATTGTGATGTTGTAACCTCTACCACTCACAAAACACTTCGCGGTCCAAGAGGCGGTGTAATTTTAATAGGTAAAGACAAAGAAAATCCAATGGGCATCAAAACACCAAAAGGCGATAGAACAAAAATGATGTCTGAAATATTTGATTCTCAAGTTATGCCCGGTATTCAAGGTGGTCCTTTAATGCATGTTATAATGGCAAAGGCAGTTGCATTCAAAGAGGCATTAAGTGATGATTTTAAAACTTATGCAGAGCAAGTAATTAAGAATGCAAAAAGATTATCTGAAAAAATGATGTCAAACGATTTCAAAATAATATCTGATGGAACTGATAATCATCTTATGCTGGTTGATTTAACTAACAAAGAAATTAGTGGTAAAAAAGCTGAAAATGCTCTTGGTGCTGCCGGAATAACAGTCAATAAAAATATGATCCCGTTTGACAAAAAAAGTCCTTTTGTTACCAGCGGTATTAGAATTGGTACTGCAGCTGTTACAACTAGAGGAATGAAAGAACCTGAAATGGATCAGATAGCTGATATGATTAACAGGTCTATTATCAATTTTGAAAACGAAGACGAACTAAAGAAAATTAAAGAGGAAGTGAATGCCTTATGCGCTAAATTTCCTCTATATCCAGAGTTAAAAAATAAGTAGTTCATTGTGAGTTCCGAAGAAACTAATAACACCGAGAATGATAGCTCTAAAGAAGTTGAGATGTCATTTTTAGAACATCTCGAAGAGTTGCGGTGGAGAATTCTTTACTCGTTGATTGGTATTGTTATCGGTACTATAATTGCCTGGATTTTTATTGATTTTTTAATTGATCATATACTTCTTTTGCCTGCTCAATCAGCAAGAATCAAACTTCAAAATCTCAGACCTTTCGGACAGCTATTTCTCTATTTTCAAGTTGCTTTGATAGCGGGAGTTGTTTTGAGTATTCCCAATTTGTTTTATCAACTCTGGAAATTTATTGCACCCGCACTTAAAGAAAATGAGAAAAAATACGTTACGGCTGTTGTATCTTTTTCAACTTTGTGTTTCCTCTCCGGAATTGTATTTGCATACTATGTTATGCTTCCATTAACACTTACATTTGCCGGTCAATTTGGGAGTGAACAAATTGAAAATAATTTTGCTATAGATGAATACTTTTCAATAATAATTAGTGTTATGCTTGCCGCAGGTTTAGTTTTTGAACTTCCAATGATGTCGTTTTTCCTCTCGAGATTGGGTTTAATTACTCCGGCTTTTATGAGGAAATATCGCAGACACTCAATTGTACTTATTTTAGTTGCTGCTGCTATTTTAACTCCCGGAACAGACCCTGTTGCTCAAGTGTTGTTAGCTGTTCCGTTGGCATTATTGTATGAAATAAGTATTTTTGTTGCAAAAGTATTCCAGAGAAAGGGTATTGCAGATTAAACTTTCAGAAATAATCCAGCCGATTGAAAAAGAACTCGATCTTTTCAACGATAAATTCAAAATTTCTCTCAAGTCCAAAGTTGGTCTAGTCGATTTAGTTACCAAGTATATCTTAAAACAAAAGGGTAAAAAAATACGTCCGGTTTTGGTATTACTTTCGGCAGGTTTAAGCGGAGAAATATCCGATAGAGCATACCGTGGTGCTGTTTTAGTTGAAATGCTTCATACTGCAACACTAGTTCATGATGATGTTGTTGATGCTGCCGAAACAAGACGCGGTATACCATCTATAAATGCTGTTTGGAAAAATAAAGTTGCCGTTTTAATTGGAGATTATTTATTATCCCGCGGACTTATGCTAGCAGTCGATGGTAATGATTTTGATTTTCTACGGGTTGTTACCGATACTGTTAAGCGCATGTCTGAAGGGGAATTACTGCAAATTAGCAAAACAAGAAAACTTGATATCGATGAAGAAACTTATTTCAAAATTATTTCGGATAAAACTGCATCGTTGATATCAACATGCTGTGAAATTGGAGCAAGAAGTTCAACCGATGATGTTAATAAAATTACCGCATTAAAAAATTTCGGTGAATCTTTAGGCATAGCTTTTCAGATTCGTGATGACATTCTTGATTATACAGGGAAATCAAAAATTATCGGTAAACCTTTAGGCGGTGATATCAAAGAGAAAAAAATTACACTTCCTTTAATATATTCCCTCAAAAATGTTGAAAAGAAAGAAGCTAATAGAATTATTAAATTGATTAAAAGTGAAAGCAAGAAGGGTAGAATTTCCGAAGTAATTGATTTTGTATTAAATAACGGTGGTATTGAATATGCAGAATCACAAGCAGTTCAATTCATTCACTCCGCTAATGAAAGTTTAAAGGTATTCCCGGATAGTCCGTACAAAAGTTCACTTTTGGAATTAGTTGATTTTGTTGTTAACAGAAAAAATTAATTCAAGATTTAATATCATTTCTTGAGAAGAATTTCTTTTGTTTTTTTGTAATATTTTTTATCTTGCGCCACTATAAATAAGATTTTATATCTTATCTTTATTGTAAATAAAATAATTTCTTGATTAGGTTTTGATTTATTTTAGAATGTCTCTCCAACCGAATTTTAATTAAAATATTTTTTAAGGAAAGCTTCGTAACTACAGGTTGCAGATGAAAAAAACTTTACTTGATTACACTCTTAAAATTCGCCTTCCATTGACGCTTTTTGTTATAGCAATAACTTTCGTAATTACCTTTTATGTCTCAAGAGCCGAGCGAGATGGTATTGGTTATGCACCAGAGCAGCCGATTGCTTTTTCTCATCAGTTACATGCCGGACTTATGGAAATTGACTGTCAATATTGTCATACCGGTATTGAAAAAGGGCGGCATGCCTTAGTTCCGTCTGTTAGTACTTGTATGAACTGCCATTCGGTAGCAAGAAAAAATCAACCAGAAATAATTAGACTAACAGAATATTACGAAAACGGAAAACCATTGCCGTGGAAACGAATTCATAAAGTACCGGATTATGCTTATTTCAATCATAGTGTACATGTTAACAACGGTATAGATTGTGCAACTTGTCATGGTGATGTAGCAAACATGGATGTTGTTCAGCAAGTAAAAGGATTTACTATGGGAGATTGCCTCGAATGTCATCGTAACCCCGAACAACATCTTCCATATTTAGAAAAAGTAAAAGTCGGGCCTGAAAATTGTGCAGCTTGTCATAGATAATGAGTTTATTATGAAGAATAAAATTAACAGAAGAAAATTTTTCGGATTAACTGCAATTGTAACATTTGGTTCAGCAATTTTTGCAAAGTCTCCACTAAAATATGCCGATAAATCCGAAAGAATAATTCTGAATAAAAAAGTTAAACTGCATCCATCTGCAATAAAGAGAACTAAATAAGGTTTGGTAGAATGTCTGATAACAAAAAAGTAACTAACCCTAATTTCTGGCGAAGCTTAAAAGAATATCATGATAATGATGCAGTTTTTACTGCCAAGGTAAATGAGTTTAATGAAGGTGTTACAGATGAATTCGATCCTTCTGAAATCAGTCCTGTTTCAAGAAGAAAATTTTTAGCATTATTGTCTGCCTCCGCAGCCTTTGCCGTAACTTCGTGTACTGATTACCGTGATAAAGGTGAGATAATTCCTTATACTAAAAGACCTGAAGGAGTTCTGCCCGGTAAACCAAACTTTTATGCTTCCACTTGTACGGCTTGTGAACAGAATTGCGGAATTTTAGTTAAGACACGAGAGGGCAGACCGGTTAAAGTGGATGGAAATCCTGATCATCCTATTAATAAAGGAAAACTTTGTACAACCGGACAAGCAAGCATTCTGAATTTATATGATCCGGATAGATTGCAATACCCGTTAAAAGGAAAATCAAAAACAGATTGGAACGAAGTTGATTCTTCGGTTATCTCTTCATTTAAGAAATCTATTAGTGAAGGGAAAGAAATTGCAGTCTTAACCGGGTTAATAACTTCACCAACTACTTCAAAATTGTTGAATGATTTTGTAAATGCATTTCCTACATCCAGAGTTTATTCATACGGATTATTTACTAATAAAAATAGATTAGATGCATGGAAAGAATCTTACGGTAGTGATTCTTTACCGGCTGTTGATTTTGATAAAGCAGATGTGATATTATCACTCGATTCTGATTTTTTGGGAAGAGATGGCTCAACTATTGAAAATATGCGAAAGTATTCTTCTCGACGTGATGTTTTGAATAACTCTAACTTCAACAGATTGTATGTTGCTGAAGGCGGGATGAGCTTAACAGGAATGAATGCCGATTATCGACTTCGAGTTAAACCTAATCTGCAATTAGAGTTTGTTTTATCATTAGCTAATGAAATTGCATTAAAGAGAAATGCATCGGAAATTGATTTGAGCGGAAATACATTGTCACTCGTTTCAAAATATAGTTTGAATGAATTTGTTGAAAAGTATTCTCTAAATGAAAAATATGTTAATAACCTTGTCTTTGATTTAATTCAAAATAAGGGTAATGCAATTGTTTATGCCGGTGATACATTATCCAAAGAAACCCATTTAGCGGTTAATTTATTGAATGAAATTTTAGGTAATACTCCGGTTTATAGTAATTCAACAACAACTTTTCAAAAACCAATTGTATCGACAATAGAGATAAAAGAATTAATTTCAAAAATGAATTCAGGTAAAGTTGGTGTTGTCATTCATTTCGATACAAACCCGGTTTATCATTTACCAAAGGATTTAGGGTACACGGAATCATTATCTAAAGTTAATTTGAGTCTTACTTTCTCTCAATCAGTTAATGAGACTTCCGTGAATAGTAATTATACACTTCCGATTCATAATGATTTGGAAAGCTGGAATGATTTCTTGACAAGAGATAATATTTATAGTCTACAACAACCTGTTATTGCTCCTTTATTTGATTCAAGACAGAAAGAATCTGCATTATTGCGATGGATAAATGAAAATGATAACTATTCTGAAGATATTTATCACAAATATCTTATGAATAATTTTGAAAAAAATATTTACTCGAAGTTTGACACTCCAACAGATTTCAAAACTTTTTGGTATACATCTTTACATGATGGTGTACTTGAATTAAAAAATAATTCATCACCGTTATCCTTCAATAGCAATTCACTAAATAATATTAAGGTCGAGAGTAATAACGCAATAACATTGCATCTTCAAAAAAATTATTTTCTTGGAGACGGGAGATTCGCAAATAATGGTTGGCTTCAAGAAACTCCGCACCCGGTATCAAAAATTGCATGGGATAATTATGCCGCAGTTTCACCTTCAACTGCATCAAAACTATCAATTGAAAATGATGATGTAATCAAAATAGAAGCTGATGGAAAACAAATAGAAATAGCTGCATTTGTTCAACCCGGTATGGCAGATGATTTAATTGTGATTGAACTTGGATACGGAAGAACTGAAGCCGGTGATGTCGGAAGTAACGTGGGATTTAATGCAAATAATTTTATCGTTTATGGAAATGATTCTGTTAAATACAATTTAGACGATGTTAATATTTCAAGGACAGGTAAAAGATATGCATTAGCATCAACTCAAGAACATCATGCGATTGACGATACTTTTGTTAAGGATTTTCATTATATAAGAAAAATCATTCAAGAAGGAACTCTTCAAGAGTATAAAGAAAATCCAAAATTCTTAGATAAAAACAAATACGATATTTTTGATATAACACAACCCCATATTTATGAAGGCTTAAAATGGGGAATGGCAATTGATCTAAACAAATGTACAAGTTGTGCGGCATGTGTAACATCTTGTAATGTTGAAAATAATGTTCCGGTTGTCGGTAAAGAACAAGTTGCAATGGGACGAGAAATGCAGTGGATGCGTATCGATAGATATTATTCCGGCACACCCGAAGAACCGGTTGTAAGTGCTCAGCCTATGTTATGTCAGCATTGTGACAATGCTCCATGCGAAAATGTTTGTCCAGTTAATGCAACAAATCATAGTTCCGATGGATTGAATCAAATGGCTTATAACAGATGTGTCGGAACAAGATACTGTGCTAATAACTGTCCTTATAAAGTTCGTAGATTTAATTTCTATAATTTCAGAGATCACTTTGCAAATGCATATTATGAAAATGATTTAACTGCTCTTGTTAATAATCCTGAAGTTACGGTTAGATCACGCGGTGTAATGGAAAAATGTACTTTCTGTGTTCAGAGAATTATGGACGAAAGAGAAAATGCAATTCGAGAGGGAAGAGAAATAATTGGCGATAACGTTAAAACCGCTTGTCAAGTTGCTTGTCCTACAGATGCAATTGTTTTTGGTAACATCAATGATTCTAAATCGGATGTTGCAAAATATAGAAACCACGAACTTGGTTATCACGTTCTCGAATCATTAAATGTAAGACCTAACGTTACATATTTGGCAAAATTAAGAAATACTCACTCGGAGGAAGTCTAGTGCAGACTGTTGACTACTCGCAAGAATTAGCTGTAATTGAAAAAAGACCTTCTTTAAGGGAAATAGACGAAATCATTTCCAAACCGTTAGAGACTAAACCGGATAAAAAATATTATCTAGCTCTAAGTATTACTGTTACAATGTTGATGATTGGTGTTGTAGGTTTAGGTTTGTCTTTCTACTACGGTACGGGTTTGTGGGGTAACAATAACCCGGTTGGATGGGGATTCCCGATTGTCAATTTCGTATTCTGGGTTGGTATTGGTCATGCCGGTACTTTGATTTCCGCTATTTTATTTTTATTCAGACAGAAATGGAGAACAGGTATTGCTCGTTTTGCCGAGGGTATGACAATTTTTGCAGTTATGACTGCTGGAATTTTTCCATTAATACACGTCGGTCGTCCGTGGTTAGCAGGTTATTTATTCCCTTATCCAAATCAACATTCATTGTGGGTTAACTTTTCTTCTCCGTTGCTTTGGGATGTTTTTGCTGTTTCTACATATTTCACCGTATCATTAATATTTTGGTATGTAGGACTTATTCCCGATTTTGCTACCTTAAGAGATCGAACCAAAAATAAAATTAAAAAATTAACCTATTCTGTTTTTAGTTTAGGATGGCGTCATTCAAACCGCCATTGGCAGCATTATGAAATGGTATATTTGATATTAGCCGGGTTTGCTACACCGCTTGTTTTATCTGTTCACACAATAGTAAGTTTTGATTTTGCTATTTCGATTATACCAGGCTGGCATACAACAATATTTCCTCCTTACTTTGTTGCCGGTGCAGTTTTCTCAGGGTTTGCGATGGTACAAAATGTTCTCATCTTTATTAGAAAGATATTCAATTTTGAGCATATAATAACCTTAGATACACTTGAGAAAATGAATAAAATAATACTTCTCACAGGAAGTATGGTTGGTTATGCTTATGCAATGGAATTTTTTATTGCTTGGTATTCCGGTGTACAGCCGGAGCAATTTGCATTTATTAATAGGGCGTTCGGACCGTATGCTTGGGCTTATTGGATAATGGTTACTTGTAATGTTGTTTTCCCTCAATTATTCTGGATTAAAAAAATACGAAGAACAATTCCGGTTATGTTTGCAATTGCTGTTCTCGTTAATGTCGGTATGTGGTTCGAAAGATTTGTAATTACGGTAACCTCTTTATCAAGAGATTATTTACCTTCAAGCTGGGCTTATTATACTCCAACTCTTACTGACTTTGCAATACTAATCGGAAGTTTCGGTTTATTCTTTACTCTCATGTTATTATTTACAAAGACATTACCGGTTGTATCTATTGCAGAAGTAAAAGCAGTTTTAGAAGATGCTCAACCTTCACATAAGGATCATTGATAATGAGTGAAAAAGTTTTATTTGCTATAACGGCTATATTTAATACTCCCGATGAGATTATCAAAGCAGCTGAAAAGACTGCAGAGAAGGGTTATAAAAAATTTGACGTAAACACTCCTTACCCGATTCACGGCATGCCTAATGCAATGAAATTGGGTAGATCTAAATTGGGATTTGCTGCTTTGGTATTTGGTTTGAGTGGTACTCTTGCAGCTTTGCTAATGACTTTCTGGATGTCGGCTATTGATTATCCCATAATCATCGGCGGCAAACCGTATTTCGCTTTCCCTAAATACGTCCCGATTATGTTTGAAGTTACAGTATTGGCTGCAGCAATTGGAACAGTAGTTACAATGTTGTTTTTCTTTTTCAAATTCCCGAACAACTCTCATCCGCTGCATGATACCGATTACATGAAAAAAGTATCGACCGAGAAATACGGTATTAATATTCAAGCGGATGATGAACTTTTTAATGCCGAAGAAATAAAAAAATTCTTAAATGAATTAGGTGCAGCCGAGGTTGGTGAGATTTATTGGGATGAAGAAGAAGTTAGCACTTCGCCAAAAATTTTAGAACCCAAGTTTTTAGGTTTTCTTGCTGTAACTGCAATTATTATTTCCGGTACTACATATTTCGGACTGAACAAATTGATGTATATGGTTCCGTTTAATTGGATGATGGAACAAGATAAAGCACTTCCTCAAGAAACGACAAATGTATTCGCTGATGGTTTCTCAATGAGAATGCCGGTCGAAGGAACAATCTCAAGAGGTGCAATTCCTTATCCATATTATGGTAAACCGGAATTAGCTGAAAAGCTTATGATTAATCCTCTGGATTATTCGGAAGAAAATTTAGCATTAGGAAAGAAAAAATATGATGTTTTCTGCAGCCCGTGTCATGGATATTTTGGTGAAGGCGATAGCAGATTACGAGGTCAATATCCTAATCCACCTTCTATTCATTCGGAAAAAGTAAAGTTATGGAGTGACGGCAGAATTTATCATGTAATTACAGAAGGACAAAATGTAATGCCTTCTTATTCTACACAAATGACACGTGAAGAAAAGTGGGCAACTATTTTATACATCAGGGCATTGCAGCGCGCACTAAATGCTAAGGAGTCTGATTTATAATGAGTTCAGAAACAAAAATTGAATATTCTAAAAAAGAACTACCTTCTAGCTTTGGGAAAGCCGGTTATACACTTTTTGCCGTAGGTTTAGTTCTTGTTATTATTTCATATTTAGTCGATCCGGTAAGGAGTTCATTCAATAATTTGATAATGTTGATGTTCTTAAGCAGTATAGGTGTCGGTTCACTATTTCTTGTTGCAATTGAATATCTCGGCGGTGCAGTATGGAGTGTTCCCTTCAGAAGAATACCTGAATTTTTAGGAGCAATTATATTTATTCTGCCGATCATTGCAATACCCGTTTATTTTAATATGCACGATATGTTTCACTGGACTCATACGGAAGATGTATTGAGTGATGAAATTCTCAGCGGAAAAGTCGGATACCTCAATATTCCTTTCTTTACAATAAGGGTGGTCGTAATATTTTTAGTTTGGATGTTATTTTATTTCATGCTTACAAAAAGATCACGCTTGCAAGATCAGACCGGTGATCAGAAATTAACTTCAAGCAATATTAAAATCTCCGCTATCTTCATGCCTTTCTTCGCAATTACTATAACTATTGCTTCGGTTGATTGGATAATGAGTCTTGAACCTCATTGGTTCAGTACTATTTTTGGAATTTATTATTTCTCCGGAACTGTTTTAGCGGCAATTGCTGTTGTTACATTTTTAGTTGTTTATCTGACTGAAAAAGGTTTATTTATAAAAGGAATTAAGACAGATCATTATTATAGCCTCGGTGCTTTAATGTTCGCATTTGTTAACTTTTGGGCATACATAGCATTCTCTCAATTTTTATTAATTTATTACGCTAACATTCCCGAAGAAACTTATTGGTATCTTAACAGATGGGAAGGGGGCTGGATTGTTGTTTCGCTACTGTTGATTTTTGTTCATTTTGTTGTACCTTATTTCGGGTTAGTATCACAGCCGTCAAAAACAAATCCAAAGAGATTGAAATTCATGGCTATTTGGCTATTGGTAGCTCATATAGTTGATTTGTATTGGTTGATTATGCCAACTTACAGCCCCGAAAGTATTCCTTTTAGCTGGATGGAATTAGGTTTCCCGTTGTTGACTTTCGGAATAATGGTTATTGTTTTCGGAATTAAAGCAAAGAAAGAAAATTTAGTACCTATTGGTGATCCCAAACTTAAAAGAGGTTTAGACTTTAGACTCTAATTTGGAAAATCGGAAATGGAACAAAATAAAAAATACGAACCTGAAATTGACTTTAAATCGTTAATCAAAAAACCAAAAAGGTTGTTTGGTTGGGTGTTTGTTTATTTCTTTTTGATAATATTGATTGTCGGAATTTATTATGTGAATAATCTCAACACAATCAATGTTAATACTCTTCCCGCTAAAGCACCGGTAAAGGATGAAGTTAAACGAACTCTTGAAGTAAAAAGTGGTTCGATAATGCCTGCTGTTGATATTTCTACCATTACTGATCCAACCGATGAATTAATTAACAAGGGTAAAGATCTTTATAAGAAAAATTGTGCTTCATGTCATGGCGAATCGGGATTAGGTGATGGAGTTGCCGGTATGGCTTTGAATCCTCCGGCAAGAAATTTAACGAAATTAGATGGATGGAAAAACGGCGTTGATTTCACGGGATTATATAAAACACTTGAGGAAGGAATTCCACAAACAGGTATGGTTGCTTATGAATTCTTACCTCCTGCCGATCGAATTGCAATGATTCAATATATCAGAACCTTTGCTGATTATCCGACCGTAACAGATGAGCAAGTTCAAGAATTAGAAATGACTTATAAATTGTCGGAAGGACGAGCTACATCCGATCAAATTACTGTTGAGATGGCATTTACTCAATTAGTAAATGAAAAATCTCATTCAAAGAGAATTGCAAATTTAATTGCTTATGTTAATAATCATCCTTCAATTCAAGGTGTTGATGTATTTAATAAAACTGCAGTTAATAAGTACAGGGTATTTTCTTCATTTATTGAAGTTGATTTCAGCAAACTGAGTTTAGAAGATTTTATACAAGTTGTAAATGTTAATTTTCTTGAAATGGGTTTTAGCGCAGAAGTTAATTTGTTAAAAGGAACCGAATGGCAGAATCTATATAATTATTTGAAAAATGTTATAGGGACAGCAAGAGCATAATGAAATTTTTAAGGAGTTTATTTTTTCTACTCATTTTTAACTTAAGTTATTTATCAATACCGGCAAGTGAAATTGAAGTCGGCATTGATGAAAAACTTGGGAACTATATCCCGATGGAAGCAGTTTTTCAAACATCCAAAGGAGATACGGTTTCCTTAAAAGATATTGTTGATAAACCGTTTTTATTAGCTTTAGTTTATTATGAATGCCCTGGAATTTGTAGTCCGCTTCTAACAGAACTCTCATGGGTAGTTGATAAAGTTCAGCTTGAACCATTAGAGGATTTTAATGTAATTACAATCAGTTTTGATCCGCGCGAAACCCCCGAAGTTGCCGCTAAATGGAAAAAGAATTATTTCAATAGCATTAGAAGAAATTTCCCGGATGAAGCTTGGACTTTTTTAACAGGCGATTCATTAAATATTGCCAAAGTAACTGAAGCAGTAGGATTTTATTACAAGCCAACTCAAGATGATTTTCTTCATGCCGGTGCTTTAATTGCAATTTCACCGGAAGGAAAAATTTCAAGATATATTTTTGGTTCAACTTATAATCCGTTTGATGTTAAAATGGCATTGATTGATGCCGGCAGCGGAAAAACAAATCCAACTGTTGCAAAAGTTTTACAGTTTTGTTTTAGTTACGATCCCGATGGAAGAAGTTATACACTAAATATAACTCGTATCATCGGTTCGATTATGATGATTATTGTAGGTGTTTTCTTAACTGTACTTTTAATAAAAAAAAGAAAAGATTCTAAGAATTAAAGGAGTTTGAAATAAATGGCGGACGGAAATGTTAATGTAGCCGCAAAATCATTTTATGAGGAAGGTACTACTAAAAAAAGTACGGGAATCACTTCCTGGCTTTTTAGTACCGATCATAAAAGAATTGGTTTGATGTATTTGGTTACGATCACTGCATTCTTTTTTGTTGGTGCACTTTTTGGTGTATTGATGCGTTTAGAATTAATGGCACCCGGTGAAACTATTATGGGAGCTCAAGAATACAATACATTGTTTACGCTGCATGGCGTTATCATGATTTTTCTTTTTATTATTCCGGGTATTCCTGCAATTTTCGGCAACTTTTTTCTTCCTCTTCAATTGGGAGCTAAAGACGTTGCTTTCCCAAGATTGAATTTATTATCATACTGGATTTATCTTATCGGAAGTGTTCTTGTAATTCTTTCTTTGTTTATGCAAGGCGGTCCGATTGATACCGGTTGGACATTTTATGTCCCTTATAGTGTTAGAACAACAACAAGTGTATCCTTACCTTTATTCGCGGCATTTGTACTCGGATTTTCATCAATACTTACCGGTCTTAACTTTATTGTAACAATCCATAGAATGCGTGCTCCGGGTATGAATTTTTTCAGAATGCCGTTATTTGTTTGGTCAACTTACGCAACTGCATGGATTCAGGTAATTGCCACACCGGTTGTCGGAATTACAATTTTATTGGTAATAATTGAAAGATCATTCGGAGTTGGAATCTTCGATCCGGCATTAGGAGGAGACCCGATTTTATTCCAGCATCTATTTTGGATTTACTCGCATCCGGCCGTTTATATTATGATTCTTCCCGCAATGGGAGTTGTCTCGGAAATCATTCCAACATTTTCAAGAAGAACAATTTTTGGTTATACACCAATCGCAATGTCAAGTTTAGCTATCGCATTTGTAGGTTATTTAGTTTGGGCACACCACATGTTTACAAGCGGAATGAGTGATACTTCAAGAGTAATATTTTCCTTGTTAACATATATAGTTGCGCTACCGAGCGGTGTTAAAGTTTTTAACTGGGTTGCAACAATGTATAAAGGAAGTATTGATCCGAAACCACCTTTCTTATGGGTTATGTCCTTTGTTTTTCTTTTCTCAATTGGCGGATTGACCGGATTGGTACTTGGTAGTATTACTGCTGATATTCACGTACATGATACATACTTCGTTGTTTCTCATTTTCATTACGTCATGTTTGGCGGTACGGGTACAATTGTTTTCGCCGCAATGTATTATTGGTTCCCAAAGATGTTTGGTAAAATGTATAATATAAAATGGGCAAACATCAATGCGTTGTTTTATATAATTGCTTTTAACGTTTTATATTTCCCCAAATTTATCATGGGTTACCAAGGTATGCCGAGAAGATATTATGATTATCTTCCTGAATTTGCCGATTTACAAATGTTATCTACAATTGGTTCATGGATTATGTTTGCAACTTTAGTTTCCATTTTCTTGAATTTGTTTTTGGCAATTAAAAAAGGAAAGAAAGCTCATAACAATCCATGGGGTGGTGTAACATTGGAATGGCAGACTTCATCACCACCACCACTCTTAAATTTTGATAGAGAAATTACTGTTAATCATGAACCTTATGACTTTAGCCAGCTTAAGGAGTTAGATTATGAGTCAAAGTAAAGGTGCAGTTGTGAACCACGTTCATAGAGATGACCTTGGTGCAAAACTTGGCATGTGGGTTTTTCTGTTTACCGAAGTTCTTCTTTTCGGTGGAATGTTCTTGGTTTACGCTGTATATAGATTTCAGTTTCCTGATCTATTTAAGTTAGCTGCATTAGAATTAAATACTGGTCTGGGCACTTTTAATACTATTGTATTGTTGACAAGTTCACTCACAATGGTTCTTGCAATTGTTGCCATTCAAAAAAATAAAAAGAACCTTTCATTATTTTATTTAGCTGCCACAATTGGTTTTGCATTAGTATTTATGGTTGTGAAATATTTTGAATGGTCTGCAAAATTCAGTCACGGTATATACCCCGGTTCGGAAGAATTATTAAACAGGCAAAACGGTGAAATACTTTTCTTCGGTTTATATTTTGTTATGACAGGTTTGCATGCTTTTCACGTTATTATTGGCGTGATAATAATAGCATTCTTAATGGTATTTGTTTATAAAAACAAAATTGTTCATGATAATTATGTTAAACTGGAAAACGGCGGTCTTTATTGGCACTTAGTTGATCTTATTTGGATTTTCCTTTTCCCGTTATTCTATTTAATTCATTGAGGTATTGATGGAACACGGTAATACAGAACATAAAACACATTCTCATGGTTATGGAATATACGTTTTAGTTTGGCTGGCATTAATTGCATTAACGTCTATTACGGTAACAGTAGCCGGAGTAGATTTCGGCAAACTAGCTTTGCCTATTGCTTTGTTTATTGCTGCTGTAAAATCTGCACTTGTAATAAATTATTTTATGCATATTAAGTTTGAGGAGCCGATCTTCAAAGTATTTTTACTTTTAAGCGGAATGACCCTCTTGGTAATTTTCATATTAACTTTCTTTGATGTTTTTTATAGGTGAGGTTGATAATGTTAGGATTTTTTACCGGTTACGCTCCGGCTTCTACTACCGAGACAGTTGATAATGTGATGTTGTTTATTGTTGCGATTTCGGTTGTCCTTTTAATCGGTGTTACGGCAACAATGATATTTTTTGTCTTTAAGTATCACAGGAAAAAAGGACACAAACCGGTTGATATTCACGGTAATCTCTTGCTCGAAGTTATTTGGATCGGTATTCCAACTATACTTGTGCTGGCGATGTTCTATTATGGTTATCTCGGTTTCAGCCAGATTAGATACATTCCCGAAGATGCATTTGAAATTAATGTTACTGCTAGAATGTGGTCTTGGGATTTTAATTATCCAAACGGAAAAAAAACAGATTCATTATACATCCCGGTTGGTCAACCGATTAAATTGTTAATGGAATCTGCCGACGTTAATCATTCTTTATTTATCCCGGCATTTAGAATTAAAGAGGATGTTATAGCCGGTAGAACTACTTACTTATCATTCACAGCTCAGACCGAAGGACGGTATGATATTGCATGTGCAGAGTATTGCGGTTTGAAACATTCAATGATGTATACCGCTGTAATTGCAATGGATGAAAAAGATTTTGAGAAATGGTACGACGATTCGGAAGATGAAACAGAAACTCAAGAAGAAGTTACTATGACTAAATTTGAAATCCCCGGTATAAGTCTTTTGCAGGAAAAAGGTTGCATGACCTGTCATACAATTGACGGTTCGGAAAAATTAGCTCCTTCCTTCAAAGGAATAGTTGGAACAAAAAGAATTGTATTAACTGACGGAGAAGAAAGAGAAGTTATAGTCGATGAAGAATACATAAGAAGATCAATTCTTTATCCTAATGCAGATATTGTTAAAGGGTTTGCTTTTGGCATGATGCCTTCACAGACTTATAATTTGAACGAAGAAGAACTTGAAATAGTTGTTGAGAGTATTACGAGTATAAATTGAACAAGAAATTAGAAACGGTTTATAAAATAATATCTCCGTTTCTTGAATTAGCCAAAATCAGAATTACAATTTTTGTAGCAGTATCAACGGCAGTAGGGTTCATTCAATTTGCTGAAGAAATAGCACTCAAAATTTTTCCTGTTTCTATTGGAGTTTTTGTTTTGGCATGCGGTTCATCCGCATTAAATCATTATCAAGAACGATCAACCGATGCAATTATGGACAGAACAAAAAATCGTCCTCTTGTATCGGGAACTGTAAGCACAGAGAATGTATTAATATTTGCATTTGTTCTTATAATTGTTGGAAGCGGGTTAATTTATTTTTCTTCCGGTTACCTTGCATTATTACTCGGCTGGTTTACACTTTTCTGGTATAATTTATTCTATACTCCGATGAAAAGAAAATTTGCATTAGCCGTTGTACCGGGTTCTCTTGTTGGTGCTGTTCCACCCGTTATCGGTTGGGTTGCAGCCGGTGGTTATATTTGGGCTCCGCATGCTATGGCTTTGGCCCTGTTCTTCTTCATTTGGCAGATACCCCATTTTTGGCTGCTGCTTTTGTTATTCGGAAGTGATTATGAAAAAGCCGGTTTCCCGACATTGACAAAAGTGTTCTCGGAAGAACAATTAAGCAGAATAACTTATATCTGGATTATTGCTCTTGCCATCAGCAGTTTATTGATCCCGTTATTCAGTTTTTCTGCTAATTTAATATCAATAGTATTATTACTGGCTGCCGGTTTATGGTTAGTTTTGAAATCCCGAAATGTTATAACAGATCATCATAACAAGATTGTTTTTCGAAAAGCTTTTTACTTAATAAATATATACGTATTGATCGTTGTAGTTATTCTTTCTGTTGATAAATTATTTTTTAGAAATTTGTAAGGAATTTGCATATGGATTTTTTAGACAGCATTGCACTTCCGCAGTCTCACGAACATTTAGTACTATTAAAGTATTTGTTGATTTTAACATTTACACTGTTTATCCCTTATCTTGCGATACTAATAGGTTCATCTTTGTTCTCTGTATTCTTGAAGAGAAAAAGTATAAAAGAAAACAATAGTAACTACCTTAAAATTGTTCGTGATCTTGTAAATATTGCAGCAATGAATAAAAGTGTTGTATATGCACTCGGAATAATTCCCCTCATTAGTGCAATTTTTTGCTATGTGCAGCTTCTTCAAAATTCTTCATCGAGTGTTGTTGTTTTGTTAATTCTATCTTTTATCACCTTTATTTTTGGAGTCATACTTTTTTTTTCTTACAAAAACAGCATCAACTTAAAAACAATATTTGATCAGGTAGATAGAAGCAAAATCAATTTTGAAGAAAGCGAAACAAAAGAAACTTTTGAAAATTACCGGAATGAAGCTTCGGCTAAATTCGGTAAAACAGATCTATGGAGTATGATTTTCTTCCTACTGACAGCTTTGTTTTTTGTAGGTGCGGTTGAAAATGCAGCCAATGCAGAAAAATGGGGAAGTGAATATTCAGTTCTTTCAACTATTTTTTCGTTGAGAACACTATCATATTTTTTATACATGATAGTTCTTTCTTTATCTGTCACCTCGATAACTGCATTATTTTTCTACTATAAAATTCGAACTGAAGAAAAAGTTGATGTAAAATATTTAAAATTTGTCCGGGAGTTTTCATTAAGCAAAGGATTAATATTCACAATTCTTCTCCCCATATTTGTTTTATTAAGAATTCTACTTACACCACAAAATGCATTAGCATATAATATTTTTATGATTACACTTGTTCTTCTTATTTCAATTCTATTTATTGCTACTTTCCTATACATAATGATTAAAGACTCCAAAGCAAATTATGTAACCATTTTGGTAGTATTGACCGTTGTCTTGTTTGTTTCATCAAATGCGAAGGATCAAGCTGCTTTCAGTACGACTTCAAAAGTACATTTGGCAAAGATAGAAGCTGACTTTGTTAAATATGAAGAAGAATTCAAGGCGAACCTTGGTCTTGCAACCGTGTCGATTAACGGAGAAGATATTTATAACGGCAGATGTATAGCATGTCATCAATATGACCGCGTACTTGTTGGGCCTGCTTACAAAAATGTTCTTCCTAAATATGAAAATAACAAAGAAGGTTTAATACAATACATTTTAAACCCGGTAAAGGTAGATCCTCAATTCCCGGCTATGCCGAGTCAAGGTTTAAAACCTAACGAAGCAAAAGCAGTCGTGGAATATATGTTGGAAACATATAAACAATAACCTAAAATCATTTCCATGAAAGGGATGTATTTCATGCATCCCTTTTTTATTTTAAAGTGTATGAAAAATAATTCAAACATATTAACTGTTCTCGAAGTACTAAAGCTTTCAACTGCTTATTTAGAAGAGAAAGGCATTGAGTTCTCAAGGCTGAATGCGGAATTACTTTTGGCAAGTATCCTTAACTGTAAAAGAATCGATTTATATTTATTGTTTGACAGACCGCTTGATGAAAACGAAATTGCGGCTTACAGAGAGTTTATTTCAAGACGAAGTAAACATGAGCCGTTGCAGTATATTTTGGGAGAAGTAGAATTTTACGGTTTAAAATTCAAAGTAAATAAAAATGTTTTAATCCCGCGACCGGAAACTGAATTCTTAATTGAACAAGCAATATCATTGGTAAAGGAAAATAATCTAAAAAGTATTTTAGATATAGGTACAGGATCCGGTAATATCCCGATTTCTTTAGCAAAAAATCTTAATGGTATTGAAATTACTTCGATTGATGTTTCTGAAGAAGCATGGAAAATTGCTGATGAGAATGCTTTGTATAATAAAGTGAATGATAAAATAAAATTATTAATTTCCGACATCAATGATTTTTCAAGCGATTCGAAATTCGATATGATTATTTCAAATCCCCCGTATGTTTCGCAAAATGATTATAGTAATTTGTCAAATGATATTGTAAACTATGAACCTGCGATAAGTATTACGGATTTCTCGGACGGATACGAATTCTATAGAATCATAACAAAAAAATCAGATTCTCTTTTAAATAAAGGTGGTTTTTTATTGTGCGAAATGGCACAAGGACAGAGTGAGTTTATACAAAAATTGTTTTTAGATGCAGACCTCGGTGACATAAATATTATTAAAGATTATCAGAATATTGATCGCATTATAATTGGAAGAAAATCATGAGAGCTCTAGTTCAAAAAGTAAAAGAGGGGGGAGTATATATTGCAGAAACAAATTACTCAGCAGAAATAGGAAAAGGACTTGTAATTTTACTTGGTGTTACTCATGGCGATGATGAAAACGAAGTTAACTTCGTAGCAGATAAGTGTTCGAATCTAAGAATATTCTTGGATGAAAACGATAAAATGAATTTGTCTGTAAAAGATATTGATGGCGAGGTCTTAGTCATTTCTCAATTTACATTGTACGGAGATGCACGAAAAGGGAATAGACCTAGTTATACCGATGCTGCAAAGCCGGAATTAGCCGAACAACTTTACGACAATTTTATTTCAAGAATGAAAATGAATTTGGGAGGGCATAAAATTAAAACCGGTGAATTCGGAGCGATGATGGAAGTGAAAATTATAAATGACGGTCCGGTAACAATTTTGGTTGAGTCAAAATAATGTCAAAAGTCTTGATAATATTTATTGATGGTGTTGGAATCGGAGAAAATGATCCCGAAAAAAATATCTTCTTTAAAAGAAAGTTTAAGTTTCTTGTAGAAGTTTTTAATGATGTTCCTCATTTGGATAATCAATTTATTAGTAATAATGATAAATATATTTTCCCGACAGACGCGTGTTTAGGTGTAGATGATTTACCTCAAAGCGGTACAGGGCAAACATCAATCTTTTGCGGTATTAATGCTCCTAAAACAATTGGATTTCATTTCGGACCTTATCCGCATTCATCTTTAATTCCATTTGTAAAGGAAATGAATATTTTTAAAACTCTTATAGACCTAAACAAAAAAGTAGTTTTCGCAAATGCTTATCCGAAAATATTTTTTGATTATATAGATTCCGGGAAAAAAAGATTAAGTGTAACTTCATTAAGCTGTTTGCTTAGTGGTGTTCCTCTCAAAAATGAAAATGATTTAAAAGAAGGCATAGCATTAAGCGCTGAAATTGATAACAGCAGATGGGTAACAAAATTAAATTATGATTTACCGATTATAAATCCGCAACTCGCTGCCGAAAGGTTATTCAAACTCGCTGCCAAACACGATTTTACTTTGTTCGAATACTTTTACACCGATCATATCGGTCATTTTAGAATTAAAGATGTTGCTGATGAAATATTAACTACCTTTGACGAATTTCTCTTTTATATTCTTACAAATATACCAGATGAAATTACTTTACTGATTTGTTCCGATCACGGTAATATTGAAGATATGAGTGCTAAAATGCATACAAGAAATCCGTCTTTAACTATATCGGCAGGGAAGCACTCAAAGAAATTATCCGAAGAAATTAAAGATATTACACAAATTAAAGACTCATTAATAGGATTGATTAATTGAATGATTATCCGTTAATAAAATTTGTAACGGCTTTTATATTTGGTTTAATCCTTTCTTCCTTTCTCGAGGTTTCATTAGAAATATTGATAGTTCTCTTATTAATATTTCTCATCTCAGCAATAATCCTTTTCATTTTTAATAACAGTACCGATAATTTATTTTCAACTACAAGTATTTTTATTGCAGTAATACTTGTTGGATTGATATATATCTCCGCCGATAAAATATCAGAACCAACTTATCCATTTGAAGATAAATTTATAAAAAATGTTTTAGTTGATGGAAGAGTTGAACAAATTGAATTGCCGGGTAAAAAATTAATATTAAATGTTAATGTTGATAAGACAATAAAAGGTAATTCTATTGTCGAACAAAATTATAGTATTATTTGCAACCTGTCATATGATGAAGAAGTTATACATAAGATATTGGGGAAATTGAGCCCGGGTAATCGAATAGTTGTTCTTGGTAATATTTCCATACCTCCTAATCAAAAAAATCCCGGCGAGTTTGATTACCGGGAATATTTGAAAAGTAAAAACATATCTGCTTTGTTCAATTCATATTCTCCGATGGACTTTGTAATAGTTGATTATAAAGTAAATTTTATTTCAGCATTGATCTTTGATGTAAGATATGCGGTCGCTCTAAAGTTAAAAGAACTTTATAGTGAACGGACTGCCGGATTACTAAAGGGACTTCTATTAGCTGATCGTTCTGAAATTGGTTACGATGTTAAAGAAGGTTTTGTTAAATCCGGTGTAATACATGTATTGGCTGTATCAGGTTTGCATGTTGGTTTTATTGTTCTGATTTTGGTTTTTATACTTGGAAGATTCAATATCTACTTACGAATTACGTTTACAATTATCGGTTTACTTACTTTTATGATAATCACCGGTTTACCCCCCTCAGTAACTCGAGCAACAATTATGGCAGTCTTACTTTTGGTTTCCTATCTTCGTTCAAACAAACAAAATAATTTTAACACTCTTGCTTTAGCCGCCTTTATAATATTAATATTTGATCCAACACAAATATTTAATCCGGGTTTCCAGCTATCTTTTTCTGCTGTAGTCTCGATTTTTGTTTTTTATCCAAAAATTTCAAAAGCAATTAACGATAGAAATATTACAAACAAGTTACTTCGTTATATATTATTATTTGTCGGTTTATCGCTTGCCGCACAAATTGGCACAATTCCATTTACAATTTATTACTTTGAAAAGCTATCGTTGATTTCGCTTGCAGCAAATCTATTCGTTATACCTATGATAGGAATTATTCTAGGTTTGGGAATAGTTACAATTATAATCGGATCAATTTCATTAGAATTAGCCTATTTGTTTTCATTAACAAATGAATTTATTGTTGATTCGCTGTTCATGATTGTAAATATTCTTTCATCATTAAGTATTTCCCATCTTTCATTTCCAAATTATTCTATTTGGGATGGTGCTGTTTACATAATTCTACTGACAATTCTTACGATTTATTTTAAAAAATTAATTAGGCTTACTGCAAAATCAGTATTTGTGATTTTAATCGCAGCCAATTTATTAGTATGGTCGAATGTAGATAATAAAAAATTAATGCCAGATGAAAAATTATCAGTTCTTTTTGTTGATGTAGGGAATAGCGAGTCTGCAATAATAAAATTTCCTAATAAAAAGACTGCGATGGTAAACTTCGGTGGTGGCTCGGATAATTATAATACGGGTGATGCTGTGTTAATCCCGTTATTGAATAGATTAGGAATTGATAAGATTAATTACGGAATTATTTCACATCTTAATCGTAATAAGTATCTTGGAATAATTCCGTTTATAGAAAAAAATTTGATTGATACACTCTTGATCCCCAATGTTTACGGGTCAGATATCGAACTTGAACTGTTCTTGGATTATCTAATTGATAAAAATATTATTCCGCAGTATATCAATAAAAATAAAATTACTGTCGGTAACTCAAGGATATTTTTACTTGATGAATTGCTTAAATCAGAATATGCATATTTTAATCCGATGAATAGAAGTACACCTGTTAAATTGCAGTATGGAAAAAGCTCAATACTATTAATGTCCGGGGTTGAAAAGAGGGGAGAAACCCTTTTGCTTGAAAAGAAAAATATGTTTTTAAAATCGGATGTTATCCAGGTTGCAAACTATGGCAGCAATATCAGTACAACACCGGAATTGCTTCATGCAGTTAATCCTACATACTCAATTATTAGTGTTGGTCTTGGTAATATTATGGAATACCCATCCGATGAAGTATTGGAATTAATCTCACTTAATAATATTAAATTATTTCGCACTGATATTGAAGGTGCAATTTTATTTATTAGTGACGGCAATAAATTTGAATATGTTGATTGGAGAACGATGTGATTAAGAAATATTCAGACTATTCACTTAAGAAATACAATTCATTCGGAATTGATGCAAAAGCAAATAAGTTTATTACTTTTTCATCGGAAGTAGATATACCGGAATTATTTCTAAACATCAAAGAAAAAGAGGAAGTATTAATTCTTGGTGGCGGCAGTAACATTCTTTTCACATCAGATTATAACGGAATAATTTTAAAAAATGAAATAAAGGGAATTGATGAGGAACAATTAAATGAAAATGAAGTACTTCTAAGTATTGGTGCCGGTGAAGTATGGGATGATGTAGTTAATTATACTGTTCAGAAAAATTATTACGGAATAGAAAATTTATCATTAATTCCGGGTAATATGGGTGCTGCCCCAATTCAAAACATAGGAGCTTATGGAGTAGAATTAAAAGATGTATTCTACACACTTGAATGTTATGATATTGAAAACGGAGAGAAAAGAATTTTCAATTTGGATGAATGTAAATTTGGTTATCGAGACAGTATCTTCAAAAATGAATTGAAGGGAAAGATTATTATAACGAAAGTAAATCTAAAGTTGTCCAAAATAGGAAAACTTAATACGAATTATATATCATTGAAAAATTATCTCATCGAAAATAATTTAACAACTCCAACCTTATCCCAAATTAGGGAAGCGGTTATAAATATTCGTAATAGTAAGCTGCCGGATCCGAAAAAATTGGGTAATGCGGGAAGTTTCTTTAAAAATCCCATTGTAACAAAAAAAATATATGATGAATTAAATCAGAAATATCCTAACCTCTCATATTTTATTTCCGAAGATGGGCTGTACAAAATATCTGCGGGATGGTTGATTGAAAAATGTGGATTAAAAGGAATCCGGATGGGAAATGTTGGTACACATGTTAATCAAGCATTGGTGATTGTTAACTACGGCGGTGCAACCGGTGAAGAAATTCTGAAATTTGTTGAAAATATACAGACGAAAGTATTTAATGAATTTGGTATTTTACTTGAACCTGAAGTTAATATTATTAATAATAATCAACAGGAAAATCTATGACGGAAAATTCTGGACAACAAAGTAACGGGTTCTTTAAGAATATATTTAAAGAACTTACTCAACCATTTATTGATCTCGCACATACTTCTCGTGCACTTTTCGGTTTAAATTTATCTTACGTTATTGAGGGTATGACATACTTCGGAATTGTTGGTTTACTTGCAATATTTTTCAACCAGTATGTTGGTCTTGATGATATTGATGCCGGGCGTATGGTCGGTGTTTTAACTGCAGGTATAACAATAGCAATGCTTTTTCTCGGAGCTACAGTCGATTGGATCGGACTTCGTAAAGCATTGTTAATTGCTCTATCGCTGATGTTAGTCGGAAGAGTATTACTAACTATCTCACCGGAAATTGGTTCACCGGGATTATGGAATTCTGCGCATACTTTATCAATGCTTGGTATTCTCGGTATCATTTTAGGTTATGGTATTTACCAACCGGCAGCTTATACCGGTGTAAAAAAATTAACTACTCCTAAAACTGCCGCTATGGGATATGCAATGTTGTATGCATTAATGAATCTTGGCGGATTTCTACCGGGTTTGATTTCACCGCCAATTAGAAAAACTTTTGAAATTACAGGTGTTTTTTGGTTTATGACAATATTTACTGTTGTCGGTATTGCAATCGTCTATTTTATAATCACAAAAAAGGCAATGAATGAAGCCGTTGCAAAGATAAAAGAAGAAGCCGGAGTTACCGCTGAAGAAGCTGAAGAAGAAGATGAACTTTCTTCAATGACAACAAAAGAAAAATTGTATTATTATTACAAAAATTTCCCACTAAGAGATTTACGTTTCCTTTTCTTCATTTTTATTTTGATTCCTGTGCAAACTCTATTTGCGCATAATTGGCTGACTCTTCCATTATATACCAGCCGTGCTTTCGATGGATTTGTTCAGGATAATTTTGAATTCTTTGTTAATCTGAATCCTATATTAATATTTATACTAACTCCGATGGTTACAGCATTAACATCAAAAAAGAATACTTATCATATGATGATAATCGGTACTTTCATAATGGCTTTCCCAACTTTTATACTTGCACTCGGACCAAGTATAGAAACACTAATGGCATATTTAATAATAATGACTCTTGGTGAAGCTATGTGGCAGCCGAGATTCTTACAATGGGTTGCCGAAATCGCTCCTAAAAATATGACCGGTATTTATATGGGAATAGGGCAGTTCCCGTGGTTTTTAACAAAGATTGTAACAAGTCTATATTCCGGCTGGTTTTTAATGAAATATGTACCGGCTGATGTTCCTCAATCTATGATGAATTCCGAAATGATGTGGTTGATTTATGGTGGAATAGCAGTAATCTCGCCTTTAGCACTATTGCTAGCAAAAGGCTGGATGATGAAAGGGTTTAAATCAAAGGCTGAAGCATAATTATTATTAAATGAAAGGGACATGATACTTCGTGTCTCTTCATTTTTTATGATGATAATTCTCTAATTAATAATGTCTATTATTTTGATTACATTTAAGTATTAAATAAAATTCTCTGAATATAATACAAAGTAAAAACAATTTCGGCTCGTTGAATTTTTGTAAATGAATCTTGTAAAACAATACATAATTCAAGCAATTGTAACCGCTTCAAATAATCTTCGATTAAGCTCCGAAAAAATCGAAACGGTTGCTATTCTTAGAGAGCATCTTGCAAAATGTTCAAGTATTGAAAACGAGATAACCGAAATGAAAAAAATTACCTCGCTTTCAAAGTTTGCAATAAAACTGGATGAAGTTTATAGATTTATCGCCACTTCAAAAATTGATTTCCTCAAAATATCAGATAGATTCAAAGAACATAGTCATAGTTTAATCCGTGAGCTTAGTAATGTTTTAGATATTGTAACTCCTCCAAACATGAAAAGTATTTTAGCCGAGATTTCAAACAAATCAATAAATGTAAAGTTAGGAGATAAACAAACACAATCTCTTAATATAGATGAAATAAGAATCCATAATGAAGAAAATCAACACGTTGAGAAAGAAGAGACAATAACAGAAAAGATAATTATGGAGGATATAAAGGAAGAGGAAGATATTGATTTTGAGGATTTTGAAAAAACTATTATGAAACCGGTTAAGGAACTGGATTTATTTTTTAAAAAATTAGAAAACTTATCTTATACAGGTGAAGAGATAAATAAATATCATGAATTAATGGAAGTCAACACAAAGTTATCCGAAAAAGTTGGGTTTGAAATTATTACAAATATGCATAGAATTATTTACAATGCATTATCGTTAATAAAAGAAAATGAACTTACCCCTGTAAAAGAAACTATTGAAAGTATGCGTGCCTGTTTAATTGTTATTGTTGCTGTTGTGCGCCGTAAAGATGTTGATATTACTACTTACCTTAATAAAGCTGAAAAATTCGGAAAAAATATTTATGCCAGGAAAGGGAGATATTAAAATGGACTTATTTGCGATAATTATGGCAGGTGGTGTTGGCAGCCGGTTTTGGCCTAGAAGTAAAAGAATGAAACCTAAACAGTTGATTAGAATTATTGGTGAAAATACTTTAATCCAAGATACCGTCAATCGTTTGGATGGAATTGTACCAAAAGAAAATATCATTATTGTTACAAACAGACTTCAAAAAAGCAGAGTAAGAGAACAGCTATATAATATACCCGAAGAGAATATTCTCGATGAACCGTTTGGTAAAAACACCGCTCCATGTATAGGATTAGCAACTATTCAAATAAAAAAAAGAAATCCTAATGCAATTACAATTGTCTTACCGGCGGATCATGTAATTCACAATATCAAAAAGTTTCATGAGACTATTTTACGAGCGGCAAAATTTGCAGAAAATTCAAATAAACTTGTGACAATAGGTATCACTCCTTCATATCCAGAAACAGGATATGGTTATATACAAGTTGATGATGTTGAAAAGCAAGAAGGCATATATAAAGTTCTTACTTTCGCTGAGAAGCCGAATATTGCAACCGCAAGAAGATTTTTAGACGATGGCGGATTTCTTTGGAATTCCGGTATATTTGTTTGGAAACTAAATGCTCTTATGAATGAAATGTCTGAACATTTACCTGATCATCACAGCGGGTTGCTTGAAATTGAACAATCACTTGGTTCCGAAAGTTATGAAAATACCCTTACTCAAGTTTACGGACAGATGAAGAGTATTTCTATTGATTATGGTATATTAGAACACTCAAAAAACGTTTTTGTTACAAAAGGTGAATTTGATTGGAGCGATCTCGGTTCGTGGGAAGCTGTTTATGAGATTATGCCTAAAGATGAAGAGGGAAATGTTAAGATTGGTGATGTTTATACGGAAAATACATTCGGATCATATATTTTTTCGCCGCAAAAATTTACCGCTGTTTTAGGCGTTGAACATTTACTTGTTATAAATACCAAAGATTCATTATTGATTTGCCACAGAAATAATGCACAAGATGTAAAACATGTTGTTGATTATCTTAGAATGAATAAAAGACCAGAATTGACCTAATATGAAAAAACTGATTACCGAAGACGAAATTATTCGATTGTCTAAACAAGGAATTCAAGAAGTATTGGTTGATTCAAATACAATTATTACTCCTTCCGCAATGGATCGAATTCAAAATATAAAAATGAAGATACTTCGGAAGAATAGTACTTCAATTTCTGAAGAGAATATCTCAGTTACTAACTCAATTAAAACTATTGCCATTGGTTCTGATCATACCGGGTATGAGATGAAACAAATTTTAATTACATATCTGAAAGAAATGGGTTACCAGGTAATTGACGTCGGTACAAACAGTAAAGATTCATGTGATTACCCGGATTTCGCATTAGATATAGCTAAAAAAAGATTAAACGGGGAATGCGAAAGAGGAATTATGCTGGACGCAACAGGTATTCCTTCTGCAATAGTAATTAACAAAATTCCGACAATACGTGCTGCAACATGCTATAATGAATTCTCTGCAAAATCTGCCCGTGAACATAATAATGTTTGCGTTCTTTGTGTTGGTGCAAAATCATTAGGCGAAGAATCAATCAAATCAATTGTGAATGTTTTTCTGAATACCGAATTTTCAGGAGGAAGACATCAAAGAAGATTAGATAAAATTACTGCTATCGAACAAAATTTGTTTAATGCAAAAAATGGAAATAAATAAGTAAAGAAATTTCTTATTCCTCACCATAGGTAAAAATTGATAAACGAAAAAATTATTGTTCAGTCATTAGAAAAACTACAACCAAATATTTACTTAATGAAAGCAAAAGCTCCGGTTATTGCTTCACAGGTTAAGCCAAGTCAATTTTGTAATATTAAAGTAAGTGATAATGATTTCCCTCTGTTACGGAGACCATTCAGTGTTTGTGATGTTCAAGGAGATTCCATTTTTTTTATGTTTGATGTTCATGGTGAAGGGACACGAATATTATCAGAAAAAATGATTGGCGATGAAATTGAAGTTTTAGGACCACTTGGAAACGGATTTAATTATAACAAAAAGTTCAATAAAGCATTAATTATAGCAGGGGGACTGGGAGTTGCACCTTTCCCATTCCTAACAAAAGTACTTATCGATAAAGTTGAAATTGTGTCATTAATTGGCGGCAGAAATAAGAACTATGTAGTTAAATATGGATTAAAGAACGTATCGGTTGCAACTGATGACGGAAGCGAAGGATATAAAGGAACTGTTCTTGATTTGCTTGAAGCTAATAAAGAATCCTTAATTGACGACGGTACTATTATTTTTTCCTGCGGACCGACTCCGATGTTGAAAGCACTTCAAAAATTTGCCGAACAAAATAATGTCGAGTGTCAATTATCAACAGAATGTGCGATGGCTTGCGGTTTCGGAATTTGCCAAGGTTGTCCCGTTCATTCATCAACTGAAGATAAATATCTTTTAGTTTGCAAAGATGGACCTGTTTTCGATTCTAAGGAAATAGTGTTATGAGTGAAATTGATTTACAAGTCAAATTAGGAAATCTTACTTTAAAAAATCCTGTTTTGCTTGCATCGGGAACTGTTGGTTATGGGAATGAAATTTCTCAATTCACCGATCTATCCAAAATCGGTGCAATAATTACAAAGTCTGTTTCACTTAAACCGCGTAAAGGAAATCCGCCGCAGCGAATTGTTGAAACTGCATCGGGTATGTTGAATGCAATTGGGTTAGCAAATGTTGGGTTGGAAGTATTCGTAAAAGAAAAAATACCGTTTTTAAAAGAAATTCAATCGACAATAATCTGCAATATTGCCGCAAGCTCAATAGAAGAATACGTTGAATGTACTAAAGTATTGGATCATGAAGATGAAATAAAAGGTTTCGAAATAAATGTATCTTGTCCGAATGTTAAAGAGGGTGGACTTGAATTTGGTAATAATCTGACCGCGGTTGGAAAGATTACTGAGAAAGTCCGTGCTGTTACAAACAAACCTATTATAATAAAATTATCTCCTAATGTAGCGAGAATTTCGGAATTTGCTAAAGTTGCAAAGGATGAGGGTGCAGATGCTGTTTCGGCAATTAATACGTTGGTTGGAACTGCATTTGATATTTGGACTGGCAAACCTAAAATTTATAATGTTACCGGCGGTTTATCAGGGCCTGCAATAAAACCGGTTGCACTAGCAAAAGTGTTGGAAATAAGCAGAAATGTAGATATCCCGATTATCGGTGTCGGTGGTATAATGAATTGGAAAGATGCGGTTGAATTTATGATAGCCGGTGCAACTGCTATTCAAATAGGTACCGTTAATTTTATCAATCCCCAAGCCGGGATAGAAATTATTGAAGGCTTGAAAAATTATTGTAAACAAAAAGAAATTACATCACTCGCGGAAATTATTGCTTCATATAAACTGCCGTCATGAATTTAGAAGAATCACTCAATAAATTATTTTCACTTCACCAATTTGGTATCAAGCTTGGTCTGGAAAAACCAATGCATCTCTTTAATTATTTAGGAAATCCGCAAAGTAAATTAAAATGCTTTCACATAGCCGGTTCAAACGCAAAGGGGAGTGTTGCTTCTTTTATTAGCAGCATTCTTATAGAAGATGGTTATAAAGTCGGTTTATATACTTCACCACATTTTGTAAAATTCAATGAAAGGATTCGTATTAACGGAGAGATGATTGACGATAATTATGTTGTGAAATTCATGAATGACATAAATAAATATATTGATGAATATGAGCCGACCTTTTTTGAACTAACCACTGCAATGGCTTTTAAGTATTTTGCAGAAAACAAAGTTGACTGTGCAGTAATTGAAACCGGGCTTGGGGGAAGATTAGATGCTACAAATGCATTAAACCCGGTTGCTTCTGTTATTACAACTATAAGTTTAGAGCATACAAATATTTTAGGTAATTCGATTGAAGAGATTGCATATGAAAAAGGTGAGATAATAAAATCTCATAGTAAAGCTTTTATAGGTATTCTTCCGGAACAAGCAAAAGAAGTTCTTCAGAGAAAAGCTTTTTCAGTTAATACTGAGTTTTACAATTTGGAAGATAATTTAAGGATAGAAAATGATCATGTAATTTTATTCAATAATGAGAGGGATTATCATCTTTACGAAACTCCGCTTTTCGGAAAGTACCAGCTAAAAAATGCAGCATTAGCAATTTTGTCAATTTTAAATTCTATGAAGCTTAAAAACACACAATCAATTTTCAATGGGATTAAGTATGTTGTTAAGAATAGCGGTATTCAAGGTCGCTATGAAGTATTTAACGAATCACCGCGAGTAATTCTTGATTCTTCTCATAATGAAGAAGGAATTACAAATTTTTTAAATGAGTTTAAGGAAGAGAAAAATAAGTTTAATTCGCGAGAAGTAATTTTCGGAGTAATGAAGGATAAAAATATTAAAGAAATGCTCAAACAATTCGATAATAATTTTGATAAAATATTTGTTACGAGTTTTAATTATGAAAGAGCTGCTTCGGTCGATCAAATTAAAAATATTGCAGATGAGTTAAATATAAATATTGAAGTGATCAGCTCTCCTGCTGAATATATCCAAGAATTTGTGTTGAATAAATCTGAAGAATGCTTAGTAGTATTGGGCAGTATTTACCTTTTGGGAGAAATAAAAGCAAAATTAATTTGTAATAACTCGTTAAAAATGTCATGTAAATAACTCAATAGAAATGTCAGTAA
>DYHH01000019.1 GCA_020724265.1 Melioribacter roseus | reverse complement strand
TTTGGTTGACATCTACAATTTATTAAGGGAGAACCTTTTAGTAAATATCACTGATGACGCAGATGCGACTGATTTGCACAGATAATTAAAATCAGCGTTAATTTGTTTTTTCTGTGTCATCTGCGTTCTATATGTTTTTACAAACCAACTTTTTTGTTAAATTCTTCAATAAGTTTATCCCATTTGGGAACGATTGAAAATCTGTCATTCCAATAATTTTCATCATACCATTGAGCGTTAAGTTCTTCAACATCTTTACCTTGCTGTTCAATCCAAGTAAAATATTTCAAATTGTGAATCGCTTTTTTATCGTAATAGTTCAACTCTTTGAAGTAGTCTATTCCTTGGTGTTTAATAACTGAGTTCCAATCAATTGCAGCTTGAGTTTCATCGTAACTTCCCCAAGCTTCATTCATTTCTTTCAAACGGGATTGATAAAGATCAGCTGAGTCAGTAAAAATTGTAAATATCACGTCATTTTCATTGTATTCATAATACTTAGCAAGTTTAATTGCGCTTAATAAATTACTTAAGCAAGAGATACCGAGTTCAGGTAATCGCTCAACAATATTTCTATCAACACCTAAACTTTGCAAATAGTTATGTCCGGCTTTTTCATTAAACAGTTTTAGAATTCTCAAAGGGTCTTCATCATCAATTGCGCAAACCGCATCCGTGTTTTTTACATTATGAATCCATGGAACATGTTTGTCGCCGATACCTTCAATTCTATGTCCGCCGAAACCATTCATTAATAAAGTCGGGCATTGCAGTGCTTCCGAAGCGAGAACTTTAATTTGCGGATATAGTTTTCTTAAATAATCTCCCGCAGCAATTGTACCGGCTGAACCGGTTGCACTTACATAAGCAGACAAACGTTGATCTTTCTCTTTCACTTGGTTAAATAATTCGTCAATCGTATTTCCGGTTATTTCATAATGCCAAATCGAGTTGCCGAATTGATCGAATTGATTAAAGATGAGATACTCATCACTTTCTGCTTCAAGCTCATGACATTTATCGTAAATTTCTTTCACATTGCTTTCGCAGCCGGGTGTTGCGTAAACTTCGGAACCGATTTCTTTTAACCATTCAAATCTTTCGTTACTCATTTCTTCAGGAAGAATGGCTACGGAATGAACTGAAAGCAGTGCAGAATTAAAAGCTCCACCGCGGCAGTAATTACCTGTTGATGGCCAAACGGCTTTATGATATTCCGGATCAAATTTTCCTGTAACCAGATATGGAACAAGACATCCGTAAGTTGCACCGACTTTATGCGCACCTGTCGGAAAATGTTTTCCAACTAAACCAATTATTCGAGCTTTTACACCGGTGATTTCTTTAGGTATTTCAAGAAAATTTATCCCGTCTATTGAACCATCCGTATAATTGTTGTTCCAATTTATTCTAAACAAATTTAACGGATGAACTTCCTGAAGTCCTATCTTTTTTAGTTCCTCTTGAATTTCGGTTGAAATAGTTTTTGGATGTTTAAGTTGGTTAAAAGTGGGTAACAATATTTTGTTTTCTTTACATCGCTTGATCGTTTTTTCTAAATAATCGGTATTGCTAATTTCCCAGTTCCAATTCGTCATAAGCTCTCCGGTATTTCAATATTATGATACGTGATTATAACAACAACTTGATAATTACTCTTCAAATCTACTGAATTAAGGGGTAAAGTTGAACAAATAATAAAATAATAACGTGGTTTAAGAAAGCAATATAAATAATGAAAATACAATGCAGAATATGGAGACAGATTTATTTTAGTTCAAATAAAATAAATTCTTGACACTCAAAAAATATATTATTAGTTTCTTTTTTAAATATCGTAGTTGGTAATAAGTGAATATAAGTTATATGTGAAAAATTAAAGTGCAGTTTTAGATTTACTCAAAATCATTAAGCATTTTGGGTTTTGTAAAATAAAATCTAAATGGAGGTACAATGAAAATCTACAGAATGAATAAACTTGATTCAAATTCGGGCGGCAAAGTTGCTGCATTTCTTGATATACAGACCGATGACGGAATAATTATTAAAGGATTCCGTTTAGTTAATGGATCTAACGGTCTGTTCCTATCTGCTCCCGATCAAAAGGGAAAAGACGGGAAGTATTATGAAAATGTTGTATTACCAAAAGAGATGAAAGAGCAAGTAGAAAAGCTTGCAATAGATGAGTATAATAAAAATTAATTCATCTAAGATACATTACCAAATAGAATATAAACGGAACTAGTTGCGGTTTGTGACCGGTTCCGTTTATGAATAATCATATATAGTATCTCATCTTAACAAATTTTGATGACAATTCCGTAAAAAAAAGTTCACTGCAAAAGGTCTATAAAACCTGCTCAAAATTTTTTTTAGTTTAGAAATTTAACTTGCAAAACAAATCTTATTGTGATAATTTTTCGAACAATTTATTAAAATGTTCGAAAGGTCGATGATGACTTCAGAAGTGAAAAAAGGGTCGGATAATTACGAAATTAAAAAAGAGCAAATAAAGGAAGCAGCAAAAGATATTTTTGCCTACTACGGTTATCATAAAACAACATTAGATGATATCGCAGCAAAAGTCGGGATTAAAAAGAACAGTATCTATTATTACTTTGCAAGCAAAGAAGACTTATTCAATGAAATTATTTTGGAAATTTACAATTCGAAGATTTCACAATATGAAAGTGAGTCGATAACATTAAACAGCACAATCGAGAAGGTAAAACTTTTTTTGCTAATTATTATTTCGCAAAAATATAAAGAGTCGAAACAGTACAATATAACTCCCAGTGCATACCTAGAAATAGGCAGAGTTATTGAAGAGTCGTATAAAGAACTTTTTGAAAACACAAAAGTTTTACTTAGTAATGTACTAAAAGAGGGTGTTAAAACCGGAGAGTTCAGAAAACACGATACTGATGAAACGGCAAAAACTATTTTAGAATTTATACAAGCTATAGAATATTTTGAATACTCTAAAACAACCGGAAAATTTATTACCCAAGCCGATAAAAAAAATCTTGAAACAAGAATCATAAATTTTGTTGATCTAATTCATAAAGGAATTCAAAAAGTAAAATAAACCATTTAATGAGTAACACATGAAAAAACATTTCACGCACTTAAAAAAGTTAAAACTGTCCGTTTTAATTTTCTTTTTTATCCCCCGGTTATTCTCACAAGATTTTACACTTGATCAAGCAATTGAAACCGCACTTGCTAATAACAGGGATATAAAAATTTCGAAATTGGAAGTGCGAAAAGCTGAAGAAGCTGTTAGTGAAGCATTCGGTTATGCTCTTCCTTCATTGGATATCTCGGCAAGTTTTGCACACTTTTTATCAAAACCTAAAATGGCTTTTCCTGATTTTGAAGCACTGTTGACTAATGCTGCTTATGGAATTTTATTCCACGAGAATGTAATTCCTCATGACGAATCCAAACTAATGCCTATACAAACCAAACTGCAGTCATTTGCTCAGACTAATAACTACGAAGCAACTGCACAAGTAACGCAAATAATTTTTAACTCTGCAGTATTCAGAGGTATAGGGGCTTCACAAATTTATTTAAACTTATCGAAAGAACAATTGAAAGCCAAAACTTCGGAAGTTGTCCTAAATGTTAAAAAAGCTTTTTACGGAGTTTTGTTGACAGAAGAACTGCTCGATATAACCAAAGCATCGTTAAAGAATGCAGAAGAAAATCTGAATAATCTTAGAGCTTATTATCAACAAGGATTTGCTTCAGATTTTGAAATGATGCAAGCCGAAGTTATGGTAGAAAATATCCGTCCGAAAGTTTTTGAGTTAGAAGAACTAAATAAGGATACAAAGAATAAATTCAAAATGGTTTTGGGAATTCCGCAATCTGATGTAATAAATGTAAATGGGAAAATTTCGTATGAAGAACATCTTCTTCCTGATATGGAAGACGCAGTAGAAACCGCAGTAAAGAAAAATTTCGATTTAAGTTCACTCAAAGTTAAAATTCAGATAGATGAAGAGTTTGTTGAACTTGACCGTTCGGAATATTGGCCTCAGTTGGCAGCATTCGGTAACATAACTTATGCAGGTTCTTCCGACGATTGGAATTTTCAAAATTATTCATCAACAACTGTCGGACTCTCTTTATCAATGAATATCTTTAACGGAAACAGAACAGCTCGTAAAGTTGAACAGTCATTAATCGGATTAAGACAAACCGAAGAGCAGATAAACACTTTAAAAGATTATATCATCTCCGAAGTAAAGAAAACTTATTACAACATCGAAAGAGTAAAAGTGCAGATCAACGCCGTTGAACGAAATGTGGATTTAGCCGAAAAAGCATACGAGATAGCACTTAAAAGATATGAGGAAGGAACAGGCACTCAGCTTGAAATAAAAAATTCTAATATTGAATTGCATACTGCAAGAACTAATAAACTGCAAGTAGTGCATCAATATATAATTGCAAAAGCCGAGTTAGACAAATTGCTTGGTCAGCTAAGCGATATTGAATTGCAATTTATTAAAGACGAAAATAAATAAACGATTTAGGAGATAAATAAAATCATGTTTTTAAAAATAATTTCATTGAAATGGTTGGTAGTAATTGCAACGCTGACTTTTCTTGTTAGCTGCGGAGGTGATGATGAAGCTGCAAATAAGCGCGAGATGGAAAATGGAAATCACGTGCCGGTTGCGGTTAAAGCAATTGAAGAAGAATATTTTAAGAAAGAGTTAACCTTCTTCACAACACTTTCGGGGATTATGCAGACTACTCGCAGCTCGGCCGTCGGCGGTAGAATTGAAAAGGTTAATTTCAAAGTAGGGGATTATGTTAAGAAAGATCAGATAGTCGTTGAATTCCCCGTAGATAATCCCGCCGTACAATTTGAACAGGCAAAACATGCTTTCGAAAATTCAAAGAAAACTTATGAACGTATGAAAGCACTTTTAGAAGCCGGTGAAACTTCGCAGGCAAATTTTGACGGTGCCGAAACAAAATATCTTGTCGATAAACGCAATTACGAAATGGCAAGACAAGTATTATTTATTGATGCACCGTATGACGGAATAATAGTCGAGATTATGGTTAATGAGGGGGATGGTGTTGACTCGAAAATTCCTCTTTTTACAATTGCAAAACTCAATAAAATGAAAGCAAGAATTTGGACTTCCGAAGATGAAATTCGGCTGATTAAAAACGGTATGACGGCTGAGGTCAATTATAACGGAAAAGTTTATCAAGGAAGAGTAACTCATAAATCAATGGCAATGGATCCGATGAAAAGAGCATTTTATGCCGAAGTCGAATTTGAAAATCCTAATAATCAATTAAAGCCGGGTCTAACTTTAGAAGTCGATGTTATAATCTACGAAAATAAAAATGCATTAATTGTACCGAGACATTTAATCATCAACAACAATGATGAAAAATCAATTTATGTTGTTGTTAACGGTAAAGCAGAAGAGCGAAAAATAAAAACCGGTTTTGAAAGCGGTATTTCCGTTGAAGTTTTAGACGGATTAAAACCGGGCGATAAGCTAATCGTAAAAGGTTCAAATATGGTTTCAAACGGTCAACTTGTTAATGAAGTTCAATAAGAGGAAAAAATGATTCTTGTCAAAACATCAATTAACCGCCCTGTAATGACAACAATGGGAATTTTTGTTTTCCTCATTTTTGGATTACTGGCGTATTTTAATCTTAACCTAGATCAAATGCCCGATGTTGAAATACCGTATGTCACGGTACAGACTATTTATCCGGGCGCTGGTCCAAAAGAAATTGAAACTCTTGTTACTAAAAGAATTGAAGATGTTATTTCTACCGTAAGTCAAATTGAAAGTATGGAATCTTATTCGCTTGACGGTGTGTCGATTATTATAATTGAGTTCAACCTTGCAAAAAATGTTGATGTTGCCAATCAAGAGGTGAAAGATAAAGTTGACCAAATCTTAAACGACCTTCCGGGTGCAGCAGAGAAACCGATAATTCAAAAAGTTGATATACGCGCTTTCCCTATCATTGATGTGATCTTAAGCGGTGATGTTGACCCGCGTGAATTATATCATATTGCAGATAAAACTTTGAAAGATCGATTCTCTCAAATTCAAGGCGTAGCTAAAGTTGATATAACCGGTGGACAGGAAAGAGAAATAAGAATTGTTTTGGATAACAAAGAAATTTATCAAAATCTTATCTCGATGCCTCAGCTTCTTCAAATTTTGGCTGCTCATAATATGAAAATGCCCGGCGGTTATTTTCAAATCGATGATCAGGAATTTACGGTAAGGTTGGATGGTGAATTTGAAAGTCTTGATGAAATCAGCGAACTACAGATACCAACGCCTTTCGGTTATAAAAAACTTCGTCAATTTGCCGCTGTTTCCGATTCCGGGAAAGACATACGGCAAAGAACAATTTACTTTGATGCCCACAAACAATTTAGAAATGAAAATGTTGTTCGTCTCGGAATTGTAAAAAGTGCCGAAGGCAATGCTGTTGAAGTTGCGAATTTTGTTAAATCTGCTCTGCCCGAAATAAAAGCTGCACTTCCTGCCGGTACAAATTTGGAAATTGTAAACGATCATTCGGTTTTTATCCGTTCGACTGTTGATGATACAATGAGCAACATTTTACTTGGTGTGATTTTTACATCAATTGTTCTCTTTATTTTTCTTACCGATATACGTTCTACAATAATAGTTGCGCTTTCAATGCCCACTTCGATTATTTCTACTTTCCTTCTTTTACAGGCTTTCGGTTTAACTCTTAACATGATGACACTGATGGGACTGTCTGTTTCAGTGGGAGTACTCGTGGCAAATTCCGTAGTTGTTCTTGAAAACGTGTTCCGGCATAAGAAAATGGGTAAGGATAATAAACGTGCGTCATATTTTGGTACAACCGAAGTTATGGTTGCAGTTCTTGCTGCAACAATGACGAACATCGTGGTATTTCTTCCCATCGCTAATATGTCTTCAATGGTTGGTAGATTTTTAAGAGAACTTGCACTTGCCGCAAGCTTTGCTACATTGTTTTCTCTACTCTTTTCTTTTACGCTAACACCTATGCTGGCTTCATTAATTTTACCACAAAAGCTAACGGTTGGTAAAATTAGTAACTGGCTAAATAAACTTTTTAAATCGTGGGATGACGGTTATCAACGACTTCTTTCCAAAGTATTGAAAAATAAAATGCGTTCGGTTACTGTCATTGCAACGGCTTTTATTTTATTCATTCTGTCGACAATTATTTACATGCCGAATATCGGGTTTGAGTTTATGCCGAATTTAGACGACGGGAAAATTAAAGTGGAGGTTGAATTACCCGAAGGTTATAATTTATCTGAAACGGCAAATGTTCTTTCGGTAATTGAGAATAGATTAAAACGCTATCCTGAAGTTGAGCATATACTAACGGACTTGGGAAAGATAAGCGACCTTAACACCGGTTCAAATATGGCTCGTATGGACGTACAACTTGTAAATGAAGATCAACGAGATATAAGTCTGGATGGTATGATTTCAAGCTTTGTTTATGGTCTATCCGATATACCTAATGCAAATATTGTTGTTGATTATGGTTCTGGTATGGGTATGGGGGGAGCTCCGATTCAGTTTTATCTACAAGGACAGGATCTGGATGTTCTTGAAAAATTGAAAGAAAAAATTGTTGCCGAATGCAAAGATATCCCAGGTTTAATAAACTTTGATAACAGCTCACGTGCCGGTAAACCGGAAATAACTCTCTTCCCTCAAAGGGAAAAACTTGCTGAAGCCGGGGTTACAGTTCAAGAACTTGCATTTACACTTCGTGCTGCAATTGCCGGATTGGAATCAACAAAGTATCGTGAAGAAGGTGAAGAATACGATATTACCATAACTCTTGCAGATAATAATGTTGACACACCGGAAAAAGTCGGCAACATTCCTATCGTAACTCAAAGAGGAATTGTATATAGAATATCGCAATTAGCGGATGTTGATTTTACGGTTGGTTATACAAAGATTCTTCACCGAGATAAATATACTACAATTCAATTTACCGGTTCACCAAGCCCGGATGTTCCTTTAGGGGATGTAACCTCCGAAATTGAAAACAGATTAAACAATATGGATTTCCCTGCCGGTTATAAATTTAGTTGGGGCGGAAATGTTAAAATGATGAACGAAATGATTGCCGATATGCTGTTTGCATTTTTACTTGCGATACTTCTTACCTATATGCTGCTTGCAGCAATTTTGGAAAGTTTCTTGCAGCCGTTTTTTATTTTGCTTACAATACCGTTGGCATTAATTGGTGTCTTCGCTTCACTTTACCATTTAAATATATCTTTTGCGATAACATCGTTAATGGCGCTTATTATGCTGATTGGTATCGTTGTTAACAATGCTATATTAATGCTGGATTACACGAATCAACTTGTTCGTGAAGAGGGAATTGGTGTTAAAGATGCACTTATTCAAGCATGCCCTACAAAACTTAAACCAATCTTGATGTCGACAATTGCAATTATTCTCGGTATGCTTCCGATGGCATTGGGAATCGGAGATGCAGGTAAAGAAATGCGTATTCCGCTTGGTGTTGTTAGTATTGGAGGTTTGTTTGTTTCAACTTTCTTAACATTATTTGTAATTCCATCTTTCTATTTTATAACCTCGCGAAAAAAAACTGAAGGAGTAGTAAAAGATAAGATATAGAATAAAATTTATCGGTTAATAACCGGAGGTAATATGAAAAAGCAAGTTAGAATCGAATTTGAGTCCAACGGTGTTAAGTGTTATGTAAAGAATGACTTTGCAATTCTGAAATTAGCATGTAATGCATTTACCACTTTAACAAGTTTGGACCAAGCAAACAAAATTCTTCCTTGGTTTGATGCAATCGAACAGGAAGATTCGATAACCGGTATAATTGGTGTAACTGAAAGAAACTGCATGGGTGAAAAATCATTCGAAGAATTTTTATCCGAAGTTGCCGGCAGAAATATTTCGGACAATGAAGATAAGTATATAACTCGGTTTGAAAAACTGGAATTAAGAGCTATTGAAATTAATATGCTTGTTAATGTTATTAGAAAAATTTTGGGATTCAAAAAACTATTTATCTCAACTATTAACGGAGAAATTGTAACACCGTTTTTCGGTATAAGTTTAGCCGGTGATTTTAGATTTGCAAGCGATGATGCTAAAGTATTGTTTTCTCATGTCAAATACGGAATACATCCCAGCGGAGCTATTCCTTTCTTTTTACCGAAATATATTAGTCACCAGCAAGCAGTTGAATTTATGTTGAAGGGGGGAGTGCTTACAAGTTCTGAAGCAAAGAACCTTAATCTAATTAACGAAATTTTACCTTCGGAAAACTTTGAAGAAAATTGCATTAAGAAAGCGGCCGAATATGCAAAGATGAACCAGTCTTTAGTCAGAAGTACGAAAGGACTTATATTCAGAAATATGAAAGAATTCGAAGATTATGTTCAGTTGGAAGCAAATTACGTGTTTAAATAAAAAAATCCCCCGGGATTTTCTTAATTAAAATGGATTAGCAAAAATTTGTGTTAATGATTTTTATCTGACAAATCCCGGGGATTTTATACCCAGTTTACATTAACAAACCAACTTGAATATCCATAACATTTGTTCCGGTTGTACCGGTTTTAATTAGTGTGTCTAAAGATTTAAAAAAATAATATGAGTTATTTTCTTCCAAAAACTTTTGTGGGTTAAGATTTAATTCGTTTGCTTTATTCCATGACTTCCGGTTTATAAATGCACCGGCTGCATCGGTCGGTCCGTCTCTTCCATCGGTACCTACACTTGCAATTATAAAATTTTTGTTTAACTCTTTGATTTCAATGAGCGCAGCCAAAACAAGTTCCTGGTTTCGTCCGCCTAGACCGTTTCCTTTAATTGTTACGGTTGTTTCGCCACCGAAAATTAAACATGTGGGTTTATCAACATTCAAATTATTTTTTAGATGAATAGCAATTTCAATACCCGCAGAACGGGCTTCACCAACCAGCTTATCATTAACAATTTTTGAATCAAATCCGAGGTATTCGGCTTTTTCTTTTGCCGCATTTAAGGCTGTTAAATTATTTCCGATAATGAAAATAGACTGGTTCTCAATTTGTTGGTGACTTAGTTTATTATCATCGTATAATTCCCTAAAATATTTCTTTATTGAATGAGGAATTTTATCAAACAAATTATATTTGTGAAGTACAGATCTTGCATCACGATTTTCTTTATCATTAATGAATGTCGGTCCCGAAGCAATTGATCCAAGGTTATCACCGACAACATCGGAAATAATTAAAGTAATTGATGTAGCCGGACTGATTGCATTGGCAAGTTTTCCGCCTTTAATTTGCGAGATTGATTTACGAATACTATTGATTTCATTTATATCTGCACCCGATCTTAGCATCAGATTTGTTAATTCTCTGTATTCATCAAGTGAAAAATTTTCCGGAAGCAATTCCATCAATGCAGAACCACCCCCGGAAATAAGTGTTATAACCAAATCATCTTCTCCAGCCGAAGATACAAGTTCAAAAATTTCTTTTCCGGCAATTAAGGAATTTTCATTAGGTAGAGGATGACCGGCTTCAATTAATTTTATATTGTTGAGTTTAATATTTCCCGAATCATAAACCGAAACAACACCTTGTGTTATTTTGCTTCCGAGAATTTTTTCAATTTCATAAGCCATAAAACCGGATGCTTTCCCTGCACCGATAATGTAAATGCTTTTTATTGCCGATAAGTCAAATACCGAATCGGCAATGGAGAGTTTGTTCTCGTTTATTCGGACTGATTTTGGAATTAAAACAGAAGGTTTTACTGATTCGATGGCGGCGTCAATAATTTGTGTGCAGTATGATTCTAGAGTTTTCATTTTTATTACATTAAGATAAAATTTAATAATGAGTGAACCAAAATTATACTAAAGCTAAAAGGCGGGGTTTAATATTGAGTTATCAATGCTGTTCTGTAAGGTATAGAAAAAGTAACGGTTGTACCAACACCGTATTCGCTTTGGGCATTAATAGTTCCGTTGAGTAAATCTACATATTCATTACAAATTGTTAAACCCAAACCGGAAGAATATGTGCCTGTTCTATTGCCTTCGCCGTGGAAAGGTTCAAACATTTTGTCAATCATATCAGGCGGAATTCCTCTACCGGTATCCTGAATTACAGTTGTTAATACACCACGTTCATTCGATTCGGATTTATAATTAACAGTAACTGTAATTAATCCATTCCTAGTAAATTTTATAGCATTGCCAATCAAATTAATAAGTATTTGCCTGTATTTGTGTTTATCTATTATAATGTTAAAATCACTTTCAATTCCCGAATTAAATACTATTTTATTATCGCTTGTTTCAGCCAAATAATTCAGCAGTTTTATAACGGAATTTATCTCATCCATTAGGTTGAATGTTTCTTCTTCAATTTCGATTTTTCCGGCATCAATTTTAGCGAAATCCAAAAAGTTATTTATCGTTTGAAGTAGTGATTCCGTGCTGACCTTAACTGTTTTGGCAAACTCTTGAAACTCTTCAATGGAATTAATCTGACCACTTTCGATCATATCAAAATAAACAAGAATTGCATTCAGCGGTGTTCTTACTTCGTGGTTAATTTTTGCAAGTAATTTAATTTTTTGATTTTTGTCTTCAATAACCTGCTGTGCAATTATTTCTTTTTCGCGTACTTCTTCAAATAATTTTTCTAAAGCAAGATTTCTCTCTCTTTCGGCTTTCTTCTCTTTCGTTTTGTCTGTAATAATGCATTGAATTGTGCGCGGAGTATTTGTGTCTTCAATTCTTTGAGCGGTAATTTCTAGGTGCTTAACCTCACCATTTTTATCAACTATTCTTTCTTCAAGATGATCATATTTACCTGTATTAATTTTTTCTTTAAGTAATTCTCTTTCTTTTTCCAAAGGGGCTAGGTAGTCAAATAAATTATGCTCAAGTTCCGTGTCGTCAATATCGAAAAGATTAAGAAAATTTCGATTTGCCGAAATAATTTTTCCGCTTTCATCTATTCGCAAGATTCCTACGGAAGCATTATCAAACAAGAAATTAATTTCGTTGGTCTTCTCTATGTATTTTTTTCGGTTTTTATATATTACCGCACTTGCTGCAACACTAAGTAAACTTATAAAACTGACAAAAATCACCAACGATAAAATATTAGGAAGTTGAAAAATATTTTTATCCGAATAAAAAATTGATGCTGCAAATAATAAATTATAATAGATGGCAACTAAAATCTGTTGAGTTACTTCCCAACTGAAAATTATAGCAAATGTAAATATCAATAAAGAAAGTATTTGAGAGTTGATGTAAATAGTAGACGGAATCATTATAATGGTAAAAACAAAAGAACCTATCAGACCTAAAATCAATAAGTGTGTTAATATTATTAAGATTTTTCTACTTAGATTTTTGAACGATAGTCCGAATATAATTCCGGCAAGAAAAGTAAAAGAAACCCTTGCAAGGTATAACTCGATTTGAAATCCTTGGAAGAAATATATTTCGAAGAGCATAGACCAGGCACCGGCAACAATTGAAATTGCAGATAAAATCCGTAATGGATTGATATGTGAATCTACACTTTCATAAGATATAATTCCTTTTGCTTTCACCTTAGTACCCTATCAAAACTATTTTTTAATTGTAACATTGTTACTAATTAATTTAACTAACTGACAGCATATTCGCTATGATTTATATCAGAAATTGTAGTCCTCGCATATAACTAATATATTTAAAAACCAAATATTTCCATTAGTGAAGTTATTTAAAAAATCTGAAGAAAGTTTTTATATGAAAAAATTACTTTCCCGTGCTTTATTCCTTGCAATTGTAACGGTTCTATATAATGTAATAGAAGGATTTGTTTCCGTAATATTTGGTGCTGAAGATGAAACTTTGGCACTTTTCGGATTTGGTGTTGATAGTTTTGTAGAAGTTATTTCCGGTGTTGGAATTTTACATTTTATTTTCAGAATGAATTATAAAGAAATTTCTCTGCGTGAAAATTTTGAGAAAACTGCACTCAGAATTACCGGTACTGCTTTTTATATACTTACTGTCGGATTGGTGATCGGTTCTGTTTTGATAATTGTAAATGATGTAAAACCGGATACTACTTTACCGGGAGTAATAATTTCACTGATCTCTATTGCAACCATGTATTACTTAATGAATGCTAAATTGAAAGTAGGAAAAGAATTAAAATCCGATGCTTTAATTGCCGATGCAAATTGTACTAAGACTTGTTTTTATTTATCGTTTGTACTTTTGACTTCCAGCGGATTGTATGAAATTTTTGAACTGGGATTTATTGATGCACTTGGTTCTTTAGGAATTGCTTATTTTTCTTACAAAGAAGGAAGAGAAGCTTTTGAAAAAGTTAGAACAGGTAACCTTGCCTGCTCTTGTGAAAATTAATTTATTGAAATATGGAACACGATCATAATCATAAACCGTCATATAACAAAGCCTTTGCTCTCGGCATAAGTCTTAACCTGATTTACATTGTTGTTGAATTTGTATACGGAATTATAGCCAATTCGATGGCATTAATTGCTGATGCCGGACATAATCTTAGCGATGTCCTCGGTTTAGTTTTGGCTTGGGGTGCACATTATCTTGCTTCCAAATCTCCTACCGATAAAAGAACTTACGGATTTAGAAAATCAACTGTGCTGGCATCATTAACAAACGCTGTAATTTTGTTAATTGCCGTTGGGGCAATTGCTTTTGAATCAATAAAGAGATTTACAAAACCGCAAGTTATCGAAAGTGAAATTATAATTTATGTGGCTCTTATTGGTGTTGCGATTAATGCATTTACAGCCTACTTGTTTTTTGCTGATCATAAACGAGATCTGAATATTAAAGGAGCTTTTCTTCACATGGCTGCTGATGCCGCTGTCTCTTTAGGGGTAGTTATTGCCGCCGTAATTATACGTTATACAAACTATTATTGGATTGATCCCATAATCAGTCTTGTTATTGTTTTGATTATTACTCTCGGCACTTGGGGATTGTTAAGGGAGTCCTTAAACTTATCTCTTGATGCTGTTCCTAAGAACATCAACATTGAAGAGGTGCGTAATTATTTATCAAAGTTAGACGGTGTTAAAAACATTCACGATCTTCACATTTGGGCTATGAGCACAACCGAAACTGCACTTACAGTTCATTTGTGCAAACCTGATGCAAGTTATGAGGACAATTTTATTGAAATGATTAACAGGGAATTAAAACAAAAATATGAAATTGATCATGCCACAATTCAAATAGAAACTTCAGAAAATTGTAATAATTGCAGCATGAACGGACATAATAATGTTTGAGGAAACAAATGGAAAGAAATGAAATAATTGATTTATTGAAATTAAGCAAAAAAGATCTTGCTTTGATTGAACAGAATGAAATTGAATTAAACCTTATTAAACGGCAATATGATCAGATAATAAAGGGGACGAATTTTGTTAAACTAAGAAAACCATGTGTGCTAAATAACGGTATTATTAAAATCGAAAAAAGTAGGAAAGAAGAATTAATTAAAACCCAAGAGGAATATTGTAAATCAAATGATGTTATTAAATTTGTCCCGGCATCCGGGGCAGCGTCGCGGATGTTTAAGAAACTCGAAAGTTTTATGAACTCGGATTCCGAGTCCATTCAACTTGATGAAAATAAAGATGTAGCTCGTTTCCTGGATCAATTGGAAAAATTTCCTTTTTACGATGATTTAAGTTCTGTTATACAAAATTATGGTCTGGATATTTTCACTCTTAAAAATGAAGAAAATTATAAAACAATTTTAGAATTTCTATTAACTAAAAAAGGATTGAATTACTCGAACCTTCCTAAGGCATTAATAAAATTTCACTCATACAAGAATGAAAAGAGAACTTCATTTGAAGAGCATGTAGTTGAAGCAATAGAATATGTTCCAAATTCCGAAAGAAAAGTTAATCTTCATTTTACCATTTCTCCAGAAATGAAAGAAAATTTTGAAGATGAAAAAAATTACTTAGTCAAAAAATACGGTAATGAATATGAACTCAATATTTCATTCTCGTATCAAAAAAAATCTACCGATACAATTGCTCTCGATATGGAAAATAATCTCTTTAGGGAAAAAGATATACTTCTTTTCCGTCCCGGCGGACACGGGGCATTAATAGAAAACCTAAACGAGTTGAATCACGATTTAGTTTATATAAAAAATATTGATAATGTTCAGCGTCAAGAATATCTATCGTTGACGGTTGAATATAAAAAATTAATAGGCGGTCTTCTTATTCAAATCCAAAAAAAGATTTATGAATTATTAGTGAAATTAGAAGCCGGGGCTAGTAAAAAATATTTGACTGAAGTTATTGAATTCATTAATCAAGAGCTGGGTTATGAATTTACTTGGGATGAGAATCTTTCGGTTGAACAGAATAAAAATAGGGTAATAGGTTTCCTAAATAGACCGATTCGAGTTTGTGGAGTTGTAGTAAATGAAGGTCATCCCGGCGGTGGTCCATTCTGGGTTGAAAAAAATGACGGGACATTATCAAAACAAATAATTGAAAGCGGTCAAGTAGATAGAAGCAATTCCGGGCAAGAAAGAATTTTTAAAACTTCAACGCATTTTAACCCGGTTGATTTGGCATGCAGTCTAAAAGATTTCAAAGGTAATAAATTTGACTTGACCAAATTTGTTGATAACTCGGCTGTGTTTGTTGCCATAAAATCCCATAGCGGAAGAGAACTTAAAGCGCTTGAATTACCGGGACTATGGAATGGGGCAATGGCTGATTGGATTACAATATTTGTTGAAGTACCTAAAGAAACTTTTACTCCGGTGAAAGAAGTAAACGATCTACTTCTCGACTATCATTTATAATCATTTTTGAATAACAGCGAAAGATTCGCTTAATGCATAAATCCGTTCGTCCTTTGGATCAATCAATTTTATTTGATAATGTACAGACGGTATAATATTCTCATTTGTCTGCCATGAATACGATCCTGTGTTTTGAATATTTGTGCCGATTACATATCTAAGTGTTCCTTTCTTAACCACATGAATATCAATTGTTTTTGAATTTGAGAAAGATTTATACCTGATAGGGACAATATCACCAAGGTAATAAATATCGGCTTTCTCCGGTTCTTCAAAAATCTGGAAATCAGTGTCCGGTTTAATTTGCGAATTGGGTTCGGAAGGAGTGAAGTTATTATTTCGGCACGAGACGATGCTTAATGCAATTATAAATAATATTATACTTTTTCGTATCATAATAATTCATTTGGTTATCGTTCTTAAGATATAAAAAATATCTAAAAGGAAAAATAACATTTGTTTTTATTCTTCAAAATTCATTTGTCTCATTCAAATTGTGTACTTTTTTATATTATTTATAGCTTCATTGGGAGTAAGTTCTTCCGAGAATCAAGGAACTTTTATATATTTATTTTCAATACAAATTTGCATATAACATTTTGTGAAAACTAAAGAGTTTAAAATCAGAAGTGATTACAGTGAAGTAACTCCGGTTACCAAATTGATTCGTTCATTTTGTCTGGAAGAGAATGTTAAAGTTTCCGATTGTAATGAAACAGAAATTTGCCTTATGGAAGCTTTGAATAATGTAATTAAGCATGCATATAAAGGGGATTCATCCAAGAGTATAAGTATTGATGTTAAGATTAATGATAAAGAGTTAATAATTAGAATAACCGATACCGGTTATCCGCGTAAAAATTTCGGTAAACCAAAACTTGAGTATGATCCGAATGACATTGAGAATTTACCCGAGGGGGGAATGGGATTATACATTATTGATCAATTAATGGATGAAATTTTTTATGAATCACAAAACGGAATTAACACCTTTCATATGAAAAAAATAGTTGCCAAGCCTGCCTCAGTGTAACTTTTCAAACTTTTTGTGGTTTAAGGATGTCTAATTAAAAAAATAAAAGACGTAATTACATTGAAAATATTTATCCTATTTTTAGTACCCATCACAATTTTGTTTGCACAGGATACAACTAAAAGTGAAGCTTTTAAGAGAGATCTTCCAAAAGGAAGATCGAGTTTACATCAACCAAAGTATCCTTCTTATCCTTTGCTAACCGGATTTGTTATTCAGCAAGAGGCAAATAACGGCGATCCCTTTGCCCAGCATGAATTAGGTATAAGGTTATTATTTGGAAATGGATATCAACCTGATACGACAAAAGCTATATTTTGGATACAAAAAGCAGCAAGTCAAAATATATCTGCAGCAAGATTTAATTTGGCAATTATGTACTATAACGAAATCGGCGTTGATTGGAATCCATTTTCCGCGTTTAAGAATTTCCGGTTTGCCGCAGAATCCGGTATGCCCGAAGCCCAGTTCGCTTATGGAATCTTTTTCACAGAAAATCTTGTAGTCAATAAAGATTTATCTCAAGCTTACAGTTGGTTTAAAAAGTCAGCCGATAAAGATTATGAACCAGCTATCGAATCGTTAGAGTATTTGAAAGAACAAGGGTTCGACTTGAATGATAACGAGGAATCAAAAGTTGATGATACTCAATATATTAATGAGAAATCTCAAATATCATCATTAATTCAGCAGGATTGGAGTTTTGATTATTTTGATTTCAGTGAAGATACTTTAAGTGCGGAGAAAGAAAAGGAAATTGTAGAAAATTTATTAACCGAAAATAAAGATGAACTAAAAAGAAAACTTGGCGTAAGTGATTTAAGAAATACCGAAACAATTGAAGATACTTCCTCTCTAGGTATAATTAATTTTGCTGCAGAAAACGGAAGTCCGGAAGCTTTGTTCTTTACTGCTACAGCATCTGAAATGGGCATTGTAACAAAAAGAAATATAGTTGATGCTGCATATAAATATTTACGTGCTTATCGTCTTGGTTCTCAAAAAGCGGCTTTAAGGTTATTGCAAATCATTAAGGATAGAAAAATTTTCCAAATGCTTAAGTCGGAAGTTGACGATAATAATGCTGATGCAATGTATACATGGGCAGGGATGATTGCATTGGGATTTGATAATAGTTTATCCGATATGCAGGCTTATGAACTTTTAGAGAGAGCAGCAAAGCAAAATCATATAAACTCAATTATTGAAATCGGTTTAAGTTATTATGGCGGAACTCTTGTAAAAGAAGATAGGAAGAAAGCAATTGAATATTGGCAGAAAGCTGCTGAGTTAGGCAGCAAAGAAGCCGAAGTAAGAATTGCCTTTGCAAATATTTCGGTAGACAAAGCTGATTATTCCGACGAGATCAATACTCTAAGAATTAATGCCAATCAAGGTTCGGTACTTGCACAAGCAGCTTTAGCGTATTGTTATGAAAACGGAATCGGTGTACGTACTCGAAAATCCATGGCTGCCAGATTATATAGACAAGCAGCATCGAGAGGAAATGTTACGGCATTTAATTCTTTGAAAAGAATGTATGATGAGTTAAGGCCCGAAGAGGAAGAATTCAATATATATTGAACTATAAATAAACCTCGAAGGTAAGCGTAGCAGATTAAATTCTACTTCCTTCGAGGTTACTTTTACAATTTCGGTAAATAGAGCAACCTTCGAGGAAAAATTGCTTTAGCAGCCAACACTTACCTCGAAGGTTTAATCAAAAAAACAAACTTCGAAGGTAAGCGTAGCAGATTAAGTTCTATTTCCTTCGAGGTTACTCAATCTATATTTTTCAAGATGAAAATCAACCTCTACCATTTTGCGTGTAAGAGCGGCTAAACTTTCGGTAAACTGATGATTTTCAATTACAACTTCTTTCGGCGCTTTTACATAAGTTGGAGCAAAATTCCAAATTGCTTTTATTCCTCCCTCAACAAGTAAATCTGTTGCAGTTTGAGCTGCATGAGCCGGCACTGTTAATACTCCAACCTGAACATTCATCCGTCTTGCCATAGACGGTATTTTATCCAATGTAAAAATCGGTACTTTGTAAATTTCGCTTCCGATTTTATTTTCATCGGTATCAAAAGCGGCGACAAAATTTAAGCCATACTCGCGAAATCTATTATATCCCAACATTGCAGAACCAAGATTACCGGCTCCGATAAGAAAAGCATCCCTGCGTGTAGTCCAAGTAAGAAATTCGAGTATTGCTTGAATTAATTCCTTAACAAAAAAACCGGTTTTGGGTTTACCTTTGACGCCTGTATATTCTAAATCCTTTCTAACTTGCGTAGAATCTAAAGAAAGTGCTTGGGCAATAATTGTGCTTGAAATTTTTTCCACTCCATTTTCCAATTGTCTTTTTAGAAAATGAAGATAATGAGGAAGTCTTCTCATTGTTGGTTCGGGTGTAATTCTCACATAATCTCCTTCGATCACAAAGTCGTACAAATATGAAGAAAAATTTCTCTAAAAACAAAAGTTTGTAAATGGCTTAATAAAATATAGAGTTAATCTTTTTCGATTTTCATAACTGTATTAATTAATTCTTCATGTCCCTGAAATGAGAAGTTATTTCGAAAATATGAGAATGGCTATTCTGTTAAAACTGTTTTTCATTTCGCTCAAAATTGGAAGTGTAAACCAATTACCTCTTTTAACTAATACCTTTTGTCAATTTATCGGCTTTTTCATATATTTTAATCTGTTAACCGGAACAAAATATCTCATTTTAAGTTATAACTACAATAAATTTTTTACGTATGATTTGACTTGAATAATTACCGGTTCTGGTCTAATTTTTGTTTCTCTTTTAACACTTATAATTTTTTGAGGAATATGAAAAGTATAATTTGGAAAATTCTTCTTTTTGTTTTAATGACATTCGTTATCATAGCCGGTATCTCATTTGAAATTGTTAAATCACCTTCCGCCTGGAATGAATTTCCTTTAATTCCCGGGTTAGAAGAAAAAGCTAAAATAATTTTCTTTCATGTTCCTACGGCATGGTTGGCAGTGATCGCTTTTTTGATGGCAATGATTTACGGAATAAAATATCTTCTTAAAGGAAACTTAGATAACGACGCAAAATCAAATGCAGCACTTCAATTGGGATTTATATTTTCAGTGCTTGCTACGGTAACCGGTTCAATATGGGCTAAATTTACTTGGGGTGCGTTTTGGCATTGGGATCCTCGTGAAACATCCATCTTTATATTATTATTGATATATGGTTCACTCTTTGCTCTTCGGTCTGCTGTAGAAAATGAAGATAAAAGAGCGCGTCTTTCTGCTGTTTATTCTATAATTGCATTCTTAACTGTTCCGTTTTTTATTTTCATAATGCCGAGAATTATGACAGGACTTCATCCCGGTTCTGCAAATGATGATACTGCGGGTCCGGTTGTTGATTTTAAGATGGATGCCAATATGATGTTGGTTTTTTATTTATCTTTGTTTGCTTTCACAATTTTATATTTTTGGATGTGGAACCTAAGTTATAAGTCAATTATTATTAAAGATAAACTTTCGAAAAAATATATTTGAGGTTAATTTGGAAAGCTTGTACGAATTTTTAGATAAACAATCTATTTACATAGTTCTTTTTATTGTACTTGTTGTTTGGGTTGGAATTTTTATATTTTTATGGAATACAGACAAACGACTGAAAAGCATAGAAAAAGAGTTAGAAGTTGAAAAGGAGAATAAGTAATGAAAAATAAATATTTATTCGGCGGTGGAATCATCGTTGTTTTTCTTGCATTAATGTCATATCTGTTTACACAGACAAATGTTAGTTATCAAGAAGATTTCAGCCTTATAATGAATACTGAAAAAACCGTAAGAGCTACCGGTGAATGGGTCAAATCAAAAAGTTATCAACTCGATAATGAAAAGAAAATATTTTCCTTTTATATGAAAGATTATAAAGGGAATGAAATGCGCGTTGTTTATAATGGCGCAATGCCTAATAATTTTGAATCATCAACAAGCGTAGTTGTTACGGGTAAATATCACGATGGGTATTTTTATGCATCTGATATTCTCACCAAATGTCCTTCTAAATATGAAGAACAATTTGACGCTAATGCAAGTTCTTAACCCGAAAGGAGTCATTTTAAAATGGTTGGTAATATAATTTTAACTATAGGACTTCTTGCAAGTCTTTTTACACTTGTTATGTATTTTCTTACCATGAAAGGATACAATAACACAAAACCACTTGCAAGAATCGGTTATCATACAACAGCTATAATGATAATCGCATCAAGTGCATTACTTTTATATGCAATTTTAACTCATCAATATCAATACAATTACGTTTATAATTACAGCGGAAGCGGTATGTCAACCGGACTTCTAATGTCGACCTTTTGGGGCGGACAGGAAGGAAGTTTGATGTTATGGCTTTTCTTCAGCGGAATTGTTGGTTTAATTCTTTTAGATTACACGGCAAAGAGAGGTGACCTTGAAGAAAGAACTATGTTCTTCTTTACTCTAACCGTAGCATTTCTTCTTGTTCTCTTAAATCCTTTGTTAAAATCACCTTTTCAATATATTTGGAGCGATCCTACTTTTATTAATGCAAAAAATATTAATGCATCATTTTTAAGTTTACCTTTTGTTCAAAACTTTATATTTACCGATCCTAATAACGGATCGACATTTGTACAGATTAATCAAGATTTATATGCACTATTAGCCGGAAGCGGAATTTCGGTAAATGATTTTATTATTGAAGGAAAAGGACTTAACCCGTTACTACAAAATTTTTGGATGCAGATACATCCTCCCGTAATGTTTATCGGTTTTTCAATGGCAGCAGCTCCATTTGCTTTTGCATTAGCTGCAATTGTAAAGAATGAATATTCGGAATGGATTAAACAGTCATTACCATGGGTTTTAAGCGGTATGATGCTGCTCGGTTTGGCAATTATGCTTGGTGGTTATTGGGCATACGGTGTTCTTGGCTGGGGTGGATATTGGGGCTGGGACCCTGTTGAAAATTCTTCCTTAGTTCCTTGGATTGTCGGTGTTGCTTTGATTCATACAATGCTTATTCAGAAAAAATCACAATCAAACGGGGGTAATGGTCGTTTTGTTAAAACAAATTTGATTTTAGCGGTACTTACATTCGTACTTGTTTTATATAGTACATTCTTAACAAGAAGTGGAATTCTTGGTGACTCGTCAGTACACTCTTTTGTCAGTCCGGGAATGTTGGTATACTTTTTCTTGGTTTTGTTTATCGGAACTTTTATAATTATCGGTGCCGGAGGAATAGCTTATCGTTGGAAATATTTAAACGAGAGATACAATGATGAAAGCAATGGCTTATCACGTGAACTTGCTTTATTTACCGGAGCTGTAACTTTACTTGCTTCGGCAACTATCGTTTTAGTAGGAACAAGCGCACCGATCTTCGGTCAATCGGTTGAAATCAGATTTTACAACGAATTACATCTTCCTATTGCAATCATTATCGGTATTTTGAACGGACTCAGCCTTTTGTTAAAATGGAAGTTTACCGAAAAGAAAGATTTATTCAAGAATTTGAAAACTTCATTGATTGGGGCATCGGCATTAACCTTATTAATTGTTCTGTTCGGCGGTGTTTACAATTTGATGTTGATTGTCTTCACATTTGCTGCAGTATTTGCACTTGCCGTAAATTTAGAAATTGCGGTAAAAATCTTTAAAGGAAAGAAAACTCATTTAGGTGCATATGTTTCTCATACCGGGATTGCTTTGTTTATGTTAGGAGTTATTGCAACGGGTCATTTTACGCTTGAAAAACAAGTAGATCTTGTAAAAGGCGAAACAAGAGAAGTTCTTGGTTATGAATTAACGTTTGCCGGATATACACCGATTGATAACGGTAAGAAATTTGCCTTTAATATAGACATCGGGAAAAACGGCAACATAAAAAATAGAGTAGCTCCGGTTATGTATGTTGCAGAATTTAATAACAGCTTAATGCGCGAACCTGATATATTGAATATGATCACGAAAGATTTTTATGTATCACCACTTGGTTATAGTGAAGGTGGAGCAAATCAGCATTCACACGGAGAAATGTATACCTTAAGAAAAGGGAATAGTGTTGAGTTTCACGATGCAACAATTACATTCACCGGATTTGAATTTCCTGAAGAATCAATGAGTTCAATGATGGGAGGCGGTTCATTCCAAATAGGAGCCTTGCTTACAATTTCAATGAATGGAAAAACTTATGAAACAAAAACCATAATGGAAAGTAAAGGCGGAGATAGAAGTTATATTCCCGCGGAAGTACCTGAAGCAAATTTAAAAATTGAAATGAGTAGTTTGGATGCAGCCGGTACAATTATGGTTTCTCTTTCTTCACTAGATGAAACCGAATCAACCCCGATGCATATGCAGAAAGAAACTTTATCTATTGAAGCAAGTATCAAACCATTCATTAATTTAATTTGGGCAGGTGTAATTGTATTGGTCGTTGGATTTGTTCTTTCCACCGTGAGAAGAACTAAAGAATCTACAAAATAATTTTCATTAGTTTGAATTAAAACCCCGTATTGTTGCGGGGTTTTTTTATTTATACGATAAAAGGATTTTTGTGGAATATATAGTAATTGCTCTCGTCGCTTTATTTGTTTCCGGGTTAACATTTTTTTCCGGATTCGGATTAGGTACACTTCTTTTACCTGCATTTGCAATTTTCTTCCCTATTGAAATAGCAATTGCTGCAACTGCGGTTGTTCACTTTGTAAATAACATTTATAAATTTATTCTAATCGGCAGAGAAGGCAACTTAAAAGTTATTTTAACTTTTGGTATCCCCGCAGTTGTTGCTGCTATCGGCGGAGCCTATCTTCTTGATATCATCAGTGAAATCGAGGGTTTGGTAACATATACTTTGTTTGAAAAGGAATTCACAGTTACTCCCGTCAAAATAATAATTGCAGTGTTGATGATGATTTTTGCCGTATTTGAATTGATTCCTAATCTAAAGAATTTTAAAATTGATAATAAATGGATTCCGATAGGAGGAATTCTTTCGGGATTTTTTGGCGGTCTCTCAGGTCATCAAGGTGCATTGCGTACTGCATTTTTAATCCGTACAGGTTTGGAAAAGAAGGAATTTATAGGCACATTAACAGGGTGTTCATTATTAATTGATATAACAAGAATTACTGTTTACGGTTTAACATTCATAAAAACAGATTTCGGTATTCTTGATCAAACCGGTTTACTGAATTTATTGATTGTTGGAATATTTGCTGCATTTATTGGAACCACATTCGGCAGATACCAAATTGAAAAGATTACATTTAGAGCAATTCAATATACTGTTGCCGCTATGTTGTTTTTATTAGCAATTGCATTAGGAATGGGAGTAGTGTAATATGCAAAACGAAGATAATCTCGATGATTTGATATACTCTAACAAAGCATTAGCAATCTATTTCAGTACGGAGTATTGCAATGTTTGTAAAGTTCTAAAACCAAAAGTGAAAGAACTGCTTGAAAATGATTTTCCCAATATCAAATTTGTGTATGTCGATATTGAAAAACAAAAAGAAGTTACGGGTAAGTATTCAATTTTTGCAGTACCTACTCTGGTTTTTTTCTTTAATGGAAAAGAATCTTTTCGTAAAACCAGAAATTTCAGCTTATCAGAATTATATCAAGCGATTATACGTCCATACTCTTTAATGTTTTCATAAATAATTTTATGGAGTTACAATGAAGATTGTGCTATCAATAGCAGTAATTTTTCTTATTTGTGTAAACCTTTCTGCACAAAATGAACCGGAATTTAAGATGGTGCAATATTATTTTGTTGAATTGATAAGAAACAACGATAGACCCGAATTAGACTCTGCTTCGGTAATGGAAATTCAAAAAGGGCATATGGATAATATGAAAGTAATGGCTGAAGCCGGGAAGTTGTTATGTGCTGGTCCTTTCGGTGATGAACACGGCGGCGGTATTTGGATTCTTAGAACCGAAACATACGAAGAAGCACAAAATCTATGTGAAAGTGACCCTGCAGTAATTAATAAAAGGCTCTTGTATAAAATTCGTCCGTGGTGGACTTCAGAAGGGACATTTACTTCAGAATAAAATTTTAATAAACAATTTGCACTCTAACCGAATCCGGGTAAACCAATATTCTGTGAGTGACATATTGTTGGCTTTCATCACACCCAACGCCCGCACCTACCACTTCTTTACCTACTCCCTGAAAGAGTGCTTGATCCTGCCGTAAATAAACAATTGTATAATCACCATTTTCATTCGATTGCATATTCTTGGGAATTGTGAATCCTTGAAAATCTCTATTGCCGCCTCCAAGCTGTGCTGTTTTCTTAAAGTGGGCTTGTGACATGTTTGCAATAGAAAGCAAATCGTTTGTTATACCGTTCCTGTTTGCCTCAATCGCATTTGCCTGGAATAAATTCATACCGACAATAACTGCTGTACCGGCAATAATAATTCCGAGTGTAATTAATAATAATTGTGTCTGCCCCATAACTAAACCAACTTTGTTAAGTTATAAAGCAATTTAATTATAAAAATAAATCAAAGCAATGACTTGAGCGATTTGTAATGTGCTTCAATAGTTTGATTTAAATCTTCTTTAGTATGTGCAGTTGAAATAAACATCGCTTCAAATTGTGCCGGTGCAAGATAAACACCTTGCTTCAACATCTCATTAAAATATCTTCCGTAAAGTTTTGTATCGGATTTAACTGCGCTTGTGAAATCAGTAACCTCGTCTTCCGTAAAAAACATACAAGACATTGAACCGACACGTGTCAAATAAAAATTCTTACCTAATTTATTTAGATTTTCTTTCATTCCATCTTCTAAATAAGAAGATTTTTCTTCGAGTGTTTTATAAAGGTTTTCATTGTTTTTAATCTCATTTAAAGCAGCATAACCTGCTGCCATTGCAAGCGGATTGCCGCTTAAAGTTCCCGCTTGATAAATTGGTCCAACCGGAGCAATTTTTTCCATTATTTCTTTCTTACCGCCGAAAGCACCAACAGGCAAACCACCGCCAATTATTTTACCAAATGTTGATAAGTCAGGCTTAATTCCGAGCACTTCCTGTGCGCCGCCTCTTGCAACTCTAAATCCGGTCATCACTTCATCGAATATTAAAACAATTCCTTCGCTATCACATATATCTCTAAGCTCGGTTAAAAATTCTTTTGTTGCCGGAATTACACCCATATTACCTGCAATCGGCTCAAGTATGATCGCAGCTATTTCATTTCTATTTTCGGTTATCAGTTTCTTTACTGAATTAATATCGTTGAAGTCCGCCATTAATGTATCAGCGGCATTTCCTTTTGTTACACCGGGACTTGTCGGAACTCCAAGTGTAAGTGCACCTGAACCAGCTTTAATTAAAAAGTAATCTGCATGACCATGATAACAGCCTTCAAATTTTATGAACTTTTCATTTCCGGTATAACCCCGTGCAGCGCGAATTGCGCTCATTGTTGCCTCGGTTCCGCTATTTACCATTCTTACCATTTCAACGGAGGGGACAAGCTCGGTAATTATCTCCGCCATCCTAATTTCGATTTCAGTAGGCGCACCAAAACTTACTCCGTTTTCAATTTGTTTAAGAAGAGCTTCTTTTATGAATGACGGATTATGTCCGAATAAATGCGGTCCCCAGCTTCCGATGTAATCAATATATTCATTACCATCGGCGTCAATCATTTTTGAACCGAATCCTTTTGTTATAAATAAAGGATCACCACCTACTGACTTAAATGCTCTTACTGGAGAATTGACTCCACCCGGAATAAATTTTTGTGCTTCTTCAAATAGATTTTTACTTTTTTCTATGTTCATATTATCTCCTCTTATTCTTAATCATATTTTTACTCTTAATCATACTCTCACGTTCTCATAACTAAGGTGATTAAGATTATGATTAAGAGTAAGATTAAGAACTACAAATTACTTTAATAATTTTGCGGCATCTTTTGCAAAGTAGGTTAGGATCATATCGGCACCGGCTCTTTTTATTGAGGTTAAAGATTCCATCATAACTCTTTGTTCATCAATCCAATCTAATTTACCGGCAGCTTTAATCATAGAATACTCTCCACTTACTTGATACGCCGCAGTCGGCATTGATAATTCATGTTTGACTCTATAAATAATATCGAGGTAAGCACCGGCAGGTTTGACCATAATAATATCGGCACCTTCATCAATATCGCTTTCGGCTTCGCGTATAGCTTCATCGCTGTTTGCGATATCCATTTGATGTGATCTTCTATCACCGAAAGCCGGTGTAGACTCAGCCGCATCTCTAAATGGTCCGTAATAACCGGATGCATATTTAACCGCATAACTCATAATTGGAATATGCGAAAAACCTTTGTAGTCAAGAGCCTTTCTTATTGCTAATACTCTGCCGTCCATCATATCGGAAGGAGCGATAATATCAGCGCCGGATTCGGCATGACTTACTGCTTCTTTTGCTAATAACGATACTGTTTCATCGTTAAGAATATTTTCGCCGTCAAGCAAACCGCAGTGACCATGAGAAGTGTATTCGCATAAACATACATCCGTTATTACGAGTAATTCTTTTACTTCCGATTTAATTGCTCTGATTGCTCTTTGTATAATTCCGTTCGGATCATAAGCTTCGGAGCCTTCTTCATCTTTGTGTTCCGGTATTCCGAAAAGGATTACTGCAGGTATTCCAAGATCACGAACTTCTTTACATTCTTTTACTAAGTTATCGATAGATAATTGATAAACACCGGGCATAGAATTAACTTCTTTTTTTACATTCATACCGGGGCATACAAAGAGCGGATAAATTAAATCATTCTTACTTAATTCCGTTTCTCTAACTATATCACGGACAAGCGGGTTGTATCGTAATCTTCTTAATCTTTGTGTTGGATACATTGCCATAATTTCCTCCGTTAACTATGTGTCAATAACAACTTAAAAGTTGTTAAGACGCAAAGTTTATAATTTTATTTGCAGCAAGTTCTGAGTTTTTCACACAATCGCCGACAGAAATTCCGCCGCGATAATTACCACTTAGAAAAATTCCGGGGAAGTTGAGTTCAAACTCATTAAAATAATTTTCGTGTTCTATGTAACCTAAATTATACTGCGGAATAGCTTTATGCCATTTTTTATATTCAATTAAAACCGGTTCACCTTGTGTATTCATTATTTCGCTGAACTCTTTGATTGATCTATTAATAATTGTATTAATATCTTCATCAAACAAATTAGGTTTACGGGCGCCTCCGACAAACAAAGTAAAAGCACAATAATCTTCAGGTGCACGGTTAGGGAAAATTGTAGAACTCCAAATTGCACCTAAAAAATTCTTTTTCATTTTTGATGGAATTAAAAATCCGAATCCGTCTAAATCTCGTTTAATTTGTTCTCTTTTATAACCTAAATATAAAACCAGGACAGGCGGATAAAATATTTTATCTGCATGTTCATTAAATTTATTTTCGAAAGATGAGAAATATTCAGCAGCTTTGAACACAGGTAAAGTTGATAAAACTATATCTGCTGTTGTTTCTTTGGTTATACCGTCTACCGAATATGAAATTTTATATCCTTCCAAAACCTTTTCAATTGAATTAACTGATGAATTATATTCAATCACGTTACCTAATTTATCAGCAATAGCTTGAGGGAATGACTGCATACCGTTAATGAAAGAAAACATTCTTGCTGATTGTTTTGATTCTTCATTACGCTGCTTTCTTTCTTTTGCTCCTTTTATCATTCCTTTAATTAGACCTCCGTAAACTTCTTCCAATCTGTAAAGTTTAGGGAATGCCGATTTTACAGAAAGTTTTTCCGGGTCTCCTGCAAATACTCCCGATACAAAAGGATCGATGGCGTAATCGAGGAATTCCTTTCCGAGCCTTCTCTCAACAAATTGAGCAATGCTTTGATAATAGCCGTCATCAGATTTACCGATAAATGGCTCTCCCATCACACGTAATTTGGCTTTGGCAGAAAATAATTTTGTTTTAATAAATGCCGGTGGAGAAGTAGGCAGTGGATGAAGTTCATCATTTTTAAAAATGTATCTTTTATTGGCTTCTTCGTTTGCATAAATCATTTCCGATTTAATTCCGACTTCTTCGGCAAGTTGACTTATTAGTGGTGTTGTTTCGAGTCCGCTGTTAGGTCCAAAATCAATAGTGTAACCATCTTTACTTATTGTTTCCATCGAACCACCGGGTTCGTCTTTTGATTCAAGAATATGAATCTCAAATCCGGCTTTCTTCAACCAATGTGCCGTGGCTAAACCTGAAATACCGGCACCAAGAATTATAATCTTTTTGTTCATATCAATTCTTTAATGCATTAATAGTGATTTCTTTCAAGGCAGAAATGAAAGTCGGTGAATCGTTCAACCCTTTCATCACGATATAATTTTCAATATTGTTTTTCTCTGCGTCTTCTCTGTATTCGATATCAAGTTCGAATAAAGTCTCGACGTGGTCCGATACAAAACTAATTGGGACAATCAATAAATGTTTTTTCCCGTTGTGAGCAAGTTCTTCTATCATTTTATCAGTTGCAGGTTCAAGCCACTTAACCGGACCAACTTTACTTTGATAACAAAGATGATGTTCGTGCGAATTGTTTCGCATCTTCATTACTAAATCGACGGTTGCTTGAATTTGCTTACTGTAAGGATCACCACTTTTTACCATACTTATCGGTGTTCCGTGTGCACTAAATACAAGTTGAACATCGTTTCTAATTTCTTCGGGAAATCTTTCTAATGTTTCGTCAATACGTTCATTTAATGCTTTGATATATTTTTCATTGTTATAAAAATCATAAATATAAATTAGCTTGGATGTGTCACCTTTATAAACTCTTTTCCATTCATTAAATGATGATCCAACCGTAGATATTGAATTATGAGGATAAAGCGGAAGCAGGACTACTTTGTCATAGTTTCCTTCTTCAATTTTTTCCGCCGCAATATTTGTAAGTGGATGCCAATAACGCATTGCGGTAATAACATCAATGTCGTCGATCTCTTTTCTTAATTCTTTTTCGAGTAAACGGCGTTGAATCTCTGTCCATTCGTTAATTGGTGATTTGCCGCCGATTAATTCATATTCTTCGGCAACTTTGGGTGCTCTTCTTTTAGAAATTATTTTTGCGAAGAATTTTTGTCCGATAGGAATTTTAAATATATCCGGGTCTTGAAAAAGATTATATAAAAAAGGTTCGATTGCAGAAATTGAATCAGGTCCGCCTAACTGAAAAAGTACAACTGCTGTTTTGTTCATTTATTTCCTTTCAAAAATTTTTTTGAAGTGAGTAAGAGAATCTGTATTGTAACTAATAAAATGCTATCTCTAAATGACACTTATAAAATATATTATTACACCGTTCTTGAATAACGTGCCGTATCTTCTTTTCGTTCAATATAGCCGTCAAAATTCATTGCAACATTTCTGATTAATAGTCTACCCATTTCGGTAACATCAAATTTTCTATTACCCATAACTATCAAACCGTCATCAATATTTTCTTGAAGATTATTTATTCCCCAAGCAAAATATTCTTCAAAGTTAATATCAAATTTCTTTTCGACATCTTCGTAGTTCAATTCAAAATCGCACATAACTTTTGTAATGACATATCTTCTTAATAGATCGTCATCGGTTAATTTGTAACCACGTTCAACGGGAAGCCGGTCGTTATCTATCATTTCGAAATATTCTTTTTCTTTCTTTACGTTTTGTGAATATACATCCGCAAGTTGACTTATACTTGTAATTCCCATACCTATTAAATCAGTCCCGGCATGTGTGCTGTATCCTTGAAAATTTCTATAAAGTTTTTTTTCGTGTAAAGCTTTTGTTAAATCATCCTCGGGTTTTGCAAAGTGATCCATTCCGATGAACTCATACCTGGCACCGGTAAGTTTAGCGACTGACATTTTCAAAATTTCTAGTTTCTCTTCGGGTTTGGGTAGGTCTTCTTCTTTAATCAACGACATATGTTTCTTCATCCAAGGAACGTGTGCATAATTAAAAAGCGCAATTCTATCGGGAGAAATATCAATCATTTTATCAACCGTAACAGCAAAGTCATCAACTGTTTGAAAGGGGAGTCCGTAAATTAAATCGAGATTGATGCTTTCGAATTTTAGTTCTCGTACCCAATCCACAACTTTTCTTGTTAAGTCTTCAGGTTGGATTCTATTGACGGCTTTTTGAACTTTTTCGTTAAAGTCTTGAACACCCATACTAATTCTATTTATACCGCCTTCACGTAAAGCAATTAAATGATCTTTAACAAGTTCTCTTGGGTCAATTTCACAACCTTCTTCCGAGTTGGATTTGAATTTGAAATTTTGTTTGATGTAACCAAGAAGGTCTCTTATTTCACCTGGAGTTAAATGTGTTGGAGTGCCGCCGCCCCAATGTAACTGAATTACTTCTCTTTCCGGTGAAAGCAGTTGTCTTACGAGATCAATTTCATTCTTAATATACTTAATGTAGTCTGCAATTCTATCGCGGTTGCGGGTTATTATCATATTACAACCGCAGAAATAACATAATGTATCACAAAAAGGAATGTGAAAATAGAGCGATAAATCGCGTAGCTTTTCAACTTGGTTTGATTTAATCAATGCTTCAGTAAAGTCTTCCGATTTAAAGCTGTCGTTAAACTGCGGTGCAGTTGGATAGCTGGTATATCTTGGTCCGGGTCTGTCATATTTTTTTACTAAATCTAAATCTATTTCGAACATCTCTTACTCCTAACCTAATAGAATGCTGATGACACAGAAAGAAACAATAGACTCAGATTTAATTCATCAGTGCAAATCTGTTTTTCCAGTGTCATCTGTGTTCCATTTTATAAATGAAATTTTTTACTTTCTTCTTTTACAAAATCAACAAGCAGTTTTGCATTTGCGGGCGGGACATCGGGTAAAATACCGTGCCCTAAATTGAAAATGTGTCCGCTGCCTTTACCATAACTTTGCAATATTTTTGCGGCTTCATTTTTAATAACATCTTCGTTACCGTAAAGCTTAGTCGGGTCTAAATTTCCTTGAAGAGCAACTTTATCACCAACTAATTTACGAACCTCGCCTAAATCCATAGTCCAATCAAGACCAATAACATCAGCGCCGGTTTGAACTAATCCTTCTAAATTATAATGGACACCTTTAGCAAAAACAATAACAGGTTCAATGGTTCGTTTAATATTGGAAACAATTGATTGTATATACTGCAAAGAAAATTCATTAAAGTCATCGGGAGTAAGAATACCACCCCAAGTATCGAAAATTTGAACTGCATTACATCCAGCTTCGATTTTTGCACTTAAATATTCAGCAACGGTATCGGAAATTTTACTAAGCAATTTATGAGCTAATTGGGGGTTATTATATATTAACTTTTTAACTTCAGAAAAGTTTTTTGAACCTCGACCTTCTACCATATATGTTAATAGAGTCCAGGGTGAACCGCTGAAACCGATTAACGGAACTCTGCCATTTAATTCCTTTTTAGTTAATGTTACTGCATCAAGAACATATTTTAAATCAAAAGTTGGGTCAATGGATTTTAATTCTTTAGCATCTTCTTCACTTCTTATCGGTTTAGGAAAAACGGGTCCTTTCCCTTCGTGCATTTCTAATGTCATTCCCATTGCTTCGGGTATAACCAATATATCCGAAAATAGAATCGCTGCATCTACACCAATTAAATCAATAGGTTGAATAGTAACTTCAGTTGCAAGTTCGGGAGTTTTACACATTGTTAGAAAATCTGCTTGCTCTCTTACTGTTCTATATTCAGGTAAATATCTGCCTGCTTGCCGCATCATCCAAATCGGAGTTCGCTCAATAGGTTGTCTTTTACAAGCTCTTAAGAATAAATCGTTTTTAAGATTAGTCAAAAATCCTCCTTAATAAATAAGTAGAAATAAATCATACTTTGGAATAATATTTTATAATAGAATCGATCAGATCATCCATTGTGAAAGTAGAAGGGGAGATGTCGATTTTTAATCCGGCTCGTTCGATTACCGCAGCCGTTGTCGGTCCGATTGCAGCAATTTTTATCTCTGTAAAATATTTGCTCGGTTTATCAATCTCCATAATTTTCAAGAAATTTCTGAATGTTGAAGGACTCGTGAATATAATTAAGTCTATCTTTTTCCCTTCAAGTTGTTTTTTACCTTTCTTTATCTCTTCTTCATCAGGCATTGCCGCATCATATATCGGGGTTTGAACAACATCGGCTTTTTGTTCAAGCAGACCCATCTTTAATTCGGTTCTGGCAATAGCAGAAGAAGGAATAAAAAATTTCTTTTCAACAATTTCTTTACCGGAAAAATATTTTAACAAACCTTCGGCGGAATAATCATCGGGAACTATATCGACTTTGATACCATACTCTTCACATTTATCGGCAGTTTTTCTGCCAACACAAACAACTTGTAAGCTACCCGGGATTTCTCGTTTTGTTTCGCGCAATCTTTTGATGGAATATTCAACAGCATTCTCAGAAGTAAATACGATGTAATCAAACTCTTTCAATTTTTCTGCATAAGTATCGAAATGATTAAATACGCTTATCGGCACAATTTTAATAGTAGGAAAAGCAATAACATTTGCACCGAGCGATTCGAGTTTTTTTCTAGGTTCAACAGCTTGTTCACCTGAACGAGTTAAAATTATTGTTTTGTTTTTTAATCCGTTATTCATTTTTTACTTCTGGCTGTTTTATAAATTTCTTTTAAAACTTCTTCTGCACCGGCTTTTAATAAGTTATTTGCAAGTTTCTTCCCGAGTTTGACAGGCTCATCTTTTTTACCGCGCAGTTTTTGTCTAAATGTTAACGTTCCGTCAATTGAACCGACCAAGGCGTCAAGATATAATCCGTTTGATCTGACTTCACCTAAAGCACCGATCGGTACTTGACATCCTCCTTCGAGTTGTTTTAATAAAGCACGTTCAGCATAAACAGCTTGTGCAGTTTCCGTATGATGAACAGATTGAACAATCTCGTCAGCAAATTTATTGTCCGAATTAATTTCAATTCCTAAAGCACCTTGCCCTACAGCTGGAAGCATAATTTCAGTAGGAATAATTGAAGAAATATACTTGGACAAACTCAATCTTTCTACACCTGCACGGGCTAAAATGATTCCGTCCCAATCAGAATTAAGAAATTTTTCAATTCTTGTCGGGACATTACCTCGTAACTCAACAATATTTAAATCGGGACGTAAATGTTTAAGTTGTGATCTTCTTCTTAATGAACCGGTAGCAACGGTTCCGCCTTCGGGTAAATCAAAAATTGTTTTTTTCTTTTTTCTTGTAATTAAAACATCTTCAACATCATGTCGTTTTGTTACGGCTGCAAGCTTTAATCCATCGGGAATTGCAGTCTGTAAATCTTTTAAACTGTGAACGGCAATATCAATTCTTTTATTAAGCAAATGAACTTCGAGTTCTTTTGTGAACAATCCTTTATCACCGATCTTAGAAAGAGCAATATCAAGAATTTTATCGCCTTTGGTTTTTATTAAAGTGATTTCTACTTGGATATTCTTATGTATTTTTTCAATTTCACGTTTAATAAAATTAGACTGCCAAAGAGCCAAATCACTTCCGCGTGAACCGATAATTAATTTATTTTTCTTCAAACTTATCCCCGTTATTATCATTATAGAGAGGTGAACCGTTGTTTCTTCCATGCTCAAGATTAAACAACTCTTTTAGAATTAAAGCATGAATAACAGCTTCTTGAGTATGAGTACCTGATTCCGCAAGTTCCCGCAATTTAATTGTTGGATTATGAAGAATTCTTCCCATCATTCTGCGTGTCATATCTTCCAGCTTTTCATAATCCTCTTTTGAAATCTTATGTTTGATTTTATTCAGTTCATCACTTCTAATTTCATCAAAAAATTCCCGTACGGATTTGATTGTCGGAACAACATCAAGCGCATTGTACCAACTGAATAAGTTTGTCATTTCCTCAAGAATAATTGATTCCACTTTCGGAATTTCGGATTTACGTTTACGCATATTCTGGTCTACAATAATTTTAAGCGAATCAATATCGTGATAAAATACATTAGGCAACTCGCTTACTTTATTATCAACATCTCTCGGTATAGCAATATCCATAATAACGCAGGTGTTTCCTTTTCTCTTCTTCATCATTGATTTTATATCATCATGAGTAAGTATCAAATCCGGTGCGCTTGTAGCACTGATTATTATATCAAAATTATAAAGATGATCCTTTAATTGGTCGAAAGGAATAATTTCACCGTGAACTTTGTTTGCAAGCAGTTCTGCTTTTTCCAAAGTACGGTTTGCAATTGAAATTTTGCCGATTCCTTTATCATTCAGATGAATTGCTGCAAGCTCGCCTGTTTCGCCGGCACCGATTATTAGCGCACTTTTTTTATCGAGATTTGAATAAACTTTTTCAACAACCTGAACTGCTGCATAACTTACTGTTACAGCTCCTTCGCCGATTAATGTTTCTTTAATTGCGCGCTTACCCACACGAACTGCAGAATCAAATACACGTTTAATTATTGATCCGGAAAAATGCATATCTTCGGATTTTTGGAATGCATCTTTCAATTGACCTAAAATTTGACTGTCTCCGATTATTAATGAGTCAATTCCGGATGCAACCGAAAAAATATGTTTAACCGCAGCACATGAGAAATATTTGGTGAAGTGGTCAGGCTGAATTCCCTTAACAGGTTTGTGACTTATAATGAATTCTTCTAACTCTCTGTGATTTAATAAACTTTTCTTTGAAGTTCCGAAAATCTCGGTACGGTTACATGTAGATAGAATAAATCCGTCTTCGAACAAATCTTTTTTCAGTTTCGGAATTAAATCAATAATCTCATCCTGACTTAAGTGAAGAGCTTCTCTTAATTCAATTGGTGCCGTTTTATGATTTATTGAAATACCGACTAAGTTCATAAACTATCTTGCTATTTATTAATAAAATGAATGAAAACTATTGGCAAAAATTATTGTGAATACAATTGAAAGAATCATAACCAAATAACCAAATAAAGCAATGTTAACAACAATTTTACCATGCCAGTTTGCAATAAATTTAGCCGCGACTATAAATCCGAAGATCAACCAAACGATTCCTGTTGTTATTAACTTCGGGTCTGAATAACTGAAATTCGGGAATGCCGAAGGAAGCCAGATAACCCCAATGACAACGCCGAATGTTAACAAAACAAACCCAATTAATACTGAATAGAAACAAAGCTTGTAAAGTGTTTCGAGGCTCGGTAGTCTTTTAAATATAAGTCCGAATTTGTTCATCTTTATTTCGTTGTACAGCATTAAGTATAGAATTCCGTAAACTGCGGCGAGAGTAAAACCCGAATAACCGAGCATTGAACTTACAACATGCAAACCGAGTAATCTGTTTCTTAATACTTCGGCAACTTCAAATAAATCCTCGATAAAAAGTGATGATATTAATTGGAAGATAAAAGAAAATAAAATTATAAATAACCCCGTTCCTCTTACGTCGGTCAGCAATTCCAAAACAAAATACGAGAATGAAATTGAGAACGCCAGGAGTGTAAAGATCTCAAATTTATTTGTGATAGGGGTATGGTCAAATTCGATGGTTCTGGCAAGAAGATAAAATATATGAATCATCAAAGTAAGAAAGAGAAAAATTCTTTTCGAATCGGACATTGACCTTGTATCTTTTACAAAATCATATAAGTAAACTGCAAAAGTTATCCCGTATAGAATCGGCAGTAGAATGTTTAATGTTTGAATTGCGGATATCATTTTTCCTCACTTAGAATGCAAAATTCATTGCTATTTACGTGCCAAGCTTAATTCTATCAAAACTCAAAATTATACAAAAATAAGAAGAATTGATAATCTATTTTTGTGGGATGATGCAGATTTCCTGCTTCTAACTCATTTTATTACAATGAGATAAGGAAAATATGTTCTCTTGGTTTTCTATACTTAAAATGTAATATAAACTTAAAACGAATCCTAAATTATTTACAAAAATTAGCTTCTTATAAATGGGATATGCGGACTTATTCTTTCTTATAGGTGGTAAGATTGGCAGAATATCACCGGGACTTTCTTAATCAAAATAGATATACAAAAATCTTTGTTAATAATTTTTTATCTGATAAATTCAGGCGATTTGAAGAAACCTTCGAGGTAAGAGTTTGCTGCTTAAGTACTTTTTCCTCGAAGGTTGCTTTGTTAACAAGCAACGTTGAAGATAAAAACAAGTGACTCGCCAGAGTTTGTCGAAGTCAAACGACCTTCAACATTTTCAAAGATTGAATATAGCCGCAGACTTTACGTCTGCGGTGATACCCTCGCGATATAGTTTAAAGAATTCGAAAAATTATAGATTACGAGCAATGTATTGACGCCGACAAATGCCAGCGGTTATGTCTGTTCTTCCTTTTTATACGTAGATTTTGCGAGATTTTTGCTACATGTTATTCGGGGCGAAACGAAATGAAGTGCGAAATCACACATTAAATTTGTTGAGAAGCCAAAAATATGCACGTCACAACATATAAATTTGTAGATAAATTCTTTCTTATATGTGAAAATAGGAATTGTTATAGAGTACTGAATATTTTTTTAGCAAATTAGTTAAAGAAGTTAAAACAAAACGGGGGTATGTTTTATTCTTATCAATATCTTTGATTTTAATTTCCTATAACTTTTTTATTTGCAGCCGGTATTGTTTTACTCGCGAGCTATTTGTATGTGGCGCTTTTTCTGCAGTAATAACTAAATGGGAAGGAAATAAAAGGCTCTTGGGATTTCAGTTTTTTAGAGATTTTTAATTCAGCTGAATTAAAGTGTTGCTTTTGCTAATGTATTGATTCATTACATCAATTATTTCTGTTATTTTTCTATTAGATCTATCAATTAATGCTGCTTTTTCAAAATGTTGAATTGAATTTGTTATATCACAGTATCCCCAAAGTATTCCGTTAATTACTTGTTCATCAAAAACATTCTTGTAATTCCCAATTGATTTTTTAAGTTGTTCAATTAATTCAACACATGGGCAATCATCTCTTACCGGGTCAGTGTCTATAATGTATTCAATATCGGTAATTGCTAATTTATAAAAATGATCAAGTGCTTTTTGAACTTCACCGGTTTGAGTTAAACAAATAATAAGTTTTTTTAGTATCGATTTATTTGCAGGGTACTTTATTAGTTCGTTTTCATACTCGGTTTTGGCATCAAAATATTTTCTAACCATAAAATACTGATTTCCCAACATCTCGCTCATTTTATTTTCCTCATAGAAAAAGGGAGCTTAATTCAGCTCCCTTTAATTGAATTCTTAAGGTACTAAAGGATAATCGTGTACATCTGTAGCAGCATTGAATTTTGTTCCAGGCATTGCATCATAACTCATAGCGTTAACTCCATAGAGCAATGATTTAGCATCATAACCAAGAAGTCTTAAATATGCAGCAACATGTGCAGAAGTTTGACCCGTGTAGCAATAAATCACAACCGGTTTATTGGTTGGTAATGTTTTCAATGCGGTACTGAGCTTGAGGTCTTGTTTGGGAGTATATTGAACTGATCCTGAAATATGTCCCCAATTGTACTGATCAATTGGCCAATAGTTCACAATGTAATAGTTAGATAAGTTTGTATATAAAGTTCCATTGTCTATTGCAGCCAAACTAAAACCTTCGGCTAAAACTGCAGCAACTCTTGCTTCTAAGATTTCCGGCCCGGTAGTTTTACCTGTAGACAGAGTAGGCATATTTCCAATTGCATTTTTTGAAGTTGGTGTAGTTACAAAATCACCTGCTCTTGCGTTGCCAATATTATTTACCCAAGGACCGCTTGTAGCAGGGTTCCAGCTTGACATACCATATTTCAAGTCAAAGACATTGCTATAACCGATTAATCTAAGTAAAGCGGTTGCCCAGCCAGCGCTTTGACCGGAGTAACAGGCTAATACAACTTTTGTTTTAGATGCCAAATTATTGTTCTTGTAATAGTTTATTAAATCACTAATGGGAACATGTACAGCACCAGCAATATGTCCGGCATCATAGTCAGTTTTAGATCGGACATCAAGAACAGCAATGTTTGCACCTAATAATAAATCGGCATAAACATCAGAAGCTGATATCATAGCGGGCGCTGCATTATTTATAAAATCTCCACTTGCTTCAAGATACTCAGCTAATACTTGTGATTCATTAATAGGATCGACAGGTGCAGCAGGGTTAGTGTCGTCTTTCGAACATCCAGTTTGGAAAAATAAAAACGATGTTATCAATAATAAGTACAATAGATTTTTTAATTTCATTTTAGTTAACTCCTTGTTTTTGTTTATTAGTGTAATTCAATTAATTACAGACCCCATGAAGATGGTAATCGATCATCAACAATTACATTTCTGTTAGCTTCCTTTTCCCAATCTAATAGGTCTTCATCAAAAAGGTAAATTTCTTTATTATTATAGGTTCCGTCATTATTTTTACTGATATGGCACCCCTCGGCACAATTTGTGAAAGTTACCCACTGTCCACTGGTAGCATCTTTATAACCTGTTCTTGATGTAATTTTAACAATGTTATGAGGTGTTGCATATTTGTATGTTGGTCTAACATCAAAATTATTTAGACTTGGAGTTCCATAATTCGACCAGCTATCAGGAGCCATCGGAGATTCACGCAGTAATGCATATTTAAATGTAGGTTTAATATCATGAAGCGGATTCATGCCAATTTTAAACTTTTGGTGAGAAGGGATTCTTGCACCGTCACCGCCAACGTGACAACTTCCGCAATTATTATAATTTTGAGAATGGCAAACGTTACAACTAAAAGTATCCATGTGAAAAGTGTGAAATTTATTTGATTGTGCAACATGTGCATGACAATCAGTGCATTCAGGTTTTAACGGCATTTTATATCGTTGGTCATAAATATTCCCGTCACCGTGAATTTCATCTTTGTTATGACAATGCATACAGTCAAAACCAAATTTTGTTAAGTGAACATCGGGAACTGTTCCAACAGCAATTCCAAAATATGCGTGGGCTCCTCGGCTAGAATGACAGGTTGTGCAATGATCACGCATGTTGGGTTTCTTCAAAAAATTATGCCCATTATATAATCCGCCACCACCTGCAGCAGGACGATTTACATGACAATCACCGCATGATGCGTGGCATGTTGCACAGTTGCTATTATAACCTTCTTTCATCACTTCACTTAGTTGGTCGAATCCGTCCGGCACGTTATCCAATCCGGATCTTAAGACAACCATACTTTTTTGGCCCCAACCTTGTTGGTGCAGACTATTTTTAGTCCTTGCAACAATTTCGGCATGGCAAGTACCACATTTACTTTCTGGATCATGAGATGGTTTAGCTATGAAATCTTGAGAATGCGCTAATTGCTTGTCCGCTGTATCATCAACGCCATTATGACATGAAACACAGCTCAGTTTCCCATGTGTACCATATTTAAAAGCAACAAAACCATTACCTCCGAGAAAAACCCTATCATAAGGTTGGATATGGGGGATAGCCCCTCCGCATCCGCCTCCACCGCTGCTTGGGGGATCAGGTGTATGTACAGCTTTTAAGTGCTCGTAATTTGTATGGCAACCTTCACACGATGCAACTGACTCATCAGTTCCATTGGGATTAACAATTTTTTCATCTTTGTCTTCGGAACATGCAATGCTGAACAACACAATTAGGGTGATCGTAAAAATCAAAAGAAATATTTTTTTCATATCAATTTCCCTGTATGAGATTTAATTACATAATTAGATGTTAATATCGACAAAGCTTATGCCAGTTGATTTTGAGCTAAAAAAGAAATTTTTGTTTAGGTTTTGAAACAAGATGTTCCAGCAAAGAAGGGTAATACTATTTAAAGGAGTCTAACTTATTGTTATAGATACAATTACAGTATACGAAACAATTTGTTTCCGGTGAAACAAATTGAAACAGATCATTCTAATCCAATTTCTTTTAATTTTCGCCAAAGTGTTGTTCTTCCGATACCTAATTCTTTTGCGGCTGCAGATTTATTCCACTTGTTTTTATCTAATACTTTAATTAAATAAGAGGTGCCGGAGCTAACGGAGATGTTTTCTTCTACATCAACATTTTTAACCGATTTAGATTTTATTACAGGGGGAAGTTGTTGAGCTGTGATATTGTTATTTTTCTTTGTTCTAACGTAAGCAAATTCAAGCACGTTCTCCAATTCTCTAATATTTCCGGGCCAATTATAAGAGTGAAGTAGTTCCAATGTTTCATCGGAAATATCCTCGATTTCTTTTTTATAAATTAAATTGAATTTATGAATAAAATGGTGAATAAGAGGAATAATATCATCAAGTCTTTCGCGCAGGGGTTTAACCGTAATCGGTATAACATTTAGTCTGTAAAAGAGATCTTCTCTAAACTTTCCTTCATTTAATGCCTTCTCAATATTAATATTTGTTGCGGCAACTACTCTAACGTTGGTGGTTCTTGTTTCTGATTCACCTACTCTTTCAAAAGTTCCTTCCTGTAAAACCCGTAGAAGTTGGATTTGGGTTTGCTGAGGCATTTCTGCCACTTCATCTAAAAATACTGTGCCTCCATCGGCAAGTTCAAATCTTCCTATTCTGTCTTTAACGGCATCGGTAAAAGCACCTTTAACATGACCGAAAAGTTCGCTCCCTAACAACTGAGGAGGAAGAACCGCACAATTAATTTTAATGAAAGGTTTATCTCTTCTCATGCTGGTTTTTTGTATTGCATTTGCAATCAGTTCTTTACCGGTGCCGGATTCGCCGGAAATTAAAACCGGTGCCACTGAATCGGTTATCTCTTTAATTAATGAGAAAATTTCCTGCATATGTTTGCTAACACCTACAATACCGTTAAAGTGAGTCTCTTTTTCCAAATCTTTTCTAATTTTCTCCATCTCAGATATATCCCGGAATGTAACAATTCCGCCCCTCGGTTCCCGGTTGTCATTATAGAGAACAGCAGCATTAAGTTTTATTGGTATTATTTCTTCGGAACTTTTTGTGATTGATGATTCAAAGTCATAAATATTTTTATTGGATTTTATAACTAAAGCAATGGGGCATTCGGTATAACATAATTTTGATTTAAAGATATGTTTGCAAAAATTACCTAATACTTCGTCTTTTTTAAAACCGGTTATTTCTTCGGCAGCATGATTAAAAAAATTTATACGAAAATCTTTATCAACAGTGAAAACACCTTCACCAATTGACTCTAGAATATGATCTTTTAATTTATCACTTATTGTCATTGAGATACTGAAAACTTATTACCATCAAATTATAATTGAGAAAAGTAGAATAAATAATTAAAAAAAAGCCGCACTAGGCGGCTTAGTTATACAAAATAACAAGGATTAATCAAACACATCAATTATACCGTTAATGTGTTTTGTAGGATCAATAATCTCACCGTTTTCATTTACAACACTACGATGGCAAGTAACACATGTTGTTATACTGAAATCGCCGTAATGACCTTTGGGAAGTGCAGAGATAAGTTGACCGCTTTCATTGATTTCACCATGACATGTTCCACAAGCTGCTTGTGTCCCGTCAACTTTATTCCATATCGGGCTAAAGTTATTACCTTCCATCTTTTCACCGGTGTATGCAAATGGATATTGAGATTCGGAAGCTAAGAACTCGAAATTACCGTGGCAGTATGTGTTCTGGCAAGTTAATTCATCAAAATCATAATAAGCTTGTGTGGGGCCCAAGTTCGTGAATGCACCAAAAGTCAACTCAGCTCTCGGAGTTCCGTCAATATGTCCTGCGGACTGGAATTCTGATGGAATAATATGACACTCATTACAAGCAACGTTTTGAGCAATTGCAATACCATGTAAGTGTAATTGGTGTGCACCGACAGCAGCAGCAGTTGTACTTGTTTCATTGTTTGTACCTTGGGGTGGTGCGATTTGAGTCGGATCTGAGAAATTACCATGACAAGTATTGCAAGCTTCAGGTCCCCCGGTATCATCATGGCAAGTTAAGCAAGTAGGGCTTATCAAACCTCCGGCGTAATCTGCCGCGTGACATTGACTGCAAAGTGCTAAATTCCAATTAGTTTCTCTAATGAATTGACCGTGAAAATTTGGATTAGTTGGATTAAAAATTCCTGATCTGTGTACATCGATTCCGCCGTGACAAGTTACGCAACCCGGGGTAACAACACCGCCGCTCCAATTGTTACCATGGCATTGTTTACATTCGAAAAATTGATTATTGTCAGCAATAAATTTTCCGTGGAAATTTTCTTTACTTGGATTATTAATCCCTTCCTGGTGGACCTGCACGGTGGGATGACAAGTTACACAGCTTAGTTCGGTAATACCGCCCGAATAATCGGCAGCATGACATGTTTGACAATTATAAATTCCCTCGTCTTTCACAAGGAAAGAGTGGAACTTATCGGAATTAGCATTTAACGCATCGTTGCCGTGAACTTTTACTTCTTGCGGTGCTGTTATATCGTCTCTTACTTCAGCACATCCCCAAAATAGAAGTGCTGCAAGAAGTAATAAACTTGAATACGAAATAATGTATTTCATTGTTTACCTGTTGAATTAATCTTATTTACTATGACAGTAACCGCAGAAACCGAAATTCGGATTTCCTCCGGGATAAGCATTTGCATCGGTATGGCAATTATAACAAACCGAACCGGCATCGTTATGCCAATCACCGTTAGTACTGCTCATAAAATTGATTGTATGAGTTTTTGGATTAGTCCCTTTAATACCGTCGGGGTCTACGTGACACATAATACAATTCGCATCTGCGCCCTGAACATCGTGACATGAAGCGCATCTTTCAATATCTCGTCTTGCAAGACGGGAATGTTCGCCGCCACCTGAACCAACGCCAATCATAACAAAGTTGGGTGCTAAGTGAGAAGCCGGCAAGATTCCCGATGATGCAAAATCTTCATTGTTTGAGGCATGGCATGCTGCACAAAATGTTTCTGTTTGATGACATGTTTGGCATTCCATTGTTTTGCCTTTTGCATCAATTCCGTGCAAGAAACGGTAATTCAAATCATGTACACGGTTGATGGTTTGTTTCTTCTCATTATCAATGTAAGTATGAGGAGAATACGGCGTATAAAAATTGTCGGCTAAATTGGTTTCCGTAATAACATTTGTGGAAACATGACAATCTTCACAAAAGACATTGTCATGACACATAGCACAATCGGCATTTGCTGCCATTGCAGTGAATTTGTGATTCTTAAAAAACGATGCAGTTTTGTGATTGTCGGGAAGTAAATCAACCGTAGATACATGGCATGCTTCGCAAGCGTTTGTTGCAACGGCATTATCATTATGACATGAATAGCACTGCATCATAGGCGGATTTGCTTGTGTTGATTCGAAACTGTAATCAATTTCTTCAAATCCTTTATGACATTCGATACATTCTAAATTTTCTTCATCGATATGAAACTTGTGCGAGAATAATAATTTAGATTTTTTCTGAATCATCGGTTCATAAACATCTTCATAATGACAAGTACCGCAGGCATCCATATCTTCGACATCATGACACATTGCACATGCATCTTTTTCCGGAAGCAGTCTATCGCTTAAAGATAAACTCTCGGCAACGCCTGTATGGCATGATTCACAATCACTTAATTCTGCATGCAGTGAATGTGAAAATATGATAATGTCTTTGTTCGTTCTTTCTTCCGGGTTTTCATTTGTAGTAAATGCAACGGCAAAAAGAAAAATTGCAACTGAAAGAAAGACAACTAAGTAAGCATATAATTTTTTCATAATTAGTCTAAAAGTTAGTGTTAAACCAATGATTGATTTTAAACAGAATTCTAAAATCGTTATCATAAATTTTGTTGTTTACAAATTGACCTTGAAGATCGAAAGAAAGACTTCTCCATGGGCGTAGATTAACTCCTCCCAAAACTGCAAGTAGTGAATTAGTTTCGGAATCTGCCGAGAGTTTGTAGCTAGTATAAGTTAAACCTATTTGAGGGGTAACAAATCCATCTACAAATGAGCGTGCGGTATAAACAGAAATTGCATCAAGTTCACCGGCATAACCGAATGTTTTTCTGTAACTTGCCGAACCATAGGTTGTGTTAACACCGAGAGTTAACCTTTGTGAATTCTCGTCATCATAAGTAACATTACCGAATTTACCGTAAGCAGTAATAATGTTGCTGAACTTATAATCAATTCCTCCTTCAATTTCCTGAGTGTTGGCATAATTAAACACCGAGAAAATCGAATTATACCTAATCTTCGGTTCGCGGTAATTATAATAAATTGAAATTCCGAAATCTTCTATCTGAGAATATCTTGTTGATATCTCAAACTTGGAAGTCTGCGAGAAATTCAGATCATAATTATACCGTGCATGGGCTTCAATAATTTTCGGAAGATTATAAGATAGGTCTGCACCTAAAAACTCAAATTGATTGGAAGCTCTTTTTATCAGTATCGTATCTAAAATGTTAAATTCATTTAACCGGATTGCATCGTAATCTTGAGCTTTGAAATTTTTGTTTGTGTAGTTAACCGCTACTCTTAATTCTTCAGTGGGATAAGCAGTAAGTTCACCACCTAAAACATAATCGTTTGACCAATCATCTGTTAATTCCATTTTTTGGTATGCCGGAACATTACCCCCGTAAAATCCTTCAACTTTGAAAATACCGTGTCTTAATTGAAGATTAACGCCGTCATAAAGACCACCGGCTACACTGTTAAACAAAGATTGTCTACCGATTCTAACTGTTGCTATATCAAATACTTTTCGGGCTTCAAGGTAAAGATTATAGAACCGTAAACGCGGATCATTTTCTAAAGCATTTGCGATATCGGTTTCAAAGTTTAACCTTGTTCTTAATGAAATGTTATCTTTGTTTAAGTTAAAGTACAAGGAGCTAAGTGAACGGACGTAAGTTTCGGAAACATTAGGAGCAGAATATCTCTCAAAGGTATAAAGAGAAGTTGAGAATCTTCCGTTTAAATTTTGAGCCATCAAAACCGAAGTAGAAATTAGAATGGCTGCAATTAGAATCTTTTTCATTTTCAACCTATGTTGATTTATTCTTTTGGAATATTGTGTTCAATCAATTTATAACTTTCGGCAAAATTGAATTCTTTATATGTCGGGCTTTCTTCATTGTGACAGGTACGACACTGAGCTTCGATAGCAGCTTCATCAGCCCAAACAATTAAACCGGCGTCAATAGATGCTTGTTTATCTTTCATAACTTTCATCGGGCTGTAATCTTTTCCGGCACCGTGGCAAGTTTCGCACTGAACACCATCGGCAATATTAAAACCTTTTTCCAATCTGGCTTCAGGCACATTATAACCAGTTGCATGGCATTTTAAGCAAGCCTCTGTTTCAGCAGCTTTTGTTGTATGGCCTAAATCAGCAGCAATCTTATCAGCTTCAGCAGATTGTAGTACTTTGTATGCATTGGCATGCTTCGATTTTTCCCAAATAGATAATTGTGAGCCTTGTTTTTCAGTCTTATGACACATGGAACATTTTTTTACACCAATGTAATTAAACTCTTGTGCATTCACAGCAAGAGCAATAAAAAGAAACGAAATCAACAATAATGAGAGCTTCTTCATATTTTTCACCTCCTATATTTGTGAAATATTATGTAAAGAATATAATCCAAATATCCGATTTAAGCAATAAAGGACGCAAAAATCTTTTTATATTTGGAATTTTTTTAGAGTCCTTTTAAGTTTTCGATAACCCAACTTCTTAAATCGGGATCATTTTCCATTTCGGCTGACATAATTTCGTCAGGTTCCGAACCGTGAGTTTTTATAGTATCTAAAAATAACTTTGTTGAATGACTGACTTCATTAAGTTTCTTTTGACCTTCTTTGACCTGCATCCATTCAAGAATAATCTTCTTGAAATGTCTTTCGTGATGATGACGATATTTATGCAGACTCATTTTCCCGTCAATCCAAACGAAACTCATTGGGTATTCGCTTGGTCTGAAAATTACAAAGAACCAATGCCATACAATAATTGCAAGAGTAGCGAGAATGGCTTCATAAAAGTGAATTGTTTCGCTAACTTTTATCAACCAGATCGGAGCCCAATCTCCAACCATTGTAGGGAACCAGAGAATAAATCCTGTAACTCCCATTACTATTGTTCCCCAAACCAAAGCCCAGTACTCAGCCTTTTCGGTATAATCGAACTTGCTGAATTCAGGAGGATGTTTTCTTAGGCGTAAATAATAAAGTATATTTTGAAATGCTTCTTTTACATCATCAAATCTTGGTACCATGTGAGAAAGAATATCTCTGCCGCGTTTTGTAACTATTAAATAAATTACGTGGTAAACACTTAAAGCTATCATAACTACGGCAGCTATCCTGTGAATATTTTGACGAACTACCTCGGTCATACCAAGCTGATATAAACCATCTGCCCACCAGCTGAAAGGATATTTTAATGCAAAACCTGTAATTGCAAGAGTGAAGAATGAGGTGAATAGAATTATGTGTTGAATAATTTCATTTTTGGTAAATCTTGGAATGACAATTTCCTTTCGTTCGTTTTGCTTTCTTCTTCTTACTTCATGAACATAGATGAGAACGTTATGTAAAATCATACCTCCGATAATAACAACAATCAGCCAGAAATAGATTGTTGTTACCAAACCTTCTACTTTTCGAGCCTGTTCATTTTGGGTAATATGCGAATAACTTTCTGCAAATACTTGTGTTGCCTTAGGGTGACATTTCTGGCAGGTTGCCAAGACATTTTCTTTGCTAACTGAAGATTGCGGATGGCTTTGAGGCAGAATTTCATGAACATTATGACAATCTATGCAGTATGCTGCTCTCGGATCATTTCGTTTTACAGCCAAACCATGATAACTATCCTGATAACTGTAAGCTTCATCTTGAGATAATCCTAAACGAGCAGTAAGAATTGGATCTTGATGACATGAAATACAAACTTCTTCTTGAAACTGTTTAACGGAAAATGTCCCTTCGGCAAGCTCTTTTGCTCTAGGACTGTGTTCGCTATGACAATCACTACAAACAGGGGCAACACGTAAACCTTTTTTTGCACCAATCCAATGAATGGAATTTTTATATTCATGAACAACATCGGAATGACATTGTTCGCAAGTTTCGTTTAAGTTATATGCCGATATAGTTGATCCGGGTTGAATTCTGTTTTTAATATCGTGGACACCATGACAAGTAGAACAATTCATATCCATTTCCTTGCCTTGAGCCATTAAAGTGTAATGGAAAGAATCCTCAAATCTTAAACCGGACCTAACGCTTATTAAATTAAATTTTTCTGCAAACTTAGGATCATCGTGGCAAACTCCACATGTATGACCTAAATTTCCGTTTGATACTTTGCTGTCGTGATTTTCAATCGGTAAAATATCATGAGAGCCATGACAATCCCAGCAAGTTGCGGCTTCCAATATTCCTTCGCCTAAAGATATTCCATGAATACTTTCTTTATGTTCATCAGCCTGTTCTTTATGACAAACATAACAGCTTGCAATTTCTACTTTTTCCAAATTAGCGGGATGGTTATCTAACTTACTGCCGATTGCCGAGTGGCAGTCACTGCATATCAAATCCTGATGTACAGACTTTAAGAGCTGCGGAAGAAAGTCATCGGTGTCATGGCAATCAGCACAAGGATTTTTAGAAACATCTTGCACTGAATGGAATGGACGCATTAAAAGTTTTGTTTCATGGCAGCTTGAACAATACTCACGAGCTTTGTTCGGACTCATTTCCGGTGGTTTTACATAATGGTAACCATGGCAGTTAACACATTCTGGAGGATTTTTAACTCTTTCTTTCAATCTATGATGAACATCGTTCTGAACAATGGAATAAATTTCTTCATGGCAATCGGCACAATCAACTTTGTAAATATCAACTCCTTCTTTATGAGGTAAGTCATCTGCAACAAAACCGGTATGGCAATCATTGCAATCAAATCCACCGTGTACGGAATTAGAGAATCTTTCTCCACTTACAAAGAGCGAGACTTTTTTTCCGTAGCGTTCATAAGATAAACTTTGGTCTTCGTGACAGATTAAACAGTCATCTTGTGCGAAGATTGAAATAGTAATTGCCAAAATCAAAAAAAGGAGTTTGAAAAAGTTCATTAGTTTCCCATTTATTTGTATAAGAAAATCATTGCATATATTATCATTATTACAATTATAAGTCCAATTGATAATGCGGTGAAACCAAAATATTTAGCAAATTTAACCAGCCACTCGGGCGGAGGAGGAGCAATCCGTTCCTCCAATTTATTATTTTCAATTAATATTTGGTACTCTCTCGGTCGATCTTTTTTAAATTCTTCAAGAGGAACTCTGCCAGTAAAAATTACATTATCCATCGGAAATTTATCAGGCCGAAAATGAGTATTAAAGAAATGTATTGTGAAAATAAAACCGGTTGCAAGCAAAGCTTCATCGCTATGAACAATTGAAGCTACATTAATAAACCAACCGGGTAAACCAAGAAAAGTAAAAAATTCCGGGAACCATAAAATCAAACCACTTGAGCCGATAACTGCCACGCCCCAAAAAACAGCAAAATAATCAAACTTCTCCCAATAAGTCCATCTTCCGTAATTTGGTCTTTTACCTTTACCGAAGAACCATTTAATAGTACCTATAAATTCTTTCCAATCACGTTTATTCGGAACCATCGAATTTTCACCGGAGAGCATATGTTTAAAAGTTCTATTCTGTTTAGTAACTTTTTTAATTAAGTAACCAATGTGAAGGATAAAGTATACAAAAGTAATAATTGCGGCGAGTCTATGGATATAACCTGTTACTTCATATCCTCCCATTAATTTTGATGCAGTTTGAAATATTCCTACACCGGCAAACTTAATCGTCATGCCTGTAATTGCAAGCGAAAGAAAACTTAAAATAACAAGTATGTGCAGAAAACTTAAAAATGGTTCAAAACGCCAAATATATTTTTCTTCGTTACTGCCGTGATTTTTTATTTTACTTTTTTCACTATTTGCCATTAACCGGATTCCCTGTTGAATTGTTTTTCTTTTCAAGTTTTGCTTTTCTTCTTTCTGCCAAACCGCGTGGAAGCCATAACAAAGTATGTGTTCCAAAGAATAAAAATGTTACGCTTAATAATATTGTCATAAACCAGAAAGTATAATACAGAAATGGATATTTATCTTTATCATGGTGAGTAGCGTGAGTTAAATAACCGACAAATTTTCTGTTGGAATTCGGATGACAGCTTGCGCAAGTTTCTACTATATTTTCCCTATGCAGGGTTGATCCAACAATATAAGTCGGTAATATATTGTGTGAACCGTGACAATCGTAGCATTTTGCGGCTCCAATCGAACCTAATTTAGAAACCTTTCCGTGAAGTGTATCGAAATATGTATCGGTAACATCTTCATGGCATCTGCCGCATTGATCAATTATCTCGGCACGAAAATCATCCTTGTCGGTTCTTTTAATTGTATGAGCTTGATGACAATCTTGACAACCCGGAAGCTCTTTATCTGTTTGTGTTATTAGGGGACTATGAATACTGTTTGTAAACTGTTCATATATACCAAGGTGACATTTTGCACATGTTTCACCAACGTTATCTTTATGTACTGTAGAAAGAGGATTTTTCTCAGGCAATTCTCTATGAGCCGAATGACAATCGACACAAGTTGCAGTAACTGTTAAACCGGATTCTAAAAGACTACCGTGAATACTTTGCGAATAATCTTTTACAATTCCAAATTCATCTTCGAGAATACTTTTTCCGGGACCTCCGATGTTATGACACTTACCGCATAAGTCGGGAATATTTCTTGCAAATGTAGGAGATGTTCGGTCGGTTTTTTTTTGTACTTTATGAGTGCCATGACAGTCATTACAATACGGGGCATCAACATTTCCGTTTACAAGTTCAATAGAATGTTGACTCAGTTGCCATTCTTCAACTTGTGAAGCATGACAGATTGAACAATCAACCTTTCCACTTTCTTTACAAATTGGGTTGCTAAAATGGCTGACGTTAGTATGGCACTTAATACAAGTATTATCTTTATGAACGGAATGTGCTAAGTCATTTGTATCAACATACAAACTTACCTTCTCACCGTTTACTTCTTTATACAAATCTTTGTTTGAATGGCAGGACATGCATTTAGCATCATCATATTTCTGATCATAAAATACTCGTCTAACTTGATGCGGCTGGTGGCAATCAATACATGCGGGAATAACATGGGGCTGTTGTTCCCAAAGTTCACCTCTAATTACTTTTGTGTGAACTTTTTCAATTTGAGTATGGCACTGCATACATGTTGATGCAATATTATTTCTATTGATTGAAGATTTTGGATTTTCGTGTGGCAGAATATTATGCGAAAAATGACAGCTTGTACAAACAGCAGTTACAATTAAACCTCTTCTGAAAAGTCCATCGCCATGAATTGATTCTTTATAGTTTTCTAAAATATGACGCTGGCTGATTGTCCTTAATGCTGATACTCTAGTTCCTTCTTTATGACAGGTACCGCAAAGGTCGGGTATATTCATAACATATGTTTTGGATTTTTCATTTGTGTGAGGAAGAATATCGTGTTTACCGTGACAAGTAGTGCAATCCGGAGCTAAAAATTTACCCTGAGCAAGAGCTTGTCCGTGTAAGCTTTCATGATACTCTTCAGCATAATCATAATGACAAGTTGCACAATCGACTTTATAAATATTATCCCCGGCACGATGCGGAATATCTTCAGCATCAAAATCCATATGGCAGTCTGAACAGTCTAAATCGGCATGAACTGATTTAGCAAATTTATTTTCGTCAACAAATAATGAAACTAATTTATTATTTCTCTCATAAGAAAGGGATCTGTCACCGTGGCACATCATACATTCATCTGTTTGTGCCATAGCTTGAATTGTTAGAAGTAGTAATAAAATTGGTAGTAATAAATTCTTCGAACAATTAGTCATTATTTATTCCAAAATTTTATAAGTGCCTTAAATTTGCAAAAATCGTGCTAAAAAAGTGATATAAATAACCCATTAAAAATGGGATAAATTGATATAGTTTCTTATTTCTTTGCCGAAATGGTAATGCGGTTTATCAAAATTAAGAAACTAATTAAAAGGGATATTAGAGTATAATATCCAAAAGAAAATTATTGAGAAAGTTGCTTTTTGTCAAATGAGAAAACAAAATTCATTTATAAACCTCAAGTTGTAAAGCGGCAGTATTAGGTTTTTTTTAACACTCCCGACAAGTTGTTATTTTTAACAGGAAGGTTTATTTTACACAACAATTTGAAGTTGTCTATTTTCTTCATAAGTGAGGTAGTAATGAAATTAAAGCTTCCCGAATCAAGTTATAATTGGATTTCACTAATTGGGGCAACCATTGCCTTGATTAGTCTTTTTATGGTTGTCTTTCTGTTTATCATCTCAACGGTTTTTGATAGAGGCGGTTCTTATTTGGGATTAGTTATTTATATAATTCTTCCGGCATTTTTAGTAGCCGGCTTAATCTTAATACCCATTGGAATGTTGTGGAAGAAAAGACAAGTAGTTAAACATGGAAAAACTGAAAAACGTCTACCGATGATTGACTTAAATGATGAAAGACACCGCAACGCATTTACAATATTTATTGTAGGCACAATTATATTTCTATTTTTGTCGGCAATCGGAAGTTACGAAGCATTTCATTATACAGAATCAGTTGAGTTTTGCGGAACAGTCTGTCATGCGGTTATGGAACCAGAATATGTTGCCTACCAACACTCACCGCATGCCCGTGTAAGCTGTGTCGACTGCCATGTTGGTGAGGGAGTTGACTGGTATGTACGTTCCAAGCTTTCGGGGTTAAGACAGGTTTACGCTGTCTTGGCAAATACTTATCCGAAACCAATTCCAACACCTATTACAGACCTGCGTCCGGCTAGAGAAACTTGTGAACAATGCCATTGGCCCGAAAAATTTTATGCGCAGAAATTTCGATTGGAACGACATTACTTAAATGATGAAGAAAACACGGAATGGGATATTTATTTAACAATGAGAATTGGTGCAAGTCATAGTGCGTTCGGATTGCAGGAAGGAATTCACTGGCACATCAACCCTGATATAAAAATTGAATACATTCCTGCTACCGAAAAAAGAGAAGAAATTCCTTGGGTTAGATATACAAATCTTAAAACCGGCGAAGTTACTATTTATGAAGATCAGGATAATCCACTCGAACCTGAAGTAATGGCAAATATGGAAATTAGAGAAATGGACTGCATGGATTGCCATAACAGACCATCGCATAATTATAAACCTCCGGCATATTTTGTTAATCATGCACTTACAGCCGGAAGAATGCCAAAAGAACTTCCGGAACTGAAATCTATCTCTATGGAAATTTGTTCCGAAGAATTTGATACAAGAGAAGATGCCAATCAATATATAAGAAATACTCTTACTGAATTTTATGAAGATAATTACCCGGAATTTGACAAATCATTAGTTGAACAAGCAATTAATGGATTGCAAACAGAATACAACAGAAATATATTTCCGGAGATGAAAGTTAAGTGGGATCAATATCCAAATCATATCGGTCATTTGGAATTTAACGGATGTTTCAGATGCCATAATGATATGCATATGAGTGAAGATGGGAAAGTTATCTCTAAAGATTGTAATCAATGTCATTATATTACTGCTCAAGGTCCGCAAGATAATTTACAGGTTGCAAGTATTAATGAATCGTTGGAGTTTATTCATCCGACGGATATTGATGATGCATGGAAAGAATTTCTTTGTACCGATTGTCATACGGGTTTAAATCCATAAAAAAAAGTCCGCATCATGCGGACTTTTTTAATTATAATTCAAGTTGACCGTCTAAATAATCGGGAAGCATAGAAACCGTTGAAACGGTTATAATAAATTGTTATTCGCTTTATTAACCCACGGATTAATCCGTGGGTTAATGAGAAAAAAGTAAAGTTTTCGAACCGTTTTAACGGTTTATAAATGTAAGTGGTCAACTTGAAAATTATAATTTATTTTACGATAAAGCAGCTAAACAAAAAACTTTTCAGCAAACTCATCCATTTCAAGATTAGTAAGCTCGGATAAAACACCGTATTGCAAAACATTAGCTTTATCGTCTTCTTTCAATTTACCGGATTGAACTAATTTTTCTTTCAGTATCTCTTGAGCTTTATCAATTTGTTCTTGATAATAATTAACAGCAGTATTACCGATTTTTAATTCAGGCAATTCGGTATCAAGATTATCGGCATCAACAGTGCATATCCAATTTTTCTCATAAGGAGTAATATCTAATGCTTCAAAATCTTCCTTTAAGTCAGAGTTTATTTTAGAAACCTTTCCGGATAGAGGGGATTTGAAATGAAAAGTTTTACCACCGGCTTTTACATTAAATAGTGTTTGACCTTTTGTAACAATCATACCTAAATTCGGCATTTCGATATCTTCGATTTTTCCTAATAGTTTTTTTGCGAAATCATCAATGCCCATTTTAACTGTTCCGTCCTGGTTAACTGCGCACCAACAATGTCCTTCGGAAATGAATACGCCTCCGGGAATAAAAAACTCAGTACTCTTTGGGTCATCTTTATAACTTAAATGCGTAATATGAACTTTCGGTTTAATTTGTTTTTGAATTCTATCGTGTCTTTTAACAACGAACTTCTTAACCATTTCCGTAAGTTCTTCTTCCGTAAAAGGTTTCTGAACGTAATCCATAGCACCGTATTTCATAGTTTCAACTGCAGATTCAACCGAAGCATAACCGGTTATAATAATTACATCAATGTCAGGTCGTAAATGTTTAACGGATTTACACACGTCTTCACCGCTCATATGGGGCATTTTAAGATCGGTAAATACAAAATCATAATGATGCTTTTGAACCAGCCCTAATGCTTCTTGTCCTGTTTCAACAGTATCAACTGAATAACCATCTAATACAAGTATTTTTCTAAAACTGTCGAGTATTACAGGTTCATCGTCAACGGCAAGTATTCTTGCTTTAGGGTTTTCAACTTCAGCACGTTTCAGGGTTTTAGCTTCGTGAGTGAAATCAAGGTTCAAGCTAACCTGAAGAATCTTTTCACGTTCCTCGCGTGCTTTCTTTGCTTTATGTTTTTCGAGGTATTTTCGTATCAACATATCTGCAATAATAAAGCAGATGAAAGCAATAATTACAATTAAAAGTGCCATCTTATTTCTCCGTTTAAATGTATCTTTTTATTTTTTCTTTATAATTGATCCGAGCTGCAAGATGTTAAATTTTTCATTTCATATTCAATATCGCTTGGTATTACTTTGTAAAGCCAGCCGTCGAAAAATGGATCTTTTTCAATGATGCTGTTGTTGCTGAGGACGTTTTCATTTCTTTCGATTATTTTTCCTGAAATAGGGGAAAGAAGATCGTGAACAAATCCTTTTTCCGACATAAACCAAGCACACGAACTTCCTTGATATATCTCTTCATCAACAACCATTAATTTCAGTGAATCAAAACTTTCAACTGTTTTTAGAAATAAATCCGTTACACCAACAGTTGCCAAACCTTCACCGGTTATGTGTACCCACGAAGCCACACCTAATCTAAAATACTTGGATGGACAATCAACGTAAACAATGTCACTAGATTTTGCGTAACGTAAAATATTTTTGATCTTCCCGTAATTAATTCCGCGATTTAAAGCGCTTAAAATTTCATCAACTTCAAAAGGTTTCGGAACATAATCAATTGCACCTTCGTAAAGCGATTTAACAGCGTTTTCAACCGTTGAATATCCGGTAGTCATTATAACCGGTGTTTCAATTTTCCTTGCGTGAAGTCCTTCTAAAAATTCAAATCCGTTCATCTCGGGTAGCATAATGTCGCATAGAATCAAATCGAACTTTTCTTTTTGTAATAATACAAGTCCTTCTTCTGCAGATAATGCATAAGAAGTCTTATATCCTTCCATTTCGCATATCTTTAAAAGTGAATCAACAACAACTTGTTCATCATCTACAATCAATATTTTAATTTTATCACTTGTCATTGTTTTCTCATCGGTTCAAGCGGAAGACGAATTATAAATTTTGTACCGACATTAACTTCGCTTTCAACCTTTATTGTTCCGTCATGGTTGTCGATGATCCCCCAAATAACTGCTAAGCCTAAACCGGTGCCTTTCTGACCTTTTGTACTGAAGAATGGATCGAAGATTTTAGATAAATTTTCTTTCGGAATTCCGCTTCCGTTATCTTCAATAGTTATTTCAATAAATTCTCTTCTACCGCTTGCTTCAATTTCGGGCCAGGTTTGCCAATAACAATTTTTGTTTATGCATCCTTTCAATTGACCTTGTCCCGGAGTGTCTATGGTATAAATAGATGAATTACATTCAGGACACTTTTCATTCTCATTTTTTAGTGAAATGGCACAAGTCGGGCATTCAATTGTAAATGCTTTTTGAGTATTAATTATAGAACCGGATTCATGTTCCTTTTTACCGTAAATAGAATTTAAGCGGAAGATAACTTCTTTTTCATCTTGCCTTACCAAAAATTTGATTGTAGGCAAACCGTCAATTTTATTATGTTCGTCAATTAAACTGTGCCGTTTACTGCATTCTGCTTTTTTAATTTGGATGACACCATAAGGCGATAAATCAATCGGTCGTGTTGATGCTTTAACAAACCCGCCGTTAGGACCAACCGCATCTGAGGCGTTAACAATAAGATTAATGAATACCTGCTGCATTTGATTTGAATCGACAACGATTTGAGGAAGATCGGTACTATAATTTTTTTCGAACTTAACTTTATTCATATTAAGTTGATTTTCAATTACGGTGTATGCTCTATCAATTATTTCATTTATATCCGCTTTGTTCTTCTTCGGTACCGACTGACGGGCAAAGTCAAGAAGTCCTTTTACTATTTCTCTGCTTCTTTTTGTTTCACGGACAATTACTTTTAAGTCATCTTGAATTTCAGGTTTATCTTTTGTTCGTTTTAGTAAGAAACTGCTGTAAGTTAAAACCCCTGTCAAAGGATTATTTATCTCATGAGCAACTCCGGCAGCCAACCTTCCTAATGAAGCCATTTTATCCGATTGAAACAACTGCATTCTGGCTTCTGCTAATTTATGAGTCATATTATTAAAAGAAGTTGCTAGTTGACCAAGTTCGTCATTTTGTGTTATATCAATTGTATATTGGAGATTACCTGCTGCAACATTTTTTGTTGCGGTAACCAGTCCGCTTACTGGTTTAACAACCCATTTTCTAATAAAAAACACAATTATAAAACTTATTCCTACCACGGTAATAATCGAGAAAAGTAAAATTGTGAACTCGCTCTTTTTTATTTGCTGATCAACATCATTAAGACTTAGGGTAATATCAAGTACTCCTAAAACAGTTTGGGATGATGTATGTGCGTGGCAATCTGCTTCATAACAAGTTTGCTCATTGTAAATAGGATTAATAATTCCAAGTACACGCTGGTTGTCGGTTTCCTTTTTAAAGATACGTGTGCGTTCATTAATCGGAAGACGATGAAGAGGTTCATCTTCGGCATGGCATGCGAAACATCGCTCTTCTTGAAGATTAATAATTCTACCGATATCCGAATCATCAGCAGAATAAATTATTTCGCCGAGTTTATTAAAAATTCTTACTTCACGAATGGAAGGCTCTTCACCGATTGTATTTATCATATTATGAATGCTTTCTCTATTATTTGCAAGCATTTCATAATGCATACTTTTCTTTAGTGCTTCGCTTAATTGGTTTCCGTGTCTTTCAACCTCGTTTAGAAGCACGGAATGCTGCGATTTAATAGTGAAGAAAGCATATACACTTATGATTATCAGCGAAGTAATTCCGACAACCAAAATAAGTTTAAACCCTATTTTACTTACAAAGTGTTTCATTTACTTTGTTCTTTCTCCCGGTTCGTAATCGGGATATGTTATGTCTTCATCATGGCACATATTGCAAGATGGTTTTGCGGTAAAGTTTCTATTATCATGGCAAACGTCACAAGTCCATTCTATATGACTTTCGCTTAACTCAATTCCAACAATAGAGTGATTGAAATTTTCCGGACCCCAAGATTCATGACAAGAATTACAATCATTAGAAAGCCCCGAAAAAACTTTAGCTTTTGTATGACAGCTTACACAATTAATTTTTGTATGATAAGGCGTAAGTGCAAACCCGGTTCTTTGCTTATGATTAAATGGTGCCGTTTCTTTATTTGTATGACAGGAGGCACAATTATTTTCAGTATCGTGACATGATGCACATTTTTTATGCTTTACAGCAAAAAGAATATTTTCATCCTCAATTGGTGGTCTTGTGTCGTGGCATTTAGCACAACTCTCATTTTGATGGCAATCTACACATTCAAATTTATATAAGTTAGTATGCTCATTATGAAAGAACGTAACAAGAGTTCCTTCATAAGACGGAGTATTATATACCAACTTCTTCGGTTCAATTATCGGAGGATGAACTCTCTCGGATGCTTTCCTCTGTTTATCAAATGCAGACTTACCGCTTGAGTTTAGTTCATGACAGCTTTTGCATTCAACTTTTTCACTCCATTGCTGATGACAGTCCATACATTGTCTATGAAAAGCTGCTTTCAAATCCGGGGTCGAAATATCCTCTCTTTTTCTTTCTGCCGAATGACAATCACTACAAGGAACAACATTTCCCGGGGGATTGTAATGATGGCACATTGCACAGCCACCTGACATACCCGCCATTTCAGCATGAAGTCTATGCGTGAATTGAACAGGTTCATATAAGTCTTCTCTTGATTTCATCTTGTCCAAAACAATAATATCGGGTGATTGCTCAGGCAGCTGATAAACCGTTATCATTTTTTCTCTTGGACAAGGAATTAAACAAGGATTAGACTTTGTCGGAGTTTCGCAAGCATGACATGTTTGACAACTAAATTCCATTTTCGAATGGGTTTGAGCAGTTACGTTATTTATCAATCCCGATACGAAAATTATTAAAGCGATATGTTTTATTAATTTTTTCATTATGCACCTTTGATTGCATATTTAGCTTTTTGTATTGTACTCTTTACCGGCTGACTAATAATCGGGAATATCATAACAAATGCTCTAAAGAGTAATATTTCAAGAGCAACAAAACCGAGTGTTACTGCAATTTCGCCGATCGATGGGAAGTAAGAAGTATCTGTATATGGCGGGTCATAGGCAATAACAAAATTATTAAATCGGTTTAGCAGCACTCCGAATATTACAAGTATAGATGCGATAAAAAGTCCGGCTGAAGAAGCCCGCACAGCAGGTGAAAGAAACATCCTTAGTGGAATTATCACCCCCACAACCATTTCAATCGTAAACATTATACTTGCGGTATTTAATTCGGCTAAATAAACAAATGATTCGCGGATAAACATATCACCGATTTTGAAAGCCAAATAAATACCAAGAAGCGGACCTACAAAACGTGCTAAACTTGAAAGTACATCTTTTTCAGGTTTCATTCCGAATGATCTTGATGATGCTAATGATTCCATTATAACCATAGGGAAACCTACTGCAAAAGCAGAGAGAAGGAACAGCAGGGGAAGAACCGGAGTCTGCCACAACGGATGCATCTTAGGTCCGGCAATTATCATTAAAGTACCGATTGATGATTGATGTAAACAAGATAAAACTACTCCGGCAATAATGAATACAAACATAACCTTGTTTAGTGTTCTATCAAGTACGTGAAGAATTTTATCAACTATCTTATTAAATACTTTGAGAAATCCCGGAAGATTAACTCTTCCCATAAATCTTTCGGTTACCATCGGAAGAAATTCAATATAGAGAACTGTCAAGTAGGTCATTACACAAATACCAACTTCAAACAATGCAGAATTTCCGTTCCACATTATTAAAGGATGCCAGACAGAGTACCATCGTCCAATATCTGTAACCACACTTAAAGCAACAAAAGTATAGCCGAGCATGGCAGTTAATAATGCCGGTCTCACTAAAACTTCGTATTTATCTCTGTGCCAGATATGTCCGAGTGCGGCGGTAGTGAAACCTCCGGCTGCTAATGCAACACCGGCAGCTACGTCTAATCCAATCCAAATTCCCCATGGATAAAAATTATCTAGATTGGTTACAGCACCAAGTCCGAACAAGAATCTTGCTAATAAAAATACCATTCCGAATGCAGCAACAATGGCAATACCGATTACACCCGGTGTAAAATATCTGTGTTTAACAGGGATTGGTTTATGATTATGTTCCATTATTCTTCCTCCCCGCTTTTCTTTTCTTTATTTTTTGTTACCCACATAATACCTCCCAACAAAGCATACAAAGCGAGCGGGGGAACGAAGTAGGCAAATATTCCATGCTGAATTGATTCGGAAACTCCGGGTGCCGGAGCATCACTTAATTTTGGAAAATCCAATTCGGAAAAATCTTTTCCGGCTAAGTACATCCAGGATGTTCCTCCAACTTCGGTATGACCGAAAATTCTATTTATATAACGGTCGGGATATAATTTCATTCTTTTTTCTGCAATCGTAATTAAATCCCTTCGCTTTCCGTAGGTGAGTGCTTCAACCGGGCAGATATCAACACAGCCCGGTAATAAACCTTCCGCAGTTCTTTCATAGCAGAAATCACATTTTCGGATATCGGGCTCAATTGCTTTATCATATTCGAAAGTAGGTATTTGGAAGGGACAAGCAACCATACAATAACGGCATCCGATACATTTGTCCGTATCCCAAATAACCGCACCTTTTTCAGTTTTGGTAAAAGCGCCAACTATACATGCCGAGACACATGCGGGGCGGTCGCAATGCATACACTGCACTTTAACATGATACGGGGTAATTGGGTTTTTAGTGTTATCATAACGATTGAGAACGGTATAACCTTCATTTTGAGGGCGTCTCATTCTACCAAAGACTTCTTCATTGCTGTAAGTTTCAATATCACCGGCATCATAACCATGAACTTTTTTACACATCCATTCACAGCGTCTGCAGCCAATACAGACAGTTGTATCCACAAGCACTCCCATTCTGTCTTCGGATAAAATTTCCGGAGAAGCGGCTTTAGCTTGTTTTGGTGTCAGTGCCGTAATTCCGGCAGCAGTTCCACCAATAGCAGCTGTTACTTTTAGGAAATCTCTTCTGGTTTGTTTTCCCATTTTTTTCTCGTGTGTTTATTTGTTGTACTTGTTTAGTGCGTATCGGAAAAGAAAGTGAATATCATTTAAATAATCGTGGTCGTTTGATTCTGTTATATTTAAAGTGATTGGTCTCATCAGTTTATAAATAGAAAAAAGGATTCAAATATCCTTTTGAAAGATATTGTTTTTGGATTTTAGTGTCAACTTAAATATAGGTTTTGGCTCTGCAAAAAATTAAATACCGTTGTTTCCCAATAAAAATCTTTCTATAAATCATTTTATTTTTTACTTTTAGCACTAATTTTTTGAGAAATGAAATATGCCGAACAAATCTAAAACCATAGAAAATTTAAGAAAACAAATTAATGTTATTGATTCTTCCTTGATAGATTTATTAGCCAAAAGAAGATTATTAAGTAAAGAAGTTATCAAAACAAAAGACTTGAATGATCTTCCTATTCGTGATGAAAAACGGGAAAAGGAATTATTAAAAAGATTAATTCAAGAAGGAAAGTCTAAAGGATTAGATGCCGAATATGTTACAAGAATTTTTCAAGAAGTAATAGAAAACTCAGTTAGACTTCAGCAGCAATTTGTGCAAAGACAGGCTAACAAGAAAAATAAAATTGTTGACAGAATTAAAGTTGCCATTCAAGGTATAGAAGGTTCTTATAGTTATTTAACCGCAAAAAAATTCTTTAGCGATTATGAAAACTCAATCGAATTTGTTTGGCAGGAAAGATTTGAAGAAGTAGCAAGATTAGTTGAAAAAGGAGAAGCAGATTATGCGATTCTTCCGATTGAAAACACTACATCCGGCGGAATTAACGAAGTCTATGATATTCTGCTTCATACAACTTTATCAATAATCGGGGAAGAAAAATTTAAAATTGATCATTGTCTTTGTGCTACCGAATATATTCCTATCGAAAAAATTAAAAAAGTATATGCACATTACCAGGCAGCCGCTCAATGCAGCGGTTTTCTTGCAACTTTAAATCAACCTGAATTGCAGTACTTTGCTGATACCGCTATGTCGGTTAAAAAAATTCACGATGAAAACAATAAATTCTTTGCAGCTATAGCAAGTGAAGAAGCAGCTAAGTTATTCGGTGTGAAAATTTTAAAACGTAACATTGCAAACCAAAGTGAAAACTATACCCGGTTTTTAATTTGTGCCCGAAAACCGATTACAATCGATAAAAGAATTCCATCTAAAACATCGCTTGTAATGGCAACGGCGCATACTGCCGGTGCGCTGGTAGAGGGATTGATGATTTTTAGAAAGTATAATATCAATCTCACTAAACTCGAATCCCGACCGATAATCGGTAATCCGTGGGAAGAGATGTTCTACCTTGATTTTGAAGGAAACCTATCTGATAAAAATGTTCAAATGGCAATTCAGGAATTAACGCCATTCACAAGATTTTTGAAAATTTTAGGAAGCTATCCGTCTAAAGATTTGCCAAAACAAAAATTGGAAGACAATTAGAAGTAATAAGCAGTTTGCAATTGAACGGAAAAATAGTTTGGAGTAGTTGCATTAAATGTTGTGCCGATATCCGAACCTATACCTAATTTGAAACCGGAATTTTTATAGCTCCGGAAATCCAAACCGATAGTAATATGAAATGCTGCACCGATACCCCATTCGTTTGTATCGCTGAAAGTTCTGTCGTTCAATAATAATAAGCCCAGACCTTCTTCTAAAAAGAGATACGTACTTAGCAGTTGTTCAATAACCGCTTTAACCGAAAAACCCCTGTGGTATGGAAAATACCGTGTCCCGCTTGCATCCGGGAGTAATGCTTCAAGTTTTCTTGCATAAAAAAAACTATAACGGATTGTAACATCCTCAGTAAAAAACATTTTCGTATCAACAAATAGTGAAGTTGTAAAACTGCTCACCGATGCTGAGTTACCTTTAATGCTGCCTAAACCTACATAACCGCCAACCCCGTCAATTTTTATCTGAGAATTAATGACATTAACGGAAACCATTACAATAAAGAAAAAAAGTAGTTTTTTCATTTTAAAGGAATTCTTATTTTACTTTCAAATATAACGTAATTAAATGGAGTTAAAATGGAAAAAACATTATACCACTATAAAGCTTTTGTTACCGCCGTTTATGACGGCGATACTATTACGGTTGATATAGATTTGGGACTAAAAACTTTTATTAAGGGAGAAAAAATTAGACTCTACGGAATTAACGCTCCCGAACTAAGAGGAGCCGAAAGACCAGAAGGATTAGTATCCCGTGACTTTTTGCGTGAAACAAATCTTAACAAAAATATTTTTGTAAGAACTTTTAAAGATAAAAAAGGAAAGTACGGCAGATACCTCGGGGAAATTTATCTGCCTGATAAAAAAGGAAAATTCATTAACGTAAATGAACTAATGGTTAAAAAAGGTTTTGCGGTTTATGCCAGTTATTAAGGTATGAGGTCTGATCAAAAAGTAAAATCTAATTAATAAGTCAGCGTTAACCAGTTCAATTCTGTGTCATCATTATTCCATGCATTAATATAAACTTACCTTTTAATCAGCCTCTTAATTTAACTCTCACTCATCCGGCGGTTCCATAATAATCCACAGAATTATATAGATTATTAATCCCAAGAACATAAAAGAAACAAGTGTAAGTACAGCCCAAATTAATCTTATCCAAAACGGATCAACTTTAAGGTACTCTGCAATACCACCGCAAACACCGGCGAGGTATCTGTCGTTAGCTCTTTTTAATTTCATTTATCTTTTTATGGTTGTAACCAGTATCCTATTCCGGCACCTATAAAAGTAGCGATTGCATAACCGAGAGTACCGACAAGTATAGCCGGAATAACAAGACTTTCCCATCTTCGTGCAACAGCCATAGCAGCAGCCGTTGTGGGTCCGCCCATATTCGCATTTGATGCAATAACAATTTCAGCCAAATCTAAATTGAAGATTTTTCCTGCAGTAAGCAAGAAAATTAAGTGAATCGACAAAATTATTGCTGCAAATAAAAACAGTACCGGACCGTATTCAATAACAATTGCAATGTTTGCACTTGCGCCTATTGTTGCAAAAAATATCTGCATTAAAAATGTACCTATCTTATCGGCACCTTTAATTTCACTCATTGCATCCGGGAAAGCTGTTGCAAGAAAAACTACAATTGCGGTAATAATTAATATTCCGCTGCCTCCAATTCCCAGCAAATCCTGCACAAAGAAACCTACTGCACAGACAGTCGCACTAATTGTAAGTGCTTTTGCAAGATTAATTAAACTCAATTCCGCAGAACTGTTTACGGATTTTATTTCTGATGAGCCGTTATTTTGTGCTTGTTCTTCGTGATGTGTTTTAAATCTTCTCTGTAAAAAACCTATTGAAGGAATAGCAAAAAGTAAAAGAAAATATAGTGTCATTACCAAATTATCTGCTGCAACTCCCGCAGTTAAAAGATCACCGGAATAAAGTTGTAATGCCTCGGCGGCTGCAACATAATTAAGAGAACCACCGATATAAGTCGAACAAAAAATTCCGGCAAGTTTCCAACCCTCTTCTCCAAGCGAAACAATGTTGTATGAAATAAGTGTCCCGATAACCGTACCGATTCCACCGAAAGTAAAAGCAAGAAGTGTAGGTCCGGCTTCCTTTATAATTCTCTTAAGGTTTGCCTGGAAAAGTAAAGTTGGTATTGCTAAAGGAATTAAGTAAGACCAAACAGTATCATACACTGTGGAATCTGCCGGGATAATCGAAAGATTCGAAAGAACAAAAGTTGTAAGTATTGCAACAACCGCACCCGATAAACGTGAACCGATTTTAGTCTTCTCCGCCCAAAGTCCGAAATACCCTGCTGATATTAATACAGCCCAAAGTATCCATGTTTGGTTGGGATCTATTAGTGTTGATTCAAACAATTCGCACCTCTGTTTAGTTGAAAGGATTCATATAAACTTTCGGAAAATAATGAATTGATAGTTATTAATGAAGAATTGTTTTTTATTGGGGAAAGAGTAAAAACAAGTATCAAATTTTATTAGTGAGTATTATAGAAAAAGCATAAACACAAGGAACACTAAAGTTTCACAAAGGGCACAAAGTTTTTTTAATAGTGACCTTTGTGTCTTTGTCGTGCATTTTGTGGTTAAAAAGAAAATTAAATATTACGAATAATATATTCGGCACATTCTTCGATGTTTTCGGTTAGAAAAATAAATCCTTGATTTCTATTTTCAAATTTCATTCTTTCGTCGATTATCTGAACTATATCTTTCCACATTTTACCGTGACATGCAATTGGTTTTTCATTCATCAAATATTTATTAAACATTTCCCAAACAATTGATAACTCTACTAAAGTACCGGTTCCGCCTCTTAAAATAATATAAGCATCGCCAAGCTCAACTAATTTCTCAATTCTTTCGAATAGAGATGAACAACGAATTTCTTCATGAATGTATGAACTAGCTTTTGCATTAAAGATATTGACCGTAACACCGATTGCTTTAGACCCCATTTCCGATGCACCTTTCGAAACTGCATCCATTATCCCCTGATACCCGCCGGTACAAACATTGTAACCGTTTTTACCCAAAATTTTACCGAGTTGATAAGCGGTTTCATACTCTTCTTCTCCCGGTTTGGGCTTAGAACTTCCAAATACGGTAATGATCCTTTCCAAACTAATTGCCCATTAATTGAACTATGACTTTTCTGTTTCTTGCACGCGCATCAAAATCAACTAGAATAATCTGCTGCCATGTTCCAAGCAAAAGTTTACTAGATTTAAATGGAACTGTAAAAGAAGCCCCCTGCAACGCGGCTCTTACATGCGAATGCCCGTTACCGTCATGCCAGGTATCGTTATGCCGGTATTCTGAACTTGAAGGAATAATCTTTTCGAAAAAAGCGGGATAATCATGCAGTAATCCCGGCTCATATTCAATTGTTGTAACTCCAGCGGTTGAACCGGGCACGAATACTAATGCAGTCCCTTCACGTAAACCGGATTCGGATAGTACCTTCTTTACTTCACCGGTAATGTCGATAATATCGGTGTGACCATTTGTTTCAACGGAAAAGGAAGTAGTTTCGATTTTCATTTACTCATCTCTTGTAAAAAAATTGATCGTTTTTGCAGATAGTCTATTCTGATAAACGATAAAATAAGTTGTTATTGAATTAATATGATATTTTCCTAAGTAAGGCATGTATATTAAGTTTGATAGTCTTTGAGCAAGAGAGATGATTAAGTTATGGAAATATTCAATCTTTTCTTTAACCCAAGTTCAACTAATCTATAATAAGTCGAAATCTAAATATCGCTTTTCCCGGATTCAATCCTAGAAATATAACTTTTTTTAGTACCGGTTTTTTCGGCAAGCTGTTCTTGTGTCATATTGGCTTTTGTTCTTTCTTCTTTTAGCATTTCACCTAAACGAAATGCAATTGAATCTTCCTCAAATTTATCTCTTCGTTTGCTTCCTTTTTCCCCGTATTGTTTATCAAGATGCTCTTCGAATGTTGTAATCTTTTTCATTCTTTTTTCCTTTTAGACTTTTCTTGCAAATATCCTTCTTTTAATTTAAGCGCGTATTCTAATTCTTTCTTCGGAGTTTTTTTTGTTTTTTTAACGAATCCATTAAAAAGAATTATCAAATTTCCTTCATCAAAAGGACTAAAAATTCTAATGTTATACTTGAAAGTTCTAACTTTGATTTCATATAATCCATCCGTTCCTTCTAAATATTTAAGGAATTTAATAGGGACTATTTCTACAGTTCTAATTAAATCAAGAACAAAGTCAATTTTTTCTTTTGATTTGGAATCTAACCTTGCATAGAATTTAAGAAAGTAATCACCAAAGAATAGAATTTTTCTCATCACATCAGCAAGATAACTAATTGGTGAACTTTTTCAAAACCCCTTTTTGTATAATTACAGACAATCCTTAGTTGAAACAACGGGTTAATTACAAAGCATTATGTGAACCGGTTTAGCCGATTTCCTTACCAAATCAGAACTAAATTGTATAAATTTGACGACTAATTTTTTCAACAATATAGGTAGGTTCGATATGTCATCAAAAGATTATATTGAATTAGAAGAGAAATACGGTGCCCATAATTACCATCCACTCGATGTAGTTATTGAAAAAGCAGAGGGTGTGTGGGTACACGATGTTGATGGTAAAAAATATTTAGATTGTCTTGCCGCGTATTCGGCAGTAAATCAAGGTCACTGTCATCCGAGAATTATTAATGCACTAAAAACTCAAGCGGAAAAAGTTACTCTTACTTCACGAGCATTTAGAAACAGTCAGCTTCCTTTGTTATATAAAAAACTGAATGAAGTTACCGGTTATGAGATGATTCTACCGATGAACTCCGGTGCCGAAGCAGTTGAAACTGCATTAAAAGCTGCAAGAAAATGGGGGTATAGGGTTAAAGGTGTTCCGGAAAATCAAGCTGAAATTATTGTTTGTACAAATAATTTCGCGGGAAGAACAATTTCCATTGTTTCCTTCTCAACAGAAGCACAGTACAAAAATGGTTTTGGTCCTTTTACACCGGGATTCAAAGTTGTTGAATACGGAAATGTAAAAGCAATGGAAGAAGCCATAACCTCGAATACTGTTGCATTTATATTTGAACCGATACAAGGCGAAGGGGGAGTAGTAGTTCCTCCGGCAGGCTACTTAAAAGATACTTATGATATATGCAAAAAGAATAATGTGCTTTATATAACGGATGAAATTCAATCGGGATTAGGAAGAAGCGGTAAGTTATTTGCGTTTGAATATGAAGATGTTCGTCCGGATGCGGTAATTATTGGTAAAGCACTTTCCGGAGGATGTTACCCGGTTTCTGCGGTATTGTCTAACAAAGAAGTATTGGGAGTTTTCAATCCCGGTGATCATGGTTCAACATTCGGCGGTAACCCGCTCGGCGCTGCCGCTGCTATTGAAGCATTGAATGTATTAATAGACGAAAAACTTGTTGAGAATTCATTTGAACTCGGCAATTATTTTAGGGATGAATTAAATAAAATTGATTCCAAGCATATAAAAGAAGTTAGAGGTAAAGGATTATTTATTGGTGTTGAATTACATGAAGAAGCAAAAGGTGCGAGAAGATTCTGTGAAGCATTAATGCAACGTGGAATTTTATGCAAAGAAACACATGATAATGTAATTCGTTTTGCTCCCCCTCTCGTTATAAAGAAAGAAGAAATTGATTGGGCTTTAGAGCATATCAGAGAAGTATTAGTGATGGATTAATTTTATCGCAAAAACCCCGGGATTTTCTTAAGCAAAATGGATAAAAAAAATTTTTGTTAATATTTTTTTTCTGACAAATCCCGGGGATTTTAACAAACCTTCGAGGTAAGAGTTTGCTACTTAAGTTCTTTTTCCTCGAAGGTTGCTTAGTTAGCAAGTAACGTTGAAGATTTGTAGCCGCAGACTTTACGTCTGCGGTGGTAACCTCTCGATATATCTAAAAGAATCTGGTGGTTTATAGATTACGAGTTATGCATTCACGCAGACAAATGTCTGCGGTTACTACTATTATTCTTTCAGTTGGTTTTCTTACCAGGTTAATTGGTGTAGAGGCTTCATTAATGAAGCCTCTACGGAGATATTATTTACTATAGTGCCATTTGTCCCCTGAGGTTTTTTTATTGATTTGTTTCTT
>DYHH01000004.1 GCA_020724265.1 Melioribacter roseus | reverse complement strand
TTGTGGGGGCACATGGATTCGAACCAAGGACCTTCTGCTTGTAAGGCAGACGCTCTAAACCAGCTGAGCTATGCCCCCTCTCAATGCCATCCTTTCAAAAATCGGTCTGTAAACATAATACTCTTAATTAATATTTTCAATTAATTTTCTTACAAAGTTTTGTGAAATTTGTTAGAAATCCGATAAGAAATGTATTAGAGCGGATGACGGGGATCGAACCCGCGACATTCAGCTTGGGAAGCTGACACTCTACCAACTGAGTTACATCCGCATTTTAACTTTTTGTTACATTTCAAATGTAGTTAGCCTATAAGATTAATTCAATAGAAATTTGTAAACTTGTTTGTCTTGATAAAATCTCTTATGAAGAAAAAAAATCAAAAAATCCTTCACGTTACAATCATTGCAAGCGTATTAGTTATTAGCTTTTTCGCCTGGAATACTTTAATCGTATACCCTATAAAATTATTTGTTGTTCTGCTTCATGAAATGAGTCATGGTTTAGTTGCAGTACTTACAGGCGGCAAGATAATTTCAATAGAGCTTAATAAATATTTGGGCGGTTTAACTACAACCGAAGGAGGTAATATTTTATTAATTGCTTCTGCCGGTTATCTCGGAAGTGTCGGAATCGGTGCTTTGTTATTCATCTCTTCGTTTGATAAAAAGGTTTCAACATGGTTTAATACTGCACTCGCTGTTTTATTGATAATTTTCGCTGCAAATTTTCTTGTTGATTTACTGAGCCAAATTACCGCATTACTTGCCGCTGTTATACTAATTTTGTCGCCTCGATATTTTAACAATTTGGTTAATCAAATAATAATGCAGTCACTTGGATTAGTCAGTGCTTTTTATGTTCTGATTGATATTAAAGAAGATTTATTAAGCGGCGGTAATTACCAAAATGACGCTGTAATTTTGGAAAATATCACTTCTATTTCCGCAACTTATATTGGAATTCTTTGGATGTTGATTTCTGCTGTGGTTATTTATTTTTTAATAAGAAAATTATTTTTATCTACATAAGTTTAGTTTCGGTTTGGGGATCTTTAACACGAGATAATATTGCTAAACCTATAATAAAGAAAACAGCTATGGATAAAATTGCAACCCGTTGACTTCCGGTTGTAAAACTAATAATTCCGAATACTAACGGACCAAGAATTGCAGAACTTTTCCCAAAGAATGAGTAGAAACCGAAAAACTCGGTTTTACGATCAGGCGGGGTTAATTTGGACATCAAGCTTCTGCTTGTAGATTGAGTTGCCCCCATTACACTTCCTGCTAACAAACCAACAAAGTAAAATGAATCTTTCTGTATTTGCCCTACATCATAATCAAATTTTGAGGCAATCATTTTTACAAGATAGGTATCCGGTGAGCTCGTCATGAAAGCAATTATAATTGTAAAGACCCAAATTAGTAATGAAAGAACAATTGATTTTTTTTGTCCGAATGAATCTGCCATGATTCCAAAAGTAACAGAGCCCAATATTGCCGTAGTTTGAACAATAATAAAAAATATTATTAACTCGCCCATTGAAAATCCTAGTGTAGTACTTGCATAGTTACCTGAGAAATAGATTACCGTATTTACACCTTCGATATAAAAAAAGTAAGCAAGTAAAAATATTGCGAGATTCTTATAGCTTCTTAAATGAGTAATAGTATTGAATACTCTTTTAAATCCAATTACAGCAAATGATTCTGTTCGAATTACATCTTTTCGCGAGTCTTTCAAAAAGATAAAAAGAGGAATTGCAAATACAAGAAAGAATAATGCAGAAACAGGGAAGGTCTCTCTGATCAATTCCTTTTGAATAAACGGGAAAACAATTGCAAGTGAAGCTAATGAACCGACATAACCCATTGCAAAACCGTAACCGCTAACTCTTCCGTAATTTTTTGGGATCGTAATTTCTGGTAAAAAAGCATCGTAAAAAACAAGACCCGCTTCAAAACCAATGTTAGCTATTATAAAAAGCAGAAGTGCCCAAAATATGTTTCCTTCACCAACGAAATAAAGTAAAGCGGTTGAGATTATACAGATCATAGTGAAGAAAAGTAAAAATCGTTTTTTACCGGCTGAATAATCCGCAATTGCCCCAAGTATTGGAGAAATTATAGCAACAATAATCATCGATGTTGATGTGCCGATACTCCAATAAAGATCTCCAATCGGCTCACCTGAAGCGACGGTTTCTTTAAAATAAACTGCAAAAAGGAAAGTAACAACAACAATGGAATAAGAGGTGTTAGCAAGATCGAAGAGGGTCCAAATAAAAATCTTGAATTTACTTTCAGGAGTTTTTTGCGATTGTTTGGTCAATCAATCCCCTTCCTGTTTTATTTAATTTCCCGCTTTTCTTCAAATCTGTTAAAATTGCGTCAAGTATTCCGTTGATAAATTTCCCGCTATTTGATGTGCTGTAATCTTTAGCTATTTCAATCACTTCATTAATAGAAACTTTCGGGGGAATATCAGGGAAGAAAAATATTTCGGCAATTCCTATTCTCAATAATAATCTATCAATTAATGCAATGCGGTCCATTTCCCAATTGTTTACTCTTTCGGCAATTCTACTATCCAAATCATTACGATGAGCAATTACAGCATTAACAATTTTTTCACTAAACTCTCTATCTTTCTTGCTTGAAATATCCGAAAGAATACCGTCAATCAGATATTGAAGTCCCTCGCCATTCATCTCATAAGCATAAAGAACTTGCAGGCTTTTCTCTCGTAAAATTCTTCTTATAGTTTTCTTTTCTGGCATATGAATAATGTATCAATAATTATTAGAACAAAATGTAAATTGAAAAAAAAAATAAACCAAAGATCATCGAAAGTGTTAACATAAATTTAACAGCGGGGAACTAAAAAGTCCCCCGATTAATTACATAGTCGAAAGTTCACCTAATCTACCGGAAAAAGTTGAATAGCCGGAATAAATTTTTCTAATACCACCGATCCTTCTTAATCTTTCTTCGGCAAGTTTGTTTGAAGCAACATGAGTAGGAATATTCTGTTCTTTAGAAATTGTAAGAACTTTTTTCACAATTTCATAAATACCTTCTGCTTGCTTCATTGCACGGTCTTGGCGGTATCCTTCCAATTCATTAGAAACGTTAATTAAACCGCCGGAATTTATCACATAATCCGGGGCATAAAGAATACCTTTTTCCATAAGCTTTTTACCATGCATATTTTCATCTTTCAATTGGTTATTAGCGCCACCAGCAATGATTTCAAATTTAAATCTCGGCAGGGTATCATCGTTAATAATCCCTCCCAGTGCGGTTGGAGAAAAGATTTCGGCATCAACATCATAAATTTCCTCCGGTTTAACAACGTATGCTTTCACGGTTTCCAAAATACGCTTAACTTTTTCGTCAATAATATCAGTGATATAAAGTTCGGCACCTTCACTATAAAGATGTTCACATAAATATCTTGCAACTTGACCGGCACCTTGAATAGCAATTTTTCTACCTCTTAAAGAATCACTCCCCCATTTTTCTTTAGCACAAGCTTTCATACCAACATAAACACCATAAGCAGTAACCGGGGAAGGATCACCCGAACCTCCAAGTGCTTTTGAGATACCGGTTACATATTTAGTTTCCATTCTTACATATTCCATATCTCTAACATCAGTGCCAACATCTTCTGCAGTGATATACCTGCCGGCTAAACCATCAACAAATTTACCGAAGGTACGGAAAAGTAATTCATTTTTTTGAGTTCTTGAATCACCTAAAATTACAGCTTTGCCGCCGCCAAGATTTAATCCGGCAACTGCGGCTTTGTAAGTCATTCCTCTTGATAATCTTAATACATCGTTTAAAGCTTCTTCTGAAGTGGCATAATTCCACATTCTTGTGCCGCCGAGTGCGGGTCCTAAAGTAGTGTCGTGAACAGCAATAATTGCTCTTAAACCGGATTCGGAATTCGAACAGTAAACCACCTGTTCATGATCATTTTTTCCCATCATTTCAAAAATCTGCATAACTAACTCCCTATTTATTCCCTTAAATACCAAATAGCCAAAATAGAACCAAAGCTATACTTTCTCTTAACCTGTAATATAATAATTTTTCAAGATTTTGATTATAGTCAGAAGCATACCCTATAGCTTTGATATTAAAAAAAGTACACATTTCGAGTGCTCTCGGAAGATGAAAATTATCCGAAATAATTACCAATTCCACAGGTTCTTTTTTACTAAAAAAATTGTTTCTCGTAAATTCAATTTGTTCTGCAGTAGTTGATGATTCCTCTTCAATGAGGACACGTACACCGGTATGACCCAAAGACTTAAAATATTCGCTAGCAACTTTAGCCTCGGATAATTCTCCGGGTGCATTTCCACCTGTAAATTGAACAGTTTTAACCCGGTTTATTTGACTCAATTTGTGAACTTTTTTAATGCGTCCTTCAAAGATCGGGCTAGGTTTATTATTACTCCAAACTGCAGCTCCTAAAACCACTGCCACATCAAATTGCTGGTTAATATTCTGCTCTTTTATTTTATAATTTTGGGAGGTAATAAAAACATATGTAAAAATCAGAGTTAAAGTAATAGCAAAAATTGAACCGCTGAAAGCCTTAACATGCCCACCGCTCTGTCGACCTAATATACTGCTCCAAATGTAGGATAATAAATAGTAGTGAACGAATAAATTAATAATAAAGATAACAGATAGATAAAACTTTCTTGAAGGAACACCGAGCAGGTAAGAATTTAATGCCTCAAATTCAACATTCGAAATAACATAACCTATTAAATATGAGGATAGTGAAAGAATCATAGTAAAGAGAACTACTGAAAATACTTTATTATCGTAACCTCCGCCTAATATGTATAATAATATAGCCCCTAAAATCAATAATGATGTTAAAAGTATATTAAATATATTACCAAGATAACCGAAGTTAATTTCGGTAATCGGGATATCGTATAACGAATACTTAAAAGCAATTTGAAGCAATAAATTAACCGACAACAGAAACAGTACTAGAATAAAACGTAATATGTTCGAAGAATCATTCAAAATAATTATTCCTAATTGTTAGGAAATAATGCAACATTAATATTTTTACCGTAAGTGTATACTTTTGCATCTACATTAAAAACTTTTTGAATATTTTCGGTGGTAAGTACTTTGGAATTCTCGGCATCCAAATATATTTGACCTTGTTTCATGAGTATCATTCTTTTACCGTAATTAGCTGCTAAGTTAATATCGTGCGAAACCATTAATATAGTCAGTTTCTTTTCTTGATTTAGGGATTTCAGCAGATTAAAAATTGATATTTGGTGTTCCAAATCCAAGTGTGCGTTCGGTTCATCAAGAAGCATTAATTCGGGATCTTGAACAATTGCACGGGCAATAAATGCACGCTGCGCTTCACCACCGGATACTGAGTTAATGCTATAATTTTTCAGATGCTCAATCCCGACAAGTTTCAATGCCTCATTGATCTTTATTATATCTTCCTCTTTTTCAAATCCTAAAAAGTTAAGATATGGAGTTCTGCCCATTGCAACAATTTCATAAATGGAAAAAGGATAAACGGAATAATACTTTTGCGGAACGAAAGAAATGCGCTTTGCAATCTCCTTACGTTTATATTCAAAGTATGGTTTGTTATTGAATAAAATCTCACCTCTTAAGGCTCGAAATTCACCTGAGATTAGATTAAGTAAAGTTGATTTACCCGAACCATTCGGACCAAGGATAGTAACAAATTCACCCGGAGAAATCTTAAGATTAATATTGCTTAATTCAAAAGAATTTTCCGGGTTATTATATCTAAAATTTAGTCCCTTTAATTCAAGCATTTCTATTAATTATCATTTCTCTTTTTTCTTAATAAGTGAAGATAACCAAATTTTTAGAGATTCTTTTGAAACTTTTACGACATCGGGAAGATCATAAATAATAGAATAAATAACCGGTACAATAATTAATGTAAGAATTGTACCGAACATCAAACCAAAAATAACCGCCACTCCCATTTGCCTCCAAAACTCAGCATCTGTACCTCCGCTTTGAAATGAAAATGTATACAAATCAAATCCGAACCCGAATGTTAATGGTATAAGTCCAAGTATTGTTGTAATTGCAGTAAGTGTAACCGGTCGGAATCTTCTTATGCCTGCTCTAATAACAGCATCACGCACACTCATACCTCTTCTTCTTAATATATTAATATAATCTATCAATACAATATTGTTATTAACAATAACACCCGCTAAACTAATAACACCAATACCAGTCATAATTATTCCGAACGCCATACTGAAAACTGTTAAACCAATTAAGACACCGATCAATGAAATTACAACCGCTGCCATAATGATTAGAGGCTGACTTAATGAATTGAACTGAATTACCAGAACAAGAAAAATACTAAGGAGAGCAATCATAAAAGCCCTTCCTAAAAATTCTTGAGCTTTTTCCTGTTCTTCGTTTTGTCCGGTATAATCAATACGGTAATCCGGGGGCAAATTAAAGGAAGCCAATTTTTCTTTAACATTATTCAGAACATCATTTTGATTAAAACCTTCCTTAACATTAGATGATACAGTTACAACACGTTTCATACCTACGCGTTTAATTGCACCGGGTCCCGTATCACGTGAAATATCGGCGACACTGCTTAAAGGGACATTAAGTGTATTCCCCTTTTGATCATTATAAATAATTTTTAATGAACTCAAGGCTTCAATGCTGTTTCTCTGATCTTTTCTAAGTCTTACGGTAATATCATATTCTTCTTCATTGACGCGGTAATTGGATGCCTCAAAACCATTAATTGCGGTTCTTATAGCATTTGCAATAACCGATGTATTCATGTCAAGCAATGCGGCTTTTTCCCTGTTAATTATTACCCGAACCTCCGGTCTCCCGGCATCGTAATCGTCCTGTATATCAACAACTCCGGGTACTTCTTCAATTTCTCTCCTGATTTGATCCGAAAGTTTACCGAGCATACTAAAATTATCACCGGAGATTTCAATATTAACGGGTCTCCCAACCGGGGGCCCAGCCTCTTCCTGCTGAATATCTATTTCGGCTCCCGGTATTCTCATAATTGCTTCACGTATCTGATCCGTCGTTATTTTTGAAGATTGTTCTCGAAAATCGTAGTCAACATATTGAACCGTGACAGTACTTTTATTTGGGGTAGAACTTCCAAATTCGAAAGGATTATTTGTCGATCCGACATTAGCTACAAAATCTTTAACATCAACTTCGGCAAAATCTTTTAATACTTGTTCAATATTTTTCGCAATACGATTCGACATTTCCAAGTTTGTACCGCTAGGACTTTCAACGTTTATATATACACGCGGTGGATCTATAGTGGGGAAGAATTCAACACCATGATCAAATTCTCTGTATACAAGCGATATTATAATTAACAGTAACACAGTTCCGGATATTACTTTTAAACGTGGATTTAAAAATAAGAATATAATTGCCGCACCTATTAATGTACTTATTATAAGCACTATTACATTGGGAATCTCGGGAGTTTCAACCGCTGCATTAGTGATCATTATAAGCAAGACAGTTGCAACTAAACCAAACCAATTCCTCAAATGCACTTTTTGTTTCTTTGGTCTTTCTTGACCGATAACAATATTTAAAAAATTCTCATAATAACGCATTACGATCGGGAGCATAATTTCCGTGAAAAAATGAGTCAATTTATTAATAGGTGCAACAACCTTTTGAAATATTGTCTTAGGTTTATCAGACGGGTTTTCCACCTTCATAAATTTTGAAGCAAAGACAGGATTAATTACCAATGCCACAAACAACGAAGAGGAAAGAGTAATAATTACGGTAACAGGTAAATAAAACATAAAATCGCCTACAACACCCGGCCAAAATACAATTGGTAGGAAAGCCAATACTGTTGTCAAAGTAGAAGTACTAATCGGCCAGGCAACTTCTGCAGTTGCATTTTTTGCCGCTTGAATTAAATCATACCCTTCTTCTAAAAATTTGTAAATGTTTTCTATAACCACAATTGCGTTGTCAACAAGCATTCCTAAAGCAAGTATTAACGAAAATAAAACTATAAAATTCAGTGTATATCCGAGAGCAGAAAGTAATGTAAAAGAAATCAACATACTTAAAGGTATTGCAATAGCAACAAAAAGCGCATTACGGATACCTAAGAAAAACAACAATACCAGCAAGACCAATACTAACCCGGAGAAAATATTGTTTTCCAGATTTCTATTACTCTGTTTAATATCTTTAGAAAAATCGACAGTTAAATTGAAGACTAAATTCTCAGGATACTTTTGCTTAGTATTTGTAACAATTTGTTTTACTTTATCGGCAATATCAATAATATTTGCCCCAACTCGTTTAGATATATTCATCGTAACAGCATCAACACCGTTGACTCGTGCATAAGTAGTACGATCTTTAAAGTCATATGATACCCCGGCAACATCTCTAATATAAACCGGCTTACCATCTTTCATTTTAGCAATCAAATCCTGCACAATGTACGGTCTATCAAATTCACCAGGAACTCTAACAAGGAAGCTTTTGTTTTTCAAATCGATTGAGCCACCGGGAATTGTTTGGTTTTCATTTCTTATTGCATCGATAATATCATCAAACCGCAAATCGTAGTGGATAAGTTTATTAATATCGACATCAACTTTAACTTCTCTTTCAAGCCCGCCACTGATTTTTACCTCGAGTACTCCATCAATTTTTTCAATTTCGTCTTTCAAATCATCAGCAATTTCTTTTAACTTAACCAAGCCGAAAGGACCGCTGATATTATATGTCATGATTGGAAACTCTGAAAAGTTAATTTCTATTATTTCCGGTTTCTCAACATCAGAAGGTAAGTCGGGTTCTGCTTTTTCGACCTTATCTCTAATCTTCTGAAGTGCTTCATCAATATCAAAACCGCTTTGAAATTCAGCTTGTATAAGAGAATAACCTTCATAAGACGCAGATCTTAATTCCTTTACTTCGCTTATAGTATTTATTTCTTTTTCAAGCGGTTGAGTAATAAGCGATTCAATATCTTCCGGTGAAACACCGAAGTAAGGTGTTGAAACAATTACTAAGGGAATTTGCACATCAGGCGAAGCCTCTCTAGGCAATGAACTATAAGAAGATATTCCAATTATTATAATTATTGCAACAAGTATAAAAACACTAGTTCTATTATCTATGCTGACATCGGTAATTTTCATAAGAAGAATCCTTAATTAACAATTGATATATGTTCACCATCTACCAAATTTTGAAAACCCATGGTTATTAATTTTTCACCGGGATTAAGTCCGTTTCTTACCACAATAAACTCACCGGTTCTACTTAATATATCTAAATATCTGATCTCGGCTTTAGAGTTATTAGCAATAAATACTATATACCCATCATCCGATTTTGAAACGACTTCTTCAGGAATTATAACAACGTTTTCATAGTCTCCTTTGGATACGGAAATTTCGGCAAGCATATCAGGTTTAATCAACCCGGATTTATTTTCGATAGTTACTTCAATAGGAAAAGTTCTATTAGCTGGGTCTAATGCTTTACCTACATAATTTACTTTGCTGACAATCGGTTGTTCAAAAAGTTCTTTTATAAATACAAGAACTTCGGCACCAAGTTTAATATGTGCAACTAAGCGTTCCGGGATACCGGCTTGAATCTTCAAACGGGAATTATCAATTACTCTTACAACCGGGACAGCAGGTGGTACGAATTCACCTTCTTCAAAATACCTCGCATCAACCACTCCATTAAATGGAGCTTTAATAAAAGATTTTTCATAGATAACTTTTGCTTGTTGAAAAAGGGCTTTGAGCTGGTCTCTATTAAATTTTGTATTGAGATACTCAAATTCACTTCCGACATTTTCATTATAAACTTTTTCTTGTCGTTGAAACCGCGCTTCCGCAAGATCATATTGAGCTTTTGCAGCTTCCATCGAGGCTTTGAGTATATCGTTATCAAGGATAAGTATAGTATCACCCTTTTTAACGTATTGACCTTTATCTTTAATAATTTCTTTAATAATACCACCGGTTTCATGTGCTACTTTAGCATCATTAAACGGTTTAAACGTACCGACAACATTTGCATAATCAGTATAGTTTTGTGATGTCAAAGTCTGCACCTCAACATTTATAGATTTAACAACCTCTTCAGAACTCTCATTATTGTTATCACCGCAAGACGTTAGAAAAATTACGGCAGCAATTAACAATGATAATAAAAAGCTATTCCTAAGTTTCATAAGTCAGTCCTTTTAATTCTGGTTTAAAATTTCATCGGCAGATTTACCAAGGAGCAAATCCAAGTTAGCGTGTTCTACGTAATAGTTATGAACCGATTGCAAATAATTAATTTTTGCTTGTGAAAAATCAACAAGGGCATTAGTAACTTCAATTTGTGACCCGAGACCGTTTGCAAATCTTTTAGAAGCAATTTCCAACCCTCGTTCACTTTCATCAACCGCTCCACTATATGCTTTAACTTGCTGCTCAATTTTTTCAATCATTAAAACCGAATTTTCATAATTGTTTTTAACATATTTTTTAGTTTGAAGGTAATCTTCAACCGATTTTTTATAATCTATTTGAGCTTGTTGAGCTTTTGAATCTAATTCCCAACCTCTAAAAATTGGTACCGAAAGAGAAACACCAACAATTACGGAATTGATATACCTCCAATCGGTAAATGCCCGTTCATCATTTTCTTGCGCTTGAACCTGCCAATTAGCAAAGGCATTTAATTTTGGAAGATGCTGAGTAAACTGGTATGAAGATGTTAAGTCATAAAGTTCGGTCTGAAGTTCCATCTGTTTAAGTAATTTGTTCCTTTGTATAACTTCTTGCAGCCCGTCTTCAAATTTTGGGATTGGAATATATTTGTACTCAAGCGAATCACTTACTTCAATTTCTGTGTCTAATTCAATCCCCATTAAAATCTTTAGGTTATTAAGAGCTAATTTTGATTGCATTTTTGATTCGGTTAAAAGCGGAACCATGCTCTGATATTGTACATTAGCTTTTATGTGATCATATTCGGAGGCAAGTCCGGAATCAAATAATAATTTTGCTTCTTTAAGATTATCTTCAGCTCTTTTCAGTTGAAGTTCGGCTAATTCAATCAATCTTTTTGAAAGAAGAAAAGTATAGTAGGCTTCTTTTACATTTTTAATAACATCAGCTTCAGAATGTTGCTCGGCTTTCTCGGAAATTTCTGCAAATGTCTTTGCAATATTTACAGCCAAAAACATTGCTCCACTGAATAAAGGTTGTTCAGCAGTCACAGTAGAAGTAATCGTATTCTTTGTCCCGGCAGGGAATCTTCCGCTGAAAATAGGTGTTTCGATAATAAACTCGGGACGTTTTATTGCTCTATCATATCTAAGATCCGCATTAATTGCAGGGAACAAAGAAGTACCGTAAGCTTCCCTCACTTGTTCTCCTGCTTTTTCAAAATCCAATCTTGCTTTTTTCAGATCATGGTTATTTTGAAGTGCTGATACAATTGCATTTTCAAGATTTACTTCAATCGGATTTTGAGATTGAGCATAAAAGCTGTTAACAAATAAAATAAATAATAATACTGTTTTATATCTCACAGATACTCCGTTTTTTACAGTTAATTTTAAACGTTCGAAATCTACTACGGGTTGACTCGGATATAAAGAATCTATCGGTGAAATACCGACATAAATCGGTAAAAATAAGAGAACATTTATGTAAATTATAAAACAATTTCTCTCATTAAGTTTTTCTGATACCGTTAAATAGAATATCAACAACCAGCGTACTTTCTTTTTCTATATCAATACTACTAAGTTTGTCACAGAACATTTTGTTGTATATATACGGGAAAATCATACTTCGATACATCGTAATAAGGGAATTTGCATCAATCTTTTTTATTTCCTTCCTATTATTTGCTTTGATAATGCGCTTGATAAATATTTCATCAACCATATTTTGATATTGCTTCAAGTTTTCTGCGATATTTGACGAAGGAAGGATAGAATTAGTTCTCGCCCTCGAAATAATTGCAAATGCATATCTATATGTGACACAAAACGAAAAAAGTCTATTTGTTAATTCCAATATAAAATCAAAGAAGCTTTCTTTTTCATTATCAACTTCTCTGAGTGAAATTAAGTATGAATCAAATATGCTTTTTAAAATGGCTGAATATATTTCTTCCTTACTGTTGAAATAGTTATAAATTGTTCCTTTCCCATATTCGGCTTTTTCAGCAATGTCATCAATTGTAGTATTTTCGAACCCGTTTTCCGCAAATAGATAGACCGAAGCATTAAGTATATCTGCTCGTTTATAAATTCGCTCACGTTCTTTTCTGGGTAAGCTTTCGATATTTTCTGGTAGAAATAACATAAAAACGGTTGTAAACTTACTAGTTTCGAGAATGACTGTCAAGTCATATTTTTGAATGAGGAGTCAAATAACACAAAATTAATATTGGAATCTGTGGGGATGTTTAAAACAAAAAAGGCGCCCAAAGGCGCCCTACAAATTTATTGAAGTCTAAATACGATAGGAATTGAGACCTGAACTTTGACCGGTTTACCTCTTTGTCTACCGGGTGTAAATTTAGTATTCTTTACCGCTTCCATAGCAGCCTCATCACAACCGGCACCAATACCTTTAAGCAATTCTACTTTGACAACATTTCCGTTTTCATCAACGAAAGCTTTAACAAAAACTCGTCCTTGAACACCGGCTCTTTTAGCTATTTCAGGATAAACAATACGTTTTTGAATGCCTTCTAATCCACCTATTGGTTCAGGTTGCTGCTCAACAGCAACGAAGAAAACCGGTTCGGCATCATCATCATCTTCTTCAACAGGAGGCGGAGGAGGTGCCGCTACCTGGGCATCCACATCAAGTTCGGTAGACATAATTTCAATATCCTCTAATACTTCATCGGAAGGAGCTTCAATTGGGATCGGAGGTCGAGGTGGTGGCGGTGGTGCAGCTTCCTGCTTTGTTGCTTCAACATCTTCAACCTGAACAAGTTCTTGCGGTCCATCGAGACTTAATGTTTCTTTTTCAAATTCCGGGAAATATTTGAATGCAATAATAGTTAGTGCTAATGCAATTATAACACTAGTTTCAAATATTCTTCTGTACTTTCTTTTCAGATCCACTTTGGGATTTTTCTTTAACGCCACTTTTTCCTCCAACTTTCAAATTAATCGAAATTAACTTAAAAAAAGCATACTTATTTGTCAACAAAGGCGCAATTTATTTTACAAAAGTTATTCTGATTCAGTTCCAATCCTAACCAAATTGAGGGCTTCCGATTTCCGTATTAAACGAAATGCAGCATATATGCCAAGAATAAGACCAAGTAAATTGGCTATCCAATCTAAAACTTCAGCGCTTCTCCCCGGTATAAATGCTTGATGGATTTCATCAAATGTTGAATAAATTATTGTAATAAAAACTGCAAATTTTATGTAGTGATTTCTCAGATTCTTATATCGTTCCTGAACTCTAAGTGCGATAGTCAAAAAAAACGATAATACAAAATAAGCAATAAAGTGCTTTAATTTATCATCGAGAGCAAATTCAGGTAAAGAATCGCCTGGTATACTAGTCAAAATAAAAATTGTAATCCAATGTACGGCGAGCGGTAAATAAATAAAAAGAGTCTTTCTTCTAAATATTACTTTTAACAACACTGTCCTCAAGAAATTTAATTGTTGACGGAATTTTTTTCATTAATGATTCAGCAGTAATACCATGTTCAGTTGAATCATTAAGAAGCAGATCTGCTGCTAAACTATGGATGTATACTGCACTGATAACAGCTTCTTCAATATTATTAGATTGTGCTATAAAGGAAGCTATCATTCCGGTTAATACATCGCCTGTACCGAATGTTGCCATACCTGAATTACCTGTTGTATTAATAAGCGCTTCTCCTAACGGTGTAAAAATTATTGTTGGCGCTCCCTTCAATACTAAATAAGATTCGGTTTCTTCGGCAAACTTTTTACCGTATTTCATAATGTTATTATGTAAATCGGAAAGTTTTACACCAATTAATTGGGAAAATTCTTGATAGTGAGGTGTAAGAATCATTCCACTTAAATTAACTTTTTTAAAGTAATTATTTGAAATAGCAAAAAGTCCATCGGCATCAATCACTACCCTTTTATTGACCAGCATCTTTAATACTTTACGAACACTTTCAATTGTTTCTTTTTCTCTACCCAATCCCGGACCGATAGCTATAGAATCAGCCCAATCAAGCAATTCTTTTATTTCCTCAATATTCTTTTGTAATAAAAACTCATTACCTTCGTCATCAAAATTATAAATTGTAGCAGATTCTAATTTTTCATGGGCAATAGATTTAACCGAATCTGGGAATGTTAAAATTGAAGCGCCTGCCCCGCTATAAATAGCAGAGTTAGCAGTAAAACATGCGGCACCGGGTAACTTTCCCGAACCGGCAATTGAAAGAACTTTACCTGCAGAATATTTATAATCATCTATTTTTTTTACAGGGACCCCGATGAAAGCATCTTCCGGTTCAATTAAATAATATTTCGTTTTAATTTCATTATAGTATTCATCCCCAATACCAATATATCCTTTCGCAATTTCACCTGCATTTTTATATCCACTGCCGTAAAACAAACCGGTTTTTAATTCCGAGAGTGTAATTGTCAGGTCAGCATCAAATATCAGGTCTCCGGTTCCATTATCTAAATCAATACCAGTGGGTACATCTACAGCTATTTTATAACCATCAAATTTATTAAGCGTTTTTACAATTGTTCTATATGGTTCCTTTAGTTCTCCTTTACCACCGGTTCCTAAAATTGCATCAAATAAAACATGACAAGATTTCAGCTTGTTTATATCTTTTGGTGATTTGTAGAAAATCAAAGATGAGCCGGATACATTCTTAATAAGTAATTTTAAGATCTCAAAATTAGTTTTTGCATCTCCCTTGAGGTCTCTGCCGGATGAAAGTGATACAATTTTAACTTTATATCCGTGATTTATGAAATGTCTTGCTAATGCAAATCCATCACCGCCATTATTCCCTTTGCCGCAAATAATACCTATTTCAAAGCTTGGACTTATATCAGTTAATTTTTCTAAAGTGATTTGGAAAATTGAACGTGATGCATTCTCCATTAAAACTAAGCCGGGTATTTTCAACCGGTTAATAGCATAATTATCGGCTTTACGAACTTGTTCATTTGAAAAAAGAGGTATCATGATAAACACCTAGATTATTATACCTCTAAAATAAGAATATTGTGTGGAAATATTAATTAGTATGAAAGGACTGACGTAATAATACTAAACAATGTATCCGGTAGAATACCGAAAACTAAAACTAAGAGTCCAGAAATAATTACAGCTAATAACCCGGTAAAACTATTCTTAATTATAATTGAAGAAGTCGAATCTTTAAAATACATGTAGACGACTACTCTGAGGTAAAAGTAAACACTGATTGCACTTGAAAATACACCTACAATAGCGAGCCATGTAAGGTCTGCTTTTATAGATGCGACAAAAACATAATATTTACCAAAGAATCCTGCCATAGGAGGTATACCCGCAAGAGCGAACATAAATAAAGCCATGAATCCCGCTAAAATCGGACTCTTTGAATTCAAACCGGAATAAGAATTTATATCAAGATTTTCTTCATTACTACCTTCAATTAATGCGATTACACCAAAAGCACCTAAATTCATAAAAGCATAAGCAGTTAGATAAAAAATGATACCGGAAACACTTTCAATATTACCGGCTGCTAAACCTATAGTCATATAACCAGCATGTGCAATTGAAGAATATGCAAGCATTCTTTTTAGATTATCCTGGGCAATAGCAACAATGCTGCCGTACAACATCGAAAGTGTAGCGATAACGGCAAATAGAATTTCGAAGTTATTTGTTATGTTTTGAGTAAATACAGCAGATAAAATAATAATTAACACGCTAAACGCAGCGGCTTTACCTGTTGTTGACATCAATCCGGTAACCGGGGTAGCCGCCCCTTGATATACATCCGGCACCCACATATGAAACGGGAATGCAGCTATCTTAAAAAGAAATCCAATTACAAAAAGTGCAAGCCCGGTTAAGAAAAGTACATCTGTAATGAAATATTCGTAAGCAAAAACAATTTGATCTATACTAGTAGATTTTGCAGTACCATAAATAAGAGCAATACCGAAAACAATAAAACCTGTCGCAAAAGCACCCAAGAGAAAATATTTCAATGCAGCTTCGGTATTTCCCATTCTCGATCTATTAATTCCGGCAAGAACGTAGAAGCAAATGGACATCAACTCTAATCCGATAAAAATCATAAATAAATCTCTGGCACCAGCCATTAACATCATGCCTAAAACGGATGACTGAACTAGAATATAGAATTCACCAAAATTCATTTTGGATTTTTTGATATAATCTACAGCATTTAAGACCATAATTGCGGCACCAATAGTAAAGATAAAATTGAATATTGCAGTTACGCCGCCAATAGCATACATACCGCCGAATAGAATTTGATAATCGTATACGTTAATAATCGAATGAGCCCCGGCAAATACGAAAATCAGTATAGTAAACCAAGGCAAAATTGATTCGCTTTTCTTTGTCGAAATCTCAATAACAACTGATAATACAATACCAACACCAATAACTAAGTGCGGTAATAGTTGGAATATTTCTGTGTTTGCTGTCATAATTAATCAATAAAAATTTGATCGTCCTCTATTTCTTTTATTTCTGCTATGTGATTTGGTAATATATCTATGCTGACTTTTCTATGGTCATTGAAATTGAATAGGTCACTTCCCGATTCAACTACAATCATTTTGATAACTTCATATTTAGTTACAACTTCTTCAAGCGATTTATATTTATGAAAATAAATTTCCGTGAATTCATCATTTATATTATACTCGGCATCATCTTGCTCAGTACTAAAATCCATAATCAGATCATCTTCAATACTTACCTTTAATATTTCGGCACAAAAAGGCAGAAGTAGGCGATTGCCATAATGCATTCCGTTAATTTTTGATTTCAACACTTCGTCTATTGTTCTCATAATTTATCCGTTACCGTAAAAGAAAATCCACCAAATAAGAATGAAGATCGGCAACAAAATTGGTATCGAGTATTTAACCATAAAACCGAAAAAGCTTGGCATCTGAATACCTGCTCGTTCGCTAATTGACTTCACCATAAAGTTTGGTGCATTACCTATATAACTCATCGCTCCAAAGAATACAGCCGCGACTGAAATAGCTTGTAGATAAATCGGATGTTCGATTTCAAAGAGCAGTACTTCCGATTTATCATTAACATCCATAGCAAATTTTCCCATTTCAGCACTTAGAAAATTCAAGTACGTCGGAGCATTATCTAAGAAAGCCGAAAGCGAACCGGTAGCCCAAAAAAACAATCCGGCATCTAATTCATCGCCAAATATATTTGCCTCATAAGCAATAAGCTGAAGCGCCGGTATCATTGTGGCAAATAAACCGGCAAACAAATATGCAACTTCACGTATAGGTTCAAAATCAAATTCGTTTCCGCGCAACGCCTCTTGATCTGCCTTTTTATAAGAGAAGTAAACTACAGAAAACATAATTATTTCTCTTATGCCAAACGGCATCGGGGACAAACTCGGTATCCAACTTACCACCCCGGGATCTAAGAAAACTGATATTATTATAATAACTAGAAACCAAATATTTTTCAGTCCTTTAAACTGAATTTTCCCGGTATACTCGTTTTCTGAGTTAGAACCTAATTTGTTAAGTGAATCAATAACAAAGAAGATTCCCAGAACGACCAAAAGAGTAGGCGCCCAGATATACCAAACATGCTGGACAACCCAGAAGAATTCAACCCCTCGTAAGAAACCTAGAAACAGAGGAGGATCGCCTATAGGTGTAAGTGCACCACCAATATTACTTACAGAAAAAATGAAGAACACAATATGATATGGTTTGATTCTATCCTTATTAATTTTTATAAAAGGACGAATCAGTAACATTGATGCACCGGTTGTACCGATAACGTTAGATATAACGCTTCCAAACAATAAAATAAGAACATTTAATGCCGGTGTTGCTTTCCGGTCTACTTTTATAAGAATTCCACCAGAAGCAACAAACAAGGATGACAATAAAGCAATGAACGATAGATACTCGGCTAACGTATGAACTAAGCTATGAGTATCGTGCAATACAATTAAATAAAAAAGAACCGTAACAGATCCAAGAGCTATAGCAACCTTCGGATAATGTCTTTCCCAGAAATGATGATAGAATAACGGACCGGTAGCGATCATCAATAATAAAACAACAAATGGAAGAACAATATACCAGTATTCAATAAGTTTAGCACCATCTTCCGTTGATGCAAATAATGGTGTTCCTACAGATAAAAAAAAGAACAAATAAATAATTTTCTTTAACATTTATTCACTAGTAAAGGAAGTTAAAAGTATAGTTCTTTACATGTTCCAAAATAGCGCTCACCGGAGCTTCACTCAAATCCAAAAACGTTGTCGGATAAATGCCAATCCAAACTATGAAGATAAAAATCGGTACCAATACAATAATTTCACGAGCATTAAGATCAGTAAGCTCAGTATTCAATTTTTCATTAGTAACAGTTCCGAAAACAACTCGTTGATACATCCATAACAGATAAACTGCGGCAAAGATCACACCAGTAGCCGCAAATACAACATACCACCAGCTATCCAAAACTTGTGATTGAAAAGCCCCGAGTAAAATTAAAAACTCACCGATAAATCCATTCAATCCCGGTAAACCAATAGATGAAAGCGATGCAAACATTAAAGCAATAGCAAATAACGGAACTAATTTTGCAATACCTCCGTAATAAGCAATTTCTCTTTTGTGGGTTCTTTCATAAATAATTCCTACCAAAAGGAACAAAGCGCCGGTTGATAGTCCGTGGTTTACCATTTGAATTACGGCACCTTGTACTGATTCAAATGTTAATGCAAAAATTCCCAACACTACAAATCCCAAGTGAGAAACTGATGAATAAGCTACCAATTTTTTCATATCGGTTTGTACCATTGCTACTAGAGCGCCGTATATAATACCAATTATTGCAAGTATTGAAATGAAAGGAGCAAATTCAACAGTAGATTGCGGGAATAGAGGCAAATTAAATCTTATTAAACCGTATGTACCCATTTTAAGTAGAACCCCGGCAAGAATAACAGAACCTGCTGTGGGTGCTTGAACGTGTGCATCCGGCAACCATGTATGAAGAGGAAATAATGGAACTTTAATAGCAAAGCTGAAAAAGAATGCAAGGAACAACCACTTCTGAATATCCAGCATTATATTAGGTGCCTGCTGGTATAAGAGTATCAGATTGGTAGTATATAATCCTATATTTTTTGAAGCAGCAACGGTTAACCATATAATTGCAACAAGCATCAATAAACTACCTAACATTGTATAAATAAAGAATTTAACTGAAGCATAAATTCTCTGTTCACCGCCCCAAATACCGATTATGAAATACATCGGTATTAACATTGCTTCCCAGAAGATATAGAATAAAAACACGTCAAGTGCCATAAATACACCAATCATACCGGCTTCTAAAAGCAGCATCATCATTGTAAAGAGTTTAATCTTCTTATCGATTGCTTTCCAGCTTGATAGTAAAGTGATCGGTGTAATAAATGTAGTTAACAAAATTAATAATACCGAAATGCCGTCTGCCCCAACATGATAACTAATATCAAGGCTTTCAATCCAAAGTACTTTATGAATGAATTGGAAATCGGGATTAGTATAATCAAAATTAAAATATGGATACAAAGAGACGGCAAATGCAAATAAAGAAATCAGCAACCCGAAAATTTTAATCAGTACAGTTTGCGATTCTTTCATGAAGAGAATAATAACCGCACCTATAATCGGAGTAAATAATAAATATGTAAGTATTTGCGAATTTTCCATGCTTTATAAACTCAAAATTATCCAGAATAATATCGCTGCAATACCGGTCATCATAATTAAAGCATAAACCTGAGCTACGCCGGTTTGCATTTTTTTAATTACGGATGAAAAAGAAGTTATAACTACCGCAGTACCGTTTACAATACCGTCTATCAATTTATTGTCGGCAATTTTCCACAAAAATTTCTCTGATGATTTTTGAATAGGTTGAATAACTGTAGCTTCGTAAAATTCATCGACATAATATTTATTAAGCAATACCATGTAAGCTTTTTTGAACTTCAAGGCAAACTTTTCCGCAATTTCTCTTCTTTGAGTATATATCTTGAAAGCACCATACATACTAAACAATGCAGCAGAAACTGATATTGCCATTAAAATCAATTCTTCTGTGTGGCTATGTGCACCGTAGTAAGCAAGTTTCAACTCGGCATCTAAAAATATTGGGGCTAACCAATTATGAAAAACATTCCCGTGTTCACCGGAAAATACTTCGGGAATTCCAATCCATCCTCCGATTACCGATAACACAGCTAAAATTATTAACGGTATTGTCATTACTTTAGGTGATTCATGAGGATGATATTTATCGTGGCTGAATCTTTCTTCACCGAAAAATGTAAGTGAAACCAATCTAAACATATAAAATGCAGTTAAAACAGCAGTAAGAGCACCTAACAGCCAATAAACAAAATTGCCGTTTGCATAAGAAAACCACAAAATTTCATCTTTACTGAAAAAGCCTGACAGTCCCGGGAACCCTGAAATAGCAAATGCTGCGATTATAAATGTTAAGAAGGTAACCGGCATATATTTTTTTAATCCGCCGTAATGCATTATATCTTGCTGATGATGCATCGAATGAATAACCGACCCTGCGCCCAAAAAGAGAAGAGCTTTAAAGAATGCATGAGTCATAACGTGAAAAATTGCTGCACTGAAAGCACCGACACCCGCAGCTAAGAACATATATCCAAGTTGACTAACAGTTGAATATGCCAATACTTTTTTAATATCTGTCTGAACTAAACCAATAGTAGCGGCAAATACAGCAGTGAGCAAACCAATAACTGCTACAACGGCTAAGATAACCGGTGCAGAAGCAAAAATTATTGAAGCACGAGCGACCATGTAAACACCGGCAGTAACCATAGTAGCGGCATGGATTAATGCAGAAACCGGGGTAGGTCCCGCCATCGCATCAGGCAGCCATACAAATAAAGGTATTTGAGCAGATTTACCGGTTGCTCCTATAAAAAGAAACAATGCAATGAATCCAAAAGTAGATTCAGCACCGGTTAAATGTTTTGCTTGTGAAAATACTTCTAGAAAGTTTAAGCTGTTGAAAGTTTCGAAGATAAGAAACATACCAAGTAAAAATCCGAAATCACCAATTCTATTAACAATAAATGCTTTTTTTGCAGCTTGAGCAACAGTACCTTTTTCAAATTTTTGGTCGTAATAATAACCGATCAATAAATAGGAACATAACCCGACACCTTCCCACCCCAAAAAGAGAACAACAAAATTATCTCCGAGAACCAGGTTCATCATAGCAAAAATGAACAAGTTCATGTAAGCAAAAAATCTGTAAAATCCTTTATCGCCATGCATGTAACCGATTGAATAAACATGAATTAAAAATCCGACACCGGTAACAATAAGCGCCATAACCAAAGAAAGCTGATCGACTAAGTAAGAAAAACTAATATTCAAAGAACCAACACTCATCCATGTAAACAACTCAACAACATTCGTTCGTTGTTCAACAGGAAGATTAATTGTCTCAATTAATGCAAGTAAAGAAATCACGAAAGAGATACCGACAGTCGAACTTCCGATTAAACCGATAACTTTTTCGTTCCCGATTTTCTTTCCGAAAAACCCGTTTATAACAAAACCGAGCAGCGGGAGTAATATTGTCAAATAAATTAATTCTATCATTCTACCACTTAAAGATGTTTATCTCATCAATATTAACTGTTAATTTATTTCTAAATATTGCTATTATTATTGCAAGACCAACAGCAGCTTCGGCAGCAGCAACAGTCATAACAAAAAATACGAATACTTGACCGGCAGGATCACCTAAAAAAGATGAAAAAGTAACGAGGGCTAAATTTGCCGAATTCAACATTAATTCGATACACATGAAAACAACAATAGCATTTCTTCTAATGAGTACACCTGTTACCCCCACAGAGAACATAAATGCACTTATTAATAAGTAATATTCCATTGGAATAGTATTCATAAAATCTTACTCGAATTTTTTCATTGCTAAAACAATTGCACCTATTGTTGCTCCAAGTAATAAAAACCCGGAAGCCAAAAACGGAAGTACATAAGTTGTATATAACTCTGTACCGATTGTTTCAATTTTACCGGCATTAATACTTTCTGCAATTTCTTTTGTAACACTATCGGATGGAGCGGAATAAAAAACAATATAACCGATTTGAATAAATACAAGTACTGCAATAAATATACCGATAAATTTAAGTTTTCTTTTTTCTTTAAGAATTGCGTGTTCACTATCGGTATTTAGAAGCATTAGAACAAAAAGGAAAAGCACCATAATAGCACCGGCATATACGATAACTTGGACAACAGCTATAAATTGAGCATTAAGTAAGAGGTATAATCCGGCTAATGCAAAAAAGTTAAGGACAAGGAAAATAGCACTCATCACGGGGCTTGGTCTCGTTATCATTGCTACAGAAGTAACAACCGCAACTAAACCCAGTATAGCAAAAAGAATATACTCTAAAATCATAACTAAGGTGTATTCCTATATATCATTCTTGGGAAAGGAATTGCTTCTCTTAAATGATCGAGACCGCAAATCCAACTTACTGTTCTTTCTAAACCTAATCCGAAACCGGAATGAGGTACCGAACCATATCTTCTTAAGTCTAAATACCATTCAAAAAACGTCTGGGGTAGATTATGTTCTTTTATTCTTTCCAACAATTTGTTAAGATCATCTTCTCTTTGGCTTCCACCGATAATTTCACCGTAACCTTCGGGGGCAATCATATCAACAGCCAAAGCCACTTTATCATTTTGAGGATCTCTTTTCATATAAAAAGCTTTTACTTCAGAAGGGTAACGATGGATCATTACAGGTCTGTCAAATTCTTCGGAAATTACCGTTTCGTCTGCACCGCCAAAATCATTCCCCCATTCAAAAGCATGATTTTTTTTCTTTAATATTTCAACGGCATCTGTATACGAAACTCTAGGGAAAGGTCTTTTAACTTTTTCAAGATTTGTAGTATCTCTTTCAAGAATTTCAAGTTCTTCTTTTCTTTCCGCTAAAATTGTTTGTACAATGTATTCTACAAACTCTTCTGCCAAATCCATGTTATCATCTAAATTATAGAATGCCATTTCAGGTTCGACCATCCAGAATTCCGTAAGGTGCCGGCGAGTTTTTGATTTCTCGGCTCTGAATGTAGGACCAAAAGTATAAACTTTGCTAAGTGCCATTGCACCGGCTTCTGCGTATAGTTGTCCCGATTGAGTTAAGTATGCAGTTCCTAAATCAAAATATGGAGTTTCGAATAAAGTAGAAGTTCCTTCACAAGCATTTGGTGTAATTATGGGGGGATCAAAAAGTACAAACCCGCGGTCATCAAAAAAATCACGAATTGCTTTAACAATTCTATGACGAATTCTCATTATAGCCCATTGCTTTCTAGATCGCAGCCATAGATGACGATGGTCGATTAAAAATTCTATACCGTGTTCTTTCGGTGTAATAGGATATTCTTCGGCAATAGAAATTACGGTTAATTCTTTAACGTCAATTTCATGACCACCGACTTGACGTTCGTCTTTTTTAACTGTTCCGGTAATTTCGACTGAGGATTCTTGGGTGAGTTTTTTAGCAGATTCAAATATTTCGTCTGAGACATTCCCCTTGAAAACGACACATTGAACTAACCCGGTACCGTCTCTTAGCATTAAAAACTGTAATTTTCCGCTAGATCTCTTATTATATAACCAACCTTTGAGAGTAACTTCTTGACCTACGTGTTCCGCTAATTTGTTAATATATACCATAAAAATTATCTGAAACAATCCTTGAATATGAATTTTCAAATATAAAGACGAGTGCCTATAAAAGCAAAAATTTTCTCGGAACGATTTTAACAAGAATAAAACAGATAAAGGACAAATTATAGTTTTTTATCATTGTAATAATCTTTATGAACCCAAATTCTTATTTAGCCTCAATTACAAGTTTCTTATTGAATAATTCTTCAAATAATTTTTGTCTTCTTCCTAAGTTCCAAAGCTCTATATCTATAGGAAAGTTATTTGTATTGAATGAAATTGTTACAGTACCATTATCATTTCTCGCTGCAATATCACTAATTTTTTGCTGATGTGATCTGTCTAAAGCATCGGCAACTCTTAATATTGCAGATAGTTTTTTTACAATTGTCTGATTCGCGGGTGAGAGAGAAGCAAATTCCGGGTGTTTCTGTTTAGGATGACTCTTTCTATGGTAACGAGCAACGTTTGCAATTATATTAATTTCGGTTTCGTTAAATCCCATCAGCTCGCTGTTGCGAATAATATAGTTGCTGTGCTTATGATGTTGGTTATGTGAAATGTGATGACCTATATCATGAAGTAATGTAGCTGCTATAAGATATTCTCTTGTAGAGTTATCCAAATTATGTACTTCTTCCAAATCATCAAATAATTTTGAAGCAAGATTTGCAACATGGAAACAATGATTACTGTCAAAGTAACATGTCTTTGCAAGTTGTAAAACACTTTCATATCGAATATCACTCAGCCGCGGTTTATGTTGTTCAATATTTAAATTCTGCAAGGCATCTATGACTGACCCTTCACGCAAAGAATATTCGGAGATAATCATTTTATTAACATTTAACTGCTCAAATATTGTTTGAAGGACAATTATACCAGCCGGGAAAATATCGGCACGCTTGGTATCCATTCCTTTTATTTTCTTTCTTTCCTGGACAGTTTTCGCCCCGAGGATTAAATCAACAACTTTGCTTAATTCATCTTTTGTAAACTCAAAATTATTTAAGATTCTATTGGGTGTAATTTCTTTGTTAGTCATTTCAGATAGAATATAACCAACAGACTGAATAGTACCGGAAGAACCAACACAGATTTCAAAACCGTATTTCGATGCATAATTTGTTACGTGAAATATTTCGCCTTTAACCCATTTTTTACATTCTTTAATAGCGGATTTAGTTACTTTACCTTCGGGGAAAAATTTTTGAGTTAATCTAACAGCACCAATTTTAATACTTCTCGAAAACTCTATTTTCCCATTAATACCTAGTATTAATTCGGTACTTCCACCCCCTATATCGATACACAATGCTCGCTTTTCATAAACCGGTACAGCTCTCAGAATTCCCAAATAAATTAAGCGGGCTTCTTCCTGCCCGGATATAACTTCAACTTCAACACCCGTTTGATTACGCACTTCTTCAATAAATTCGCTCTTGTTTAGAGATTCACGAACAGCGCTTGTAGCTACTGCTCTTATTTTTGCATTGTGTAAATCGGCAATTTGTTTGAATCTACCGATTGCATTTACTGCTCTTTCAATTGCATCAGTTGATAATCTTTTAATGTCACCTGAAAATCCTTCTCCTAAACGAATAACTTCTTTTTCCCTGTCAATAATTTCGAAGTTGCCGTGTTCTAAAACTTTAACAACTATCAAGTGAACGGAATTTGTTCCGATATCAATAGCGGCAATATTTTTATTAACCAACATCATTTGTTTCCTTACTATTTTTATTACCTAATATCATTTTGCATAGATCGAATACATCACTTACGGTTACGTCATCAATTAAATCTGATTTACGAATAAAAAATTTATTCTGACCAAGCGGTGCCCAATTGAAAGGATTTGTTGGACCGAAAATGGATATCTGTGGTGTTTCGGTAGCACCGGCAACATGCATTACGCCGGTATCATTTGTAATAAACAACTTGGAAATTGAAATTAAAGCTGCAACTTCCGGTATACTTTTATTTATAAAATAACCTGCTTCAATTGAAAGTTTTTCTTTAACAAAATTAATTTCTTCATTGTCGCTGTTACTGCCTGTAATGTAAAATACGGCATTGTAATCTTCGTTTAGTTTTTCAATAATTTTAATAAATTTTTCTAATGACCATCTGTTTGGTGGTTTACCTGCACCGATGTGAAGACCAATCATAATTTTGTTATTATCTTTTCCAATATTTGATGCAAAATTTTCTGCTGTCTTCAAATCATTTTCATCAAAGCTGATGCTGCTGCGGAATATTTTTGTATTGATTCCCAAAGGACGCAAAATTTCCAGACCAAAATCCGATATATGTGTGTCGGGATATTTTTTCCAATTAAGATTTATTCGTTTGTGAAAAAGTCGAGCTAATTGATTTGGTTTACCATCTAATGAAGCAGGACCGATACGATAATCACTCTTTGCTAATCTGCCGAGAAAACAGCTTGTCTTTGAAATTGATACCGTTGCCGGTACTACAACCAAATCATACTGCTTCCGTAACAAAGAAATCAAACTAAATAAATATGACGGCAGGAGAAGTTTCTTTTGATTAAAGACAAAAAGTTTATCAATGAATTTATTTTTCGTAACAGCGTAGTAATTCTGTGTACTTGCAATAACAGTTAAATTAGAATTAGGATGGGTTTCTTTTACAGCACGGAACAAAGAAACACTCGCAAGCAAATCACCAAATTGGTTATGCTGCCGAACAATTAATATATTCTGCGGAGGAATGGACTCATCATAAGGTTTTTCTTCTACTGAGAAGAATTTTATTATCAGTTTTGTTATTAGGTTCGAAGAGTTTTTATTTGCAGACATTAATTTTGCGAGTTATCTTTTTCTTGATCTTTTATTTCCTCAAAATCTGCTTCAATTATATCTTTTTTATCAATCTTTGATTTTCGTTGTTTCGACTTATTAATAGTGTCCCCTGTATTTCTTTCTTTTGTTGAAAAGTAAATTCTCATAATTATTTTTATAATTCTATAAATAAAATACAGTAATAAAATAGTAAGCAACGCTTTGACCATTTGCTCTAACCTCTTCTTTCGGGATTAAAGTATTCTATAAATCCCCTATCATCTCTAAAAATCTGGTTATACAATTCATCAAAATCTTTTTGACGGTTTATGAAATCAATTTCGGTAGAGTTAACTATCAGCAAAGGAGTGTTGTTATACTTGAAGAAAAAATTATTGTATGCTTCACTCAATTCCGATATATAACCTCTTGTTAAGTTGCGTTCGATTTTTCTCCCTCGTCTTTTAATATTGTGCATCAATCTATCGGTTGAAGACTGAAGAAAAATAACAAGATCGGGTTTGCGTAAACTTCTCTGAAGCAGCGGGAACAAGTTTTCGTATAATTTTAATTCTTCCCCTTCCAAATTTAGATAAGCAAATATTTGGTCTTTATCAAAAATATAATCCGAAACAATATACTTAGCGAATAAATCTTCCTGCCCCAATTGTTCTTGCTGTTTGTAACGGTTAATCAAAAAGAACATCTGGGTTTGAAATGCAAATCGTTTTCTATCATCGTAAAATTTTTCTAAGAAAGGGTTGGTTTCAAATTCTTCTAAAATCAAATTAGCATCGAGCCGTTCGGAAAGTTTTTTTGCGAGGGATGTTTTACCGGCTCCGATAACTCCCTCAATCGCAATATACCTTATTTCCTTCAAAATGATTCTCGCTTAATTAAAATTGAATTCCAATTTACGAATAATATTGCTTTCTAATTTTTCTTTACTTAGTTGACAAATTTTTTTCTTAACAACCGGGTGAACAAAATCGGGTGCAATTTCACATAAAGGAACTAATACAAAATCTCTATTCAATACATCGTTATGCGGAATCGTAAGCTTATCATCGGTGTAAACAATATCATTAAAAAATAAAATATCTATATCAACTTCGCGTGGACCCCACTTCTCTCGGGTTTTTCTTCCGATCATCTGTTCAGTTTGTTTAGTCAATTTCAGTAATTCCAACAAATTTAACGAAGTTGAAATCTCAACGGCACAATTTAAGAAATAATTTTGTTCCTTGTAACCATAAGGTTTTGATTCGTAAATAGAAGAAATTTTTTCGACAAAACAATCCCCTGAGTTATTCAACAATTGTATCGCTTTGTTGATATAAGAAAAACGGTCTTCAATGTTTGAACCTAATCCTATGTAACTACGATTGACCATTTTCTTTAGTTACCTCTGCTTCAACGTGATCTATTAAACCGCCTACCGGAACACTTTTCTTTCTTACAATTGCAGTTACTTTAAAAACATTTGGGAAGTGGTGCAGTACTTTATCCGCAATTTCCGTAGCTATTGTTTCTATTAAGTAATATTTTTTTTGATGTATAATTTCATTTACATATTTATAAACATCGGTATAATCGATTGTTTTTTTTAAGTTGTCTTCTTTTGCCGCTTCAGAAAAATCTGTGTGCATTTCAATATCAACTTCAAACTTACCGCCGATATTTTGTTCTTCCTTCAATGCACCATGATATGCATAAAATGAAGCTCCCTTTAAACGAATTATGTTGGACATTTCCTTTTTCCGATAGTAAATAAAATTGCACACAAAATTAGTAATTATTCAGTTAAATGTTTTGGGGGAATCCGCTAATTTTATTCTCTCAAAGTAATAACTCCAAAAGCTCTGCCGGAGATTTTCCCGTCTCTTCTGTATGAATGTAAAAAGTCCGATTCATAAGTACAAAGTTCACTTATTTCCAAATTTTCTCTTTTGACTCCAAACTCAATCAGCATATCGGCATTGGCGGATTTTAAGTTCAGTAAATATTTTTCATTTTTCCGTTGCAAGTATTTCTTGTCGAAATATTGAATAAATTCACTACCGACTTCATAATTATTTTGAGAAATTGAGGGACCGATATAAACTATCAAATCGTTTGGATTAGACATAAAATCTTTACTCAACCTATATAAAGTTTTCTTTACAATTCTTTCCTTAGTACTTCTCCAACCGGAATGAATTGCAGCAATTACATTCTGTACCGGGTCATAAATAAAGATTGGGGTACAATCGGCAGTTGAAATAGCTAATCCAATATTTTGTTTATCCGTTATCATCGAATCACTTTCACCCTGGAATCCGGTCTTTGTAACAATACTGATATTGTCGGTATGTATCTGTTTTTGAAAAGCAAATTGATCTGATTTTAATTCTATTGAAGAAAAAAATAATTCTCTGTTTTCGTCGACAAGTTTTGGATCATCACCGACGTTTTTCGACATATTAAAATAAAAAGGTGCTTCCCTATTCAATCCGATCTTTGTTGAGAAGGCAAATAAAATTTCAGGATACTTTGAAAATATTTTTGATTGAATAATTTTCATGCACGAAAATAATAAAATAGTTGTACTCTTTGCGTCTCCGCGACTTAGCGGTTAATTGTTATACTTTAACCACGAAGACGCAAAGTTTAAAAAACGATTTGAATTTTCTATCTTCACATCACAAAATGAAAAAGAAAGTGGAAACAAATGAGTGAAAGAAAATCTTACGATCCGAAAATGCACTCTGCCGAACATATTTTAAACCAGACAATGGTTAGAAAATTCAACCGCGGCAGATCATTCAGTGCGCATATCGAAAAGAAAAAATCTAAATGTGATTATCACTTTGATCGAAATCTCACCGAATTAGAAGTAAGTGAAATTGAATTGAAAGTAAATGAAGTCATTTCACAAGATCATCCGATCATAGAAGAGTTCTATCACAAAAGTGAAGTTGAAGAAAAATTTAATTTAGAAAAACTTCCTGATGATGCCGGAGAGAGTATTAGAATAATAAGAGTCGGTGATTATGATGCTTGTCCGTGCATTGGCGAACATGTTTCCCGTACAGGTGAAATCGGGACTTTCAAAATAATTTCAACTTCGTTTGATGATGGCGTATTAAGAATTCGTTTTAAAGTTATTTAGAAAATGCTTGGACACAGAGTTTCACAGAGAAGACACTGAGAACCACAGAGGAATAATTTAAAAACAGTTTTCAAAGTAGTTAACTCTGTGGTACTCCGTGATTCCTCTGAGGTTCTTTGTGTAACGCTTTAGGGACGAATAGAATAATTAGACTAAAATCTTTCTAAAGTATTCAATCGTTTTAAGGACTCCTTCCCTTCTATCGACTTTCGGTTCCCAACCCAATAATTTTTTTGCTTTATCTATGTTTGGTTGACGAACTTTAGGGTCATCAACCGGCAATTCTTTGTATACGATTTTACTTTTTGAATTAGTCAGTTCAACAATTTCTCTTGCAAATTCTTCAATTGTAAGTTCGGAAGGATTACCAATATTCACCGGTTCATTAACATTGGAGAATAATAATTTTACAATGCCGTCAATTTGATCATCAACATAACAGAAACTACGAGTTTGTTTGCCGTCGCCGAATACGGTAATATCTTCTCCCTTAATAGCTTGCGAAACGAAAGCAGGCAAAGCTCTTCCGTCGCCTAATCTCATTCGTGGTCCATACGTATTAAAAATTCTCACAATTCTTGTATCAACATTATGAAAGCGGTGATATGCCATAGTTAATGCTTCGGCAAAACGCTTTGCTTCATCATAAACTCCACGCGGACCTATTGGATTTACATTTCCCCAGTAGTCTTCACTTTGCGGATGAATTTCCGGGTCACCATAAACTTCCGAAGTTGATGCAAGTAAAAACACGGCATTTTTTTCTTTTGCCAAACCAAGCGCTTTATGAGTGCCGAGTGAACCGACTTTCAATGTTTGTATCGGTAGCTTTAAATAATCGATAGGACTTGCGGGTGATGCAAAATGCAAAATATAATCAACTTTACCGGGTACATGAATAAAATTTGTTACATCGTGTTTGATAAACTCAAATTTCTCGTTCCCGAAAAGATGTTCAATGTTGGCTATATTACCCGTTAAAAGATTATCGATACAGATTACTTTTAATCCCTCTTGAATTAATCTATCACAAAGATGCGAACCTAAAAACCCGGCACCGCCGGTTACAACTGCAATTTTGTTTTTCATATTTTTTCATCTTTTGTTTTGTCAAACTTACAGAATTTTGTAACCCTATTAAACTATCAAATGAATTATTTTATTGCCATCTCCTATTTAGCAATTTTTAATTATTCGTTATCTTCAATGTGAATATAAAACCTCTTTAGAAGGATAAGCATTTTATGAACATTAATTTTAATTACAGCGAAACGAACTTAAGTAAAAACATAAAAGAACTCGGATATATTTTAGGAGATGTTTTAAAAGAACAGGAAGGTATAGAACTTTTTACAACAGTAGAAAAATTACGAGCATTAACAAAGATCTTAAGAGATGATCCAAAAGCAAAAATCAAGATAAAGAAAATCGTATCGTCTTTAGATTTAAATACCGCTTATAACGTTATTAAAGCATTCTCAATTTATTTCATATTGGTAAATGCAGCAGACGAGGTTCACAAAATAGTTTCAGATAAACTTAGCGAAGATAAAATTAAGGATAAGCGAATCGGATCTTTCCGCGAATCGTTTAATCAAATTAATTCACTCTCACTTTCAGAAAAGGAATTAACAAAAATAATTTCAAGAATAGAAATCATTCCCGTCTTTACGGCTCACCCCACCGAAGCAACACGACAAACAATTCTAAAAAAGATTTTACGTATCAGCAATTTATTATTGCAAAATGAATTGACGTATAAGTCGGAGACTGAATACGAGGATATTTTTAAAAAGATAAAAACAGAGATAACGCTTCTCTGGCAGTCGAATGAAATTCGATTCAGTAAAATTGGAGTTGAAGACGAAGTAATGCGAGGTTTATTTTTCTTCAAGAATGTTATTTATAAAGAGATTCCAAAATTATATAATTTACTTCAACATGAATTAAAGAATTCTCTGGATTACAATACTTCCCTTCCCACATTAATTAAATTTGGTTCGTGGATTGGAGCTGATAGAGACGGACATCCTTATGTTTCAATCGAGGTAACTAAAAACACTTTTAATATTCATAAGAAAGAAATTCTGAAATTATATCTCGACGATCTTAATAATATTTATGAACATTTAAGTACGTCAACATACCTTAAAACAGTTTCACGTCAATTGAAAAGTAAACTGAATCAATATCAATCAAAACTTTCTTCAACTAAAACGAATATTCAGCATCGTGAACCGACTGAGATTTACAGAGCGTATCTTTATGCACTCTATAGAAAACTTGAAAATACTATTGACAGCAAAGACTATCGATATAATGATTCGTCTGAATTTGAATACGATCTTTTATTAATAAAGAAAAGCTTAATTGAAAATGAAGGCAAAATTATTGCCGAACAAATTATCGAGCCGTTAATCAAAAAAGTAGAAACCTTCGGCTTCTATTTTGTCAAGCTGGATATTCGACAAAATTCACGACTAATTCGCGATGCAGTTAATGAACTATTCACCGTATCGGGTGTGAAAAAAGACTTTTTTGAAATTGAAGAAGAAGAAAAAATTAATATTATCACAAAGGAGATTTTAAATGAACGCCCTCTCACAAACCTGTATCAACAATTAACCGATCAAACACGACAAACTTTAGAAGAAATTAAACTCATTGATTGGGGATTAAAGAATATTGCTCATGATTCAATCTCCGATTACATAATCAGCAATTGCGAATTTGTTTCCGATATTTTATCGGTTCTTCTACTCGCAAAAGAAAGTGGATTAATCAAGATTAAAAATGGAAAGATTGTCGAATCATCTATTGATATTCTTCCGTTATTCGAAACAATAGAAGACTTGCGAAATTCCGGAAGTATAATGAAAAATCTATTTGACAATTCTGCATACAAACAGCAGTTAAACTGCAGAAAAAAAATTCAAAAAATAATGCTCGGTTATTCCGACAGCAACAAAGACGGCGGAATTGTTACATCAAATTTCGAATTATACAAAGCACAAATCGGTTTGAAAGAAATTTGCAAAAAGTATAAGCTGCAAATGATTCTCTTTCACGGACGAGGCGGCAGTATATCACGTGGCGGCGGACCGGTAAATCGTTCTATCTTAGCACAGCCGCCTTCAACAATAGAAGGGAAAATCAAATTGACCGAGCAAGGTGAAATGATTTCCGCTAAGTTTCTAATTCCGCAGACAGCAGTTAAAAATTTAGAAACGGTTACATCTGCGGTTATTTTACAAACAGCATGGAGTTATCGAAAAAGAACTGCAGCAAAAATTTATAATTTCATAAAAGATTTTGAAGTAATTTCCGAGACAGCTTATTCACATTACAGGAAGCTGGTTCAGCACAAAGATTTTTTTGATTACTTCAGAACCGTAACACCGATTGATATAATAGAAAAAATTGAGATCGGTTCTCGTCCCCCCTCACGAAAGAAAGGAAATGAGATATCATCTCTGCGCGCAATACCTTGGGTATTTAGCTGGACACAAAATAGACAAACTATTTCCGGTTGGTACGGTTTCGGTACTGCTATTGAAAATGCATTAAAAAATAAATCAACATCAATAGACAAACTTAGATCAATGTACAGTGATTGGCGGTTCTTTCACACACTTATCGAAAATATTGAAATGGTATTGACAAAAACAGATATGTTGATTGCAGAAGAGTATGCTGCATTGAATACTTCTAAAGGTGCTAAAGAAATATTTAATGAAATCAAGCAAGAGTATAAACGATCAAAAAAATATATATTATTAATAACCGGCGAAAAGGAATTACTTGATAATGATGCATCATTAAAGAGAACTCTTTCTCTTCGTAACCCGTATTTAGACCCGATTAGTTTTATTCAAATAAATTTAATTAGGAAATATCGCTCGAATAAAACCAACCAAGGAGAAAAGAAAAAAGTTCTTAATGTTTTGCGTGCAAGTGTAAATGGTATTGCCGCGGGAATTAGAAATACAGGGTAAGAAGAAAATAAGTTTTGTTGTTACTATCTGATGAAACACTTACGATAATTGAGTCTGTTGCATAAGCAATTATTTCTAATTGTAATTCCGGTTCGACAACCGCTGTTAGGTTGACAATAACACAAGTACATATGCTTGTTTAGTCCTACCACATAAATCTTTAGCAGAAGACAAATATTTGTTTTCTAAAGTTTGTTCAATAAAATAACTCCGTTAGGAGTTCCATTATTGTAAAAAAAGGATTTGATAAAAAATAAACATATACAAATAATCTAAAAAGAAGTGTATTCTATTCAAATGAATGAATATCCATTTGCTTTGGCTTCTTATCTGAGAAGATTGAATAAACTGCAGGAATTACAAACAACGTTAAAACTGTCGCAAATATTAATCCGCCGATAACAGCAATACCCATAGGCATTCTGCTCTCGGCACCGGAACCTAATGCAAGCGCAATCGGAAGTGTTCCTAAAATAGTTGATAAACTCGTCATTAAGATTGGACGGAATCTAAGAACAGCCGCCTCTTTTACAGCTTCAACTATACTTAAACCTTGTGCTTTCTTTTGATTAGCAAATTCAACAATTAATATTCCGTTTTTTGTAACCAAACCGATCAACATAATTTGCCCGATCTGGCTGAAAATATTTATCGTTTGATTGAAATACCAAAGAGAAAATAACGCACCGGCAATTGCAAGCGGAACAGTAAACATAATAATAAACGGATCGCGGAAACTTTCAAACTGAGCGGATAGCACCAGGTAAATAAAGATCAAAGCAAGAATAAAAACGAAAACCAAACTCGATGCACTTTCCATAAAATCTTTTGATGGACCTTCTAAAGATGTAGAGAATGTTTCATCCAAAACTTGTTCTGCAATTTGATCCATTGCATTAATACCGTCACCGATTGTTCTTCCTTCGGTTAAACTTGCAGAAATAGTTGCAGAAACATATCGGTTAAATCTGAATAACTGCGGCGGTGCACTTGCTTCGGTAAGTTCAACTAATTGATCAAGCTGAATCAATTGATTTGAATTATTCCTCACATATAATTTTCGAAGATCGACGGGTTGGCTTTTATCTTCTCTATTAACTTGACCGATAACATAATACTGTTTGCCGTCTTTAATAAAAAACCCGTATCTCTGTTCACTGAATGCAAGCTGTAAAGTTTGAGCAATGTCGGCAACAGTAACACCCATTTCGCGAGCTTTTGATCGGTTGATCTCAACAACTAATTCCGGTTTATTAAATTTTAAGTTAACATCAACAGCAGAAAAAGTCGGATTACCCCTTGCTTTATCTAAGAACTCAGGAATAACTTCTTTTAGTCTTTCAAGATTAGGAGCTTGCAAAACATACTGAACGGGGAGACCGCCTCTTGCAGTACCAATGGATTGATCTTGAATAACAAAAGTTCTTGCATCACTCAGCTTGTTTGCAATTTTCGTAATTTCAGTAGCAACCTCGCCTTGAGTTCTATCTCTTTCTTTGGCATTGACTAACCGCAATCGAATAAAACCGCTGTTAACAGAAGATGCCGCACCAAAACCGGGAGAAGTTATCGAAATCAAAGCATCGCGTTCGGGAATCTTTGTCATTATTGAATCAACGAATTTGTTTATATGATTTTCCATAAACTGGAAAGAAGAACCCTCAGGAGCAGTCATTGAAATACGCATAGCACCTCTATCTTCCATTGGTGCAAGTTCAGTCTGCAGCATTCGTCCGAAAGCAAAGATCATTATTGCAGCAAAAACAATAATCAAAAATGCCAGCCATCTTTTGCTCATAAACGAATTAAGTAGAGAACGATAACCGTTTTCGAGGTTTTTGAAAAACGGTTCGGTCATTGTATAAAACTTATTATGCTTTTCTCTTCTCTTTAATATTTTTGAACTCAGCATTGGAGTAAAAGTCAATGCAATAAACGATGATATAATTACCGAACCGGCAATCACAACTCCGAATTCTCTAAATAATCTTCCCGTTAATCCTTCAAGAAACATAATCGGCAAGAATACCGATGCGAGAGCAACCGTAGTAGAAACAACTGCAAAAAAGATTTCTTTAATTCCACGAATACCGGCTTGAATCGGTTCCATTCCGGCTTCAATCTTTTTATATATGTTTTCCAAGACAACAATTGCATCATCAACTACAATTCCGATAGCAAGAACTAAGCCGAGTAAAGTCAATACGTTAATTGAGTAATCAGCCATGTACATTATGAAAAATGAACCGATAAGAGAAATCGGTATGGTAATTATTGGAATTAAAGTTGTTCTCCAATCACGCAGGAACAAAAAGATAATTAATATTACAAGTCCGAATGCAATGAACACTGTCTGCTGTACTTCATTAATCGATTCACGAATATAATCGGTAACATCGAAACCAACGCCTAATTCTATATCTTCAGGCAGATCTTTTTTGATTTGTTCAACTCTTTCATAAAATTCATCAACAATCTGAATTTGATTGGCGCCGGGTTGAGGAACAAGCACAACACCAACCATCGGAATTCCATCACGTTTCAATAAAGTTCTGTCATTCTCCGGATATAATTCAGCAGTACCCACATCACTAAATCGAACAAGTCTTGAATCACTTTCTTTAATTATAAGATTATTAAAATCTTCTACAGTAGATAATCTACCGAGTGTTCTAATAGTTAATTCTGTATTAATACCTTCGATTCTTCCGCTGGGGAGTTCAATATTTTCACGGCTTAAGGCATTTCGCACATCAACAGCGGTAACCTGGAAAGCAGCAAGCTTTACAGGGTCCATCCACAATCGCATCGAATATCTTTTCTCACCCCAAATCCAAACCTCACTGACTCCTTCAATTGTTTGAACTCTTTCCTTGAAAGTACGTTGAGCTATATCGGAAAGTTCAAGCAGATCACGTTGATCACTTTTAATATTCAAGAAAACAATAGGAATAGCATCTGCATCAGCTTTGGTTACTATTGGCGGATCCGTATCAGGAGGTAAAACTCTTTGAGCACGAGAAACTCGATCGCGTACATCGTTTGCTGCATCTTCAAGATCTACATCAATATTAAATTCAACACGAATTGTACTTCTTCCATCACGGCTGACAGATGTAAGAGTTCTAATACCTGCAATACCGTTTATCGATTCTTCTAAAGGTTCGGTTATCTGCGATTCAATTACGTCGGCATTAGCTCCGATATAACTAGTAGATACCGTAATAATCGGCGGATCAACACTCGGATATTCGCGGATTCCTAGATAAGTGTAACCGATAACACCAAATAGAACTATAGCAATTGCCATAACAGAGGCTAATACGGGTCGGCGAATACTTAAGGATGAAAGACTCATAAAATGACTTATCTAAAATTTCTGATTGTTACATCCGCACCGGGACGCATTTGAATTATTGCAGAAGTTATTACGGTATCACCTTCGTTAACACCCTGCAAAATTTGAACATCTGATTTCGTTCTCAAACCAATACTTACTTTTGACGGAATAGCTTTCCCGTTTTTGTAAAGGTAAACTAATTCACCTGCAATATCCGGAACAATTGCTTCCGTAGGAACTAATATACTTTTTGTGTTTTGATCAACAACAATTTCTACTTCGGCATAAGAACCGGGTATTAAGATACCGGAACTATTATCTGCTTTTGCTCTAACTTTTAAAGTTCTTGTTGAAGGATCAACTTTAGGGTCGATAGCATAAATTTTTGAATCAAATACTTTTTCCGAATTAGGGACTTTTATTTTTATTGTCATTCCCTCTTTTATTTTATTGGCATGTTTAATCGGAACCGCAAAATCAATTTTTATGGGATTAGTTTTGGTGAGTATTGCAATATTAATTGCCGATGTTATATAACTTCCTTCACTTATATAACGAAGACCAACAACACCATCAAAGGGTGCATAGATTTCAGTTTTTTCGATTTGTGCCTTTAATTGAGCTTGTTCGGCTTTACGTATATTAAGTTCATTTAATAGAACATCATATTCTTCTTGACTGATAAGATTTTGTTCAACCAATTGTTTTGAACGGAATTCTTTTTCTTCCGCTAATTTTAATTGTGATTCAACACGCATAAGTTGAGCTTGAAGATCGGCATCATTAATTTTAACAAGAAGATCACCTTTTTTGACACGGCTCCCCTCTTCAAAATTTATGTTGATAACCTTACCCGGGATTTCGGTACGAAGTTCAATTTCTTCATCGCCTTGTAATGAAGCATTCAAAAATATTTTATCCGATACTTCGGTTTTCTTAATTATTAATCCTTCGGCATTAATAGATTGGTTTTGTGTACTTGATGACGCTTGAGCTTCGTTGCTATCCCATGATATTTTCGGAAGAGCCATTAAGACAACAAATACAACAACAAGACCCCAGTAAAGATATTTTTTCTTCATAACGTTTTCTTTTTTTAATGGGGTAAATATACAAATAAAGAATTACATTGGAATAATTGTACTAAATTTTTCTATGTTGAAAGGGACATATAGGTTAGGTTATTTTTCTAATATAATCATTTAGGAAAAGTTCAGCCCACATAACATCTGCGGAAATCCAAAGAAGAACATTACCGGAAGAGAATACAAAATGTGATTGTCCCAACCCGCTGTACCTATAAATAATATGATCGGATAATTCAAAACTATCTCCTCCTTCAAACGGAGAAGGAACGTTTTCAATTTTCTCTACCATCTGCAACAATATTTGGTCTGCTTCATCATCACTGTTATAATAACTTATATAAATAACAGCACTTCCTTTTTCGGATGAGTAAAACCCGATTTCATTTTCATCTGCAGCAACTGTACCATAATGAAGTCTATTAACGAAATCTTCTGCTTCACTTCCTGTAAGTTTTTTATTTAAAGAGAATCCGGAAACTTTATCGGGGAGATATACTTTTTGAACACTGCAAGCAGAAAATAAAATAAATAATACTGCGATTATTATTTGTGTAAATCTTTTCATTAAATCACTTCAATTATTTTTTTAATCGTCTCATAAACACTGCCATTGATTTCAAATGTAATAACTTTTCTATTATTTTGCAGCAAGGCTTCTCTATCACCGAGAGCTTGTGCTTTTATCAGAACGTCGAAAGTTATTGATGAATCATTACTTCTTGCATCATCAGGTATTGGTAAATTTATATTACCGCTTTTGATAAACTGGATAAAGATTCCCGAGCCGTCGTCTCCTTTGTGTAATTGTCCGGTTGAGTGCAAAAACCTCGGTCCGAATCCGAATGTCGTCGGTATTTTATATTTCTTCAATAAATGTGAGCGAAGTTCTTGAAAGACATAAAAGTTTTCTTCACTTGGCTTTACAAACGATTGAATAGAAATATAATTTCCTTCCTTTAATTCAGAAAATAATTTTTGAAATGCATCTTCAACATTATCAACTTTATTATCGTAGTATATAGAAATACTTTCATCATTATAACTAATTTCCGGCTGCTGCAGATTTCCCTTTTCTGTGTATGATGCAATTAAATTCCGAGCCTGCACTTTTGCCGATTCAACATTAGGCTGATCAAACGGCTGAAGCTTCATTTTCCAACCTGCGATTGCAGTTGCAAATTCCCAGTTAAAAAATTCGGAACCGAGTGTATAAATATCATCCCAAATTATTTCAATTACGGGGAATCCGTTTTTCTTTAATTCAAAAATTGTCTTGTCATAAGGGTTGTCATCTTTAAGATGAGTATAAATGAAAACTCTGTCATTACTGTAATCATCGGGCGAGATAATATCTTCAAGGTCAACCGGTAAAATACCTTTCCCGATTTTACCCGTACTTTCAGCAATTAATTGTTCAAGCCATGCACCAAATGATTTAATTTGTTCGGAATATAAAAGAGTTAATTTATTCTTTCCTTCAAGTGCAAGTGCGCCGATTAGCGCACCAATTATAACTGCTTGGTTCTCAGAAATTTTATTCTTTTCGGAATACTTAGATTTGTAAACTGCTGCTTCTGCACAGCTTAATAATTTCTCTATATCTACTCCAACAAGTGCAGCCGGTACTAATCCGAATAATGATAAAGCGGAATATCTTCCGCCGATGTTGGGATCATTTAAAAATATTTTTCTAAAATTAAGTTCTTCAGCCAACTTTTGTAGTCCGCTTCCTGGGTCGGTGATAGCGGTAAAGTGACTACCTACTTTTTCTTTCCCGACATGATTTAATACAAAATTGTAAAAGAATTTTAGAAACGATAATGTTTCAACAGTCCCGCCCGATTTTGTTGAGACAATGTATAATGTTTCTTTATAATCCAGTTTTTCTGCGTAACTTTTTATTGCTTCGGGATGAGTGCTGTCCAAAACATATAAATTAAAAAGTCTTTCATCTTTCCCGAAAATCAAACTAAAAACTTCGGGGGCAAGACTCGAGCCGCCCATTCCCAGTACCAACACATTTTTGAATTGGGAAGCTTTTACACTTTCTACGAAATCGTAAATTTCGGGCAGACTCTTTTTTGAATTTTCAACACAATCCAGCCAGCCTAACCGGTTTGATATTTCTGTTGGGTCTTCGCTCCAAACAGTGTGATCTTTTTTCCAAATTCTTTGAACAATATTTTCATTAATGATTTCTTGAACTGTAGTCTCTAATAAATTTTTTGATTTTCCAATTCCGCTCAGGTCTAATGCAGTCATTTTCACTCTCTTTAATTATTAACTTGCTAAAATTATTCATAAGTGAGACAAGCATCAAATATTTTTTGAATCTAATCGGCGAAATATGAATTTTATTTAGCGCTGTTCACTTATAAATCATCTTTTAATTGGAATTATTTTAGTGCACATTTGAACGGATTTTTATAAGTTGCAAACGATTCTAACAATTTAGGTTGTTATGGGTTGTGCAAAATGCTTAACTCTCTTTCGTTTTTCTTTTTCGGATTTTTTTATAAGAAAGTTTTTCTTGATGAGAAGTAGAGGAAATAATTCAATAGTTCTATTTAGTATGTATTATATAAAAAATATTTGGGTGAAAGATGGTTCTATTCAATCAAAATAAGAAGTATTACGAATTCATTTACGCTAAAGAAGAAGAGATCGAAAAAGATGTAATCGAAAACTCTAAATTATTTTTTGGTGAAAAATCTCTGTTTATTGATGCAAAAAGAAAGATTGATTCAAAATCATTAGGAGCAACAATTCCCGATGGTTTCTTATTCGATTTCACTGAGCCAGATAATCCAGAATTTTATATTGTTGAAGTTGAACTCTCCTCGCACGATTTTTACAAACATATATTTCCTCAAGTAACAAAGTTTTTCGCATTTTTTAAAAATCAAAACAGTCAATCTGAGTTAATAGAAAAGTTGTTTTCAATAATTAATTCAGATGCCTCACTCAAACGTGAATTCAAAAAGAATATTGGAGAAAAAGAAATTTACAAGTCAATTAAAGACATTGTTGAAAATTCTCAAAATATTCTGCTTGTAATAGATGAAGAAAAAGAAGAACTCCCGGAAATTATCGACACATATACAGACACTTGGGGTAAAATGGTAAAACTAATAATCCTTAAAAAATTCCATGCTAATTCAGATTACTCTTTTTCATTAAATCCCGATTTTCGAGATATTCAGTTTGCCGATGCTGATTCAATCAAAAGAACTGAAACGGAAACTTCTTCAAACTATACTGAGATTGACCATCTTGACAATGTATCTGAAAATGTTATTAAGATTTATGAATCTCTGAAACAGAAAATACACTTTTTTGATTCTTCGTTGATTTTTAATCCTCAACGCTATTACATATCTATTCGCTCTGATAGAAATATAGCTTTCTTGAAAATCCGTAAGAAAAAAGTGCGAATTATAATTATGCTTCCAGAAGATCGCGTAAGAAAATTGATAAATAATTATTCTGTAGTTAGTCTTTCAGCCCCGGTTCAGAAATTTTACAATGGTCCATCTTGTGCAATTGATATTGAAAACGAAATACATCTTGACGAAATCATTACTGTATTAAAAGAAAAGTTAAATAAAAATAATGATGAAGAAGCTACATAACCACTTCACCAATTAAAAGTCCCTATTCCTTACAATACAACCACAAAAAAGTTTTTTATAAATAAGTTTTTGAATATAACCCTATTTTTTATTTTAACTTGTCTATAAGCTCACCAAGCGCGTCTTTGTGAACCATGAAATCCATAATCTTCAGTTTAATATAATCTTCGCTGAAGAAATAATATCCCTTGTTATTTCCGTCTCTTGCCGAAGCACCGGAATCTTTAATTAGATACCAATCACTTCCGTTTAATTCCATCCATCCCACAACATGAACACCGTGATCGTCTGTTGTTGTTTCATTGCTGAAACGGAATTGACGTGAATAGTCGTTTATATATTCGGAGGGAATGTCAAAATCGGGAATAAGGAACACGTCTTTCTCGGCAACTTTACCCGGTTCCGATACATCGCCGCCTATACAAATTGAAAATCCGTTTCGTATTGCATTCTTAAATAAACTCATGTAATCATCAAGAGGAATATTCCAGTAATCTTTGTTATGCCACCAGTTATCCGGGACTTCATATTCAACTTGCTGCCAAAAGGGTTGCTGCAAATATGAAAGAATATCATAGTAATCATCAAGGTTTAGTTTTAAATAATCTTTCAAATATGATTTTGGCGAATACTCTTTACCTTCAACCGTAAACTTTTGAGGAGGCACTCCTAAATGATAATCTAAAATCGATTTAATAGTTTCTAATACGACTTCCTCGTTCCAAAAATTATTTTCTTTTACATTTTTCAGATAAGAATTCATCTCTCTAAATAAATGAGAATGATTATGGAATTTTTGTCCCTCTTGTAACCCGGTGTAAACATTACCGGGAACGGTGCCGTATTGTTTCCATATTCTTGTAACAGCATTTGCTTCCGAACCTTCGGCAAAAAGTGATTTCCCTCTTGTTCTTACATACTCTCTTGCCTTTTCAACATACTCCCAATAGACGGTGTACAATTCCGAAATCTTTACTTCTTTTTTGAATAAACGGTAAACTTCAGATTCAAAATACGAGGTAGTTGAGAACGACCAGCATGTACCGGTATTACCTTGCGATATAGGCGGTTGATGCCAATACTTATTAAACTGGTCAACCGAGGATGGAATTTCAATTCCTTCTAAATCAACTTGAAAAGTTTTTCGTGACTTATCTTCTTTTTCATACTTATCAATTTCTTCTTTGATATGGTTCCAATATCCGCTCTTAGGTTCAACAAATTTTGCTTTGTCTTGTGCAGAAATAGTTATAATTATTGATAGAAAAATTGCTAGTGAAATAAGTTTTCGTATCATCGTTGCTCCAATTTAAATTGAATTGCACTGCAATATAATTATAATCCCTAAATTTTTTGTAATAGAACTTTTTGTAAAATTTTTGACAGTTCCAGTAAATACATAAGATTATATTAATTTAGAATTTTATACGGAGCTCAACATGAAAGCATTTGTTTTTCTTCTAACAATTTTAGTAATAAAACTTTTTACTCAAGAAACACCTGAGCATATATTGAGGGTATATCCAAACTGGATAACTAATTTTGATAAACGCACGGTTGAATTAACGGAATTAATTCCGGGTGGACCGCCTAAGGACGGAATTCCTGCAATAATTAATCCGAAATTTGAATCAATCGAAAATGCCGGTGATTGGATTGCTGAGCGAGAACCGGTTATTGCACTTGAAATTAACGGTGAAGCAAAAGCATACCCACTGCAAATTTTAATTTTTCACGAGATAGTAAATGATGAAATTGCTGACGTAAATGTATTGATTACTTTTTGCCCGCTTTGTTACAGTGCAATAATATTCGATCGTAAAATTAGCGGAGAGATATATAGGTTCGGAGTAAGCGGGCTGCTCAGATATTCCGATATGATAATGTATGATCAAAAAACAGAATCGTTTTGGGAACAATTCACAGGCGATGCAATTGTTGGTGAAATGACCGGAACATCTCTTTCTAAAATCCCATCACAAATTATTTCATTTGAGCAGTTTAGGAAAATTTATCCAGATGGCATAGTCTTATCGAAAAACACCGGTTTTAATAGACCCTATGGTAAAAATCCTTACATCGGATATGATGATGTAAGCAAAACTCCGTTTGCCTTTTTGGGTGAATTTGATGAACGGTTAAGACCGAATGAAAAAGTTATCGCCGTTAAAATAAACAATAATTATAAAGCTTATCCTTATGAAATAACTTGGTCGCTGAGAGTAATTAACGACTCGTTTGAAGGTGAAGATATTGTAGTTTTTCATGTAAACGGTGCAGCTTCAAGTTTAGATCACAGAGAAATAAGTTCTTCAAAAGAAATGGGTTCTACCGGAGTTTTCAGCAGAATAATTGATGATTATCATTTAAATTTTCGAATCGAGGATCGCAAAAGAATTTTTGACAATCAAACAAATTCCGAGTGGGATATCTCCGGGCGAGCTATTAGTGGTAAATTACAAGGGAAAATTTTAAGACGGTTATTTCATGGTGATTACTTTTCATTTGCACTTCTTGCGTTTCGACCTGATACGGAAATCTATACAAAATAGCTTTTCATTATTTTCTAAGAGTTATATTTATTCCATATATTTACGAGCATTAAATATTTGTTTACGAAAGGAAATTGATGAGCAGATTTGCCCCGATTTTTGTAATTATTGCCGCAAGTTTATGGGGAATTGACGGAGTTGTATTACGCCCCGAATTATATTCACTCCCGGTCGGATTAGTTGTTTTTATTGAGAGTTCGATAGTAGCCGTATTACTCTCACCTATTTTTCTCAAGCAATACGGCAAATTAAAATCACTTACATTTTATGATTGGGGATCGTTCGTCGGGGTTGCGTTATTCGGCGGTGCTATTGGAACGATGGCAATTACCAAAGCATTGTTTTATGTCGATTATGTGAATCTATCTATTGTTATACTTATACAAAAACTTCAACCGGTTTTTGCACTGATTCTTGCAGCAATATTATTGAAGGAAAGATTACCACGAATATTTTTTGTCTGGGCCGGCATTGCAATTTTTGGTGCCTATTTGATGACCTTCGGTTTGAAAACTCCAATTACCGTTAATGAAGGAACTACCGCAATGGCAGCCATGTATGCAATTATTGCCGCACTAAGTTTTGCATCTTCAACTGTTTTTAGTAAAAGAGCTTTAAGAAATGTCGGGTTTGAACTCGGTACTTATCTGCGTTTTTTAATCTCGTCAATTATTATGCTATTGATCGTTTTACCGTTAGGTCAATTACCGCAGATTGCCGAAGTTACATCCCATCAGTTTTCTATTTTTTTATTAATTGCTTTCACAACCGGCGGTGCGGCAATTTTTCTTTATTATTACGGATTAAAAACGGTAACGGCATCGGTTGCAACTATTTGTGAATTAGCGTTTCCGTTAACGGCTGTAATTTTAGAATATTTACTTCGAGGTAATATTCTCTCACCGATTCAATGGATTGGAGTTGCAATCTTACTTTACAGTATTTTTAGAGTAACGCGAATGAGTTCGGAACGAATAAAAAAATCAATGGAACTAAAAACCAAAAGTAAGTCCGCTCATTAAACTGTAATTTGCTTCGTTTTGATTTAATCCTTTCATTAAACCTAAACTGAGAATTAAATTTTCATTTAGTTCATACATAAATCCGCCAAGCAAGAAAGTCGGATGTTCGGAAACACCGGGGAAACTATTTCTTGATATTCCGAACTCGAATACCGCGTAAATTTTTTCGGAAAGTAATTTCTCCAATGCAATTGAATATTCCCACAAATCAGGTAGTTCCCCGATATTATTATTATTTCTTGAATAACCAAACTGGGTATGAATGTGAAAAGTTTCCCACTCTTTAGTCAACAAAATATATGAGCCGTAGCAAACTTTTCCTTTACCGAATCCCTTTTCTTCTTGACCAACAGGAATCGATAGAAACGGTTTAACCCCTATGCTAATTAAATCATTCCAAAAAATATATTTGACTTCAAAAAAGAGATCATTCAAACAATTTTGCGAGGAGTTATTATCCCAAACTCTATGATGCGATGTTATAAGGCTCAAATCAAGATTTTCAAATAAGCCGTAAGAAAGAGCAATCGGAACAGCAAATTCCCATTCACTTCTGTGATTAATTACCTCAGCAACAAATTCAATTTCAAAATTATTCTTTCCTATTGAGTAAGCGTCATCTGTATTAAGCGGATGACCGGCAAAGAACATTGATGAGAATGCAGTATGTGCTATTACTATGAACTTTTTCATTTTCTAATTATCATTTATTATAAAACTATAAGCAAGATTATGCTATCATCAGCAAGCAAACAATAAGGCTATTCTTATTTAGACCAAATATAAATAATTATTTTGGAGAAACAAAACCATTCTGTCTTTTTATAACCTAATTTCAATACTAATCGAAAAAAGTAAAGTGTGATGCGTCTTTTAGATGGGTTTTTATATGTTCGATATGACGAAGATTTGTTCTGTTTTCTGATAAGGGGGGCAAATTGTTTAAATCAAAAAATGAAACTTCCGGGGTTTCAAAACTTGGAGTCGCTTCCCCATTAATTATTTTACAAAGATATACGATTTTAACAGCATGAAATAATTCAAGTGTTCCGGAATTACGATTAGCATCATAAACCCCGACAACTTTAATAATCTCTACGTCAAAACCGCTTTCTTCTTTTGCTTCTCTAATTGCAGCTTCTGACGGGATATCACCAACGTCTGCCCATCCCCCGGGCATTGCCCATTTGCCGTCACTGATTTCTTTAACAAGTAAAATTTTTTCGTCTTTTAAAATTGCTGTTCTAACATCAACCTTTGGCGTAGCATAACCTTTTTGATCAGAAAATATTTCTATTAACTCCGAGGTATTTTGTTGTGAATGTTCTGCAATAATTTCAGCTGCAATTTTTTGTAATTTTTTATTACGTTCAATATCGTATTCGTTATGTGCAAATTCTAAACCGGTTTGACTGATAGCTTGAATTCTCCTTGCCCAGCCCAACCACTTGTAACTATTACTCATCTTTTAATCTGTCTTTTTGAATTTAAGAGAGGCTGAATTAATACAATACCTAAGACCGGTTGGTTTTGGTCCATCTTCGAAAACGTGACCGAGATGACCGCCGCATTTTGAACAAGTAACTTCAGTTCTAATCATTCCAAAACTTTTGTCTCTATGAAAATCTATTGCTTCTTTTTTTATAGGCTGCCAGTAACTTGGCCAACCGCTGCCGGAATCATATTTAGTTTCAGAGCCGAATAATTCTTGACCGCATCCTGCACATAAATAATTTCCTGTTTCCGAGTATTTATAATATTCACCTGTGAATGCTCTTTCGGTTCCCTTTTCACGAAGAATTCTAAATTGTTCGGCGCTTAATTCTTTTCGCCACTCTTCATCTGTTTTATAAATTTTATCAGCCATAATAAACACTTTTTAAAAACAAAATCATTATAGATTATTATTTCGTTTATAATTTTCTGCTTCTTGAAGAGTATCAAAATAACCTATTCTAACTCTATACCATGTTCCCCTTCGCGGTAATTCAACTCTCATGACAAATGAATTATGTCCTTCGGTTTTCATTTTATCTACTAAAGAAATTGCTTCGTTTTCACTTCGCCATGATGAATGCTGAATCACATACTTTGTTCCGTCAGTCCAAATATTACCTCTAACATTAGAGTCATTTGAATTATCATAAGTCGAGGTTTTCTTCCTTGGTTGTTCGTTTGAAACGTTTACGTTACTTAGATCCTTTCTATTTGACGGCGGGATTGGTTTTAATTCTGCTTGCAGCCTATTGTCCGCCAAATTTGTTCGTTGAATTGCAGCTATCGAATCTCGTTTCTTTATTGTGTCAATATTCGATTCATCAATTAGTGCAATGTTTTGTTCGGGAGAAAGTACAACGGGGGCTGCCGGTTTGGTAATTGTATCATCTTTTGATTCTTTCTCAACTAAATTCTCTTTTGGTCGTTCTTTTGAAAAATCAGTATTGGCTAAAAACTCACTTACTTCTGATTCCAATGTTCCGGTAGTTTTATAAGTGAATGCTTTCTGATAGAGAATTTCGATTGAGGAACCGGGTTGAACAGGGAGTTCAAAACTTCCTTCACCACCGGTAATACGCGGTGCGGTCGATTCACCGATAATTTTACCGCTTCTATCGTAATAAAGCGTGCCGATAACCGAGTATGTATTAGTAATGCTGTTAAATAGCAGATTGCTTTTTATTTGATAGACTTCTTCAACAAAAGGTGTAACACGCTGCGGATTGCGAAATACCGTTAATCCCCAAACCGAAAGTTGATTCTCATATTCTTTAATTGCAGTCGTGTCTAAATAGACAATTCTACTTTCCAAGTCTTGAATAATCACCCACTTCTTTGCCGGGGCTTGTGCATAAAGAGTTGCACTAATTATCAAAATGAATATGATATTTTTTCGCATATTGTTTTTTCTTGATTAATAATTATAAATGTACTCAAAAAGTTCGATATGATAAAGTGGTATAATGTTGAGGAGTCACCCCGAAATTTAAATGAGTATTGATCTAAGTTGTTTAGTTTATTACATATCTAGCAATTAGCAAATGGAAAAATTGACTATATGTAGTATAACAATATTGTATTTATTGGTGCATTACCGGCTTACGCTTTTTGCCTTTGGATTGAGCGAATAAAAACACAGCACATAAAACGAGTCCTTTTTTTAGCCGCGAATACGCTAATTTATTCGCGAATTAGCGGCTTACGCTTTTTGCCTTGGATACGCTAATGATAAATTGTCGATTTAACTATTCTTAGAATTTGTGGTAACCCCCGGTATAATGTTCCGAACTAGTTATAACGAATAAACTTGCTAACCGCCTCGGCACAACGTTCTCCGTCAATTGCAGCCGAAACAATACCGCCTGCATATCCGGCACCTTCACCGCTCGGGAACAAACCATTAACTTGCGGATGCATTAATGAATCTTTATCTCTTGGTATTCTTATTGGTGAACTTGTTCTTGTCTCGGCAGCTAATATCTGAGCTTCTTGAGTATAATATCCTTTCATTTTTTTATCGAATTGAAGAAGACTCTTTTGTAATCTCATAGAAATATTTTTCGGGATAATTTCATGAAGTGGCGAACTTATAATTCCAGGTATATAGGAAGTCTTAGGTAAGTTTGCTGAAACTTTACTCTCGACAAAATCCGTTATTCTTTGTGCCGGTGCTCTTTGAGTTTTCCCACCTGCTTCGAATGCTAAGCTTTCGATATACTTTTGATACTCTAATCCGGCAAAGATTCCGTGATCTCTAAAATCTTTCCAATCATTTTCGGTTATTGAAACTACCAAACCTGAATTAGCAAACGGTGAATCTCTTCTTGATACCGACATTCCGTTTAATACCAGCTCATCTTTATCGGTGGATGCCGGGATGATAATACCGCCGGGACACATACAAAAAGAATATACTCCTCTTTCACTTACTTGACATGTTAGATTATAACTCGAAGCTGGCAAATTCTTATGTCTTGTTTTCATCTTATATTGAATTGCATCAATAATCTGCTGCGGATGTTCAATTCTTACTCCCATTGCAAATGGTTTTGCTTCTAGAGTTAAATTCTTTTGATGAAACATATAATAAATATCTCTTGCGGAATGACCGGTCGCAATTATCACAGCATCTCCAAGAAACTCAATATCATTATTAACAACAACTCCTTTAACTATATTCTTTTCTATAATAAAATCCGTAACACGTGAATTGAAGTTAATCTCTCCGCCGTTATTAATTATTGTTTCACGAATTGATTGAACTACTTTCGGTAAACGATTTGAACCGATATGAGGATGCGCATCAATTAAAATCTCGTGTTGAGCGCCGTGCTGTACAAATATATTTAGTATTCGATTTACATCGCCTCTTTTGGTTGAACGAGTATAAAGTTTTCCGTCACTATAAGTTCCTGCCCCACCTTCACCGAAACAATAATTTGAATCGGGATTAACTTCACTAAATTGTTGAATGGCTCTTAAATCTTTTCTTCTTGATTGAACATCTTTGCCGCGTTCAAAAATTATCGGTTTAATTCCCAATTCAATTACTCTCATTGCTGCGAACATACCAGCCGGTCCGCTTCCAATTATTATTACCCGCTTGCTCGAATTAACCGGCGAGAATTTTATTTCTTGAAATATTTCCTGCGGCTGTTCGTTTATATAAACAATTGAACGAAGTTTAAAATGAGGAATTTTCCCTCTTGCATCAATTGATCTGCGTATTACTTGAACTGCTGTTATTTCATTTGGATTGAGATTTAACTTTTTTGCGACAAGTTCTTTACGATAGTTGTAATCTTCAACTAAATCCGGATGGATAGTTAATTCTATTTCCTTTTTCATTCCGTCCTCTATTTATGAGGAAAAGCGAGAATAATTTACTATTTATTATTTACTATTTACGATTGACGAAATTTATTATTGTCCCATACTGAAATTTTCTTTGAAATCCCTTAAAATCAAAATTATCTTATATCAATAAGTAGACTTAATCTGTCCGCCGTCGACTTGAAGAGTTACACCGGTTAAATAATTTGCACGTTCCGAAGCGAGAAATGCTATTGCCGCTCCGATATCTTCCGGTGAACCGATTTTTTGTAATGGGTTGCTCGAAGCCATATCGCTTAATATTTCATCCGGAGTTTTACCCGTTTTCTCTGCTCTTTTGTTTGCTAATTCATCCAAGCGTGATGTACGTATAAATCCCGGCGCTACATTATTAACCGTAATACCAAATTTTCCATATTGTTGACTAATAGTTTTTGCGAATGCAGTTACGGCACTTCTAAATGAATTTGAAAGTATCAAATTATCAACCGGCTGTTTAACCGAAAGAGATGTTACATTAATAATTCTGCCCCAATTATTTTTTTTCATATATGGTAAAGCTAATCTAGTAAATCTAACTGTACTCATTAAAACTTGATTATAAGCATCTTCCCATTTTTCGTCATTGATTTCATCAAAGAAACCGGGAGCCGGACCGCCGCAATTATTAACCAAAATATCGATTGACCCGAATTGTTCAATTACCTTTTCAACTGTATTATTTATATCAGCGGAATTGTTTATATCACAAACCATCCAGAATGGTTCGGAACCGGTAATATTTTTAATTTCATCGGCAGCCTTAATGAGATTTTCTCTATTACTTGAACAAATTGCAACACGACAACCTTCATGCATTAATTCAATTGCTGCAGCTTTGCCAATACCTTGACTTGCAGCAGTTATTAATGCGGTTTTGTTTTTAATTTTAAAATCCATTTTACATTCCTGCTATAACTTGAGTTATTCCTTCGCGGATCATCATAATAGCGTATGCAGCTAACAGCAAAGAAGCAATCTTGGCAAACGCTTTCGACCCCCCTTTGCCGATTGCTTGTGTGATCCATTTAGCATTTATTAATACTGTTAATATAATAATAAAGTTTGCCGTAAGTGACAACACTGTTATAACATATCCATAATTATCTGCAAGGATTAATATAGTTGCCAATGCTGCCGGTCCCATAATTAATGGAATGCCCAACGGAACAATACCTATATGTTCACCAGGAGAACGTCTTTCTTCGGATGAAGATAAAATATCATGAACACTTAATACAAGTAGAATTAATCCGCCTGCAATTCGAAAATCATTTATGGTGATTCCCAAAAATCTTAATATCGCTTTTCCGCTAATTAAAAAGACAACGGCAACAATAAAAGCAGTTAAGAGTGCTTGAATTAAAAGCTGTTTACGTTGATGACTCGATAAATCATGAGTATAACCGACATACACAGGTGCCGTACCTATTATATCAACTGCAACAAAAAGCGGAATAAATGCCAATAGGAAAACATCAAAACTTATTTCCATGAGAACTCCATCAGAATAAAATTAGGGGTTGCCTTAAAATCCAAGACAACCCCTCTTATGAATACAAAACTAATAAAATAATTGTTAATTAAATTTAACTTCCCCGGTAGATTTTCTCTGTTCCAAAACAATTTGTTCGGTATCAAGAGCAATAACAAGTTCTTCGTTAGTAGGAATACGTAACACTGCTACTTTAGATTTATTCGTTGAAATTAATGTTTCACCTTTTACATTTTCATTTAGTGAATCATCAAGTTCGATTCCGAGGTAGTTCATGTTATCGCAGACTAATTTTCTTACTTTACAAGAATTTTCACCTATACCGCCAGTGAATACAAGAGCATCGAGTCCGCCCATTGCAGCGGTATAAGCACCAACATATTTTTTAATTCTATAACAAAATACTTCAAAAGCATTTTTAGCACGCTTTACATTTTGTTCAACTGCTTCTTCAATTTCACGCATATCGCTGCTTTCACCGCTCAACCCGATTAAACCGCTGTGTTTATTCATAAGTGTGTTTGCTTCTGATAAAGTTAATCCTTCTTTACCCATTACATATAAAATAACCGACGGGTCCATATCACCGGATCTAGTTCCCATTATTAAACCTTCCAAAGGTGTAAATCCCATTGTTGTGTCAACAGATATTCCTTGATCAATAGCAGCCATGCTGCATCCATTACCGAGATGAGCCGTAATAATTTTCAATTTTTCATAAGGTTTGTTCAACATTTCTGCGGCTCTTAATGCAACATAACGATGCGAAGTTCCGTGAAAACCGTATCGGCGAATTTTATATTTTTTATACAGCTCGTAAGGTATACCGTACAAATATGCTTTCGGGGGCATCTTTGAATGGAATGAAGTATCGAACACACCGCATTGAGGTGTATTAGGCAAATGTTTCTTCGCGGCTTCAATACCTTTTATATTCGGAGGATTATGTAGCGGAGCTAATTCAATATTTTCTTTTAAAGCACTCATTACTTGGTTTGTTATTAATACCGAACCGGAGAATGTTTCACCGCCATGTACAACTCTATGTCCCACCGCTTCAATTTCATTTTTATCTTTAATCACACCATGGTTTGGGCTAAGTAATACTGCAATTACATATTCAATTGCAATTGTATGATCAAGAATTTCACCAACAATTCTAATTTTTTCTTTACCGTGCGGTTGATGTGTAAGTACCGCACTGCTCATTCCGATTCTTTCTACTTGACCTTTTGCTAAAGTAACTTTTTCATGCGTATCAATAAATTGATATTTGATTGAAGAACTTCCGCAATTAAGAACTAAAATTTTCATTTTATCACCGTCTTTCCATTAATTAATTTTTTGACCGTCTTCATTATACTTAAAGAAACCTTCACCGGTTTTACGACCAAGTTTTCTTTCGCGTACGAGTCTTCTTAATATTGGACACGGTCTATATCTTGGTTCACCCAGCGTACCCCATAGTTGCTCCATCCACATTAGAACTTCATCTAAACCCATATTGTCTGCCATTTCTAAAGGTCCAATTTTAAAATCATAACCAAGTTTCATAGCAGTATCGATATCGCTTGCAGTTGCAACACCTTCTAATAATATATGCATTGCTTCGTTAAGTAAAGGGACAATTGCACGGGTAGTAACAAATCCCGGGTATTCATAAACTTCTACGGCTGTCTTACCGATTTTTTCGGCAAAGTTTTTCATTTTTGTAACTGTTTTGTCAGAAGTTTCTAATGCTTTCACAATTTCAACAACGGGAACTTTCGGTACAGGATTCAGAAAATGCATTCCAATAATCTTATCTTTTCTATTTGTTACTTCTGCAATTTTAGTAAGACTTAATGTAGAAGTATTCGAAACGAAAATTGTATCGGGTTGAGCAATTTCATCCATTTTATTAAAGAGTAATCTCTTTAGTTGAAAGTTTTCATCGACAGCTTCAATAATTAAATCACAATCGGCAATCTCATTAATATCGGTATTCCAGGTTATTCTGCCGAGTATGGATTTCATTTCACTTTCAGTCATTGCCCATCTGGCAATTTCACGTTTCATAGATGTTTTAATTGCTTCTTGAGCAGATTCAATATGCTTTTGATCTTTTTCAATAATTAATACATCAAGTCCGGCAGAAGAAATAGTTTGTGCAAGCCCCTGCCCCATAACACCGGCACCGATAATCGCTACATATTCAATTCGATCTTCTTCTTCTACTTTGTGAACATCTCCTAAAAGGTCTTCAAGTTTAAGTTTGTCGTCAGCCATTTCGCTTTTCCTTCTCTTCTATATAAGACAAAGTGTTCTAATAAATAATCAAATAAAAAGGCAAAATCTATGCCACCCGAAGAGCTAATTTAATATGTTTAACTGATTATTTAATAGTCTTTTTTACTAAAAATAATAATACTTAGTGCAAGACTGAGAATCAAAAAAACGGCTGAGGTAAAGATTGGTTGGTAGTCATAGATACCTCCTCCAACGGCAATATTACTTGTGATGGTGCCGAGCTCGGAAGTTTTGGGAACGATGTAATAAAATCCTTCTAAAACAATTTCGAGTACTTTACTATCGGAAAGCATCATTATTTTATCGCGTATGTCTAAAATTGGAGAAAGTATAAAAAAGATTAAATACGAAAGCATCATTGCAAGAATAGAACTTTGAGAAATAATTCCGATTAATATTATTAGTGAATACAATACGGCGAATGCAAATGTTATAGTAAAAATTGATAAAAGAAACGATGCATCCCATACACTAAATTTCAACCCGATTAATAACCAAATACCTAAAACTAAATATGCAATATTCACAAAAACAACACCGGTACCACCGATAAATTTTCCAAAGATAATCTGAGAACGGGAAATAGGTTTTGAAAGAAGAACGTCTATATTTCCTTTCTCGAGCATGTTGGGAATAAAGGATGAGGCAGAAAAAATTGAAAGAAATAACCCGCCGCCAAACAAAGGCACAACAATAAAAAGTTTTATTGCTCCGACAACTTCATACATAATTCCTGTATCTCTGTTGGATTGTACTTGTATTGAACCGCTCAAATCATCAATGCCAACAGCGGCAAATGTTATTGCAAATAGTATCAATACTAACGAGGAAACACCGGCAAACATGATAAATATTTTTCTTGCGAATGCTTCTCTAATTGTCTGTTTTGTAATTTCGATTATATTATTCATTTGTTTTCTTCTTGTCGGATTCGTTGATAAGTGAAATAAACATATCTTCCAAACTAGTTTTAACAGGAACAATTTCTTTAATATTTTTACCGGCTTTTCTTAATTCGTCAATTAATAAATTCAACTCTTTTTCATCTGACACTTTTACTTCAAAACTATTTGCCGTTATGTTGCCTAAATGAAAATCCTTAAAATTATCTTCAAACCATAATTTATCTATATCATCGGTAAGTTTGATAGAATATGTTTCTTTATTGGTTGTTAAGTCTTCTACGGTGCCTTCTTTAATTAACAAACCGTTATTCAATATTGCGACACGGTCACTAATTAATTCTACCTCGGAAAGAAGATGGCTGTTTATAAAAATTGTTTTCCCTTCTTTTTTCAGATTAAGTAAAATATCTCTTATCTCTTTTCTCCCGATCGGATCAACACCGTCGGTTGGTTCGTCTAAAAAAATTAGATCCGGATTGTTGATAAGTGCTTGTGCAAGCCCTAACCTCTGCATCATACCTTTTGAATATTTTTTAACTTTGGTTTTTTTCCATTTTTCCATTTTAACAAGTTTGAGCAATCCGTCAATTCTTGAATTGATTTCATCGTTAGTGCAGCCGCTTAATTTCCCTACATATCTTAGAACATCTTCTCCGTTTAAGTATGGAGGAAATTTATGGTTTTCAGGTAAATAACCAACACGCTTTCTAATTTCGTAATTGTTAATATTTTGTCCTAATATTTTTGCAGAACCTAAGGTAGGATGAACAATTCCGAGTAATACTTTCACCAAAGTAGTTTTTCCGGCTCCATTTGGTCCGAGTAACCCGAAGACGGTTCCTTCTTCAACGCTCAGATTAAAATTTGTTAATGCCGTAATCCTTCTCTTTTTATAGGACGATTCGTATATTTTTGTAAGATTTGAAACTTCTACAGTAATCATTAGCGCCGTAATTGTTATTTTAAGTTCATTAATTATATACTTTCTTTAAGCAACAACCAAATTTGTTGATAATGACAATTCATCAAACACTTGAAAAATATTTTGGACACAAAGAATTTCGTCCCGGTCAAGAAGAAATTATAGATGCAATTATCTCAGGTAAAAATGTTTTAGGAATTTTACCAACCGGTGCCGGAAAGTCAATATGTTATCAAGTGCCCGCAATTTCATCGGATAATTTTTCTATTGTAATCTCCCCTTTAATCGCTTTGATGAAAGATCAAGTCGATTCATTAAACTCAATCGAAAGAACTGCAGCATTTATCAACAGTTCTTTAGACTACTCAGAGGTTGAAAAAGTTTTAAATGATTTGGCAAATAAGAAAATTAAATTGCTTTATCTCTCTCCCGAAAAACTTGAGAACCGTCTTTTTACCGAGAGATTAAAAAAACTAAATCCCAAATTTCTGTTTATTGACGAAGCACATTGCATTAGTGAATGGGGACATAATTTTAGACCAAGTTATAGGCGGATAAAAGACTTCAAGAATTTTATGGAATTCGAAAATATTGCAGCATTTACCGCTACCGCAACTCCCGAAGTCCGAAACGATATTATAGAACAATTGAATTTAACCGATCCGATTTTATTCGTGAAAGGATTCGAACGAGACAATCTTGAACTAAATGTAATTAAAGGCAAACAAAAAAATGAATCACTTTTAAAAATCGTCAAGTCGAATCAATTACCTGCCATTATTTATACTTCAACAAGGCGTAATGCCGAAAATGCTTCGGAATATTTAAGACGGCATGGCATAAATTCTCAATATTATCATGCCGGACTTTCAAATGAAATGAGAAGAATTATTCAAGATGATTTTTCAAAGGATAGAATTCCGGTAATTGCCGCAACAAATGCATTCGGGATGGGAATTGATAAGAAAGATATTCGTCTTATTGTACATTATAATTTACCTTCAAGTATTGAAAATTATTATCAAGAAATAGGAAGAGCAGGAAGAGACGGCAAGTTATCCAAAGTATATATACTGTATGATGAAAAAGATAAGAACATTCACAAATTTTTAATTAATTCATCCTACCCGAGCCGTGAACAAATTGAAATTGTATATCAATCTGTTTGCGATTACGGCAAAATTGCTTTCGGAAGTGTTTCCGAGAAACCGGTTGGATTAGAGGATGAACTTCTAACTCACTTAAAAACAAGAGATGTAAATTCATCAATATTGAATTCTTCTCTGAAGATTTTGGAAGAATCAGGTTACATTAAACATGAAAGCGGATATAACAGCGGTTATTTTTTCCAATTCCTTGTATCGCCAAGCCAATTAAAAAAATATTCCTCCAATCTGAGCAACGAAATTATAACCGACTTGCTTTTAATCTTACTTCGTGAATTCGGGAGTTCTTCATTTGAACAAAAATCAAAAATCGATATCAGCAAAATTGCAGAGACGTTAAGCGTCGATAATAACTCCGTTATAAACGAATTAGATTATTTAAACAGCAGAGGTTTGATTGAATTTGACAGACCAACTTCATCAACCGGGGTTCACATCATAACACCGCGTGTAAAAAAGGAAAAGCTGCAAATTAAGATGATCGATCTGCTCAGACAAAAATCCCATGCAGAAAATAGACTTGAAGAGATGATAAACTTTGCCTTTGCAAAAGAATGCAGATTCAGATTTATTTTAAAATATTTTGGTGAAGATGCAAGCAGCTATTCGTGCGGTAAATGTGATATATGTACCGGTAGTGAAGAAGATCATTCAATTAATGAATTTATAGAGAGTAAGATTTTAGAATTACTTAGTGAAGCAGAATTTTCTCTTTCACTAAATAATATTGTAGAAATTTTATCGGGAGACTCCGAAGAAGCAGAGAGTATTTTTTATACTCCCTTTGCAAGCTGTTCGCATTTTTCATCAAAGCAGATAAAACAATGTTTGAAAGAACTTCAGCAAAGCGGTAGCATTATAAAAAACGATGAAAATAAGTACGAGTTATTCGAATTAGAATTCAAATTAGACCTTGAGAGCAAACCCGAAGAATCATCAGAATATGAACCTTACTTGAAGTTGTTTAATACACTTAGACAAATTCGGCAGGAAGTTTCTATGAAATTCGGACAAACTCCTAAATTAATTTGTCCCGATGACGTCCTTAAATCAATTGCCGAAAAAAGACCGGCAACAGTTTCGGAATTGCTATCGGTAAAAGGATTTACACAAAGAATGTACCACAAATTTGGTGAGGATATATTATCATCGATAAAAGAAAACAAAATAGAATTTGACGAAAATAAAATATTAGACACAAAGAAAGTACCGGATAACATAAAGCAAATTTTTGAACTTGTAAAAAAGCGTTACTCTTTAAAAGATATTTCTAAATTAACAAAACTCCCCGAGGCGGTTGTATCGATGCAGGTTGAATCACTAATAATTCTTTTTCCCGAATTAATTATTGATTCACTAATTGATTACAAAAGAAGTATGAAAATTAGAGATGCAATACAAAGCGGGATCACCAACTTAAAAGAGTTGAAACAAAATTTAGGCAGCCAGATAAGTTATGCGGAAATCAGAATCATTTTAGCAAAGGAATCAATCAAAACTTCCTCTCGCCTTAAGTGAATCCATATAGCTTTTTACCTCTTTGAAAAAACCTTCCCAATATTCTGCTTTTGGTTCAATCCTTTTTAATGTAGAATGATAATTATCTTCGGTGACATTATACTTTAAGTAGATTTCCTCTCTTGCAGATCGTAGTGAATCGGGGTAAGCGGCATATTTACTTTGTGCAAGCGTTGTTTCAACATAAACTTTGACAAGAGTAGACCTATCAATCACGGGTTCTTTCTTACATCCCAAAAGAATGAGCGAAAAGAAAATCAATGTTAAAAAAATAATATCAACTTTTTTTGCTTGCTTCAAATAAAATTCTCTTTTCTTTTTCGGTTAAATTCTGGTAACCGCTTTTACTGATCTTATCCAAAATTTCATCAAGAACTTCTTGAGAAACTTCTTCCTTTTTATTCCCGGTATTTATTTCATAAAATTCCGCATCTTCAATTGTCTTTTCTTTGTAAGCTCGAGGCGGTTTTCTAAACTTATCTTTTGTATCACTGCCGGGTGAAGTAAACATCTCTTTAATAGATCTAAAAATTTTCTCTATATTGAAATTATGTCTCTTATCAAGTAAAACAAAAACAAAACCAAAAAAAGCACCACCAAGGTGAGCTAAATGTGCAACATAATTATCACTTCCAACCGACATAAACTCAATAACAATATAAAATGCAATTAAATATTTTGCCTTAATCGGCATCGGCGGAAATAGAAGGAATACATACCTATCCGGGAACAGCATTGCGAAAGCAATTAAGACTCCGTATACCGCACCGGAAGCACCGATTGTAGGAGCACTAATAGCATCAAAAATCGGTGAAGCAAAAATATGAAGTAACCCGGCGCCAACACCGCACATCAGGTAATAGAATAAAAATTTCTGCGAACCGAATAAGTTTTCAAGTTCAATCCCGAAAATCCACAAAGCGAACATATTGAAAAAGAGATGCATAAATCCGCCGTGCAAAAATTGATAAGTGAACAACTGCCAGATTTGAAAATTGTAAGCTTGACCGGCTGCATCAATTCCGGTTAATGGATTTAATGCTAAATATCTATTTATAATATACCATCCTGGATAACCGCCAAAGCTGATATTATTAAGAATCATCTGCAGAAAAAATACAACGATGTTTATTATCAATAAATTCTTAATTACGGGCGGGAAGAACGAAAATCCTCCGAACCCCGATGGTCTGTAATAATCTCTATCGTTATAAGCCATTAAAAAACCTTCTTGTGAATAGTGTTATTAAAATAAACGAATCAGCTAAAAATAAAAAGAAGCAATCTAAAATGTTAGACTGCTTCTTCCTATAAAAAGTTCTTATTAAGAATATTTAAGCATCGGTTAATGCGGCAACACCGGGGAGAATCTTACCTTCCAAGAATTCAAGAGATGCACCGCCACCTGTTGAAACATGAGTTACTTTATCTTCTAACCCGGCTTTTTTAATTGCCGATGCTGAATCACCGCCACCGATAACTGTTATAGCTCCGTTTGATGTCGCCTCTGCTAATGCATTGGCAATTGAATTAGTACCGTTAGCAAAATTGGGAAATTCAAAAACACCGAGCGGACCGTTCCAAATCACTGTTTTGCTGTTTTTAATAATATCATTGAAAAGTTCGATACTTTTTGGACCTACATCCAATCCCATCTTGTTTGATGGTATTTTTTCAACATCAACAGCTTCGGAAGGTGATTCGTTTTTAAATTCTTCCGAAACTATAACATCAACCGGAAGAAGAAATTTTGCACTTGAGTTTTCTGCTTTTGAAATTAATTCTTTTGCTAGTTCAAGTTTATCTTCTTCTAATAAAGATGTACCTATTTCCAAACCTTTTGCTTTGAAGAATGTATATGCCATTCCACCGCCGATGATAAGGTTGTCAACTTTGGGGAGTAGATTTTCAATTACATCAATCTTGCCTGAAATCTTTGCACCGCCAAGAATTGCCGTAAAGGGACGCTTAGGTTCAGCAACTGCTTTGCCAAGATAATCTAATTCTTTCTGCATTAAATAACCGGCAGCACAAGTATTAATAAACTTTGTAACACCTTCAGTTGAAGCGTGTGCTCTGTGAGCACTTCCAAATGCATCGTTAATGTAAACATCTCCAAGTTCAGCTAATTGTTTTGCAAAATCTGGATTGTTTTTTTCTTCTTCCGAATGAAATCTTAAATTTTCGAGCAGTAAAACTTCACCGTCATTCATCTTATTAACAATATTTTTTACATTTTCTCCTATACAATCATCTGCGAATCTAACTTTTGTTTCAACCAATTCGCCTAATCTAACTGCGACCGGTTTTAAACTAAATTCAGTTTTGGGCTGCCCTTTCGGTCTACCGAGATGACTCATAAGAATAGCTTTACCTCCCTCTTTAATTATTTTATTAATTGTAGGAAGTGCAGAAGTAATTCTTCGGTCGTCAGTAATTTTTAAATTTTCGTCTAATGGGACATTAAAATCGACCCTAACCAAAACTCTTTTACCTTTTAATTCTACGTTATCAATTGATAATTTATTCATAACTCCTCCAACTAAGAGTCTCAATATTAAAAAGACGCAGTGAAATAATTTCGACTGCGTCTTAAGATAAACATAATTACCACATTAATTTATTTTGCTATTTTATTAACTAAATCAACAACACGGCAGGAATAACCCCATTCATTATCATACCAACCGACAACTTTTACTAATTTACCGTTAGCCATTGTTGATAATGAGTCAAAAATTGTTGAATGGTCATTACCGATAATATCAGCTGATACTAATGGTTCATCGGTATATTCCATAATTCCTTTCAATGAACCTTCGGCAGCTTCTTTCATTGCAGCGTTAATTTCTTCAACAGTAACTTCTTTTTTAAGAGTTGCTACTAAATCAGTAATTGAACCGTTAGGAGTTGGAACTCTCAAAGAAAATCCATCAAGTTTCCCTTTCAATTCAGGAACAACTTTACCAACCGCCTTTGCAGCACCGGTTGTTGTAGGGATAATTGAAACTGCGGCTGATCTTGCTCTTCTAAGATCACTATGAGGTAAATCCAAAATTCTTTGATCATTAGTGTAAGAGTGAACCGTGGTCATAAAACCAACTTCAACCCCAAACTTATCATTAAGAACTTTAACCATAGGAGCCAAACAGTTAGTTGTGCAAGATGCATTTGAAATCACTTTTTCATCACCTTTCAGAACCTCATCGTTCACACCAAGAACAACCATAGCATCCACGTCGCCTTTAGGCGGAACGGTTAGGATCACTTTTTTAGCCCCACCAGCAATGTGTTTTTCACAAGCTTCTTGTGATCTAAAAACACCGGTTGCTTCGATAACAATTTCCGCACCTAATTCACCCCATTTTAAGTTCGCGGGATCTTTTTCTGCTGTAATTTTTATTTTCTTTCCGTTTACAACAATCGAATCACCTTCAGCATAAATTTCGCCTTTAAATTTACCATGTACAGAATCATATTTAGCTAAATGTGCCAATGTTTTGGCGTCGGTAAGATCATTAATTCCAACAAATTCGATATTTCCGAGTTCCAGAGCTTTGCGAAATACTAATCTGCCAATTCTTCCGAATCCATTAATACCTACTTTTACTGACATATATTTCCTCCATTCTTGAGATTTTTTATTTCTATAAATTTCTTTTTAATTGACCTTAAATATACTTAAATAGACATGTATATTCAATTTGGCAATAGTATTAAATTTTTGTTAAGAAATTAATTATTAGATATACGAATTAAGAATGGTTCCTATTTCATAAGTCTCTTAAAGTTCGTAAATTGAGTAATAAAGCAAGTCTATACTTATTTCACAGAGAGGTTTAAAATGAACGACCTTGGCGAATGTTTACAAATGGTTCCAATCTTTTCTGATCTTCCAATTGAGGTAATCGATCAGATTGTTCAGACAGGTAACAAAAAAACTTATACCAAAGATAGTGTAATTTTAGTGGAAGAAGAGATAGGTACGGCGCTATTTGTAATTATTAAAGGTAAAGTTAAAGTCTCACGCTCAAGTAATGACGGGCGCGAAGTTATTTTGAGTATTTTAACGGATTCGGATTTCTTTGGTGAAATGTCGATACTTGATGGTTTGAATCGATCCGCAACTGTTGTTGCATTAGAAGATAGTGAATTATTTATTATTCAGAGAAAAGAATTTCTCGATCTTCTAAATAAGCATCCTGAAATTACAATTGCTCTTTTAAGTGAACTGACAAGAAGGCTTAGAAATGCTGACATGAAGATCAAAGCTCTTTCTTTAAAAGATGCGGAAGGAAAAGTGGCTACCGTTATTTTACAGTTGGCCGATGATATAGGCAAAATTAAACAAGGTGTAGTTGAAATTGAAAAACTTCCGCTTCAACAAGATTTGGCTAATATGGCGGGGACTTCCCGGGAAACCATATCACGAACACTTCATGCTTTCGCCAGGAAAGGATTAGTTGAAATGGACGGTTCAAAATTACGTATTCTTGATTATGAAAAATTCAGTGAAACTTTTGCATAACAAAAATAATGAGAATTGATTTACACACACATACTAACAAATCCGATGGAATTCTTTCTCCTGAAGAATTAATAAACTTAGCAAAGGAACGCAATATCTCAACTATTGCTATAACCGATCACGATAGTGTAAATGCATTAGACGAAGCGATTGAAATCGGTAATAATTTAGGAATCCGGGTAATTGCCGGGGTTGAATTGAGTACAGATATTGATGAAAAAGATGTTCATATTCTTGGTTTATTTTTGGATCATAATAATGAGGACTTACTAAAGTACCTTTCTTTCTTTAGAGAAGAAAGATTATATCGTGCAAAAAGAATTGTAAAGAAACTAAACTTGTTAGGGCATAATATATCGTTAGATGATGTTATGAAATTTGCACAAAGTTCGGCTATCGGTCGTCCGCACATAGCACATGCAATGATGGATTTGGGAATAGTCTCAAATTTTTACGAAGCTTTTGAAAAGTATATTGGTGATAACGGTCCTGCTTATGAAAGAAAAATTCATGTTTCACCGAAAAGTGCTTTGAAAATTATTTCCGATGCCGGTGGTCTTTCTTTTGTTGCTCATCCCGGTTATATAAATGAGAGCATACTTACTGCACTTATTAAAGCAGGTATTGATGGAATAGAAGTGATTCATCCAGCTCATAACGATTACCAGGTCAGGTTTTATCGCGGAATAGTTCATCAATATTGCCTTCTGGAATGCGGCGGATCCGATTTCCACGGAGGGAATAAAAACGATAGTGAAAATTTAGGCAAGTATTTTATATCACAATCCAGTTTAGATGCAATGCAAAAAATGATACAGAGAAACAGCGCTTAAATCCTTACAAATATTATTTATATTTGACCTTTCCTTATATCAAAATATTATTAACTTTCTTTATTACAAATTGATCTTTATACATTTCAGAAGGTAAAGTATGATTGCAAAAACAGTATCATTTGTGCTTCTCTTTTTATTAACAAATACTTTATTCGGTCAAGGAATCGGAACTTGGGCTAGTTATTCCAGCAAAAAGGAAATTATTGCGATAACGTCTATTGATGATAATCAAATCTGGTGTGCTACAACCGGAGGAGCATTCTTATATGAAAACTCTTCCTCAACTTTCCTTCAATTAGGAACGAGTGAGGGACTTTCAAGTCCTCTACTGACAACAGTAGCAATTGATAATTTAAATCAGATTTGGTTTGGTACTCAACTTGGGGCACAACCGGGTATGATAAATATATATGATTTTCAGAGCGGTGCAATAAGAAAAATAAACGATATTCTTAACTCTAATTTTTCTCAAAAAAATATTAACAAAATAGAAGTTTTTGGCGATACAATTTTGGTTTCAACGGCATTTGGTCTTTCGTTAATTAATCCGAAAGATTTTTCTTTCTATGATACATTTATAAAATTTGGCGATTTCGATGCAACAATTCCTGTTTTATCAAGCGGAAAGTTTAATAGATTTTTTGTGATTACCAATAATGGTGTAGCAGTTCAACGAACCAATTCAACAAATTTATCTGCTCCGGAATCTTGGAATTCATATTTCTTTAATTCAGGTTTCCCGTCAAGCAATGCTTACGAGTTTGCAAGATTCAACAGTGATGTTTTAGCTGCTACAAGTTCAGGCATCCTAAAATTTGAAAATAATAGTTGGATCTCTTATGCATTAAACGGAATTGAAACAAGAAATATTGCTGCTTCTTCAACAGAACTATTTGTTGTTGCTTTTGAATCAGGTAAAAACAGAATATATAAATTTTCACAAGGGAATTCAGAAGTTGTATTTGAAAATAGTGAGAATTATATAATTAACGATATCTATGCTACTTCATCAGGAATATTATTTGCTGCGACAAATTCAGGTGTACTGAAAATTAGTTCCGGTAACTATGAATTGTTAATTCCCGATGGTCCGGCAAACAATGCATTTTTAAGTTTAACAGCTGATAATAACGGTGAACTTTGGGTAGGAACCGGACAAGATGTTTTCGGTATCGGGGTTATGCATTTTGATGGCATATCATGGGAACTACTAAGCCACGAAAACAATCCGGAGATTATAACAAATTCATATCATAAAGTTTTTGCAGGAAGTGATAACACTAAGTATTTCTGCAATTGGGGACGTGGATTAACTGTTCTAAAAAATAATGTTATTACAAACTATACTGCACAAAATACTAATATTGCCGGTGTACCGGCAGACCCAAGTTTCTTAGTAATATCTGATGTTAAAACAGATTCCAAAGGAAATATTTGGGTAGTTAACCATCAATCTGCTGAAAGAAAACCTCTTTCCGTTATAACAACTTCCGGCGATATTCATGGTTTTGAATTTAAAAGTCCTACTGTTACCGAAAGCGATCTTGCTTACCATTTAGAAATTGACCAATACGATACTAAATGGTTTGCAATTACAGTTGGAAGTACTGGTCTTTACTATTTTAATGAGAACGGTACTTTTAATAATCCAAACGATGATAAAATGGGATGGGTTCGTTCTTCCGATGGGTTAGCCAGTAATGTAATAACTTCACTTGCTCTGGATCAGCGGGGTGCTTTGTGGGTTGGTACAAACTTGGGTGTTAATATTATTCCGGAACCATCAACCCCTACATCTCGAATTTCTACAGTTTTAGGCTTACGGCAACAAACAATAACAGATATTAAAGTTGACCCGCTTAATCAGAAATGGGTTGGAACAATGCAAGGGCTTTTCCATCTTTCCGAAGACGGTACAGTCGTAATTAATAGTTATAACACCGAAAACAGTCCTATTCCTTCCAATGAAATAAAAAGCTTGGCAATTGATAAGACAAACGGAATAATCTATATTGGTACAGACTTCGGATTATCCGCATTAAAAACAACTTCGGTTACACCACGAGAAAGTTTTGATGAACTTTTCGTTTATCCCAACCCGGTAATAGTTAACAATAGTTCCAATCAGAACATTACCATTGACGGGCTAATAGCAAACTCAACAATAAAAGTGTTGACCATCAGCGGAAAGTTAGTTAGAGAAATTGTTACGCCGGGAGGACGAGTTGGATTTTGGGATGCGAAAGATATGGATGGGAATTTAGTTCCAAGCGGAATATATTTAATTGTTGCACATGATGAAGACGGATCAAATATATCAAAAGCCAAGGTTGCTATTTTAAGAGAATAATTCTGCTATGATTGATCTTATAGATATCTCCGTTCAATTTTCCGGGAAGTACTTATTTAACAATGTTAATTTCCGTATTAACTCCGGGGATAAGTTTGCACTAGTTGGTTCCAACGGTACAGGCAAATCAACTCTGCTAAAATTAATAAAAGGAATCGAACAACTTGAATCCGGTACAATCCAAAAACAAAAAGGATTGAAAATCGGGTACCTGCCCCAGGACTTTTTACATTTCAAAGGAAAAATCTTATTCGATGAAGTTAAATCTACCTTCACCAAAGCAATAGAATTGGATTCCGAAGAAAGCGAAATTAATGATTTACTGAAATCTTCAAATGATAATAAAACAAAGCATGATTTAATCCATAGGCTTGGTGATATCCATCATCTAAAAGAAGAAATCGGCTATTACGAAATTGACTCAAAAATTGGTAAGGTTTTAAGCGGACTTGGGTTCAAGGAATCCGATTTCAATAGACTAACCGATGAATTTTCCGGCGGCTGGCAAATGAGGATTGAACTTGCAAAAATTTTATTAGCCGCAAATGATATTCTCTTGCTAGACGAACCTACAAATCATCTCGATATTGATTCACTTCAATGGGTAATAGATTTTCTTCGTAATTATAAAGGTACGCTAATATTAATTTCCCACGACCAGCATTTTGTAAACAGCGTTACAAGTAGAACTATTGAAATATTCAATCAGAAAGTAAATGTATTCAACGGAAATTATGCAAAGTATCTAGTATTCAAAAAAGAGCGGGACGAGCAGCTTATAAATCAAATTAAGAATAGAGAACGTGAAGTAAAGCAAATGACAAGGTTCATTGAGCGATTCCGATATAAGAATACTAAAGCAAGACAAGTTCAAAGTAGAATTAAGATGCTCGAAAAGATGGAGACACTTGAAGCACCTGAAAGTGAAAATAAAATTGAAATTCATTTCCCTGAAGCAGAAAGAAGCGGTGCTGTTCCGGTTGAACTAAAAGGAATTTCGAAATTTTACACAAAGGAACCTGTTTTTGAAAATGTAAATTTACAGATCCATCGTGGTGATAAAATTGCTTTTGTTGGTCCGAACGGTGCGGGTAAAACAACTCTTGCAAAAATAATTTCCAATAAATTATCTCCTACTCAAGGCGAAATGCAAGTTGGGCACAATACTTATATATCATATTATGCACAAGAAGTAACGGAAGACCTCAACCCGGAATATGATCTTATTGATACATTAGGTGAAGTTACCGACGATTTAACGATTGGTAGAATTCGTACAATATTAGGCACGTTTCTTTTTTCCGATGATGATGTTTTTAAAAAAGTAAAAGTTCTTTCCGGCGGAGAGAAAAGTCGTTTGGCTCTTGCTAAAATATTAATTCAAAAAGCAAATTTGATTATTCTTGATGAGCCGACTAACCATCTTGATTTTGAATCTAAAAAAATATTACAGAATGCACTGCTTAAATTTAACGGTACACTGATAATAGTTTCTCACGATATTGATTTTATCCGTCCGGTAGTTAATAAAGTAATTGAAATCAGAAACTCCAGAATAAAAGAATATCCCGGAACAATTGATTACTACTTGGAAAAACTTCAAGCCGAGCAGACAACTTCGTCTACGGAAAGCAAAAACAAAAATCTTAAGAAGGAAGAAAAAAGAAGAATTGCGGAATTAAGACAGGAAAAATATAAAGCTACAGTAAATATGAAGAAAGAACTCGAATCGATTGAAAAAGAAATAGAATATTTAGAAAACGAGAAAATTAAAAATGAGAATGATTTAGCCGACCCATCAATTTACAGTGATGTTGAAAGAATCAAAAATACAAAAATTCGTTATATGGAAATTCAGAAATCTCTTGAAGTAAATTATGAAAGATGGGCAGAAATAACTGCAGAAATTGAGTCAATAGAAAATGAGTTTGAATCTCAACTTTCTAAAAATTCTTGAGCCAATTTAATACCGCCGTATAAAGGAGCATCGTCACCCAGCCTTGTGTAATCAATTTTAACAATCTTACCCGGTTCCGGAAGCACTGCTTTATTAAATGCTTTTCGAATTTTGGGCAGCATAAAATCATTCAAAGATTCAATTACACCGCCGCCAAGTATAATGCTGTCTAAATTTAATAAAGTTGCAATACTGCCAAGCACAGACCCGATTATTCTTGCAGACCCCGTTAAATGTTCGATTACAAGTTCATCCTGAGCTTCAACGGCAGCTTTTAGTGATTTACTTTTTATTCGCTTTCCTTTCTTTACGATGCTGCTTAAGTAACTTTTTTTCCCGTTGTTGATTTCTTCAATAATTGCATTTACAACCGCAGTTCTACTTGCGATGTTTTCAAATGTTAATTTTGATTTTTTTGACGGTTTGCCTTTCGGGTTAATACGCATATGCCCTATCTCACCTGCATAAAAAGAAGAACCTCTATAAATTTTTCCGTCTATGAATAAAGCAGCTCCTATGCCTGTTCCTATAAAAACCACAAGCATATTTTTTACATTGTCTTTTAATTCAGCTTGTTGTATTCCTAAACCGGCAAGGTTAACATCGTTTTCAATCAATACAGGTATATTATAATACTTTGATAAAGTTTCTTTAATGTTATAATCTCGTATACCAAGATTCGGAGCAAAACCTATTAATCCCGTATTCGGGTTAACTGTCCCCGGGACTCCTAAACAAATCGCAGTTATATCATTTGAAGAAAGAGAATTATTCTCGATTAAGGTATCAACACTTTTTTTGATTCCCTCTATAATCGGGTCAATCTCGCCCGTAATTTTTGTTGCTTCTTTGAAACGATCAACAATTTGATCTTGACCGTTGAGTAGCGCAGAGAGAATTTTTGTTCCGCCTAAATCTACCGTAATAAGATTTTTATTTTGCAACTTCGCTCCCAATAAAGATTTATAGACTTTGCAAAATATAACTTAATTACCAAATTTATGTTACAATTTATTGTAACAATGCTCATTATCATAAAAATAGAATCTTTTATATCTTTGTGGGATAGAAATTCAAGGGGCGAAAATGTTCATTAATTTTGCGGATCTGCCGTTACATCAAAATCTTTTTTTGGATTACCTTTACGAGTTTGAGAATACCGAACGATTTTACAAAATAAATTTTCGAGATACTGAAAAATATTCTGATGTTTTTGAAAACATAGTTTCACAAGAAAGATATCATCTTGCGGAATTAAAGCGTATTATTTTTGAGCAATACAACGGGAAACAACTCTCAAAACAAACGCAAAGAAACATCGCTTTATTGGATGAACCTAATACAATTGCGGTTGTAACCGGTCAGCAATTAGGCATTTTAGGTGGTCCACTCTACACATTTTATAAAATAGTAACTGCAATAAAATTATGTTCACATCTCAAAGAAGAATTTGTTGAATATAAGTTTGTTCCGGTATTTTGGATGGAGGGTGATGACCACGACTTTGACGAAGTAAGGTCTATAAAGATTATTGATAACGGTAATCTTCTAAAAAATATCAATTATGAAGACGGGCTTGATGAAGAAACTAACCGCGGTAGCGTTGCCAATATAAAATTTAATAACAATATCTATGATTTATTTAATGAACTAAGTGAATCTCTTAGAGATACCGAGTTCAAAAAAGATATAATTGATCAACTAAAAATGTATTATCAACCGGGACGATCTTTTCATGAAGCTTTTTCGGATTTATTATTTGATTTGTTTGATGATGCCGGCTTGATAATTTTTAATCCCACCGAACCAAAAGTAAAGAAACTGCTTAAACCGGTTTTCAAAAAAGAGATTGAGGATTTTAGAGAACATAGTGAAGATGTTGTTAAAACAAGCGCTGAACTAGAGGAATATTATCATGCCCAGGTAAAGATAAAACCGATCAACATTTTCTTACAAGAGGACGAAAGTCGTTATCTAATTGAACCGGTTGATGAAGAATTCAGGTTAAAAGGAAAAAGAAAAAAATTTTCCAAAGATGATTTACTTAGATTGTTGAAAGAGGAACCGGAAAGATTCAGCCCCAATGTTATACTCCGACCAATTTGTCAAGACTTTCTCTTCCCTACCGGGATGTATGTTGCCGGTCCCGGAGAGATTAGTTATTTCGCACAAGTAATTCCAATGTATAAAGAATTTAATCTTCAGCAGCCGATTGTTTATCCCCGCTCTTCGGTTACCATACTTGAAGCACAGCATAAAAGTATAATTGAGAAAAATAATTTGAAAGTAACCGACTTCTTTACCGAGGAAGATGCTTTAAATGAAAAAATAATTAATCTGCTTTCCGATATTAATATTGAACCGATTTTTGATAAATCTAAAAAAGCTGCAAATGATATTTTTGAGCAATTGAAAAAAGAGATTGAAGAAGTTGACCCCACATTAATAGACCCGGTTGAAAAGACTCGTGAACGTACAATTGCAAATCTGGATAATTTATTTAAAAAGGCTAAAAACGCACGCGAACGACAGCATGAAACCGCACTTCGGCAAATTGAAAAAGCACGCAGCGTAATTTATCCTAATAATAATTTGCAAGAACGTGAACTAAGTTATATCTACTTTGCTAATAAATATGGTACCGATATTCTAAAGTGGATATTTGATCAAATTCTTATCAACAAATTTGAACACCAAATTATTGAATTGTAACTTATTCGGTGATTGACTTCAACTGGGATAAGAATTGCGGATTCGATATTGATACACATTCGAAATCTTTTATCTGAAACTCGTCAAAAATTATTGAACTTAAAATTGAGAAAGCCATTGCAATTCTATGATCATGGAAACTTTCGAAGAGTACATTTTTATTTCTAATGTCACCGCTTATTGAAAAACCATCTTCGAATTCTTCAACTTCTAATCCTAACAATCGGTAATTATGACACAGAGATTTAATTCGGTCGGATTCTTTATGTCGTAATTCTTCGGCATTATTAATTTTGAATTCACCATCAGCAAATAAACCGGCAACGGATAGTATTGGAATTTCATCTATAATGTTAGGGATAATTTCTTTTTCTATTTCAATATTTTTTAATGATGAAAAACGCACAACTATGTCGCCAAGTTCTTCACCGGCAATTGTTTTAACATTTTCGATCTCGATGATACCTCCCATATTTTGAAGCACTTTTAGAATCCCGGTTCTTGTTGGATTTAATGAAACATCTTTGATCATCAATTCACTACCAGGAATTAGTAAAGTAAGAACAATAAAGAATGAAGCACTTGAAATATCCGAAGGTACAACATATTCCTTAGCGATAGGGTAATTCTCTTGTGAGACTGAAATTATCTTTTGTTCTTTGTAAAATGAGATTTCGCAATTAAGCATTCTTTCAGTGTGGTCACGCGTTTGAATTTTTTCAATCACCGTTGATTTATCATCAAGATGAATCCCGGCAAGAAGAACAGCACTTTTTACTTGCGCGCTTGCAACGGGCAATTCATAATTTATCGCTTTCAGATTATCGGAATAGGAAAATTCAACCGGCAAGGTTTCTTTTTGGTTTAAATTTATTTTCGCTCCCATTAATCGTAACGGTTCTGCGACTCGTCTCATCGGGCGTTTTGAAAGTGATTGATCTCCTGTTAAAACTGATGAGAATTTCTGCATTGCAAGAATTCCACTTATTAATCTCGCTGTAGTTCCGGAATTACCTGCATATAATTTTTCCTTCGGTTTTGATAATCCAAAGTAACCTTTCCCATTAATTAAATATTCATTGCCCAGCTTTTCAATAGAGCCTCCTAACTTTTGGAAACATTCAATAGTTGATTTTATATCAGCACTTTCAAGCAAATTACTGACTTTGGATTTTCCTTCAGCTAAGGACGAAAGCATAACTGCACGATGAGAGATAGATTTATCACCGGGTAATTTAATTTCACCATAAACACGATTTACTTTTTTAATTGCTTGAATCATCTATTTGCCCACTCATCCAACATATTTTCGAATTCTTCATTAGATAAACTTGTTTTGTCATACATACCATTAAGTAATCTCTGCCTTTGTGCTTCGTAAAGTGTAACAGCTGCAGCAACCGACACATTTAAACTTTGAACCATACCGCGCATCGGTATATAAAACGTATGATCGGAAAGTTTGACTGCTTCATCCGAAACACCTCTATGTTCATTACCGAATACTATCAAACTTTTTCCCGTAAGATCGATATCGTACAAACTGATAGAGTTCTCATCCAACAAACTCGAATAGATTTTAAATCCTTGTTTTTTATAATGATTAAAACAATCCTCAACAGAAGTAAATCTTTGTTTTGCAACCCACTTAAAAGCAGAAGCTGAAGTTACTTTACTTATCTTTGGTAATTTTTCTGTGTTATAGATCAGATTAACTTTTGGTACACCAACAGCATCACATGTTCTAAAAATTGCACTTACATTATGCGGGTCATGAATATTTTCGATTGCAACGGATAGAGAAAATTGTCGTTGCAGTAATGCGTTTTTTAATCTTGCTAATCTTCTTTCGGTAAGAAACTTGCTCATTCTATTTATCAAAAACTAATTTGTAAATAGTTTTGTGAGAAGTTGTTCTTGCTTTATCAACAATAATTTCTTGATCTTCAGGTAAGCTTAAGTAAAATGAAAGCAGTTCAAGTGATTTGGAAATAGCTTCATCTTCATTGTGAGACCAGCACTCGCAACCTTTTATTGACGGTATATTTGCCGAGTATCCGTCACCGGAATTATCAATAACTAAGTCGAGTACCATCAGTAGCCGTCCTTGCTACCGGATTCACCCTTGACAATTTTCACGCTTGCCGACGCACCTATTCTATCGGCACCATAAGCAACCATAGCTTCCGCGTCTTCACGTGTCCTTATTCCTCCGGAGGCTTTTACTCCAACTGTACTTCCTACGACATATTTCATTAAAGCAATATCACCAACAGTTGCACCACCGCCGCTGAAACCGGTAGACGTTTTAACAAAATCAGCTTTTGCATTTTTACTAATTATACATGCTTTAATTTTTTCTTCGTCTGTTAAGAGAGCCGTTTCAATAATCACTTTACAAATTGCTTTATATTTTTTTGCAGCTAAAACTACTTGATTTATATCGTTGAATACATAATCATAATTACCTTGCTTAAGCATCCCGACATTAATCACCATATCAATTTCCTGCGCCCCGTTTGCTAAAGCTTCTTCGGCTTCATCTCTTTTAACTTTTGTTGTGTTTGACCCGAGAGGAAAACCAATAACGGTACAAACTTTTACCGGTGTTCCGTGTAATTCATCTGCACAAAGTGACACAAAACATGGATTAATACATACCGATGCAAATTCATATTCTTTAGCTTCTTTACAGAGTTGAATTATATCATCGGGCGTTACATCTGGCTTGAGAAGAGTATGATCAATTTTACGCGCAAGACTTGTATCAGGCAGGTCGCTTCCAACACCAATTCCTGCGGAGATTCTATCGGCACCATGGTCAATTATATTTTTTACCGCAGCCGGTTGATCTACTACATTTCTTTCCCAGCCTACACAGGTATTACCAACACAGTAAAAATCATGAAGTGCTTTTTCAGTAAATACTTGAGAAACGATTTTATCGATTGTTGTGCTCATAAATTTATTTTAAATTAGTTTTCATTTCGTAAATATGCTTCGTATGTATTTTTCAACAGCATAGCAATGGTCATCGGACCAACACCTTTAGGAACCGGTGTAATGTAAGAAGCTTTTTCTTTTACTTCATCAAATTTTACATCCCCAACTAAACGATAACCTTTTTCGGTTGATGAATCTTCTATTCGATTAATACCAACATCAATAACAACAACTCCATCTTTGACCATATCTGCAGTAACAAAATTAGCGCGCCCTATTGCCGCAATTAAAATATCGGCTTGTAATGTAAATTGTTTCAAATCATTTGCTGCGGAATGACAAATTGTTACAACCGAATTAGCCCCTTCTTTCTTTTGAAGCATCATATTGGCAGTTGGTTTTCCTACAATATTACTTCTTCCTACCACAATTACATGCTTCCCTTTTGTATCGATGTTGTATCTCTTAAGAAGCTCAACTATACCGTATGGCGTACACGGGTAAAAAGTTTCTTTACCAATAACCAAATTACCGACATTAATCGGATGGAATCCATCTACATCTTTTTGTGGTGAAATTTCTTCAATAACTTTATTCTCATCAATATGATCAGGCAAAGGAAGCTGTACCAATATCCCATGATATTCGGGATCGTTATTATATTTATCAATTAATTCAAGTAAAGCTTTTTCACTTGTAGTCGAATCTAGTTCTTCAATCTTTGACAGCATGCCGATTTTAGCGCAAGCTTTGATTTTGGAATTAACATAAGATTTAGATGCGGGATTGTCTCCTACTAAAATAGTAACTAAACCCGGAACTTTTTTACCTTTTGATATCAACTGATCAATTTTAATTTTTAGTTCATCTTTAATTTCATTAGAGACTTTAAATCCGTCAATCAGGATCATTTTAACTCCATAGAGAAAATTATCTACCGTTAATATTTTTTTGAAATTCCGGAATTAATATTCGCTCAATTTCCAGTGCTTTACCCGTTTCCAAATCTGCTTTAATAAACAATCCGCTAAAATGAAGTTCACTATCGGCAGTTTGATATTTTTGAGGTGTTTGAAATAAAAATCTGTTCAATGCTGCGTCAGACTTCATGCCGATAACAGATTCATATGGACCTGTCATACCGCTGTCGGTTATATATGCCGTACCGTTTTTTAAAATTCTTTCGTCCGCAGTTTGCACATGAGTATGTGTTCCAATAATCGCAGTAACTTTGCCATCGAGGAAAAAAGCGAGAGCTTGTTTTTCCGCAGTTGCTTCAGCATGAAAATCAACAATAATAACTTTTGTTTCTTGGCTAATTTTTGTCAAAGCCCATTCCGCTCCTCTAAATGGACAGTCAATTTGTGCCATAAAAGCTCTGCCTTGTAAATTTAAGACAGCAACTTTACCTTTCTTAGAATCTGCAATAACAAAACCGTTTCCGTAGGTTCCCCTAGGATAATTTAACGGTCTAAGAACTTTTTGATTTGATTTTAGATAATCTTGAGATTGGTGTTTATCCCAGGTATGATTACCGCCGGTAATTACATCGACTCCAAGATCAAAGAGAACTTTTCCTTCTTTTTCAGTGCATCCTTTTCCATCGGATGCATTTTCACCATTTGCTATTATAAAATCGGCGCGATATTTATTTTTTATCCCGGGCATCCATGTTTGTACCATTTCCATACCGGGTTTGCCAACAATGTCGCCGATGAATAGTATATTTATAGTCATAATTTTCTTGTTAGTGAAGTGTAAATATAGGCATTTTTATGAGATAATTGAAGATGAGCATATTGTGAAAAATAATGAAGCCAGTCTAATAAACCTAAATATCGAAGAAGCGGAGTTTTCCGTATTGGATTTTGAAACAACCGGCACATCTGCAAGATTTGCGAGAGCTATAGAGGTCGGCATAGTCAAAATGAAAAACGGAAAAATTATTGATACATATTCTTCTTTAATAAATCCCGGTTCGCAGATTCCATATCAAATTACACTTCTCACAGGTATTACAAATGATGACGTGCTTAATGCACCATACTTTGAAGATATTATTGATGAGATTGACTTTTTTATTTCCGGGTCAATTTTAGTTGCCCACAATCTACCGTTTGATCTATCATTTCTAAAATCCGAATATTTGAGAGCCGGTAAAGAAATGGTTGAAATACCAAAAGTATGTACCCTAAAATTGGCAAGAAAAATTTATCCGGAAATACCAAGTAAATCATTAGGCAATGTCGTCAAATTTTTGAAAATAAAACATCGTCATATACACCGTGCGCTTGGTGATGCATCTGCAACGGCAAAAATCCTAGACAAAATGTTAACCCAACTACAAGAAGAACATCATATTGACGAAGTAGGTCAACTAATTAATTTTATGAATATGCCGAAGCAAAAGTCCTACCGGGTATTGAAGAAAAAACTAAGCAATGATTATTCTTCTCTTCCTGCAAAACCGGGTGTATATTATTTCAAAGATGGTAACGATAAAATAATTTATGTAGGTAAAGCAAAATCATTAAAAGAGCGTGTAAGAAATTATTTTTCTTCAAATACGATACGTAAAGCTAAAAAAATTGTAAGCTCTGCATCACGATTGGGTTATGAAGAAACCAATACGGAATTGACAGCATTAATCACCGAATCGGAATTAATAAAAAAACACAAACCAAGATTTAATACACAGTTAAAGAAATACGGACAAAGTTATTTTTTAAAAGTAGATAAAAGCAATCATGCCCCAAAGATTTCTTCAACAACAATTTTCGATTTTGACGGTAACGATTATTTCGGACCAATTTCATCTCGCGATTCGGTGAGATCGATTTTAGAAATAATAGATAAATCCTTCTTATTGCGAGAATGCAGCGAAAGAGAATTCAAAAAGAAAAAGAGATGTTATTTAGCCGATATTGAAAGATGTACGGCTCCGTGCGAAGTAAATTCTGTCCAAAAAGAATACTCAAACGAGCTTGCCAAAGTGTACGAGTTTCTTTCGGGTAAAAATGATTCTGCTTTAGAAAGATTACTGAACCGAATGAAAATATTTTCAGAGAATGAAAAATACGAAGAAGCAGCACAAATGCGCGACACTATAAATCTTCTTCTATCGCAAATAAAAAAAACTGCAATTCTTGCTGAACCAATAAACTCGGCAAATGTTTTCATTGAAGTTATGGATGGTAACAAGAAAGATTACATTTTACTGTTAGAAGGAAAACTTTTTATAAAAGATTATCAACTTGACGGATCAGATCTTTTTGATAGAGCGCTTGATGATTACTATGACAACACGATTAATTTAATTCAGAAATCTGATGAGAAGGATCTTGATAGAATCAAAATACTTCTGAACTGGATGAGTAATCATATGGAAAATTCAAGAAGGTTTTATCTGAAAAATTATCAAAGTAAAGAAGAACTCTTCAGCAAGATGACGAGTTAAAACCCAAATGTACTGAGGATTTGCGGATTTGTGAATTTGTGAATTTGTGGATTTGGGGATTTAGCGGATTTTGCGGATTTGCGAATTTGTGAATTTGCGGATAAACAAATTAGAATGATTTATTGATTAAAATTTTTGTAATCTATAAAAAGTTTATTTAGGCGGCTCCCAATTCATGCTGGCATCCGCATGACGATGAATCAATTTCCATCCGTCTTCTTCTAAACGGAATATCATCGTAACTCGATAATTTCTTTCGGATTGGACTGTATTCCCTGAACCGTAATATTTTATATATTCATGCTGAATTAGATATCCTAAATTATTACTTGTTCCGTAACTAATTCGTTCGGTAGAAAATTCTGCTTTTTCATAAACAGCATTTACACGATCCAGTCTATCCCCAATTGCATCCCAACCCTTTTCAATTTTACCGCCGAATCCTCCTGCAATAGTTATATCTTCGTTATGCAGCCAAAAGGATTTGAATGCTTCAGGTTCTCCGTTAAGGAAATCAAGAATCGCTTTATCAAGACTATATAATACAACTTCAAATCTATAATTCTCTGCACTTAGATTATTGCCGATAAACAATAATAAGCTGATTATCAAAAAATGTTTGTTAAGGATATTTTTATAAAACATAATTGTTCCTTTATATTTATGAATAAAAGAGCACGTTTGATTAGATTCAATAAAAATGTTTAAAACTTTTCAAAGGTATTAAAATAAGATAGGATGTACAATAACAAGAGTCGCAGTTAATACTTTTCTCGCAACTTTTACAATTCGGTTTACTTAATAATAAACCGCTTTAATATAAAACTCACCAGGTATGAAGTGACCAAAAAAAGAATTAGATATATAAAAATTGCTTGAAGTGATTTTGAAGTAAATAAATAAGCTGATTTGTAACCGCGCCATCCGCATTCCTTACAACGGAATGTGCTGAACGGAGAAATTATTTTAATAATTTTTTCAAGAATATTTCTTGATCGGGATTTTTTTAATGTTCCAGGTTTATTACAATCCGGACATGAATGCACTCTTGGATCTGTTCGGTAAAGGATTCTAAGATTAATCATTAATTATTTCCATATTATTGGCAAGAGCTAATATTTGACTATATTTTTCTGCTGATTCAATAATTTCTATAGCGGATTTTAATTGATTATCATATTTAAGTGCAGTTTTAATTCTGCCTAATCTACCTTCAATTCTCGCAGAAATTTCTTGATGAATTTCAGCCAAAACATCATCCTTATAGTTATCTAATTCTTCATTCCTGATTTCGGATAATCTTCTATCAATTTCATTAAGTTTATCTAACACTTCACCGTTAATATTCTCATCCTGTATAAGAGTTTTTAATTGGTCAATTATACGTTCGACTTTATAATGAAGTTTGACATCGGAGGAACTAAAATATTCTTTAAATGAATCAAAGACTTCCTCATGGTTAATTTCATCCCATGAAATTATTTCATTCGTGTTAAAATAATTAGTTGCAAATTTGAAAAAGCAACCTTGTGCTAATAGATTCCGCACAAGTTCAGAACCGGAATTATTTGTAATAATAGTATCAGGTTCAATTCCTCCGCCTGAATAAACAGAACGATTTCCGTCTGTTCTATATTCTTCAATAGAATTTTGATTTAAATTTTTCAAGAAAATCTTTTTATCGGAAATATCAAATTTCTGAATTGATCGTCCGCTTGGCGTTAAATATTTTCCGGTAGTTAGTTTTAGGGAAGTTGAAGCAGAAAGCGGTATAACATTTTGAACAAGTCCTTTGCCAAAAGAATTTGCACCAAGAATTACACCCCTATCGTGATCTTGAATTGCACCGGCAACAATTTCAGAAGCTGAAGCAGAACCTTCGTCAATCATAACTATCAAATCCGCATCACCGGCTACCGGTTGTTCAACCGAATAGTATTCTTGAATTGAATTTGTATCTCTTCCAACTACGCTTACAATCAGCTGATCTTTTTTAAGAAACTTGTCTGCTACACTAATTGCGGCATCGAGTAAGCCACCCGGATTACCACGAAGGTCTAAAATTATCGATTCAATTTTTTTCTTTTTACTTAATTCTAAAATAGCATCTTTAATTTCTTCACCGGCTGTTCTTGAAAAACCGCTAAGTTTTAGATAAACATTATTACTTTCTTCAGGAACAAAACCGTAGTAACTTAAATTCTTAATCTGAATTTCTTCACGGATAAGATTAAAAATCAACTCCTCTTCAACTGCTTCTCTTTGAATGGTTACCGCAACCAATGTTCCCGGTTCGCCTTTCATATAAAGACTTAGCTGATCATAATTATTTTTACCGACTACAATCGAATCAATTTTAACAATTACATCTCCTATTCTTAGTCCTTGTCTTTGAGCAGAGTAACCTTCAATTAGATCGACTACTGTAATTTTATCATTACGCAACCCAATAGTCGCTCCTATGCCGCCATACTTACCGGTAGTCATCAAATCAATATCCTTTTGATTAGCTTCATCAATATATGTTGTATAAGGATCTAACGTGTTTAGCATACCTTCAATACCGGCAAGCATAAACTCTCTCGGATCAATTTCTTCGAGATATCTTAATGTTATCTCTTTATACACTCTTCCAAAAAGATCGATGGATTTAGCTATTTCGTAATAAATATCATTTTGTTTTTGTGCAAACTGTGATTGAGCAAACGCAACGAAGATGAAGATATATATAAATAATTTCTTACTCATTTTATTCTTATTATCGCTTTTTTATTGTTGATGAATTATATATTCGAGTTTATTTGGTTTTGTATCAATAAAAGTTGTGTATTCCGGTACTGTTACAATTGGCACTAAATACCCCAGAGTATCCTTGAGTGCCTGGTTAAAAGTTACGCTGGCTTTTATTTGTTCTTTATCTAATCTACCTAATAAATTAATTCCTCCACGAAGAAATACACTAACTCTATCCGGGAACAGCGTTAGATTTTTGGATGGAGGAATATTTTTCACTTCCACAATAACATCTTGAAATTCTTTGTCAACTATTTTTTGAACATCAAAACTGATCTTGACCATATCTTCATCGATCTGCAGATTATTCAAAGATGTCAAACTAATATTTTCAGTTAAGGCATTATCAAGGTTCGAAAATGATTTTTTAACAGTGGTAATTTCAGTTACTTCTCTAACAACGCTCTTTGGACCTCGAACAATAATCGAATCGGGTTCAAGTGAAATGCCGGATACAAGTCCGAAACCATCTCTAAATTTTAATTCAATATTCGGGTTAATTGCTACTTTTTTTGAATCGACCGCTTCAATTCTATATTTAAGTTCTTCTGGGGAGAATTCATTAATTTGAACAGAGGCAGACAGCCATCTATTTTGATCAAGTGCGTTGCGGATAGAAACTTTATGTTCGCCCGGATTTTCTTTTACGTTAATTATGAATTCAGGGTGACTTCCGAAAGTTATTTGAGCAAGCTGCCAGCCCTGTCCTTTTAAGCTTATAAGCACTTCATCTTCTGAATAATTTGAAACGGCATAATCCTGCGGAATTCCGGAAAACGTAACGGGGAGTTTCATTGAATAAAAGTATTCGCCCGACAATGAAACAAACACCCATAACATTATCGAAAAGATAGAAATGAAAACTATTGTAATAATTTTTTTAGTCATTTGTTTAAATATAAAAAAACTCCACAAAGAGTGGAGTTCTAAAAATCATACACTGGTAAAAATAATTATCTTAAAGAATCAAAATAATCAATTAATACCTGACGGTTAGCTTTTGATATTTCTCTTCCCTTTATTGGAAATGAATCAATACTTCGTGCAAGACGGCGTAATTCATGAACATTTAGTTTTTGCAATTCAGATTTCGGTGGAATATCACCGGCTACCTGTTCATCGTCGTTAAATTTATCTTCTTCACTTTCATCATCTTTTTCGAATAAGTCACCATCATATTTTTCATCTTCGGGTAATTCTTCTTCATCAACTTCATCCGCATAAGATGATTGATCAATATCTTCATCTTCTATAACTTCATCATCTACTTTTTCTGCTTCCGTAATTTTCTCCGGTTGTTCCGACTTTTCCGTCTGAGGCTCTTGTTTCTTTTTAACTTTAGACTCTTTCGGAAGATTTTCATAAATGATAGATTCCATTTGCTCATCCGGACGAGGAATAACATGTGCAGAAATCAACTGCCCGACTCTTTGAGCAGCGGCGGCTCCCGCATCAACAGAAGACTGAACAGCGGCAACTTCACCGACAACTTTAATTACTATCAATGCACCTGTAACTTTTTCTTTGCTTACAAGCTTAACATTGGCAGCTTTACACATTGCATCGGCGGCTTCAATTGCACCTACCAATCCTTTAGTTTCGATTAAACCTAATGCAAGCAGCATGGTTTATTTTACTTTGATCGTTTTGGTATAATAAGTTCAACATCAGAATGAGGGCGAGGGATGACGTGAACTGAAACCAATTCTCCAACTCTCTGAGCAGCAGCAGCGCCTGAATCAGTAGCGGCTTTTACTGCACCAACATCACCTCTAACCATAACGGTAACATATCCGCCACCGATGGTTTCTTTTCCGATTAATTCAACTTTTGCTGCTTTAACCATGGCATCGGCAGCTTCTATTGCTCCGACTAATCCTTTGGTTTCAATCATTCCTAATGCGTCTAATGTCATTGATGTGCTCCCAATTAATGGTTTATTTTATATCGAAAATAGCTTATAAGGGCAAAAATGTCAATTATATTTTGATTTATTTATCCGATAGAATTCAGATAATCTTCTAAGATAACCGCAGCGGCATTTTTATCTATTAATGATTTATCGCGTCTTTTCTTTTTTGATTTTACTGACTCTAATATTCTCTTAGATGCAATATCGGAAGAATATCTTTCATCAACCAATTGAATTTGAATACCGGTTTTGTTTTCTAATTCTTTTTTGAACCTATTTATTAAAGGAGAAATTGAAGTTTCTTCACCACTTTCTTTTACCGGGTAACCGAGAATGATTTGCTTTACGTTTTTTTCATTGATGATTTTTATAATTTCAGTTATTGTTGAAGTGTTGTTAGGTAATGTATCAAATGGAATGGCAAACATTTTAAGCGGGTCAGTAATTGCCAAACCAATCCTTTTAGTACCGAAATCTATTGCAAGTATTCTTTCTTCTTCCACAATTTTTTCAATTACTTACATCAAACCGTTCAACTGAATAAACACCGCGATTTTTTTTCAATCTTTCAATAAGTTTATTGAGATGCTCAAGGTCGGATACGAAAACAGAAATTGTACCATGGAACATCGAATCACCTGTTGAAATGTTTACGGATTTAATGTTTGTATTTTTATATGTAGTAATAATATTTGAAATATCTTTTAATACACCCGGCACATCCTCACCATGAATATCGATACCGGCTACGAACATTGATCCGTTTGTTCTCGGCCAGTTTACAGGTACAAGTCTATCTGGTTGTGTTTTGGACATCTGAACAATATTTATACAATCTTTCCGGTGAATTTTTATTCCTTCACCGGTAGTAATGAAACCGATAATCGGATCACCGGGGATAGGGTTACAGCATTTTGCGTATGTATGCTGAATTCCCTTATGTTCACCTTCAACAACAATCTTTCCGCCGGAAATATTTCTTGCCTGTTCTACAAAAGAATCAAATACCAATTCATTTGATTCTTCTTCTTGAATTTCCTTTACCGGGTTTAATACTTCTTCGGGATCAATTTTACCAATTGCAACATCCTTAAATAATTGACGTGGGTTATCATATCTTAGCTTGTGAGAAAGTTTGTTAATTTCATCAATAGAAAGATTTTTTTTGAATTTCTTAGCTTTCTTATCCCAAATATCTTTTCCTTGTTCTACTAATTTATCTTCTTCCCTGTTTAAGTATCTTCTTACGGCTGATTTAGACTTGTGAGTTTGTACAAACTGCAGCCAACTTTTATTCGGATGTTGATTTTTCGATGTGATAATTTCTACTTGATCACCGGAATGCAGTCTTGTATCTAACGGGACTATTTTACCGTTTACCTTAGCGCCGATACAATGATTTCCAACTTTTGTGTGTATTTCGTATGCAAAATCTACAGGGGTAGAATTGAGGGGTAATCTTTTAAGCTCACCTTTTGGTGTAAAAATATAAATCTCATCTTGATAGAGATTCAGTTTAAATGAAGCAAGAATTTCTTTTGTTGCTTCATCTTTAGTCGAATTTTCAAAAATATCTCGAACCCAATTTACCCAATCTTCAAGTTCGGTATCACTTGAAACAAGATCTTCTTTATACTTCCAATGAGCCGCCACACCTTTTTCAGCAATCTCATGCATTTTTCTTGTTCTTATTTGAATCTCAACTAATCTGCCATCCGGACCAATTACCGTATTATGAATTGATTGGTAATTGTTTTTCTTGGGAATCGAGATAAAATCTTTAAAGCGATCCTGTATTGGTTTATAATGTTGGTTAATAATTCCAAGTACATAATAACATTGGTTTGGGTCTTCGCTTTCCAGAATAATTCTAACGGCAAACAAATCATAAATTTCATCAAGAGATTTTTGCTGGTTAATCATCTTTTTGTAAATACTATAAAGATGTTTAGGTCTGCCTTCAAGAGTAAATTTAAGGTTATGAGCTTTAAGTTTTTCTTCAATCGGTTTTGCAAATTTTGCAATATAACCTTCTCTTTCTTTGCGTTTTTCTTTTATATTTTTTGCAATATCGGTATATGCTTCTTTGTTAAGATACTTAAAAGCTTGATCCTCCAGTTCCCACTTAACCCGTCCTAAACCGAAACGGTGAGCAAACGGAGCATAAATTTCAAGTGTTTCTTTGGCAATTCTTCTTTGTTTTTGAGGATGAACAAATTCCAATGTACGTATGTTGTGAAGTCTATCTGCAAATTTTACAAGAATAACACGAACATCTTTGACCATAGAAAGAAGAAGTTTCCTATAGTTTTCGGCTTGTGATATATCCTGCCCCTTAAAAACACCCCCTATTTTTGTAACACCGTCAACAATATCAGCAACTTCTTTTCCGAATTCTTTTGCAACGAACTGTAAACCAATCTCAGTATCTTCTACAACATCATGTAAAAGAGCACTAACTACTGACACATCATCTAACGGGATTTCTTTAGCAACAACCATAGCCACTTGATAAGGATGGTAAAAATATGGTTCACCGGAAGCCCTAAAATTATTCTTATGCGATTCGTAGCTTAATTGAAATGCTTTTGAAATTAAATTCTCGTTAACTGTCGGAAGATTTACCTTACATGCCTCGAGAAGGTCTTCAAGCATTTTTTGATGTTTTATTCCGGTAACTGCTGATTCCATGGTTGTATTAATATTCTAAATTTTTCACAAAATCAATATTTTTTTTAATCCACTTCTTTTTCTTCAATTTTAATTGAATCACAAAGTTCCACCATATCTTTTATAAGAGGCAGAACACTGAAGTGGTATTGTTCATCAATTTTTGACATATTCAAAACTTCATCACATAAAAGCAGCACTTCATTATTCATTTCGTTTTGATAAAAAACATTTGCTAAGCGGATTTTCAACTCAATTAATTTATAAGGATTCTCCAAATTTTCTTTTTCATACTTTTTAATTAACTCCTTATACAACTGAATCGCCTTGCGGGGTTCTATATGGATGTACGTTTTAGCTAATATTGATTTTATTTTAGAACTGTTGGGATATTTCTTAAGCAGATCGGAGGCTATTTTTTGAGCTGCAAGATATCTTTTTTCATTTATATAAGCGTTAGAAAGAGATAACAATGCAAAATCACGGTGAAGAAATTTTTCGGTTAATGCTAATTCTAAGTTGGATAATCCGGCTTCTCTTCTATCCTCAATAAAAGGCAGCCAATGTAAAGGAGCAGTTTTTACACTGCTCCAATATTGATAATTTCCAATAACGACTTTTGCCTCGGCAAATGTAGAATCAATTTGAAGACATTTTTCGAAATAATTTAAAGCATAAAATCCGTCGGCAAATCCATCCAAATAATTTGATTTGAATAACTTCCAATAAGTTTGATAAGTTTTTGTGAGAGCAAGTAAATAGTTATTCCAAAAATCATCGGGATCCCGATTAATTAACGCTTCACAAGAATCTTGAGCTATATACAGCAAGGAGTCAATTTGTTTCGCTTCAAGAAAATCATGTTTATGCTCCCTTTCGAATATTAATGCTCCCGCGAATAATATATCGCCAAAAGGTGTATTTGGATTTTTTTCCCGGAAAAAATCCAGATTTTTCTTTGCAAGGTCATAATCTTCATTAAGAATATTACTTAATCCTGAAAAAATCTTGGGAACACTTTCCAAATTTGCCGGTAATTCAGCTTTAAGTGAAAGTGATAAGACTAATATTAATAATAAGTTATAACGTACCAAATGTTCTATCTCCCGCATCTCCTAATCCCGGTAATATATAACCGACTGAATTTAATTCTCTATCAAAAGCGGAAGTAAAGACTTTCACTTTCGGATGATCTTCAGCCATTTTTTTAACACCTTCCGGAGCACAAATTAAACAAGCAAGAATGCAGTCTTTTGCTCCCCTTTCCTTTAGAAAAGAAATTGCAGCAGAAGCACTGCCGCCGGTTGCAAGCATCGGATCAAGTACAATTACTTTCGATACATCAAGATTTTTTGGAGTTTTGTAATAGTAATCGACCGGCTTTAAGGTTTCTTCATCTCTCTGTAATCCAATATGTCCGACTTTTGCATGAGGTATCATTTCGATAAAAGCGCTAACCATACTCAACCCGGCTCTTAAAACAGGTATTAGAACTATCGGATGTTTGATTTTATACCCGTTTGTCGTCTCAAGCGGAGTTTCAACTTCAATTTCATCCAAGAGAAAATCTTTGGAAATTTCATTTACTAATGCATAGGATATTCTTTTTAATGCTAAACGAAAATCGTATTCTTCGGTAAGTTTGTTTCTTAAAATTGTGATATCTCTTAATACTAAAGGATTTTCTACTACTGTAAGATTTTCCATTATTTTTTCGCCTTCCTTCCAAGTACTGATAAGATATTTATAAATGGTGAATTGGGAGGTGTGTAGTTATAATTTATTTTTTCTAAGAAATCTATGTTTTCTTTTTTTGATATCAAGGCGGAGATCAAGTCTCCGTAACCAATTACTTCCGACTTGCCGAAAAATTCGGCACCTAAAATTCTGTTAGTACCTTGTTCATAAATTATCTTACCATACGTGTTCGAGCTTCCCGGCATTACTTTAACCAGGTTCGGAATTACAGCATCTACGGATTTGGTGTGAAATCCTGATTGATTCGCTTGTTTTGACGAAACACCCACAGACACTAAAACATTATCAAAAATTTTAACAGCAACATTTTTCACAACGGCATCATAGAATTGATTACCGCCGGCTGCATTCGAACCGGCTATGTGCCCTTGTGTATGAGCAAATGTTGCTAAAGGTATATAATCATGTTGATTTGTTACTGCATTTTTAATTTCTATACAATCCCCTGCAGCATATATGTTTGTGTCTGATGTTCTTAATTTACCGTCAACTTTAATACCCTTAAATTTTCCGACAGCCAGATTTGAAGAAATGGCAAGTTGAGAGTTTGGTTCTACACCTATTGAACTGATTATCATACAAGTATCTATTAATCTTCCGTCAAGATTTACGGAATAAATTTTTTCATCACGAATATTAAACTTCATATCGATAAACTGAAGATGAAGTTCAATGTCTTCCTTTTCTATTCTATCTTTAACCAAAGAAGATATTTCTTTTTCACTTGAAGGCATGGGTAATTCGGCTTTCTCAACAAGAATAACATTATAATTCATTGCTCTGAGATTTTCTGCTGTTTCGATGCCAATATAACCGGCTCCAAGGATTATAATATTTCTAACATTGTTAGAATCGAGATACTTTTTAATTGATAAAAAATCGGATACGTTCTTTAAAGTAAATAAGTTTTTTATACCTATTAAATTTTTAGGTATTTTAGCTTTTGAACCGGTGGTTAAAATTAATTTATCATACGGGATGTCAATTTTAGAGTTATCATTTCTATTGACAACAAAAATTTTCTTTTCTCTATTATTAATGGATTCCACGAAATGATTTGTATAAACCGATACTTTTTTCTCTTCATAAAATTCTTCAGGCGAAAAGAAAACCAATTTTTTATAATCATCAATAACACCACTGAATAAATAAGGCAGCTCGCAAGTTCCTGTGGAAATGTAAGGACCTGCTTCAAATAATTTAACATTAGCGGATGGATTTTCCCTTTTTGCTTTAGCCGCGGCACTTGGTCCGGCAGCATTACCCCCTACTACTATAATTTCCTGTTTTCTCATTTAACAAAGAATAATTTTGTTTTGAGGGATAATATAAGCTTTTTGAAATAAAGTTGTCTTTTGGTAAGAATATTAGATTAACTTTCCTTAAACGAAATTGTCATAGGAACTCCGCTGAATCCAAATTTATTTCTGACTAGTTTTTCGAGAAATCGTTTATAACTATCCGGTATGTATTTATTATCATTTGCAAAGAAAAGAAATATTGGATAATGTTCACCAACTTGAGTGATATATTTGATTTTTATTTCTTTCCCGTTGGGAGTTGATGGAGGAGGAGTTTTTTTTACTTCATCTAAAATGATATCGTTTAATTCTTGGGTTGGAATTTTCTTAGATCTCTCTTCGTAAATTTGCAAGGAAATGTCTATTAATTTATAAATTCTTTGCTTTGTTAGTGCGGAGATAAATATTATCGGGATAAAATCTGCCGTTCCTAGTTGACTTCTTAATTCATCCTCGTAATGCTTAGCCGTTTTAGAATCTTTCTCTATCAGATCCCACTTATTAATTGCAAGAATAATTCCTTTTCTTCTTCTTACGGCTTCTTGAATTATTTTTTGATCTTGATTTTCCAATCCTAATTCGGAATCGAGTAAAATTACCGAGACATCAGATTCCCATAATGCCCTGTAAGTTCTAACATTTGAATAGAATTCAATATTCTCTTGAACTTTACTTTTTCTGCGCAGCCCGGCAGTATCAACAAGAACAATTTCTTTACCGTAATATTTTAATATAGAATCGATGCTGTCTCTTGTTGTACCGGGAATATCGGTTACAATGCTCCTGTCATAACCAAGCAATGCATTAGTAAGTGATGACTTACCGACATTCGGCTTTCCAATTATTGCTAAACGTAACCTAGTATCTTCTTCAAAAGCTGCATCGGAAAAATTTAACTGTTCAATTAAGTCATCAAGAAAATCTCCGAGATTTCTTCCGCTTAATGCAGAAATATCATAAACATTCTCCATACCGAAGGAATAGAATTCAGCTTTGTTCATACCTTGCTGCGGAGTATCAAGTTTATTAGCAAGTACAAAAGAAGGTTTGGATGATGTGCGAAGAATTTTCGCAATATCGTTATCAATAGGTGAGACACCAAGTCTGCCATCGGTAACAAATAAAATAGCATCGGCTTCGGCTAAACCGATTTCAACTTGTTCACGAATTGCAGTTTCAAAGAGTTCTTCCGAGTTCGGAACGTATCCGCCGGTATCAATAACACGAAAAATTTTTCCGTTCCATTCAGCTTCCCCATAAATTCTGTCGCGCGTAACCCCGCTTATGTCGTCAACTATTGCATCTTTCGATTTAGTTAAACGATTGAAAAGAGTGGATTTGCCGACATTAGGGCGACCAACAATTACAACAAGTGGTGTTTTCATATTACTAATTTAGGGATATGCGGTTTAGTTTAAAAGTTAAATCTAATTGAAAATTCAGGATAATATTCAGTATGAAAACCAATTTGTTCCCGTTTAATATTAAGCTGTGTTTCCAATCTTCTATTATATGCACCGGTAGCAAATGCTGCTTCAACAGCGCTTAGAATATGATTTGTGACAATTCCTATAACTGCCCACTTAGCAACATTGTAATAATCATTTGCTAAACCTCGCTGCTCAGAATAATAAAGAAATTTTTCCGTTAAAGGATCGCCGTATGTATATGGGTTATTCGGGTCTTCCGTAAAATCAGACCAACCGGCATTAAACTGCTGGTATTTACCAATCATCTCATAATACTGCTGATCCCCTTTAGGGGGTAATTTATGTGAGTACCATTTACCGATTGCACTTTCAAGCCGGTTTAGTTCGGACCAATTTAAATTCCCTTGTCCATCAAACAAATTAAATTGAGTAGGATCAACATTTGGATTTATTCGGCTTGCGTTGTTATAAGTCCATTGTGCATATTGTACAACGTTCCAATGCTGGTCGGCATAGTTTTCATAAAACACTGTTTGGTCATCTCCCTTACCGTCATATATTACTCCCAAAGTAATAGCCGCTGCTTCCACTGCTATAAATATTGCAGCTTTCCAATAATCTTGATTATAGAATTGTCCTGCACCGGGTAATGCTAAAGACATTATAGATGATAAGAAAGCCGATTTCTTATTCTGCTGATAAACTGTTTCTTGATTAATTTCCTCTTGCTGTTCAAAAAAAACAAGTTTAGAATCAAGTGTTAAACTTCCTGTAAAACTAAAGTTATTAATCTCTTGTGAAAATGATAATCCGGTTACGAGAAGAATCAAAAATATTTTTTTCATTTTAACACCTTCTTATAAACTGAAATCGAATAGAATACCGCCGTAAAACTGCCATTCTTTTCCGTAAGTTACATCTTCATTCAATACACGTGTAGTAAATCTATCGAATGAATAGGATGCATTAAAAAATAAACTTGTCGGGAATAAATAGAAAGAATTCATTTTAATTCTTAGTTCAAATCCTGCACCTCTTTTAAAAGTATCAAAAGCCGGGATGTCTCCGTTCCAGGCATTACCTATATCGCCGTGTACCGAAAGAAATATTTTATCAAGATAAAAATGCCCAATCCGCGTATCGATATTTCTAAACAGCGGGAAGCGATAAGTTAGATTAAGCCATGCAATTTCATTTCCGCTTATTGCATAAAAAGGATACGCACGCATGCCGGTTAATCCGCCTAAGTAAAAATCAAAAAAGTCCGGTACTTCCGGTCCAAATATTGTTCCTGCTCTTAAACGTGCATAAATCGTATGCCCTTTTATTGTTTCAATATACTCTTTGTAATTGAGTTCAAGCCTATGAAAATTATAATTATTATACAAAGGTTTTAATACACCGTCATCAATTTCATATTCACCGTCATTATTATATCTATTCATTTCATAATTATACTGCAACTCAATTTCGCGGCCTACCGGGTTAATATCGCTGTCAACATTTGCTCGATAGTCATTGAAGTTAAACTTAAACTGGAAGTTACTACCGATAAAATATTTGTCGTTAGTTGTTGGATATAAATATGTTGTATTAGGAAAAATAAAACTCCCTAATGTTGCGACATATTGACTGAATATATATCTGAACTCGAAGTCTTCAATATTTTTGAATATCCTATGTTTAACAACAAAATCAACTTCAAATAAATTGTAAGTAACATCTGTGCCGACAGTATTATTAGCTGCATCGAGTGAATCAAAAATTAAATCAACTTGTGCTTCCCTGCTTATTGAATATAGTTCAATAGACAATTCCGGTTTTAAGCCCAAACTATAAATTAGCGGAAGTTTATCTCTGTAATCAAATATTAAGAACAGATCTCTTTCTAATCTTTTGTTAATAGCACCGCCGGCGAAGAAACCGAAACGATTTAAGATATCATTTGATGTAACATATACACCGGGTTTAATTCTGTCAGTTAAGTCATTTGATGTGTTATAATTATCATACCTGATAAACGGATAGAATGCTAAGTTGGTAAATGAACCTGAGTATTTTCTTGATTCGAATCCGGTTAAATCAACATCGTTAAAATATTTGAGAGCATCAACATTCTTAATAACGGCATTTTGATCCGGCTTATCGGTATCGAGCGGTGGATTGTAAACCCAAGTATATTTTTTTGATTCATCAACTTTATTATTCGGTTCGGATTTCAAAATAAATATTTTATAACCATCTGAAATATAACCGGCATAAACTATATCACCGTTTTGATTAACACAGGGCATAAACGCACCACCGACAACGTTGGTTAATCTTTTTATTTCGCCGGTCTGCATATTCATTTTATAAATATTAAAAATTCCCGTTTCATCCGAACTAAAAATTAAATTACCTTCTTTATCGTAAACAGGATTTCTTTCATCGGAATCCGTTTGAATCAAAAACTCGAATCCCGTTCCATCAAGATTAATTTTTGCAATATCTCTTCCGTGGTGAAATGAATAATCAAAAACAATATGCGAATTATCGTTTGAGAATTTTGGATTATAAACTTGTTCACCATTTTTGAAATGAGTTAAAACTTGATAATTCTTTCCGTCAACATCCGAAACAGCAAGATTGGTAGTTCCATCTTTTTGAAATACAAAAGCAACTTTTTTCCCATCATTTGAAACGGTCGGGTTGTTAGCACGCCAGCCGTATGTTATACGCTTCTCTTCTTTTTCTTTCAGATCGTAAGTATATAAATCATGTATAGAAATTGAGTTAGGGTTTTTGTCAGTTAGTTTTGCGTAAAGTATTTTGTTTTCTCCCGGTAATAAACCAAAAGTAGAACGAATCCCGGGTACCAATAATTTTTCTTCTTTTGTTTCTAAGTTATATTCAAAAATTGATGAGAGAGAAAAATAGTCTGCATTTTTATTTGATACGTATATTATACTTTTACCGTCTTCTTTATAAACCGGGTAGAAGTTTCCAAAACCTTCGGAACGAATTGTATCTCCAACAACTAAATTTGATTTTACTTCAGCAATTCTTTCTGCATAATCTTTTTGAAGAAAACTTTTCCATTCATTATAAAGATCATTGCCTGTTATTCCTAAAACATCATGCACTGCCGCATCAAAAGTAAAATTACTTAGCTTACCGAGTTTCTCAGTAATTTCTCTGATTTTTTCTTCACCGTATTTTTGAGAAATGTATTTTGTTAGTGCAAATCCTGAATTGTAAACCGATTCGTTACCTAAAGATGATTTATTAAAAACTCCCATTTGATTCCAAGTAAGCATATTATCATCAAGCACATACGAACGCAAAATCATATCACGGTGAGTATCCCAATAATCGTAATTAAATTCGGTACGCATGTATTGAGCAGTACCTTCGGCAAACCAGGCAGGAATATTAATTGACGGCACCGGATATGATGCGATAAAATTGGGATAACCGTAAAGTATATCCGGTCTTCGCTTGTCTTCATAATTAAGAAATTGCAGATAGAAAACCGGGACATTACGAGACAGCTTCATACCGGCTTGCAGCTGCACCATGTGAGTAAATTCATGAGAGATAACGTTTCGAAGCCAATGATGAGTACCGCGTAAATCAAAATCTAAAGAAGAAGCCCAGATTTCAATTTTATTATCGAAAAAGAATGTTGCACCGTTTGCATAATCATCAATATCTTTAATAACATAATGGACTCTATCGGGTTCATACCTATACAGCATTGTAATAGGTTCCCAAATCTCTTCTGCAATTTTTGCAACTACCATTGCACTGCGTTCGGCTTCGGGATGATAATGAACGCTTATATTTTTCCTTTCTATTGTCAACCATTCGTAATCGGGTTCATACTCATTATATTGCGCATTAATAGATAAAATTAATACGGATAATATCACGATTGTTTTGAATAATTTAGTCATTTAGCAAAGAGTTCCCAAGATGTGAATAAAGAATTTCAGAATAATCACTTAATCACTGATATTTTGATAAGTTTACTATCGCTTTTACCACCAACGCTCTTTACGGTCAGGTGAGCAAGATAAACGCCGCTTTGAATATTATTAACATTCCAGGTAATTTCGTTATCCATACCACCGGCAGCAGAACCGTTTAGTTCCGCAACCAAATCTCCGGCAAGATCAAATATTTTTATTTCGGCATTCGAATTTTCACTTACATAAAATCTGATTTTCGTTTCGTCTCCATAAACCGGGTTAGGCCAGTTATAAGCTTTGTCCATAGGAAAATAGTCCGTAATTACATCACCTTGTGCTGAAACAGTTACAAAAGCGTTATTATAATTATTTGCATATTCTCCAATCCATTGATTTGAATAAGAAATATTATCAAATCCCCAGACTAAAAGTTCATTATTTTTATTTACCAGCATCAACCTAAATCCGCCGCTTTCATATATAACCGGATGAACAATGCTCTCTGACCCTGAAGAAATCGGGAAACCGGCTATTGTTTCTCCCCTTCTACCGTCAACAGCATTTACAATTCCGTTTTTAGAAAAACTAATTACATCCCAGTAATTATTTTGATTCAAGTTTACCGAAAGTAAGTACTTACTTTCAATTTCAGTAGATTTTGAACTGAGTTTAACTGGAAAATATTCCGATGTAGAGCCTTCAAAATTAAGTGCCCCAATTTTATCTTTTTGAGAATATACAATTCGTAATTTTCTATCGTACTTTAAATCAGTTAATAAAAAGTCTTCGATCAGATCATCACCTGATACTGAAAAAATCTTCTCAGCACCAAATATTTGTTTGGAAATAAAATTATTATTGTCATCAAGCATAATAGCTAAATTTGTTGCAATATCCTCAATAACATAGCTTGTAACAGCAATTTTTGATAAATGATAATCATAATTATAAATTTGCCCTTCATGGGAATTCCAATATTGATTACCGGCTATTGCAAAGATTACTTGTTGATGATAATTATATACAACTTGCTTTACCGGTATATTATTAAAGACGTTGAATGTCTCTAAAAGAATTAATTTCTCAGTATTATTTTCTGAAAAATTATACTTAAATATTTTCCCGGTTTCTGTACCTATGTATATATCGAAGCCAATATTACTTTCCGAAATCATAATTGGAGAAGTAACTTTTTCGCCGACTAATATTTCATATTTCTCAAGTGTGGAGATGCCATTGGAAAATGAAAAAACTTTTAAAGAGTTGTCAGCAGAGCCGACAATAAAACTATAATCATCTATATCAAAAGCAGCAGGTTTTACATCGCTAAAATTATTTTCAGTAAAAAGAAATTCACCATTACTATCATAAAAATGAATATCATCACCGGCTTGAACAATTATATTGTCTTTAATTCCAAAAACATTTTTAAAATCATTGCCAACCATTAATTCTTTCTGAATTAATTTAGTAACAGAACTATTTTTAAAACTAATTTTGAATGACATTTCATTGCCGATATCAGATATGTCGCTAATATCAATTAAAGAATTTGCACCGGTATTTGAAACAGCAGGGGGTTTTGTATTTGCATTAAATTTGTTCTCGTAAAATTTCGAAGGATTCCCGCGATACCAGGTATCTTGTTTTGTTCCTTCACCAATAACTGTTTCACCGAATATTGTTGTAAACTCTTCCCCTATATCAAAAATACCGTCAGCTTCAACAACTTTAACTCCAAGCCTGTTTCGGTCATTATTAATTGTGTTTGATTCTATATTCTGTCTAATTACTTCTTCGTCAATATGCCAAATTATAAATCCTACATCTTCGAAAGGATCATCAAAAGATTGTGTTTCAAGAAATCCCGGTAAAGCCCAATCATATTCATCAACATCAATAACAACGCCAATAAGGGTATCTGCACCAAAAGGAGAAAAACTCGGTATGTCTTTATCAAATTTTATAGTATTTACAGCAGAACCGATTTTATAAGTCAATGTTATTCCGTCTTTATTTGCATCTCGTTTACGATTTTCGATAAGATAATATTCATTAGAATTTATTGGAATCTTAACAAGAACATCATCCCCTTCTGCGGCTGCTTGATAAGTTGTTAGACTAACTGTTTGATCTACTAAAGAAAGAGTTTTCGGCGTAACCCATCCTAAATATACTTTCTCCCAAGCCGAAGGTTCAGGTGGAAACAAACCGTTGTACGCAAAAAGTGCTTGACCATCCATAAGACCAAATCTACCTATTGCACTTGTTCCGGTTTCGGTATTAAATAAATCAGGTAGACCCATATGCGAAGCAATGGTACCAACTATCAATCCGTTAATTGTAAATTCCTGTAAATAAACTTGACCAAAACTTTCAATCTCTCTATTCTCTGTAGAAGGTAATATTGCCGTATTCTTTATAAGAAAGTTGCTATTGTTAACGGGAATTCCGTTAAATGAACTGCCGAGAATTCTTTTAAATGCATTCTCACTGAAATACAATGAAGGAATATCGCGTTCCAAACCAATACTGCCGGGTGTAGGAATTTCTCTACCGACTCCCGCATGAAATATTGTGAACATATCATATTCAGAAAAATCAATTTGCCCGGTTTGATCGGCAAGCTGCCAGACTTCTTGAGCAAATGAAGCTAACCCGGAAAAATCTTCAGTTCGTGGAGGCGGTGAATAATCTCTTATTGTTTTTGAAACAGTAATAATATTCGGAAATACTTTGAATGAAATATTAAAGACTCCGCTCGATACTTTGTTAAAATAATTTCTTGCAAATTCAAGATGACTTTCAAAGTAAGCTGCATTATGAGGTAAAGGGTCTAATATTGTATTGCCGTAATCTTTTGAATACATTGAACCGAATTTACCGTTCCCAAAAGTATTGCCGTCATTATCTTGCTGGAATTCAACCATAACCGCAAGAATTTTTAAAGTATCGTTTTGCGCTAACCTTAATGGTTCGCTTCTTGGATTCGGATTCAACTTAAAAGAAGTTTGGGCACTTACCATGCCCAAACTCAAAACTAGAGAAAGAATTAGCGAGATAGTATTTTTCATATTGATTTAGATTCCGCGTGGAAAACCTTTTGTTTGTGAAGGAGTAGATCCCCAGCCAATGAGGAGAGTAAATCTTAATGTATCGGAGAGTGGGTGATTCTCACCGTCCTTAAACATATCAGTTGTTATATAACTAAAATCAAATCCGTACATATCATACCTAATACCTGCACCGAGTGTTAGGAATTTTCTATTGCCGTAAGACGGGTCTTCATAAAAGAAACCTGTTCTTAGAGCAAACATAAAATCATCAGGTTTACCATACCAGTATTCCAATCCCATAGATGTAACAATGTCCCTAAGTTCTTCACCAAATGATTGGTCTGCCCATGCAGTAAAAATAGCTTTGTAGAATTCATCCTTTGTTTTACCGCTATCCACTCTGCTGACAAGTAGTTTACTAAAATCAAGAGTGTAGGTTAATGAATTATATTCATCTTCAAATATTCTTGTAGCAAAACCTAACCTAAAATTAGTCGGTATTGGGTCAGATTGCGCTTGGTCAATATAAGTTATTTTGGGGCCGAGGTTACTCAAATTAGCTCCGATCGAAAAACGATTTCCCATATCTCCGATAAGTGGGATATTTAAAATTTCGGGTCTCCACATTGCGCCAATATCAAAACTTACAGAAGTTGCAACACCACTTCCTTGCTCATGTTCTGTCGGTTGATCCGAAAGCCGGCTGTGAATAACTCTAAAGTTAAAACCCATACCCCAATCATTACTTAGCTTGGTTGCATATCCAAGTGTCAATGCAGCATCGAATGACCGGAATGTACCGATGGGATCAGGTGATTGAGAAGAAGTACGAACAAATTCACCAAAGTTCATGTATGTAATACTTGCGGTAACACTTCCGCCGAGACTTTCAACATATTGACGATATGTTAGATAATCATAGAACAAATCCAAATTGAATTGGGGCAGCCAATTACTATGTGTAATACTGACTTCCGAACCTGTTAAGAATGCGATACCGGCAGGGTTCCAAAAAATTGCAGCAGAGTTATCGGCTAATCCGGTTCCGGATTCACCAATACCGCCGGCTCTTGAATCGGGTGCTAAAAGCAGAAATGGAACGGCAGCCTCACCCTGTGCATAGTATTTATTCTGTGCACCAAAAAACAACAATATTGTCATTAATAAAAACACTACTTTTTTCATCTTGAGATACCTCCAAATAAAGATTAAATAAAATTTATCTAATTACTGCTAATTTACCTAAAACTGTTTCTCTAAATTCTTTATCGGTAGATTCAATAATAAGTTTGTAAAGATATGTACCGTTCGCGAGCTGATCGCCATCATGATCGCGACCATCCCAAGGGATTCTCACAAACTTATCTAAAATATTATATTGCTCAATTTCTTTAATTAGCCTGCCGGCAATTGTATAAATCTTCACTTTTACATTAAGAGTTTTTGTTAAGTTCTGCTGGAATGTAAATGTCGTATTTGAAGAAAACGGATTCGGATAATTTACCACTTCTCTAATTGCCAATTGATCGGAATTAACAACAGAGAAGAAAGATTCTTCGGTTGATAAATTGTTGAACACATCCCAGGCTTTAATTCTTATTTTATGATCACCTTCATCAAAATTGGAAAATCTATAACTTACAACACCCGATTTACCTCCTGCGTCCAGATCACCGACAAAATTTGATGTGAGATCGATAGGATTATTTTCATCGTCATTTATTATACCTTCGAGGTTATGTCCCACGCCTGATCCGGTTGTATTAATACCTGTTTCATCCTCAAGTTTTACTAATAAAGTAAAATTAGAACTAACCAAATACGAGTTGTCGAAAGAAAGATCGTCAAAATAAATTTCAATATTAGGACCTCTTCCGTCATTAACACTTGAAGTATCTGTTCCTCCAACAATTATACGTTCGGTATAACCGGATCCATCGACTTCATTATTGAAGGCGTAGACAACTACTTTTCCATTTTCATTTTGATATGAAATATCCTTTGGAACAGTAAAATTGGTATTAAATTTTCCATTAGATACGGTTACTCTACCTCTAAAAATTAGACCGCCTTGTTGTGATATTCTGTATGTATAACCAAGTTCCTGAATCGAAATATTTCTTTTGGCATCGAAAACGGATATTATGGCTTCGCCGCTAAAATTACTTTGCGAACCGTCTAAGTTTTTAAACGAACCGGTAATATCAACATTACCAAGTGCACTAATCTGCACATCAACACTAAGATCCGAATCATTTATTGAATCAATAGTTACTGGATTTTCGGGTTGATTGAGTCTTACTGCCGGGTCACCGAAAAGAAGAAATCTCTCATCATTGCGTAAATTGTTACTCCCTTCAAATTTAGCAAACATATAAGCAGTACCAATTCTTCGTGGCGAATTATCGCTATTTTTAACCTGCAACATGTGCTTAAACAACTTTTCATTCAATGCCGCATTCGAATTTGAATAAACAGGTCTACTTGCCGTAAAGGCACCTATAACTCCACTCTCTGGCTTCGATAACATAAGTTCAGTTGCACTCTGATCATCCGGTACATCAAACTTTCCAAAATCACAGGTAGCGGCAGTTAAGAAAAAGTATTTACCGTTTTTTAGCTGTGGAATTGTAATATCTTTTAAGAAGACGTTTTCATGTGTCCAAACATCGGGGTTGCCATGTCCAATAAAATTTAAAATTAGCGTACCATTATTAATTGCATCAATAATATCTTTATTAACTGCAGGCTTCCGTCTTCCACCTCCGGTTATTACAGTTGGATAAGAAATCAAGTTTATTTTTTTCTGATCAAAGGTAGGTGGAATGTACAATCTTGATAGATCTTCCGATTGATTTAAATGCAACGCACCGTCGTTCCCACTTGAAGTAAGCCCATCATCAGCTACAAGAGTTATAGTATTTCTCCAAAGACCTTGTTCGGATTGTGTTTCATACTCTATAATTTTATCAACAACAATTTCCGCTTCTGAAGGATTATTAACGGTTAATCTACCGACACCAACATCAGGTTTAACATCATCACCAGATACTCGAGAGTAAAAATCATCGAAAGGATAAGATTCTATTGCATCTAAAGATTCTCGTGTTTGAAACGTTGGAATAAAATTTTTATTCTTACCTTCAATATCAAAATAATCATAGTCTCCATCGCCGAATAACAACACTAAACTTGGTCTTATCTGCCAATTACTGTATGCATAAGCAATAAAATCTCTTATTGCAGTCGGGTCTAACGAACCGCTTGAAAACTCGTTATAGATTTCATCAACATATACTAAAGATGTGCTAATTGGTTTTGGAGATTGATTTGCCCTGTAATTTGCTAATCTCTGTGCTTGTGAAGTAAATTCTTTATGTGCTATTATTATGTATTCAGAACCTGGTGTTATACCTCGAATATTTGAATTCTGAACAGACTGAATATTTGATGGAGTTTTGAATTTTGTTCCTGTTAAGCCAATATATTTTTTTCGATTAGTTTGTGTTCCGTTATCTTGAAATCTAAATTCGCCCCCGCTTAAAAACAATGGTTCAATCATCTGAACGTTTGCATGGTCGGTAATTTCAAAAACGTTAATACTGCTGTTTGTAAAATTAGTGAGGTTAAATTGAATAATCCCATTTAAGGGTTCCGAATAGAAAATAAATTCATCATTGCTTGAGCGCAAAGTTCTACGGTACTTAATCTCGAAATAATCAATATTTGCCTGAGAATTAGAAGCAGGATTAGTTATTGTGAACTTTAACGTACTCATATTATTGGGTAGAGAACCAGTAAAAGTAGCTGAACCTGATCTATCCCAACCGTACCGATATCTGGTTGTCCAACCTGCTAAAGTCGATGAAAATATTATCTGTCCATTTTCCTGGATATTAAAACTAATTGCACTGGCAGTGCCAACACGTGTAGAGTTAGCCAATCGAAAATTATAATTAATAGTTGTAGAAGGAACTAATTCATGCAGAGTATTAATAAAAGTTTGACTCGGCATTGACGAAGTCATCATTTCGCCCCAATAATCTCTTCCGCTTTTTCCTAAGTTCACCAAATCTTTTTCATGATGAAGATAACAATCCGTTTCCGTTTGGATAATTGGGTTGGGTTCACTCAAAGAAGGTTTTAAGTTTATTCTTTTACCGGTAGACCCACCGGATGTAATAAAATAAAAATTCTTTTTTGAGAAATCGTGTTTGTATCTCCTTATATTATTTCTACTTGCATCATATTCAAAAAAGTCCGTTCCTCTTCCGTAAAATAAAATATAATCGTTCTGATCAAATCTACCGTCGTCTTCTCCAACTACTAAAATTGCATTTTCAATAAGATCATTGGGTCTTGGTGCAGTAACGGTTTCACTTAACTGGTAACCGCCGTTGTTGTATATTTTTATTGTTCTCGGATCCACAGTATTAGGGTCAATACCCATTGATGAAAGTTGAGCTCGATCTATTCTATATATTCCTTCTTCCGGGGCTTCGAATTTATACCAAGTTCCGGTAGCAAGCACTGAATTTTGAACGGTTGCTTGTATCCTATCGAGACTTTTTGCGATACCCCAATTACGCGCAGTATCAAAGTTAATTACAATGCTTGATAGGTCTTCTTCTATTCTTTGTGTTTGCTTGGTTGGTCTTGAGAAGTTAATTCTAAATCTAATTTTTGAATATAGTTTTACTGTATTTGTTGCGGCATCATATTGAACAGGGGCTAAAATAATTTTTTGAACAGGTAAATCTCTGAATAATCCAAACTCACCAAAGCCTACCAATTCTTTATTTTGATATGAATAATAATCCGAATTTATTTTATATGAAAATTCTACTTCTTCTTTCGTTTCATCTAAAACTGGATTGGGTTTAATTACATTATTGATTGTCTCGAATTTTGCATCAACCACCTGGATGGTGTTGCCGAATTCTGATGGAACACCGACAATAATGTTTCGATAAGGAACTGCCGGTGAACTTATAAATGGATCGGATTCAAAAAATCCGCTATATATGTTAATTGATAAATACTCATTACCATCAATAAAAACCCGTGAAGTATCTGTAAAATAAGGAGTGTATTCTAATAAGATAGAGTTAGATGAAGAGGATATAATTTTTATGTCATCTTTTGCTGATACAATTAGACATAAAAAAAGGAAGTACACTATTGAGAATTTTCTTAACATAAATTAACCTTGTTTAATTTGGTATATTCTGAATACTGAGAAATAATAATAAAACTTTACTGAATCAATACCAAAAAATCGTAGAAAATTCTCTCTATATGCTTCCTTATAATTTTTACGTTGAAAAAATACCTAAGATTGATGGTATTTGTCAAGTCATTTAGCGGTATTTATTCTTTTTGTGATCTCGGGTGAATTATGCCAAAATTTTCTAAGAATTTCACTTAGAGTCCAAGTTTAGATTTATCCCTTTTCATAGCGTCAATACAAAATGCTATATGTTCATCAAGATCAACACCAAGCTGTTCAGCACCGTTTTTAATATCATCTCTATTAACAGCACGAGCAAATGCTTTGTCTTTCATTTTCTTTTTAACAGATTTTACTTCGACTTCATTTATATCTTTATTCGGTCTAACATAAGTAACCGCTGTTATAAATCCCGCTAATTCATCACAAGCAAAAAGAACTTTTTTAAGTAAAGTATCTCTTAGTTCACCGGTATAATCGGCATGAGAGAGAATAGTTTTTCTGAATTCTTCATCAAATCCCTTTTCCTTCAAAATCTCATTCCCCTTGTAAGGATGTTCAGTTTCTGTTGGATATTTTTCATAATCGAAATCGTGAAGCAAAGCAACATTACCCCAATATTTAACATCTTCATTTAATTTTTCTGCATATGCGCGTACGCACGATTCAACTGCGTATGCATGTTTTAACAAACTTTCACTCTTTGTATATTCAGTAAGAATTGAATGGCAATAATCTCTATCGTGAGCAGCATCTTTCATGATAACACCTAATTTTTGTTCTGATTAAACGACGGACAATAATCTGCAAGAATGCATTTCAAGCATTTTGGTCTTCTTGCAATACAAATTTTTCTTCCGTGAATTGCAAGCCAATGTGAGGTTTGAATCCAATATCTTTCCGGCAGTAATTCCTTTAATTCAGATTCTATTTTCTCCGGGTTATCGGTTTTTACAAACCCCAGTAAATTTGATAATCGTTTTACATGTGTATCAACAGCAATTGCCGGAATTCCGAAAGCGTTGCCGGCAACAACCGATGCGGTTTTTCTTCCTACACCGGGAAGAGAAGTAAGCTTTTCGAAATCCGCCGGTACTTCCCCGTTGTATTTTTCAATCAACTCATTGCAGCAGTTAACGATACTCCTCGCTTTTTGATTGTAGAAACCTGTTGAGAAAATATCTTTCTTAAGTTCTTCAATGTCGGCGTTAATAAAATCTTTAGGCGATTTGTATTTTTTAAAGAGATCTTTAGAAACAATGTTTACCCTTTCATCCGTGCATTGTGCCGAAAGTATTGTTGCTATAAGAAGTTGAAACGGAGTTGTATATTCTAAAGCCGGTTTGGGTGATAAATATTCTTGATTTAACAGCTCTACTATTTTTAATGCTCTTTCTTTCTTATTCTGCATCTCGATTAAACCTTTTGTCTTGAATCTTCAGTCTATCAACCGGTTTGTTGTTAATTAGATGTGATTGGATAATTTCTTCAATATCGTTTTCACTTACACCGCCATACCATATCTGTTCGGGATAAACAACTATTGTAGGACCAAATTCACAAGCATCAAGACATAGTGATCCGTTAGCACGAATAGATGTATTGAGACTAAGTTCTTTTAACCTGGTTTTAAATTTTTCTCTAATCGCAACAGAATTTTTATTTTTACAGCATCCCCGCGGATGGTCTGCCGGACGTTCGTTCTCACAAATAAAAATATGTTTTTCAAATCTTTTCAAATATTCTTATAAGAATAAATTAATAAACAAAATATAAGTCCATTCGCTTAAAAGAAAGTCTGGAGAATGAATACTAATAACCAATAAACCAATAACTCAATAACCAATCACCAACAAGGTAGCGCATACGGGATTCGAACCCGTGATCTCCGCCTTGAGAGGGCGGCGTCCTAAGCCACTAGACGAATGCGCCATAAACAACACAATTTTGATTAACTAAAAAATTTTTATGATGTTTCATCAAAAATTATTGAGATTATTGTACCAACCTCTTTAGTTGATTCAACTTTAATATTTGCATTATTTATTTCCGAAAAACCTTTGACAAGCGCTAACCCCAAACCTACCCCGTCAAACCTTCTGGAATAACCTTTATACTCCTGCATAAACGGTTCGAAAAGAAATGGAATGAATTCTTCTGAAATTCCAATACCTGTATCTGTTATTCGGGTAAAATATTTGCCATTTATATCTTTGCCAAGCGTAATTCTTATTTCGCCTTTATCAGTATATTTAATAGCATTATCAATCAAGTTAGAAAACACTTGTGTAATGCTGTATTTATCCAAATTAAGAATAAAGGATTCCGTTTCCATTTCAACAATCACCGGAAGTGATTTCCTGTTTGCCAGTATTTGGAACTGCTTGATTAATGGTTGAATCACTTCTTCAAGTAACTTAACCCGGGTGAACTCAGGTTGGAAAGTTCCTTTTTGTATTTCGGCAACATTAAGAATTAAGTCAATAGTTCTAATTAACCTATCACTGCTTTGCTCAATTATTTCGAATGATTCTTTTGCTTCGCCTTTAAGTTGAAATTCAAATTCATTTTTTAACAGACTTGTAAAATTAACAATTGCATTTACGGGCGTTCTTATTTCATGAGAAATTTGAGCTAGAAATTCGGTTTTTAATTTATCTGAAGCTTCAGCTTTATTCAAGGCATTCAACATTTTATCTCTAGAGATTCTTACTTCATTAACCATTATGTTAAATGACTCAGCCAGGGTTTCCAATTCGTCTTTTGTGTTTATAGAAATTTGTCGATCATAATTACCGTCGGAAACTTCTTTGGTAGCTTTAGTTAGTTCTTTAATTGGATCTGTAATTTTTCGTATAAATATAAATGCAAAAATGAACCCGATTATAAAAATAATGATGCCTATTTTTATGTTATCGATTAGTACAGATAATTCCGCAGACCTTAGTTCATCAATTGAATATGATAGACTTATTGCACCTAGAAGCATATTCGGAAGTTCAATTGGTTTAAATAATATTAAGTAATCTTTTGTTTGCTCCCAAATAATATCTCTGTCCCGGAATGCAATTTCTAGTAAAGGATTATAAATGAGTTTGTTTGAATCAATGATCTTATTTGTACCATCAACAATAATTTTCCTGTTTATGTCTATAATGAGAATTTCATGAATAAGTTTGTCTTTCTTAACATAGTTTATAGACTGTTTGATTTGATCGTATCTTTTTGCATGTAAATTCTCGGCGGTTGCAACTTCCAGAATCGAAATGAGAGTTTTTGCATTCTGTAAATACTGATTTCGCAAATTATTATTTTGATTATTGGTATTGACGACCGTGAATGTAATAACCATTGCCAATAAGCCAATAATACTTACAACAATGTACTTTTTGGTTATCGATATATAGATTTTATCAATCATTATTCAATAATAAGATTTACTAAGGATAAGAAAATTAGCGATTAAATCTACATAATATTTGATGAATATTGAACAATTCCGATTAATTATTATTTATCAAAAAAATTTATTTAATCAATAATCTAAAATCGGTTATGCGATGAAATGTAAAATAGTTCGCATCATGTTGCGAGGTAGCCCTGCCGTCATTTTCAAAATATGAAGTTCTGGAAACAAAAATTATGTCATCCCCTTCAAATTGAAAATCGATATACTGAAATCCGACATTTGAAACACTAGGATCTTGCAAAACTATATTGTTTACCTTCCAACTGATCAAATCATCAGACGAAATTAGAGCCAAAGTATTTCTTGTTCTTTCCGGGTTGCCGCCTTTAAATCTATCAGGTATGTGATTGACGAGAGAAATATATTTGTTTGATAATGAATCATATCTGATAGTAAATTTAACACTACCACCGGGGAAATCTATAAATCCATTTTCCGGATCAAATGTTACCACCTTCCCGGTTAATCCTATTTTAACAACTGCGGCTTTCTCTCCTGTTTCCGTATGATTACGAAGGATGTTCCAGAGATAATCCTGAGGTGTTATTACAATATTTCCTTCCAGCCATGCCGATCCCGGCCACGATTGATCATAACTTAATCTGTTTGTTGTTTCCCAATTATTTGCATCTAGTAAATCGGAATTTTCGGGTGCAGACATAGCAAAAGTTCTAAAGTATTTTCCCCAATCGGTTGGTGGATTTCTATCTTCCATCGAGCGCCATATTCTTCCATCATAAACAACAACCGGTACAGGAGCCGTATGGTACTCACCATCATCAAGAAGCAGTCCTGTACGTTTATTTGAAGGGGTTGTCCATGTCTGCCCATTATCAGTAGATTTTCGAATAACAACAAAACCATACTCTTTTGTAGTACCCATTATATAAAGAGTACCTTTATGAAAAAATAAATTAGACCAAAATTGATCTTTAAGATTGGAAATCAACTGCCAGGTACTTCCTTTATCTTTGGAACGATAAATAAAAGTCTCAGCACGTTTAACATTCGGACCAAACAAATCATGTGAAGCAAGGTAATTACCGTTCGGTAATATTAAAAGACTTGGTGAGCCAATAAATTTTTTTGTTTTATTGGGAGAATGAAAAATAATAACACCTGGTGGCGTCGTTCCCGGCAACTTTATTTCTTGACCGAAAACAATACTTATTGAGAAAAGTAGTATAAGTAGAATTTTATTATTCAATAGAGTAAAAGCAAAATATTAGTAATAGATATAACAAATGAAAATAATTCTTGAAAGCAGCTAATAAAACTTCATTTATTTTATAACAATGTTTTTAATTATATAAACCATCTATAAAATTTTTTGCAAGTCTCAGAGAAAGGTTATAAATAATTTTCGTTAATAAAACCCACAATGTCAAATAGAATTAAGGGATTTCAACAATAATTATCTCTGAAAAACCTTTACATTTCATCGTAAATTGATTCAATATTGCAGGTACAATAAAAGACTCTCCTTTGTTAAAACTAACTTTAGAATCATTACATCCAAAAGAGATTTCCCCGTTAAGTATTAACCCGATTTTCACCTTGTCGTTTTCAAATTGGAATTCATTTTCTTGATTACATGAAAATATTTTTACTGCAAATTCTTCGGCTTCTGTTTTATAATCTTTCTCAACAGTATTAGGATTAATTATCGCCGGAAAGTTACCAGTAAATTCAAGCATATTAAGAAGTGTATCAACATCCTTGAACTTTGCAGTTAGCCCCGCACGTACTACATTATCCGAGTTAGCCATGCACTCGACGATATTACCTTCAATATATGCATGAGGGATTCCCGCACCTGTATAAATTGCTTCACCTCTTTCTAATTCAATATAGTTAAAAAGTAATATTGAAATTAAACCAACATCATAGCCATAATTTTCAAATTCTTTTAAGAAGATTATTTCTTCATTAGTTCTGTCTTTCGATTTGAAAATTTGTTCATGGAGTTTTTGAATTAAATCCTCTAATTCAATATTCGGCAACTGCATAATTTTAGTGTAATAGTTTTTAATGAAGTTCTTTCCATCAATGGAATTTGTATCGATCAATTCTTTCATTGCCGGGTATCTTTCAATAACCTCAATGAATTCTTTTAATGGTTTAAATCCTACAATGGATTTTAAGTAATTAATTGCAATTGCAACTTCAGGTTTATGATTATCATCAGGATAATTTTGGGGGTCTTTAGAATGTAAAATTTTTGCCAGATTTTTATTAGGATGCGCTTGAATTGACAATGCTTTTTCACACGATAAAATCTTTAAAAGAAAAGGAAGTGATTTGCCAAATTTTCTAATTACTTTTTCACCTAAAATCTCAGCAGGGTATTCCTTAATTAACTCATCCAGCTTAATTATTTTACCATTTAGTTCAATTTTTGATGAAGCTTTCGGATGAGCGCCTATCCATAATTCTGCATAAGGTAAATCTTTTTCAGGTTCTATTCCTAATAATTTTGGAATAAATGCATTTTTATTTTTGGTACCCCAATCATAATGTTGGATTTCGTTTATTAGTTTATATGGTTTGGGTTCAATCATAAAAAAAATCGGAATAAATTATGGAGTGTAATTTGGTAATAAATGAGGGGAAAAACAATAAACTAGAAATAGATGATCATTTCTTTGACACCACTGAGAGTATTAATCTTCTAAATAGTTAAAAGAGAGATGAGTACTATAATTCATTGATAGAATTATCTTTATGCTGGTGAATCAAATTTGTCAGTATTAATAATCACATAGCCAATTATGTGAGTCAGTTATCAATTTGTGGTAGATTAAGTTTTTGCCCAGGATAAATTTTATTCCAGTTATCAATTTGATGTTCATTCAATGCAAATATCTTAAACCAGTACAAACGATCATCATAAAATTTTTCAGCGATTGTAACTAAAGACTCACCTTCTGTTACTTCATAAATTTCAGGAATACCAATCTGCACAGCTTCTTTTTTGATTTCTTTTAGCTCCTCCTTTTTTGGTTCAAGAGTATCAGGAACTTCAACTTGTTTTTCTAAAACAGGAGGTTTTGCCGGAACCTTTTCTTCTTCCTCGCCGCACGAGGAGAATATAATAATACATGTAATCAATAATAAATTCAGAACCACTTTAAAAATAATTTTAATGTTTAACATATCACCCTCATTAATGATAAGAAAAAAGAAGATAATATTATCAAATTAGGAAGTCAATGTTAAAGACCAGTATAACCCGAAAACAAAAGATAACTAACGTGGTAGTAATAAAGCTGGAGGATATATTAATTTTGTTACTATAAATTACATATACGTCTGTTGTCCCACCAGGGTTCGAACCTGGACTCTTCTGATCCAGAGTCAGACGTGTTGCCAATTACACCATGGGACAATTTTATTTATTATAAAATTAAGTAAGATTAGTCAAGGAACCAAAAACTTTTAATCCTATTTATCTTTACTTCTATATCGTTTAATTGTTTTCGATGTTTATTCATCTCGTTCTGAAGATTATTCAATTGTTCCTCATCAACATTTGCACGTGACATGCTAATCAAATAATTACGAATTGTTAATTGTAACTCAATGTGTTGTTCTTTTAAAATATCGAGTTCGGTTTTACTTTGTGAACGTAAATAAACGTAGAATGATGCTCCTAAAATCAATAGAAATAATAAAAATATTTTAAGCTTTGAAAACGAGATTCTGATTGGATCAGCCGGATAGAACTTTTCAATTAATTCTCTAAACCAATTGCCCAAAGCACTCTCTTATTTATTATATAGTAGCTAATATTTTATTCTATAAATTTCTTACATAATCAACCTATTATTAATAACTCAGAATTTCTACTCTTTCTTAACATTTAACCAAAATGGAATGTCGTTTATATCCCAAATCCGGTTATCAGAATGATCAACAATTTTTAATCGGCCCAAAGTCGATGGACGGGCATCAATAGGTCCTGGGCGAGTACCGAATTTGTCACCGATCAGATTTCCAAAAACAAAATCCCAACCAATTGCACCAGTTGATTCATATCCATTAGGGAAACTAATAGTTGTTAAAGATTCCCACGTTACTCCATTATCAAGACTATAGTATATATCAACTTCTTTCACAGCATAACTTGTCCAAACAATTGTCATTGGCCATTTCTCACCTGGAGTAGGATCTTCATTATCAATATAGAAATCTTCACCATTATTAGGATATTCTAAACGAATTTTTTTGCTCTCATGGATTGAAAAGAAATCATCTGAACGATCTGAAACACCACCAGATAAACTACTTATTCTGATTAAACAATTATCAGAACTATCAGGTCGAGCAGAGTACTCATTATGACCTGGCGCCCAAACAAAAATACCATCACTTATTGTACTATCAGCACCAGGAACAGTATACCAACTTCCACCTCCTGTTGTGCTCCATTCAATCTTGACTTTCTCTACTCCAATGGAATTCCATCTAATTTCATAAGGGTGATAATTATCTAAATCATTTTGTGAAGCACCTGCTTTGCTTGCTAACCACTGCTCACTTCCATTTGGTGAGATTAAGGTTATTTGCTGCATATCAGATTTTACTATTGAAAAATTTCCTAAGCTACGAGAACTTGGGAACTCATTTGCTCCTTCGTCAGCGTTATACACAACAACATAATACTGATCTGAAGGTACAGAAAAACTTGTTGTAAACGTTCCTTGGTTCGGAATTTTAGCTACTAAAGTATAAAATGGTGGTATATCTGGAAAGATTCCAAATCCATTAGTTGTTGTATATCTTATACCAACTGATTTTATTCCACTGGATTCCCAGGTAATTGTAACTGGTTCGTTATCCATAAATGTTATAGGCCCAACCGGAGCAGTGACTTGGATTAACTTAATTGGTGAAATTGTAAAAGTATCATCACTAATATCTGAAATAGAAGCATCAGTAATATCGCTGATTTGAATTAAACATTGTGTGGAATTTATGTCATTATTAACACTCCATTCCCAACTACCTCCAGAAACCTCTTCTATTATCGTACTCCAAGTTGAACCCTGATCAGTCGATAAATCAATTTTAATTTTCGGAACAGCCGTTGAAACCCAAGTGATATTTTGTTTTGTTCCAGCTTCCCATTCTTCACCGCCATTGGGACTAACTAATCGAACTGATTTTTGTGTTTGATTACTTATTTGGAAATTGTTATCAGAAATATCTGAAGGAATTCCATCAATAGCATCGCTTACCTTAATTCTGCATTGCTGAGAATTCAAATCAGGTATATTATTCCATATATAAAACCCCGTACTCGGAACAGATTCAACAATAGCATGCCAATTTGCACCACCATTTGTTGTAAAATCAATACTAACATCTGCAACATTTACAGATTTCCATTCGATTGTTGTTGAAGTTCCGGATTGAAATTTCTCACCTCCGTTTGGTCTTATTACTTCAATTTGTGATTCCTGAGAAATTGTAAAAGTACCGTTACTTTCGTCAAAAGGAATTCCGTCGGAAGCATCGCTTATTTTAACCTTTGCTAAAGATGTAGGTGTATTTGGAATTGACTTCCAGTGATATGTGCCTGTATTCGGAAGACTGTTTGCAATGTTAATCCATGATTGGCCGTTATTTGTAGTGTAATCAATTTTTAAGCTAGTTACACCGAAAGCAAACCACTTTATTTCCTGATCGGATCCTATTTCCCAGGATTCGCCGCCATTAGGAGAGTATACTTCAAGAACATCTTCCCCGGTGTAAATAGTAAATGGCTGCTCCATAATATTTACAGGTCTTCCATCACTTGCATCGGAAATTCTGATGTTGCACAAACTTGAATTGTGTGTTGGAACATTCCAAGCATATGAACCGTTACTCGGAACAGATGCGGCCATCTGTGTCCATGTTGCACCATTGTTTGTAGAATAATCGATCTTTACATTTGCAACATTTTTCGAATTCCAAACTATATTTTGAGTTGTACCTGACTGCCATTTGTCACCACCGGATGGACTAATTATTGTAATACTTGCTTCGGGTAATATTGTAAATGTCGTATCGCTTTGATCAACATTAGCAGGATTATCAACATCCGTAATCTTAATTTTAGCAAGAGTAGTAGGTGTAGATGGAATTGGATTCCAAAAATATAAACCGGTATTAGTAAGATTGTTTACAATAGTTGTCCAGTTTAATCCGTTATTAATTGAGTACTCTAACTTGACTGCAGCAATATCTTTGCTGTACCATTTAATTTCAAAATCAGTACCAGCTTCTAATTCTTCACCCCCGTTGGGAGAAAGAAGCATAAGGTTTACATCAATAACAATAGTAAACGATGAAGGCATTACATCACTTATGGTAGGAGCAGATACATCGGATATTCTAATTAAACATTGAGCAGAATTAATTGCCGGAATTTTTTCCCATGTATATTTACCTCTTGATGCATCAACATTTGTAGCTACGGTTTCCCAAGTATTACCATTATTGCTTGAGAATTCGATCTTGAGGCTAGTAATTTTGCTTGAAATCCATGTAATATCCAGTGAACTTCCTTGTTGGAGAACAATGCCCCCTAAAGGACCGGTTAGAATTAATACTTTATTAATGTTCTCAATAATACTCCAATTATTATCACTTTGGTCGGAACTTGAACCGTTGGGAGTTCTTACTCTCATTAGACATTTTGAAGAACGTGTATCCGGCACCGGACCCCAATTATAGCTTCCTGTATTTGAAACGCTATCCGAAATTGTCTTCCAGGTTGAGCCGTTATCGGTTGAATATTCTAGAACAAGAGTTGTTTGTAAAGTGCTAATCCAAAGAATATCGTAATTAGCACCGACCATTAACGAGTCATTCCCGTTTGGAAAAACAAGTGTTAAGGCATCTTCATCCGGATCAACCGGTTCAGTCGGTTCTTCCTTTAATTTACAGGAGACAACTAAAAAAATAATTACAATTGATGCTAATAAAATTCTTTGCATGGCAGCCTCAAAACCTTCTTAGTTTTAAGATAGTTTTATAGTATATAAATATAATAAAATAATTCATTTCAAGATATTTCTTTAATCAACTCACCTAATCTATTGTAGAATCAAAAATTATGCTAAAAATAAATCTCTATTTTCGTAAATTTTATTATGGTATATTTTGCAGAGGTAAAAATGACATGTATTATTGTTATATAAATAAAATCCCTAAAATAATTTCCGCATTATCCATCTTATTATTACTTGTCGGTAATATAGAAGCTCAGTTTCTTTCACTTAGCAGACAAATTGGCGATTTTGTTAATGCAGAAGCGTTTTCCATTTCCGATAATCGCTTTATATACGTTACAGATTCGGAAACTAATGAAGTTTATAAATTGACAATGACCGGGGAAGTTATTCAATTCATCGGTGGTTACGGATGGTCTGAAGGCGCTTTTGATAACCCGGTTGATATTTTTGCCGGTACTCTTAATGTTTATGTTACCGATAAAAATAATGATCGAATTCAATTTTTGGATAAAGATTTAAACTATATTTCAGAATTTTCATCCCGCAGAATCGATAATCCTCAATATGGATTTAGATATCCAACCTCGGCAGTTATATCACCAATTGGTGACCTATTTATACTTGACTCGGATAATTCACGAATTTTAAAATTTGATTTTAGCGGTAAATTTTCTTTAGAAATCGGCAGCTACGATGCAGGTTCTTTTATGCTTAATAACCCAATTAAATTTGATATCTCTTCCGATTCTCGTTTGTTTGTTCTTGATGATGATGAAATAAAAGTTTTTGATCAGTTTGGCGGCGGGTTAAATAGAATCAAAATAAAATCAAGAGCGAAGAATCTTCATATAAAATCGGATATAATTTGTTTAACGTACACTGATTCTGTAGAATTACTCAATCTGCAAAATCCTAGTCAAGGATTTATAACTTACACAATAGACAATGACAATACGTTAAAAGATGCATTTGTTTACCAGGATCAATTATTTGTACTTACTGAAAAGATGATATCCATTTACAATTTACAGAAAAATTGATTTGAATATTTACTTAAGACTTGCCCTGTCAATTATTTCTTTTCTGTGGCTTATGTTTAACCTTATGCCGCTGTTTCCTCAAAAGTTTTCAAATTTCTTTTTTCTTTTTCCCCTCTTACAAATAATGTATTCACCCGTGTGTCATCAAGAACTGCAAAAATTGATTTGCAATGAAATTGGCTGCACTTTTTTGTGTGCAAGATGCACCGGAATTTATGCAGGGGTATTTATTTTTTCATTAATCTTATTATTAAAAACAAATGTGCCTGTTTATAAAATAAAGTACTTGTTTATTGCCGGTACTCCAATAATAGCTGACGTGATAGCTTCATCAATTGGTATTTATTCTTATTCAAAATTGACAGCTTTTATTACAGGAACAATTTTCGGATCAGCAGCATTTTATTATTTTTACATAGGTATTCAAAATTGGTTTTTCGAAAAAGGAAGGCAGCCACAATGAAAAAATTTTTACCATCGTTAGTTTCCGGATTTGGGGCAGGTGTTCTTTCAGTTGTTCCGATTATAAAAACTTTTGCATGTTGTTTAATTATTCCTGTAGCTGCAACGCTTTCTATTCTTCTTTACCAGCGAGCTGAAAATGTTGATGAAAAAATAGAAACAGGTAAAGCCATATTTTTAGGAGTTTTTACGGGTATTTTTGCAGCATTATTTGCAACAACTTTTGAAGTTGTTATTACTCTCTTCACAAAACAAAATGATTTAATCGCCGCATTCGGTAATATGCAGCAGATGATAAACAGTTTTCCTTTAGATGATCAATTGAAACAAGAAGTAATTGACTTGATAAACATAGTTGTAACGGAACTCAAAACTTCGGGATTCTCGGTAATTTATTCTTTTACACTTCTATTCAATAATCTGGTAATTAATTCGATATTTGGATTGGCTGGCGGTGTAATTGGTCTTCAAATAATTAATGCAAAATATAAAAACAGATGATCAGCGCAATAATTTTTACAGCTCACCTATTTTTCATTCTCGTCATCTTCACAAAAAAATGGCAAGATGATTCTTTGCAGTCGGCTTATGTTAATGCGGGATTGATTATACTTTTATTTTCGGTTGGTTGGTCAATTTCGACAATGCTGCTGAAAGTATTTATCGAACCGGAAGGATTTGGAATTTATTTCGATAGAGATGCGATGAGTCTAACATTATTATCAATAGTTGAATATTTTTTCTATAGATTTTATTATTCCGATGAAATCATTGGAGACGATAAGGGAAAGTAATTACAGCAGTTTGTTCAACTTGTTTTTGATTAGACGCAAGCGGTTCGAATCTCCATTGCCTTAAAGAATTAATTGCAACATTTTCTAATCTTGCATCAGCTTTAATCAATGGGAATATGGTTCCAACAGTACCATCCGGCAATATAGTAAATCTCAGTTTAACATCAATTTCTTTTGCAACACCATCCGGGTATTCCGGGAGATTATAACTATAAATTTTTCTTTGTCCCCTTCCGCCAAAATCAATATCGAAACCAAAGCTTCCTTCACCGGCACCTTCAAATTCTTTCCCCCTATTATCTGAATCAGCTTCTCGAATAGGCTTAACATTTTGAGGAGGGGCATTTACTTTTTCTTCTTTTTTATCCGCCGGAACTATTTTTGCAGCATCGTCAGAATGTTCAACTTTTGGGAGTTCAACTTGCTTATTTTCTACTTCGGATTTGTTAACCTGTTTTTGCACTTCTGCAACATTTTTCTTTTCCGTCTGTTCTTTACCAATTGCACCCGACGAACCGGTTTTCCCGATTGCCCCAAACCCTATGGTTACATAATCTTCAGTACTAAAATCAACATTGAAGTTGATAAAGAAAAATATAAGCAGCATAAATGCATGCAGACTGAAAGAATAAATGTATGAATTACTTTTTGAATCCCGGTACTTCATTTTATATTTGCTTCTCTGTTTCAATTGTAAATTTATCTATTCCAACACCTTTAGCCGCATCAATCACTTTTATTACCAAATCAATATTCACTTTTTTATCTGCTCTAATTATAAGACTCTTTTCAGGAGCTTTATCAAGTGCAAGGGTAAGTTTACCGGCTAATTCCTGAATAAGTGTTTCTTCAGGTCCAAAAAATACTTTCTCAGCAGCAGTAATTGTTACAACCAACCTTGATGGAGATGCTTGTTCATTGAATTGAGCCCCCGGCAACTGAACTTTTACTCCGGTTTGAATTACGAACTGAGATGTCAACAAGAAAAATATAAGAAGCAAAAGAACAATATCCGTCAACGACGAAAAGTTGAAAATTGACAAAGGTTTATTAGACATTTGAAATTTCATAAATTCACCTAACTATCAAGTTCAAAAGTTTCCGAATCATCCTTCGGAACCGAACCGGTTTTAATTTCTTCCATTATATCTATAACATCATTTGATATGACTTCCATATCAAGAACTAACTTGTTTATGGAGGCAACCAAATAGTTGTAAAAAGTAAATGCAATAATTCCCACAGCAAGACCAAATGCCGTAGTTAACAGAGCTTCCCAAATACCGCCAGCCAAATCCGACGGATTAGCGGAGCCTTGTAAACTTTCAATGTTCATAAAAGCAGAGATCATACCGGTAACTGTACCTAAGAAACCGAGTAGAGGTGCAACACCCGAAATTGTAGCAAGTACGGATAATCCTTTTTCAAGTTTGTTAATTTCTTGTTTACCTGCATTATCTATCGCTTCCGATACTCTATCATGTCCAAGTTTATGTTTCTTTAATCCTTTTCGAATAATATTTGCAGCAGGAGATTTTTCTTCCATGCAGTATCTAATTGCACCTTGTATATCATTTCTTTTAAGTAGACTTCTGATCTTTACTAAAAAAGCCGGTGCATTCAGTTTGGATTTTCTTATAACAATATACCTATCAATAATAATAGCAACGGCAATAATAGATGCAATAAATATCGGCAGCATTATCCAACCGCCTTTGAATAGAACAGAAAGTAAATTCATAGTTAGTCCGTAGTTATTTAAAAATTATAGTTGGGTATTATTAAGAAAGTTCCTAGCTTCATCAACAGATTTGAAACCCCCGATTCTAACTCGGTGCCAAGTACCACCTTTAGCAGGAAGGTATGCCTGGATAACAAATGCTTTATAACCTCTAGCCTTTAATCTTTTCATTTCTTCATCTGCTTTAATGGCACTGCGCCAAGAAGAAACTTGTACATTATATTCATTACCTCTTCTGAATATTAGATTTGAGATTCTTATCTCTTCAACTTCAGAAGTATTGTCTTGTGAACTTACCTCAGGCTGGCTGACTGCCGTTCTTGTATCCTGATTTTCAATAATTGGTGAAGATACAGAAGTTTCTCTTGTTATAACTTCACCATCTGTTTCCGATTGAGAAAATTGATTTGCCGGTGTTAAGTCTTCGGAGGTAGGAGTTTCGCCAATTGAAAAAGCAAAATAAATTATTGCAATAAGAATTATAATTATTCCCGAAATAACAAAAACATTGCTGCCGGAGTCCCTTTCTCTTAAACTTTTTCGAACTTGATGCTTTTCCTGAACCGGTTCCGGTTTTTGTTCAATATATTCTTCTTCAACCGGACTGGTTAGCCTTGTAAATCTTGTTTTATATTTAGTCGGCACTTCTCTTGGTCTTGTTAAATTTGTAATCCGGTACTCTTCATCAATATTTCGAGAATCATGATCGTGAGTGAACTCGCCGGTTAATGTTCTAAATTCTTCATCAGAAGCAAGTGTTTGTTCAAGTGTTCCGAAGGGGTCAGAGTCCACTTTGCTTTCGCTAGTTGATTTTTTTTCTAATTCATCGTTTTTCAAATTAATAACCGGTTGAACAGGTTGTTCTTCAGGAATATCTTCATGAACAATTTCTTCTTTTAATTCGTCGCCCCAATTCCAATCAAATTTATCATGTTCCTCAATATTCTTAAAAATAGAATTTTCTATATCGAACAAATCATCATCATGAAATGTTTGTTTAGGTTCTTGGATTAGCTCAGTTTCTTTATCTTCTATATCTTCTTTTTGTTCTTCCAGTTCTGCATCCGAAACTTTTACTGATAAATCCGGGACTTTCTCATCATATTCGGATTCTGTTTCATCAAAAACTTCTTCGGTGCTTACCGATTCTTTTTCTTCTATATTTTTAAATGTTTCCAAATCGTTGAACAGTTCATCCTCAATTGCAATTTCATCGGGTTGCTCTTCATCCGGGTAAGAATAGAAATCAAGATCATTTGATAAGATTGATTTATTAAAATCATCAGACTCTTCTTCTTGTTTATTGTCAGGTTCACTGAGTGAGCGAAGGAGTGCTTCATCATGATCTTTCTGTTCTGTTTTCTGAGTATCATTGATTGATTTTATATACTCATCCCACAAGTTAAAACCGGCTAGTAATTCCGCACCTTGTAATATTTCGGTTACTCTTTCTTCAATTTTCTTTTTAATAAAAACAAAAGATGTTTCCGAGTCCCCGGTGCTTTCGCCGGAAGATTTTAACGGTACGATAGGTTTACCAACACTAATACTAAAAATATCTTCAATTGCAGAATCATCATAACTGACCGGATGTTTAATCGGTAATCTAAGAAACAAAGATTTTGATGTTATTGATTTGTCGGGAGAAAAAATTAATTCAGCCGAATTATTTTGGTTATCAATTTTTAACTGGAAGACTCCAATTCCTTCTACGCGCAGAGCATCCCCATCTTTTTTAATTTGCTCGAGTATTTTTTCCTTAAAAATATCAAGAGCTAATTCTTTCTCGGACGAAGAAACCCCGATTAATTCAGCACAATATTTTTGCAATTCTTCTTTGTTCATTTTCTTTAGAATCTAAAATCAATCCCGGCTTTGAAATCAAACGGAGATTCAATATAACCCAACCAAAGATAATTATCTCTATTAAGTAAATTATTCAGATGAAGTGTAAAATCAAAGTTTTGATTTAACGAATATCTTAGTTCAGCACTCAAATTTATATAATCATCAAGTAAAAAGTTATTCCAATAATCAGCATAAATATCTTTAAGAAAATTTATCTTTACCTGTGTAGAAAGTCCGAAATTAAACTTGTAACCGTACGCTGCTTCTATAGAGAACTTCGGATGATAAGGAAGAATTTTAGACAATCCACCTTCAACAACCTGGTATTTCGCATCACCGTAAAACCATCCGAACGGTCCTAAGTGATAAAGTGCATTTGCAAATACAGAATACTCGGTACCGTCATCAACATTACTAACAAAAAATCTTTCCATATGTCCGGGAGTATTATCAAAACTAAAATCGGAATTATAAAAATAAGCATTATCAATCTTAGCGTATCTGCCGCCAATAGTAAATTCATAATATTTTTTGTAACCGAATTTAAGAGAGATTTCCAAATTTTGTTTATAAATTTTCATGTTATTGTCAAAGGCATAAAGTGAACCGTTGTATTCTTCAACTTGCAATACATGTGTGTATGGATTTTCATTCAGAAAATCTTTATAAGTTTTGAATTCTGCGTAAGGATTATATCTTGCCGTTAATACAAGTAGGTTATTAATATTATATTGAATCTCACCCCACGGTGTAAAGAAATTTTCCGACGCATTTATAAAGTGTGGCAGATTCCCGTCAATAATATAATCTTTCTTATCTGCATTATAGTATGCGGCTCCGGCTCTTAATAATAAATCGGAATTTAATCGGTATTCTATTCCACCGCTTAGTTTATAAAATTTATAATTCTCTTGAATAGATTTATCTACAATTTGATTATGGAATATACCGCCAAACAGCAAACCGAAATTATCAAATTTTATTCTTGTATTTCCTTCAAAGAGAAAATTCATTTCTTTAGCATTGGCATCTTTGATGTCGAGATAATCACCGCCAAATTTGAAATTGTATTTAAAATTATCGTCAAAATAATTTTCTAACGAAAGATTTGCTTCGGCAAGCTGTGTTTCGCGGGTTGATGGTGGTAAAAAACGATTTATTCGGTAATCACTAAAGTATTTATACTCTCTTCTAACAAAACTCGCATTTAAATTTAAAATTGAACCGGGCATAAAACTTGAGTGACGATGGATATAGAATTCAGAGCCTGCATTAATTCCTGAAATATTAAAATCAGCATAATCCACATAATCTCTTTGATTTGTTCCCCAAAGTTTTGAATAAAATTTACCAACTCCGAACTGTTCGGAAAAATAAAATTGCCCGGTTGGAAGAATATAATTACCTGCACCTAAAATCACTTGAGCTTTATAGTTATGTTCATTTGGTAGAATATCGGCAATAAGCTGGGTCGGTTTGGAAACAGTAGCTAATGAAAACTGATCGGTAGTGAATGTTGGGAAGAAAAATTCCTTTGATAAAATAGAAACCGGCTCAGCTTTTGATTTTTTCATAACAGGTAATTCAACTCTTTGTCTACCGGTTATAACAAAATCAGGCAATTCAATACTTTGACTCTGCCCATCACTTTGAGCAAAGATATAAAACGGAAGAAATGCTATTAAAATAAATTTTTTCATAAGTTATTTAATTTTGTACGAGCTTCCCTTGCCCATTCATTATTTTGATGTCGCGATAAAACAGCGCGGTACATATCGCGTGCATTATTCTTATCATTTAATTTTACGTAGGTATCACCGAGTTTAAGCAGTGATTTAGTAAACCATTCATCATAAGCACCAAAGACAGACCGGACTCTAACAAATGCTGAGATGGCTTCACTTAACTTTTCTTGTTCAAGTAAGGTTAAACCGTAATAATATTGTGATTTCGCACCAATATCATCTGTCCGTTTGGCACCAACTTCACTAAACAAAGTTTCCGCATTCTGATAACTTCCTCTTTTCAATTCAAGTACCCCCAGTTCAACTTTTGCTTTATCGGCAAAGAGGGTTCCATCATAATAGTTTACAATATAGTCTAAAGTTTCATAAGCATCACCAACTCTTTCTTCGTCAAGTAGTAGATCTGCTTTTTCAAAAAGTATTTCCGGCGTCCTTGTAACATTACCAATTTTATCTATTACCGAATTATACATTGTAAGTGCCTGTTCATTCATCCGAAGTTTTTTATAAACATGCCCAAGTTCTATTGCCGCATCAATTCCAACATCCGATTTAAGATGATTATCAATAACATATTTAAAACTTGCCATAGCATCCAAATCTTGTTGAAGTAATTCCGAACATTTACCTATCCAATAATAACCATTCGGAATCAAACTGCTGTTATTATATTGATTTACAAATTCTTTGTAAGATTTTTTTGCATTTTCATAATCACCTAAACTATAATAAACCTCTCCTATTTTATATTTGACTTGGTCACTAATTTTAGAATTCGGATTAAGTAATACATACCGCTGAAGTGATTCAATTGCGTACTGAGGTTGATTTTTGGCAATGTATGAATATTGAATTCCGTTTAATGCATCAAATATATACTGTGAGTTTCTGAATTGATCAATGAGTTTATTGTAATATGTAATAGAACTATCATACTGCTCAATGTTAAAGTATGCATCGCCAATAGAATAGAGAGCAATAGGTACAATTGGAGAAGACGGATATTTTTGAATCATCAATTTATATTCACTAACGGCATTTCTAAAATTACTTTCCTTGAAATTTATCCATCCGATTAGATATTGAGATTCATCCGTATATTGTGAGCGGGGGAATTTTTGCTGCAATTCTTTGAATCTATTTATTGCATCGTTGGATCTTCCGGCGTAAAATAATGCTTGTCCATACTGATACAGTGCAAAATCATTGTTAAGCGAACCTTTACTTTGAGTAAATACTTCATCATAAACTTGACTTGCCCGTGTAAAGTTTTTGGTACCGTAGAAACTATCGGCTAATCTTAATTTCGCTTCAATTTTTTTAGTTGTGTTATTAGAACGGGAATTAAATTCATTGAAATAAAAAATAGCATTTGCATAATCACGTGAATTGAAATATGCATAAGCTTTACCGAATATAGTTTGTTCCCCAACCTCAGGATCCGTAATATTTATTCTATTGTAATAAGAAACAGCACGCTGAAATTCCCCAAGTGCAAAATTAGATTCAGCCAAATAAAAATTTGTTTTATTGCGTTCATAATTAGGTGCTAATTCAATTAATCTTCCTAATGATCTTATAGCTTCGTTAAAATCATCCAGGTAATAATTTGACATTCCTCTTCCAAGTAGTGCTTGATGTAATTCAGATGAGTAATTCTGTCCACTTTCAGAAGCAATTGTAAAATATTCACTTGCCTTGGCAAAATCTTTTCTGTTAAAACTTAGCTCACCGATTAAGTTATGAGCTCTTACTTTTACTTCCGGATTTTTTGAATTAACCAATTTTTGTAAAATATTTTCAGTCGCTTGATAATTCTTATTAAGATAATGTATTGACGCCAGGTTAAAAGCTACTTGTTCATTCAAAACATGGTTAGGATAGTTTTCTAAAAACCGTACATATAATTCTTGTGCATTGTCCAGATCATCTGAATATCTTTTAGATTCTGCAGCCCAGTAAAGTGAATTAGCGACAAGAGAATCATTTTGAGATGTTATCAATTCAACAAAAGCATTATATGCATCATTAAAATTTGCACTTTGGAAATTTATTTTTGCTAGGGCAAACTTAACTTCTTCCTCATTTGAAAGGTTCGGATTTTTTTCAATTAATTCATTAAAAATATTTTTTGCGTTCTCGTATTCTCTTAGTTTAAAAAATGAATTTGCCAAAAGCATTAAGGCATCCATTTCCTTCGGCTTATCTAACATTTTAATTTTTGGATCGGATAATTCCAAAACAGCGCTTTCATATTTTTTGAGATTAAAATAACTTGCACCAATTCTCAATTGAGCTAAAGGAATTAAATCGCTATCCCTATAAAAAGAAAGTATCTCATCATATTGCTCGACAGCTTTTTCAAATTCACCCAAATTTTCGTAACAATTGCCTAATGAAAAAATGGTGTTGACAGTAAATAAATTGGAACGATTATAATTTTTTGCAAGTCGAAAATACCGCACTGCTTCGGTATAATTTTTTTGACTTGAATATGATTCACCGATTAAATAATAAGACGAGCCTAAGAATTCACTTGAGGGATAATTTTCTGTAAGCTCTGATAATCTCTTTCTTGATTTATCGTAATCCTTATCCTCTAAATAAAGAATTCCTAACCTGTATAATGCCCTATCCCGCAATGCTGAAGTCGGGTGTAAATCAATAAATTTTTCAAAAGTAGAAACAGCCGCATCAAAATCATTTAGTAAATAATAACATTCCGCTTGATAATAATATGCAGTCGATTTTAATTCATTTTCGATTGCTGAATTATTTATTATTTCTTCAAATAACTTTTGCGATTTTGTAAATTCATTTTGATTGAATGCATCTATTGCAGAATTATACAGGTCTGATGCAGACTGAGAATAAATCGAAGAAAATACTATTAATAATATCAGGAATGATTTTTGTATTCTATTCATAATGTGCTTTAATTAAAAAAATAAACAATGATAATCAATACGGCAGAAGAAACTCCGGCAAAAAAATTAACAGCATCATTATTCAACCAAGAATAGCCTCTGAAGTATTTTGTACTTTGCCCGCAGTGTATATCTCTTTCGGTAATTTTATTACACACTTTACATCTTCCTTGCGATTGAATTGTAGCACCCAAAAAACTATCAAAAAAACTCCCGAATAATCCGGCTCCAATAATAAGAATAAAATAATGAGTGAGGTTTAAGTTAACCCAAAGGAATCCAGATAAAGCGATAACGAAACTGCCGGCTAAAGCACCAAAAGTTCCCACTAATGAAATTCCCCCCGAAGTACCTTGCTCAATCTTTTTAAAGTTCAAGATATTATACGTAACTCTCTTACGGAATGTTCCGATTTCTGTAGCCCATGTATCTGCACAAACAGCCGCAAGAGATGCTAGATAAATATAATAATTAAGTTCGCTTGGAAATATTTCATTATAAATAACCAACAGACCACCAATACCACCGTTTGCTAAAACCTGTAAATAATCTCGTGTACCGCTCTTTTCAAAAAATGCTTCTATATCTTCATTACTTTTCTTTCTGATTTTTGAAAGAATACTGGACAAGATGAAAAATGTCATTATAGGTAAACTCCATTGCCAGCCTCCCAAACCAAAAATAAAAGATGCTAATAAAAAAGTAGCGGCACTTCCGTTTAATGTAAGAAATTTAAACCGAATTGAAATTAAAGCAACAAACAAAGCAATCAAAACACCAATTATAAATTGCAGTATAAAGTCGCCGTAAGGTGATTGAATAAAAATATATAAAAGTATTGCAGAGAATATTGGTATGAAAAAATTATCCGACCCTTTTGAAGACAATGCTTCAATAACAGTCAGAATTAAAGCTGTTGCAAGTGAGAAAAATATAATATCACTTAAACTGAAAAAAATGTTTACCAATTTCTCAAACTGAATAACCCCCGCAAAAAAAAGAATGAGGATACAAAGAGTTGAACAGAAAAAGATTACCGAACCAATTATTGATTTTTTATCGGAAGTTAAATAAAAATGATTTTCTGTTGTCATTTCACCAACAATTGCAGCCGCAGAATCAGATATACCGAAAAGTATCATTGAAAGAAATATAATTTCTTTGTTAACCGGGAATAGAAATACAACAAGAATGGTATAAGCAACCGGTAAGAAAAACACACCCCAACTTTTTGTCTGCTTGTTTCTAATTGTTTTTAATAAATCGTACTTTATAAGTAAAAATGTTATAATAATCGAAACAATGCCGTATAAAATCAGTACGAATTTACTTTCAACAATAATTACCGAAAAAGCTGCTGCAATACCGGCGGTTATATGAGGAATTTTTCTAGAAAGTTCACGGTTCAAAAACCCTTCAGATCCGAGAGCCTCAGAGAGAATTGTAACTATAACAATGATAATTACTAAAAATAGTGCTGTTATCAATTTGTAAACAAACGAATTTATTGGTAAATGATATCAAATATAGCTATTTACAATTTCATCTAAAAGATTGGATTATGTTATTATATTGAATAGAGATTTTTATTAAATTACATACAGAACAATATTTTATTCAACTTGGAGGCTTTATGAAAAGAGCAGCTACAATATTGTTGTTAGTATTCGTATTTGTTGGTTTAACAAATGCACAAAGTATTTCTCTTTCAGCAACGGGAGGATTAACATTAGTCCAAGGACCCGATGCCTTAACTAAAGATATTAGTGAAGGAGGCGCTGGTTTTTCAAGTGCACCACATTTTGGATTAAAAGGAAGATTTAAATTACCTTTAATTCCGCTTGCAATAACCGGGCAAGTTCTTTATACAAAATTTTCCGGTGAAGGAAATGCAACAATTGCAGGAGGCACAACGGCTTCAGTTGAAACTGAGTCATCTTTATTATTAATGGGTGTTGGTGCAGAATACAAAATTGTACCCGGTCCAATTTCACCTTATGCGGCAGTTGATCTTTTTTATGCTAATTCGGGCAAGTTTAAGTATAAAGCCACTGCTCTCGGATCAACAAACGAAATCACTGTGGATGGTGAAAATAGAACGGGTATCGGTTTCGGAGCAGGTTTGCAAATCGGAATTCTTCCGATGATAGATATTGATGTCTCGGCAAAATACAATATCAATAATCTTATTGGGAAAGAAGATGGCGAAGAAACTTTTTCAACAATAAATCTCTCTGCTTCATTATCATTCGGATTTTAAAATAAAAAACCCCGCCATTTTTTATGACGGGGTTTCTTTTCACTCTATTAAAAATCTTACTGCTGCAATTGTTTTAAATAGTGATTACTCAACTCTCTGTACTGTGAATCTTGAGCAGACAGTTTATAATTTTCAATCGCTTTTTCTTTATTATCTAACCCTTGAAATGCTCTTGCTTTATAATAATAAGGAGCACCTTTAGGTGTTTTGTCTCTATGATTTATTGCTTTATCGGCAGCTTCAAGAGCTAACTCAAATTTAGCAGATTCAACATATACTTCGGCTAAAGCTAAAAATGCAGCATCATAATTATAGTTTTCAACAGCTTGTCTTAAATAGCTTTCAGCTTGTTGAAAATTTCCGTTTTGTTTAGCATCTACACCAAGTTTTGTGTACGAAAGAGAAATATATTTATCAGCCATCTCTTTTTGCTTTGCATTATCAGTAGATTCTTTGAACTTCTTAAAATTTTCTGCGGCGGAATAGAAATCACCTTGAGCGTAATAAATACCGCCAAGACCGTTGTAAGAAGCACCGAAATTCGGATTTGCATTTAAGGCAGCATTATAAGCCTCGATAGCATCCTTATAATTTCTGGTATTTTTAAGTGCTACACCTTTTTGATAATAAATTCTGTAATCTTGTGAAGTCTTTAGAGCTTCATTGTATTGAGTAATTGCCCCCTGGTAATCACCCGATTTAAGAAGTTTATTACCTTCGTTATAAGCTTTGGCAGCATCAGCATCCATTTCATTACCTTGTGCTGATAGTAGTGTTACTAAGAAGAAGACCATCCCTATTAGAGATAAGAGTTTTTTCATTTTTTAACCCGATTTTTGTTATTAAAGCTATTGAGTTGTGGTGCGGAAGGCGGGACTTGAACCCGCATGCCGAGAACGGCACTACCCCCTCAAGATAGCGTGTCTACCAATTTCACCACTTCCGCAAAAAACAGAATCGAAAATAGTAGAAACCAAAAAGAATTGCAACCTCAAGCAGGTAACGCTTCCAATCACAACGTTAAAATTTGACGACAAAATATCACATTATGTCTTTAAATGGGAAGGTAAAATTTTATCCTATTTTCTACCACGTCTTTTTATTATTAAATCGCGAATTTCTTGCTTAAATTTTAATTCAAATACGATTAGTTTTGCTATCTGTTCTTGTGTTAGTATGTCTTCAAGAGAATTTAAGAATTTTGCTCGATGATCTATTAGTTTCTCTTCTACCATCAGAAATTCTTTTATCTTTTTTTCGTAATGAGCTTCATTTTCAGGTTTATCTTTACCGATTGCCAGTTCAATATTTAATATTATTTCATCTCTCTTTTGAATTATATCTTTATGCTCATCACGGAATTCATTCCTGCGGGCAAAGAATCTTATTGCTTCTTCCTCATTTAAATTGAGAGCTTCAAGGAGTTTTAATTTTTCTAACTGTTCCATTCTTTCTCTCGGGTTCTTATCATGCTTTTGGTAAGGTTGGGCAAGATTAATATTTACAGTTAGTAAAATTATCATTACCAATAATTGTATTTTCATTTTGTCCTCTATAAGATTTTTTTATTTAATAATTCTTCATAGATAATGCCAATCTCTTCATCGGAAATGTCTTTAAGTTCAAGAGAGATTTCGCTATTAATAAAATCACTATCAATTAGTTCATAGCCAAATTCATAATCGGTTTCTTCGTTAAACATCAAATCAAAAACAGTACCTGAATGTTTATCACTATAGTAAGCATAATCATAGATATAACCATTATCAAAAAAATCATGAAAATCCTCAGAATCCATATCTAATATTAAATTAGTAATATCTGCAGATACATTATTGAATTCCGAAAAATTATCTTGATTAATCTTGGGGAATTGTAGTAAAAAGACTAATACGGCAACAATTCCGAATGAGACAACAGGTGCCAATTTCAAAATTTTATTTTCTGATTTGCTTTCAACTTTTTGTCTAACTCTTGGAATTACTGTAGAAAAGTAATTTGAATCATCTTCAATTTGGTTTTGCTCATTTAATAAATTGAGTTGAGCAATAATCTTTTGATAATCTTCATTTAAAGAACTATCATTTTCAAGAAGTATCTCAAATTGTGATTTTTCTTTATCACTCATTATGTCCGACAAGTATTTTAGTATAATATCTTTATTCTTCATCCATTAACTCCGTCACTTTATTAAGTGCGTGAAAATAATTTGCTTTAAGAGCACCAACACTTTTATTTTTTATATCAGCAATTTCTTCGTATGAGAGACCTTCAAACTTTCTTAAGATAAAAACCTCACGTTGCTTAACAGGTAATTTCTGAAGTACCGTATTTAACTTTTCAAGTTTCTCTTTGTCTTCTGTTCTTTGAACAATATCCTCTTGCGAATTCATTTCCATCACATTCGGATCATCCAGGAATAAAAATTTTTTGAAATTTCTTTTCTTCAAATAATTCAATGAACGAGTAGACGTAATTTTATATATCCAAGTAAAAAGCGACGACTGAAAATTAAAACTATACAATTTATCATACATTACAAGAAGAACTTCTTGTGTTACTTCATCGGCATCCAAATGATTCCCCAGCATTCTTCGGGCATGCCAGTAAATTTTTTTTTGGTATAAAGCAGCCAATTTATTAAAAGCTGTTTGATCACCTTCCAAAAATTTTTCAACTAATGCAAAATCTATATCAGAATTTACCGGCATATTCCCCTGCTGTTCAACGTTTAGACATATTAGATGAATATCTGGTTTAAAAGAATCGGATTAAACCTAAGCCGAAATTATGTTGTCCAATTTCCGAAAGCAAATTAAAATTACCAACGGAGGAACATAAAATGAAAAAATCAATTATTGCCTTGTTAGTATTGTTCTCATTTAGTTTAGTATTTACAAATACAATAACTGCTCAGAAAAGAGGCTTAAAAGGCGAAAGAATGTTATTACGATCATTTGAAAAGCTTGATCTTACAGAAGAACAAAGAAATCAAATTGAAGATCTGAATTACGATTTCCGGATGAAAGCTATCGAGCTTAATAGTAAAAAAAGGCAAAACAATTTGGCAATTAGCAAACTGTTGAAAGAAAGTACTATCAACGAAAATGAAATACTTAAGTTGAATGGTCAAAACAATTCAATTAATACCGAGCTCTCTAAAATGAGAATTGAAAAACGTATAAAAACTCATAAAATTCTTACCCCGGGACAAAGAGAACAACTTGGGACTTATCCGCGTTTTAGAGATGGTAACGATGGTTATGGTATGGGTAGATTTGGCAGGGATTCAAGAGGATTTAAAGGTGAGAAACAATACAGATTCAGATGTTTCTAAAAATTTGCCCGTCAAGTGACGGGCTTTTTTTTATTTAATTTTTGAAATTTCTACACGCCGATTTTTTGCACGTCCATCCTCTGTAGAATTATCGGCAATAGGTCTTTCTTCACCTCCGACCACAACCTCAAAACGATTTCGGTCAAGACCTTTTTCCATAAAATATCTTAAAACGAAATAAGCTCTTTGTATTCCCAAACTTTGATGAACTTGTACCGGTTCTATATTATCTGTATACCCGGTAATTTTCCATCGTGAAGAATTATCTTCGGCAATTATTCTGTAAAGACGGTCCAGTTCAACATATTCCATTCTACCTATTTCAGTTTCACCAAACTTAAAATTAACTCTGCCCAATTCTAATTTTTGTGAAAGCTCTTCAATGATATTTGATTCTGCCGTTTTTAATTCCAAATTAGATTCTACTGTTTCAGAAATTTCAACGGATTCATCCGATTCCATCTCATTAGATAGAACTTCTTCTGTTGTACTCATTTGATCATCGGAAAAAATATCTTCCTCAGATTTTTCTTCTTCCGAGTCGATACTTTCTTTTTTGAATTCTACTTCATCGGCAGTAATTTTTTCTAAATCAATACTTTCATCTTCGGTTTCAGGTGACTCTGAAATATTAATGTCAGGTTCTTCAGTAATTTCAATTTTGGATTCCTTTATGCCCGCGGGTAACTTTTCAGATTTGGTTGATACTTCATCCGAACTTAAATCAAGTGCATAAAGTAATCCAAGATTAAGTGATAATACAAGATCATTACTTTTACCACTTGCTCTATCATCTATATTATCATTAGCCGTAACTAAAGGGACAATACTTCCATAACCGTAAAAATAATTGGAGATACGATAACGAAATCCCAATTCAAAAGAAAGACTTATAAAATTTTGTTCATATTCATTGCTTGCATTCCGGGGTAAGGATGAACCGTCCCTATCTTTTGGATTAAAACGAAAAAATTTAACACCAAAGAATAAATATGGAGAAACAGAATTCGATAATTGCATTGAATATATACCGCCTAATGCCAATGTATATATTTTAGTATTGAATGCATCCGGGTCATACCTATCGTCCGAGCCAGTGCTAAGTCCGTAACCCGCAAACCCTCTTAAACCAATTTTTTGAGATTCCTTTTCGTACAAGTAATATTCAGCAACACCTCTAAACATCAAACCTACACCCGGGTTTTTATAATCGCTGTAAGTAAATGTTAAACCTAAATCACCACCTAACAAAATTTTATTGTTAAACGAATCGATATTTCTTTCTTGTGATAAAATCAAATTTGTCGTTAGATTAATTAGGACTACAAAGAAAAGTACTTTTCTCAAGATATTCTCCTTCAAGTTATATTCCAAAATAAGACATTGAAAGGAATGCTTCAAGTTGTTTGTCTTTAGAATTGAGTAATTACTTTAATTGAAAAAAAATTATAAATCACCTTTAACCGGTCTTATTACAACTTCTTCCGGAACTAGATTAGAATTTATTGAATAAAGATGAAAAATTAATTTAGCTAAATCGGCAGGTGACATCATTCTTTCGCTGTATTTTTCAAGGACTGAATTGGGCCAAATTGGAGTTCGAGTTGCTCCCGGAAGTATATTTATAATTCTAAAATTATTCTCACGTAACTCCTCGCGAATAACTTTGGAATATGCTAATAAACCGGCTTTGGAAGCAGCATATAAACTACTCTTAGTCAACACTTTTACAGCTGCCACCGAAATAATATTGATAATTGTCCCGCGGTTTCTTTCAATCATCTTAGGTAAAACCGATTGTATAGCATAAATAGCGCCGTTGAGGTTTGTACTTAATATTTTATCGATCTCTTCTAAAGAATTATTTTTTGCCAGTTTGAAGGTTGTTGCTCCGGCATTATTAATTAGACAGTCGATTTCAAAATCATTTTCAATTTTGTTTACCGTTTCGTTAACTTGTTTGTAATCGGCAACATCAACCGGAAAAGTTTCAATACTTTTTTTATCAACAGCGAGTTCTTTTTTCAGCCGGTTGAGTGCATCTTTAGTTCGTGCGGATGCAGCAACTAATTTTTTATTCGAAGCAAACTCGACAGTTAATGCTCTACCTATTCCCGAACTTGCTCCTGTAATCCATACAATTGAATTGGAGTTTGACATTAGTCTCTCAATAGTTATTAATAAGTATATCTAAAAAAACTATATCTTTTTTGTGTTAATCAAATTAAGGAATTCTGATCTTGTTCTTGCATCTTCTTTAAATAAACCATGTACGGCACTTGTGGTAGTAATAGAATTCTGTTTCTCAACACCCCGCATCATCATACACATATGATATCCTTCTGCAACAACCGCAATCCCTTTCGGCTTTAGTATATCATCCAAGGTATCGGCAATTTCTTGAGTTAATCTTTCTTGTACTTGAAGTCTTCTAGCGAAAACATCCACAATCCTTGGAAGTTTACTTAACCCTATTATTTTCCCATCAGGCACATACGCAATATGGACTTTACCGTAAAACGGTAAAAGATGATGTTCACACATACTATAAAAATCGATATCTTTAACTATTACCATTTCATCATATTTTTCCTCAAAAATAGCACCGTTGACTAATTTTTTAATGTCCTTTTTATAACCTTGTGTTAAAAATTCATAAGCCTTTGCAACACGGTGTGGAGTACGTTCTAATCCTTCTCTTGAAGTATCTTCTCCAATTTCATCAAGCAAGGCTTTAATATTTTTCTCGATTCTTTCTAAGTCCAAAATTATTCTCCTTTGTACTCTGCATAATTATTTTCGGTCTCGTATACTTTTACCGAATACAATTTACCGTAAGGTATTTTATCCACCAGAACTTTCCAAATTGATATAGCAATATTTTCGGCAGTCGGTATAAGATCTTTCATAAACTCAACATCAAGATTAAGATGTTTATGATCTATTTTCTTTATTACGTGTTCTTTGATGATTTTCTTTAATACTTTGAGATCAATTACATAACCGGTTTCAGGATTAACATCACCGGCAACAACAACTTCGAGTATATAATTATGACCGTGACCGTTTGGGTTGTTGCACTTCCCAAAGATTCTATCATTTTCTTCATCTGAAAAAGCCGGATTGTAAAGCCGATGCGCTGAGCTGAATGTTTCTCGTCTTGTTACATATACCATTATTTTACCAACTCTTTCAAAACTTCTTCAACATGACCATTAACTTTTACTTTCGGGAATATTTTACGTATGGTTCCTTTCTCATCAATAATAACAGTCGTTCTTTCAACGCCCATATATTTTCTACCGTACATACTTTTTTCTTTCCATACACCGTATTTTTCCAACACCTTTTTATTTTCATCACTTAATAAGGTAAAGGGGAGTGCATATTTATCAGAAAACTTTTTATGAGAATCAATAGAATCGGGGCTGACACCCAGGACAACAGCTTTCAATTTCTTAAAATCAGGATGAGTATCACGAAAATCACAAGCTTCTTTTGTACAACCCGAAGTCATGTCTTTTGGATAGAAATAGAGAACAACTTTTCTTCCCAAAAAATTTTCTAACGAAATTTTCTTCCCGGTGCCGTCCGGCAAAGTGAAAGTAGGGGCTTTATTTCCTTCTTTAATCATGTTTATCTCCTATATAATACAACTCAAACAAAAAATCCGAAAGTATTAGTTTCTTAAACTTAATAATATTTTCATTCGATTATAAGATGAAAAGCCGCTACTTTTTAAAAAAGTAAAACGGCTTTAATAAATACCTAAGTATTATAATTTTTTCAGAGCTTTTCCACCAACTACTTCAACATTTATAAAATAGTTTAGATTTTTCTTCCAACTTTTACTTTAACTTGAAATTCAATTTGTCCGTCTTGTGTTACTCTTCCCCGCTCTTCAATTACTTCAAACCAGGCAACCGGTTTTGTTTTATTAGATTCTAATACTACTGATTTTATAGCTTCGGAAGAACTTACGTTAGATAATCCGACTAATTCAACAACTTCAAATTGTGATGCCATAATAACTCCATTCTATTAAAAAAAGTTCAAATTAGGGGGGTTTTGAGTCTGCCAAAATAAAACATTGAGTCCACAATTAAAAGATTTCTATAAAAAAATAAATCGGACACAGAAATATATTTTGTTTTTTTCATCAGGAAAACATATTTTTATATAGACTAAATCTAAATAAAGATAAAAATGCCATTAATAAAAGAAGCACACAAAAAATTTAAGGATTATCTAAAGACCGCCAAACACCGAATTACACCTGAACGCTTTGAAGTATTGGAAGCTGCACTAAACCAGGATGGTCATTTCGGTGCCGATGATCTTTACGTATCAATGAAATCGAACAAGTCTAATATCTCCCGTGCAACTGTTTATAATACACTGGAATTATTAGAGCAATGCGGAATCGTAGCAAGAAGAAATTTCGGAGATAATATTTCCCGATTTGAAGCAAGCATCAATAGAAAAAATCACGATCACTTAATATGTACAAATTGCGGTGAAATAAAAGAATTCACTTCACCAAGAATTCAAAAAATTGTTGATGAAATTTCTTTGGAACTCGGGTTTGATCCGACAGGTTATTCGTTTAATATTTTCGGGCGTTGTACCGATAAAAATTGTAAGCATAAACATGAATAATTCTACACTTCAAAATACACAAAAAGGCAACTCGGTTGTAGTTCTGAACTTACCGGAAGGCGAATTAAAATCTCAGTTTATTCGTTTAGGAATAACCGAAGGATCAACAGTTAAAATTAATGAAAGATTACCGGGCGGTACCGTGGTAATTACAAAAAACAGACAAGAAATTGCAGTAGGTTCTGACCTGGCAAAAAAAATAAAAGTTATTGTGGAATAAAGGAAAGTCATGAAATCCGATAGTGTTCTCAACCTTAGCGGTAAAAATAAAGTACTTAGTGAAGTAGAACTTAAAAAAGTTGTTACTCAAAAAGAAAAAGTTGTTTTAGTCGGCAATCCAAATGTAGGAAAGTCCCTCTTTTTCAATTACCTAAGCGGAATGTATGTAGATGTGTCAAACTTCCCGGGTACAACGGTATCAATATCAAAATGTAACTATAAAAATTATGAAATAATGGATACACCGGGTATTTACGGTGTTTCTTCTTTTAACGATGAAGAAACTGTTGCCCGCGATGTAATTCTTGATGCAGATAGAATTTTAAATGTTGTTAACTCGCTTCATCTTGAAAGAGATTTGTTCTTAACTCTTCAATTGATTGATATGGGCAAAAAGGTTTCGGTTATGCTCAATTTCTCCGATGAAGTTAAGAAAAGAAATATCAAAATAGATACAAAAAGATTAAGTGAACTTCTTGGTGTTGAGGTTTATGAAACATCCGCAGTAAAAGAAACCGGGTTCGATAAATTAGATGATGCAATTGAAAATGCCAGACAAGGCAAACAGGAATTAGATGTTTATTTTATGCTTCAGCAAGTTATGGAGAAAAATATTTCTCAATCTGAAGCTATGCTTGTCCTTGAAGGGGATTCTTCCACTGCAGAAAAAAATAATGTTGATAACGGTACACCCGATGAACGGGAAAAAATTTATATAGGAAGAAGAAACAGGGTTAATGAAATCGTTGACCAAGTTGAACATGAAGATTCAAAAAAAGGTGAGCTTTTTAATTTACTCGGCAGACTTTCTCTCAATCCCCTAACCGGGATTCCTATATTGGCTGTAGTTCTCGTTATACTTTACTTTTTTATCGGCGATTTGGTTTCTCAAAGAATTGTTGATTTTACCGAAGGAACAATTGGTAAAGGAATTTTTGAATACCATCTAAAATCTTTTGTTTCCGATTATACTCCAGCTGATATTAATGTGAATATTCTAAACGATGAAGAAGAAGTAATTGATACAAGAATTTTTAATTTTTCCGAAGGTAAATCGGCTAATCCTGATTTAGCATTACAATTCAAGGAGTATTCATCTCAACCCGGTGCAGAAAGTGATTTTACTTTCTTGCATCCTATTGCCAAACTTTTCTTCGGTGAATTCGGTGTAGTTACAATGACTACTACCTATCTTATATTTCTTCTGCTTCCATTGGTTCTTGCTTTCTATCTTGTGATGGCTTTGTTGGAAGACAGCGGATACTTACCAAGACTTGCAACAATGCTCGATAGGGCATTCACCCGTATCGGGTTAAACGGAAGAGCAGTTATTCCAATTATGCTCGGATTCGGATGTGTTACAATGGCTAACATTACTACAAGAATTTTAGGAAGCAACCGAGAAAAAACAATTGTAACGTCTATTCTCCAATTCGCAATTCCTTGTTCTGCACAGTTAGCTGTTATTGCAGTTTTATTAAGCGGTGCAGGAGTTGTTCCGTTATTAATTTTTATTACTGTCATTGGTTCGGTTTTAATATCTCTTTCAACAATCTTAAATAAAATACTTCCGGGTGAAAGCTCGCCTTTGTTAATAGACTTACCTGTAATTCAAATTCCCAAAATGAAAAATGTTTTTAAGAAAACATCATTCAGAACAATTGGTTTTATGAAGGAAGCCGGTTTCTGGTTTTTTGTAGGAGCCTTCGGTGTTGGTGTTATGGAGATTACGGGTTTACTAACAATTTGGCAGGATACTTTAGCCCCACTTGTAACAGGATGGCTTCAATTACCTAAAGAAGCTGCAACTGCTTTTGTTATGGGAATGGTAAGAAGAGATTTTGGTGCTGCCGGTCTTTTTGAAATTGATCTTACCGTTATGCAGGTTACTGTTGCTATTATTACAATTACTTTATTTGTCCCTTGTATTGCTTCATTCGTAGTAATGCTCAAAGAAAGAGGCTTAAAAGAAGGTCTCTCTATTTGGTTCGGTACGTGGATAGTTGCTTTTCTTATCGGCGGTATAGTATCACAAATTTTAATTTAATAAGAGATTCGTTAATTATTTATGAATAAAAACAAGTTGCCCAAGTATCCGTTAATTTGGCAGAAAGATGATTTCTTTATAAAGATTTACTGCTCAATCCCAAACATTGCAACCGGTATTGTTATCACAACAGATAAAGCAAAGTTTGTAGTTGATCCGGGTGACGGTATTCTTCGTGATTTGAATAAAGATTACTCTAAAAAAGAAATTCTCGAAATATCCGATATATTTATAAGTCACGGTCATCATGATCATCTTGGCGGACTTTGGTCACTTTTAACTTACCTTTCCGTAATGAAAAGAAAAAAACCGTTGAATATTTATTATCCGAAAGGTTGCCCCGAAATTCAAAGTATTTATTCGGCTTTTATTTCCGTCTACTCAAAAGAAATTGAATACCCAATTAACTTGATAAATATTACCGATCAAAAAGGATTTGCGCTTGACGGAGTGCAAGTAACTCCATTTAAAGTTAATCACCGCGAACCAAACGAATTTGGAAAAGCTGTTGAAGTTCCATCTTTAGGTTATAGATTTGACTATGACGGTAAATCAATTTGTTACGGTGGCGATACAGCCTACACAGAAAATTTAGTTAAGATGGCAAAGGGTGCTGATCTTGCAATAATTGAAGCAGGTGCGCTAACGGATGAAGAAGCAGAGCTTCACATGACAATCGAACAAGCTTCAAAAATAGGTGAAACCGCCGAAGAATATTTTTTAGTTCATGTTCCCGAAAATTGATTTCATACGAATCTTTCAATTATTGTTGCATCATATTTTTCTAACTACTGGATAGAGTCAGTTTAAAATGAGCGGGAAGGTATTGAATCGCGACTTACATTAGCAACTTTATAAACTGACCATTTCCTTAATCTTTCTTTGTCCTTTAATTTAGTGCATAAATTAGAGTTAAAATTTTACTTTGCGCATTCGTGGAAATTACTTTTTGCTTTTGAATTTGGCGAATAAAAACGTAGCACTTAAAAGGACGCTCTTTTTTTAGCAGCTAATTCGCGAATATATTCGCGCATTCGCGGCTTTGCTTTTTTGTTTTTCAAATGAACGGAGAAATTTATCTGATGGTCAAGCGATACAAACAGGTTTTTCTTTTATCAAACCAATTTTTTACAGCAACAAAAATTGTAAGCAAACAACAAGTTTCCCGAGAAAATTGATTTCATACGAATCTTTCAATTATTATTTTCATCATATTTTTATATCTTTTCCAACTATCTTAATTAAATGAGGGTAAAATGAAAAAATTATTTTTTCTTTTTGCAATTCTTTCGTTTGCGGTATTTGCACAGGATACATCCGATAATCCCGAAATAACAATTGAAGAATTACAAGCACATATAAAATATTTAGCATCGGACGAATTGGAAGGAAGATTAGCAGGTTCCGAAGGAGGTAAATTAGCCGCAGAATATATAAAAAGTGAATTTGAAAAATACGGCTTGCTCCCCTTCTATGAAGGAAGTTTTTTTCAGCCTTTTGAATTTGTTCAAACAATCGAACTTGGAGAAAACAATTCATTAACTCTTTCATATAATAACTCCGAAGTAACTCCATCACTTGATGCCGATTATGTTACTACTGCATTTTCTGGAAGCGGAACAATCAGCGGCACTTTGGCTTTTGCCGGTTACGGTATTTCATCTTCCAAACTTGAGTATGATGATTTTGAAGGTCTTGATCTCAATGGTAAAATTGTATTAATAATGAGATACAATCCCGAACACGACAGTGTAATGAGTGAATTTGACAGATTCTCTTCATTGCGTGTAAAAGCATCTGCTGCAAGAGATAACGGAGCTTTAGGTGTAATATTTTTTAACGGTTTCAAACCTAACTCTGAAGATGATTTTGTTGGTTTCAAGCCTGACAGGGGACCTTTAATGACAGATTTCCCGGTCATTCAATTAAAACGAAATATTATTGAACGGCTTTTCAAAAGTGAAGGATATGATCTAAAAACAATTCAAGAAGAAATTGACAACAATAAAAAACCGAAATCATTTGTATTAGGAAATTCTTTTGCATCAGTTTCTACTGAAGTAAATGAAATCAAAACAATTGGACGTAACGTTGCCGGTTATCTTGAAGGTAATGACCCTATCTTAAAAGATGAATTTATTGTTGTAGGCGCACACTTTGATCATCTTGGTTGGGGTGTTGATGGATCGATGTATAGAGGTGATGAACCGATGATTCATAACGGTGCCGATGATAATGCTTCGGGAACAGCAGGACTTTTAGAACTTGCAGAAAAATTTGCATCTAATCCCGAACTTCTAAATCGCAGTATAGTTTTTATGGGTTTCAATGCAGAAGAGTTGGGGTTGCTTGGTTCCAATTATACCGTAAATAATTTCCCGGTAGATTTAAACCAGACTGTTGCAATGATTAATATGGATATGATCGGCAGAATGAACGAAGAAAATAGTTTAACAATAATTGGAACAGGAACCTCTTCAATTTGGAAAGATTTACTTGAAGAAAACAATACGTATGAATTCGACTTAAAATTTAATGACGACGGCTGGGGCGGGAGTGATCATCAGTCATTCACTTTAAAGGAAATACCGGTATTATTTTTCTTTACAGGAATTCATGAAGACTACCATAAACCATCTGACGATTGGGACAAAATTAATTACGAAGGTCAACAGGAAGTAGTTAGTTATGTTTATACAGTACTATCAAGTTTAAATGAGTTTGAAGAAAGACCGGATTATGTAAAAGTTGAGCGCACTGCAGCTAAAGGCGGAATAGGTGTAGCTAAAGTTTATGTCGGTACAATACCGGAATTCGGTTGGAACGGAGAAGGTTTTAAGTTAGGCGGTGTTAGTGAAGGCGGACCCGCTCAAAAAGCCGGCTTGCTTGGTGGTGATATCATGATTCAATTCGGTGAAAAGAAAGTTGTTAACATTTATGATTTTATGTACGCTATGAATGACCACAAACCCGGTGATGTTGTCAAAGTAAAAGTTTTACGAGAAGGTGAAGAAATGGAATTTGATGTTACACTTGAGGGGAAGTAGTTTTTGTTATTGGTTATTAGGTTATTAGTTATTGGTAAATGAAAAAGGCTGAATGGAAAACCGTTCAGCCTTTTTTTATATCTAATTCAGCAGTACATTTTTTTGATTCTAATTTTCAGCTAACCTATTGTATTATAATGCTTTAACCGTAGGTATGCTGAATTATCCACGTACCAGAGAGGGGTGAGACGCTATAAAGTCAATGCAAAGTGATTTCTCTGAATCTTAAAATCGTGTTTTCCCGTCTTTGGCGGGACCCCGCTATGACGCTTCTTTTGAAGCGTCACAGGTTTGTGGAACAATCCACGCACCCGTTAAGGGTGCGACCGATAAATCAACTTGTAATAGTCCTATGCCTACGAGTTTCAATCCACGCACCCGTGAAGGGTGCGACGCAATCAAAAGGTAGTGGTCGGCAAAGATCTGTGTTTCAATCCACGCACCCGTGAAGGGTGCGACAACGATCAAGTTATTCAAGATATTCAAGATGGTGTTTCAATCCACGCACCCGTGAAGGGTGCGACTCAAGCGGATTGTTGTTTGTCTCAACATATTTGCGGTTTCAATCCACGCACCCGTGAAGGGTGCGACAGTCTAATGAATAAAACAGAAGGTGAATAAAATGTTTCAATCCACGCACCCGCGAAGGGTGCGACGTTTGCTTTGTCGAGTCCGGTTGATTCTATGTCGTTTCAATCCACGCACCCGCGAAGGGTGCGACATCCCCTAGTTCTCTTAATAACTCGGCCAATCTTTTTGTTTCAATCCACGCACCCGCGAAGGGTGCGACCATTCACATATTTTAATACCGGACATATATTCGGTTTCAATCCACGCACCCGCGAAGGGTGCGACCACTGATTGGAAGTAAACGTTCGGGTATTGAACTGTTTCAATCCACGCACCCGCGAAGGGTGCGACAGTTTCTCGGGATGCTGCGACTTGTTAAATTTTATGTTTCAATCCACGCACCCGCGAAGGGTGCGACCTTTTTGCTTTAGGGCGTTTAATTCTTTTTGTGCAGTTTCAATCCACGCACCCGCGAAGGGTGCGACCCACCGGAATTTGCTTTCTGATCTTCACCTTTGAGTTTCAATCCACGCACCCGCGAAGGGTGCGACATCCCTAATATTTACAACCGTTTATCTCAAGCTCAGTTTCAATCCACGCACCCGCGAAGGGTGCGACATCTTGATACTTGATACTCGATACTAACTACCTGTTTCAATCCACGCACCCGCGAAGGGTGCGACAGCGTAAATGTATTACAGTTCTATAAATAGTTTGTTTCAATCCACGCACCCGCGAAGGGTGCGACAAACATGGTTGGATAAGTTAGTTGACTGGCTATATGTTTCAATCCACGCACCCGCGAAGGGTGCGACCGCATCACCGAGCGCAGATCATAGGCTGCATTAGTTTCAATCCACGCACCCGCGAAGGGTGCGACAAAATACAACATGGGATGTCGTGCGTGATAAACTCGTTTCAATCCACGCACCCGCGAAGGGTGCGACAAGATATTGCGGAAACAAGCAATGTAACTTTTGCGTTTCAATCCACGCACCCGCGAAGGGTGCGACGCACTACGAGAGTTGCAAAGGAGACGCTCCACTTCGTTTCAATCCACGCACCCGCGAAGGGTGCGACCAAGATTTTGCTCTAACAATTAATGATAACGGCGGGTTTCAATCCACGCACCCGCGAAGGGTGCGACATGCGTTAAAAGCCCATCCGGCAATCTGGTTGGTCGTTTCAATCCACGCACCCGCGAAGGGTGCGACCATTAACTTATATAACAGCAGATACAACAAAGTGGTTTCAATCCACGCACCCGCGAAGGGTGCGACCTCTCGGATGCCAAGCATATATATATTGTCTTTAAGTTTCAATCCACGCACCCGCGAAGGGTGCGACTTTCTTTAAGTTCAGCTTCCTTAGCTTTCTTTTTCGTTTCAATCCACGCACCCGCGAAGGGTGCGACTGTTGCAAATTTTTTATTTACTTGTTCATCAGCGTGTTTCAATCCACGCACCCGCGAAGGGTGCGACCCTATTCATCTGCTCATGTATATCAAAGTGAACAGTTTCAATCCACGCACCCGCGAAGGGTGCGACAATTCATCGCGGTAATCAGTATCAACATCCGGAGTTTCAATCCACGCACCCGCGAAGGGTGCGACCTTATAGACTCGATACTCTCTCCGGATACAAGTGGTTTCAATCCACGCACCCGCGAAGGGTGCGACTAACTTCTGTCGGCACACTTACAACAGGTGTTTGGTTTCAATCCACGCACCCGCGAAGGGTGCGACCCATGCAGATTTTACAATAGCTTCAATCAACTTGTTTCAATCCACGCACCCGCGAAGGGTGCGACACTCCTTCAATCCGGAGCATGTATCTATTAATTGTTTCAATCCACGCACCCGCGAAGGGTGCGACGTACGCACCCCATACGATGGCACCGATTTACCCGTTTCAATCCACGCACCCGCGAAGGGTGCGACGAAAAACCTTACTGATTTTGAAAATACTGATCCGGTTTCAATCCACGCACCCGCGAAGGGTGCGACAATTGGGGGTTAATCGTCTATTTTAGAGGTATTAGTTTCAATCCACGCACCCGCGAAGGGTGCGACACCAAGATTTATTTGAAATTCATTTTCATTTATGTTTCAATCCACGCACCCGCGAAGGGTGCGACGAGATCTTGCTTCTTTTATTTTGTCACTCTGTCGGTTTCAATCCACGCACCCGCGAAGGGTGCGACTTCTTCCGGAAGTTTTCTCAAACAAGTTGGACAAAGTTTCAATCCACGCACCCGCGAAGGGTGCGACGCCTTTAGAATATTTGCAATCTATGTTCTCCGTGTTTCAATCCACGCACCCGCGAAGGGTGCGACCCGGAGTTCCATTTGTTTTAACTCCTTCAATTCGGTTTCAATCCACGCACCCGCGAAGGGTGCGACTTGAATGTCTCATCAAACTTTTTTTTCGTGAAAAAGTTTCAATCCACGCACCCGCGAAGGGTGCGACATCAACCTAATATTAAATGATCACGTTGTTACGGTTTCAATCCACGCACCCGCGAAGGGTGCGACTGTTCGCAAGTGAGTTTAATAAAATTAAGGTGATGTTTCAATCCACGCACCCGCGAAGGGTGCGACTACAATTTTATCAAGTGGCACCAGTTCAGTAAATGTTTCAATCCACGCACCCGCGAAGGGTGCGACGATTATAGTAAATATAATGTAATTACACTGTCTATGTTTCAATCCACGCACCCGCGAAGGGTGCGACCATATCTCTTATTTTCTCAGCACTCATACGCTTGTTTCAATCCACGCACCCGCGAAGGGTGCGACTTTATCCTTTATATCTTTCGCAACCGAGCTGTTGTTTCAATCCACGCACCCGCGAAGGGTGCGACTGCTACTGTTTTAACTACTTATAAAATACTGTGTTCTACATTGTTCAACGCTAACATAGAAGAATTTGGCAAAAAATTTTATTTTACTCTTTCAAAATACATTTTAGTGGAATTATTCCAACTGCTAACCTACCGGGGATTTCATGTTCGCTTAGGTTAGCAATTAAGCAAAATTAAAGAATCAGCAAGTCTTCAACACCAAGATTTTTTTCCTTTCCGTGGCGTTCTAACCTTCGCTGCCAATTTGCACCAAGAAAATAAAACCGCAGGCTATCTTCACTCGAATTATAAATCGAAAGAAGTTCATTCTTAAGTAGCTCCCATTGCCCTGGGTCAACAACACATTCGAAGACGGAATTCTGAGCACGGATCCCATAATTCAAACATGTCTCTGCAACTTTCTTTAGTCTTTTCTTACCGCTTGCGGTTTTTGTTGAAACGTCATAACTGATTACTACCATCATCTTTTTTGTCCCGATTGTGAATAGTAACTCATGTTGTTAAGCAACCTGGAAGGTCAAATACAAGTGACCTTCCAGATTAGTGTGTTATGAAAAATTTATCATACAAATACCTTGAAAGTTATTTCAAATAAAACGGCGGGTAGTTTTCAATATCTCCCCTAATGTAACGTGCTAATAGCTGAGCTTGTATATGCGGTAATAAACCTATTGTCATTTTTTCACCGAGAAACGGGTGAGTTATTTCTTCCTGTTTTCTTTTTTGATATGCCGTTAGTAATGCTTTTCTTGCATCGTCGGACATTCGAACTTCACCCGATTCTCTTATTTCAAAATCTTTTTTAGATACTTGTTTTAAATTAATGAGGTTTAGCATAATTCTATCGCCCATGTACGCTCTAAACTCTTCCATCAAATCAAGGGCAAGACTCGGACGCCCTGATCTTACCTGGTGCAGAAAACCAACTTGCGGATCAAGACCAACGGTTTCCAAAGCTGAGCGAACATCATTAACCAATATTGCATAAGTAAAGGATAGAAGTGCGTTTGCCGGATCGAGAGGTGGTCGTTTTGATCTTTGTGTAAATGTAAAATCATCTTTTTGTGATGTAATTAAATTGGATAAAACACTGAAGTATAAATTTGCACTTTCACCTTCATAACCTCTAAGTTCGTCTAAAGATTCAGCCTTCTCTATCTTTAATAATCTATTAGCCATTGCATCGGCAACCAGTGAAACAGCTTCGGGTGAAAGCTCAGGATGATTTCTTTGATGTCTTAAAAGTAGAAAACGATAGTTAGATACTTTAGCAGCTATAATTGGTCGGGCAATTAGTAGAGATTGCAGTTCGTCATCCGAAGCCGCATATTGGGCTTTGCGAAGGATTACATTCCCCTTTTGAGCGCCGTAAACACGTGCAAGGAATTTCCCGTTCATTGAAAGATAACTTATACCCACATTGTTTTCTGCACAATAAGCCATTAAAGCCGGAGTTACAGCTTTGAACCCGAAACAAACAATATTCTCGATCGAATGTGTAGGCGCTTGAAATACTTTTTCATCATTGATCTTGACGACAAAAGTTTCCCGTTCTTTATGAATGAACGCATCCTCCGATGTAATGTAAAGCGTGTTTAGGTGTTTTTTCATGATGTGTACAATCCTTTAATATAAATTTTCAACTTACGGCTGTTCATAGCTTTTGGTTGACAAACCGGCTGCAATGAACAGTTTCTGCACTTAGCTGCATACTCGGCAAGTGGAATTTTTTTACTAGATATAATTTCTCTTACCGAATTGATAATACTTTCCGTTTGTTTACGGATTTCATTGTCAATTTCAACTGTATTTCTTCTCCTAATTTTTTCGTAAAAAAATGCCCCTTCTGTAATTTTTGTACTAAGCATTTCTTCGAGACAAAGCACTTGTGCACAAAGTTGCACCTTATCACTTAAATCTTCTTTAGGTTTGCCGGATTTAAACTCTACGGGTAAAATAGATTTTTCTATTTTATTTTCATGGAATTCTACGACATCGCAACGACCAACGATCCCATACTTAAATGAATGGATTCGTAACCCACGAACTATTTTAATGTTTCCTCGTGTTTCGTATGTGTCGGTATCTACTTTTTCGTGAAGGATATTGCCGCGTGTTGTAAAAAGGTTTTCCTGCCACACGTCATCCACATGAATTAACCCGCATTGGCGCGGGCAGTAAACATAATGCTGAAGTGCACTAATCATTATGAAATCGTCTTCGGTGTACATTGATTACTTCTTACCTTTATCAATTTGTCGATTTTTCTTTTCCGATAGAGTTTTATAATTTTTGCTTGTTACAACTTTTCTTCCCGATTTCTTTTCCAGATCTTTTCTTGCTTTACCGGCTACAGAGCCTCCTTCGACGGCAGCTTTTTTATTTTCGGGAAAACCCTTTGCATTTTTTGTTCTTGCAATTTCAGTCGTTGATGCTTCCCCGAGCATCGTGAATATTAATTCAAGATCCGTCATGTGATCACGTAAATTTTCTTGGGGTTTTGTTAATCCCTTAAATTTTTTGTAATCAGAAGGAGTCAATCCAAAAGTTGCTTTACTTATTTCTGAAGTAAGTATTGCATATTCTAATCCTTCTTTTACTCCTCGCTTTTTCCATTCGTTGGTTAATTCATCTCTTACGGCAATACCGCGAACTCGTTTCTCTATCCACTCGTCAGAATAACCTTTGGCTTTGTAAATCTCTCTCATGCGATGCTGGGCAAGTTCAGGATTTTCAATTTCTTCTAAACGTTCATAGCCTACTTTAGCTAACCAGAGTTTGAAAGGTTCTGCTTTTGGTGAGGGGATGGATTGGATTAGTCGTAGTAAACCTTCAGCATTAGCACAATTTATTTTTTGTTTACCACCGGCTGTTTCCATTTCAAGGGGGGTGACAAATTGTCCCCACCCTTTGGAAAGTACTTCATCTCGCTTTCGCATCTTTTTGATATAGTCAGTTGCATTTGTAGTGTCAGTTAGCGCTTCCACTACATCAGCAATAGAGAAATACCATTTCTGATCTTCTTCGTTCCACACAGAACGGATTTTTTTGCTTTCAAATAGTTTTATGTTGGGCATAATTTCTCCTTATATTACAGATGATTATTCCACATCAACAATCTTAAATATTTCCGGGAAAGTATTCCCATCAAGATAAATTTCATAATCAGAGTAATCACGTGCGGGTTTGCTCTAATTATTCTCCATCGATAATTTCAACCTCTAAACCAGGCAGTTCAGTATTTATTTCTGCTTTTTCGGGGATGTAATAATCATTAATACTTTTTGGCTGTTCGATTCCATCCTTGACTTTGATTTTCTTTTCGATAGACTGATGAATTTTGGCAGAAGAAAAATCACCATTATTTGATTGATGTTTCCACCAATAAACTTTATGAACCGTCATACTTCCCCCTGGACGTGCAGATGATTCATCATTTACAAATAATGTTTTTAAAGCTTCTTTGATTGCGTCTGCATCGGAATCTGAAAAGAGTGTTTTTGAGGCAAGTTGCGGATTTATACTCCCATAAAATGTATAAACGCCATGATTGACACGATGCTTCATTCCCATTGTATCGGATGCTTTTCTCCCGCCGTCACCCTCACCACTAACACTCTTTGTGATTTGTATACTGGCAATACGATCATTAACAGGAATAACAGAGAAGGCAGAATGTACGGAAACAGGACCGCGAATGCCCACTGAAACACCACCGCCTTTACTTTCGCTGCCATATGCGAACACTTGTCCGAAAGCTCTAACATCTATCCATTTTTCGCATACTGCTTCACGGAATTTATTCTCATCCTTCCATAGTTCTTTTTTTATTTCACCTTCGGCTCTTTTTCGTAAGCTTGGGTAATCATCTAATTTATTATCATCAGATTGAACAAAAACATTATGTTTCAAATCCATTAGCCTATTTCTAATTTTGCGTTTTATACATACATCCGATATTTCTCCAAAACCATCATAATCAGTTCTCGGTCGGTTTCCACTCAAGGGATCCCCATTCGGGTTTGCTCTCTTAACAGTTAATATAACGGCAAAATCGATTTTGTTTTTCAAAGTCTCTTTTGTTTCCATGATTTTACTCCTAATAATTCTTTTATAAAATGTTTTAGTTTCTGTTCTTTTTGTTCTGTGTAATTGTATTAGAATTAAACTTCATTTGAATTATCTTCTGCTTCTTCGGTTTCTTCTTTCCATAAATCGGCGCGTTGGCAGTGATAACCCAACAAAAATTCTCCAGTTAAAGCTTTATCGCTGTTAAAATCTTCCGGGGAAAATTTGCACATCACTCCATCAATTAGTTTTATATAAAAGTGCGCTCCCCCAAGACGAGCTTTGTACGGCGTTAATGCAAGTTCAATCTGCTTCCATGTTTTAAAAGGATGCTCGGCAAACAATTGCATAAACCTCGCTGCATTTGTATCCCGTTTTTCTTTGGCTTTGTAAAGAGCATGGCCTTCAAGCCGGTCGGCAATTGCAAGAAGTCTACCATATAAGTAATCTCGCGTATTTCTGTTTTCATCAAGAGCCATTTTGAATTCCTCCTTTGAATAATTTTTATATAATGAACAAGCTATACTTAATGTTTTATTCCATTCCCATTCCTCAAGTACTATTCTGTTGGAAGCCCGCCTAACTGCGGACTCAACAATATCTCTCGGTATTGGTTTTTCATCGATAATACATGGAAGAAGACGTGCTACAGTTGCCTTTTTTATTTTGTCATTTGATTTCGAACCGTAAGCCGCTTCTGCAATATCGATGGGAGCGGGCGCACCAACAAAAGTAAAGTGGCGTTTAGTTTCCTTATCATAACCATAGCGATGAATCCAAGAACTTGTTTCGTGCCATTTTTCAAGCCTGTCGAGAAAATCCGAACCTGTCAATTCTTTATAGAATGTAATTGACATTCGTCCTGGTGTTGCAGAATCTAACCCCATAACAACAACGCCAGTTGTATCACCAAGCTCTTTGCTATAACCGGCAATTTTCTTTTTTAACTTAATTGCTAAGTCTTGAGCAGTTGTTCCATTGTTCTTATCATCGCTTGAAAGTTCATCAAATCCAAGAATAGTTAGAGGATCATCCGTTGGCTGGGGTATTGTTTTCCCTGAAGTCGCCCAGGCTACAATCGCTTGACCGTCTTTCCCTTTATACCCTTGTCTGCCGATTAACCAGCGTAAAGCCGAATGCACTTTTTGAGTTACTTCGAACCCTACACTTGTCGCTTGATCGGCTTCGGTAAAACGCCCTCGAAATGTGAAGCCGGATAAGTCATTAGAGGAAATTATTTTAGCTTTATCTCCGTCTGATCGTAATTTGGATGGGTGTTGATCAGCAGAAAACATTTTTTCTCCCGTGACAAAGCAAAGAGATTTTATTTGTTTAGTTTGAGTATAATATTGAATCCAGTTATTCCATAATTCTTTGTCGTTAAAAACATCTGATTGTGACTGGTCGGGAATTTCAATACTCCAACGAACAAATGCATCTGCCTGCCAATTCTCAATTTCACCTTTTTTATTAATCCGCCCAGGAAGTAAATCAAAAATATCAAACAGTTCCTTGTTCTTCTTTTTACCTTCTCTCTGTTTAAGTAGTTTATTATTATTCCCTGTGAAAAGAATTTTATGTTTAACTAAATCATGGACAACCGTACCATTCTTAACATAGTTGTAAATAATTTCGAGTTTTTGATTTTTACAAAACTTTAACCATTCTGATAATTGTTTTATATACGATTCAAAATATGAATCTCTATTTCCTCCATATGAATTATAATCCGCTGCAACATATTGTAGTTTATCACAAAGTGGATGTGGAGATTCTCCGCTTGTCCTTCCGGCTGAACTTTCTGTGCATGGAATAATAGTTCTTGCTTCTTCCTTTTTTAGTAGTCTTGCCTTAACAAAAGCACTAACTTCATCTATTGTAATTTCTATCTGAGCTTTCTGTGTAGTATGACAAATAGGTAGCAATGGGATTTCATTGTCATCATAACCGGAACCGATCATTCCTTCGCAATTATTATAAGTCTCATGCAATTTTTGTATCCAACTCATAACCTTGCCTCCTGTTCTTCATAACCTTCCAGAAGCCCTTCTTCTTCGAGACCGATTGATTGTATTAGTTGTGCGGTCATTGGTCTAACAAGCTTACTGATTGTGCACTCTTTTGGTTGTGGAAATTCTATAATACCGTTCTTCATCTTTGCCCACCAGAAACGTGCAGTTAACTTTCCATCTTCTCCTTCATCCGGGTAATCAAATCCATGAAACATTAATCCGAAAGCAAGTTCGGAAAGGTTATCGTATTGTCCTTCGTCTACTCCGAATTTTATCGGTTCAACATATCCCTGGCATTCTCTTGTACCTAGAAAAATATCCCGTCTGCCTCCTCTTTCAATCATGCGCTTTGCCACATACCAATGTTTGTTTTCATTTCTGTCTTGTTCCATATCGATTCTTCTTTCATTGAATTCAAAGTGCGCCTGTACTTGATATTCAACATCGGTAAGGTAAGTATAGATGGAAAGGGAATTACCGCCGCTGTAAACAACCGGTTTTGCACTTCGTGTTTGAGTTTTAATTTGTTTCATTACCCGGACTTTATCGATAATCCAGGTAATAGTCGGTTTCCAGTAAACCGAACTGATAATGCCTTTTAATGCTTCGTAAGTAGGTATTTGATAGGAACATTTTTCTCCACCGATCTTAGTAAGCGGATCGGTAAACAAAGCATGTTTTCCAAACACCTTAAACTCAACGATGTTTTTGTATTCCATTTTTCCTCCTTAGAAGGTTAAACTTTTCATTTCGGTAACTATTTCTTTAGACCAACCGGACTCTTTGCTGTAGTATTGGTAATCCATGTAGTATATCCCGGAATCTTTCTGAACTTCACGAATTGCTTTTTTCTTTTCCATATCTTCAAATTCGTAAGGGTATAAATTGACCGTGTACCTTTGTGCTGATTTTAGAAGTTTGTATTGCTTTTCCAGCATCAAGGTATCGCATAATTTATTTATTATATCTTCTCCTTCCTTTCCAAAAGGAACTATAACACCGCGGGTTGGAGAGTCAATTGTATTAAATGCTTTGGAAGCGCTTTGAAACGATTGTTTCAGCAGCAACGTGGGTGAAGAGTTTTGGTGAGTCCTTTGGTATTCTTGAATTGAAACGGAGTTAAGAGATAATAAATTAAATAAATTATCGTCTCTCCCAACAATAGTATTCTTGGCAGAAACCGGGTAATTCATTTCTTTGCTTCTATCATAGAAATAATATTTGTAGAATCTTTCCATTGCTTTAATACTAAGCAGATCATTATCAAATGTAGCGGGGTTATCAACAAATTCCCGAAGCACCCGCTCCGAATCGTGTGCACCAATTTTTATGTCTTTCAATTTATCTAAACTTTCATTTGCTGGATTTACTATATATACACTACCTGGCTTTTCACGTCTTCCGTTTCTATTACATCTTCCGGCTGCTTGCGCAATTGAATCAAGACCAGCCAAGTAACGAACAATGGTTCCGAAATCTATATCAACACCCGCCTCAATCAATTGCGTGCTTGCACAAACAACCGGCAGCTTATTTTCTAATCTTTCTTTTACATAATTCAAAACATGTAATCTGTGCGCCGCGCACATATTAGTACTTAGATGAAATACCTCTACCGATTTATTCTCTGAAATTTTAGTATAAAGCCTTCGGGCAGAATCTTTTTTGTTTACAATAATAAGCACACTTCCGGTTTCCTTTAGTTCGTTATATGTTAAGTCGGCAATTTCTTCTTCTGACCAGCCGCCTGTGTTTTTACGTTTATCAAATACATTAACCCGTTTAAGCTTTTTAAATAATTCTTTTTCGTTCCGAATCATTTTTTGTTCAATAGGAATATTTAAGGATCTTTGAACAGGCTCAATTCTATTAAGTAAAGGTTGGGTTGCGGTGCAAAGGACAATAGTTGCATTACAATTATTTACAAGGAAGCGAAGAGCAATGTTAAACATGTGAACACAGCGAACTGGAATTGTCTGCACTTCATCAAATATAATTACTGAGTTTGCCAACTGGTGCATTCTTCTCACACCCCTAGTTCCGCTTCCGAATAATGTTTCCAGAAATTGTACTTGTGTTGTAAAAACAATTGGCGCGTCCCAGTTTTCGGCTAACAGATTTTGTTTTTTGGTTTCTTCTTCTGGCGTTAGGTTTGAGTGATGTTCAAGAACGATTCTATCCAAATATTTTCCATCTTTGTCTTTATCCTCTAATATTTTTCTTACTTCGTCTGCATTTTGATCTATAATTGAAGTGTAAGGAATAACATAAAATATTCTATCCATCTTATGATGTTCAGCATGGTTAAGAGCAAATCGCAGACTTGATAATGTCTTTCCTCCCCCGGTAGGTACAGTCAGTTGGTAAATTCCTTTTGGCTTTGTTGAAAAGTTTAAACATTCCTTTGACACTTCATCACGCAGATTATCAACTTCATTCCGCTCAATTTTGTTTTCGAATTCAAACAGCTTTCTGTTAAATCGCTCCAACAAAATATCCCATGAACAATACTTTCCATAATTTCGAATTTTAATGTTCTTCGGAAATTCAAAATCAGCAGTGTTCAGTCTATCTGCATCAATTAAACAACTAAAGAGGAAACGAACGAGCAGTCCATACTTGAACATTAGTGTTTCTTTTGAATCATTTTTTTCTGTAAGCGATTTTACTTTCCAAAGAACTTGTTTAATAAGTTTGTCATTTGAAGCTAACTCAGTTAATCTTTGTTTTTCAGCATCATTGAGATATGATAATATTTCGTCAAGATGAGTTTTCTCTTTCGACTTTTCAATTCTTCTAGTAAAATTATCCTCACCGGAAGGAGAGAGACAGTCGATTAGTCCCGAATGATGAGAGGCAATACATAGCGATAAAAATTGTGCCGAGATAAGCCCTTCCGCTCCTTTCCTCGATAGTGTTTGATAAATAAATTGGGCGCCAGCACTCGAATGATCCACCTTTCCTTTTAGTTTTTCTACATCCGTATAATCATCTGCATCAGGGTCAATCATACCGGTAGCGGATTTAATGTAGCTTTGAAATTCATTACTTGCTTTTCCTAAATCGTGAAGTAAGCCAATAATTCTTCCAACATCTTTCAATCTTATCTTACTTGCAAACAGTCCTGCGAGTACGGATGTTCTAGATAAGTGAGAATGAAGAGATTGTGGCTCTCCATCTTTTTCTCGTCTATGTGCAACAAACTCTCTTAAATGTTTATTATTATTCATAAATTTTCTCCTGCTTACACCTTCGGCACGTAACTCACATAAATGAATTGTTATTTTATTTTATCGCGTGTATTGGAGGATGTTCTTATTTTAAAATAAAAATATTCCCTTAAAATTCCTTCTTTTTCTTTTGCTTCTATTTAATAGTTAGTTGAATTTACTGCAATTACTTGATTAAAGTATAATTTTAGTTTTTATAAAGAGTAGTAAAGTGATTTTTTATTGAAGAAGAATTGGTTTGTGAACGAATACAAAAATTATATTCACAAAACAAAAAAGGCGACCTTTTCAAGTCGCCTTATATTAAAAATAAACTTTTAGTTATCTTATCGTTTATTAACGCCCAATGGAACAGTTGTTTCTCGCATTGAATGTACTTTGTTATAAATTGGTAATTCAACTTCCGGTTTAACATATTGTTCAAGTTCGTCCCGGAATCTTTGGATAGTAAATTTAACAGGCCACGCTGCTGCATCTCCGAGTGCACAAATTGTATTACCTTCAATATTGTTTGCAACTTCAATTAATAAATCCAAATCGCGAGAGGTTGCATTGCCTTCTATCATTCTATTTAAAGTTTTCAACATCCACCCGGTACCTTCACGGCAGGGAGTGCATTGACCGCAGCTTTCGTGATAATAAAATTTTGTTATTCTTGCCAATACTTTTAATATATCGGTATCTTCATCCATAACCATAACACCGGCAGTACCGATTGCAGAACCTGCTTCTTTTAATGATTCTGCATCCATACGCACACCTTCCAATTGATCTCCTCTTAAAGGAGGCATGGAAGATCCGCCGGGGATAACCATTTTAATTTTTTTATTCCCCGGGACACCGCCGGCAACATCAAATATTAATTCGGTTAATAAAATTCCGGTTGGCAATTCATAAACACCGGGCTTATTAACATGTCCGCTTATACCGTATAAAATAGTACCGGGATGTTTTTGAACTCCGATATTCGCATACCATTCCCAACCATTTTCAATAATTTTCGGTACGTTAGCTATTGTTTCGACATTATTGATAGTAGTTGGATTACCCCACAAACCGTTCTGTGCAGGGAAAGGAGGTTTTACTCTCGGGTAACCTCGTTTTCCTTCAATCGAATTCATTAATGAAGATTCTTCACCACAGATATATGCACCGGCACCTTTATGAATATAAATATCACAATAAAAATCAGTACCGAAAGTTTCTTTCATTTTTTCACCGACAAAACCTTTTGCATAAGCATCATCAAGAGCTTTCTGCATAAGTTTTATCCACTTATGGTACTCACCTCTTATATAGATATAGGCAGTCTTTGCACCGATTGCATAGCATGTAATCAACGTCCCTTCGATTAACTGATGTGGGTTCTTTTCAAAAACCTCTCTATCTTTAAACGAACCGGGTTCTGATTCATCACCGTTAACACACAGATATTTAGGTTTGTCGGTACTCTTCGGCATAAAACTCCATTTTAGACCAGCCGAGAAAGCAGCACCGCCTCTTCCACGCAAACCGGATTTTTTTACTTGATCAATTATTTCACCGGGAGTTTGACTAAAAGCTTTCTTAGCCGCTTTGAATCCGCCGTTTGAAATATAAGTTTCAATTTCATGAATGTTTTCTATTTCCGGTAATACGATTCTTATATTTTCCATTATTTAAGCGTACCCAAAATTTCTTCAACTTTTTCTTTAGTTAAATCTTCATAGTAATCTTCATTGATGGCTATCATTGGTGCATAACCGCATGCACCCATACATTCGACTTCTTCAATTGAAATCTGTCCGTCGTCCGTAACGCCGAGATTATCTATTCCATATTTCTCTTTAATTTGTTTCCAAATTTCATAACCGCCGCGGAGCATACAAGATACATTTGTGCAAACTTGTATATGATGTTTACCCATCGGTTTTTTATGGTACATTGTATAGAAAGTTGCAGCGCTAAGAACAAGAACTTTATCAATTCCGAGAACGGATGCAATTTCTTCCATTACTTCATTAGTGATATAACCATTCTGATCCTGCGCAATCCATAGTGTATCCATAACAGCGGCAAGGGCGGTTGGATACTTTTTTCTGCTTTCTTGAATTCTATTTAGATTCTCTTCGGTAAACTTAAATGACATAATTGTATTCGAATTATTAAATTATTCTTTTGGTTATCATTATCATCTTACTGTTAATCGTATTCTTAATCTGGTTTCTTGGGAGTAAGATTAAGAGTATGATTAAGATTAAGAAACATTATTTATCGGCTTCACCCATAACCGGGTCGATACTTCCAATTATAGCAACTACATCAGAAATCATTTGTCCCTTAACCATAAGCGGCAGAGCCTGAATATTGCAAAAACTTGGTGAACGAATCTTCAACTTCCAAGGATGCCCTTCACCGTTACTAACAAAATAAAAACCTAATTCTCCTTTCGGATTTTCAACAGAAAAATAAGTATCTCCTACAGGAGGGTTAATCCCGAAATTAACAAGCATAAAATCATAGATAAGTTCTTCCATTTTAGTATAGATTTCCTGCTTATGAGGAAGAACATTTTTAGGATCATTTGCAAGTACAGGGCCGGGTTTAATCTGCTCTAAACATTGATACAATATCTTAACCGATTCTTTAATTTCGTCAACTCTAACAAAATAACGAGCTAATGAATCACATTCATGGTATACCGGGACTTTGAAATCCATTCTATCATAAAACATGTACGGTTTTGCTCTTCTGATATCATATTCAACACCGGAACCTCTTAAATTTGGACCGGTAATACCAAGTGCAATTGCATCTTCTTTCGGAAGAATACCTGTTCCGTCAAGTCTTTCAACAAAAATTCTATTTGTATTGAGTAATCTTTCGAACTCATCAAATGCATAAACGAATTTTTCCAAGAATTCTTTAATCATAGAAAGTGAATCATCTTTTGCATCGGCAGAAACGCCGCCCAAACGAGTATAGCTTGTTGTAAATCTTGCACCGATTAGTTTATCAAAAATGTTTTGAATAAATTCTCTTTCACGGAAAGTCCACATAAATGCAGTAACAGCCCCAACATCTAAAGCAAAAGTACCAACAGCAACAAGGTGCCCCATTATTCTACCGAGTTCATTGATTATCATTCTTATATAAGTAGCTCTTTCGGGTACTTCAATACCAGCAAGCTTTTCAACAGCTAAAACATAAGCAACGTTGTTGCATAAGTTGGCAGTGTAATCTAACCTATCGGTATGAGGAATGTAATCGTAGTAATTCATATTCTCAGCCATCTTTTCATAACCGCGATGCAGATAGCCGAGTTCGGGGACACATTTAACAACAGTTTCTCCATCTAATCGTAAAACTAAACGAAGTACCCCATGAGTAGCCGGGTGCTGCGGACCCATATTAATTACCATCTCATTTTCAAGAGCATCTTCTATAGTTAAATCGGGATCGGATTCGAGAAGTTTACTTAATAATTTTTCGTCGTTCGTAATATCAATTTGATTATTCATATTAATCTTCTTCTTTCTTTGGAAGTGGTAACGAACCCGGGATTCCCATCACGGGGAAATCTTTCCTTAACGGATAATACTCAAAAGTCTCGGGCATATACATTCTGCGTAAATCAGGATGATTTTTAAATTTAATTCCATACATATCCCACGTTTCTCTTTCATACCAATCAGCACTTTTCCAGACCGAGGTAACGGAGTCAATTTCGGGATTCTTAGCATCTTCAATAGTGGATTTAATTCTCAGATTAAAATTATTAGTTAAAGAATAGATGTGGTAAACGGTTGTGAAACGATTTTTTCTTTTAGCCCAATCAATTGCGGTAACATCAACGCACATCGCAAAATCAAGTTCAGAATCTTCTTTAAGAAACTTACAAAAACTTAATAATCTTTCCGGTTTGATTTCGATGGAAAGATCGTCTCTAAAATTTGTGATATCAACTACATCTGAGCCGAATTTTTCTTTTGTTTTAGTTGTTACGAGTTCTCGAAATTCCATAATAATTAGTTTTTACTAAGGTTTAAGTCCAACAATGGTTTATTTTGAAAATCACGTGCACGGGTACCTTCAATTTTCTTTTGCAATTCCAACAAAGCATTTAACAGATTTTCAGGTCTTGGCGGGCAGCCAGCAGTGTAAACATCAACCGGCAGGAATTGATCAATACCTTGAACAACCGGGTAAGATCTATACATACCGCCCGAAGAAGTGCATGCACCCATTGCGATTACCCACTTAGGGGAAGGCATTTGATCATAAATTCTTCTTACAACATGAGCCATTTTATAAGTAACGGTTCCGGCAACAATAATCAAATCACATTGACGGGGAGTAAAGCGCATTACTTCGGAACCGAAACGAGACATATCGTATTTGGGATCTACTGCGGACATCATTTCAATAGCACAACAAGAAATACCCATCGGCATCGGCCATAAAGAATTTTTTCTGCACCAAGCAATTACAGCATCTAATTTAGTAGTTAAAAATCCATCAGAAGCGAGTTTAGCTTCTAATCCCATTTCAAAGCTCCTTTCTTATATATATACAAGAATCCGAGTTCTAATACTATTAAAAACACAAGCATCGGCCAAAATGCAAAGAATCCGTATTCATTATAAAGATTACGAAATTCAACACCCCATGGATAAAGATAAATCACTTCGATATCGAAAATAATGAACATCATGGCAACAATGTAATATTTAATCGAAACTCTTTCATGAGTAGACCCAACCGGGTCTTTACCGCTTTCATAGGGCATGATTTTAATTTTTGACGGCTGTTGTGGTCCAAATAGTCTTGAAGAAAAAACAATTGCTGCAGCAAAAACCGCCGCAACGACCAACACTAAAATGATAGGAAGATATTGTTCAATCATAAGTCATTTATTCGTTTTGAATTCATCAAAATTATTATAAAATAGCCGGAATGTCAATTTGAAGTGGTTATAAACCAATTAGTAAAAATTGCACGGATCAATAAAAACAATATGCTTTTATTTTAGAATTTCGGATAAATTATCCGCAACAATTTTTAACTGCTCTTCCGAAACAACGAGCGGCGGTAATAGTCTAATTACCGTAGTTCCTGCCGGTAATGCAATTATTTTTCTCTTCATTAATTCTTCTAAATAGGGTTTTACTTTTTCTTTTAGTTCGATTCCTATCATTAATCCTAAATGTCTCACTTCTCTAATTTTTGAAAGATTTTCAACATCAAGAAGACTAACAAAATAATCACCTAATTTTTCCGCTCTTTCATCAAGCTTATTATCCTTCATAAATTGAATTGAAGCTAAACCGGCAGCGCAAGCCAACGGATTCCCTCCGTAAGTCGTTCCATGTTTGCTCGGCGGAATTTCAATTGAATCATTTACCAAAACAGCTCCGACCGGGAAACCGCCTGCAATAGCTTTTGCGACACACATCATATCGGGTTTGATATCATATCTTTCGTGTGCAAAAAATCTTCCTGTTCTGCAAAAACCGGTTTGAATTTCATCTACAATAAATTTTATTCCTCGTTCTTTACATAATGAATCAATTGATTGCAAGAATGCTTTCTCGGCAATATTAATTCCCCCTTCACCTTGTACAACTTCGACAATTATACCTGCTGTTTTATCGGTTACCGCTTCTTTTATTTTTTCAAAATTGTTGAAAGGAATAAAAGAAAATCCCGGAACGAGAGGTTCAAAATCTTCTCTATATTCTTTTTTGAAAGTAGCGCTCAAAGCCCCGAGTGTCCTTCCGTGAAATCCTTTCATTGTTGCTATGAAGTCTGTTTTTTTAGTTGAGTAACGTGCAAATTTAATTGCCGATTCAACCGCTTCGGCACCGGAGTTACATAGATATGCTTTCTTAAAATGTGAAGGTGCTGAATTTACCAACAATTCTAAAAATCTTGCTTTTGTATCATTATAAAAAGTACCGGGACAAGTAACCAGAGTCTGAGCTTGTTCTGATAATGCTTTGGCAAGATAGGGATTACTATGTCCAATACTAGCGACTCCAATACCTGCGGCACAATCTATATATTCGTTCCCTTTGTCATCCCATAAAGTTGCATCTTTTCCTTTAACTAACACAACATCTCTTTTGGGGAATACATCAAATTCATATTTGGCTTGAAGTTCTTTGTAGTCGATCATTTTATTATTGTTCCTTTTCCGTTGAGTGCATTTTTAAGCGGGTTTTCAATTCTACCGTCGGCAATAATAACCGTAGCTTTACCTGATTCAAATAATTTATTCAATGCGTGAATTTTTCTTTTCATTCTACCTTCAACTTGTTCTTCTTTTTGCCTAAGTTCGGTTTTTGTCATACTTAAAATTAAGGAAGTTTCATCATCCTTATCTTCTAAAAATCCCGGTGCTTCTATAAACTGAATAATTTTTTCTGCATTCAGCGCGCTTTGAAATACCGCAAGTATATCATCATTTTCAGAATTTATTGCATTACCGTTTTCATCTGAAATTGGTACAGTTATAACAGGTAGATAATTTTTTTGTAGAAGTAGGTCAATTAATTCTTCATTTATTGATTGAGGTTTACCGGAATTATCACGGATGATTTTAAGTTTGTTATCTTCTCTGACTCTTATACCTGCATTACGTTTACCCTGTACGAGTCTTCCGTCAAGTCCTGTTAAACCGATTGCATTTAATCCATTTTGCTGACAGAGTTCTACAATTCTTTTATTACGGACACCGGCATAAGCCATAAGTTGAATATCAATGGCATCATCATCGGAAAAAACACTTGAGTAACCGGATACTGAAGTAATTACTTTCTTTTCATAATTTAGTTTCTTCGCAAGTTCATCGCGGTATGCATTTGCACCGTGAATTATTAAAAATTTCTCGTCTTTCATTTCGGCTATATCGGAGATTATTCCGTTTATGTTAATAGATTCTCCACCGCCGATTTTAATTAGTATCATTCGTTTATCTCCATTATAGTATTGTTCGGAATACTTTCCCATTCAGAATTATCTAAAGGATCTGAACAAATAATTAATTTATTTTCGTCTCGTTTTAAATTCATTGTAAAATAATCTTCATCTTCATTGAATTGTGTATTTAATATAGCTTTTTTTTTATCTGCTATAATGAAATTCATTGCTCGAACATATTTAGTTCTGTTGTTTATAATCTTTACACCTTTCTCAACGGCTTCTTTGATATTTCCATTATCAAAACGATTTATAAAATTGAAAATCTTTTCAGCTCCTATTCTTCCATCGCTGTTAATTTTAACACCGTTTAGTTCTCCGTTAAAAATGAAAATATATTTATCATTATAAAACGGCATATTGTTTTCAATAAATATATCTTTATCGCGAAATGCACTGCGGGCATGAACAATTAACCTATTAGTCTCGGCAAATTGCGACAAGTTATCTTCCCAAATCGGGTTTATATTTTTGTATTGTACCCATTCATGACCTTTCAAAAAAGATAAACCCCAGCCGTGCCCTTGATATTCTTTGCTTTTCTTACAAACATCCGCGAATTTTTCAAGATATTCTTTAATAGAAATTTTTTCTTTTGATTGAACAAAAAGTAATCGACACATAATTTTTTCCTCTTTGTGTTTCTTAGTACTCTTCGTGGTAAAAGTTTTTTAAACCACAAAAAACTCGGAGATTCACAAAGATTAAATTGGATGAAGACCGGGGAATTCGAGTCCCGTCTTTTCATCAAGACCGTACATAATATTGAAAGCTTGCAGCGCTTGCCCCGCCGCACCTTTCATTAAATTATCAATTGCACTAATGAGAACAACACGATTTGAATTATCATCTTTTTTGAAACCAATATCACAATAGTTTGTACCGATAAGTAATTTCGGTTCCGGATAACGATAGTTACCTTCATTTTCTTTTACAATTCTAATGAATGGTTCATCGTTATAAAATTGTCTGTACAACTTCCAAATATCTTTCTCTTCCAAATTTTCTTTTAGAAAAATATGTGAAGTAGCGAGCACACCTCTTACCATATCAATTGATGTAGCGGAGAAATGAATTTTAATTTGCTCACTGCCGAAGCTCAACTCTTGAATTATTTCCGCACTATGTCTATGACCGGTCGGTTGATAAGATCTAACCGCTCCGGCTCTTTCCGGATGATGAGATGCATCGGAAGATTTATTTCCTCCTTCACTAGAACCTACCTTAACTTCAATTATTGTTCTGTCTATATCGACCAAATCATTTTTATAGAACGGATACAACGGCAAAATTGTAGTCGTTGCATTACATCCGGCTGAAGAAATTAATTTAGCTGTTTTCATTTCTTCGCGATGAAGTTCGGGAATTCCGTATACAAACTTTTTAAGAAGATCGGGTCGAATGTGGTTATGCTTATACCAATTTTTATATTCGGTTTCATTGTTAAGTCTGAAGTCTGCACTCAAATCAATAATTCTTTCGGAAAGATTAAAAAAGTTATCAATATTTTTTTGAGCGCTGCCGTGCGGAAGACATAGAAATAATAAATCGCATTTTCCCAATTCATTTACACTGCTGAACTTTAAATCGCTTGCCTTTCTTAAATTGGGATGAGCTTTATGAACAAATTTACCTACATAACTTTCCGAAGTAACTTGTTTAATTTTTACATTGGGATGAAACAATAACAAACGAATTAATTCACCGCCTGTATAACCGGAACCGCCGACAACGGAGACTTCAATTTTTGACATAACTAATTACTCCCCACTAGTAAAACATAGTCAACAATTTTCGCCGGTATATCTACACCGGTTGTGGCTATACTGTTTTTAAACTCCATAGTATAGTTAACTTCATTAACTAATATTCCTTCATCGCTTTCAAACAAATCAATTGCGACAACTCCTCCGCCGACAGCGTGTGCTGCTTTAACAGATATTTCCGCTATCTCATTTGTAACCGGACAATTGGTTGCTTCACCACCGCGCGCTGTATTGGTGATCCAATGCGGTGAAGTTCTGTAAATTGCAGCTATGCATTCATCACCTACCACAAAACTTCTGATATCTCTTCCGTTTTTTTCAACATATTTTTGAATATAAAAAATTGAGTGATGATACGAACCTAATATTGTCTTATGTTCAAGAATTGATTCGGCTGCATCTTTGTCGTTAATTTTAGAAAGTAGTCTTCCCCAAGAACCGACAGCAGGTTTAAGAACAACCGGGTAGCCCATTTCTTCTATAGCTTGTAAAGCCGACTCTTCAGTGAATGCTACTCGTACTTCAGGCTGCGGGACATTTTGCTTGCCAAGTTCGATTGATGTAAGAAGTTTATCACCGCAGACAGTTGCAACGCGTGAATTGTTAACACATTTAACCCCAGCGCTTTCGTATAATTCAATTGAATGAAGTGCCCTTGAGTGATTGATGCTTCTTTCAATAACAACATCCAACCCGAAACTATCTTTCCCGATAGTAAAAGATAACTTGCGGTCGTCAATCATTACTAACTCAACATTTTTTCTTCTGTTGAATTCTTCTATTAAAAATTTTTCATCTTTTCTTATTAACGAATGTAAAAATCCTACTTTCATAGTTTTCTCTCTTTTGCTGAATAAATTAAATGGATTTAAATCAGCATTAATTAGCGATCTGCTTATAATGCTTATGATGCTTACAAACTTCGATAATGTGCGGTAATTCGGAAAGTTCAATGAGACGACCTTTTTGACCGATTGTTTTTATCTCTTGTAAAATATCTTTCTTTAGTTCATCATCAAGATCATTTTGATCAATTAACTTAAGTGCATAATTCAATGAAGCCATACCCGACATATGGTCAAGTGCAAATTTTCTTTGCCGCCCTACAATTTGCGGGTTCAAACTTTCATAATGCATCGGATTTATAGCCGCTGCATGAGTATGAACCCCAGCACAATGAGTAAATGCATTTTCACCTATAATAGGAAAGTTTAATGGTATTGCAGAGTTTGAATGTTTACTCACAAGGTTATAGAGTTCGGGTAAAAGTGACAAATTCCATTTATGATATTTATAATCTGCTGTTAGCAAAGTTAATAACTGGGCAAGATCAACAATACCGGCACGTTCGCCTAAACCAAGCACCGAAGCATCCACAATATTTGCACCGCCTCGTATTCCATCGAGTGCATTGGCAAGGGCAAGTCCTCTATCATTATGGCAGTGAACAGCAATCATCGGATCAACATTTTCTTTATGTAATTCTTCATTAAGTTTTTTAACATAGTCATACATATTATGGTCCGAACCGGGGATCATATAACCGGTTGTATCTGCTATACTGATTATATCGGCACCGGCTTTAACAGCAGCAACGGCTACTTTAGATACGTTTTCAAATTGTGATCTTACTGTATCTTCGGGAGTATAACGAATTAATAATTTCGGATTTTTTTCTTTTGCATAACGAATTACATCTGTTATTTGTTCTATTGCAGAATCAAGGTCTTTCTTAAATACAGTTGAAAGTCTTTCATCACTAACGCAGTAAAATATTCCGATAAAACCGACTCCGCATTCAAGCGCAGTATCGATATCTGATTTAACCGAACGCGAATGAGCGGCAACTATTGCATTCAATTTAGAATGCGCAATATTATGAACGGCAGAACGAATATCTTCGGTTACGGTCGGATGCCCTGTTTCAATTATATCAATCCCTATTGCATCAAGTAATTGAGCAACAGCAAGTTTGATATGACGATCGAAATAAACACCGGGGGTTTGTTCGCCTTCGCGGAGTGTTGAGTCTAATACCTTAATCAAATTACTCGCCCCAATCTTCTTCTTCACTAGGAGCTTCGGCAAGCTTGAATGGATTTACACTTGTAACTTCTAATTCTGTTCCGCAGTCCGGACATTCAATTAATTCACCGGCAACAGTATCATCCGGCAATTGAATATCTGCTGCACATACCGGGCATTCAGCCATCTCTTACCTTTCTTTTTATTATCAAAATGAATGGAGCGAAAGTAAGAATAAATTTTTCTTAATGCAATAAAATTGTCTTAGAAATATTAATCATTAATTAATGGCTAACTTATATATCTCTCGAATATCATCTTTATTAAGTTTCATTAGAACACCAATCGGTGCCCGCAGCGATGCATTCTCCGTCAACATTTCTATTGCGTCTTCGTTTATATCAACTTGTTTCAAAGATGTAGGCGAACCAATTTCATCAAAAAAATCTTTTATTTTATTTATTGATTCAACTGCAACATCTTCATCGTTTCCTTCAAGAGAAAAAATGTTTCTACCGAAACGTGCAAATTTCGGGATGTCATTTTTATAAACATATTTCATCCAAGCGGGAAACATTATTGATAAACCTGCAGCGTGTGCAATATCATAATATGCACTTAACGAATGTTCAAGTGTATGAGTTGACCAATCACCCCAAGTTCTGCCTGCAGAATTTAATCCGTTCAATGCTAAAGTTGCACTCCAAGCTAACTGTGCACGTGATTCATAATTTTCCGGATCGTTCAGTAAAATTTTCACATGTTTCATAACCGTTCGAATAATTCCTTCGGCAATTTCATCTTGAATATCTGTATGTTTCGCACCGTCAAAGTATAATTCAAACACATGTGATATTGCATCGACTGCACCGTTTACAGTTTGTTCTTGCGGTAAAGTCATTTGTACCGAAGGATCGATGACGGATACTTTCGGATAAGAATCATACCCGGCAGAGAATGCCCATTTCTTATTTTCGTCTTCTTTTGTAATAACCGCAAATGCATTCATCTCAGATGCAGTTGCAGAAAGAGTTAGAACTGTAAAAATCGGTAACCCTTTTGTTGCTCTTTTTTTACCTTCAAAAGCATCCCAAATATTTCCGTCAACCAAAACTCCGGCTGCAATAGCTTTTGCACTGTCGATTACACTTCCACCGCCGACTGCTAAAACGCCATCAACTTTTTCTTTCCTGCAAACTTCAATTCCTTCTTGAACTTTAGTAAGAACCGGGTTGGGTTTTACTCCGCCTAATTCAACCCACTCAATGTTGTTTTCTTTTAATGTTGTAACTACTTGATCGTAAACTCCGTTTTTGAAAATTGAAGACTTACCATAGTGAAGTAATACTTTATTAACCGAATTTGCTTTAATTTCTTTGCCCAATTTTGTAATCATTTCTTTACCAAACAGAATTTTTGTCGGATTCACAAACTCGAAATTTTTCATTTTTTCACCTTTTTATTATTAAGATGTCTCATCTTCTTTTAGCTGTACTATTTATTTATTCATTTCCCCTAAAATCAAATAGTATTTGCATAAAACCAGTCGATTTCACTTTAATTTGAACTAAAGTGTTGATAGTTTTGTATAGAATATTATATCCTATTTTGTAGTTATTTAAACAAGAAATTTTTCATTAAAAATATAAGAAAATGGACGATAAAGAAGTCAGTAAGTACCACAAAGAATTGTTCAATCACTTTGGTTACAATTACGGATTTGTAGCGGACCTTCTCGAAAAATATTTTGAAGATCCTAATTCAATTTCCGAATATTGGCAGAATTATTTTGATGAGTTAACAGGCGATAATAGAAAAAAATCAGAATCGACAAAAACAAAAACCAAAGAGAAGAAAACAAGCCAAACAAAAATGCAGCTCTCCCCTTCTTTTGAAATTTCCGATGAAGACGAACCGCAAATAATTTCGGGTGTCGGTGCTAAGATAATTGAGAATATGAATAACAGTTTAACCATTCCTACGGCGACATCGCTCCGAACCGTTTCGGTTAAATTGTTGGAAGAAAATCGAAGGATATTAAATCAGCATCTTAAAAGACTTTACAATAGGAAATTATCTTTTACTCATATTGTTGCTTACACTCTTGTTCAAGCCGTTAAGAAAATGCCGAATATGAATAACTCTTTTGCCGTACTTGATGATAAACCTAATTTAGTAAAAAAGCCTTACATCAATCTGGGATTAGCTGTAGATATTGAACGAAAAGACGGAACGCGTTCATTAATTGTTCCGAATATTAAAAAAGCCGGTAAGATGAATTTCAGAGAATTTTGTGATGCTTACGATGAACTAATTAACAAAGCAAAAACAGGAAAAATAGAACCGCAAGATTTTCAAAATTCTACAATTACATTAACTAACCCCGGTGGAATCGGGACAGTATCATCTACACCAAGATTAATGACTGGACAAGGATGCATTATTGCAGTCGGTGCTATTGATTATCCCGCCGAGTTCAAAGCTATGCATCAAACAGCACTTGCAAGTTTAGGCATCGGAAAAGTAATGAATATTACCAGCACTTATGATCACAGAGTTATTCAAGGTGCAGAATCGGGTGAATTCTTAAAATATTTTGATGAACTTTTATTGGGATACGAAAACTATTACGAAAATTTATTCGAAGATTTTGAAATTCCGCAAAGACCGGTTACATGGCATACCGATACAACTTCGGTTCCAAATGGATCGTTGCACGAAAATAGTGAAATAGAAAAACAGGCAATCATTTTACAGTTGATTAATATGTACCGCGTACGCGGTCATCTTATTGCAAATCTTAATCCCCTTTCACGAAAAGCAGCTTACCACCAAGAATTAGATCCCGCTACTTACGGATTTACAATTTGGGATTATGATAGAAAATTCATTACCGGAAATCTTGCCGGGATGGCAACCGGAACACTTCGAGAAATTTTAGATGCATTACATCAGACATATTGCGAAATGATCGGTGCTGAATATATGCATATTCAGAATCCCGAAGAAAAATCATGGCTTCAAAGTAAAATGGAACCGGTTAGAAATCTGCCGACTTACAATTCCGATACGAAGAAACGCATAATGGAAAAATTAATCTTAGCAGAAGGATTTGAACATTTTCTGCATACAAGATTTGTCGGGCATAAGCGTTTCTCTTTGGAAGGTTCAGAAACATTAATCCCGGTAATGGATCAACTACTAAACAAAGCAGCAGATGACGAAGTTGAAGAAATATTTTTAGGAATGGCACACCGTGGCAGACTTAATGTTCTCTCAAATATTATCGGTAAAGAATATGAAAAATTATTTTCGGAGTTTGAAGAAGATATAAACCCCGATGCACCACAAGGAACAGGAGATGTTAAATATCATTTAGGAGCTGGCGGCGAATATGAAACAATTTCCGGTAAGAAGATTAACGTATCAATTGCATCAAACCCGAGTCATCTTGAATGGGTTAACCCGGTTGTTGAAGGAATAGTAAGAGCAAAACAAACCCGATCAAAAGATAATGAAAGAAATAAAATTATTCCCGTATTAATTCACGGTGATGCAGCTTTTGCCGGACAAGGAGTAGTTGCCGAAACACTTAACTTATCCCAGCTAAAAGGTTACAGAACAGGCGGTACAATTCATATAATTATTAATAACCAAATCGGATTTACAACACCGCCCGAAGATGCGCGTTCTTCACCTTATGCAACGGATGTTGCCAAGATGGTTCAAGCACCGATTTTCCATGTAAACGGTGACGATCCCGAAGCTTCAATTTGGGTTACCGAGTTAGCTTTCGAATACCGTCAGAAATTTAAGAAAGATGTTGTAATTGATTTATTCGGATACCGCAGGCACGGTCATAATGAAGGCGACGACCCGGTTTATACTCAACCTCTTATGTATAAAAAAATAAAAGAGCATCCTTCTGTAAAACAGATTTATCAAAACAAATTGATAAACGAAAAAGTCTTTACCGAAAAAGAAATTGATAAACTCGATGATAACATTTACAATACACTCGATAAAGCATTGAAAGATTCAAAGAAAGTTAAAGTATCATTTAGACCGGATAGACCTTGGGCAATCAGCAAAGAAGAATATGAAAGGAAATCCGAATCGAAATTTTCACGGGTTGATATAGATAAACTAAATGAAGTAGTGAAAGGATTAACAAAATTTCCGGGTAATTTTTCTCTCAACCCAAAATTGAAGAAGCATATCGAAAAGAGAAAAGAATTCTTTACAGGTAATGCAAGAATTGATTGGGCATTTGCCGAAGCGCTTGCATTCGGTTCATTATTGATTGAAGGATTCCCCGTTAGATTAAGCGGGCAGGACAGTGCGCGCGGTACATTCAGTCAAAGACATTTGATCTTAACCGATATAAGTGACGGCACCGAAATTATTCCGCACAATTCAATTAAAGAAGGACAGGCAAACCTTGAACCGCTTGATAGTTTTCTTTCCGAAGCGGCTGTTTTAGGATTTGAATTCGGTTACAGCGTTGCCGATCCGAAATCTTTGGTTTTATGGGAAGCACAATTCGGTGATTTTGGGAATGCCGCACAAGTTATTATCGATAATTTTATTTGCTGCTCTTATACAAAATGGAACTTACCGAATAATTTAGTTTTACTTTTACCGCACGGTCAAGAGGGACAAGGTCCCGAACATTCAAGCGCACGGTTGGAAAGATTTTTAATTCTTTGTGCCGAGAATAATATGTTTGTTACTAACCCTACAACACCGGCGCAATATTTTCATTTATTAAGAAGACATATTGTTGAAGGTATCGAAAAACCTCTTGTTATAATGACGCCCAAAAGTTTATTAAGACTTCCTGCAGCTCGTTCTGAGAAAAAAGAGTTTACCGATGGCGAATTCATCCCGGTATTAGATGACGAACGAGTAACTGATAAATCAAATATTACCAATTTGGTTTTTACCAGCGGAAAAATTTATTATGATTTAACCAAGTATCAAGAAGCAGAACAAATTACAAATACTGCCATTGTTCGAATCGAACAATATTATCCTATCGATGTCGAAGTGATTAAGAAAATAGTTAAGTCATACCCGAAAGTAAAAAAGATTAAATGGGTACAGGAAGAACCGCAAAACATGGGTGCATGGAATTTCCTCTTCCCGAAATTTTTAGATGTAATGGGAGCAAAAAATAAAATTGAATATGTGGGTAAACCTGAAAGTCCGAGCCCCGCACCCGGTTCGACAAAGATGCATACAAAATCTCAAGAAGCGGTAATAAAGAAAGCATTTTCTTAACAATTGTTTTTCCTTTCTTTAGTGAACTCCGTGCCTCCTTTGTGAACCTTGTGGTGAAGCTTTAACCACGAGGGACACCAAGTTTACACTACGAACACAAGTAGTCAACAACAAATCCAAAAATTGTATAAAAAAGAGTTGCATCAATATCGCAATTGGATTATTTTAATTTTTGAATAAGGGAAATTAATCTAAAGAGAATAGATTTTGACTCTTGTGAAACATACAAACACGCACAAACCGAAATTAACTGAGAAAATAAAACTCAACCTCCATTCAATTAACTACAGTAATAAAACAATAAATGTAAATGCAATTGATGCAGCTAATATGATTTGTACACAAGCAATAAATTATGGGGTGGGGATTATTAGTGCGTAGGCAGATAATAAACAAAAGCATGTTATACGGAAATAGTTTCCGGATAACATTCCTTGCTAAATAGAAGAATATTTTTAGAAGTAATTATATTAAAATGAATTATGCAGACGAGGATAAATTTTACAAGTCCGTTTAGGCAGAGGAAATGTTCCGACTAACAAACCTGTAAAGCGATTATTCTTGTCGGGTTAACTAATAGTTAGGTGCTTAGTCGTTTTATAAAAGTTTCCCAATTATGTTTCATAAAATATAAGGGTTAACAAATGGCAATTTTTTCTGAAATATTTAAAGATTTTGATAGTTATGAATACTCTAATAAAGATGCTTTTGATTATCTATTTGCTAAGGTTATGGTAAATGAAGCTGTAATACACGGACTTCGTGAATTTACCTTAACAAAACTTTCAGAAACTCTTAATGTCCCTTATGAAGATTTGCAGAAAGAATTTTCTGAGCTTTGTGAACCTTACTATCAAAATGCCGCCGCTGATTTTCTGGCGAAATTTGGTTCGACCGATAATCCTCAAGGTTCTTGATAATATCTTTTATGTCATATTTATATTTTTTCTTTGTCATTATGAATGTTCCAATGTTTTCTATAAAAGTTTCCCCTTTGTTATTAAACGCACCTAACCCGTGCCTCAAGCTGACTGCCTGTTCGCTTTCAGCAGTTTTAGTTTTTCGGGTTTGTTGTTCCGTGTTTTGTTTCTTGTTCATCTTTGTCCTTTTAGTTAAATGTTCTATAATTTTTTAGTTAATCGTTTTTATAAATCATTGTTGTGCTTGGCAGCAGCTTAGGCACAACACCGTTATACCACAAAAGGAAAGGTCTAAAATGGCAGACATTGATGAACGAGAAGAAAGGTATTCTGACCGCTTTTTAAATGCATCTTTCTCATTTTGGAACTCTTTAATAATTTTAAATTCGTTACTGATTGGTGCTACTTCTATCTTATTCAGTATCAATGCCAAAATATGCGTCTTTTTCATTTTATCTTTATTTTTTTTGTGTATTCTTTCAATAATATTATTGGTATGGAATTATTTAGTCGTTAAAGGTATTTACTATAAAATACTGAATGCCGAGGATTATTTTAAAAATACACCAACAGATCAGTTAAATAATGAATTTAACAAGGACATAAAAAAGACATTGAAACAAAGAAGATGGTTAATTCTAAGAGAAAAATATTCACTTTTTTTAACTAGTCTAAGTGTTATCTATATTTTTATTCTGTTAATAATATTTTCATAAACGCCAATACAAGTAGCAATGTACTATACTTCAAAAAATAAATATTGCCCAATTTGCAATGAGGTTCTTAAAGAAGACAGACTATGTTCGTGTTTTACATTCACTTCTCCAAGTGAAGCAGTAATTTATTATACAATGTATAATGAGAAACCAGAATTACATCATTCTCATAAAAATGATGAAAAAGAAATGACAAAGTTTTTCAGAAAGTACAACATTGACCTAATAAAAAAACTCACTTGGAAAGAATTTATTGATGATTCATACGAAAGTTTTTTCTATCGTGAAAGTGTACGTTCGCTTTCAAAACGGGTATTATCGGTTTTTTTATTTGAATTAAAGAAAGTTTCTTCTGGTATAGGCTCTTTATTAAGACTAATTAATATAGGATATAGTGAAGTTCGTCGTTTTTTTATAATAAAAAACTATAGAGCATATTGGTCAGATAAAGACTTTTATTTCCCTGCAGCTTATCGATATTCTGAAGAGTATAATTATTTTATAAATTGTAAGAGTGGCAATTTTAATTATGATGAACCAAAACCTATTTCAAAACTAACATTTGTACAAACTTCTTTGGCACTCATTGCTGAGATACTTTACTTAGCTTTTATCTTTCTCATTGTATTTGCTCTTTACAAAATCTTTGTGGTATAACCTCTTTAATAAGTAAAAAGTCAAGCGGATATAGTTATTCCATGAAATAAGTTTTGTACAAAAAGTTCTTTGACAACCTGACCAAAAATATTCTCAAAACTCTATTGCCGATATATCTGTTTCGTTGATCACTATAAGTGACAACCAAACCTCTTTTCGGATACACCACCAAGTAAAAGTTGTAGGTCAGGAAATGTAACTTGTTTTTTACTTATTGGAAATATCAAGAGTATGTTAATGAACCACATAAATAAATAACTAATTCGCCAAAAGACGAAATCGGTTCATCAAATAAGTTAATTTTGGCAACGCCAATAACCACATACTTAAATAACATGGTGTTTTTTTCTGTGTTTTCGGTTATATTTTTGAAGTTAATTTTACATAAATCGAAAATTGGATATGAGTAAAGAATACATTGAGAAGATAGCGGATTGTCTAAAAAACAAACCAGTCAAACGAGCATTTTTATTTGGCTCGGCAGCACGAGGTGAAGACGATGAGCGAAGCGATATCGACATATTGGTTGAAATGGATTATTCACAACCAATCGGTTTGGGTTTTGTGCGTATGAAATTAGAATTGGAAGATTTATTACAAAAAAGAGTAGATTTGCTAACAGGTAATAGTGTCTCTAAATATATTCGCCCTTATATTGACGCAGAAAAAATATTGATATATGAGAAGTAAATTAGGCGATAAAACAAGGCTTCAACATATTCAAGATTCGATTCTAGAAATTGAATCTTATGTTCAAGAATCTAGTTATGAAAATTTCCAAAGCAATACGATGATGCAATTTGCATGTGTCAAACAGCTAGAAATTATTGGCGAAGCTGCAAATCATCTTACACCTCACTTCAAAAATCTCAATTCAGAAGTACAATGGCGTGAAATAATTGATTTGAGAAATTTATTAATCCATGAATACTTTGGTATAGATACAAAAATAGTATGGGATATAATAAAGGTAGATCTTGTTTCATTAAAATCACAGGTATTAGAAATTTTACAGCAGTTATAGATAAAGGCTAATATCTTTAATTCACCAAAAGAATGGCGGACAGGCCCTCCTTCGTTAAAATGCAACTTCGGAGGGCGGGTAAGCTGGGCAGAAGTATTCCCGGCAAAAAAGTTTTGTAAAAGAGTTCTTATAAAATTAATTATTAAGTTCTCACGGCGTTACTGGATATTTTCCCAAAGGAATGGCTTTGCCAAACAAATTGTCCCGACTTGTCGGGATAACACGCCGTTTGGGTAATAAAAAAGAGTTTCCTATTGTGAAACAATTTCGTAAGTTTACAGCATATGAAAATACATCTTATTCGTAAACAAACTATTGAAAAGTATGTATCAGAAAGTGCTCAAAGTAAATCAGCATTTGAAAATTGGCTTTCAATTATAAAGTGGGCTGAATGGAAAGAACCAAATGATATCATTTCTACTTTCAATAGTGCGGATATTCTTGGAGAGAGTTCGAAAAGGATTGTATTTAATATTGGTGGAAATAAATACAGAATGATATGTAGTTATCATTTTGGGAAAAAGAAAGTTCATTTATTCATTAAATGGATTGGTACTCATTCAGAATACACAAAATTGTGTGCAGATGGAAAACAATATACTGTAGAAGCATATTAAATTAAAAGGGAAGAAAATGGCAATACTAAAATACACAGTAATAAAAAGTCAAAAACAATATGATGAATACTGCAGTATCTTAGAAAAACTTATTTCTAAAGATGATGATAAGTTTTCAGATGAAATTGAATTATTAACTATTTTGATAGAGAAATGGGATGATGAACATAATTCATTTGAAGATGTTGACCCAATCGAATTACTAAAATCATTGATGGAAAGTAGTAATCTAAAAGCAAAAGATTTGGTTGAGATATTGGATTTATCAAAAGGAACAATATCAAAGATTTTGAATTATCAGAAAGGTCTTTCAAAAGAAACAATTCGTAAACTATCAGATCACTTCAAAATATCACAAGAAGCTTTTAATCGTCCATATAAATTAGTCAATGAATTGAATAAACGTTTTCGAAACGCAAGTTTGATGAATACAAGAAAGAAATTGAATAAAGAATTTGCATAAAAAAAAGTTTAGTAAATCTAAAAAGTCGTACCCTAACCTCTTTAATCCACCAAAATAATGATGGACTGGCTTTCCTTCGTTAGAATGCTACTTCGGAGAATGGGTAAGCTGGGCAAAAGTATTCCCGGTAAAAAAGTTTTGTAGAAAAAGCTCTTATTAGAAAAATGTGTTAAGTTTGTTGTACAGTCTTTAACAAGTACGGTGTTACTGGAAATATTACAACTTGTCCCGACTTGTCGGGATAACACGCTGTTATACACTAAAAGTAATTAGTATGGCTAAACAGAATAATAAAGATTTTTTAGTTGCATTGATGAATAATAAATACGATTTCAAAATTGCAAAAGAGCAAAACTGGTATCGTATTCCTTGTTCAACTAAAATGGTTCCCAAAAGTGTTGCTAATAAGACCTTAAAATATATTGCGTTTTACCACACAAAAATCTTTAATAAAGATGCTTTTTCTATTCGATGGTATAGTGACGTAAAAAAGATTTCAATTGTTAAAAGAAAAATGCTTCTACCAGAAATTCAAAATGACCCCAAAGCAGAAGATGAATATTATAAGATAGAATTTAATTCTTTGAACGAGCTTTCAACCCCGATTATTAGTAATCGTCCGAGAAGATTACTTTTCATTCCAACTACTTTTTGGCATTTCAAAAATTCAAGCAATATTAATGACTTATTTTATGAGAGTCCTCTTGAAGAAGAATTGTGGGAGGCACTTAAAATTGCAAAGATAGAGGCGGAACGACAATATCTTATTAATACTGATGTAAAATTGTTTTATTTAGATTTTGCAATCTTTTGTAAAGAACGAAACATTAACATTGAATGTGATGGAGATAGATTCCATTTATCAGAATTAAATGTTAAGAGGGACAAAAATCGTAACAATATTCTTTCGAGCTTAGGTTGGTCAATATTACGTTTCACCACTGAGGATATTAGAAGAGATCTTAATACAACAATTGGATATGTTAAGGAAACAATAAATAGATATGGTGGAATAGAAATTATTTCAGACAAAACTTATAGATATTTTGAAGAAGACCAAAACCAAATAAACTTGTTCGATTATTAAATTATATAGTTAGCGTATAACCTCTTTAATCCGCAAAAAGAATTGCGGACTGATCCTCCTTCGTTAAAATGCAACTTCGGAGGGCGGATACTGATACTGAGTTTTCCGATAAAGAAAATTCAGTAAAAAGTTTACATTAGCTCTTCATCTGAAAGGTTTGCATTTCAATTCACTGCTAATACATCTTCATCGGATTTTTTAGATAAATTATCGAGTCTTGTTTTCATAGCCGACATAAATTCCCAATACGCATCGTGGTATTCTTTGTCGATTGGTTTTGACGGAGGGAATTCTTGCCTTAAGAAGTTAACGGGAGAGTTATTTATATAAAAACGAAAATCAAGATGCGGGCCGGTTGATAAACCTGTACTTCCGACGTACCCGATTATTTGTCCTTGACGCACTTGTGCTCCTTTTGTAATTCCTTTGCCGAATTTAGATAAGTGTAGGTAAGCACTTGAATAAGTACTGTTATGTTTTATCTTAACCCAATTACCGTTACCTCTATGATATGCTCTTTCAACTACTACGCCATCTCCGATTGATTGAACCGGTGTGCCTGTTGGTGCTGCATAATCAATTCCTTGATGTGGTCTGTAAACTTTTAATACAGGGTGAAGTCTTCTATTAGAATAACCGGAACTTATTCTGCTAAATTTTAACGGAGCTTTAAGGAAAGCTTTTCTTAAACTGTTGCCTTCTTCATCAAAATAATCGGCACTTTCATCTTCTTCAAAATAGAACCCGTAAAAATCTTTACCGCGGTGATTAAAAACTGCGGCTTTAATTCTACCGACGGTCATAAAATTACCGTCAAGATGTTTTTCTTCATATATTACTTTGAAGCTATCCCCAGCTTGTATTCCGTAGAAGTCAATCTGCCATGCAAAAACCTCGGAAAGTTTTAATGCGAGCAACGGACTAACTTTTAATTGTTCCAATGTTTGGTATAAGGAGTTATAAATTTTTCCGGCAACTTCGGCTTCTTTTATTTCGACTTCTTTTTCGCCGTAAGAAATATTTATCGAATCACTTAAATCAAAAACATAGTACCTGAGAGGTGTTTCTTGGTAAACAAAATATTTAACCGTATTAATTGTATCCGGCTGAATATACAACACATAATCTCTGCCGCTTTGTATTTTTCTTACATCAAAAATATCTTTTGATACCTGTGCAATTTGATGAATTTGACCGTAAGTAACATTATGAGGAAGAAGCATATCACTCAAAGTCTGATTTCGTTTTACTCTTTCCCGAATTTCTATAAGTGAATCGGTTATCAACCCGAATTCGTTCAATGTTGTTTCTTGAAATTTAGATTCCGGTTCTTCAGTAACTTTATCGGAGCAGCCGATAAAAAATAAGATAGCAATAAGAAGTAGAGATTTTTTCATAAACAGAATTATTTTTGGTTTTCGGATAAAATCTTATTAATTATTTCAACGGAAGAAATGCCTTCGGCTTCCGCATTAAAGTTAGGAATGATTCTATGACGCAATACCGGGAGCATTGAACTCTTCACATCATCAATATTCGGAGTAAACCTACCGTCTATTACGGCTTTAGTTTTAGCGGCAAGAATCAAATACTGAGAAGCTCTCGGTCCGGCGCCCCAATTTACCCACTGCTTAATATATTCATTGGCGTTGGAGTTAGTTCGTGTTGCATTTACAACTCTAACCGCATATTCGATTACATTATCCGCAACCGGAACTCTTCTGATAAGATTTTGAAATTCCATTATTTCATTGCTGCTAACAACTTTGTTCAACTCGGGTTTATAACTGCTTGTTGTGGTTTTTATAATTTCGAGCTCTTCTTCAAACCTGGGATAGTCTAACCATAAGTTGAACATAAACCTATCCAGTTGCGCTTCGGGTAAGGGGTAAGTTCCTTCCTGTTCAATCGGGTTTTGTGTGGCAAGTACAAAAAACGGTTCTTCAAGCGAATATGTATGCCCGGCAGCGGTAACTTTATATTCCTGCATAGCTTCCAAAAGAGCAGCCTGCGTTTTGGGTGGTGTACGGTTTATCTCATCGGCTAAAATAATATTTGCAAATATCGGTCCTTTTATAAACCTGAAACTACGTTGATTAGTTGTAGGATCATCATCAATAATTTCAGTACCGGTAATATCGCCGGGCATCAAATCTGGTGTAAATTGAATTCTACTGAAATTAAGATTCAACACATCGGCGAGAGTTCTGATAAGAAGAGTTTTTGCTAATCCGGGCACACCAACCAGAAGGCAATGACCCTTAGCCAATAATGCAATTAACAAACTTTCTACGATTTCATTCTGACCGATAATTACTTTCCCAATTTCACTCTTTAATAAATTAACAGAGTGATTGAGTTTTTCTACAAGCTGTATATCTTTACTTTCCGTATTTTGTGTCAAACTTTCTCCCGGATTTAAATTCTAACTTCCCAATAAATTTTTTCTTTTAATTCACTAATCCAATTAGCATAAAGCTTTTGTCTTTTATGATAAATTGTCAGACGCTTAATTTCATCATAGTCCCCTTCAAAGGTCGGTTTATGTTCGGGGATACGGTTATTAACTTTTATAATATGATAGCCGTAAGATTTGTTATCCAGGTCAAGCCTTTTCGGTGTGCTGATTTCACCAATAGACATACCGTAGACACGGTCTCTGAGAGTTTTATCGAGCTGCGAAACATCGAATTTACCTAATGTGCCGCCGAGCTTAGAAGTTTCCGTATCATCACTATATTTCCTAGCAAAATACTCAAAGTTCTTTTCGCCTCTTAATAAACTATCGCGAATTTCAGTGAGCATTTCAATTGCATCAAGATCAGCTTGTTCATCACTTTTTACTTTAACAAGAATATGTCTTGTTCTAATAGACTCTCCCCTTCTTTCCAACATTTGAATTATGTGAAAGCCAACAGGTGATTCCACGATATCGGAGATTTCACCTTCTTGAAGTTGAAACGCAGCAGCTTCAAACTCGGGAAAGAAAACACCTCTTTTAACAAAACCAAGTTCACCTCCTCTGGCAGCACTACCGGGATCGTCGGAAAATTTCTTTGCCAGCGCAGCAAAATCGGCGCCTCCTTTTATTGAGTCTAAAAGTGCTTGAGTAAATACTTTTGTCTTAGCTTTTAATCTCTCTCCCTTTTGCGGATTGATAAATATATGCGAAAGTTCAAATCTTTCGGGAATAAGTCCTAATGAATCCTGATATTCTTCAAAAAATTCACGGACTTCTCTTCTTGTAGCATCTAATTGACCGAAGTGTTTTTGCTGAACCATATTACCCATCATACTTTTTCTAACTTCGTCCCGCAGTTCTCGCCTAATTTTATCGATACTCATTCCGTATGCTTGTTCCATTCTTTCAAGAGAGCCGTATTGAGCAATGAAAAAATTCAATTGGTTTTCCAACTGAGCATTTACGTCTTCGTTAGAGATAACGATCGAATCCAATTCTGCTTGTGCATAAAGCAGCTTTTCTTCCACCATCCTATCAAGAATAGTCTTCTTTAGATCAGGATTAGCAGGATCAAGATTTCGTTGAGCTGCAACATAAGCAACCTGAAGATTCAATTCCGATTGTAAAATTATCTCATTATTAACCACTGCAATTATTCTATCGAGAGTTTCTTGCGAAAACAACAGTGATGAAAATAAAAGTATCAGAAATATTTTTTTCATTTATTTACCTATATATTAACACGTCGTATTTTGAATAAAGTTGACTCATTAAATTATCATAAAGCCTTGATTTTTCTATTATTAGGTATCTATCTTCTACCTTCTTTTTTATATGAATAAAATCCGGGGTTGCAAGTGCTTCATAAATCTTAATCAATTGAATTACATCAAAAGTATTTTTCTCCGTCGGGAATATTATACTTGTTTCACCTTCTAAAAGATTGCTTAAAATAGTATGGATTGTTTTGTTCGGCACATCATATTCAAAAACAAATTTTTCATTAATTAGATCAACAATAGACGGATCACCGCTAAATACATTAACGGCTTTACTCCAATCACTTCCCAACAAAGTTTCTCTGAATAATATTGCTTTTGCTTCATCATTAAATACTGCATGGTTATAGACATAAGCTTTGGAAGTAATACTTAATTCACTTTTATGATTATTGTAATATTCCAAAAGAGCTGATTCATCGGCTTTAATTACATTCTCGGATAAATATTTCTTAATCAAAAAAGCATTCGCTAGCATTTTGCTGCTTTCGTAGGCTAACTGCATGTAGTCTTCATCTATGAGAATATTTGCTTTTTGTGCTTCCAAATATAAAACTTCCGAATCCACCCAATCGCGTATTACTTCTTCACGATACTTATTTTTATTGTTCGTAAACGTCAGCAATGAATCAAGCTGTTTTTCGGTTAAAAACCTTTCCCCGACTTTTGCAATTATGGTTTCGGGAATTTCTTCCTTTTTACAGCCGAAAAAAAATATCGGTATTGCAAACAAAAAAATTAATTTAGCTTTTCTGAGTTTGATATAAGCGTTCATAATACAATTTCGGTTTATAAACCTGATGCAAGTTTTTTAAGTATTCTTGTTCCAATTTTTTACTCTGTCTTTCCTGCCAAACACCCATAACTTCGGATCTTGCTTCTTCAAAAGATTTTGTTTTAGACGGGATTTTCTCGTGTAACTTAACCATATACCAATCGTTACCTATTTTAAAAGGTTCGGAAATCTCATTAGGTAAACTTAAGTTAAACGCTGCTTTTGCAACCTCATTATTGCCGACTTCAATTAATTCTCTAATACCTGTTTTATTTTTGAGTCTCGGATTTTCCGAATTAGCTTCAACGATAGTTTCAAACTCAACACCTGAATCAAGAGCAGATTTATCGCTATAAAGAGCTAATGAATCCGGTCTGTAAATAACTGCATACGAAACTCTATCAGGCCAATTATAATTTGATTTTGTTTCTTCATATAAGCTTAACAATTGTGTAGAATCTGCTGAAAGCTTATTCCAAATTTCATCTTCCTGCAGTTTGAAAATGTATAAACCATGTCTATAATCATCCATCAATTTTGCAAACTCGGTATTGCTATTACGCAAATCAAAAGCTTTTTGTGTAAAAAGCATTTCTTCGGTAACATCGAGAAACATTTTGAAAACATTCATATGAGTCATCTTAGCATTTTTGTAATTATCTCTATCCTTAAACTCACCTACAATATCATCCAGTGTGTAATCTTTAGCTTTCATCGATAGAACAATACTTTTACCGTATTTGTCTCTGTATTCACTTTCCCAATAGGTATCGCCAAAAGTAACTTTCGGATCACCTTCCATAACTTGTTCAATTATATCTTCGTTTCTTTTAAAAGAATATTCTTCCTTAAGTTTATTCAAATATTTTTCTTTATCACTGGCGTAAAGCGAACGTTGATAGACCTGCTTGATATTATTTTTATCGTCTTCATAACTCGGATGATCTATAATTTCCTCAAGTTTAATTATATGATAACCGAACTGAGTTTGTACAATATCTGAAATTTCACCAACATTCATGCTGAAGACGACTTCATCAAAAGGTTTGACCATCATTCTTCTTTGAAAAGCACCTAAATCTCCACCTCTAATAGCACTCCCTTCATCATCCGAATATTGTTTTGCCAACTCATCGAAAGGTTCACCGTTTTTCAACTTCTCTTGTATGCCTTTTATTTTTTCTAATGCTGCTGCTGTGTCCACAGTTGCATCGTTCCTATAGCTTGCAAGAATATGCCGTGCTTTAACTTGATGAATTCGTGGCTGCTCATCGGTCACTTTAATGAGATGAAATCCGAACCTTGTTTGTACCGGTTCGGGATAGACTTCTCCTTTGCTCATTTTGAATATAACTTCATCAAATTCAGGAACAGTTTGACCTGCGGTTAACCAATAAACATCACCGCTATCGGGTCTTGAAAATTCATCCTCGGTATACTGGTAGGCAATTTTTTCAAAACTTTCGCCGTTCTTAATTCTATCTAACAATTCTTCAATTTTAGTATGAGCTTTTTCTACATCAAGAGTATCTGTTCTTAAAAGAATATGACTTACTCTTTTTTCAATTTTACGTTTTTCATACAAATCTTTTGAACCGGGTTCAATAATAAATTTTTCCTGGATATATGGTATGCCGACCGTTTTAGTATAGTCGTCAATTTCTTGTTGAATTTCAGGATCATTTGGGAAACCGCGAACGAATGCATCACGAAGTTTCATTTTATAATTAACATATAGGTCTAAAAACTCTTTCATCTCTTCCTGAGATTCGGCTTTATTTTTTTCTTCTTCACTTAAACTTTTAACATATGCTTCTTTTAATTCATCATAAGTGATATGGTCTTGACCATACTCGGCAACAATTACGGCATCACCGCTTGAAGAACACGAGGTGATAAAGATTGCGGCAACAAAAATGAACAACAACATGTGTAGTCTTTGCATAGTGTTGGCTTTCCTCCAATTTATTATCAAATTTATAATTCGGACTTATAGTAAAACAATAACAACCAATAGATTTTTAAATTTACTTAACTTTTGATCCGGTTGGGACGGACGAATCAACTTCAATAACTTTAACTCCATCGCCATAATCTGCAGCTAATATCATTCCTTGTGATTCATTTCCAAAAAGTTTTGCAGGCTTCAAATTTGAAACTATTATAACTTTTTTACCTATCAATTGTTCCGGTTTGTAATCTTTAGCAATCCCGGCAATTACTTGCCGCTCTTCTTCTGCAATTCTTACTTTTAGCTTTAAAAGTTTTTCACTCTTTTTGATATTTTCGGCTGAAACTACTTCGGCAACTTTTAATTTTATTTTCGCAAAATCTTCTATTGCTATTTCTTCATCTGCTTCAACTGCACCCTCTACTTTACCGAGTTTGTTAATTTGTTTTTCGATTTGCTCATCTTCAATCTTATTGAATAATATTTCTGCTTTATTCAGTTTATGCCCGGCTTTCAGATTATCACCATAGATTGAATACCAATTTGTCGGTTCAGCATTCAGCATTTTAAAAATTTTATTTGATGATGTGGGTATAATCGGACTAAATAATTGAGCAAGTGAGTAGATTGTCTGCAGACAAATATTAAGTGTTGTGGCACAAACAGCTTTATCATTTTTTATAGTAATCCACGGCTGCGAATCATTGAAATATTTGTTCGCCGCGCGAGCTAAGTTCATTATCTCGAGAGTTGCTTCTTTTATTTTATAATTTTCAATTAGATCGCCAACTTTTTTAGGATAACTTTTCAGTAGTTCCAGCATTTCGTTATCTATCTGTTCTAATTTTTCTCTAGCAGGGACTTCAGCATCAAAATTCTTATGAACAAAAGTGAACGTCCGGTTAATAAAATTACCGAGTATGTCTGCTAATTCGTCATTATTTTTTGATTGAAATTCTTTCCAGTAGAAATCGGTATCCTTATTTTCAGGTAAGTTAGCTGCAAGTGTGTATCGAAGCGGATCTGCATTAAATAATTTCAAGAAATCAATTACATCAATGCCCCAGCCACGTGATTTAGAGAATTTTTTTCCTTCAAAATTTAGGAATTCGTTTGCCGGTACATTCTGTGGTAAAATAAATTTATCATCGTTTACATCGTTCCACGCAAAAAGTATAGCCTGGAAAATGATCGTATGGAAAACAATATTATCTTTCCCGATAAATGCTACATATTTAGTTTGCTGGTCCTGCCAATACTTACGCCAAAAGTCAGGTTCACCTTTCTGTTTGGATAATTCAATTGTTGCCGAAATATATCCGAGCACGGCTTCAAACCAAACGTAAATAACTTTACCTTCTGCATTATCTAAAGGAACTTTCACACCCCAATCAAGATCGCGAGTAATTGCTCTATCTCCTAACCCTTCTTTGAACCATCCTTTACAATATTTCAGCACATTATCTTTCCATTTATATTCGGAATGCATTTCATCAACATATTTTTCAATTCTTTCCTGGAACTTGCCTAATGGGAAATACCAATGCGAAGTTTCTTTTAGTTTCGGAGTTTCGCCGGTTACTTTGCTTTTGGGATTTTTTAATTCGGAAGGATCATACAATGAACCGCAGCTTTCGCATTCATCACTTCTTGCTTCTTCGAAACCACATTTTGGGCAGGTCCCCTCAACATAACGGTCTGGTAAAAACATTTTTGCTTTTTCATCATAAAACTGGAAGGTTTTTTTCTCAATTAATAGACCTTGATCGTAAAAAACTTTAAAAAATTTCTGTGCATTTTCATGGTGGGTTTTCAGTGAAGTTCTTGAATAAATGTCGAATGACATCCCGAATTTATCGAATGCTTCTTTATTAATATTATGATAACGATCGATAATTTCTTGAGGTTTAACTTTCTCTTTGTCAGCAGTAATAGTAATCGGCACACCGTGTTCATCGGAACCGCAAATATAAATTATATCACTTCCTTTTAGACGATGATACCTTACATAAATATCTGCAGGTAAATAGGCACCGCTTAGGTGACCGAGATGAATTGGACCATTGGCATAAGGAAGCGCCGAAGTAACTAAAATCTTTTCTTTTTCCACTTTATAACCGTTTTTTGATAAGCTGTAAATATAAGAAATTTCTAAGAAAGTAAGATTTAAGATTGGTGTAAATCCCGGCAGCAAACCGGGATTTATCTAATAATTTAAGAGATTTCTACAAGTTGAATATCGAATGTAAGATCTTTCCCGGCTAAGGGATGATTTGCATCCAATTCAATTTGTGTATCTGTTATACCGGTAACAGTTACAACAACATTTTGACCATTTTGCTGCGGAAGTTGAAACTGTTGTCCGAGTTCCGGGTTAAAATCCGGCGGAAGTTTTTCTTTTTCAATTTTAAGAACCATTTCATCTACTCTGGGTCCGTAAGCATCATCGGAAGGGATATTGACAGTAACCGATTCTCCGGTTTTTAACCCTAAAACGGCATTTTCAAAACCAGGTATAACTTGCTGGCTGCCAATCTCAAATTCCAACGGATCTCGGTCTTTTGATGAATCAAATTCGGAACCGTCATTTAATCTACCGGTATAGTGAACTTTTACCTTATCACCTTTTTTTGCTTCACTCATTTTAATTCCTTTCTTTATTCAAAAAAAAACCGTTCATAAAAATGAACGGCTTTTAAAGGTAAAAAATATATTATCCAATACCAAAAGTTAACCTTCCATACCCTTGTACATGTCTTCAATTAAGTGTGAATAACGTTCTTCTACAACTTTTCTTTTAATTTTTAAAGAGGGTGTCATTTCCCCGCCTTCAATAGAGAATGGTTTTTCAAGAACTTTGAATTTACGTACCCGTTCAAAATTGGCAAGATTCTTTTGGAACTGTCCGAGTTCTTTTTCTAGTAATTCATAGATTTGTTTCTTCTCAACAAGTTCCATCGGGTCTTTGTATTGAATTCTATTTGCATCGGCATATTCTTGTAAAGCTTCAAAATCCGGAACAATTAGAGCACTTAAAAACATTCTTCTATCGCCAATTAATACAAATTGATCGATATATTTACTAGCCAGGAACATATTTTCTATTGGTGTTGGTGCTATGTACTTTCCACCGGAAGTTTTGAAAAGATGTTTTTTTCTATCGGTAATAATTAAAAATCCTTCGGCATCAAACACACCAATATCACCGGTATGAAGCCAGCCGTCTTTTAATGTTTCTTCGGTTTCTTTTTTGTTTTTGTAATACCCTTGCATAATATTGGGACCGGAAGCAAGAATTTCACCATCCTGTGCAATTTTTACTTCAACTCCGGGCATAGGTTTACCAACCGATCCAAATTTATAATCATTTAATCTGTTGGCAGAAATAACAGGTGAAGATTCCGTTAAGCCGTAACCTTCAATAACTAAGAGTCCTACGGATTCAAAAAATAAACCTAAGTCTCTTGCTAAAGCAGCCCCGCCTGAAATAAAGAACCGAAGGTTACCTCCTGTTCTAGCCCGTAATTTTTTGAAAACAAGTTTATCGGCTAATGTTCGTTTAAGTGCTAATCCGATTGGAACACCATCTCTGCTTTTTTTGGCATCCATGTAATTTCTTCCGACTTCAAGCGCCCAATTAAATATTTTTTGTTTCTTTGGGGGTTGGGATTCAACATTACGTTTAATTCTACTATAAATTCTTTCAAATAACCGGGGGACTGCAGTCATAATTGTCGGTTTAATTTCGGTCATATTCTGAGCTACTTTTTCAATACTCTCGGCATAGCAAATCATTCCTCCGCAGGAGAAAGCCGTATAATACCCTGCCATTCTTTCAAAAATATGACAAAGCGGAAGGAATGAAAGAAAAATATCATTTTCGTCAATGTGAAAAATTTCATGTGCTGCTTTAACATTTGAAACAATATTTTTATGCGTAAGCATTACTCCTTTTGGTTCTCCGGTTGTTCCGGATGTATAAATAATTGTACAAAGATCATCCTCGTTGCAAGTGTTTGCACTTTCTTCAAAATGTGTGGGATTCTCTTTTTTAAATTCATCGCCTTTCTTTAGGATACTTTCAAAAGAATAAACTCCTTTATCGTCTGTTGCTTCATGGTTGTTCATAACAACAATAAACTGAAGAGCTTTACACTTATCTCGAATTTTTAATACCTTATTCAACTGAAATTTGTTTGAGACAATAATTCCAACCGATTCGGAATTATTTAAAATAAATTCAATTGTGTCCGAGGTAGAAATGGGATAAAGCGGAACATCAATTGCCCCGAGCCCCAGAATAGCCATATCCGAATAAACCCACTCAGGTCTGTTTTCAGAAATGATTGCTACTTTGTCGAGTCTTTTAACCCCCATTGAAGCTAACCCGTTTGCAAATCTTTCGGTTGTGCTAAATAGTTCGTCATAAGTAATACCGGTATATTCAGTATCGAATTTATATTTAAGCACAGGTCTTTCTTTCCCGATACCAAATTCTCTAGTAATCTGGAAAAATAGTTGAGGTATTGTTTTGAAGTCTTTGTAGATAGGCATTCCATTCTCCTCTATTGTTGTGTCTCAATTTAACTTCAGTTGCAAAAAATTGCAATAAAATAGAGACAAAGCGAATTTTCTTTTTTCTTCATTTACCATCAATTTTTTATTATTATTGCGCTTCGCAAATCTTGCTGATGAAAATACTTCGTAAAATATATGATTGGATGCTTCACTGGGCTGATACTCCTTACGGCCCAATTGCATTATTTATTTTAGCCTTTGCGGAAGCTTCTTTTTTTCCAATTCCGCCTGATGCATTATTAATAGCTTTGGCTCTTGGTTCAAGAAGTAAATCCTTCAAATTTGCAATCAATACAACAATCGGTTCCGTAACCGGGGCGTTGCTCGGGTATGCAATTGGTTACTTTATTTGGTGGGGTTTCGACGGCAGCTTTTCAGCAGTTGCACTTTTCTTTTTCAATAACATACCGGGATTTACTCAAGAAGTTTTTTATAATGTAAAGAACCTTTATGATGAATGGAATTTTTGGATAATATTTACCGCCGGCTTTACTCCAATTCCGTATAAAGTCTTTACAGTTTCGGCAGGAGCATTTGAAATAAGCTTACCGATGTTTGTTATTGCATCTATAATTAGCAGAGCAGCCCGATTCTTTTTGGTTGCTTATTTAATCTGGAGATTCGGGCCGCAAATAAAAAGTTTTATCGACAAATATTTTAATATGCTTGCAATACTTTTTACCGTATTACTTATAGGTGGATTTGTACTGATAAAATATTTGTTATAGATTATCTACTTAAAAGCTTTTTTGACTCCTTTATTATATTCTCTGCAGTAATACCAAAATGCTCATAGATTTGTGAATAAGGAGCAGATACACCAAAACCTTCTATAGAAATAATTTTACCTTCATCACCAACATATTTCTGCCAACCAAGACCAACACCCGCTTCAATAGAAATTCTTTTCTTTACTGATTTAGGGAGTATAGAATCCTTATAATCATCACTTTGTTCGTCAAATAATTCCCAAGAAGGCATACTAACAACACGAGTTTTTATACCATCTAATTCAAGTTTTTCAGCTGAATCAATAGCGATTTCTACTTCGGAACCGGTTGCTATTAAAATCAAATCCGGTGTCCCCGAACAATTTTTTATTATATAAGCACCTTTGTCCGCATCATCAGCCGAAGCATATTTAGTTCTATCGATTATACTTATTTTCTGCCTGGTTAAAGCAATTGCAACAGGTCTTTTCTTTTCCTTTAAAGCAATACGCCAGGCTTCGGTTACTTCGTTCGCATCGGAAGGTCTAATTACTATTAGATGAGGAATTGCCCGAAGCGAAGCAAACTGTTCAACCGGTTGATGTGTTGGGCCGTCTTCACCTAATCCAACACTATCATGAGTAAAAACATAAATCGGGTTGATCTCCATCAATGCGGCAAGACGAATCGGCGGACGCATGTATTCCGAAAATATTAAAAATGTACTTCCTACGGCTCTTAACCCTCCATAAAGTGAAACACCATTCATAATCGATCCCATTCCGTGTTCTCTAATTCCGTAAGCTATATTTCTTCCTGTCGGATTTTCTTTAGAAAATTTCTTTTCATCTTTAATATCTGTTAAAGTTGATGCATCCAAGTCAGCAGAACCACTCAACAATGCCGGGAAGAATTTTTCAAAACTATTTATCACTTTATTTGAAGCACTTCTCGTAGCAATTTTCTCTCCATAATTTTCAAATTTATGAAGATGTTTTTCCCATTTATTATCAACTTTATCACTAATCAAAGATGATAACAATTCAGCGTCTTCGGGATATTTATCTTTATATTTTTGGAAAAGCGAATTCCATTCCTCTTCTTTTTTCTTCCCTATTTCTTTAAGTGAAGAAAATTTTTCTTTAACTTCTTCAGGTATGTTGAATGATTTATCGGTTGGGAAATTTAGATTTTCTTTTGCCAATTTAACTTCTGCTTCTCCTAATGGGGCGCCATGAACAGAAGATGTTCCTTGTTTATTGGGGCTTCCGTAACCAATTATTGTATTTGTAATTATTAATTGCGGCTGTGAAGTATTTTTCTTTGCATTTTTAATCGCAGCTCTAATTTCTTCCAAATTATTTCCATCATTGATTTGTGAAACAGCCCATCCGTAACTTTCAAATCTCTTTTTTGCATCATCCGACATTGAGAGTTCAGTACTACCGTCAATAGTGATTTTGTTACTATCATAAAACACAATCAGTTTTCCTAGTTTATTATGCCCGGCAAAGCTTGCGGCTTCATGCGAAACGCCTTCCATCAAATCTCCATCACCTGCAATTGCATAAATCCAGTTATCAATTATTTCGATATCATCTTTATTAAATTTTGCCGACATAAATTTGTTTGCTAAAGCCATACCGCAGGCATTTGCAAAACCTTGACCTAAAGGACCGGTAGTAGTTTCAACACCATCGGCTAAACCAAATTCAGGATGACCTGGTGTAATACTTTTGTACTGTCTAAAATTTTTCAATTCATCTAATGAAACTTTATAACCGGTTAGATGAAGCAAACTATACAAAAGCATGCTGCCATGTCCTGCTGAAAGAACAAATCTATCGCGGTTATACCATTTTGAATTCTGCGGATTATGATTCATAACTTCGTTAAATAAAATATAGCCAAGAGGTGCGCATCCCATCGGCATACCGGGATGACCGGAGTTTGCTTTTTGTATAGCATCAACTGCTAAAAACCTAATAGTATTGATCGATAAGTTGTCTAATTCATTTTTGTTCATTTTATCTCCATGTTAAAATTCTTCGCCGTAAAATTCACCGTTCACAATTGGTGTTACGCAAATTAAGGGTTTATCCGGGACTTCAAATTCAGAAAATATTTCTTCAAACAATCTATAATGCATCCCTTGTTTTTCAAATTTTGCAAATCGTTTATAAGACATAAACCTACCGTACTTGTCAACAGGTGATTCAAATAAAAGAGCGGAATTAAAATCTAGTTTAGCATTTCTTTTTAAGAAATCAATTTTTTCTTCATCACTCCCTGCTTGTTGATAAGCTTTAGCTCTGAAAGCCGTTACCAAATCATTTTCAATGACCAGGTAGATATTTAGAATTGTTTCGTTCAATCTATTTTTAATTGTTATAAATATATTTAAAGATCAGCACAGATTATTTCATTGAAATGCTAAATTATAATCTGTGCTGTAATTTTTTGATTGCTATTTCCAATAACACATTATCTAATGCAATACTGAATAAAATAAACAGTAGACACGGAATCAATACTTATAAAAAAATTAACCTTTTTTTGGTCCAATCATATTTTCAGGTCTTACTTTCTCATCAAATTCTTCTGCTGTTAGAAGACCCAGTTCAACAACAGCTTCTTTTAATGTAGTATTATCATTATAAGCTTTCTTAGCAACCATCGCAGCATTATCATATCCGATATGAGGATTTAACGCGGTAACAAGCATTAATGAGTTTTTCAAATTCTTATCTATATTTACTTTGTTTGCTTCAATACCAACAACGCAATGTTCCGTAAAGCTGTCGCATGCATCACCGAGCAGTCTAATGGATTGCAGCAGATTATAAATCATTACCGGTTTGAAAACATTCAATTCGAAATTACCGCTTAATCCTCCGATATTAATAGCAACATCATTACCCATAACTTGAGCGCAAACCATTGTCATAGCTTCAGATTGGGTTGGATTAACTTTACCGGGCATAATAGAACTTCCGGGTTCGTTAGCCGGTAAATTGATTTCCCCTATTCCGCATCTTGGTCCACTTCCAAGCCATCTAATATCGTTTGCAATTTTCATCAATGATGCAGCTAAAGTTTTCATAACACCGCTTGCTTCAACAATTGCGTCATGGGAGGCAAGAGCTTCAAATTTATTCGGTGCGGTTTTAAATTCGATCCCGGTTATCTCGGAAATCATCTTTGCCGAAAGCACGGCGAATTTTTCGTGCGTGTTAAGCCCGGTACCTACAGCTGTACCGCCTAACGCAAGTTCTTTTAATCTTGGAAGACAGCTTTCAATTCTTTCTAATCCATAAGTTAATTGTTGAACATAACCAGAGAATTCTTGACCTAAAGTTAAAGGAACAGCATCCATTAAATGAGTTCTACCGATTTTGATAATATCATCGAACTCTTTTGCTTTAGCTTCAAGTGCATCTCTCAGTTTTGTAACATTCGGAATAAGATGATGTGTAATTTGTTCAACGGCAGCAATGTGCATCGCTGTTGGGAAAGTATCGTTAGAAGATTGAGCTTTGTTTACATCATCATTAGGGTGAACCGGGGATTTACTGCCTAATTTTCCGCCGGCAATTTCGATTGCACGATTAGCAATCACTTCATTCGAATTCATATTGGTTTGTGTACCGCTTCCGGTCTGCCAAACAACTAACGGAAAATGTTCATCAAGTTTACCGTTAATTACTTCATCGGCTGCTTGTACAATTAAATCTGCTTTTTCTTTAGGCATCATTCCCAATTCATAATTAGTCAATGCAGCAGCTTTCTTCAGAACACCTAAAGCACGAATAATTTCACGCGGGAAAGTTTCTCCCCCAATTTTAAAATTCATTAATGATCTTGCAGTTTGGGCACCGTAATATTTGTCCGAAGGAACTTTAACTTCGCCCATAGTATCGGTTTCAATTCTAAATTCCATAAAATCTCCAATGATTTTTTTAACAGATAAATTTAACCGATTAAGTAAAGAATTTCAATTTGGTTTGATCGAATTACTGAATACGGCGTGCTCCAACAAAACGTTTATTGTAATAAGTGCTGTTAAGTGAGGATACTGTTACACCTAATGACCGGCTGGCATGTGCAAAAAGGTTTTCTCCAAGATAAATTCCAACGTGTCCGGGATATGATCGACGTGTAGTATTAAAAAAGACAAGGTCTCCAAACTGTAATTCACTTTTATTAGAAATTTTATTGCCAATATTATATTGTTCGCTTGCAGTCCGCGGCAGCTCTATTCCAATTGAAGTATTAAAGACATGATGTGTAAAAGCAGAACAATCAATTCCATTATGGTCGACACCGCCGTATTTATAAGGAGTATCGAGATAAGAAATTATTTCAAATAGAATTTTTTCTCTGGTAGTTAATGCACTGCTTAAGCTCTCAATTTTTTCATACTTACCGATAAAATCTTTTGTATCAACCGGATAATCTTCAACCGGCAGCTCATCAAATTCGGTTAATTCATTAGGTACCGCACTATAAACGGAAGTATCTTGTATAGAATCATCTTTTGAAGTAAAGCGGACGGATGATGAAGGCTCAGTTTCCGGCTCTTTCGGTTTTTTGTACCGTTCGGATTGAGTTGTAGAAGAGCATGCAGAGAATGAGAATAATATTAAAAACACAAAAACAAAAAGAATGAAATCTTTTATAAGCATCAGAATTAACCGAGATATGATCTTAGATTTTTACTCCTTGAAGCGTGTCTTAATCTTCTTATTGCTTTTTCTTTTATTTGCCGAACTCTTTCGCGTGTAAGATTAAATTTTTCGCCAATTTCTTCAAGCGTCATACTATGTTCGGTTCCTAATCCGAAATAAAGTTTAATAACTTCCGCCTCACGTTCGGAGAGAGTTAAAAGTGCTCTAGTGATCTCGTCTCTTAAAGATTCCGACATTAAAGAATAATCGGGAGAAGGTTCTTCATCATTTTCTAAAACATCAATCAGTCTATTCTCTTCGCCTTGAGAAAACGGTGCATCCATGGAAATATGTCTACCGGAAAGCTTAAGAGTGTCGGAAATTTCGGTTATATCCATTTCCAATTCTTTGGCAAGTTCATTTGCACTTGGTTCACGTTCAAATTCTTGTTCCAAATTACTGTAAGCTCTTCCAATTTTATTTAAAGCACCGACACGATTAAGCGGTAACCGCACAATTCTACTTTGTTCGGCAAGAGCTTGCAAAATTGATTGTCTAATCCACCAAACAGCATAAGAAATAAATTTAAATCCGCGAGTTTCATCAAATCTTTTTGCTGCTTTTATCAAACCTAAGTTACCTTCATTAATAAGATCACCGAGTGTTAAGCCTTGATTTTGATATTGTTTAGCGACACTAACAACAAATCTAAGGTTAGCTTTCACCAATTTTTCCAAAGCTTTTTGATCGCCTTTCTTAATTTTTTTAGCAAGATCAATTTCTTCATCGGCTGTTAATAAATCTACTTTTCCGATTTCCTGCAAATATTTATCTAAGGATTGGCTTTCACGATTTGTAAATTGCTTAGTGATCTTCAATTGAAATCTCCTAATTGATTTCCGAATTAATTGAATCAACAATACCAACAATAGATGCGTCAACCGGTGCCATATCAACAGAAAGCGGGATTACCGCTTCACTTGCAGTTATATAAAAAACAATTTCTCCGGGACCTGCACCGATAGTGTCTAATGCAATTATAGGTCTGCCGATATTTTCTTTTTTAGAATTTATCGGTTGAACAAATTGCATTTTATAATTCTTAACCGAATCATACTTTCGTGTTGCCCATATAGTTCCTATAACTTTACCAAGTATCATTACATTAATTCTTTAAAGTTTCTTGAAGATTATCTTTAACGCTAATATCTAATTTATCAACAATAGCCATAATTACGGCATCGACGGGTTTATTTTTGGTTATGTTGGTCTGCCTAGCAGAACTGCCTTGCGCTGCAAGAACAATTTCACCAACCCCGGCACCAACGGAGTCAACCGCAACTACAAAATTTTTCAGTGGTTTATAATCGAGATCTAATTCACGCACAATTAAAAATTTTGCACCGACTAAATTTTCATCTTTACGAGTTGACCAAACTGTTCCTATAACTTTACCTAATAACACTTATCACCTCACAAATTATATGGATCAATTATTTTAATTCCGGTTAACGAATATTTTTCCTTGTTATAAGTTACAACCGGCAACTTGCTGATTTTTGCCGTTGCACAAAATAAAGCGTCTCTAACAGAATCAACTTTATCAATAAACTCATTAACCAACATACTGTAACGAGAGTGAAAACCAAGAACATTAACCGAACGCATTAGTGCATCAACTAACTTTTTTTCTTCTTTATTTCGAGAAGCAAAATATAACTCAGCGGAATTTATAACAGTTGTAAAACAAATTCCACATTCCATAACTTTTTCTAAATCGGATTTCGTATTTGTTTCATGTGTTAAATGTTGAAGCAAAACATCCGTATCAATCATATATTCATTTTTCTTACTGCTCATAAAATAATTCTTTTAACGAAATCTGATTTTTTTAATCCCCCTTTTGAAATAAGAAAATCAAGAACAACGGCATCTGGTAAGGATTGCATTTCTTTTATTTTTAAAAATGAGTGCAGGTTAATTTTTTTACTTATGGTAATATTATTTTTTTTATCAATACTTTCTACGTTTACTTCAACAATGCCTCTATTAACCAATGAGTTTATCTTTTCATGCAGAACATCAATGTTACCTTCGTTATCCGGAACAAATTTGAAATCACCCAATAGAAAAACTAGAGAATCATTCATTTAGAAAACTACTGCCAGATAAATTATTATTGATCTTGTAAAAATGAGCAACGGTTTGAGCCGCATCTGAAAAAGTTTTCCTTATTCCTAAATTTCTTCCGGCTTTGTTTTTCCGATAGAAAAGTAATGGAACGTATTCTCTACTGTGATCGGTACTCGGGGTAGTAGGATCATTACCGTGATCAGCCGTTATAATTAATGCATCCGTTTCATCAAGTTTCTCAAGAAAACTTGGTAGCCAATCATCGAATTCCCTTAGGGCATTATAAAACCCAACCGTGTCGTTGCGATGTCCAAAGTATACATCAAAATCGACTAAGTTTATAAACACAAAGCTATTTTTCACAGCATTTGTATAATGAATAAGTTTAGACATGCCTTCGGAATTACTTTTGGTTTTTTCTTTTATATCAATCCCATTGTAATTAAAGAGATCATTTATCTTCCCGATTGCAACTGTTTGTATATTATTTTGCTGAAGAAAATTAAGTATAGTATTTGAGGGAGGATTAAGTGAAAAATCTTTTCTATTTGTTGTGCGACTGAAGTTTCCAGGTTCACCGATAAAAGGTCGTGCAATAACTCTTCCAACCGCATGTTGCCCAACTAAAACTCTATCGCGTGCAATTTGACAAATTTCGTATAATCTATCAATTTGAATAACATCTTCGTGAGCGGCAATTTGGAAAACCGAATCTGCAGAAGTATAAACAATCGGGAAACCTGTCTTTACATGTTCATTACCGAGTTCATCAATAATTGCAGTTCCCGATGCCGGTTTGTTCCCTAAAATACCACTTACATTAGCTGCCTGTTTAAAATTTTCAACTACATCTTCCGGAAATCCGTTCGGATAATATGGAAAATCAAAATCAAGTTTAAGCCCGGCAATTTCCCAATGCCCCGTTGTGGAATCTTTCCCTTTGGATACTTCCTGCATTTTACCGTATGAGGCGAGAGGCTTAACTGACGGCGGGAGACCGATAATTTCAATTATGTTTCCTAAACCGAGCGATTGAAGGTTCGGAAGATTAAACTCTCCGATTTGCTTAGCAATATTTGCGAGAGTATTGCTTCCTTCGTCGCCGTAATTTCCGGCATCGGGCAATTCACCAACACCGACACCGTCAAGAATTATTATAAAAAAATTATTCAAAATTAATTTATACTCTTAACTGAATTTCCCCCTTTTTCAAGGGCTTTATTTAAGGCTAAGTTTGCATCGCTTAATACAAGTTCAACGTCGGTTTTATGTGACGCCGATGCGACACCTATTGATACTGTAAATGTTGTCTGTTTTGTTACAACTGCGATAGGTTTACGAGCTATTTTGATTCGCAACTTTTCAGACCATAAAAAAACATCCTTTGTTGTTGCATTAAAAAAGTAAACCGCAAATACTCGTTCATCCAAACGTCCGAATAGATTCAATGGAGTAATTTCCTCTCGTATTGTATTAGCGATGGATTTTAGAACTTTCGGGAAAGGATTTCCTTCAAACAAAGAATCCTCTTCAATGAAATCGTCAATTTTAATTAAAGCAATTGCACCTTCGGCATTTAATTCATTTGCCTTAAACAGATCATTTCTAAGTTGAGAAATAAATGCAGTACTATTTAAAGCCCTTGTTTCAATATCAACCGATAAAAGAGATTTTAATATTTTCTGTGAAGAATAAGAATGTACCATAAATGAAAATATTTTCGTCGATTGTTTCATGAATTGAACATCTTCAGTAGTATAAATATTTTTCTTAAGCGTTTCAAAACAGAGCACACCGTAATTCTGGTCATCGTAAACTAAAGGGATAGCGAGAAATGAACCGTCAAAACTAATGTCTTCGCTTTTTGTAAATCTGAAATACTCACCGGAAGAAGTATCATCAATTTTAATAGGCATTCCGCTTAGTATGGCTTTACCAACAATTGTACCGCCTAATTCAACTTCAAGATTTTCGCCTATATATTTAAGTGTAGTTCTGTTAATAATTTTTGATGTTCTGAATTTTTGGTCGGTAGGATCGAAATAAACAAATGTAAAAGCACTCCATGGAATTAATTCGGAAACTGCAGATTCCAGCATATCAAAAAGTTCTTTCTCATTGCTAAAGCGCCTGTCAATATTTAACACACCCAATAAAGATTTTAATCTTTGTTCTGCTTGTGATTCGGAAAATTTTTCTTCGAACAACGAAATTATTATTGAAAGAACTCTTACAAATCTTCCCAAAGAATAAATAGTTTCTATTCCGAATGCATCATTTACCTTTGAGTCTAATGCAAGAACTCCGGCAAGCGATTTTCCGTAGAATAATGGAACACCGACAAAACTTTTTATGCCTTGCTTGGAATTATAATAACGAATAACATCCTTTTCCGCAGTTGATGATATATCAGTTAGTAGTTCCGGTTCTTCTTTTTTAACAATCTTACTCAATATGTCGTCTTCAATATCAAATTTTTGTTCCGTAATAAACTCGCCGGAACTAGAAACGAACTTCTCGAGCGTCAATCTTTCTTTACTTTTATTATACCAGAAGAAAATTGAAGTATGAGCCATGAACGCTTCTTTTACGACATTTAAAATCTTTTCGAGAACAAAAGCAAACTGTTCATCATGAGATACGTTTTCGGGAAGTTCTTCTGTGGCTATTTGTTCAAAGTTTTGTTTCAGGTCCTGCGGTTTGAAAAAATCCTTATTCTTGGAAACATGATCGCTTGGTACATAGTTTTCGCTAGTTATGACTTCAATTTTTTTTGTCGGTGATACGATTTTAAAATCTTCTCCGTCATCAACTTCGAAAACAGATTTTGATTTAACCGGAGGAGCTTGTATCTCAACCTCATCGGATAATGAATCCTCGACAGTACTATTAAAAGATTCTTCTCTTACCGAATCGCGTAAGAAGATTATAAATCCAACATAAAGTACAAGTATTGCGGCGGTTATAATTTTTAAGACGAGATCATCTGCAAGAAACAGAATTGCAATCAATACAGGAATAAGTGAAAATATCAAGATACGCTTTCTATTACGAATACTTATTCCCATAAATTTTTTTTGCAATAATTAGTTGAAAAAGGCGATGTATTATAACAAAAGTTCAGTTAAATGTCATCAATAGAAGAGCTTACGAAGTCTGTTTACAATCTCTTTTTTACCGGTTCCTTTCACTGCAGAGTGTAGCATCAAATTATCTCCGAACGATACTTCCGGGAAATATTCTAAAATTTCACTTTTACGCTTTGCTATTTCACCTTGCTTAAGTTTATCAACTTTATTTAGAATAATAGTAAACGGAATATCGAGTGAGTTTAAAAATTCGTTTAATAAGATGTCAAGTTCGGTAGGATGATGACGTGCATCAATAAGATGAAATACAGTAACTATTTGTCTTGAAGCCTGCAGGTATTCACCTATCAGTTTCTGCCATTTTTCTCTTTCCGTTTTGGATACTTTTGCATAACCAAAACCCGGCAGGTCTACAATATAAAATTTCTCATCTACAATGTAGTAGTTAATAGTTTTTGTTTTTCCGGGCGATGAGCTTGTTAGTGCAATATTTTTTCTACCGAAGATATTATTAATAAACGAAGATTTACCAACATTTGATCTGCCGGCTAAAACAATTTCAGGTAAGATCAACTTCGGAAGCTGATTTACTTTTGCAACAGATTTTATAAATGAAATATTTTTCATAGATAAAAAAAAGAGCAACCGCTTGGTTACTCTTTTTGTTTTTCAATTAATTTACGAACAATCTATTTATCTTCTTTTTCTTCAGCAGCACTTTCATCAGTTTCGGAATCGGTTTTATCTTCCTCGGCTTCGGATTTAACTTCTTCCTTCACTTCTTTTTTTGATTCATCCGATTTCTTTTTTGAAGATGTTTTGCGTTTAGTTGTTTTCTTTTCTGCTTTTTCTTCTTTATTCTCTTCAATAACTTCTGCTTCCTCTGCTTCTTCTTTCTTAGGAGCTTTTTTAGATTTCTTAGCTTTTGTCTCTTCGGTAGTTTTTGATTCTTTAGTTTCTTTCTTTTTAGGAGCTGCAATTTCATTATAGTCAACAAGTTCAATAATAGCTAATTCGGCAGCATCACCGGCTCTATATCCGAGCTTCACAACTCTTGTGTATCCACCGGGTCGATCACCTATTTTTTCTACTATTTCCGAGAATAATTCTTTCAGCACTTCTTTATCTTTTACAAATCTAGCAACATATCGTCTTGCACTTAGATCGTTTTTCTTTGCTTTTGTTATCAATGGTTCAACAAATCTTTTGGTTTCTTTAGCCTTAGCAAGAGTTGTCTTTATTTTTTTATGTCTCAAAAGCTGAGTAGCCAATGCATTTAATGTAGCGTGTCTATGACTGGCTGTTCTTCCTAATTTTCTACCTTTAACTCTATGTCTCATTATTAAACCTTACGGGATTTATTAGTTTGTTTCAGTTTTTTCATGAATAAATTTATCGACGTCCATGCCGAATTCAAGACCAAAGTTTTCAACAATTTCAATCAATTCAGCAAGAGATTTTCTTCCGAAGTTTCGGAATTTAAGCATTTCACTTTCGTCTCTGCGTACAAGGTCAGCAAGAATTTTAATGTTTGCAGCTTTCAAACAATTATGCGAACGAACACTTAATTCAAGGTCATCAACATTAGTTAAAAGAATTTTCTTAATTCTTTCAGATTCTGCATCTTTCTCACTTTCCACTTTATCTTCAACTTGTTCAACATCGAAGTTGATGAAGAGACTAACATGGTCACGCAAAATACTTGCAGCACTCGACAGTGCATCCTCGGGTGTAATGGAACCGTCGGTTGTAAGTTCTATAGTTAATTTTTCGAAATCATTACTTTCACCTATACGCACATTTTCAACATCGTAGCGAACATTTCTAATTGGAGTAAAAATAGAATCAATAGGAATTAACCCAATGGTTTGATCCTGGATTTTTTGTTCGTTACTTGGCACATATCCTTTACCGGTAGCAAATCGTAATTCCATCATTAAATTTGCATCTTTATTTAGTGTTGCAATGTGAAGATCAGGATTAAGAATTTCTATATCGGCGGAAGCATCCTGTAAATCTTTTGCAGTAAGTTCACCCGGTCCTTTTAATGATAGCTCAATCTTATTTGCCTTCTTATTTATAATTTTCATGCGTACTTGTTTTAGATTAAGTACAATCTCTGTAACATCTTCAACAATACCGGGAATTGAAGTAAATTCATGCAAAACACCTTCAATTTTCACAGCATTAATAGCCGCACCGGTTAATGACGATAGAAGAACTCTTCTAAGCGAATTTCCTAAAGTAACTCCATAACCTCTTTCGAGAGGCTGCATAATAAATTTACCATAGCTTTCATTTGATGATTTTTCGTCAAGTACTAATCCGTCGGGTAACTTTATAAAAGGATAGCTCATTTAGCTCCTCTTCTAATTAATTCAAAATTTGTAAATTACTTAGAGTACAACTCAACAACTAACTGTTCGTTAGCATTAAGAGGTATCTCTTCACGGGCAGGAATTTGTACAAAAGTTCCTGATAACCCCGCTTTATCAATTGTTAACCAATTGTACATATTATCTTTAGTTTTACGTAAAGAATTATGAATTATATCTAATTTTTTACTTTTATCACGAACAGAAATAACGTCACCAGGTGATAATGCGAAAGAAGGAATATCTACCACATGACCGTTGACATCGAAATGTCTGTGCTTAACCATTTGTCTAGCTGCTTTTCTGGAAGGTGCAAATCCCAATCTAAAAACAATGTTATCCAATCTTCTTTCAAGTAGTTGAACTAAGTTTTCACCGGTAACACCTTTTTGACGATTAGCTTTTTCAAAATAATTTCTGAATTGAGTTTCAAGTAAACCGTAAATTCTTTTAATTTTTTGTTTTTCTCTTAACTGAACTCCGTATTCCGAGAATTTTCCACGACGACTTAAACCGTGTTCTCCGGGAGGGAAATTTTTCTTTTCAATTTCACACTTTTCAGAATGACATTTCGATCCTTTAAGAAATAATTTCTGACGTTCTCTTCTGCATAATTTGCAGCTTGGTCCTGTATATCTGGCCATTAACTTTTTTCTCCTCGTTATACTCTTCTACGTTTAGGTGGTCTACAACCGTTATGCGGTATAGGTGTAATATCTTTAATCGAAAGGATTTGCAAACCGGCAGTATTAAGTGCTCTAATAGCAGCTTCTCTACCGGAACCTGGTCCTTTAACAAAAACATCAATTCTTCTCAGTCCAAGATCATATGCTTCTTTTGCAGCCGATTCGGCTGTTACTTGTGCGGCAAACGGTGTATTTTTACGAGAACCTTTAAAGCCGTTTTTGCCGGCAGACGACCACGAAATCGTGTTGCCGTAAATATCGGTTAATGTTACGATTACGTTATTGAAAGAAGCTTTAATATGAGCCACGCCAACCGCGTCTACATGAACTTTCTTTTTCGTTTTTCTTTGAACTTTAGCCAAAACTAAATTCCTCCGTTATTAAATTACTTCTTAGTAGGTGCTTTTTTCTTTCCTGCAACAGTTCTGCGTTTACCTTTTCTGGTTCTTGAGTTAGTTCGGGTTCTTTGACCTCTTACAGGAAGTCCTCTTCTGTGTCTTAGACCTCGGTAACAACCAATATCCATCAATCTCTTAATATTCTGTTGAACTTCACTGCGTAATGCACCTTCTACTTTTAGTTCCGCAGTCATTATTGAACGAATTTTTGCAACATCACTTTCATTCAATTCCGAAATCTTTACGTTAGGATCAACCTGAGCTTTTTCTAAAATTTCTAAAGCAGTAGTTTGTCCAATTCCATAAATATAGGTTAACCCTATATAAGCTTTCTTATTTTTTGGTAAGTCAACACCTGCAATACGAGCCAAACTAAGACCTCCTTATTTATTAGCCTTGACGTTGTTTATGTTTTGGATTTTTACAAATAACTCTAACAACGCCTTTTCTTTTAATTACTTTACAATGTTCACAAATTTTTCTAACTGAAGCACGAACTTTCATTTTATCTCCGAAAAAAACTATTTATATCTATAAGTAATTCTACCTTTATTTAAATCATATGGGGACATTTCGACAGCTACTTTGTCACCAACTAAAATTTTAATAAAGTGCATTCTCATTTTGCCCGATATATGGGCTAAAATTTCATGACCGTTGTCCAATTTCACTTTAAAATTAGCATTTGGCAGCGTATCAGTTACAACTCCGTCTACTTTTATTGGACCTTGTTTAGCCATACCATCTATTTATATTTTTGATAAAATTTCCGCCTTACCGTCAACAATTGCAACTGAATGTTCAAAATGACAAGATGCTTTACCGTCGCTTGTTAATACCGTCCAGCCATCATCCGCAACATGAACGTTGTATTTGCCTAAATTAATCATCGGTTCAATGGCAAACGTCATACCATTTTTAATCAATGGTCCAGTACTGGGTTTACCATAATTCGGGATTTGCGGTTCTTCATGCAGATACTTTCCCATACCATGACCGCAAAGATCTCTTACAACGGAAAACCCTGCGCTCTCAACATAATGTTGAATTGCGTACCCAATATCACCGATTCTATTACCTGTAACAGCTTGTTCGATAGCCAAATAAAGAGATTTTTCGGTAATTTCCATTAATCTCTTTTTTTCCATATCAAGTTCACCAACGGCAATAGAAATGGCGGCATCACCAAAGTATCCGTTCTTTTCAACCCCAACATCTACCGAAAGAATCTCACCATTTTTAAGAACTCTTTCACTTGGAATACCGTGAACAACCTCGTCATCAATTGAAGAACAAATGGACCCGGGAAAATCAAAGGAACCTGATTGTGAATAACCTTTGAAAGCCGGAACAGCGTTATTACTTCTTATATAATCTTCAGCAATCTGATCTAATTCTAATGTTGTTTTCCCTTCTTCAGCGTATCTTTTAACTAACTGCAAAGTTTCCGCAACAATCTTACAACTTTCTCTAATGTAATCGATTTCCTTTTTCGTTTTAATAAGAATCACAACAAAACCTAACCCCTGCGACCTCTAAGCTTACCAGATTTCATAAACCCGTCGTAGTGTCTCATCAACAAATGCGATTCAATTTGATTTAGTGTATCAAGAGCAACACCAACCATAATAAGCAAACTTGTACCACCGAAAAACTGTGAAAAGCTACCTGAAACACCAAAACGATTTACAAATGCGGGAAGTATTGCAACAATCGCCAAGAATACTGAACCCGGTAATGTAATCTTTGTTAAAATATTATCAATAAATTCAGCAGTTTGTTTACCGGGGCGAATACCCGGGACAAAACCGCCTTGTTTTTTCATATTCTCTGCAACATCTTGCGGGTTAAATGCAATAGCTGTATAGAAGTAAGTAAAGAACACAATCATTAAAGCGTATATAAATGAATAAGTGAAAGATGTGTAAACAAAATAACCCGCCAAAGACTGCATAAATTCGTTATCCGGGAAAAAAGCCAAAACAGTATTCGGTATAAACATAATTGACTGCGCAAAAATAATAGGCATTACTCCGGCTGTATTTACACGAAGCGGAATATATTGGGTTACACCACCGTAAATTTTTCTACCAACAACTCGTTTTGCATATTGAACGGGAATTCTTCTTGTACCTTGTGTAACTAAAACTATACCGGCAATTACAGCAACCATAAAAATTAAGATCACAATTTCTATAACAATATTTCTTGTACCGGCAGCAATTAATCTGTATTCGTCAATCATCGCAAACGGCAATTGGTTTATAATACCGATAAAGATGATAAGAGAAATACCGTTACCAATTCCCTTTTCTGTAATTTGTTCACCCATCCACATCATAAATACTGTACCGGCGACAAGAAAAACTACTGCGGTAAATGTAAATCCAAAACCGGAAACCTCCGGGGAGATAATCGGAACACCGTTTGCAGTCATACTTGACAAATAAATTGTTACACTCCAAGCCTGCAATGTAGAGATAAAAACGGTACCATACCTCGTAAGCTGTGTAATTTTCTTGCGTCCTTCTTCCCCTTCCCGCTGAAGTTTTTGAAAATACGGTACAACAGCACCGAGCAACTGAATAATAATAGATGCACTGATGTACGGCATAATACCAAGTGCAAAGACAGCAGCATTAGAGAAAGCACCGCCTACAAACAAATCATATAGCCCGAAAAGATTATCGGATGTTTGATTTGCCATCGCTTCAGAAAGAACACGGGCATCTACACCGGGTAAAGTGATATGAGCACCGATTCTTACAATCACTAAAAGAGCTAAGGTATAAAGAATTCTTTGTCTTAGCTCGTGAATTTTAAAAATATTACGGAACGTATCTTGTAATTTTCCCATTAAACTTTAGTCTCTTTAATAGTTCCACCAGCAGATTCAATTTTTTCTTTTGCAGATGCGCTAAAAGCGTTTGCTTCAACTTCCAATTTGGCAGTAAGTTCGCCTTGACCTAATATTTTATAAGGACCAACTTTATTAATTACACCGGCTTTATAAAGTGAAACGGCATCTACTTTATTATTTTCAAGCTTGCTGTCGTCAGATAGTTTTTGCAATGAACTAACGTTAACAGTCTGGTATTCGATTCTAAATCTATTCTTAAACCCTCGTTTCGGAACTCGTCTTTGAAGGGGCATTTGACCACCTTCAAACCATGCTCTAAACTTAGCACCGGACCTGGATTTTTGACCATTCATACCACGAGTAGCAGTGCCTCCATGACCGGAACCTTCACCGCGTCCGACTCGTTTTCTCTTTTTCTTTGAACCTTCGGCATATTTAAGATTACTTAAGATATCCATTTATTCCTCTTATTCTTCAATTTCTACAACATCAACTAAGTGTGCTACTTTTTTAATCATACCTCTAATTTGAGGAGTATCGTTATGAAGTTTAAAATAATTCGGTCTTCCTAACCCCAAAGCTTCGATAGTTAGTTTTTGATCTTTGGGTCTATCAATTACACTTTTAGTCTGAATAACTTTTATTTTTTTTGTTTTTGCCATTATACTGCCTCAACAATTAAGCGTTGAAAAGTTGATGAATTTCCATACCACGACGACGAGCCATGTTTGCCGCATCTATTAAATTGAGCAGGCCATTTAAAGTCGCTTTTACTTGATTATGCGGATTAGAAGAACCAAGAGATTTTGTGAGGACATCTTGAATACCAGCAGATTCAAGAACTGCTCGCACACCGCCGCCCGCTATAAGACCTGTACCGGGTGAAGCCGGTTTCAATAAAACCTTGCCTGCACCAAATTTGCCTAGTATTGGATGCGGAATTGTACCTTTTACAACAGGAACTTTATATACATTTTTCTTTGCATCATCAATACCTTTTGAAATTGCATCGGTAACTTCATTAGCTTTTCCTAAGCCGACACCTACATGACCATTACCGTCACCAACAACAACAATCGCATTAAAGCTGAACCTTCTACCACCTTTTACAACTTTAGCAACACGATTAATGTGTACAACTTTTTCTTTAAGATTTTCGATTCCGGATACTTTTTTGTACCTCAATTTCTAGCTCCTTGCTTACAATAAATTTTCGTTTCGTCTAAAACTTCTACTGGCTGCCGGGAGAGGATTCGAACCTCTACAGACGCCTCCAAAGGGCGTAGTCCTACCGTTAGACGACCCGGCAATGAATTAAATTTTCAATCCTCCCTCACGGGCACCATCGGCAAGTGCTTTTACTCGTCCGTGGTATCTATAAACATTTCTATCAAATATCGCTGTTTTTATTCCAGCATCTACTGCTTTTTTTGCGGCTAATGTTCCAACCACTTTACTTTTTTCTGTTTTTGATTTTGCATTTTTTATTTCTTCTGCAATTTCTTTTGATAAAGAAGAAACAGAGAATATAGTTTTACCGGCATTATCGTCAATAAATTGCACATAAATTTGGTTCAGACTTCTGAATATATTCATTCTTGGTCTTTCGGCAGTTCCCCAAATTTTCTGCCTAACTCTAATTTTCTTTTTAGCTTTTTGTAATTCTGTTTTTCTTAACATGGTTTAACTAATCTCCCATTAACCAGCAGTCTTACCGGCTTTTCTGATAATTGTTTCGTCAGAGTATTTTATACCTTTTCCTTTATAGGGTTCGGGTTTTCTAAAGGATCTGATTTTTGCAGCAACTAAACCAACTAATTCTTTATCAAAACCACTAATTTTGATTTGTGTTGGTGTTGGTACTTCAAGTGTTATAGTGTCAGGCGGAACAAAATATATTGGGTGAGAATAACCTATATTGATAAATAAATTCTTTCCTTTTAATTCTGCTCTATAACCTACACCTACTATATCAAGTGTTTTGGAATATCCTTCAGAAACACCTATAACAATATTCTGAATTAGTGCTCTTGTAAGTCCATGCAAGGATTTACTTTCCTTAGAATCATCAGGTCTTAGCACGGAAAGTTCTTGATCTTGGATATCGATTTTCATTTTAGGATGAACATCTAATTGCATCTCTCCAAGTTTACCTTTTATTTTAAGGTTTCCGTTTGATTTGCTAACCTGAACGTCTTTAATATTAATTGGTTGTTTACCTACTCTAGACAATTTAATTTCCTCTTTGCAAATTTTACCAAATGTGAGCTAGAACTTCACCGCCAATAGCATCTCTTCTAGCTTGCTTATCGGAGACAATACCTTTTGAAGTTGAAATTACAGCAATACCAAGTCCATTCAAAACTCTCGGGACATCGTCTTTTCCGCAATATCTTCTTAAACCAGGTTTGCTAACCTTTTCCAAACCTGTAATTGATGATGCACCGTTAATATATTGAAGATGAATTCTCAGAACATTTTGTTTATTATCATCAATTACATTATAATCTCTAATAAATTTGTTTTCCTTCATCAACTCAGCAATACGAATTTTAGTGTTAGAAGCAGGAATATCAACAAAACGTTTTTTTGCCTTAACAGCATTTCGAATTCTAGTCAAAAAATCTGATATAGGATCAGTCACCGACATTTAAGATTCTCCTTCTGTGTTACCAACTTGATTTTTTTACGCCGGGTATTTCACCTTTTGATGCCATTTCACGAAGCACCAATCTTGAAATACCAAACTTTCTATAATACCCGCGAGATCTTCCGGTAAGTTGACATCTGTTTCTCATACGAATAGCAGATGAATTTTTAGGAAGCAGTTGTAATGCTTCATAATCTCCGGCTTCTTTTAGTTCTTTACGAAGTTTTGCATACTTCTCAACTAATTTTTTTCTTTTTTCTTCTCGCGCAATTAAACTTTTTCTTGCCATATTAACCCTAATTTATAATTAGTTTGCTTCTTTTTTTCTAAACGGAACTCCAAATGCCGAAAGTAATTCAAATGCTTCTGCATCTGATTGAGCACTTGTAACAAAAGTAATATCCATACCAAGCACTTTATTTATCTTATCAACATTAATTTCCGGAAATATTATTTGCTCTTGAATACCAAGTGTATAATTTCCGCGTCCGTCAAATGATTTATCCGAAATACCCCTGAAGTCTCTTACGCGAGGTAAAGCAACATTTACAAGGCGATCAAGAAACTCATACATACGAACTTTACGCAGCGTAACTTTAGCCCCTATTTTCATACCTTCTCTGAGCTTAAAATTAGATATAGATTTTTTCGCCGCTCTGACAGATGCTTTTTGACCTGTAATTAACTCAAGTTCTTTAACAGCTTCGTCAAGAAGTTTTGAATCCTGCACGGCAGCGCCAACACCCATATTGACAACTATTTTTTCAAGTTTAGGCACTTGCATAATGTTTTTGTACTTAAACTTTTCCTTAAGCTTAGGTATAATTTCATCTTTATAAACGGAAGCTAATCTAGCATCAATTTTTTCGTAAGATTCAACCGCAGCTTCGGGTGTTTTGGCTTCAGTTTTCTTTACCTTTTTTTCTGTTTCTTTTTTTGTTTGCTTCGCCATTTTAATCTAAAACTCCTAGTATAATTATGACAGCATTTCGCCGCTTACTTTACTGTATCTAACCGATTTTTTCTTTCCGGTTTTATCATCAATAATTATTTTTTTACCAACACGAGTTGCTTCACCGGATTTGGGATCAACAAGCAAAACGTTTGACACATTAATAGGTGCTTCTTTTTCTACAATACCGCCTTGGGGATTTGATTGTGTAGGCTTAGAATGTCTTTTACGAATATTAACACCTTCAATTATTACGCGATTTTCCTGTGGATATACTTTAAGTACTTTTCCCGTTTTGCCTTTAAAGTTACCGGAAATAACCAATACAGTATCATTTTTATGAATTTTCATATTAATCCTATTACTTATAAAACTTCTGGAGCAAGTGAAATAATTTTCATGAATTTTTTATCTCTAAGTTCGCGAGCAACCGGACCAAAGATACGAGTTCCGCGCGGTTCGTTTTGTGCATTTAATAAAACAGCAGCGTTTTCATCGAAACGAATGTAAGAACCATCATCCCGTTTTACTTCTTTTTTTGTTCGAACAATTACAGCCCTAGAAACCTCGCCTTTTTTTACACCACCACCCGGCATTGCAGCTTTAACTGAAACAACAATTAAATCACCAACGCTGGCATATCTTCTGTTACTTCCGCCAAGAACTCGGATGCACCGGACTTTCTTTGCACCGGAATTATCTGCAACTACTAAATTTGTTTCTTCTTGAATCATTTCTAATATACTCCTTAAGAGAAGCTGTTACTTAGCTTTTTCCACAATTTCAACCAAACGCCACTTTTTATTTTTGCTGTATGGTCTGCATTCTTGAATTTTTACTGTATCTCCAATTCCACATTGATTATTTTCGTCATGAATCATAATCTTTGTAGTTTTCTTGAAATACTTTCTATAGATAGGATGTGCCATTCTTCTTTCGATAGCAACTACTGCACTTTTTTCCATCTTGTTTGAAACTACTTGACCAATTTTCGATCTTCTTGTTCCTCTAACTTGTTCCATTAATTCGTAGAGCTCCTATTTATTTTCTTTTGCTAATTTTTGTTCTTGCAATTCTCTTTCCCGCAGAACAGTTTTCATTTTGGCAATATCATGGCGAACTTCTTTTAATTTGCCCGTATTAGTCAATTGTTTCAATTCATGTTGAAAACGCATATCAACAAGATTTTTCTCTTCTTCAACAATTCTTTTAAGAATTTCATCTGTTGACATTTCACGTATTTCGTAAATCTTCATTTCTCGGCCTTAAAATTTTTAATGTTCGTAATCAGGTCTGGTAACCGATTTTGTTTTAATAGGCAATTTATGTGAAGCTAATTTTAAAGCTTCCATTGCAATCTCTTTAGAAACACCGGAAACTTCAAACATAACTCTTCCGGGCTTTACAACAGCAACCCAAAATTCAGGAGCGCCTTTACCTTTACCCATTCTTGTTTCAAGAGGTTTTTTGGTTACAGGTTTATCAGGGAATATTCTGATCCAAACTTTACCGTCTCTTTTCATTTTTCGAGTAAGAGCAACACGACAGGCTTCAATTTGACGGCTGGTAATCCAACCGGCTTCCATTGCTTTCAGTCCGAAATCACCAAAACTAACTTGGCTACCACGGTAAGCTTTTCCGCGTCTCCTTCCTCTATGTGCTTTTCTATATTTTACTCTTTTTGGCATTAACATGAGCAAAAACTCCTATTAGCTTTATTCAGATAAACGTTTTCCTAAAATCTCACCACGGCAAATCCAAACCTTAATACCGATCGCACCGTAGATTGTAAATGATGTTGATGTTGCATAATCAATATCAGCTCTTAAAGTATGTAAAGGAATTCTACCTTCTTTATATTGTTCAGTACGAGCCATTTCGGCACCACCCAAACGCCCGGAACACATCACTTTAATACCTTCGGCACCCATTCTCATTGCAGAAGTAATAGCAGACTTCATCGCACGTCTAAAAGAAATTCTGCCTTGTAATTGTTGAGCAATATTATCAGCAACAAGTTGTGCGTCTAACTCAGGTCTTTTTATTTCGGTTATCTGAACTTTAACTTCCTTATCGGTCACTTTTTTCAATTCTTCTTCAAGTTGAGCAATTTCTTTACCGCTTTTACCAATAACAACACCAGGTCTTGAAGTATAAATAGTTAGTATAACATTCTTAGATGTACGATCAATAATGATTCTTGAAATACCAGCTTTTTTTAACCTGTTCTTCACATAATTTCTTAGCTTGCGATCTTCTTCAAGTTTTCCGGCGTAACTTCCGTTTTCATACCAGTTTGATTCCCATCCGCGAATAACACCGACTCTAAAACTTATTGGATTTACTTTCTGACCCAAAAATTCCTCCTGAGTTTTTAACTTTTTGTACCAACAACCACGGTTAAGTGGTTTGATCTTTTTCTAATTCTATAAGCTCTGCCCATTGGTGCCGGCAGCATTCGTTTCAAAGTTGGGCCTTGATTAACATAAGCCTCTTTAACGACAAGTTTTGCAATATCAACTTTTTCATCTTCATTTTTGTTATAAAGATTTGCAACAGCACTTCTTAAAACTTTTTCAGCATCTTTCGAAGCATGCTTTGGATTAAAATGTAAAATCTCAATAGCTTGTTCAACAGATTTACCTCTAATAAGATCAATAACTAATCTCATTTTTCGAGGAGATGAACTTATATACCGATGCGTTGCTTTAGCTTCCATTAAATATCCTCAATAACTTTACTTTTTTGATGCCTTTTCAGCTTTTGTTCCCGGGTGTCCTCTAAATATTCTAGTTGGTGCAAACTCACCAAGTTTATGACCGACCATATTTTCCGAAATGTAAACCGGAATCATTTTATTACCATTGTGCACAGCAATTGTATGTCCTACAAATTCAGGCGAAATGGTTGTTGATCTTGACCATGTTTTAATAATCTTTTTTTGGTTCTTTTCGTTTAATTCTTGAACCTTCTTTAAAAGTTTTACACTTATAAATGGTCCTTTTTTAACTGATCTTGGCATATCTTAAACTCTAGCTTTTTCTTCTTTTAACAATATATTTATTAGATGGACTTTTTCTACTTCTTGTTTTCAATCCTTTTGCTTTTTGACCCCATGGAGATACCGGATGACCGCCACCGGAAGTTCTGCCTTCTCCACCACCCATAGGGTGATCTACCGGGTTCATTACAACACCGCGGACTTTTGGTCTTTTACCCAACCAGCGTGATCTACCTGCTTTTCCTAAACTAATATTTTCATGTACCGAATTTCCTACAGAACCAATAGTAGCCATACATTCAATACTTACCATTCTAATTTCACCTGAGGGCAATTTTAATCTAGCATATTTACCTTCTTTCGCATTTAGCGAAATTTCAGTACCAGCCGACCGCCCAATTTGAGCACCTTTGCCAGGTTTAAGTTCTATGTTATGAATAATTGTTCCATCAGGAATATCTTTCAATTTAAGTGCGTTACCAATTTTGATGTCCGATTTAGAACCAGCAACAACAGTATCACCTACACTCAAACCATTAGGGGCAATTATGTATCTTTTTTCACCATCGACATAATGTAGTAAAGCAATTCTAGCAGATCTATTCGGATCATATTCGATTGCAAAAACTTTTGCCGGTATATCGTATTTATCTCTTTTAAAGTCGATTAAACGATATCTTCTTTTGTGTCCGCCGCCAATATGACGCGAAGTAATTCTACCCTTATTATTTCTTCCACCTGATTTTTTTAACGGAGCAGTCAAAGCTTTCTCTGGCTTATCTTTTGAAACGTTTTCAAAAGATGAGAAAGACATAAATCTTGTTCCTGGTGTATTTGGTTTTAATTTTCTAATAGCCATTTAAAAAACTCCAATTCCTTAAGCTTCGCCAAATAAATCAATTGATTGACCTTCTTTCAACTTAACAATTGCTTTTTTATATCTAGGGGTTTTACCGGTAAATCTGCCTTTACGAGTAAATTGAGTTCTGGTTTTCCCTTTATATTTCATAGTGTTGACATCTACAACATCAACATTAAATTTTTCTTTAATTGCCTTAATTATTTCGATTTTATTAGCGTTGTAATCCACAACAAAACCGTATTTATCGGTTTCCCTTTCTGAAATTTCAGTCATTTTTTCGGTTATCAACGGTCTTATTAAAACGTTTCGCATTTCTAGGCCAACTAATTAGTTTAATGAATTTTGAATTTCTTCTACAGCACTTTTCTGAAGCAACAATAATTGATTATTAACAATATCATAAGTCGATGCGTTTGAAGCTTCCAGGATATTTAATTTCGGTAAATTTCTACCTGATAAATAAACTTTTTGACGATTGCCGGCAGTTAATAGCAAAGTTTTCTTTCCATTAATTTTCAAAGCAGATAAAATATTTAACAATTCTTTTGTTTTTGGTGAATCAAAATCAAAATCTTCGACAACAATAATTTGATCTGCTTTTGCTTTGTATGATAAAGCTGATTTTCTAGCAAGTTGTAAAACTTTTTTATTCAACTTTTGTCTGTAATTACGTGGTCTTGGCCCAAAAATAGTTCCTCCGCCAACCCAAAGTGGAGATCTAGTAGTTCCTGCTCTAGCACCACCTCTGCCTTTTTGTTTCCAAGGTTTTCTTCCACCACCTCTAACTTCGGCTCTTTCTTTTGCCTTGTGTGTACCTTGTCTTTGGTTCGCTAAAAAAGCTTTAACAGCTAAATAAATAACATGATCATTAGGTTCTATTCCGAAAATATCATCGGATAATTCAACTTTGCTACTTGATTTCGAACCGTCTATTTTATATACATCAACTTTCATTTCAGTACCACTACTTATTAATTTCTAAGAATGAATTAATTGAGCCGGGAACAGCACCTTTTACCATAATTATATTCTTTTCCGGTATAATCTTTACAACTTTTAATTTACCACTGGTAACACGTTCATAACCGGTTCTTCCTGCCATTTTAGTACCTTTAAAAACTTTTGAAGGATCGGAACTTGAACCAATGGAACCAGGAGCTCTTAATCTATCGCTTTGACCGTGAGTTGTACCACCAACACCTCCAAATCCATGACGACGCATAACACCCTGGAATCCTTTACCTTTACTCATACCGGTAACCTTAACACTATCTCCCTCTTGAAAAATCTCAACGCTAATAGAATCACCAATTTTATAATCATCACCATTGAAGTTCTTAAATTCTCTCAATAGACCAGGTGGTTTTAAACCACTTTTTGAGAAAACAGTCAGTTGAGCTTTAGCAGTTCTCTTTTCCTTTTTTTCACCAAAACCAAGCTGAACAGCCGCATATCCATCCTTTTCCTTAGTTCTGATAGCATAAACAGGGCAAGGACCGGCTTCAATAACAGTTACCGGAACAGACTTCCCATCCGGTAAAAATACCGAAGTCATTCCAAGTTTTTTTCCTAACAATCCGGGCATTTTAAAAATCCTTATAACTTAATCTCAATATCTACACCCGCCGGTATATCAAGTTTACTAAGAGAATCGACGGTTTTGTTATTCGAGTTATGAATATCAATAATTCTTTTGTGTGCTCTAATCTCAAACTGTTCACGCGACTTTTTATCTACGTGAGGAGATCTCAAAACAGTAAATACTGTTCTACGGGTAGGTAATGGAATCGGACCAGAAACAACTGCACCCGTACTTTTAACAGTCTTAATAATCTTTTCAGTAGATTTATCTATCAATATATGATCGTAAGATTTTAGCTTTATTCTGATCTTTTGGCCTGGCACTTTGAATCTCTCCTTATTATTCACACAGAGAGAAGGTTTTAACACCTTCTCTCAATAGAAAATATCTTTATTAACTTATTATTCAAATATCTTCGTTACTAAACCGGCGCCAACTGTTCTACCGCCTTCACGAATAGCGAAACGAAGACCTTCTTCCATAGCAATTTCTGAAATAAGTGTAACTTTAAGTTTTACTTTATCACCAGGCATAACCATTTCTGTACCTTCGGGTAATTCCGCAACACCAGTTACGTCTGTTGTTCTAAAATAAAACTGTGGTCTGTAACCTTGGAAAAACGGAGTATGACGACCACCTTCTTCTTTTGATAAAATATAAACTTCACCTTCAAATACTTTGTGAGGAGTTATTGAGCCAGTTTTAGCCAAAACCATTCCTCTTTCAATTTCTTTTTTATCAACACCGCGCAACAAGATACCGGCATTGTCACCAGCCATAGCAGAATCGAGTTCTTTTCTAAACATTTCGACACCTGTTACAACTGTCTTTTTATGCATTCCTAAACCAATTAATTCAACTTCTTCTTGAATTTTAACTTGACCTCTTTCAACTCTACCGGTAGCAACAGTACCACGACCGGTAATAGAGAAAACGTCTTCGACAGGCATCAAGAACGGTTTATCAATTTCTCTTTCCGGAATTGGGACATAACTATCAACGGCATCCATAAGCTCCCAAATACAATTCAATCTTTCATCACTATCCGAAACAGAATCATCACTGGCAGCTTCCAAAGCATGAAGTGCACTACCTTTGATTATAGGAATTTCATCACCGGGGAATTCATATTCGTTTAATAAATCTCGTAATTCAACTTCAACTAATTCTATCAATTCCGCATCATCAACCATATCAACTTTATTCATAAACACAACAATTTTTGGGACACCCACTTGACGAGCAAGTAGAATGTGCTCTCTTGTCTGAGGCATAGGACCATCTGTGGCGGCAACAACAAGAATAGCGCCGTCCATCTGAGCAGCACCGGTAATCATATTTTTAACGTAGTCAGCGTGTCCCGGACAGTCAACGTGAGCGTAATGTCTATTTGCAGTAGAATACTCAACGTGAGCAGTAGCAATGGTTATACCACGTTCTTTTTCTTCAGGTGCGTTGTCAATACTATCAAATGTTCTTTTTTCGGATAATCCTCTCTTAGACAAAGCCATTGTGATAGCAGCGGTAAGTGTTGTTTTACCGTGGTCAACGTGACCAATAGTACCTATGTTAACGTGAGGTTTACTCCTATCAAATTTTTCTTTTGCCATCGAATTCTCCTTCTTATTTTGCTATTTATTATTGATTTCCAATTTTAATTATACTGATGCTGCTGATTTTTGTGATCCGGTTTTTTCCGAAATTTCATCTGAAATTGATTTAGGAACTTCAGAATAATGAGAAAATTCCATTGAATATATTGCTCGACCTTGAGTCATTGACCTTAAGGTTGTTGCATATCCAAACATTTCTGCCAAAGGAACCAACCCGCGAATAACTTGTGCATCTTTTCTAGAAGTAAACCCTTCGATTTTTCCTCTTCTGCTGTTCAAATCACCCATCACATCACCTAAATATTCTTCAGGCGTAATAACTTCAACTTTCATCATCGGTTCTAACAATACAGGGCTTGCTTTTCGAGCAGCATCTTTAAATGCCATTGATCCGGCAACTTTAAATGACATTTCATCAGAATCAACATCATGGTACGAACCATCAAACAATTTAACTTTAATATCGACAACCGGATAACCTGCAATCACACCATTTCTCATAGCTTCCTGAATACCATTTGAAACTGCAGGTATATATTCTCTTGGAACAACTCCACCTACAATAGCATTCTCAAATTCATAACCTTTTCCCGGTTCGTTGGGCGAAACTTCAACCCAAACATGTCCAAATTTACCGCGACCACCACTCTGCTTAACAAATTTACCTTCTTGTTGAACGGACTTTGAGATTGTTTCTCTATAAGCGACCTGCGGTTTACCAACATTTGCTTCTACTTTAAATTCTCTTTTCATACGGTCAACCAGAATTTCGAGATGAAGCTCACCCATACCACTTATTAAAGTCTGTCCGGTTTCGCTATCAACTTTTACTTTGAAAGTTGGATCCTCATCAGATAATTTTGCTAATGCATCAGATAATTTATCTTGATCTGCTTTTGTTTTAGGTTCGATGGCGATTTCAATAACCGGTAATGGGAAGTCCATTTTTTCTAAAACAATTGGATCTTTTTCATCGCATAGCGTATCGCCGGTTTTCGTAAATTTAAGTCCAACAATCGCAGCAATATCACCGGCTCTTATATAATCTCTATCAGTTCTTGAGTTAGCATGCATTTCTAAAATACGCCCAACCCTTTCTTTTCTATCAGCAATAGAATTATAAATATATGAGCCTGCATCTAATTTACCGCTATAAACTCTAATGAAAGTAACCTTCCCGACAAAAGGATCGGTCATTATTTTAAATGCCAAAGCAGAAAATTTGGCACTTTCATCGGGTTTAATTAAAACTTTATCATCCTTATCCACATGATGTGCGTAAATTTCACCTACATCAATTGGTGATGGAAGAAAATCAACAACTGCGTCCAGTAATTTCTGAACACCTTTATTTTTAAACGAAGATCCGCAAAGAACAGGAATTATTTTATTTTTAATTGTAGCTTCACGCAATACTTTTTTAACTTCAGCAATTGAGATTTCTTCGCCTTCCAAATATTTTACTAAAAGCGAATCATCAATTTCCGAAACTGCTTCCAACATTAATGTTCTATATTTTGATGCCAGAGGTTTCAGATCATTAGGAATTTCAACGTCTTCAAAAGTCGATCCGAAAGTTTCTTCATGATACATTCTGGCGGTCATTGTCATTAAATCAATTACACCGGTAAAAAGATCACCTTCGCCTATCGGCAAAGTAATTGGAACAGCATTAGCACCTAATCTTTCCTTCATCATATCGATAGCGTTGTAATAGTCTGCTCCAATACGATCCATTTTATTTACAAAAGCGATTCTTGGCACATTATATTTATCGGCTTGTCTCCAAACAGTTTCAGACTGTGGTTCGACTCCGCCAACAGCACAAAAAAGAGCAACAGCTCCATCCAGCACTCTTAGCGATCTTTCAACTTCCACTGTAAAATCAACGTGACCGGGAGTATCAATAATATTAATTTGATGATCTGCCCAATGGCAAGAAGTTGCAGCAGAAGTAATAGTAATACCTCGTTCTTTTTCTTGCTCCATCCAATCCATTGTTGCTGCGCCATCATGTACTTCACCCATCCGATGCAATCTACCTGTATAAAACAAAATTCTTTCGGTAGTAGTAGTTTTACCGGCATCGATATGAGCCATAATACCTATATTTCTTAATTTCGTTATGTCAACTCTTTTTTCTGACATTTTAATTTCTTAGAACCTTTCTATTGTCACCACTTAAAATGAGCAAAAGCTTTATTTGCTTCAGCCATTCTATGTGTATCTTCTTTTTTCTTAACTGAAGAACCTTCACCTTGTGAAGCAGCAATTAATTCTGCGGCTAATTTCAAAGCCATTGATTTATCTTTCCTGTCTCTCGAATAATTCTTTATCCATCTCATAGCTAGAGAAGTTCTTCTTTGAGGTCGAACTTCCATCGGCACTTGATAAGTTGCACCGCCAACTCTCCTGCTTCGAACCTCAACCATAGGCGAAACATTTTGAATCGCTTTTTGGAAGACTTCCAATGCCGGCTTTTTGGTTCTTTGTTCGATTATTTCAAAACTATCATAAACCATATTCCGCGTAACCGATTTTTTTCCATCAAGCATCATATAGTTAATAAACTTCGAAACCAAAACATCATTATATTTTGGATCGGGTTTTACAAATCGTTTTTCAGCTCTTCTTTTTCTCATATCTTAAGTTATTTTGCTTTTGGTTTTTTAGTACCGTATTTAGAACGACCTTGTTTTCTATCTTCAACACCGCTTGTATCAAGAGTACCGCGAAGAATATGGTAACGCACACCAGGAAGATCTTTTACTCTTCCTCCTCTAATCAAAACAATGGAGTGTTCTTGCAGGTTATGTCCCTCACCTGGTATATAAGCAGTAACCTCAATTTGATTTGTCAATCTTACTCTGGCAACTTTACGCAAAGCTGAATTAGGTTTTTTTGGAGTAGTAGTATATACCCTGGTGCATACACCTCTTTTCTGAGGACAATTTTGCAAAGCAGGAGCTTTACTTTTTACCTTGACCTCTTTTCTCCCTTTTCTAATCAACTGACTAATTGTAGGCACTTATTTTCCTCCAAAATTTTAGGCTTTTCATATAAAAAACAGACTCAAAATTTACCATTATTTTAATATATTGTCAATATTCTCTACTTAAATATAATTTGAAATCCCAAAGTAATTACTTGGATTCTTCAATTTTTTCTTTAGTTTCTTCAATCACTTCAATTTCGGGTTCCTCGCCCACTACAATTAACTTCTTGTATTTCTTGAGTCCAGTACCAGCAGGTATTAAGTGGCCCATTACAACATTTTCTTTTAAACCAATAAGTGTATCTTCTTTGGCTGTTATGGCAGCATTGGTTAATACCTTTGTTGTTTCTTGGAATGATGCAGCTGAAATCCAACTTTCAGTAGATAATGCAGCTTGAGTTATACCTAATAGAATATTATCAAATGTTGCAGGATCGGCATCACGTACTTCCAAAGGAGTTTTATCTTTCTTTTTCAAATCTGCATTTATCTCACGAACTTTAGCCTTTGTAATCAATTGACCGGTTTTCAATTTAGAATCACCGGGATCAACGACAAATACTAAATTCTGAATTGCTTCGTTTTCATCTATGAACTTGACTCTATCAACAAGATCTTCATCAATAAAGGAAGTATCACCGGATGAAATGACACGAAGCTTTTGCAGCATTTGTTTTACTATAACTTCAATGTGTTTATCGTTTATCTTAACACCTTGCAATCTATACACATCTTGAATTTCGTTTACAAGATATTCTTGAACTGCATTTGTACCTTTGATTTTAAGAATATCATGAGGATCAATTGGTCCATCGGTTATTTTTTCACCTGCCGGAATTTCATCTCCTTCTTGAACAAGGATATGTTTACCATAAGGTACATTGTATACTTTTTGAACAGAACCATCTAAAGATTCAATGATAATTTCTCGTGAACCTTTTTTCTTAGCACCAAACTTAACAATACCTTCGATTTCTGAAACGACTGCAGGATCATGAGGACTTCGAGCTTCAAACAATTCGGTTACTCTTGGAAGACCGCCAGTTATATCTCTTGTTTTTGAAGCGGATTTTGAAATTTTAGCCAGAATAGTACCCGCTTGGACTTTTTCACCTTCGTCAACAGATAAGTATGCTTTTGTAGGAAGGTTGAATACTTTTTGTTCACCATCGTCGGTTGTAATAACAATACTTGGTGTTAACGTTTTATCTTTTGATTCGGTAACCACTTTCTGCACATGACCGGTTTGTTCATCAGCAACTTGCTGGATTGTTACATTATCAATCAAATCAACAAATGAAATAACACCGGCTGAATCGGTAAGAATTAAGGCATTGTAAGGATCGTGGTTATAAAGTGCGTGACCTTTTTTAACTTTTTGCCCATCTTCAACCATAAGTTCGGCACCATAAGGAATATCGAACTTTTTAATTTGTCTCATATCATCATCTAAAATACCAATAGAACCACGTCGACCTATTACAACTTTTACTTTTCCGAAGAAGTCGGTTTTTTCTACATAATTAATTCGGTCAAACTTAACTTCACCGGCAATGTTAGTTTCAACTTGCGATTGGGATGCAATACGTGAAGAGGTACCACCCAAGTGAAAAGTTCTCAGAGTTAACTGAGTTCCCGGTTCACCGATTGATTGAGCAGCAATTATACCTACCGCTTCACCAATTTCTACTAAGTGACCGGTTGTTAGATTACGACCATAACATTTAGCACAGACACCTCTCTTAGATTCGCATGTAAGCACAGTCCTAATGTAAACCGAATCTATATTTGAGTCATCGATTCTTTCAGCAATTTCTTCGGTTATCATTTCGCCTGCTTCAATTATCAAATCATCTGTACGCGGATCATAAATATCTTCTTGAGCAACACGACCTGTGATTCTTTCTGCAAGTGGTTCTCTTTCTAACTCTATATCTTTCAAAGCGGAAATATAAACACCTCTAATTGTTCCGCAATCTATTTCGGAAACAATAACATCTTGAGCAACGTCGCATAATCTTCTTGTAAGATACCCGGCATCAGCAGTTTTCAAAGCAGTATCTGCAAGACCTTTACGAGCACCGTGTGTTGAAATAAAGTATTCAAGAACAGATAAACCTTCTTTAAAGTTAGCGACAATCGGGTTCTCAATAATCTCACCAGATTGACCGGTTAGGCTTTTTTGAGGTTTCATCATAAGACCCCTCATTCCAGCTAACTGTCTAACCTGTTCTTGTGAACCTCTCGCACCGGAGTCAACCATCATATGCACTGAATTAAATCCCGCTTGATCGGTTTTGATTTTATCCATCAATGATTTTGCAACGTTATTTGTGGTATGTGTCCAAACGTCAATAATCTTATTATATCTTTCGGCGTCGGTAATTAAACCTTGTTCATGTTCATTTAAAATCTGGCTTACTTTTGCATTCGAATCTGTAATTAATTTTTGTTTCTCTTCGGGGATGATCATATCACTGTAACTTATAGAAATACCAGCGGCGGTTGAATATCTATAGCCAAGTTCCTTCAAATCATCCAAGAATTTAGCAGTCTTTTCATTGCCGATTTTTATGAACATGGAATAAATAAAACCACTGAAGATTTTCTTAACAAGTAATTCATTAAAGAAGCCCATTTCTTCAGGAACAATTTCATTGAAGATAACTCTACCAACTGTAGTTTCAATGAACTCATTTTTGATCTTCACTTTAATCTTAGCATGAAGCTCTAACACTTTATTGTTATATGCAATCATAACTTCTTCCGGATTACTAAAGATCATTCCTTCTCCTTTAGCACCAGCTTTAGTCTTGGTTAGATAGTAACAACCAAGAACGATATCCTGAGTAGGAACAACAATCGGTGACCCATTTTGAGGTGAAAGAATATTATGACTTGAAAGCATTAATAGTGAGGCTTCTAATTGAGCTTCATACGAAAGCGGCACATGCACAGCCATTTGGTCACCGTCAAAGTCTGCGTTGAATGCCGTACAAACCATCGGATGCAACTGAATGGCTTTGCCGTCGATTAAGATTGGTTGGAAAGCTTGGATACCTAATCTATGCAAAGTTGGTGCACGGTTAAGCAGAACCGGATGACCGTCAATTAACTTTTCAAGAATATCCCAAATTACCGGATCTTTTCTATCAACAGCTTTACGTGAGCTTTTAACAGTTTTGTAATGTCCTCTTTCAATCAATTTTCGAATTATAAACGGTTTGAAAAGTTCAACAGCCATATCTTTCGGTAAGCCGCATTGATGCAGTTTCAATTCGGGACCAACAACAATTACAGAACGACCTGAATAATCAACACGTTTACCAAGCAAGTTCTGACGGAAACGACCTTGTTTACCTTTAAGCATATCGCTTAAAGATTTAAGAGGTCTATTACCATCACTTCTAACCGCACTTGTTCTTCTTGAATTATCAAAAAGTGCATCGACAGATTCTTGCAGCATTCTTTTTTCGTTACGTAAGATTACTTCAGGAGCTTTGATATCTATTAATCTTTTTAATCTGTTGTTGCGGATGATTACTCTTCTGTATAGATCATTAAGATCCGATGTAGCAAAACGACCACCTTCTAACGGAACAAGAGGTCTTAGTTCAGGCGGAATGACAGGAACAACACTTTGTACCATCCACTCAGGTTTGTTAGGAACTTTACCTTCTCGCTCTCTGAAAGCTTCCAATACACGAAGTCTTTTTAGAAGATCATTCCTTTTTTGTTGCGAAGTTTCTTCTTTTAGCTGAGCTTTCAACTCCAAAAATGTTTGTTCAACATCGGTAGCCTTTAAAAGAATTTTTACAGCTTCGCCGCCAATTTTAGCAATAAATTTTTTCGGATCATCGTTTTCCAATGAATCGTTATCATGAGGAAGCGAACTAAGAATTTCAAAATACTGATCTTCCGAAATTAAGTCTAAAAAATTAAGTCCGGTTGGACCGGGATTAATAACAACATAAGATTCATAGTAAATTATTTTTTCTAATTCTTTTGTTGTAAGACCAATTATATTACCGATTTTAGATGGGAGAGCTTTAAAGAACCAAATATGAACAACAGGTACAGCAAGAGCAATATGCCCCATTCGTTCTCTACGAACAGCCTTTAAAGTAACTTCAACACCGCATCTATCGCAAACGATTCCTTTATATCTTATACCTTTATATTTTCCGCAAGCACATTCCCAATCTTTCACCGGTCCAAAAATCTTTTCACAGAACAGACCATCTTTTTCAGGTCTGAAAGAACGATAATTTATAGTTTCCGGTTTAGTAACTTCACCATGTGATCTTGACAAAATATCATCAGGACTAGCTAAACTAATTGTCAATTGGTCAATGTGTTTTATTTTATGTTCTTGAGCTTTAAATCTCATGTGATTCTCCTAAAAAAGTTTAACTAGTTAATTTTGATATCCAGTGCTAATCCTTGCAATTCTTTTATCAGTACGCTAAAGGCTTCCGGTATATTAGGTTCCGGAAGATTTTCACCTTTAACAATTGCCTCATAAGTTTTTGCTCTACCTGTAACGTCGTCACTTTTTACCGTTAAGATTTCCTGCAGCACATGAGCAGCGCCGTATCCTTCAAGTGCCCAGACTTCCATTTCACCAAATCTCTGACCGCCAAATTGAGCTTTACCGCCAAGTGGCTGTTGAGTAATAAGTGAATATGGCCCAATGGAACGAGCATGGATTTTATCATCAATCATATGTCCTAGTTTCAACATGTATATATAACCGCATGTAACTTTTTGATGGAATCTTTCACCGCTTCTTCCATCATGCAACCAGGTTTTACTTCCTTTATCCAAACCGGCTTTTTCCATCCATTCTTCGACTTCTTGAACAGACGCGCTGTCGAAAATCGGAGTTTCAAATTTTAATCCGAGTTGCTGACCAACCCAACCAAGTGCCGTTTCATAAAGCTGACCAAGATTCATACGGGAAGGTACACCAAGAGGATTGAGTACTATGTCAACCGGGGTGCCATCTTCGTGGAAAGGCATATCTTCGACAGGTACAACTTTTGCCACAACACCCTTGTTACCATGCCGACCTGCCATTTTATCGCCAACCGTAATCTTACGCTTTTTAGCAACGTATACTTTTGCCAACTGTACAATTCCCGGTGGAAGTTCATCACCTGACTGAATTTTAAGTTTTTCTCTCTTGTATTCTTCTTCCATTTCTGATTTTAAATAGAAATAGTTCTTAAAGAGAGTTTTTATCATTTCGTTGGTTTTCTTATGATCAAACCAATCTTGCGTATAATCTAATTTTGTAACGTCTTCAATGTTCGAATATGTATCATCTTTAATTGATGTGCCGCTTCTTAAAACAACACTGCCGTCAAGATCTCTAATTCCCGTAGTCGATTTTCCTTCGGAAATTTGAGTAAGTTTTTTAACTAATTTGTTGTAATGTGTTTCAACTTTACGACTATATTCATTTTCTAAGACTTCAAGCTGCTTTTTCTCAATTTTCTTTGATTCAGCATCTTTTCTCTTTCTACTAAACAAGCGAGTTTTGATAACAACGCCCTTCAATCCCGGAGGCGCTTTCAGCGAAGCATCTTTAACATCGCCGGCTTTATCACCAAAAATTGCTTTGAGAAGTTTTTCTTCCGGGGTCGGATCAGTTTCACCTTTTGGGGTAATTTTACCGATTAAGATATCACCTTCTTTAACTTCGGCACCTTCTCTAACAATACCATTTTCATCTAAATCTTTTGTAGCTTCTTCGCTAACATTAGGAATATCACGGGTTAATTCTTCCTCACCACGTTTTGTTTCTCTAACTTGCAATTCAAATTCTTCTATATGAATTGAAGTGTAAACATCTTCGGCAACTAATCTTTCGCTTAATACAATAGCATCTTCAAAGTTATATCCTCGCCAAGGCATAAAAGCAACCGCAACGTTTTTACCGAGAGCTAATTCTCCGTTTTCTGTTGCAGGTCCGTCAGCAATCACATCACCTTTTTTAATAACTTGACCAGTTTTAACAATAGGCTTTTGATTAAAACAAGTTTCTTGGTTAGTACCGGCAAACTTAATTAAATTGTACTCAACTCTTCTTTCATCATCAAAATTTGTTAGAGCTTCGTAACTTTTTTCATCAACTTTATATTTAACAACTACTTTCTTCGAGTCAGCATATTCAACAACACCATCATCTTCTGCAACAATTAAGTTTCTTGAATCACGTGCGGCTTTCCATTCCATGCCTGTACCAACAATTGGTGCGCTTGGGGTAAGCAGCGGAACAGCTTGTCGCTGCATGTTTGACCCCATCAATGCTCTGTTAGCATCATCATGTTCGAGGAAAGGAATTAATGCTGCCGCTACAGAAACTATTTGTGATGGAGTAACGTCCATGTAATGTAGTTGATCAGGAGTTACAATCGGGTAATCGTCTTGGTACCTTGATTTAACTCTTTCGTTAACGAAACGACCGTTATCATCAAGGGGCGCATTTGCCTGAGCAATAATAAATTCATCTTCCTGATCTGCACTTAAATATTCTATTTCGTTGGTTACTTTTCCGTTTTTAACTTTTCTATAAGGAGTTTCCAAAAATCCTAAGTGATTTACTTTAGCATATATCGTTAAAGATGATATAAGACCAATGTTCGGTCCTTCCGGAGTTTCAATCGGGCAAAGTCTTCCATAATGTGAATGGTGAACGTCACGAACTTCAAAACCGGCTCTCTCTCTCGTTAAACCACCTGGACCCAAAGCTGAAACTCTTCTTTTATGAGTAAGCTCGGAAAGCGGATTCGTTTGATCCATAAATTGTGAAAGCTGGTTTGTTCCGAAGAATGCATTAATTACACTGCTTATTGTTCTTGCATTAACTAAGTCTTGAGGCTGCATATTCTCCTGGTCACGCATATTCATTCTTTCTTTAATGGTACGTGCCATTCTTGCAAGACCAACATTGTATTGCTGCATCAATTGTTCGCCAACAGTTCTAACTCTTCTATTGCCTAAGTGGTCTATATCATCAATTGTAACATTTCCATTTTTAAGTTTGATGATATTCTTCATAATGGCAATGATATCTTCTATAGTAAGTATTTTTATACTTGGGTCAATATCTAGTCCTAATTTGTCGTTCATTCTGAAACGACCAACTTCACCTAAATCGTATCTTTTTTCATTAAAGAATAATTTGTCAATTAATCCCTGCGCAGTATCAATATCGGGTGCTTCGCCAGATCTTAATTGTCTATAAATAGCAAAAAGTGCTTCTTCTTTAGTTTTTGCGGTATCTTTCTTAAGTGTGTTAAGAACTAAATCCTGGTCAAGTGAAGTTTCTAAAGTAATTAACTCAATTTTTGATAATGAGGAGCCCTTCAATGCTTCAATAATTTCTTCTGACAATTCTTCATCTTTTTGAGCATATATTTCACCGGTGGAAGTGTCGATTAAGTCTTTTGCAACAATTCTACCGGAATGTTCTTCGATATCAAGTTTTTTTACCGAAATTTCCTCTACCAAATTGAAGAGATTTAATATCTCTTCGTCTGTTGTATAATTTAATGCACGTAAAAGAGTAGTAGCCGGGAACTTCTTTCTTCTATCAATATACACATACATTACGTGGTTGATATCGGTAGCAAATTCTACCCATGAACCTCTAAAAGGAATAATTCTTGCAGAGTAAATCGGAGTTCCGTTTGGGTGAATATTTTGAGCAAAAGCAACACCCGGGGATCTGTGGAGCTGGCTTACAATAACTCTTTCGGAACCATTAATAATAAAGGTACCCCTTTCAGTCATGAATGGAAGGTTACCAAGGTAAACTTCTTGTTCAACCGTATTGACAAATTCTTCTGTTTGATCATCTCTAGTTGAAAGTCTAAGTCTTGCTTTCAACGGTGCAGAAAAAGTTAATCCTCTTTCTTCACATTCTTGAATAGAGAATCTTGGTTTTTCGATAGCATAATCAATAAAATCAAGTCTATAAAATTCTTTGTTATCAAGAATCGGAAAATTTGCATAAAAAACCGACTGAAGACCTTTATCTTCGCGTTCTTCGGGCGCAGTTTTTAACTGCAAAAAATCTTCAAAGGATTCTACTTGAATATTTAATAAATCAGGTGCATCAATAACGGAGGAAATGGACGAAAAAGTGATTCTATTAGTCAATTTATTGATTTTTGATTTATCCAATCTAACCTCCAAATGTGATATTTTTTTTATCTTTTGTCATTTAGTAAATGACAGAAAGTGGTAAGACGCACTTCACCATCTTACCACTTCGGTATTTTTTTACAATTTATATGAGACTATTTTTTACTTTAATTCTACTGTAGCGCCAGCTTCTTCAAGTTCTTTTTTAACTTTTTCAGCTTCGTCCTTAGAAACGCCTTCTTTAACAGGTTTTGGAGCGCTGTCTACAAGATCTTTTGCTTCTTTTAATCCGAGACCGGTATGAGCTCTAACTACTTTAATTACGTTAATTTTCTTGTCACCAACACCAGCTAATATAACATCAAATTCAGTCTTTTCTTCAGCTGCAGGAGCTGCTCCGCCGGCAACTGCACCGCCCATTACAACCGGTGCTGCAGCAGTTACACCAAATTCTTCTTCTAAAGCAGTTTTAAGTTCAGCTGCTTCAACTAAAGTTAATGCTTTAATTTTCTCTACAATTTCTGCTATTTTTTCTGACATTTTATAACTCCTTTGTTTAAATCTTTCTTGAAATTTAAGCTGCTTCTTTCTTACTGATTTGATCGACACAACTTACAATATCTCTCATTACAGCGTTAATAGCACCAACAATTCCGGTAGCGGGATTTTGGATACTTCCGATAATGCTCGCCATGATTTCTTCTTTTGTAGGCATTGATGCAAGAACGTTTAATTGTTCTTCGCCATAAAATGTTGAATCAATATAACAGCCTTTGAAACTGAGATTCTTTTTATCATCAAAATATTTTTTGATAATTTTAGCCGGAGCAACAAAATTCTCACCAGCAAAAGCAATCCCGGTCATACCGGTAAGCTTATCCAATAACTTATCGTAACCGCCTTTTTCTTGTAGTGCTCGTTTTAATAGCGTATTCTTAAAAACTTTGTAAGTAGTTCCCTCTTTTCTAAAATCACGACGTAACTGATTTACATCGGCAACTTTAATCCCATGATAATCAACTAAAAAGAGAGCAGAAGCACTATCAACTAAGTTTCTAATTTCAGCAACGGATTCTACTTTTTCTTGCTTTTTCATCTTACTCCCATGAAATTAACATTATATAAATAATGTAGAAGCATTTATTTATATGAGTGCGTAAACTTTTTAATCTTGTTTAACGGCAGAAGCGGTCTCGTCTTTTGAAATCCTTAAACCCGGACCCATAGTACTTGTGAGATATAAACTTCTGACATATTGACCCTTCGCAGAAGAAGGTTTCATTTTCATAATAGTTCGAATAAAGGCTCTTGCGTTCTCTTCTAATTGCTGTTCGGTAAAAGAAAGTTTTCCTAAAGAAGCATGAACAATACCTGCTTTTTCAACTCTAAATTCTATTTTACCGGCTTTTACTTCTTTAACAGCTTGAGCAACATCATTAGTAACGGTTCCGCTTTTTGGATTAGGCATTAAGCCTTTTGGACCGAGCACTCTACCGAGTTTACCAAGTTCAGCCATGGTATCAGGTGTTGCAATGATGACATCAATATCAGCCCAACCACCTTTAATTTTTTCAAGGTAATCTTCAAAACCGGCATGGTCTGCACCGGCAGCTTTAGCATCTTCTGCCTTAGCTCCTTTGGCAATTACAAGAACTCTTACCTCTTTACCAGTACCATTTGGTAATGAAACCGTACCACGAACCATTTGATCGGCATGTCTAGGATCAACTCCGAGTCTGATTGCACAATCAAGTGTTTCGTCAAATTTAACCGAAGACGCTTCTTTAAGCGATTTGATTGCATCTGTTAGAGAGTATTCTTTATTCTTTTCAAATTTTTCTCTAAATATTTTTACTCTTTTGGAACTTTTCATTTAACTTACCCAAAATTTAGTAACTTAATCTTCTACTGTTATACCCATGCTGCGAGCAGTGCCGGAAACCATACTCATCGCATGGTCAACATCATTAGCATTAAGATCCGGCATTTTCATTTCAGCAATTTCTTTTACTTGTGCTTTTGTAACTTTTGCTACTTTTGATTTATTCGGTTCAGAAGAACCTTTCTCAACTTTTGCAGCTTTTTTTAGCAAAACAGCCGCAGGAGGAGTTTTGGTGATAAATGTAAATGATTTATCAGCAAAAACAGTAATAACTACAGGAATTATTAAACCGGCTTTGTCCTGGGTTTTAGCGTTAAACTGTTTACAAAATTCCATAATGTTAACGCCTTTTTGACCGAGTGCCGGACCAACTGGCGGAGAAGGATTAGCTTGTCCTGCCGGTATTTGGAGCTTGATGTAACCATCAATTTTCTTTGCCATAAGTCAACCTACTTATAAATTATTTTTCTAATTCAGCTTGAACAAAATCGATTTCCACAGGAGTCTTTCTTCCGAAAATGGAAACCATAACTTTCATTTTCATTTTTTCTTCATTTACTTCTTCAATAATACCTGAGAAGTTATTGAAGGGTCCATCGATGATTTTCACAAAATCGCCTGTTCTAAATAAGGTTTCGGTTCTTTCGGTATCATCACTTTTTGAAATTCTTCCAACAATTCTTTTTACTTCATCGGGTTGAAGTGGAATTGGAGTATTGCCTGTTCCTAAGAAACCCATAACAGATGGAGTGTTTGAAATAAAATCTTTAACTCTGTTGTCAATATCTGCTTGAATTAAAATATAGCCGGGAAAGAAATTCTTTGTTTTAGTTTTTTTCTTACCATCTTTTACTTCAAATACTTTTTCTGTTGGAACCAAAACCTCAAATATCCGAGCGCGTAATTCTTCATTATCGCTTAATTCATTCTCGATTAAGGTCTTAACCTTATTCTCATGACCGGAAAAGGTTCGTACAACATACCATTTTGCTATGTTTTGTTCCAAGATTAAAATATTCCCCGCATAATTTGTGATACTGCCATATCAACAACATATGTAAAAGCTGCAATTAACAAACAGACTACTATTACAATAGTTGTGGATTCTTTTAATTCATCTTTTGTCGGCCAGGTAACTTTTTTCATTTCCTTGACGACGTCATTTACAAAATTGATAATTTTTTCTTTCATAATGATTTCACTTTAGCTCGTTGCACGAGAGGAGGGACTCGAACCCCCAACCTGCGGTTTTGGAGACCGCTGCTCTGCCAATTGAGCCACTCT